>NZ_JAECZC010000025.1 GCF_016056305.1 Amazonocrinis nigriterrae CENA67 | reverse complement strand
GGCATGGGGTATGGGGCATGGGGTATGGGGCATTGGGCATTGTTAAATTCTGCATTCAAACTTCTAACTCCTAACTCTAAACTCCTAACTCCTAACTTTTAAGAGACTTGTAAACCGAAGTAGGTGAGAACAAGTTCATCTGAACCACTGTTGATAATTTCGTGAACTTTTCCTGGTTCTATGGCTATGCAGTTTCCTGGAAGCAGGGGATATTCTTTGCTGTCAACACGAATCACTCCCGCACCAGCTTGCACAAAAAAGACTTCACACATATCTTGATGCGCGTGTGCTGATGCGGTTTGTCCGGGAGAAAAACGTGCTTGAGAAAAGTTGGTGAGATAAGGTAAATCGCCGAAGCGCAACATCACCTTTTTGGTGATTTCGGGATTGTGAGAAACAGACTCTTCTGGTAAGTCATTAAGAGAAGTGGCAATCATAGCAGATTGGGATAAGGGTGTAGTGTTTGAGTAGAGTGTAATACCATTTCACGAAATTATTGATACAATTCACTTCTCTTGCTTCCCCTGCTTCCCCTGCTTCCCCTGCTCCCCCTGCTTGCCATCTCTATCAAATTTAAAGTGAAACGGTATAAGGTATTGCACCTCTACGAATTACGAATTACGAATTACGAATTACGAATTACGAATTACGAATTATTATGATTCTGGTCTCAAATCGTTAGATAGTTCCACAATACCCCTAGAGCCATCAATGCGTACCCGTTGACCATCTTGTAAAATCCAAGTAGCACCTTTAACATCCATAATTGCAGGAATCCCATACTCACGAGCAACGATCGCACCATGAGAAAGCCGTCCACCAGCCTCAGCAATCAATCCTGCTGCTCTAACTAACAATGGTGCCCAACCTGAATCTGTATAAGGTACTACTAATATTGTCTCACGGTCTATTTCTGGCAATTCTTGTAAATCCCGTACCACCTTTACCCGTCCTTCGGCTTGTCCGTGACTAGCGGGAATCCCCTGTAATATTTGGTCAGAGTAGATTACGGAGGGGGCTAGAGGATGAGGCGGTGTATTGCCGTAAACTAAAATGGGGATTTGGGTAAATTGGCTATCTTGGACAAATTGCGATCGCCTGGATTGCACTATCTCATTCAATTCTTGGCTTAACTCACACTCAGGGTCTGCAACTATCCGCCGCACTTCCTCTAACTCCAGAAAAAAGATATCTCCTGGTTCCCTAAGCAAGCGAGACTTGATCCAAATTTTTTCTAAAGCGACAAATCTCCAGCGTAATTCAGCTAATAACCGAGAATAAACTTCTGTTACTCGTCCTTTAATATCTACACGCCGTTGCACAATGCCACGCTTGCGTTTTTTTGAGAAAAGGCGATTTATCGGGTCTATTCCTCCTGTTTCTGGCTGATTCCCCTGAATCAACTGTATAAACAACTGTCTTACTAGTTGTGGTTCTTCTTTCCAGGTGGGAACGGCAATGTTAGTACCCACATCACTTAAATAGCCGTAATCTTCTAGCAGTTCTTGAAAATCAAATAAAATCTTTTGTCCTTGTTGAGTTTGCCCCAACTGTTCAAAGATTTGATCTGGTTCACATAATGGTAATATTTGTTTGGCATCTGCGGCTAAAGCACTCAGCGATCGCAATGCTGCTACTTCTGGGGTGACGCTGTTGTCAATTTCTGTATCTTTTACCCGAAAAATTGCCTGTCTTAATGCTGCACTCAAGGGAGCTAAAATGCTGTAATAAGTCCCACGACGCAGCAATTCTAGGGTAATATCTATTCTTTCTAATAGTTGGGCTGGTTCTAGTTCTGCTATGGATTCATGAGCTAATTGTGACAAACCAGGAATAAACAGCTTGCTATAATCCTGCTTAAAGTCTTTTTCTAAATTGATTTCCTGCTTCAGCAGTTTCAACAATCCTGGCAAATTCTGCAAAGTTGACTGCAAAGGCGGTTTGCTCATTTTCGCGCCTCTGGTTAAAAACTCCAGACTTTCCGGCGGTAATCCCATCCGCAGAAATATCTCTCCCAAGAGAGATGCACTAAAATATGCTCTAGAGTAATGCAGAGTTGCTGTTTCTGTGAAATCTAATCCAAAAGCGCGATCGCCTAAGACTACACTAAAAAGATCACCCCAAACTCCACAAGTCAAAGGGCGATTAATTGACCAAGTTAACGGTTGAACCACACCAGGAATGACTTCCGCAGCGATTTTGCGCGTCCAGATGGGTAGCAAGGTGGTAATTGGTCTAGTTTGCAATACCCAAAGAGTCTGACCGTCATAACTCCATTCAATATCTTGGGGAATGCCGTGATAACGTTTTTCGATGCGTCTGGTTAAATAGGCAACTTGTTTAATTAAAGCTTGTGGTACTTGTCCTGTCCCCTCTAAATGCACAGAGGAAATATTTTCTGATTCCACAACAAAAGCGCGATATTGTTCTGGTGTAAATTTTCCAGAGACAACTTGCGTCGGGCTACCTGGAAGTGCTTCAATAACGATCGCATCCCCTTGTTGAGTGATGGGATCGCGACTGAAAGCGACTCCCGAATAAACACTCTGGACTTGTTGTTGTACCAGCACCGCCATTGCTGCATCTGGTAAATTGCGATCGCGGCGATATTGTACAGCTGATGGATGATTGTAGGAAGCGCGGACAATTGCGATCGCTGCTTGCAATTGCTGTTTACTAGTAACATTAACCACTGTCTCATACTGCCCAGCCGCGGAAGCATGTTCTGAGTCTTCCCCAATGGCGGAAGAACGCACCACTAAAGGAGATAAATCTGAAGGTTGGAGAATATCAATCAACTCTTGGGGATCGTCTGCTGGGGTAAGTATCCACCCTTTGGGTACTGAATAACCCCATCGCTTAATTTGAGATAGTTTAGCTGCCTTTTGCCCTACTAAGGCGACATCCAACTCTTCATCAAGAGTCAAAATTTCACTACTACCACGCAAATATTCAAAGGCTGCTTGGGAGTCTGGTTCGACCTCTTGACCTGATAAATTCAAATCATCAGGAATACGTGTATAAATCCACCCTAGCAATGCAGCTAAAGCAATAGCAGCAGTGATTCTCGGAAAATCGTCAGCGTGCAGGATAATCACACACAAAGGAAATAAAAATAAGACTGCATATTTTACCAGTTGTCGGGATTGCAGAACTATAAAGCTGATCAGTGCAAAAAAACTTGTGAAGACAGCTACTAGTGGATCGTGTACCAGAAAACCCCAAGCGGCGTTTGTCGTACCCGCACCCCTACCCATCCAGTATCTACCTAATACTAGGGCAATCAGGGCAACTATTTCCCAAGACGATCCATCTTTAAAAAAAACACGCGCTAGTAAAACAGCCGCAATTCCTTTTAAAGCTTCTGAAACAACTGCCAATATTCCTACCAGTGTACCGCCGTGGTAAAAAGCAGCTGACACACTGATATTTTTAGTGCCAACTTTTGCCAGCTGCTTGCGCTTGATAGCGTAGGTAATCCAGGCAATTACTGGTAACGCACCCAAGAGGGGGCAAGCAATTAAAATAACTAAGGCACCCCAAAGTTCAATCATTGTCGATTTTGGTGGCGCTGCGTTGCTTTGGTTTCCAAAGTTGTAGCAAGTGTTGTGACTTTAGACTCATTTTCCACCTCAAATTTCAAATCTTTCATTATAAAAGTTTTCTGAAATTTTTTGATGGTTGTGAGGGTGCTTTGATTTTAATATTTGCTTGCAGGACACTTGGCCCAAACAGAGATTGTTTTGCCAGTGTCCTGATAAAGCTACTAACGGTTTTAGTTTAGCGCATAGGCAGCTTGCAGCGCCCAAATAATCAGGGCGGCAATCGAACCCAGTAGTAACACAGTAGAGATAGTGACTGCTCTTGGGGAGTCTGCGCCCTTAAATTTCATAATACCTCGATTTAAGTCGGACATAGCTTCGTAATCCTCCTCTATTACAGGGCTAATTTATCCGTTTTGATTGTAGTCCTTTCATTCGCATATAGAGCAAACTAACTAATAATATTTTGTTTAAGCTTTGCAACAAATTCATCCACAAATTTACTTATGACTCCAGATAGAGAGACTATCTTGATACAAATGACAAAGTGCTGAGTGTGGAGTGTGGAGTGCTGAGTGCTGAGTGCTGAGTGCTGAGTGTGGAGTGTGGAGTGTGGAGTGTGGAGTGTGGAGTGTGGAGTGCTGAGTGCTGAGTGCTGAGTGCTGAGTGTGGAGTGTGGAGTGCTGAGTGCTGAGTGTGGAGTGTGGAGTGCTGAGTGTGAGTGTGAGTGTGGAGTGTGGAGTGCTGAGTGCTGAGTGTGGTGAAACAGTATGAGTTATGGAGGGTGTTGGTAAGTGAAAGTAGCGCTGATTGTAATTTTGGCGGTGGTTGTGGGATTATTGGTGGTGATAGAGACAGGACTGCGATCGCTGTTTGGTTTTGGTAATCCCCTGATTTATATTAGTGACGACGAGATTGGTTATTTGTTAGCCCCTAACCAACGCACTCGTCGCTTTGGGAATCGCATTGAAATTAACGAATATTCTATGCGGAGTGGGCCGATTACAAAAACGCCTACACCCTCCACATTACGAGTGCTACTGCTGGGAGATTCTATCGCTAATGGTGGCTGGTGGACAGATCAAGCAAATACGATTTCTAGCCTGATCATGGCTTCCTCAGTAGAAACTGGTAATTATCAACAATTTGAAGTATTAAATGCTTCAGCAAATTCTTGGGGGCCAAGAAACGAATTAGCTTATTTACAAAGGTTTGGCAATTTTAATGCTCAGGCAGTAGTGCTATTAATTAATACCGATGATTTATTTGCTACAGCACCCACTTCTTTACCTGTGGGACGCGATCGCAACTATCCAGATAGTAAACCACCTTTAGCAAGCGTGGAAGTGTGGCAGCGTTATCTTCACAAGCAAAAGCCAATTCCAGAAATGAAAGCAGTGCAACAAGAAGCAGGCGATCGCGTGGGGTTTAATCTAGAAGCAATAGCTAAAATTCACGCACTTACTCGTGAAAGTAATAGCAAATTATTGCTAGTTATGACTCCCTTACTACGAGAAATTGGCGAACCAGGCCCCCGCGATTATGAAATTAAAGCACGTCAACGCCTAAATGAATTTACTAAGATTCAGCAAATTAATTATATAGATTTTTTACCAATATTCAACTCAACCCCCAACGCCAAAGCCTTGTACCAAGATCATATTCATCTCAACTTGCAAGGCAATCAACTTGTGAGTAAAGTGATGGTGCGATCGCTTTTAGAAATTTTGGAAATTTCACCACAAGCTCAGTAGTACCCTTTGTGTCTTTGTGTCTTTGTGGTTCAATATATCTACCACAAAGACACGAAGGCACAAAGACATTAATTTTTGGTGTCTTAACTAATAGTTCACCACGCAAATATTAACAGATAGAGACTGACCAAAGGGAAAAGGGGAAGGGTTTAAAAGCTTTACCCTTTCCCCTATCTATTAAAAATACCTTGGCAGACTATTCAAACTATTATGGTTGCACTGTAACGTGAGAAACTTGCCCATCTAAACCATCTTTGTGAACGTGAGCCACTTTATAACCAGACCTTTGCTGAGTTTGCTCAAAAGTGCCAACACAAGTGCCTTCAAGTGGTAAGTCAGGCAATATGTCTATAACTGTATAGTCATCAGTTGTATCTGCACTAGTGGAATCAAAGACTTTAATTCTAGTACCGGGGTTTGCAAAACCTGTAATTAATAAAGACCTAGCTTCATCGTTATCACCGTAACAACCTGTTCCAGAAGTTTGACAATTATCATCAGCGGAAGCTTCCGAATTGTACGTAAAAACTATGTCTTGTTTACAATCGTTACCTTCATAAAATACTAAATCACCGAAGTCTTCTGCTAAAGCTGTATCAGGGGCCGTAACTGATAAAGCAACTGAAATGAATAAAACTAGTGCCAAAGAGAAACACTTCTTTACTGTTCTCCAAATTTGTGAGTATTTGTCAGTCATGGTTTCAATTTTTTAGTGGGAACGTCAGTAAGTTAACATGACTCAAAAAGGGGTTCAAGGACAGTTAAGACAGTTAAGACAGTTAAGCAAAGTTTCATATAAACTTCATAATGATCAAGTTTTTTGTAAAGTTTGTGCAGTTGGTTGATCAAAAATTACAAATTATGTTGTTTACGGCCAAATCATTATACTCTTGCTGCTTTATATTTCATATCTGGCACAATTTTTAGTAATTCTAGGGTGGGCAATACCGACAACGTAATAATTAGGTTTAAGCAAAGTTTCAGCATTGCCTATTGCACTGTAATTGCAATAAAGCGAGTGCAAGATGTCATACCATTTCACAAAATACCTAATACAGATACATCGGTAGGGGCGTACAGCTGTACGCCCCTACAGCTGATTTATGTGTTGCAAATATTTTTGGAATTGATATAACGACAGAATATTCATCCATAACCACAGCTTAAGCCGTGGTAACCACAGCTTAAAGGTTCCTTATAAATGAATAATCATTGGTAACGACAGAATATTCATTCATAACCACAGGGTTTATTTTCCTTAAAACTTACGCAAGAAATCTTTCAAACCCTCAATTCTCCTTTTCAAGATTCTCCAGGCGATCGCTCTGGTGTTCTAACTTGTGTGTAGGTAATAATTGAAAAATTGAGAATGGTGCAAGCTCTCAGTTAATCCTCTATTCAGCTATTCTCTGGCATGATCGTAGAAATTAATTGCTCACGATTCTTCCTATAAATCCTAAAATCACTATCAAATGTCAGCAATTCACTTTTAGGATACAGTTCTGCCATCTTCACTAAACAGGCATCTGCTAAAGACATTGGAACTGACTGATAACGTTGCATCAACTCAAAAACAGCAACAGCTTCTTCACTCAGGCGAAATGGAACCTGGATGATTCCCTTTTGTACAAAAGAAATTACTGCTGCTTCACCTCCATACACATTCTGTAAAAGAAAACAAGCTTCTGTAATCACTGCTTCACAAGTTAACAAAGGTGGTTCAATCTGTCTGAACTGATTTGTCACCCACTGATGAAACTGCTCTCGACGATTAATTAAAGCTACTATTGGCCCTGTATCTATTAGTACCGCTTGCTTCATTCTGCTAATGGTCTTTTAAGATACTCCTTGTTTGTCGAGAGATCCCCAGGCCCAGAATCCACACAGCCCACTAAGTCCCCCGCTGCTTCTAAAGCAGACATTGGCGTGCCATCATGATGCTTAAACTCCACTGATGGTGATTTCAATTGCAGAAATTCTATAAAGTCAAGTACAACTTGTTGCTTTTCTATTGATAAGGTTTTTACTTTTTGGGCAATAATTTCCTCTAGACCAATTGCTCTGGTCATCAGTCTTTCCTCTAGTCTTATCATTATCAAGTCTAAATCCAACTTCAACAACTTGAAGATTTAGAAAATTTTTCTCCATACCCAATCTTGTCTCTAACGCTACACTAGAAAAGTAAAGAAATGTAAATAAATTAAAACTTACAAACGTGGAAACCATCACATTGGGGCAGAATGGCCCAGTTGTCACACCCCTTTGCATAGGCACTTGGGCATGGGGTGATAAACTATTTTGGAGCTATGGCGATCGCTACGGCGAAGAACAAGTGCAAGAAGCTTTTACCGCAGCTTTAGAAGCTGGTGTGACTTTCTTCGACACTGCGGAAATTTACGGTTTGGGGCTGTCAGAACAATTACTAGGGCAATTTATCAAACAAGCACAAAAACCCGTGCAAATTGCCACTAAATTTGGCCCTTTACCGTGGCGATTTACAGGTCAATCCGTCTCTGATGCCTTAACAGACAGTCTCAAACGCCTACAATTAGAGCGAGTAGAACTGTATCAAGTGCATTGGCCGTTCACTTTTTTATTAAGTCAAGAAACGCTGATGAATGCCCTCGCCGATGAAGTGAAGCGGGGTAGAATTGGCGCGGTAGGCGTGAGTAATTACTCAGCAGCCCAAATGCGAGAAGCGCACCAAATATTAGCAGCCCGTGGAGTACCTTTAGCAGTTAACCAAGTACGCTACTCTTTGCTAACTCGCCAAGTTGAAAGTGAGGGTATTATCCAAACTGCCCGTGAATTAGGCGTGACAATTTTAGCATACAGTCCTTTAGCTCAAGGATTGCTCACAGGTAAATACACCCCTGAGAGTGCTGAAACACCAACTGGTGCTAGAAGGGTAGACCCACGTTTTAACAAAGAAGGGTTGCAAAAAATAGCACCAGTAATCTCTTTATTAACTAGCTTAGGGCAAAAATACGATCGCACTCCTGCCCAAGTAGCACTCAACTGGTTAATTGCTCAAGGAAACGTGATACCCATCGCTGGAGTCAAGACAGCGCAACAAGTACAACAAAATGCAGGCGCATTAGGCTGGAGATTAAGCGATGATGAAGTGAAGGAACTAGAAAAAATTACTCGCCCTTGGCTGTAGTATTATTCACAGCCTTTTGCAAGTAATCAAAGTACAGTTAATTATGATAAATCTTGTGGGGCGGGCATCCTGTCTGCCCTTGTGTATCTCATTCAGATAAAATATGCTGTAATTATTCAAACACAGGGGGCCACAGTTCTGACACTGTGAGTTCCCAACCTGGTAATAATTCTGGTAATGTCAATTTATCGTTATTTTGTAAAACAATTGGTTCAGCGTTAAGTCGGTAGACTGTTAACGTCAATTTATCAGGGTCAATTAAAATACCAACCGTAGTTCCAAGTTCTAGAAATAGCTGTATTTTTTCTACTAGTGGTTTAATGCGGTCTGACTTAGATTTGATCTCTACCATTAAGTCAGGTACAAGCTCGACAAAATCACGCTGGCTCTTTTTCAGTCTATCAGCACGCACAAAAGACACATCGGGAGCGCGAAGATTTCGTTGTTCGCTACCAGCTTCTTTGCCGTTTTCAGTTTCTAATACAGGCAGAATAAAACCAGCACTAGAACCAGTAACTCGTCCTAATTTTCGTGGACGTACCCAGTTGCCGAGTAATCTGATTAACTCAGCACCAATTTCTTCTGATTCATAGTCCGATGGGCCCATAACAACTATATTCCCATCTACCAGTTCCATCTGCCATTCTGGATGCTCTGCTTGTAGCTGCTCTAAGTCTGTGATAGTGAACATAAGACCACGGCGAATGCATCTGTATCTATGTTCCCACAAGCTGATAAAAGTCATTCAAGTCATTAGTTTTTTACGCTTGATTTTTAACTAATGACTAATGACTAATGACTAATGACTCTTGACTTACGAAGCTGATTCTTTAGCTGTAGATGAACCCAACTTGTGATTAACAGGTGCAACAGACTCACGACGGCTTGTCCGCAGTTTGGGCTTAGGAGTACCGCGTGTTTCATCTTCGCTGATACCGTTATCAGATTTTACCCAACTAGAACGGCTTCTTTCACCAGAACCATCGCGGCGCTTGTTGATTTTGGGTTTGGGTACGGCGGGTTCTTCTTGGGGAATGTCTACATCTGATTGCAACCAAGCGGGACGAGTTTGATCGTAAGCGATTTGCAATGCCGCTGCCGCGATCGCTTGAGCATCGTATTTTTCAATGAGTTCGCTGACTATGGGTAAGAATGAAGCTAGACGTTCACCTGTCAAGGCTTCTCCCACTTGTTCTTGCAATTTATTGATGTGGCGTGCTTCAATTTGTGCCCTTGTGGGAATCGACAGCAATTGCCAATTTTGGCGGTTATGGCGTTCAAATATTTGCTGTTTACGCCGTTCAAAGGGCTGTACTAAAGAAATTGCGGTTCCTTCTTTACCGGCTCTACCAGTACGACCAATCCGATGGAGGTATGTTTCTACACTATCAGGTAAGTCGTAGTTGATTACATGGGATAGTTGGTCAACATCTAACCCGCGTGCAGCAATATCAGTGGCTACTACCCAGCGTACTTGACGATTGCGGAATCGACTTAATAACCGTTCCCGTGCTTGTTGGGACAAGTCACCGTGGTATTCATCAACACTGTGTCCAGCAGCTTGCAGTTGACTGGTGAGTTCTGCGGCTGTCCGTCTGGTACGCACAAAGATTAAAGCTGTTTCTGGATCTTCCATTTCCAGAATTGGCTGTAAAGCTTTGGCTTTTGTCCAGTGGCGAGGGATGAGATAAGCTACCTGATTGATTTTATTGGGTGCAGCTTTTGGTTGCTCAACTGTGACTGTCGCGGGCGATCGCAAAAATTTGTTCACCAACATGCGAATCGATGGCGGCATTGTGGCTGAAAATAAAGCTGTCTGACGATCTTGAGGGGCTTGGGAAAGGATTTTCACCACGTCGTCGATAAAGCCCATGCTCAACATTTCATCAGCTTCATCCAACACAAACCATTTCACTTGGTCGAGTTTCAAACAACCGCGATCGAGTAAGTCAATTACTCGTCCTGGGGTGCCCACGACCATGTGAACACCGCGTTTGAGTTGTAAAATCTGACGGTCAATCGATTGACCACCATAGATTGCTAACACACGCAATCCGTCATGACCCATAAATTGGGCAACGGCATCGTGAACTTGAATTGCTAACTCACGGGTTGGTGTTAAAACCAGTGCTTGCACTGCTTTGGTGTGAACATCCAGCCGTTCTAAAATTGGTAGGGAAAAAGCCGCTGTTTTACCTGTTCCTGTCTGGGATTGACCCACTACATCCCGTCCTGCTAGCAGTTGGGGAATAGCTTGAGCTTGAATATTTGTCGGTGTGGTAAAGCCAATTTTTTCTAATAGCTCAGCACGTTCTTGTGATATGCCTAATTCTTGAAACGAAAGATTCATCAAATCTCCTAGGTTTAATTTTGCTTTTTGATTTAGTCATGAGTCATTTGATTTGGGACAAATGACAAGTTTAGTTATTGACAACTTGACCATAAAGGTCGTATGTGTCAGCACTATGGATCGCTACTGGTACGATGGTTCCTAGCTTCGCCACACCTTCGACATAGACTTGACCATCGACTTCTGGGGAAAATCTCGCTGAACGACCAATCAATTTCCCACTTTCAGGATTTTCTTGCTCAATCAGGACATCAACAGTCTTGCCTACTTCCTGCTGATTCTTGCGCCAAGAGATTGGCTGCTGTAGTTCCATCAGTTGATGTCGCCGTTCATCCATCACTGCTTGAGGCAACTGATTGGCTAGCTTGTAGGCGGGTGTTCCCTCTTCTGGTGAAAATGTAAACACACCCACATGGTCAAATTCATGCTGCTGGACAAACTCTAATAAATGTTCAAAGTGTGCTTGAGTTTCTCCGGGGAAGCCAACTATAAATGTTGTCCGTAATACTGCCGTTGGTAGCGCTGCTTTGATGCGATGGATAATCTCATTATTCACACGCCCTTGCCAGGGACGGTTCATAGCACGGAGAATATCGGGATGAGAATGTTGTAAGGGCAAATCGAGATAGGGTAAAACGTTAGGTGTTTCTTGAATTGCCGCTATCACATCTGGTGTCAGACCCGTAGGATATGCATAGTGCATCCTGATCCACGGTACATCAACTTTGCCTAGGGCTTGGAGTAATTCGGCTAATTTCGGTTTGCCGTAAATATCCAATCCGTAATTGGTCGTAATTTGGGAAATCAGAATAATTTCCTGTACACCTTCAGTTGCTAATTGCTCGGCTTCAGCAACTATCGATTCAATAGTACGCGATCGCTGGTTTCCTCGCAGGTAGGGAATAATACAAAATGCACAACGGTAATCACAACCTTCTGCAACCCGCAGGTAGGCAACTCCTTCAGTTGTAGTGCGGTAACGCGGTGTAGTTTCGTCAGCTATGTAGGTGGGTTCTAAACTCACCTGTTTAACCCGCTCTCCTTGTTCTACCCGCTCAATTACATTTACAATTTTGTGATAATCGCCTGTCCCAACTAAAGCCACAGCTTCCGGTAATTCCTCCAACAATTGCTCTTGGAAGTGCTGGGCCATACAGCCTGTGATGACGATTTTTTTATTGGTTTCTGCCAGTTCTACCAAAGTTCTGACAGATTCTTCCCTTGCTGCTTCAATAAAACTACAAGTATTGACTATTACGTAATCTGCTAACTCTTCATTTGTATCTACATTGTAACCTGCTTCTACCAGCAGTCCTAACATATGTTCTGTATCAATTCGATTTTTCTCGCAGCCCAAGTGAGAAATTGCAATTGTTGGCTTTTCACCCATATTTTGAAAAATTTTCTTTCTTTTTTCTCTTGTTCAAACACAAAAAGCAAATTCATCGCCCTTTGTGAACAACACCCTTCTAATCACAGCGCTAAGCATGATTTTTCCACTTTTAGCAACTGTAGTGGACTATGACCTTGACGATTTGAGGTCATGTTATGATATTTCTACTATTAGTCTGTTTCCCAGGGTAAAGTTAAGTGTCTATGGGTACATTTGACACTTGTAATCTTTTTTAACAATTCACCTATTGGTATTTTACATTACCAAAAGCGTGTGCGTTGTAAATTTACCCATCGGGAAGCCGCCCAAAGGGCTTGTTGTGAGAAGTCGCTACCCTCAGGGAAATCGCGCTCGCGACTACGCCTAGTAAAGCAGTAATGCTACCCTTAAGTTTGGGTCTGGCCAACGACAATGCGCGGGCAAGATGCCTAAACCACGGGAAGCTGCCTTGCGTCTTGTGAGTGGCAAACTCCTCTTGTAGCCAGGTTTTATCTTAACATATCTTATGAGAGGTTTTGTGCCAAATTCCATCTTACGGCAGAGGCAGGAAACCGAACAGCATCAAACGCATTTCACAAGCTAGTTAAGAGTCAAAGGTCAAGGGTCAATTGTCAAAAACTGTTGAACTATGAACTTTTGACTAGCAATTTTGGATTTTGGTGAGGCAGCCCCCATCTTGATAAATCCAGTTCCCATCTCGGCAACAGCCAAGATATAGGACTGCCTCTCCCGTTGGGATTTTGGATTGGTTTTTTCGACTCATACCCCGCCCCTTGGGTGGAACAAGTCTAAAATTGTCACGAACAGGTTGTAGGGTGTAGCGTGTAGGGAAAGCATTGGTCGAGGCTATTAACCTCGACCAATGCAATCGTCTTGAAAGGGCGGGGCTTGTGACGATCGCGTAGCGCGTCCTACAGCCCAATGCGGCTTTTGCCGCATTGCCCCAAATTGAAGATTTGGGGAGAGGGTTTTCCTTATGGAAAACCCTCTGGCTGTAAACGAACGATCGCAGTTGTTGGGGCTATCTCTTCCCCACACCCCACACCAACGGGGCTTGGTCAATTTAAAATCTACGGAGACCCGCACCATTGTGATCAGGGTCAATCTAAAATGGCAAATCAAAATCTAAAATCGTTTGACTCTGGACTCCGCAAAGCAGATTAAAGACGTGGACTTATATCAGATATTTAAAACTCGATCACCGATTATTGGCGTGGTTCACCTACTGCCACTGCCCACCTCGCCCCGCTGGGGAGGTAGCTTGAAAGCGGTAATTGACCGCGCTGAACAAGAAGCAACAGCCCTAGCAAGTGGCGGCGTTGACGGTATTATTGTAGAAAATTTTTTTGATGCACCGTTTACCAAAAATCAGGTAGATCCAGCAGTTGTGAGTGCCATGACTGTAGTGGTGCAAAGGATACAGAATTTGGTGACATTGCCCATAGGCTTGAACGTTTTGCGGAACGACGCCAAAAGCGCAATGGCGATCGCCAGTTGTGTGCAAGCACAATTTATCCGCGTTAACGTCCTGACAGGTGTAATGGCAACCGACCAAGGATTAATCGAGGGAGAAGCGCATCAATTACTCCGCTATCGGCGAGAATTAGGCTGCAATGTCAAAATACTGGCCGACGTGTTGGTAAAACACGCCCGCCCTTTGAGTTCTCCAAATCTCACAGTTGCCGTGAAAGACACAATTGAAAGAGGTTTGGCAGACGCAGTGATTTTGTCTGGTTGGGCTACAGGTAGCCCCCCCAATCTAGAAGATTTAGAACTAGCTTCTGGTGCGGCAAACGGCACACCAGTATTCATTGGTAGTGGAGCCGATTGGGAGAATATTGCTACACTGATGCAGGCAGCAGATGGTGTGATTGTTTCCAGTTCCCTCAAACGCCAAGGTCGGATTGAGCAACCAATTGATCCAATTCGCGTCAGTCAATTTGTAGAAGCTGCACGTCGGAGTTGGAATTCCAAAAGTGAAAACACATCAGCACCACATGTGAAGCTACATTCTTAGGTACTGGGGACTGGGGACTGGGGACTGGGTACTGGGTACTGGGTACTGGGAAAGATATATAGTTATAGATTCTTCCAATCCCTAATCCCCAATCCCTAATCCCCAATCCCTAATCCCCAATCCCTAATCCCCAATTCCCAACAGCAGTTTTATGATTCGCCGCCGTTCTACCCCTTGGATTCACAAATGGTCGCGTCTATTGATTGCCGCGATCGCTGGACTTGGTATCTTGACGACAGGTTATCTCACCATCGAAAAGCTAACAGGAGGCAGTGCAGCTTGTGTGGCACAGGCTGGTGTCAAAGGCTGTAATGATGTACTGTCCAGTCCTTGGGCAACAGTTTTTGGCCAGCCATTAGCTTTATTTGGATTATTGGCATACACCAGTATGGCAATATTTGCTTTAGCTCCCTTGGTGTTAAAAGCAGGAGAAAATAATAGTCGCAAACAACTGGAAAACTTGACATGGTGGTTATTGTTGGTAGGAGCGATCGCCATGTCAGTGTTCAGTGGCTATTTGATGTACTTGCTGGCATTCCAAATTAAAGCTTTGTGTCCTTACTGTATTAGTTCAGCTTTATTTTCCCTGAGTTTTTTGGTACTAACTATTATTGGTCGTGATTGGCAAGATTTTGGACAAATCTTTTTTACTGCCGTTATTGTAGGGATGGTAACCCTGATTGTCACTTTATATGCTTATGCTGGGGTGAATACTTCAACTGGCTCATCCACTACCGGACAACCAGAAAAGATATCCTTTTTTCCCAAGCAAGATCCTAACCCCGAATTTGGTTGGAAAATCACCACTACATCAGGTCAAGCAGAAATCGAGTTAGCACGCCATCTTGTGAAAATAGGCGCTAAAGAATATGTTGCTTATTGGTGTCCTCACTGCCACGAACAAAAGCTAATTTTCGGTAAAGAAGCTTACCAGATTATCAACGATAATATTAAGATAGAGTGTGCTGCTGATAGTCCAAAAGCTAAACCAGAATTGTGTCAAGCAGCAAAAATACAAGGTTTTCCTACTTGGATCATCAATGGCAAAACCTATAACGGTGTGCAAAATCTAGACGAACTGGCGAAAATTTCTGGCTACACAGGCCCAACTAACTTTAAGTATTTTAAATAATTTCATCAAGTCTGTTTTTGACAACTTAACTCTCGCACCAAAAAAGTCAACTGGTTAGATGCAGCAATTGTATTCCAGTTGACTTTTTGTTTGGTGAAATATTCTTAAGCTGTTCCACATAAAGATTGCATATCTAATTGTGTTAACTTTTGACTGATGATAGTCATCAGTCAATTGCCTTCTTTTTTGCTCGTCGCTACGCGTAGCTTGCTTAAGCGTAGGGGTACACCATTGATTATGCAATTTAGATGTGCCTTAGCTGATCTCAATTTTAATTACAAATTTTCTATTTACCTGCGACTATAATCAACAAATACTGCCTGCTCAAAGCATTTTACTAAGTGAAATCACTTAATAATAGTTTATACTTTTTTAAAATGTCATTGTTAGTATGGTTGGAGTCTGATGATAAACTTGGGCGTCTTGTGAAATTTATCTCTAGTCCATCTCAAATAATATTTGTTTACCCAATTTGGTATTCCATTTTGAAGGTATCCAACAGAGTTGGCGGCAGACGATTATATATATTTACTCAGAAAGAAAATTTGTCAACCGTGAGTTATCGTAAATATACTTTTGTTATTCAGGAATAAAATTGATACTGAAATCGCCATAATATAAACGACAATTGCAGTTACCCTTTGGTCAGATCATGAGTCGTTATGAATCATCGTTTGGAGAAACCTAACATAATTGAAAAGATTCTCAAAAATTTAGTATAGTTCTTGCTTGAGCTATATTTGCCGAGTAGTCCATAGCTATAGGAAATAAAGAATATTTCTCCCCACTAGGTAATGGGAATGAGTCAGCAGCTAGGCAAGCGTCTTGTGAAGTTAAGGTTGGGACTAAAACAACCGCTTGGTAGAGGATATAGAGAATTGATTACTGCCTCTAGTGTTGCAGTCTGCATCTTGCTTATACGCTCTGTAGGATTATTGCAATCCTTAGAGTTGGCAGTCTTAGATCAATTTTTTCGCTTACGTCCAAACGAACAGCCAGATAACCGCATTACGATCATAGCAATTGATGAGGCTTCTTTACGTCAAGTCGGTTCTTGGCCGATTCCTGATAGCGATATTGCTAAGCTATTAAAAAAATTAAACGTTCATAAACCTCGGGCTATTGGCTTAGATATCTACCGAGATTTAGTAGTGCCTAGTAATAACTTGACAGCCAAGTCTGGTAATCAAGAACTGCTTGATGCTTATAAATCAATGCCGAATTTAATTGGTATTGAATTATTAGCAAATAACAAAAACAAAAATGATCCAAACAAAAATATTGGTGTTTTACCTCCATTAGGACTAAATCGGAATCAGGTAGGTTTTAATAATGTAGTATATGACCCTGATGGCAAAATACGTCGTAGCTTATTGTATTGGCATATTAATCAACAAGAACACCAAAGTTTTGCCTTAAAGCTAGCTTTGTTGTATTTAAAGTCAGAAGGAATCACTCCCCAAAAAGCATCCGAAAATCCTCAGTATTTGCAATTGGGTAAGGCGGTATTTACTCGCTTTCAGGCAGATGATGGTGCTTATATTGGAGCTGATGACGGAGGCTACCAAATTTTGTCAAATTTTCCCAAACCAGGTTGTGAGAGTAGTGGTTCTGTAAAACACTGTGGTTATCGGCAGGTAACCATGAGCGATGTGCTAAATAACAAAGTACCAGCAAGTTGGATACGCGATCGCATTGTACTTATTGGTTCCACTGCTCCCAGTCTCCAGGATTTTGTGTTTATCCCTCAATCCAGTAGTCTGATGGGTACAGCAAAGCCTGTTGCCGGTATTGAACTGCAAGCTTATTTCATCAGTGAGTTAATCTCAGCAGCCATCGACAATCGACCTTTATTAAAAACATGGTCTGAACAAGGAGAATACTTGTGGATTTTTATGTGGTCTTATATGGGAGCGTTAATCACATGGCGAATACAACGTCCAAGACATAGCATCCTCAGTATTTTACTTTCTTGCTTCGTGTTAATACCGAGTGCATATCTGGCTTTTTTATACGGTTGGTGGATACCAATAATTCCTTCACTCTTGACCTTTGGCATATCCGTTATTTGGATGGTTTTGCATATTGCTCATATCCAAGAAGAGTTGAAACGTTCCAAAGAGTTTTTACAGCAAGTAATTGATACAATTGCCGATCCAATTTTTGTAAAAAATCAACAACATCAGTGGATTGTTTTAAATGAAGCCTATTGCCGATTCATTGGTTATCCCGATACTTTATTAGTGGAAAAATCAGACTATGACTTTTTCCCTAAACATGAAGCTGATATCTTTAGACAACAAGATGAGCTTGTATTCTTGACTCAGCAATCCCACGAAAACGAAGAAGAATTTACTGATGCTACTGGGAAAATCCATTTAATTGCCACTAAGCGATCGCTCCACAAAGATGCTGCGGGTAATGTATTTTTAGTTGGGATAATTCGAGATATTACTGAGCGCAAACGGCAAGAAGAAAAACTCAGACGTACTGCGGCCGAGTTATCTCGCTCTAACAATGAATTGAAACGTCAAGAAGACCATTTCCGTTTTCTGGCTTATCATGACCCTCTCACAGGTTTACCTAATCGGAAATTTTTTGCAGAACAGCTTGACCAATCCTTAGATTGGGCACAAAACAATAATATGTTTTTGGGACTGCTGTTTATTGACCTCGATGGTTTTAAGCGAATTAATGATACCCTCGGACATGAGATAGGCGATCGCTTGCTAGTAACCGTTGCTCAGCGACTCAGTAATTCTTTACGTGGTAGTGATACTGTTTCTCGTTTGGGTGGCGATGAATTTACTGTGATTTTAAGAGCAATTCCCAACGCACAAGTGGCTGCTAAAGTTGCTGAAAAAATTTTAGGATGCATCACTGAGCCAATTGTTTTGGATGAATATACCATTAGAATTTCCGCAAGTATTGGTATCAGTATTTACCCATTTAACGGTCAAAACGTTGAGACATTGATTAAACAAGCAGATACTGCAATGTATCGTGCTAAACACCTGGGTAAAAACCGTTATGAGTTTGCTTAGGGAACTTCAAGAAATAAATTATTCTGGTTGACAACTGACAACTGACAACTGACAACTGACAACTGACAACTGACAACTGACCAAGGACAACCAAAGCGATCGCCTCACCTCACACCACTCAATTACAATAGAAATAGGATTTGTTGAGATTTGTATAGTTAGGGGTTAAGCTGTCATGGCTCCCGCCGTTTTAATCGAAAATCTGCAAAAGCGCTACGGCACGGTGGTCGCCGTCAAAGATGTATCCTTTCAGGTAGAACCTGGAGAAATCTTTGGTTTACTTGGCCCCAACGGTGCCGGCAAAACTACTACTCTACGTGCCTTGTGTACGCTGACTACACCGGATGCTGGCAAAATCGAAGTATCTGGTATTTCTGTGTTAGATAATCCTAAACTGGCAAGACAACGCCTCGGTTATGTCGCTCAGGAAGTCGCCATAGATAAGGTGCTAACTGGACGGGAATTGCTACAATTACAAGCCGCACTTTATCACATCCCTGGCGCATTAGCTAAACAACGGATTGACACTGTATTAGATTTACTCGGTTTACAAGAATACGCCAATAAAAAAACCGGAACCTACTCTGGCGGTTTACGCAAGCGCCTTGACTTGGCGGCTGGATTACTCCATGCACCGGATGTTTTGGTGTTGGATGAGCCAACAGTAGGACTTGACATAGAAAGTCGTTTTGTGGTATGGGATTTCCTGCGGCAGTTGCGTGCTTCTGGGACAACGGTGCTGATTACCAGCCATTATTTAGAAGAAATTGACGCTTTAGCCGATCGCGTGGCAATTATTGATCGCGGTGTTGTGATTGCATCTGGAACACCTTCCCAATTAAAAGATCAAGTAGGAGGCGATCGCATCACATTGCGAATTCAGGAGTTTTCCCCCGTTGAGGAAGCCGAAAAAGCCAAAAATCTTCTACAAGCACTGCCATTTGTCCAAGAAGTCATCATCAATAGCGCTCAAGGTAATTCCCTCAACTTGGTAGTGACACCCCAAAATGATGCCTTAATTACCATCCAGCAAGCGCTGAATGCTGCTAGCTTACCCATCTTTGGCATTGCCCAATCTCGTCCTAGTCTAGATGACGTTTACCTCGCCGCCACAGGACGCACCTTATTGGATGCAGAACTCGCAGCAGTTGCCAATCGCGATCCCAAAGCGGAAAAGAAACAGAATATGAGATAGGGAATGGGGAATAGGGCATGGGAAAAATTAATTCCCAATTCCCGATTCCCAATTCCCAATTCCCAATTCCCAATTCCCAATTCCCTTGCTAATCCCAAATTGTTATGAGTGTTACTCCTAAATCTGATATAAAATGGCAGCCTGCAACATCACCCCAAGTGAATGCTGATGCTGCTGACAATTTTTTTAGTGAATTGGTACAAGAGACGCTGGCTTTAACCCGTCGCTTATTTATTCAGTTGCAACGCCGCCCCTCAACTTTAGTTGCGGGAATCATTCAACCTGTAATGTGGTTGGTGCTATTTGGGGCTTTGTTTCAAAATGCCCCCAAAGGCTTGTTTGGTAGTACAACAAATTATGGACAGTTTTTGGCTGCTGGTGTAATTGTATTTACAGCCTTTGCTGGGGCACTGAATGCTGGTTTGCCTGTAATGTTTGACCGAGAGTTCGGTTTTTTGAATCGCTTGCTGGTAGCACCTTTAGCATCACGGTTTTCCATTGTCTTTGCATCGGCAATCTTCATCATCAGCCAAAGTTTGTTGCAAGCAGCCGTGATTGTGGGAGCAGCAGCGTTTTTAGGAGCTGGGCTACCAGATGCAGCTGGTTTAGGTGCGATCGCCTTAATTGTCTTTCTCCTCGCTTTGGGTGTGACTGCCATCTCCCTCGGTTTAGCTTTTGCCTTACCCGGACACATTGAACTAATTGCGGTAATTTTCGTCACTAACCTACCGTTATTGTTTGCTAGTACCGCTCTAGCGCCTTTATCCTTCATGCCCAAGTGGTTGCAGGTTGTAGCGACCCTAAATCCTCTCAGCTACGCCATTGAGCCAATTCGTTATCTCTATCTCCACAACAATTGGGGACTAGGTAGTGTAGTGATGCAGGCTCCTTGGGGTAATGTGACATTTGGTGGAGCGTTACTGGTGTTGTTTGGCTTTGCTATTGTGGCTTTGCTGAGCATTCAACCCCAATTGCGGCGGACTCTTGCTTAAAAGCAAAGCATGATTTCGTCAGGGCACTTCAAGACATAAAAACAACCGCTTGAAGTTGTTGACTGCTGACAGATCACAGATGACTGTTAAGCTAAAACATACAGCGGATTGCATGATTACTCGTAGTGGTTGTCCTTTGTCATTAGTCCAAAGTCCTTTGTAAATACTAATGACTAATGACTAATGACAGTCTTCAAAGCGTGATTGTGCAACTTATACACACATTAGCTTAACTGTCAACAGTCAGCAAGGCACAATTAGAATAAGTTATTTTTTATTTGTCAGTCCCTTAGAGCAATTTAAGAGTCAAAACTCAATGAAAAAATCTTTTTTCCCAGTTATCAAACTCTTGGTGGCTACTGTAGCCGGAATTTCCGTTGGTTCATTGCTTATAGCTAAACCTAGCTTGGCTCAAGTCAACCCAACAGATGCTTTTCCTAGTGGTAGTACAACAGACCAAAATACTGACCCGTTCTCCCGCGCGAACTCAGATAATTTCAACATGTTTGACCTGATTCATCGGGCAAAATTCGGTAATCTGAACTGGAATTCTGACGAACAGAACCAACAACTAGACTCAGCAGCAGCGGCCTTTAAAGCAAGACAACAACAACGATTACAAGGTCAACAGCAGCAAGGGCAAGTAATTCCAACTTCACCAGCGATTACATCTCCAGTGACTACACCTGGAACTACTACACCGTAAGTGTTGACACTCACCTTAGAAAAAAACTTAATCAAGAACTAGCTCTTCAACAATATTTTGTTGAGGAGCTAATGGCGTATTCAGGCACTATGAGTATTTTGCTACTCAAAATTCAGCGCGATCGCAAAAAGTCAGAGTGGCGGTACTCTTTCGAGGTTTCCCCAGGGTAGCCGCAACTCTCAACTTCAGTAACTTTTCCTATAGACCAAGTTGCTGTAAAACATCGCTGGCGTGGGTAGCCGTGTTGACACTAGCGTCAACATGGATAATTTTGCCGTTAGGGTCAATTACATAAGTGACACGCTTAGCATAACCACCACCATCAACATCGTAGGCGCTGATTAGGGTTTTATCGGTGTCAGCCAACAAAGGGAAATTGAGATTATATTTCTGGGTGAATGCCTGATGGGAAGCTTCATCATCGGCACTGACTCCCAAGATTACGATATCTTTACCTTGATATTGTTCTTGGGCATCCCGGAAGCTACAAGCTTGTTTGGTACAGCCTGGAGTGTCATCTTTGGGATAAAAATACAGAACAACTGTCTTCCCAGCAAAATCAGATAACGAGACGGTGTTGCCGTTAGTATCTTTGACGGTAAATGCAGGTGCATCCGTACCAACTGTTAGAGGCATAATGAACCTTTCCTGTTTCAGATTGTTGATGACAAAGAAGGCAGAAGCATAAAGGATGTTGACGACCCTTGGGCGGCTTCCCGTTCGGTGTCAAGCGTTCAAAGAACAGTAGAGCAGGATGAAATACAGGTTAATACACCAGTCACTTGGCTCGTGGGTTAACCTTTTTATACCCTACCTCTCAAACTTACGTATGGGTTTTACTTCATCCTTCATACTTCATACTTTAGTTGACTCTGAAATTTTACAATAATTCATAATGTTTAAATGACCTACTCAAAAAACAGTCTAAATACGTAGAACTGAAAAATTTTGCTGAAATAAGCTAGCTCCTAGTTAAATATACTTAAGCCGTGATGCATAAAAGTTGCATATTCATTGTTTAAGAGCGTGCTTTGTGCTTGATGGCAAATGAACCTCTGAACACGTAACTATGCAATTTAGACATGCAGTGGCTTATTTTGAAATTAATCTTGACTAAAACAATGCCCAAAATAGAAAATGCCAACTGCTAACCTCGAAAACTCGAAAACGCTGTCTTATCTCCCTAGCACAGTCGCAAGGGCTGAGCGATCGCTTGTCTGTTCTCCTTTCAATCTGAGATTATTTGCAGCGATGCGTCATCAGAGTGTGCCATTAAATGCGATCGCCACAGTTAATGGTGTCCAGCATGGCTACACTAAACGTCCTTTGTCAGAATTAGCTTGCTATAACGCTTTAGATTGGCTGATCCAAGTGGGTGTGCTGCGACGAGAAGTCGATGGCCAAGGAATTACAGATAGTTTTCGCCTGACTCCTCTTGGTCATCAGTTAGTGGAACAATCTCAGGGAAAAAATTGGCCTGCTGCTTCATGGCGCGATCGCCTATACAATGCAATGATTCGTTGGTTCAGATTACCTTTCTAGAATCAAACACTCAAGAGTTAGGATTAGGCAGTCGAAGGGAACAATACATACGGAAGCACAAATCCCCTTTATCAAATCTTTACCATCTGAATTTATTAGGAGATGAGGGAGATGAGGGAGATGAGGGGATGAGGGGGATAAGGGGAAGGAGGGGGATGAGATAGAACGTTTATTCACTTGCTTCTTCTCTCCCCTGCACCCCTGCACCCCCGCACCCCTGCTTCCTAACACCCTGCCGTTTAACGCAAAAATTGCCATATTATTGTTAATCTCCAAGTTTCACCCCTTATCTGGAAAAACTGATAGTGACTATGAAATCAATTATGGTAGTGGGGACAACATCCCATGCTGGGAAATCACTGATAACTACAGCTATCTGTCGGATTTTGTCCCGGCGTGGTTGGCGAGTGGCTCCCTTTAAAGGTCAAAATATGGCTTTAAATGCCTATGTCACTGCCAGCGGGGGAGAAATTGGCTATGCTCAAGCAGTACAAGCTTGGGCAGCAGGAGTTGTACCTTGGGTAGAAATGAATCCAATTTTACTCAAACCCCAAGGGGATATGACTTCCCAGGTAATTATTAAAGGCAGACCCGTAGGCAAAGTCAACGCTGCGGAATACTACGAGCAATATTTTGAACTGGGTTGGCGAACAATTGAAGAATCGCTACAACATTTAGGTACAGAATTTGATTTAATAGTTTGTGAAGGTGCCGGCAGTCCGGCTGAAATTAACCTCAAGCACCGCGATTTAACTAATATGCGGGTAGCAAAATATTTAAATGCGCCAACCATCCTAGTCGTTGATATTGACCGGGGTGGTGCTTTTGCTCATGTGGTTGGTACTCTGGAGCTACTAGAACCAGAAGAACGCGAACTAATTAAAGGTATCGTCATTAACAAGTTCCGAGGACAGCGATCGCTCTTAGATCCAGGGATAAAATGGTTAGAAGCACGTGTTGGTATCCCTGTTATTGGTGTCATCCCTTATTTTCAGGAAGTATTTCCGGCAGAAGACTCCCTTGACTTGCTAGACCGTAGTTCACACAAAACTCAAGCTGACCTCACCATTGCTGTCATCCGTTTACCGAGAATTGCCAACTTTACCGATTTTGACCCTTTAGAGTCAGAACCTACAGTCACCGTAAAATACCTCAGTCCGAAGCAAGATTTGGGGCATCCCGATGCCGTGATTATCCCAGGTACAAAAACCACAATTCCTGACTTACTATTGCTGCAAAGAAGTGGTATGGCAGAAGCAATACAACACTATGCTGCTTCTGGTGGCACAGTTTTGGGCATCTGCGGTGGCTTTCAAATGCTGGGTCAAATTATCGCTGATCCAGAAGGGATAGAAGGGCAAGCTGGCAGATTTCAAGGCTTGAATCTCTTACCTGTGAGAACTGTAATTACAGGTCAGAAAATTGCCCGCCAACGCCAAGTTAGCTCAAATTACCCACAAATGGGCTTACCGGTAAATGGCTTTGAAATCCACCAAGGGCGATCGCGTGTAGAACAGCAACCAGATAGCCAAGCATATCAACCACTATTCGATGATGTTAATTTAGGATTAGTGGATAGCTGCCAATCAGTGTGGGGTAGTTATCTCCACGGACTTTTTGACAATGGGCCTTGGCGACGTGCTTGGTTAAATCGCCTACGTCAACAGCGAGGTTTAAAATCCTTGCCCACTGGTGTTGCCAACTACCGAGAACAGCGAGAACAGATTTTAGATTCCCTCGCCACTGAAGTCGAAAACCATTTAGACTTAACACCCTTTTTGTCTTAGCTAAGCCAATACCACTGTGCAGCAGTCATAAGCTATCAGTTATCAGTCAAAAAACAAATTTCATGAGTGTTCGCGTCCGTTTTTTACCAGATGATGTCACCGTTGATGCCGAAGTGGGAGAAGCCCTATTAGATGTGGCAGAACGGGCTGGAGTATTTATCCCTACTGGCTGTCTCATGGGTTCATGTCATGCTTGCACAGTGGAACTTGAGGATGGTGAGATTATCCGCGCTTGTATTTCAGCTGTGCCACCACAACGCGAGGAATTTACTGTAAATCTGTTTAGTGATCCTACTTGGTAATACCTATTTCCATAATCTTTGCCACATACAAATTAATTGTAGGGGCATACAGCTGTATATCTACATGACTTACGCAAAATTATGAAAAAACGAACCACAAAGGACACGAAGGACACGAAGGAATAAAAGTTTCAGAGAGTTCTTGCGTAAGTCTTAATCTATATAAGGTATCAGTTGCAGTCTTTTTTACATTGCTATAATTTTTTTAATTTTCACAATTTGGATAGAGTGACATTGGATAACTATGTATTAAAAATTCATGCCTAAGAAAATTCGGGAGCTAAAGCAAATGCTTCGCCAAGTTGGTTTTACAGAACTACCAGGTAAAGGAAGTCATACTAACTGGGTGCATCCCTTATATGATGGAAAGGTTACTATTTCAGGCAAGGATGGAGCAGATGCCAAACACTATCAAGAAAAAGAAGTGAAACAGGCAGTAGAGGCAGTAGAGGGTAAAAAACCAGATGAGTAAACTCAAGTACCAAATGGTGATTCAGTGGTCTGAAGAAGACGATTGTTTCTTGGTGGGATTACCCGATTTTCCAGGACAACGCTGGCGTACTCATGGCGATACTTACGAGTCAGCAGTGGCAAATGGAATTGAAGCCTTAGAGTCTCTAATTATTGCTTATGAAGCTGCTGGCGATCCACTACCAAAACCAACAGTCAGTAGGGTACTTTAATCCAGCGTCAAGAAGCCTACTAGCTGGTAACTAATGCTGCACTATTGGTGTGATCACGAATTATGTGGGTTCAAATAATATTTTTACGTGTTATTACCCTTTTTTTATATTTAGAACATTTTTATGGTTAAACAAAATCTATTACTCTGAGCCGGAACCAAAATGTCATCTCCCAAAATTCAAGAACTTCAAAATATACTGGATACAGATATTGAAAACACTAAAAAATATATAGATAGGAATGCTCAATTTATAAAGGAGCTTGGTAAGAAGATATCTGAATATCTTGGATGTGAAGAAAAAGATATATTAGTTCTTCATCCTGGAGGAGGTAAACCACCACTATCTAGTATTTATCTAAGACATTTTGTAACTTTTGCACCAGATGCAAAGGGTGAGTTTAGAGTTGATTTAGTAATTGTGATCAAGAATCAAAAATACAATGATTTTATTACAAATAATAAATTGGAAGGAGCCTATGAAAAGTTAAAACCTAAAAATGAAATGATAATTCCTATTTTGATTACGCAAAAACCAGACTCATTCGTTGTTAAACTAAAAACTAAGGGAATAGTTAGTCATCAATATACTCCAATTGAAATAGATTATAATAATAATGATGAGTCTTGGTCAAAATTATTGACATTCTTTTTTGAAAATTTAAAGGAAAGTTTAGGAAGTTTAGAAGAAAGGATTAATTCATCCACTGGGCAAAGCTAATTCTTAAGAAACATATATCACAATCCCTAGGTAGCCGTAGGGTGTGTTGTCGCGTAGCGCAACGCACCATGACTAATTATAGGTGCGTTATGGACGTTAGTCCTAACGCACCCTACCATATTAAAGCCAATGTAGGGTGCGATTTTTTACTTTTGGTACACTGTAGTTTAGCAACCACAGTGAACCCAACTCGCAAATTATCAATTAATTAGATTTAACTTTCAAAGCGTATTCTTTAAACCTTTCCAAATCAGCTTGAATTGTCGATTCAACCGCCCGTCCTAAAAACAAGTTATCCATGAGTTTGCCAAGAAAACCAGGGATGGCATAGGAAACCGTCATTTTGACGATGCTATTACCGTGGCGATCGTAAAAGCGAATTGCTCCCTGATTTGGCAAACCATCAACTGATTCCCACTGAATAATTTGGTTGGGGATAACTTGTAGGATGCGGGATTTCCAGGTAAATTCTAATCCCCCAGTACGAAGTTTCCAAAGAGATATTTCGGGATTATCAGGGGAAATTTTCACTGAATCAATCCATTGCATCCACTGGGGCATTTGCTCCAAGTCAGACCAGAGGCTCCATACTAATTCTATAGGAGCTTCTACTTCTACCTGCACACTATGTTCTAGCCAATCTGCCATTCTATTTAGGATTTGAGATTTGGGATTTGGAATTTGGGATTAACACCAGCATTGACTTTTACTGCTTGACACTTTCCAAAATCGCTTTGGCTGCACGCCGTCCTGAAATTGTTGCGCCTTCCATGCTGTCGATGTAGTCTTGTTGAGTATAACTACCTGCTAGGAAGAAATTAGGCACTGGTGTCTTTTGGTTGGGACGGTACACATCCATTCCTGGTGCTTCTCGGTAGAGAGACTGAGCCAGTTTCACCACACTGTACCAAGTCATATTTAGTTCCCGTGATGAAGGAAACAGTTCATGCACTTGCTTGAGGACGTGCTGAGCGATCGCTTCATTACTTTGTTTAATAAATGGATCTCCTGGTGTCAGCACTAGCTGTAATAAAGATCCTTGTCCTGAGCGATAGTAATCGCTAGGGCTAGTCAAAGCTAAATCGGCAAAACAAGAAAAGTCCGCATCGGCAGTATACAGCAAATTATCTATGCCTGCTGCATGATTTAGCTGTTTGCGTTTTTCTTGATCTTGCAGTTCTGTCACCCAACCATCGAATCGCAGTTGCACTGTTGCCACTGGTACTGCTTCGAGATTGTAAATGTTATCAAATTCTGACCACTTACGCCACTCTTGGGGCAAGACGCGCTGAATTCCTGGGACATCGCAGGCAAAAACATAGGCATCAGCAGTGATAATTTCTGCTGTGTCACCTTGAGCCACTACGATACCAGTTACACGGGTTTGTTCGTCTGATGTAAACTGGATTTCCCGCACTTGCCGACGAGTGTGAATTTTTGTGCCTCTAGCTGACAAGTATTCTACTATGGGCTTGTGCAGGTACTCATCAGGAGAACCTTCCAGCATCCGCAGTATGGAAGCTTCAGTTCTAACTGCAAAAAACTGAAAAATTGTCAACATACAACGGGCAGAAATATTTTCGCAATCAATAAATCCAAGGGCATAAGCAATGGGATTCCACATGCGTTTGATGCTACCCTCACTTCCACCGTGACTGCGGAACCAATCAGCAAAGCTGACTTTATCTAAGTTGCGGATGGTTTTCATCGCCCCATCAAAGTCTACCAAGCCGCGGACTATGGGGCTAGTACCCAAGGCGATCGCATTTTGCAATTTATCTTGCAAGGAAAGTTGAGAAGTAGTAAAAAATGCTTTTAATCCATTAAAAGGTGCGCCTGTGAGGAAGCGAAAATCTAGGGCACCAGTTCGTCCTCCCTTGTTGATAAAAGTGTGGGTATGTTCTTTTAGGCGTAAATTTGACAACGCCCCCACTTTACTCATTAAGTCAAATAGTTCATAATAGCACCCAAAAAATACGTGTAACCCCATTTCAATGTGGTTACCATCTCCATCAATCCAACTGCCGACTTTACCACCAACAAACGGACGGGACTCAAAAATCTGGACTTCACAACCAGCATCAGCTAAATCTACAGCGGTTGCTAAGCCAGCCAGTCCCGCACCCACAATTGCAACGCGCATTCCGTCTTTCCTTTTCAGTTTCTTTACAGATTGTAACTGGGTTAGTGTCGGAATTTGCTACTCAATATCTAGCCCACCAGTATGTAGATGCACATTGATGCAGTACCTTTTGGTAAGGAATTTGCTTTTTAATCCTGATGATTGGATGGGCTAATTACTTATGCAATTGTATTTTCATACACCAACTCTAGCCAATGAAGGGAAACTAAACAAACATTATTAATATTTGTTGGTTGGAAAAACAATGATTTGCTACGCGATAAAATACCTCCTTACCTCATGACTTACTTGTGTTCATCGGATACTAGCAACCCTCTAATCAATTCGCGAATCACATCAGTTGCAGGTCTACCTGTTTGCTGACAATATTTTTCTAGTTTCTCTGCTTCCTGTGCTGCTAAATTGACAGTGATACGTTTTACGGCCCATTTTTTATTAGTCATTATCATGCTATCTGCTGTATGTGAACATCATCAAAAACACAACTCACTGAAGATTAAGACGATAAGATTATCAGAGTTTGTGTCAAGAAACAAGCAATGCTCATAATACTAAAAAAGCTTGCTTTGTCAAATTTTTCCTCATTTTTCCAGATAATATAAGAACGAGATTACTATTGTCACAGGAAAGATACCGCACTTTCACACTATCAAGACGGCCATCTTCGTAGTGTGTTGATCTTAGCCTGATATTTCAATTCTATAAATTATTTTGAGATACCTACTGTTCACTCAATAAAAATTTTTCAAATTCGTTTATCAAAATCATTTAAGCTTCTCTCCAGTCCCAGGCTACTTAATACAACTTGAAAAAATATGTTCCATTACAAGACTTGAGGTGTTACGTGAGAGGTGTTCTACTAGGGTATCTCTACAATGGGCAATGGACCTAAAGTACTTACTAACTAGTGACATCGCTAAAGCCGAAAGTAATTTTGCTTTCATCTGACTACTGTCATACAACCGGATACCACTTAAGCCTATAAAATTAGGCTCTTTTGTCAAACCTTAGTAATTTTTTCCTGTTTGCTCTACATTTACACTACTGACTTTGATACATCGGCTAGAAAGTTGCTATTCGATATAGACCACTATAGCTATTTGCTAAAGCAATTTTTTCTCCTTTGCCAGTGTTGTTATCAAATAAAAGTAACGAGATATCGATCATGCAGTATTTTTTGCTATATTTTCAACTCATTTAGCATTATTTGCCATAGATTAATCAATTTGAGGTTAATGCTTTGCTATTGATACGCTACTGATAGACTTAGTTAAGTTTTGTGCCGATTTTTTGTAGTAATTTTAGTCATATAATACATGAAAATTTGAATTAATTATCCAATTTTATTAACACTGTTAATTCTCATGTCTGGGTATGATTTAGTCTGAGCATACTTGATAAATATTTTTTAGCTATTCCCAAATATTCAATTCGACTTCACTTAAATTTTTCTGCTCTCAAACATGGAAATTTATTGTTTTTAACCTACTAATTATTGATAGATATTAACGTTTATTAGTTTTCCTCCTCTAGGACTATTTGCTCGATTTGTCTGGTATATGGCTATTATAACCACGATTCACAGGCTTTAAATAATCTTTATTGAAGGGTTAACTAATATAACTTTTATTCTTTATCAAGAAAATATGAAGTAAAAAATATATAACTAAAGTTTTGGTTAAACTGACGTAAAAATAATCAAATAATCAAGGTAAAAAATTCTTGGTAAAACATAAAATATTAAAGTTAGTTCGCTGACTATGGTAAAACTAACCTTCTAGCGGGTTTTTGTCGGGTATTGTGCAGCTTGCTACTTCTTAAATATGGCTAGCTCGTTACTGGAAAGGCATGAAAATATACATACTTTATGAAATTTTGATAAAGTCACGGTGTGATATAGCCGTAGTCACATAGGTTAACGTGAGTTCGATAAGTGCTGTTTTAACCTCTCCCCCGGCCCCTCTCAAGGTAGGAGAGGGGAGTAAAACCCTTATTTTTTCGTTCCTCCTCCCTCACCTTTTAGGAGAAGGAGGCCGGGAGGGAGAGGTCATCGAACTCACGTAATTGTTAGGACAGTGTTGATTGCTCAAAGCCTTAAAATAACTGGATTTATACTCAGCAACGCCAGTCCGACGCTCCTTCGTCGCTAACGCTCGTTCGCGTAGCGTCTCCCCTTGGGGAGAAGACTCACGCTTTGCTGCGCTAACACCACGCGGCTGGCTCCTCAGCACTCAGCACTCAGCACTTTGCCATAACAGCAATGACTGCGATGAAGGAGAATTTTCAAGAAACATTAAGGAGTGGGGAGTAGGGAGTGGCTCTTCCCTACTCCCCACCCCCTATTTGCAAGGCTGGTCTAAGACTTAGCGCAGGGTAGGTTAATGCTGAAAAACTACAGCTAACAAAAAATAACGTTTATTTTGGTTAAATTTGGCTGATAGTGCAGATTTTTATTCAGATTGAAGTTGGGGCATGAGTTGGAGAGTGCCAATACCTAAATCTTTAGGTGAAAGCGATCGCGCCTCAAACAAAGCCATCATATCTCGCGGTTGGGGATTGCCACGGGCAGAACCTGTGAGTCCTTTAGCGATAATCAAGCCACAGTAACCTTTGGTATTTTTACACCGCTGATTCCATTTTTTTCGGGCTTCTACATGAATTGGGTCGTCATCCAAAAATTCACCGAACAGAAATAATTCACCATTTTGAGTTTGCAACAAACCCAGGTCATAGCGATCGCCATCGAAGGGATCGGCACCAGGATTAAAGCAAATTGCTTTCAGTCCACCAGCAGCCTCTATATTGGCAATTACAGCTTTAGCCTTGGGGCGGGAAGTTTGAATTAAAATCACTGGCAACCCGTCACCTGCTTGCTTGATTTCACAAACTTGATGATGTGTCACGCCTTGACGCAGATACTCCAGCATCTCCCAAGACACGACTCCTAAACTAAGGAAAGAGTCTTCGGGGATCAAATCATCTCGCAAAGAACGGAACATTGGCGAGATTTCCTCCCCAGGTTCTAGTTCCTGCACACCAAAGCCTGCCATTTCTTCTAATTCTGCTGCCAATTGCGGCATGGTAGAGACTGTTACAGTTGCTGACTTAGTAGCTTCGTTGGATGCTGGTAGAGAAATGCGATAGCGATGGCTGATACTGGGGAAACCGCCTTCATAAAGCTGGCGACGGTGATCGCGGATAAAGCGGCTCAGGCTTTCTAAAGCCACGAAAACCACCAACGCCTCTTCGTCATACAAAACAGACCTGAGACCTTCTAAAGGGTGGATATTGCCGAAGGTTGGCTCAATTTCCGACAATGGTAAATCTGCTAAATCAATTTCATCATCTTCATCTTCGTCGCTGTCGTCTGCATGTTCAAAAGTGAGAAACAAGCAATCTTGTTTAAGGAAAGCTTCTTCTAAGCGTACTTGTGGTTCATCATCCCTTAAAACAGCGGCTCGAAACTGCTTGAGTGAGTCTTCTGAGCGATAAAACAAAATTCCGTGTTCCATCCCCAGCATTCCCATCACCGAGGCATATATTGTACCAACATCCCACTTATTGATTTCTATCGACAAGATTTGGTGTTCTTCCAAAAATTCCCAAGGCGCTGCTTGCCAAATTGCAAAAGCTTTATCTTGCAAAGCTTGTGCGTACTGTGGGGGTAAATCGGGGATTTGGCTATCGATTATTTCGGCAAACCCACGAAACAGTTCATCAATCAGAGGTAATTCTGGTGCGTAATCAATAGTAATGTCTAAATCTTGCAGCACCCCTCGCAGATAGAATTGGATTTCGCGGTCTTTGACTACAATTTTTTGGGGTCTGGCTGGTTTAGCCGGACTGTGAGGATGCTCTATTGCTCGCATTAAAGTACGAACAATTGCTTCTGGGCCTGTTTCTTGTGGCACCATATCCATTCCCCGAACGACGCCTTGTGAACCATCCACCCAAAGAATACATTCACCCTTAGCCTCTGAGTCGGAATGCTGGTGCGATGATGACATTGGACGGCGATCGCCCTCCCATACAGAAGGAATTTGAGGTAGTTTCTTCAACCGACGACTGGTAGAGCGATTAAAACTTGTCATAGAGTAAGTTAATCAAAAGAAGCAATTTTGGCAGTAGAGCTTTGGGAATGGCTAGCCTCGGATGAAATTTGCCTGGCTGCACCTGAAGAGTGGTTGCGACTAGGGCTGAAACTCCGAAAATACCGAATCTCTAAACACACCGAGTCTCTCAATTCTAGAATAAAAATCTTTGGCTGCTTTTAACGGAGTGTTTACAATTTGCCAATTAGCAACATCGATATCGCTAAAATAAAGAAAAAACCACTAGGACAAGCCAGGGCAATAATATGCCTAAATTAAGATATTTTTAGACTAATTAAGGAGTTGAAAAAGCAGATGACACAAGCAACTCAACCTCAACAACGCGGAATTCTGTTGAGCGAAGCAGCTTTACGCCAAGTCAAATTTCTCCGAGACAAGCAAGGCACAGACTTCTGCTTAAGAGTAGGAGTCCGGCAAGGTGGCTGCTCTGGTATGTCTTACATGATGGACTTTGAGGATAGCAGCAAGATCACCCCCCAGGATGAAGTTTTTGACTATGATGGCTTCCAAATCGTCTGCGATCGCAAAAGCTTACTCTATCTCTATGGCTTGATGCTCGATTATAGCGATGCCATGATTGGTGGCGGCTTCCAATTCACCAACCCCAACGCCGCCCAAACCTGTGGTTGCGGTAAGTCGTTTGGAGTGTAATATTGTCAGTTGTTAGTTGTCAGTTGTCAGTTGTGAGGCAATCCGAGAGAGTGGGTTTCCACGCCACTTGCAAAGGCTGCCGGGAAACCCTTTCGGCAGTTCCCCATCTTGGCAGAAGCCAAGACGGGGGCTGCCTCACCAACGCAGTGGCTCCCCATGAGGAACTGCCGAATCCGTAAGGGTTGTTTGCTGTTGACCACTGACTACTGACTAATAACCAATGACTAATGACCAATGACTAACACTATTGAATCCCTGTTTGATACAGGTTTGGAACGTTATAAAGCTGGAGAAGCAGTCGAGACTTTAATCCCTGTGTTTAAAGAGGTGTGCGATCGCTCTCCTAAAACTAGTTCAGCTTGGATTTGCTTGGCGTGGCTGTATTTGCTCGACAACAAACCCAACTTGGCTTACAAAGCTGCCGATAAAGCAGTTAAATTAAATCCCCAAGACCCACAGGCTAGAATTAATCTCGCTCTAGCCATGCTGGAAACAGGCAAAAAAGGTTTACGAGAACATATTGATTTTGTCAAACAGTTAATTTTTGTTAACCCAGAATGGCGCGATGAAATAAAAAACAGTATTGAAGATGGTTTAAGCAGAAAACCGGATTGGCAGAGTTTGGCGAAAGTCAAAAACTGGGTGTTTGAAGAGTAAGTAGTTAGGAGTTAGGAGTTAATAGTTAGGAGTTAAGAGTTAGGAGTGAGGAATTAAAATTAATTCATCACTCCTATTTGCTAACTTTCATGAGAGAAAAACTTTTAAGCTGGCTCAACGTGATTTTAGTTGCTGATGTATTTTTAGTTATATTCGGTTTTGGCTGGTTAGCGATCGCAGCAATTGGTGATGCTGTGGGAGTCAACCTAGGTCTAGACTTGTGGCATCAACTCTGGCAACCTGTATTTAACCCGGCTATTGGCATTCTCATGGGAGGTGCGATTCTCAGCGGTCTGATCAGTTGGGTTTCTAAAAAATTTCTCTCTAGTCAATAGTCAATAGTCATCAGTCAACAGTCAACAACCCCTCAATTCTCGACTATGGACTGTTGACTTTTGACTTTTGATTCTAGTTAAATATTTCCCTCAAAGCGGGTTGTAAATTAGGATACTGATACTCAAAGCCTGATGCTAAGGTGCGCTTGGGCAGAACTTTTTGACCTTCTAGAACAACTATTGCTCCATCTCCTAAAAGAGCTTCTATAGCGAAACCAGGAACAGGTAACCAGGAAGGGCGATTCATCACTTGGCCCATAGTTTGGCTTAAATCTGCCATCCGAACAGGGTTTGGGGCAGTAGCATTATATACCCCTTCCATTTCTGGTTTGGTTAAAGCTTGCACAATTAGGTTAACTAAGTCATCTACGTGAATCCAAGAAAACCATTGCCGACCGCTACCAATAGGGCCACCAGCGAAGAGTTTAAAGGGTGTAATCATTTTGCCCAAGGCACCACCTAAGCCTAAGACAATACCAAAGCGCAGAATTACCAACCGCACACCAACATCTTTTACCTTTGTGGCTTCTGCTTCCCAGGCTTTGCAAACTTGAGCGAGAAAATCGTTAGCAGGTAAACTTGTTTCGTCAAAGGTAGCAGTTTCACTGATACCGTAATAGCCTATAGCTGAAGCGTTGACTAAGACAGTTGGTCTGGGGTTGGCTTTAGCTATGGCTTCAACGATTTTCTGTGTACCTAGCTGACGACTATTGAGGATTTCTTGCTTGTGTTCAGGTGTCCAGCGTTTTTCGGCAATGGGTTCTCCTGCTAAGTTAACAACACCATCACAAAGAGCGATCGCGTCTTGCCAAGAACCAGATACAGTCGGTGTATAGGCAACAATTTCTACATTAGGAAAAGCATTGGGTGGAAAAATTTTTTGAGCAAAAGCAGTGTTACGGGTTAACACCACCACTCTATGACCTTCCTTGTGGAGTCGTTCTACCAAATGACTACCGACAAATCCTGTTGCTCCTGTAATTGCTAATTTCATAATGCACCTCCACCAAACCCTTATTTTAAAGTTTTTTATCAAATTTTCAACTTATGTTACCTTACCATTGGGCATTGAGAATTGGGCATGGGGCATTGGGTATTGAGAAAACTCTTAAATAGTCCCCAGTACCCAGTCCCCAGTCCCAATCCCAATCCCAATCCCCAGTACCCAGTACCCAGTCCCCAATCCCCAGTTTGGTTGTTGAATTTAATGAATCTATAATGACTTCCCGTCCTGATGCTTCGGTATTATAGGATGGACGGAGTGTTGCAAGGCGTGGGGCTATTATGGCTCGCTATACCTGTTCATTTATTCTTTCTATCTCTATTGACCATCTCCAGCCATTAGTTGTAGAACTTCTACAGGATTGTGATTTGGAAATTCAGTACTACACACCCGATTACATTATCGCTCGTGAGATTCCTGGTAATGTTTCTTTCTCTAAGCTGGTTAAAGCAGAAGTACTGATTGATAAATCAGCAGCTACTGAAACAGAAAGCCGCATGAGTATTGTAATTAAAAACGAGGAATTGCCACTCCAAGTTGACAACCATTGCCGACAAATGTTTGAATTCATCAAGCAGACGATTGAGCAGAGTCGCCACTGGCATCTAATTGAAAGTCTCGCCGGATAAGAGTGATGGTAAAGTGCGATCGTGTTGTAGATGCTTTTGCGGTCTTGGGGGTTGCAGTCAAAGGACGCCACATCCTCCACTTGGTGAGGGAGTTGCCGTCTTGGTGTTAGCAAAGTGGCTTTGCTTCCCGTGGATTGCTCTTGATATTGCCAGTCGCTCATGGGGAGCCACTGCGTTGCGGTGAGGTAGTCCGGTCTTGGGGTCTCCCCAAGTGGAGGAACTACCGAACCCGAAGGGAGGTTTCCTCCGTTGTAGCAAGTGGCGTGCGAACCCCCATGACCAAGCTGGCTCACCGCTTTGCGTCTACATTGCAGCAATCAACACTGTCTTGACCTTTGGGAACTGAGTTTATATTTCTAGTTATAGTCAAAATACTTAGCTAGAACACATCTAAAATTGCATACTCACTTATTTAGTTATTCTTGTTCACTGGCCATTAATAATTTGTATTTATAAAGGATAAAGGATAAAAAACAAAGAACTAATGACTAAATGCTAGTTTTCGCGGAAAATACTGCAATTTAATCTGTATTAGCTTTATGTTGCCAAAGCCAGCTTTGGCAACACGTGAGAGTTAAAAATTAAGTAAGTTAACATTCAGAAGCCACCTGAATTAGTTTATTTTCAATCTTCAATTTACTCATCCTCAGTCATACCGGGGTTTATGAGTGTAATATCATATTCGGTGGAATCTGTTTGCCCTGAGCGCTGATTATTTTTTAACAGGTAATAAATGGCACGTACCTGAGGGCCAAAAACGATCTCGTCTTCATTTTTCAGATCGTGAGCTGGCATCTTGCGCCCATTAATCATCATACCGTTAGCACTAGGCTTGCCTTTGGCATCACCATCTACAATCCGGTAATAATAGCTGTGACTATTGTGTTCTCGTGGCAATCTCACTAATGTAGCATGACGCCGGGAGACAAACTGAGAGGCTAAACGGATATTGCAATCGCGGTCTCTACCAATAGAGTAAATAGGGTTTTCTAGAGGAAATTCTTTGCGCCCTTGATCATCTTCAATAATCAGTAGATGGCTTTCATTAGTTTCTGGTGCCATTGATCTATCGTTACTAAAATCAGTTGTAATAGGGTTAATTAAGATTTTTTGGTGTTGTTTCCTGACCTTCTCAGGCACTAGAGTTTATACTACTCATTTTTATGAGCATAAAATTGCATATTTATTGGAAGATAGAACATAGCTATTTTACTCTCAGGACTAACTACGAAACTTAATTAGTTGAGATCGGGCATAGGTCACAGAGTATGGGGCATTGGTCAATTTTCCATGCCCTATGCACCATGACCAATGCACAGCGCCAACCGTTGATTTTTCCTTACTCATGCGTAAGTCCTAACTCTTTGAATACTATTGTTTGAGAATGAGTATCATCAGACTTTGTAAGATGAATAACATCTAACTATCGATTTAGTTTAACCTGAGATGGTAAAAACCAGCATTGAGTATGTAATTTTCCAAGAGAATAAGTATTAATGGAGCAGGGGGAGATAGGGGAGATCAGGCAGTAAATTGCAATCTTACTCCTCCTCATCTCCCTTATCTCCCTCATGTTTTTAAGCCAGGCGTCGTAGTAACAGGGAGTTAGTCACAACGCTAACTGAGCTAAAAGCCATTAAAGCAGCGGCACTAGATGGACTAAGGACAAAACCCCAACTTGGTAACAAAACACCTGCGGCTAGAGGAATGCCGATTGTATTATATGCGAAAGCCCAGAATAAGTTCTGGCGGATTTTGTTGAAGGTGGCACGACTGAGGCGAATTGATTCAACAACATCGTTGAGGCGATCGCGCATCAGAATAATTTCAGCAGTTTCCATTGCTACATCAGTGCCTGAGTGTAAGGTAATTCCCACATCTGCTTGGGATAAAGCTGGAGCATCATTGATACCATCGCCAATCATGGCGACTGTACAGCCATTGGCTTGTAATTCTTGGATGACAGCCGCTTTTTTACTTGGGGGAACTCCTGCGATCGCACAATTGCTATCTAGTCCCAGTTGTTTGGCTATGGCACTAGCTGCTTCTAATCTATCGCCACTGAGCAGCATTACCCGTAAACCCATCTCACGTAACTTGTCTACTGTGGTTTGAGCATCAAGTCTGAGGGTATCTTGAACAGCAATGAGTCCGGCTAAAGTCCCCCCAACTGCTGCGTAAACAACTGTTTTCCCATCTGCTGCCAGTTTTAAAGCTACTTGTTGTACATTGTCATCTATGGAAATTCCGTGCCAACTTAACCAGTCTGAGTTACCCAAAATTACATTTGTATTCTCTACTACAGCAGATACTCCTAATCCTGGTTCAGTGTGAAAATCTACAGCATCGGGAATATATAACTCTTGCTGTTGTACTGACTGCTGAATGGCTTTTGCTAAAGGATGGTGAGTGCCGCTTTCTACTGCTGCCGCTAGTTGAATTAAAGATTGGGAATTGAGAATTGGGGATTGGTTATTGTGCTTGTTTTCCTGATCCCCAGTACCTAATCCCCAGTCACTAATCCCCAATTCCTCGACCGTCAGGCAATCTGTCACCGTGGGATTACCTGTGGTTAAAGTGCCAGTTTTATCAAAAACTACTGTGTCGAGTTGGTGGACTCTTTCTAGTACGTCACCACCTTTGATTAATAAACCTCGTTCTGCGCCGATACCAGTGCCTACAAGAATAGCTGTTGGTGTAGCAAGTCCCAAAGCACAAGGACAAGCAACAACCATAACTGCGATCGCTAGTTTTAAGCTGGTTAACAGTGGAGAGTGGGGATTAGGCGGCATCTGGTGGGCGTTATGTGCGGCGTGGCTCATCATTTCCATGCTGCCTGACATGGTGACATCAGACCAGATGTGAGTGCCGAAAAAGTACCAAAACACAAATGTCAACACAGCAGCCGTCAAAACACCATAGGTAAAGTAACCAGCTACCGTATCTGCTAGTTTTTGTACAGGTGCTTTACGAGTTTGGGCGGCTTCTACCAAGGCTACAATTTGGGCTAAAGTGGTATCACTGCCAGTACGGGTTGCCTGAATTGCGATCGCTCCCGACTGGTTGATGGTTCCGGCTGCTACCACATCTCCTGGCTGCTTGATTACTGGCACTGCTTCCCCTGTCAGCATCGACTCATCTACCGTTGTCTGTCCCAAACGAATTTCACCATCAACGGGGATTTTATCTCCTGGCAGTACCTGCAACCATTCACCTACTCGCACTTGTTCAGCAGGAATTTCTATACTATTTGCTCCCACTGCTAATTTTTCTGGGTCTGGGTTGGCTATCAATCGCGCCACCTGTGGCTGGAGTGCCAGCAATTGTCTAAATGCTGCGGCGGCCCTTCCCCTAGCTTGTTGTTCTAATGTTCTTCCCAGCAGAATAAAGCCTAGCATCATCACTGGTTCATCAAAGAAACACTCCCAACCCATTTTGGGAAACAGTAGCGCTACCAAACTAGCAATGTAGGCTGTCAGCGTTCCCAATCCCACTAGAGTGTTCATGTTGGGCGCATTGCGCCGCCAACCAAGCCAGCCATCTACTAAAATCGGGCGACCAGGAATTAGTAATGCTACTGTTGCTAGTCCACAGTGAAACCAAATGTTGTTCAATGCTGGCAATATCGAGCTGCCGATGTTGCCAAAATGTCCCATTCCCGACAAAACCAGCAGTACAAAAGCAACGATTAACTGCTTAATAGCAGACTGCATCTGTTGGCGCTGTTTTTCTCCTGGGTCTTCTAGGGTCACGCCTGTTTCACTAGCTTTCCGGGGTTGGGTGGGAAATCCGGCTGCTGTCAATTGCTTTGCCAAGGCATCTGGATCTACCGCACCAAGTTCTGACTCTACAACTGCTACTTCGGTAGCCAGATTCACACAGGCACTCTTGACTTTTGGATGTTGGGTCAGCTGTCGCTCTACAGCTTTGACACACCCAGCACACTTCATACCCCCAACATCCAGAATAATTTTCTCTGAAGTCGGGGTTAGTTCTGGGGCAAGCTTAGTTTTTGTGACAAGTGGCATGGCAAGTGTTTGATTCGCTACGAAAATTTAACGCCTGACAAAAAGCGCCTCTAATTCGAGCGTAGGCGAAATCTGCAACTATGACCGAACGTCAATAATATTAATTTTATTAAGTTATGGTACATAATTCGTGACTACACAAATTTAAAGCCAGATGAGGTCAGTGACATACTCCCTGTGTCGCCCTCCGGGACGGCGAGGGCTTCTAGGTGACTCCCCCCAACGGGTTGGACATTTCCCTAGCTGTTGAAAGGACGGGATGCCCCGCCGCCCTGTGTTTTATATAGGACTTACGCAAAATACCTCTGATAGGTCTTGTTGAGAAGACCTGACCTATCTTTTTTTACCCATCCGAAGCACTTGTGTACGCTTGCAAGATTGTTAATAACGCCAACTGCGCTGGTGGTACTGGTGGATGCCCAAAAACAGGGAATGTTGATGCAGTGATCAAAAGGGCTAGGATGCAGACATTATAAGCTTCCTAGCCCTATAAAATTGAAAGATGAAAAGGGGAGCAGGTGTGATGATTTGTAGTGTAGATTGAGAAAATTAGTTTAACTTCACACTTTATCCTTCAGGCTTTAGTCAATTACGTTTCCAGCGTAAATAAGTTATGTAGATAATAGATCCAATCTGTATTGGCATTAGGACAATTAGGCTTTTCCAAAAATAGTTAATGTCTAAATTAGACATAAAACTAGAATAGCCTACACCCAGCAGTAGGAATAATGTCCAAGTGAGATATTTACCTTTGATGGTTAGCATATCAGTGGAATAATCTATAAAAGTAGGCACGTAGAATTTATAGGCAAAAATAAGAATGAAATTGTCCGATCGCAATTTCTAGAACCAGCCTTGTTTATTGACAAAGTAGGTATTGACAAATTCTTCAGGGGATTTGTTTAAATAGATCATGCCTTCAATCAATCCCACAAGTTGCATAATCAACAAGGTAATACCATATGTGAAAGTACCCCCTACTACTGATATAACCAGCATAATAAAGCCTTCTGGGGCATATCCCAGAATAAACTTATGAATCCCTAAACCTCCAAAAATGATGCCACAATACCCAGCTAGTAGTTGTTTGGTAGGGTGACTAGGGTTAAGATTTGCCATATCAGTGTTGCTCCTCGATCAGTGAGTTGAAAATTAAGGTCTTTATTGTAATCAAAACAAGTCAATATATTTACTTAGTAAATATATTTTTACTTTTTTGTTAGTAGCAGTATGTCCCAATATAAATGAGTGAAACCAGTGTGCCAACATCTGAGAAACAACGCTAGAAATATTGGTTCAGCGGAGGTTTTATCAAAACGCTAGCAATTATACGGTTTATTGATGAGTGATCATAACTTGATCTATAAAACCCGGACAGCAGTTTTACTCATTCTTAGGTAAGAGATGTTTCTTGAACAGAAACAATCCCAATAATGAACAAAACAGTCACATAACACCACTCTATACAAGTCCATCTGTATTATTTCCGGACTTTTTAATATGGTCGTAATGGTGAGCATAAGCTGTGATGGTCAATGCCTACAAGGCACAGAAGGTATATTTCCATCAACAAAAGGGTAACAATTTTATCACAACTTTAATCGATAGTAATAGCTGAGAAGTTCAGATTAGTTACCTTCACCAATTTGATAGCTAAAACTAGGATTTACGCTCAAATTATACCAATTTGAAAAATGATTGCCACAGAAGGATTCACAAAATCCAGACACAGAAAGCGATTCCAATCCCAAATCTCAAATTCAAAATGGTATTAGGGAACTCCAAAAAATAAATTATTACACTTAAATTTGTTGTCTTAGGACTTACGCACTCATAACGAAAAACTAAGCTTTTGCGATTACTTCGCTAAGAAAGCGGGTTCTTTGAAGGAGTACGGTCGTAATTACGTAAAATCGTAGTCCATGCGTCAGTCCTGCGTTTTACAGTTAACAGTCAACCGTCAACAGCTAGGAACGAAAAACTGTAATAAAATATATTTTGATTTGTGAGTTACTGATGTCTGTTAGAAATAGCTTAATAATGACTAAACTTATCCAGATGATACTAGATGTTTCTCTAGCCATTTTGTAATCTATTTAACAGTCTTGCTACAACTACGTCTGCCAATAGCATATTTACGCTTCAGTTCTAAGGTATTGGGCATTAGTTATTAACCTTGTTACCTTTGTTCTCCTTGTCGCTAGTACACTATTAATTTAAAGAAGATTCCAACGAGTTGCTTATTCCCAAGAACTTCACCTTCAATTAGATGAAGTTTGAGATCATAATTAGTAAATTACCATTATAATCGCCAATCTAAGCAAATATTTTTATTTTTAGCAACAGTAAACTCTTGTTATATTAATTACTACCACCTAGCAAAAATAAGCTCAGTAATGTGCCACTATTCCAGAGGCTGTGAAGAAGTATGGGTGCAAGAAGGTTACGCGATCGCGTGTATACTACACCCAAGACGATGCCTAAAGCTGTGAGTGGCAGAATTTCTGACAAACTCAGGTGAGCGATCGCAAATAATAAAGCACTGGCAATAATTGCTCCCCAAACAGGAAAGTAACGAGTTAGAGAAGGCAACAAAAAGCCACGAAAGAGAATTTCTTCAAAAAATGGAGCTGCGATTGCAGCTGTAGAGAAAAATATGCCAAGTGCTACAACATCTTGGCTTTCTAGAGCCAATTGTAACAGAGGATTACTACCACCCTGTCCTTGCCAGAGTTTTTGATTAATTAAAGACACCACCACAACTATGGGTAAAGCGACACAATAGCCCCCCAACCCCCACAAAAACCAATTATCCTGCAAACGAAAGCGAAACCAGAATTTTGGTAGGGGAAAAAAGCGTTTAATAGAAATATATAATACCGATAAAGCACCTGATGCTACTAGCAGGTAACTAATCAAGACGTAAACAGCCTGAAGTCGCACATTACCTAAAGGACGTGGGATTGGAATCAGTGATAAGAGCAAAGGCACAAAAGCTTGTCCCATAAAGAAAAAGCCCAGGACAAAAACCTGCAACACAGTTTCCCCATTCCAAGGTGTTGACCAAGGAGCATCAGCATTTTGAGCCAATAAGGCTTCTTTCCCCTTCAACAGGCGCTGTGCAATTAAGAAAATCAGCAGTATAGTACCAACCAATGCTGCTAAAGAGGGAATAGTGGCAATAATCACTAATTTCACCACGGCTTGGGCAGCAGCTTCTTGTTCTGTGGCTTGAACTGCTGATAGAGCTTCTTGTCGTTGCTGGAGTTGGTACAGTTGAACTAAAGCAGTAGAGCGAAACCAACCATCTAAATTCTTTTGAATTGGCTGTTGAGCATTGGGGAGTAGACGAGAGGGATTACTCCAAAGTCCGCTTAATACAGCAGCAGTTCTTCCTAATTCAGTACGAAAAGAGGAGTTAGGAGTCAGGAGTGAAGAGTCTGTGGTTGGGTTGTCTGGTGCTAATCGCTTTTGTAATTCGTTCCAAGTGTTGAGGGCTGTATCCGTCTGTCCTTGCTGTGCTTGTAAAATTCCCAGGCGCAAGTCTAATTCAGCCAGCAATTTTTCTGCTTGCTTGAGAGATTGCTGCAATTTTTCCGGTTGTTCGCCACCAGAGGTCTTTCTTTGAGAAGAAAGTTTTGGTAGAGGTTTAGGGGGTGTAGGGATTGTTTGGGGTGGAGAGGGTAGTTGTGCAAGTTGCTTTTTAGCTTTGTCCAAATTAGCTTGAACCGATTCACGCGCCTGTTGATATTGCTTTGTGGCAGTTTCCAGGGGTTCCTCACCAAGTATCGCTTCTCGAATTGCCGAGAAATTCTCGTCGCTACCATCTCCTGGTTGCCAAGCTTGGGCTTGCAAAGCAATATTAGTTTGGTATAGTTCCAAGCGACTTTGGAATTGAGGTTCTTGCCAACTGCCGAATAAAGATAAAGTTGCTAAGCCAATAGCTATCAACGTCGCAATTATTAAACCAAATCGCTTAATTGTCATCTCTTCCCCTTTGACGAACGAACACTAAAGAGCAAATCCCCCTTGGGAATTATCGCAAGAAACAGCCAGAGGTGGATAAATATGATCAATATGATCGCAGTCCTACTCCCTTCTTGCTGAAAGAATCTCTAAATTTTTGTAACAAACTGTCAAGTATGAGGCAGTGCATTGGGGAGCCAGCCTGTGTGTGCAGGTTTCCCGACTTGAGGCGAGCCATTGAAACAGTTTGAGGTCAAGTGCGCCTAACATAACATATCTACTGTCGAATTCCTTTGAAAAAGGTTTGTCCAGTGGTAACGCAATCTGAGAAGATCGAATACAAGTATTTAGCAATCGCCTTTAGGAAAAACAATAGATATAGTTATGACTGAACCCAGAGAACTCACGGCAACAGATGCAATAGCTGCTCAAGAACTGACAGATATCATTGCAGAACTAGAAGAATATCGGGAACGTTTGGTTAACGACACCCTCGCGATCGCGCAACGGGCTAAGATACTAAAATCACAAGCACTCGCTCAACTAGAGCCTTATCTGAACGAAATTGATGCCAAAATCCAGGAATTACGCACTCACCAGGCTGCTCTGATCACAAATAACTAAGCTTTTATCAATGTAACTTGCATACTTACTCGTAAAGGTTGTCATGAGTGAGGCAGTTGCAACACAGGGGGTTTTTACATTGCTATATCTTAACGGCAAGGGCGCAGTAGCCCCCTATCAAAAACTGCCGAATCCTTAAGGATCATTAGTCATTTATATTTACAAAGGACAAAGAACAAATGACTATTGACACTATTTACGAAAAATGATAAGGAATTTGCGATGAGTAACACGCTCAACTTTGAAACTCAATCTGGGGATGATCCAATTTTATTGGCTCAAGCACAGACCGATGCCCTGATTCAGATGGTCACTGAGCAAATCACACTTGACACCTTTGATCGCAATGACCATCAACTTCTGAGGCGGATGGTCTTTGAAGGTTTGGGAGATAAGCGAGGTTTAGTCAGGCTACGTTTCGCAGAGACACTAGGTCAAATTGGTGAATCGGCGACCCCATTCTTGGTAGAAGCGCTGGCAAATCACCCTGATCCAGTTATCCGAAGAGCTGCGGCTAAAACTTTGACCCTAATCGCTGATCCAACAGCCGTACCCCCATTACTCCATGCCTTATTAAATGATGAGGATACAGTAGTCCAAGGCTCAGCAGCTGGAGCATTAGCAAGGACAGGTGAAGCAGCAGTACCAGCATTGCTAGACATTTTAGCTTCGCCAGAACATCCCGAAAGTACCAAAGGTCAGGCAGCTTGGGCGCTGGCGTTCATGGGTTCTGAAGCGGCAGAATACTTATATAAAGCATTAGATTCAGATTGTGTAGATGTCAGGCGTGCAGTAGTGGGTGCCCTTGCTCATGTCGCTCAAGAACAAGCAGATGAAAAAGCAACTAAAATTCTGGTATCGTCTTTGACCGATCCATCTGCTGAAATTCGTACTGAAGCAGCTGCGGCATTAGCTCAGCTAAATTATCCTCCCGCAGTTCCTCATCTGATTCTGGCGTTACGAGATACCGATGGTGAAGTGAGAAAAGCAGCGGTAACTTCCCTCGGTAAACTGGGTGATCGCACCGCCCTAGAACCCTTAAAAGCAGCACTCAATGACCAATTGGAAGTTGTGCGCCTACTTGCCAAATTAGCAATTTCTCAAATAGAGAATCAGTAATTGGGAATTGGGAATTGGGAATTGGGAATTGGATGTTACTATTATTCATCACATCTGGCCCATTACCCATTACCCATTACCCATTACCGATCACAGAGGACGGATGCTGACAATTTTGCCTCCTAAGCGGTTAATGCGACGCATCTGTTCATTCATGCGGTTGTAAGGCACCTGAATCAAAACTGTACTACTATTGCGAATTTGATAGTTATTTTTTTCAGTTTGTTCATTCTGCCGTAATCCTTCGACTTCATAGACAAAGATACGATTATCTGAAGTTGAGCTAGAAGCTCTCGTTAATGCAGATCTTCCAAGCATAACGGTTATATCTCCTAGAAGGATATGATCGCGGTTGAAAATTTGTGTCTATTAAACTTGTTGCTGACTGTCATCAGTCATCAGTCACCAGTCATCAAAATTAACGTGAGTTCGATGAACCTCTCCCCAACCCCTCTCCGACGCGGAGAGGTGGCTCTGAAATTCTTGATAAAGCACGAAAAGTTAAGGTTTTTAAGCCTCTCCCCTAAAAGGAGAGAGGTTTGGAGAGGGATCTTTTAAATCTGTCGAACTCAGGTAAAATTATTGTGCAATTGTTACACTTGCGACTTTGCCTCCCTGCTTACTAATCTGTTGCAGGGTGTTTGATAACTGTTCGTAGGGAACAATGAACTCTCTATTGCTGCGACGAACCCAAGGATATCTGGGTAGAGAGATTCCTGCTACTTCGATGCGGTAGAGGCGATCGGATGAACCTTGTGAAGATCTGCCAAAGGTACGGTTAGGCACCACACCTTGTTTAGAGGGGCGATAAGCAAAACCTTCAGTGCTACCAGAAGGAGCAATCACCGCAGAAGTACTATTTTTAGCCAGTTCAGCCGCTAAGCGGGGACTGGTTCCTTCCAACTGTGAGCGATCGCTACTAGCATAACCCCGATAAAGACGAAACATCCGGGTAAATCCTACGGTTTTTTGACCTGTTTGAGTTGAAAACCCGCGATAGTAAGGGACAATGGCATCACCAAAGTTAGCTTCGTATTCAGCAGAGTCAATATAAGAATCAATATCTGCGTCAAATCCCTCATTTTGATAGAGATCTAGATGGTAAATTACTTCAGACTCATCATAAGGTGCCCGTCCTAACAAATGCTTGAAGTTCAATTCAATTACTCGTGTTTGAAAATGCGGGTAAAAGAACTTGGATTTGTATAACTCAGACTTAGCAACAGCGCGGACAAACTCACGCACCGAGAGTTGACCGTTGTAAAGCAGAGACTCTAGACTGGTAAGACGTTCTGCTGCCATGAGATGATCGTTACCCAATAGCTGACGGTAAACCGCATTAATTACAGCTTTGGCATCTTCTAGCGTCCAGTTTGGTCGCAGTTCAATGGGTTTAATGTCGCTAAAGGCAGTAGTTCCGAGACGGGAAGCCGCAGTTGTAATCGCCATTGGCTCTTTTCCTTGTATGTTTAACGTTGCTAACTAATACAATTTTGGATTTTAGATTTTGGATTGATAGCCGTAGTCACATAGGTTAAGACAGTCTTGATTCAGCACTGTGCTATGTAGCGAATTGCAGTTGAGTAAAATACACCAATACAAGCGAATGCAAGCCCTATCTTTCATAGTTGAAACTATTTGCTTGTAAAACTTTGAGGGATTTTGCATTATTCAATCCCCAATCCCAAATTCCAAATCTAAAAACTCAAATTCGTCAACCTTAATTTTAAGGGTAAACAATATGCCCAGAACTGCAAACTACTGGTTATGTAATGAAACACAACATGAACAGTATTTTGTTGTTCTGGGCTAGAGGAAACCCTTAGCTTAGTGCATTGATGGCATAGTCAATGTAAGAATTAGCTTCCACCGCTGGATCGCCGCTGAGACCGTGGTTAGCTTTGATATGCTTGAGTGCTTCGATATACCAGCTTGGAGACAACTCAAAGGTTTTGTTGATTTCGGTGAGTCCACCGATGAGAAAATCATCTAGGGGGCCTGTGCTACCTGCAATCAAACTGTAAGTGATTATACGCAAATAGTAGCCAATGTCCCGCACGCATTTGTCTTTTCCAGTCTGGGTAGAAGCGTAGTTACTACCTTGCATTTGAGTAGTATAGGGAAACTTTTGATACACTGCATTGGCTGCACTATTAGCCAAACTCTCAGCTTTGCTACTTAATACTTTAGCAGCTTCTAGGCTAGCAGCAGCTTGACGGAAACGTCCAAAAGCCACTTGCATTTCTGTAGCACTCAAAAAGCGTCCTTGAGAATCTGCTGCTGCTACTGCTTCTGTTAAAGGAGTTTTCATGCTAAATGTACCTTGCAAAAATCGAGGAAAATGGTTGTTAGTTTTGGGTATGTGAAGAGATTTTTTTGTGAGAGTTGAAGGCTAGGGCTTTAAGCTACTGCTTGTGCAGCGCGGTCGAAGTAGCTGCCCAACTCCGCCATCAGTGAGCTACAATCACCACGGGTAACTCCATTAGGGTCATTAGCGATCGCGATCGCTGCTTCCTTCATCTTGTTGACTCCTGTCGCTACGGAAGCACCAGGAACACCCAAAGCTAAATAAGTTTCTTTTAGACCATTCAAGCAGCGATCGTCTAATACGCTGGCATCACCTGTAAACACAGCATAGGTTACATAGCGGAGGATGATTTCCATATCCCGCAAACAGGCTGCCATGCGGCGGTTGGTGTAAGCATTACCACCTGGTGCAATCAATTGGGGTTGTTCTGCAAACAAGGCCCGTGCAGCATTAGCCACTATGTTGGAAGAATTAGAAGTGATGCGGTTGACAACATCCATGCGCTTGCTGCCTTCTGCTACCAGATTCTTCAAAGCATCGATCTGAGAATTGCTGACATATTCGCCTCTGGTATCTGCTTGAGCAACTACTTTAGTAAAAGCGTCCAGCATTTGAGAATCTCCTGTTTTAAAATAAAATAGGCGGCTCAAAGGCTTACTTGATGAGTAAATTGAGCTGTGAGTTATGATGAACAAGCAAACGAAGCTTTTTGAGGGAATACAAGGAGAGTTCAGCCTCTAACGCTGTTTGTCGATGAACAACCTACTGCACAGCCCAAAAATTTCAGAGATATCTAGAGCAATCAATTCTCCATATTCATGGAGTGAGAGAAATCTGAATCCCGACCCGACCTAATAGTCAAGGATTCAGTGCCTTATGAACCACCTTTGATTAAAGCAATCTGTTTGTGCAAATCTTGTGCAATTTGAAAAACATGGTTCATAAAATCAATTAAGAAATATTAAGGATAAAGCTAAACTGTTCTACTTAATTGTGTTGAACGCCAGTTGCACTCAACGAGGGAACCTCCCTACCCTTTGACAAAGGGCTGATGACAAAGGACAAATCTCAAATTAGTATCAGGCAACACAGTCAAAAAGCATGGTAGACATATAATGTTCTGTCCATTCTGATCCAAAGGATTTTTCTAGAACCCGGCGAGTTTTATCATTCTGTTGCTGTTTTGTACAGTAATATCGTTGTCCTGCGAGTACCTTGGCTACTTCAAGGCGCGAAATTAAAGGAGTTGTTGTACTGGCAATTTGGCAATGTAAGGTTAAAAATTCTCGAACTCGCGTGAGAAAAGCCTCTTCTTCTGGCGTACCGATTGGGCGGACAAACAGACAAAATTCTGAAAAAATATCAGCCCACTGAGGCAAAGCACGTGGTTGAGCAAACTGGATAACAGGTAAGCTTGATAAAGCTGTCTGGTAGTTTTTTGGCAGTGAGCGATCGCTAGCGATGGGAGATAAATCAGCGATCGCAGCACTGATGCTGTCTCGCCCTCCCACTAAATCTGCTCCAAAAATTGGTAAAGCATATTCCGGATTAGGAAACATCACGCAGTGAAGGATATCCAGGGAATTACCTACCTGAGCTAGTTCCAAATGAAGCTTGCGAAACTGCGGTGTCTGGTAGCAATGATTTTCAATCACTAGCCGCTCTCCTTCTAGGCAACCTTCAACATAACCTAAATCTTCTGGAACTTGATATGGAGATAAATCCAGGTAAGTTTGCCAAGTTTCTTCAATGCAATTTGCTAGTTTGTGAATTAGGGAATGCTGACGCGATCGCAGTGATGTTTGCATAAACTTAGTCATAGGTTTCCATCCAAAATAAACTCTTGATACCCTACATTGGCCTATGGTTTGTGCAAAATCTGTGCAATCTCAGTTGACGATAATCTACTTTGCACCAAACACAGTCAAGCCAAAAGCACATTTTACGAGTCGTCAAGCAGTGTTATGGCTTACGCATTGTACACAAGTACTATGTAAAATTTGATTATTTCAGCCATTTTTAGCACCCAGCGATCGCAAATATGCGAATAAATCAGGGTTATGCAAAGCGCTTGAAACGACTAAATATCGTGATACACATTACGGTTTCTTTGTACAGTGTGTAAGTTCTAGTGTAATGCTCAAGAGGCTACTGGTATTTTCTTTCCGCTGTCCAATGTAGATCGGATGATTGATAAACTTTCACCCCCTCCAGACCAGCCTTTTGCACAAGTTCATTCACTTCATCGAGCCTAAAGGCTGCATGTAGAGAATCTCGTAACAACATATTCTGGCGCTCGTCGTAGCCTGATTCTTGACCAATCTTTTCAACAAAGGCATTCATTGTTGCTTCATTGTCGGGTCGAATTAAATCGCGGATGAAAATTGCTCCGTTTGGCTTCAGCACTCGTTTGACTTCCAGAAAGAAGGGCAATGGATCAGGCAAATGGTGAACGATACTATTCGAGATGACCATATCGAATTGCCCATCCTGATAAGGAAGTTGTTTAGAATCGCCTAATTCCAGAGAGATCTGGTTTTGCAAACCAGCCTGATCTACATTCTTTGAACCAATGAGCAGCATGTTCTTTGACAAGTCGTTGCCGATAATCCGCAACTGTGGACACTGCTGGCAAATTAAGATTGGAATGCGGGCAGTACCTGTACCTGCGTCAAGAATGAGACCAGATTGTGGCCCCAACTCCATAGCACGTTGTGCAAATGCGGTATTGACTTCTGTGAAGTCCATCGCGTCGTACTCAATAGCTTCTTCCGACGTATCCATCACTTCTGGTTCAAGAACTCTTTGCATTGATAAATCTCCTGCAATCTGTTGCTAAAAGATCATTATTTGTCTTAATTTTGGGCATGAAACAGGTAAAAAAGATTTGTCAGAGTTTACCCACCATTGCAATAATTGCGGCTCAGTGACCGATAGAGATGTCGCCCCTCGCTGTCCAAGTCGTTCTGTCCAGAGGGTATGCAGCCTTGAATCCCCTAATTAAAAATTTTGGGAGTGTCAAACCAGACAGATAGCTTGTCTATCAGCTATCATGCGACGTAAAGGATTATCCACGTATTGAAATCATGACTGAACTACTTCAGCATTTGATCCCAGAGTTTGATAAATTGCGAGACGATGAGCAAAACGCGATCGCTACTCGTATTTTTCCCGACATAGAAGATGAGCGGGCATGGAAAATTCGGTTGGAAGCGCCCACAGAAGATCACTGGGATCGTCTAGGTGAGATTTTACGTCCAGAAATTTCTATTGATGATCGAGGAAGCGCACCAGACGGCAGATAAGTAAAAATTACGAAAAACATTTTACCCAAAACTGCCGAATCCCCCTACCTCTACCTAGTAGAGTGGGGCAAATTTCAAAGCGCTGTTGTCGCAGGCTCTTGTGGGTGTGAGACAGTGTGGCTGGCTCCCCCACACCTAGTTTTGGTCAACTTGCCCATGCTCGCACTCGCTGAAGGCGGTTACGGATGCGGTTAGCAAGGTCTACAGCGATCACTGGTTTGCACAAGTAGTCATCAGCACCTAGGTTAAAAGCTTGATTCTGGGTTTTTGCATCGCTCAGCACGCTCAAAAATAAAATGGGTAACTGTCGCCAACGCGGATCGCTGCGTACTACCTGGCATAATTCAAAACCATTGATCTGCGGCATATTTACATCTAAAACCAGCACATCGGGGTTTACAGCTTGTAGCACTGTCCAGAATTGCTGAGGTTCTGCGAGGGTAGTGACTTTAAATCCCCAAGGATTGAGCAACATTGGTAGTGTTCGCAACCAATCTTGATCGTCATCTACAATCATCACTTTCGCTTGCATATCTGACCCACTCAGCAGTTGCATGACAGCAGCGATCGCTTGTTGAGGAGCAATGGAGGGTTCCCAGAAGAGTTTCCCTCCATGACGCACTACTTCCAGTCGGTCTGTCAAGTTGCTGCGATCGCCGACAACAAAAATCGGCAGGTTGAGGTGATGCTGTGACAGCATTTGCAACCATTCTAGAAAGTCTGTGGTCTCACACCCAGATTTAACTGAGGGTAGTTGGAGCAGAATGGCCTGAGGATAGGATGTAGAGTTTAACCAGGTTGTAGCGGCCTCAATCGTCGGTGCGATCGCTGTACGAATCTGATAACTTGCCGCTACATTTGTCAGGGATTCGGTGAAGTTGGGATCTGGAACTACAATCAACAACAGCGGTGAACCAGGGTCTTGGGGTGAGTCGCTTGACAGCAAAGGCTGAGGTGAAGCAAAAGAGAGTGACTGATTGCTCTGGATCGAGGTGTTGTTGTAAATTTCCTGTTGTAGGGCGCTTACTAAAGTCTCCATCAGGGCCGCCTGTTGTATTTGCAAAGGTTTGTAACTATTGAGCAAATCTTCCAGTTTGCGTGCTATCTGCATTCCCTTTGTCAGTCCAAAAGTTCCCAGAGTTCCCGCTAGTTTGTGAGCAATATGTTGAGCTTGTTCTTGAAGTTGACAGTTGAGTGAATCAGCTTGTAAGTCTTTCAGTGCCTGAGATAGCACTGTTAATTGTTCCAGGCTTTTTGGTCTGGTGGTCACCCAGGTCTCATTGAGGAATTTTAGGTATTGTGCTTGCTGTTCTGGGTGGCGATCGCATATAGCATGGGGCATTGGGTCTTGCTTATTCTCCCTGATCTCCCCACTGTCTTGTTTTGCTGTTATCTCCACTTCCCAGTCAGCAGGCAATTGTCTTTGCCACTCAACACAAGGATAGATTTGCCGAGGGCTTTCTGGAGGCTGGAGTCTTGCTTCCTGTCCGGGTGCTTTCAGGTAATACCCGCGTCCATGCACTGTGGCAATGAAATCAAAAGGCGCACCTGCTGCTACAAGTTTATGACGTAATCGGCGGATATGGGAGCGTACCGTTGCCTCAGCGGGAAATTCCTCTGAAGACCATAATCGGTCTAAAATCTCGGTGGTACTAAATACATGCTGACTATCCCAAAGCAGGAGTTCTAGTAACCTATATTCTTGGGTTGTGAGAATTAGGGGTTGGCTGTTGTAAGTGACTTCACAAGTGCTAGGGTTTAAAAATAAATCCCCCCAAGTAAGTAAAGGTAAGGGATTAACGCTGGTGCGTCGCAGTAATGCCCGAATCCGGGCGATTAATTCTAAGCCATCAAACGGCTTGACCACATAGTCATCTGCGCCTGCATCTAATCCCTTGACTTTAGTGGTGCTTGTATCCTGAGCCGTTAATAATAAAATTGGTGTGGTGTATCCTTCTGCCCGGAAGCGCTGGCATAAACTAATGCCATCCAACTTAGGCAACATAATGTCCAACACCATCAGGTCATACTCAAATGTTGAACCATAATTCCAACCCATCTCGCCATCTTTGACGGTATCTACAACATAGTGATGTGCTAATAAGCTCTTCGTCAAAACGGCAATTAGTGACTCATCATCTTCTACAAGTAATATTTTCATAGTCACATCCGGGAAACTTCATCGCCTTGTGGGTGGGTAAGTTGAACTGTCTGGGCGTGTAAGGCAGAAGTTCGTTAGCTAAGCAGGGTGCGTCTAGCGTAACAGTAGTGGCTTGCTATTATATGAAATTTTAGATGTTAATTTTTGTCTGACGCTGTTTGGAGTTCAAGTTTCTGATTAAATTTGAGCGCGGAATACTAACTAAATTGAGATATAAGGCGATTAAAAGTGCGATCGCCTACTCAACCTAGTAAGTTCATTTGTACTTAGAGACATTGGCTATGTTTAATTTTTGCCATTTTTCTTTTAGTTGACTACAGATAATCACGCAAAAACACAGAAAGATGACCTTGGTTATTCCGCAGGCAACTGTGAAGCTGAATAAAGATGTAAAAACTCATACATTGTTGGTGTAGCAAGATTTTAGAAAATTACGGAATCTCTTAAATAGGACATATTGTAAATAAAAATTGCATAGCAGACTTTATTGATTTACTAACTTGACCAAAAATGATATTGAAACATTCAAAAAAATAGTAAGTTGAATTAACTCTTCATTTTTATTAAAAAATTTATTTCATCTGACTAAAATTTACAATTACTTTATTAAAACTTTAATTTCTTTGATGATCTCTAATTTTAGACTAATAGTAATTAATTCATCAATCAAGTAGCACACTAAGTAAATAGTGACATGAGTACTTGTCCAAAACTTTTAGCTGTTCTAGCTGGTACTTTCCTAAGTCTAGTAACAATAAACATCAACTCGGCACAAGCTGGCAACTTTACTTTTACAAAAATCGCTGACAGTAGAGACTTCCGATATGTTGGTGGTGGCCCAATCAATGATAATGGCACAGTGGCTTTTGCTGCCGGAGGAGCAGATGATTTTGGCTTATCAAGTACAGGAATTTTTACTAGCAATGGCGGAGCGGTTACTACTGTTGTTAACTTTAATTTAGGATATAATACTATTAATGGTATTGCAATTAACAACAGCGGTACAGTAGCATTTGCAAATAACACCTTGCCTCAAGAAGGACTGTTCATAAGTAATGGTAAAAGTGTCACCACTGTTGCAAGACCAAGTGATAATTTGTTTACGGTTAACTTATCAAGCAACGCCTTCAATGATAGTGGCACATTGGTTTTCAGGACTTTCGACGCGATTGTTACTGGCAATGGTGGCCCTCTGAAAACTATCGTGGACACTAGTGGCCCATTTCAATTTTTTAGCCAAGAACCTGTGATTAACGACGCTAATGTAGTAGCTTTTGAAGCTGAGTTAAAAGATGGAAGACAAGGTGTATTCACGAGCAAAGATGGGTCAATTACAACTATCGTTGATAATACTAGTTTCTTCTCAGGTGGATTTGCTGAGTTTGATATAAATAATAGCGAAACAGTAATATTTAGTGCTTCTCTAGAGAACGGGGAACAAGGGATATTTACAGGAGATGGTGAAACAATTACCACTGTTGCTGACACCAGTGGCTTGTTTAGCAGATTTTTTAGGCTTGCAATTAATGACAATAATCAAGTAGCTTTCAATGGACAATTACGTGATGGGTCAGAAAATGTTTTTGCCGACGGCATCTTCACAGGTTCAGACCCTGTTGCAGATAAAGTGATTGGCATCGGAGACTCTCTTTTAGGCGGCACAGTGACAAATCTTTTTTTCAGCGGTGGTCTAAATAATTCAGGTCAAATCTCGTTCTATGCTGAGTATTTAGATGACGCTGGTAATACTATCACTGGTGTTTTTCGTGCCGACCCAGTTTTAGAATCAATTCCCGAATCTACTTCCACATTAGGTCTATTAGCTTTAGGTACTCTAGGCACGGGTGTAGTTCTGAAAAGAAAATTAAATGGGGTTTTTCGGTTTTAATATCATGTCCGGTTAGATATTAAAGTGAAAGGGTAGTACTTGTGCTTTTTGCCTTCAACTTTGGAGTTGCCAATGGAGAATCTTGGCAATTTGATCAGGTAGGTCAAGAGAGTTGAAGGGTTTGGTAATCACACCACTCACGCCCAAATCATGAAATTGACGCTTTTCTGATGTCTGTGCTTTAGCCGTTAGAAAAATCACTGGGATGTGTTCAGTTTCAGGATGTGACTGGAGTGCTTTAAAAGTAGCGATACCATCCATATCGGGCATCATCACATCCAAAAGAATAACATCAGGTTGTTCGGTTTGGGCAGTTTGAATGCCTTTGGGCCCTGAACTGGCAGTAAATACTTCCCAACCTGCTGCCATACGGATACCAAATTGCACCACCGTTTGAATGCTTTCTTCGTCATCAATAATCAAAATTCGTTTGCTAACCATAGAAACCTGTCTCTTAGCCATGCAACACTGGCAATGTGAAACAGAAGGTACTGCCTTTCCCTAGTGTACTTTCTGCCCAAATTTTACCTTCGTGTTGTTCGATAATTTTGCGGCAGATGGCAAGCCCTAAACCTGTGCCTCCTTTTTTGCGCGAATCTGATGAATCAACTTGTTGAAAGCGTTCAAAGATGCTTTCGAGTTTGGATTGAGGAATTCCTTGTCCCTCATCATGAACGCAAAACAAAACTTGAGATTGTTGTAAACACTCAACTTTTAACGAAACAGTGCCGCCAGGTGATGAAAATTTGATAGCATTACTGAGTAAATTAGTGAGTGCTTGCACAATATAATCTGAATCTACCCAAATCTGGATATTTATCGGCTTTGTTGCTAGGGTGACTCCATGTTGCTGGGCCATAGGTTGCATTGCCTCGGTCGCCTGAATCATTAAATCTGCGGCATTGCAGGCTTGTTTTTCCATTGTGAACTTGCCCGATTCAATGCGCTGCAAATCTAGAACGTTATTCACCAAGCGCACTAGCCGTTCAGTATTTTCATCAGCAATTGCTAGCATTTGCTGTCCATCTAGTGAGAGAGTGCCCAATCGCCCCGTAGCGAGGATTTTCAAGGCACTGTGTAGGGAGGTAAGGGGAGTCCGTAATTCGTGGCTGACTACGGAGATGAATTCGTCTTTCATCCTTTCAATGGCTTTGCGATCGCTAATATCACTGGCTAGAGAAAAGAAGCCTTTGACGGTTTTTTGCTCATCAACATGGGGAATATAGGTGACATTCACTGAACGGGAGATACCATCCCTCAATACGATTTCATTTTCGTAGGTGACTACGTGACCTGATAAAGCTGCTTCCACATAGTTGTGCATTCTTTGGTAACAGTCCTCTCCCCATACTTCCTTGAGATGACAACCGTGAATTGCTGCTGGGGTCTGTCCTAGCCAATCTTCATAGGCTTGGTTATTAAAGCGATATCGTTGTTCTTTATCCACATAGGCAATGAGTACCGGCAAGGCATTGGTAATCAGGCGTAGTTGTTCTTCACTGCGCCGCAATGCTGCTTCAGCCTGCATCCGGTCATTAATTTCTTGGTGGAGATCGCGGTTTACGTCCTTGAGTTCAGCAGTGCGAATTTCTACAACCTCTTCCAAGTTTTCCAGTAATTGCGCTTGAGCCAAAGCAATGCTAATTTGGTCTGCTAGTTGCTGCATCAGTTCTAGTTCAAAATCCACCCACCTGCGGGGGCGATCGCAGTGATGAGCAATCAATAATCCCCACAACTGATTCTCTGACTTCGATTCACTCTGTTGATGGGAATTCAAATTTTGCACAATCGGCACAATCAACTTGGCTTTGATATCGAATTGGTCGATGAACTCTATCAAACAATCTGCTAACCCGACATCTGGATCGTGGACATCGGCGATCGCCCGCACGCGTCCTTGGGCGTATAGCTGCTGATATTCTTGTGGGAAAACTTCTTCGGGAAACTCCAAATCGAGGATGGCGGGATATTCTGGAAGAACGGCTTCGCTAATGGCTTTACCTGTGCCGTTGGGGAAGACTTGATAAATCAGCACGCGATCGGCTTGCAGAATTCGTTGCACTTCTGTGACTGTAGCCCGGAGAATTTCCTTTAACTGCAATGATTGCCGAATTTTCAGGGTTACTTCCGAAAACAACTCAACCCATTGTCGCTGACACCATAACTCATCTTGTGCAGCTTCCTTACGTTCAGTAATATCTCGCAAAATTACGAGATGACGATGGGGAACCACATCCAAGGTTAAGCTATATTCTACCTCTCGGTGGTTGCCATCGGGACGCAACAAGTAGAGTTCGCCAGTTTGTTGGCTGTTGGTTTGCACACTTAAACGAACTTGTGCAAAGTTAAACTCACCATCCGTAAAATCGGCTAAAATCCGCCCTATAAGTGCTTGATGTGATAGCCCAAATAGTTGGCAAGCAGCAGCATTCGCCTCGATTAAACAACCATGATCATCCGTGACAGCGATCGCATCACAAGCTTTCTCAAAAACAGGTTGCAGCAGCTTTTGCTCTTGTTGCGGCTGATTTATTTTTGTTGAGCCAGATTTTTGGTAACGAGTTCGTAAAGATTGCCGAGGGGTTGAGCGCTTGGACATAAAAGCAAGGGCAACGATTTGAGAGACAATTAATCGTTGCACATAATTTAGTCTGTACTTTATTTTAAATCCATAGAAGACCCAAGTGCTGCTTCCCTTGACTTGGGGTGTATTTCCCTTACCTCTCAAAAAACATAGAAAACATAGGGAGTGGGGGAAGAAAGTGTTTATTGAATTCGTAGCCAGGGGGTTTCTTGAAGAAGAATTCAGCTATCCTGAATTCACTTCTTGGTTTATTTTTTTTTGTACAAAAATATTAAAATATTGTTTTTAAATTCAATTATGTTGCTCTTTAAGGCTAATTAAATTAACAAATATGGATGAGTAGTTTGCACATGAAATCATACTAATTTGAAAAAAATGCAACACATGAATTAGAAACCTACCCAACCTTTGTGCAGTTTCGGAAATGGTGCGCGAAGTGTGCAGGTGGTTTATATGTCGCCAATATTTTTGGAATTGGTATTAGTTAATGGCTACTCACTCCATCCAATTTGTCTTGGTCTGAGGGCTGATGCCAAATTATGAGAAAACGCAAAAGGACAAAAAATCAAGAGGGTTTCACCTCATTATTGCGTAAGTCCTCAGTCTGTTGAATCATTTGCAAACTTTATTGCAGCTTGGAGAATTTATATGTTACAAGAAAACGAAATTAACACACAAAGTGTTTGCCCTTTTCATGGTGTAGAGCGTCACGCTGAAGATTTATCAACATCTCAAGGCGATCGTCTCAGCTACATGATTTGGCAATATGTACAGCGAGGGTTAGTTTATCCCTCTCCTTATGCAAGGTTTGTTACCTTTTGGCGTTATTCTCAAGGTTCAGGACAATCGTTAACAAAAGCAGTGTTAACGCGCTTGATGGCAGATTTACGGGTAGAGATCCATGACCTCTATGGTAGTAGCAATACAACAGCGATTGTGGGTGTAGGGTTCAGTTTGTGGAATCAATGGTGTTCTGAGAGTTCTACCTCAGTTCCTCTAGGAATAAAGCAATTTTTAGAAAAGTATCCAGATGGAGTATTCCCTGCATTTGCACGTTCTGCTGGTACTTTAGAAGATAGCCAAGGAGATTTATGGTTCCACATCAAGTCAGATAATGATGATTATTGCGAAGGCGTTCTCAAGTTTATTCGAGAACGTTTGGAAAACGTGGAACAGTGTGTTGACCCTGCTCGCACCGTATATCAAGCAGCCTCTACCAAATCAATCACTCCTGATAAATTAGGCGGCAAAGTATTAGGATGTCGTTTTTCAGAAAACCTGAATAACCCATCTGACCCGATCACAATTCAAGAGCAAACAATTGTTGGTTTTGAAGACCCCGTTCATATTGGTGCTTCTTTTTCTTTATCTCAGCGATTCTCCATCAATTGGAACAATATTTTAAATATGAGTCCTGACGAAATCGAAGATTTAGTGGGACGCACAACAGACGACATTTTGATTCCAACACGGGACACTCGTAGCCATATCAAGTGTTCCAGAGTCCAAGATGAACAAGGCAATACAACCCGGATTTTACGCTTGGGTTTGCCATTTGGACAATCCCCTGCCATTCATAATCAAGACTTGCAGCGAAAAGGTGCAAGCCTGCGGGATGAAGCAGGGATTTACTTTGCAGGTTATGCCAAAGATGTAAAAGTCCTAGAGTCAATCTTGGATAGTCAAATCGGCTTTGAGGCAGGATGTATCCGCGATCGCTTGCTGACCAACGTCAATTCCGATTTAGGAGGGTTGTTCTATATTCCCAGCCAGATTGATTTAGACTTGAGTCCAATTGAGTTGAAAACTTATGAAGAAATAGACTGGAAGTACTTTCCAGGTGTGGATTGGAGCCGATTAGACCGCCACTTTACCCTACGTTCAACAAACGGTTATATGTACTATAACCACAAAGATTATCTGTATCGGATGGGGACTATGACAGCAGAAGAAAGGCTGCAATTTCTACCCCCCTCTAGTCGAGTCTTGCGGTTATTAGCAAACACCTTTTCTCGCTGGGAAGATAATTGGTACTTTAATCGCTCTCAACAAGAAATGGAACACCTTAAGGTGTATGTAGAGCGCCAGTACGGAATTGAAAAAGCGGCTGAAGTGATGTCACTATCTGTGGCAGAGCGTATGGGTTGGGCGATTAAAATGAGCGTGGGATATGTATTAGTCAGTCATGAATATGGTTTTCGAGGACGCAAAGAGCAGCCCAATGGCAATTGGCTCAATGGTGCAGATACTTATCGGCTTCAACCACAAGAATTAATTGTTGGTGCCCTACCTAACCTGGGATTAGGACAAGGGCGCTATGTGATGGATTACACCACAGAAGAAGAGCAAATTCCCAATTTCTTCCGAGGGTTAAGCTACGCTTCAGGGGTAGGTCATGTTGTCCCTGGTTTTCAAAAAGTGCTTGACTTAGGGATTGAGGGATTGATACTTGATATTCAAAAACGCCTGGACGCCACAACCGACCAGAAAAAACAAGAATTTTACAAAGCTTCAATCTTAGCGCTAGAAGGAGTTCGTGACCATTGTCTTGCTTATGCCAAACTAGCAGAGGAAATGGCCAATGGGTTGCCTGAAGGGAAAGAGGCTGAACGCGAAAACTTGCAAGCGATCGCTACTCGCATGACAAAACTAGCAACGCAACCGCCAGAAACTTTGCTGGAAGCCGCACAGCTAATTTTTACTTATCACGCTTGCTTGCAACTAGTTGGTGAGGCAACCGCTATTGGTAGATTAGACCAAATGCTCTATTCCTTCTATGAACGTGATATTGCTGAAGGTCGGTTAAATGATGAACTAGCGCAGGAAATTATTGACTGTTTTTGGATCAAAATAGGGGAAAAAGTGCAACTCAACCGCACTATGGTTGAGGATCATCAACCTTACGGCAACCTAGCAATGGGAGGGATGAGTGGCAACTATCCCCAAGGAGCAGCCAACAATCAATGGATTCAACAAGTCACCGTTGGCGGGACGATCGCAGACAACAGCCCTGGTGAAGGACTACCTGCTTACAACAAAATTACGCTATTGTGTTTACGAGCAGCCCGCCGTCTACCGTTAAATGCGCCTTGTTTGTCCTTGCGGGTACGAAAAGATATTCCAGCCGAATACTTGCAAGAAGCAGCTCTGGCAATTTTGAGTGGTGGTGCCCATCCCATCTTATTAAGCGATGAGAAAATCATTCCTGGCTTACAACAAAGTGGCGATCGCATTGGAGAAGGACAAACCCCGACTGAGTATACTCCAGTACAAGAAAAAGTTGGGGCACTGTGGCGTAGCCAAGTTGAACTACAAGATGCTCGTAACTATGCTTGTGATGGCTGTTATGAACCTCAAATTGTTGGTAAAAATTGGTTCACTTTAGGTGGTGTCCTCACACTACAGGCACTGGAAGCTGCTCTCAATCAAGGGAAATCTTGGTTAACTGCTGGCCCCATGTTCTTCCGAGGACAGCGGATCTCTTTTACTTCTGTTCCGCCTAAAGAGATTAAGTCATTTGAGCAATTAGTTGAGCTATTTCTCACCCACATCCGCTGGATGTATGCCAAGCAAGCCGATGGGCTATTGGGAGTTTTTGGGCAAATGAGTCAAGTTTGCCCCTCACCTCTTTTGTCTGTTGTCATTGATGATTGCCTCGACAAGGGACTAGATTTGTATGCTGGGGGAGCGCGTTATAACATGGTTGCACCTTGTTTTACGGCCCTGGCTAATACCATCAACTCCTTGTATGCCATCAAATCTATGGTATTTGAACCTAGCACTGCCGTTACTTCATTACCAGAACTTGTCGATGCTTTAATGTGTGATTGGGGCTATGCCATGCAAGAGCCGTTCATTAGTACATTAGCAGGCCCGGCTCGCATTGCTGCAATGGCTGAGCGCTTTCAAAAATTGCGAGAAGTTGCTCTCCAACTTCCCCGCTACGGTCGAGGTAATCCAGAAATTGACAAATTTGGGGATGATTTGATTCGTCGGGTAGGGGAGACTGGTGTACAAGTCTTCACTGATCCTGCTTTACCCACGGCACAAAAAATGGTGGACTTAGCTCAACAATTAGGCACCCCTGAGCAACCATTCGGTGGTTTCCAAATTATGCCAGGAGTGGGTACGTTTGAAAACTATATTGAATTTGGTGCTACCACTGGCGCTTCTGCCGATGGACGACGCTCAGGTGAAACTTTAGCATCCGACCTTAGCCCAGCGCCAAGTATGACAGATTTGGCGATCGATCATCAAGAAGCAAAATTTCTCAATGTTTTACAAGGATTTACAGGTGAGGGCAGCAGTATCTACTCTAGTGGAGCGCCCACTGACTTGAACATCCGTGAAGATTTTCCAGCAGAACAGTTGGAACAAGTTCTCCGTGCTTTTGCTCAAGGGGATGGTTCCAACATTTTGACTATTACTTGTGCTAATCCCGAAACCTTTGCAGGTGCTACCCGTAACCCGGAAAAGTATGATTTACTCCGAGTTCGCATGGGTGGTTGGTCTGAGTTTTTTGTTGCCATGTTCCCGGCGCACCAAGAGCAACATCAACGTCGTCCACTTCATCTGCCAGCGCCCTCGCCTTTGTAATCATCAGGACTGATATCAACGTGAGTTCGATGAACCTCTCCCTCCCGGCCTCCCTCGCCTTAATGGAGAGGGAGGAGGAACGAACAAAAAAGGGTTTTACTCCCCTCTCCTACAAGGCTATCCATTAGTCACATCTTTCTTTACAATCTTGAAACCCTTGTTTTATAACCATCCTATCAACTGAGGGATTAGACATACTTGACAAATTCGCGCTTATTATCCTCGCTAAAACTGCGTTTTTATTAAGAATTAACGACGAACTAATAAGGGTTAGAAAAAACGTGAGTGAATACTCTCACAAATGTTGAGAAAGATCCGGGTAATGGATAGCCTACAAGGAGAGGGGTTGGGGGAGAGGTCAAAACAGCACTTGTCGAACTCACGTCACGTTAAATGACTTCTAAGGGCGATCGCTTCTCTACGGTGTTCATCTGCTATTCTTTCTCACTAACTCCAAACGAGATAATGCACTGATGGCTGACTCCCGCACATAGGAGTCGGCAGACTCATCATTAATAATTGCTGTGAGTACGTCCAACCCCCGGCTATCACCAACGGTAGCGAGGGCATTGACGATCGCTACTGCTAGGGCCACATTATCTGTTGTCTCTAGCGACTCAATTAAAATGTCTAACCCAGGAACACCAATCTCACCCAAAGCCATCACGGATGTCAGACCGACAACGGGATTGGGGTCATTGAGTGCAGTCTTTAATGCTTGCAAAGCTTCGTCAGGAAAAGGAGTGTCTGGATAGTTGACAGCAATTTGCGTCAAAGCTTTCGCACAGCTGCTTTGAATAGTTACATTGTCACTATTCAGCAATTGCTCGATTAGCAGAGGGATAGCATCTGAACCAATAGCGCCCAGTGCTTTCACAGCTGCCCGTCTATAGATAACATCTTCCTCTTTTAAAATATCCATCAGTCGAGGAAGAGTAGTTTCATCACGGGTTTCTGCCAGTTCCGATATCGCCCGTTCTCGCAAGTGAGGGTTGGGATGTTTTAGTTGTTGAAACAGATCTTCTTGAGTCATAAAGTTGGGAATTGGGAATTGGGAATTGGGAATTGGGAATTGGGAATTGGGAATTGGGAATTGGGAATTGGGAATTGTTATTAGTTATTTCTCCCCTGCTCCCCTGCTCCGAAAGCTCCCCTGCTCCGAAAGCTCCCCTGCTTTCTTCAGTGCTTTCCTACTTTTGCACGAATTAACCAGTCTTGATCATGGGCGGCGATTTCGTGAGCGCTGGTATCGCCGAGTTTCTCTAATGCCATTAAGGTGGCATATTTCAAGTCCCAGATTTTTGTTTCCAGGCTTTTTTTCAGTTCGGGAATGGCTTTTGGATCGCCAAGTTCGCTCAAAGCGATCGCTGCTGCTGTGCGAGATTTCTGATACTGCGGTTGAGGGTTGTGTAATGCTTCAATTAATAGGTCGTAGGCAGGAGCATGTTTGAGCCAGCCGAACAATTTCATCACATGGAAATGGGCACCATAGTCGTTGCTAGCTTCTTCTGCATAGGCGGCCAAGAGTGCAGCGGGTGCAGTGTCTGAGTGCTGTTCGAGTATCGTCTTGGTTGCTAGATAGCAGCGTCCAAAGTCTGTTTCATACAATTGCTGTATTAAAAATGATAAGGTGGGTAGTTGATCGTACCTATGCACCAAATCTAAATCGTTGGGATGGTCGCGCAATGTTTGCTCTAAATAAGGTTGAATCTCTGCAAAGCTAATGGCACCTTCTGGAACTCCAGCATCTGCTAGCATCCGTATTCCCCGTAGTCGAAACACCAGGGATACCGGACACCTGGCAATGTTGGGAATAGCATCATAATACTTAGCATCGATCAAATCTTGGATGGACAACCGCCGGGCAAACACATTTGGGTGTTGTAACATTGCAACTACCCGCGTCATCTGAGTGTAGTCTCTGGTGAAACGACAAACTGCGGCGATCGCAGCACTTGCTATGGGTGCATCCTCGTCATCTACAAAGTTGCGAATTCTTTCTAGGGCAGGTTTGTAATCTAACTTCGTGAGAGTATGAATAATTACCCGATATGTTTGCCCTGGTTTTTCCAGCAGTTGGGCAACTTCTTCTAGGATATCTGAGTCTTGAGTGCCAATTTCTGCGATCGCCCAAACTGCATTTTCTACGGTATAGCTATCTTCATCTGCCAGACAGGTGCGAATTACGGGCAAAGCTTGTGTCGCTTGTAGCCGCCCTAAAGTCTCCACGGACTTGCGTCGCACGATGCGGTTATCCAGTGAGGAATCGGTTTGCTGTACCGCTCGCATCAGAGCATTTATGGAACGTTCAGTGGGGAAATTTACAAGATGGGAAGCCGCAATATAGCGAGAATCATCCTCATCCAACTGGTTTTGAGGTGTATCTAAAATGTTTATAGCTTGGTCTTCTGTGAGATTAAAGATATTAAAAAAGCGTTTATCCATAAAATTAGCAGTCATCAAGCAGCCTGTATACAAAATTATCTTATAGATTTGGGGAGGTTCTTGAGGAGAGGGATGAGGGAGATGAGGAAGATGAGGGAGATGAGGGAGATAGGGAGCAGGGGAGATGGGGAGCAGGGGAGGAGGGGAGTAGGGGAGAAATAACTAATAACAATTCCCCATTCCCAATTTCCAATTCCCAATTCCCAATTCCCAATTCCCAATTCCCAATTCCCCACTTTGCTATACATAAAAACAAGCCTGGGGATTCTTTGCTAGTACTCTACCTTCTAAGGGTAAAGCAACACGCCAAGAGTCCTCAGGCTTGTAGGGCAGGAATCCTACCCTGTCATGAGCTTACAAATATAGCAATTCGACTATGACAAGGAGTTGATTACAATGTCGAGGAGAGCGTTGTATTCAACTAGTGCTTGAGCAGACAAGTCACGAGGAGCGCAACCACGATTGCGAGCAAATGTCAATGCTTCAACGTAGGGAGCAGTTGGTAACGCCAAAGAGCGATATACTTCACGCTGACCAGCAATACCCCACTCATCCAAAGGCTTGGTGCTGCCACTAGCCAAGCTGTACTGGATCAAGCGCAAGTAGTGCTTGATGTCACGCAGACACTTGTCTTTGAAAACTTGAGTAGAGTTCGCTTCACCAGCGTTGTTCAGGTAAGGATACTTTTTGATAGCAGCGTCGTAAGCTTCTTTAGCAACTGCATCAAGATTACCACCTAGCTTTTCAGCAGCTTCTAAACGAGCAGTTGCTCTTGCAAGAGCGCCTTGAACGTCGTCTAAATCGGTAGTGCTGGGGAAACGACCTGCTGCATCAGCAGCTTTAATTACGCTGGTTATAGTCATGTCCTAGTATCTCCAGAATTATTTTTAACAGTGGTTTCAATTTCAATCAGCAAATCACGATTACTGCTAACTTAGCTGATAGCAGAAATAACGCGATCAAAGTAGCTAGCTGCTTCAGAGGTCAGTGCAGAGCAATCTCCTTGGATTGAACCCATGCGACGGAATCTTCTACCACCATTTGCTTCAGTGTTGGTGTCATTGATGTGAGCTAGAGAACTAGCCTTCATGATTTGAATAGCACGAACGCTGGAGGTAGCGGGTACACCCAGAGCTGCATAGGTTTCTTTCAAACCGTTCAAGCAGCGATCGTCTAGAACGGAAGCATCACCAGCCAATAAAGCATAGGTAACGTAGCGCAGGATGATTTCACCATCACGCAAGCAAGCAGCCATGCGACGGTTGGGGTAGCAGTTACCACCAGCTTGGATCAAACCTTGGTTTTCGCAAACGATACCAGCTACGGCGTCAGAAACGATACAGCTTGCGTTGCTAGCGATCGCGTTAACAGCATCCAAGCGCTTGTTACCTTCAGCAACAAATTTCTTCAGGTCTGCAATTGCAGCAGAGCTAATAGGGGAAGTGCTGGCATCTGCTGTTACTGCCGCTCTATCGAATGCATCAAGAACCATTGAACTCTCCTTGATTCGGTAAAAGTAAGAATCATTTGCTTGTCGTTTGACAAGACATATAGAACATAAAAGATGAAGGTTACCTCAGTCTCAGTTATGAAAAACAAAGTAACAATCCTTAACATTCACAAAATAACCCCCAGTCAGAAGACACTGACTGAGGGCAATAAATATAAGGATTTTCAGATATTCAGGTCAATGACACACCTAATTTCAGGGAAGTTAGCAGTGTCGCTCAGCTTCCATTTAAATTGCACAATTCTCAGAAACGAATTGTTCTCCTAGGATTTTTAATATTGAATTCCCCTAGGGGAGCATATTGCAGACAATTAAGAACCACTATATATACTTCAAAACAATGGAGTGACAAAGCAAGGGTAGATTGCGCCTGTTGATCAGCAGACAGCTAAACTTGCTTGAGCAGATGCTTAATTACGTTTTCCTTGATCATCAATTGTCGCAATAGCTCTAGGAGAAACTCTTGAGATTGCTCTTGGCTTAACCCCTTAACCTGCTCTTCGTAGACTTTCAGGTTGAATTTTTGCTCTAAGCTCAGTCCTGTTGGAATATCCATAGTTTCTACTCTCCGGTTTTTCGCAACGCAATGCCTTGTTTAACCTTGTCTATTTAGGTTAACAAAAGTAACACATACTTGACAAGTAGACCCTTTTAGACGTTTCCGAATAAAAGGAGGTAACTAAAATAATTTATACAAATTGCATTCAGAGATAGCATCTGAAAGTTGGCAGATTTGCCTGAATCTGGAGGAATAGGGGGGATGGGGAGCTTCGGGGCCCCCTCTGGGGT
>NZ_JAECZC010000024.1:14830-83223 GCF_016056305.1 Amazonocrinis nigriterrae CENA67 | reverse complement strand
CCCCTCATCTCCCCTACACCCCTGCTCCCCTGCTTACATTTAAATCCAAGAGCTAAACCATATCCGCATTTTATAATCGAAGGAGGATAGGGGTAAACCCAAATAAATAGGCATCCAGAACATAAAAGCAGCCAAAATCAGAAAAGAAATTGTCACACCTACTGCTCTAAGTTCTCGATAATAACTGTGAAGGCATTGATCAACCAACCAAGCGATCGCTAAAAAAGCAAATACTACAGCCGTCATATAGTGGTAAATAAAAGCGCACCTTGTCACTTTCATCCAAGGTACTAAGTTAGTGGCATAATTTAAAACTAAGTACAAAGCAATCCACGTATCAACGCTAGGTCTTGCTGGTACAGAAAAGCGCTTTTGCTTTACCCAAGGAATCACAAATTCTAATACCAGCATCCATATTAAAAATACAATGGCAGCGACACCAAACCACCACAAAAAAGGGTTGCCCATCGCATGGACATCATAAATAATTTTCCCCGTACCAGAAGGTAAAGGAGGCCCCAAAACAGGTAATGGGTCGGTGATACTTTGAGCAGTTTGATAATAATACGCCATTGGTCGAGTGATCAAAGGCCATTTGTACCAAGCAGCACAATAAGGATGTACTTTAGCAGTGTTACCACCAAGACGTTCGTGAAACGCCAAAATTTCCTTGTGTACTTCTATAAACCCATATCTTGTATCTAGTTGTAGGTGAGGAATCCAAACTAAACTGTATACCGCTAGTGGTATAATTCCTAAAAATAAGAAAATTTGCCAAATATTTATTTCTGTTAATTTTTGCAATGAACTGAGATTTTGATCATTGGATTGCCAATAGTTAATAGATGTAATTGAAGAGTTATTTGTGGAACTAGCAGATAAATCATCTATTACATCCGTTGTCTGTGGTGTTGCTTGGATGAGCAGTTGCCATATCCAACCTATTATCCAAATTAGATATATACCCAGCAGAAAAAATAAACCATTCCACTTTGTAGAAACTGACGCACCAAACGCAATACCAGCAACTATTAAATAGACACTGCGTCTTTGTTTTGGACTAGCCAACGCCAATAAGAAAAACCACTGCCCTAACAACCCAAACAGAACTATATAGATATTAATCAGGGCATAGCGAGATTCTACGAGAAATATCCCGTCACAAGCTGTAAACAACCCAGAAAGTAAAGCAAAGCTGCGACGATAACTGATCTGATAGGCAATACCAGAGATAATTAACGGAATAAATGAACCCGAAAGTGCATTAATCCAACGATAATTCCAAGGAGACAAAAGCGAACCCGTCAGTCCATTTTTTACTGGATCTTGCCAAAAAGGAACATGACTACTAAGCCATATTCCCGCCGCAATCATATATTTACCTAGTGGCGGATGACCATCAAAAAAAGGCACATGGTTGAGATAGTTATTGCCAAATTTAGCGTAGTAAACTTCATCAAATACCAAAGTATTAAATCGTCCCAGCCCCCAAAATCGTAAAGCAACTGAGAGGGTAAATATACCTACTAGCCCAATTTGGAACCATTTTTTAGTCATTAGTCAATAGTCAATAGTCAATGGTCAATAGTCATTAGTCATTATTTATTCTCCCTATTCCCCCATCTCCCCCATCTCCCCTTCCCGGTGCATCTTTTTGAAACAGTAGCAGTTCAATACCGTAATATTGCTTTGTCTTTCCCATTGGTTTCATACCCAATCTTTGGGTGACACGAATTGAAGCATCATGTTCTGGCTTGACTACGGCATAAATTACTGGCAGGTTCAAAACACTAAATCCGTAGTTGAGCATACCTCGTCCTGCTTCTGTTGCATAGCCTTTACCCCAAGAAGCTCGCCGCAAGTGCCAACCTACCTCATAATCTTCTGTGGGTAAGCGATGTTGATCAGGAAGTGGTTCGAGAAGGATTGTTCCCACAATTGTTTTAGTATCTTTTTCTACAATTGCCCAAGACCCAGTACCATTTTTGACTTCGTGCGTCCAATCAATTAGCCGCTGACGCGTTGACTCAACACTTGTGGAACGAGCGCCATTACCAAGAAAATACGTAACTTCGGGGTTACTATAAATTTTAAACACTGCTTCGGCATCGCGATCGGGTATCCAACTGCGAATAATTAAGCGTTCAGTTTCAAAAAGGGCTGTCATACTAATTCGCAATTATCTAACAGCAAATTCTGAATCTTTTCTCAGTTCCTCAGACCGGAATCCCAAGACGATCCGATCCTTCGGAACACCTGCTTTGACAAATTCTGTTGCTATTCCTTCTTCAGTACCATCACGTTGAATCCAAATTTTGCCATCAATAATATCAACGTGAATCAGACAGCCGTGAACCCGCCGAGTTACAGTCAAAGACAAATCATAGGCTGGTTCTCTTCCCAAAATCATCAAGAGGTAGCGGTCTTGTTCAGTGTCGAAAACTGTCTCAAATTGAATATCACCAACGCTGAAGGGAATCTTCGTATGTTCAATCAGAATATTGCGAATTAACTGCCTGTATTGCTCCAAGGTATCCATTTGAAAATAACCTCTTGCTCTAGCCTAAATACAACTATATGGACTTTGTAATCCTCTACCAAAAGTTTAGCAATTGGCTCATCAAAGATATCAGCGTATACTTCATCACGAACGGCAAGATAGAGAACGCGATCGGGATTGGTTTTGGTCATCACAGAGCGGTATGCAAGGTATTGTCCCAGTGCGTGTTCCAGATCAGTCATATCTGATACACTGCGAAACGTTTTAATCTCAACTGCTATTAGCTGACCTTCCTTTTCAGCTGCAATCAATTTTTCTGCACCAAGGTCAACGTACATATCCCTTTTCCCCCACTTGAGATGAAAGGGATCGTCAGTAATCGTCCAGCCATCTTTGATCAGGGCATTCTTGACATTCATGATAAGTAAGTCGGTGGGAAAAAACGAAACTATGTGAAGAAAGATTAACTAGACTAAAACTCCCTTCCCTTCTGCCTCCTGCCTCCTGCCTAATCCCAACTACAAATATTTATTTACACCGACCTACTTAATTATGCTATTTTGATGTGTTTTGGCTTACCTTGCTAATGTTAATTAAAGTGAAAGAAGTCTTTGAGTATTAGGAGCAGCCATGTACGTGCTAATTGGTGGAGCAGGTTTAGTGGGGGTTTCATTAGCTCAGAAATTGGTAGAACTGGGGCATACTGTAGCTGTCATAGATGTTGATCCTACAGCTTGCCGCTATGCTCGTGAACAAGTAGGAGCGATGGCTTTTGAAGGCAGTGCAGTTAGTACAGAAGTGTTGTTAGAAGCTGGGATTCGCAAAGCTAATGCCCTAGCAGCCGTTCTCAGAAGTGACGCTTTGAACTTAGCAATGGTAACTCTTGCCAAACACTATGGTGTTCCGCACATTTTGGCTCGAATGCGCCATTCTGATTTTGCTGAACCCCTGCGCTTGGCTGGAGCCAATCATGTAATTAGCACTGTAGATTTAGCAGTGTCAACAATGGTAAATGCCATTGAGTATCCACAAGTAGAATCAATGATGCACTTTGAGCAAGGACAGATTGAGGTGTTGAAACTTTCCATTGCCAACAATTGTTATGTTGTTGGTCGTAGCCTGGCTGAAATTGCCCAGGATTCTCGCTTTCCAACTGACTCTCTGATTATTGGTTATCAAGCCCATCCCCACGAAGATTTAACAATTCCTAATGGGAGTACAGTGTTAGAATCTGGTTCAACTGTATTAATTGCGACAAAGCCAGGGTCTTTACATCAAATTATTGATTTTATCGAAGGCTGTAACTAGTTTTGATGAAGTTATACTCACGTTTTTATTTAGCAATTGCTTTGATTTTGTTGACATCTTGTCAATCATTAAAGAGTTCTCCACAAGCCCAGAACAATAATCAACAAAATCAACAAAAAATATTACCTCCCAAGACGGTAACTCTCGATAAAAATTTCAAGATAGTTAGAGGACAAACTATTTATGTTCCTGTTTACTCGGAAATCTATCATCACAATCGACAAGAAATTTTTTATTTAGCAGCTACGCTGAGTATTCGTAATACAGATTTAAACAATTCAATCATTATTACTTCTGTGCGTTACTATGACTCAAATGGCAAATTAGTTAAACAGTATTTGAATAATTCTATTCAACTTGATGCTTTAGCTTCTACTGATTTTTTTGTCACTAGAGATGACACTAGTGGAGGTTTAGGTGCAAACTTTATTGTCGAGTGGGTAGCTGCAACAGAAATCTCGGAGCCGATAGTTGAAGCAGTGATGATTGGTACAGATTTTCAGCAAGGAATTTCTTTTATCAGTCCAGGTAGAGTGATCAAAAATCAAAATAAGTCAAACTAAAAATCAAGTTCTTGAACAACATTAATCATCATCTAGTTGCAGCAACTGTTCATCAATAGATTGTATCCGCTCTCGCACAATTTCTTCTGAAAGAATTCGTTTACGCATTGCCTCATTGAGCGCTCCTTTTTCTGCCAGTAGTAAACGGCGGCGGATGGCATCGAGTTTACTCAGCGCCCCACTATTCCCATCAAACTCACCTGCACGGCGATTATAAAATTCACGTAATGCTTTTTCAGCAGCAGCTATTTGCACTTGGTAAGTTGAACGCATTTCTTCATACACAGCTTTTGGCAAAACGCCACTTTTTAAGAGAGTGTCTAATTCATCTTGCGCTGCTTTAGCTGTAATTAATTGAGCTTGCAATTGTTCAACTTGCTGCTGATTCTTGGAAAATTTAGATAATTTTAAGCGTTTTACTAGCCAGGGCAAGCTTAAACCTTGACCCACCAATGACACCAGTACACTACCGAAAACTAAAGTAATAAGATAGTCTCGCCCTGGCAATGTATTGGGTAAGCTTAACGCCAGAGCCATCGAGAGTGAACCCTTGATATTTCCTAAAAACAGTAGATGTTGCCAGGATAGCGGAATTGGGCGATCAATCCAGCGAACCACTGCCATCAGCGGATAAATTGAAAGAATCCGCCCTACTTGATAAGCCAAAACTGTTAGTAGAATTGCAGGTAAAGTGTTCCAGAGTACGACTAGGTTGATTTGTACACCGATTAACAAAAAAATAAATGTATTAACACTAAAACTGGCATACTCCCAGAAACTCAATAAGGTGATGCGATTAGAAGCAGAAGTATTACCAGAAAGCCCTAAATTTCCAAAAATTAACCCGGCAACAACCACAGCTACAGCACCAGATACGCCTAGAAATTGGCCCACTTGAAAAGTTCCTAGTGCAACTGCCACAGTTAGTAAAAGACTGCTAAGGGGATCATCTAAACGGGAAAATATAGGTATGCTCAAATAACCTAAGACTAACCCTACGATACCGCCTCCTAAAGCAATATATAGCAGTTGTTGAATTCCCTCTAATAATGTGATTGAACCTGTCGAATATACCTGTGAAATTAGGTTAAACGAAACTAAGGCAGTTGCATCGTTGAAGAGAGTTTCTCCTTCAACAATGGTAGAAAGCCGAGAGGGTACTGGTATTTCTTTAAAGACGGCTATCATTGAAACCGTATCCGTGTTCGCTAAAATAACCGCTACAAATAAAGCAGGTATCCAAGTTAGTCCCAGGACAAATTTTAATAGAACGGCAATAATAGCACTGGAAAGCACCGCTCCTGGCCCAGCCAACAGAGCAATGGGTTTAAACGTGCTGCGTAAGCGACTAACATCTGTGTTGATGCCAGCTTCAAAGATGAGAATTGGTAGGAAAAGATTCAAAACTAGAGATGGGTCTAAACCAATGCGACGAGACAATAACTCAGTAATTGGCAGACCAGCCAACACTAAACCCGTGACATAAGGAACTCGTAACCGACGAGATAGTAGGGCTACACCAGTGGCAACGAGCAGGAGAATAATTGAAATATTGACTAATTGGGTAACATTCACTCAAATACTGAAGATACCGAAAATATTAAACGACATTAATAATAGTAATAATAAGCCTCGACAGCGCAAAGAAGTTAAACTCACCTGAGTTCAGAATTTTTGCCGATCGCAAAGCGCGCCCTACAGTCCAACCCGTCGAAGATGGCTTAACCCGAACTCAGGTTAGGTAGTTCACGTCCAGTAAAGAATTTCCGCATTGGGAAAGCGCTTAGTAATCTCACTCTCAAAAAAGCGACGTAATGCTTTCATTGTGTCTTTGTCATAGACATACTTGGTGCCACCAAATTTATTCCGCTTAATGGTACGGTTGGTTTCATCCATATCTAGTTTTGATTGCGGATACCAAGTTTGCAATACTTCTTTTGACCCAGGTGTGAATCGATGGGAAATCAATTCAAAATTTAAGTCGCAATCAAAATCTAGCGCTTCACTAATCGAGTCAAACAAGCGACTATATTGCATTTGCCAATCATCTATAGGCATAATGGGCGCGATGACTAAGCCTACTGGATAGCCGCCACCGCCTCTGTTTGTTGGTAATGCTAATCGTCGCAATGCAGCTAACCGTGATGCTACGCTGGCTGTGCCACCTTCAAATCTACCAGCGATCGCAGCTGCATTCACACTGACTCGACAGCGCGTATGTCCGTTGTGCGGTAAGTCGAGTAAAGTATCCACCGCGTCAAACTTCGACACCCAACGTAAATGTCCGTCGCTACGAGTACCAAAGTAGCGGATACATTCAGCCAGACTTCCAGTTAAATGTTCAATCCCCAAAGGGTCAGTGTAACAGCTAACTTCAAAAGTTGTTGCTTGTCCTGGTCGCTCATAGTTCGCTAAATTTTCTAATATTTGTGGCAAGTTGGCAAACACGCGAATCACTGGCGGCCCTGACAAACTACCCGCTAAGTAGCAGTATTGACAGTGTGCGGGACAACCTTCAGCAATGTGAAATTGCCAATCTGCTGATGGGGGAATAGGACTCAATTTAAACGAACTAGGGGGAGCAGTAACAACCGCTAGAGTACGCTTAGAAATATCATAAGTTTCGCGATCGCTTTCACCGCGCAATCCTGTTAGACGGTTACGTGACAACTCTTCAATAGGTAAATTGAGAGACTGTACCCGTGCTAGAATCTTTTGTCCCCACGGTTCATCAAGGGCTGCTGGTGTGAACAGTACACGTTCTGGCATCCAAAATCTAGGTGTTTTTACCAAAGGTGTATCTGTTGTCAAAACAGTATTTGCAGTCATAAAAAGCCTTGTAGAAAAACCCACTACTCACGCCTGGTGGGATATATTACTTAACTTTATTTTAGAATATTACCCAATCAGCTTGTATCTCTTGATAAAGCGGTTTCTACTCACCTGATGGTAGTAGTTTCCATAATTGCGATCGCTTCCTTCCAGCCTTGTTATATCATCTCCACTTGACTAATTCTTAAAAAAGAAAAGGGATAATAAAGAGGAAGAAAGGGAAAAGGTTAAACAGACAATAAATAATTCTTCGCCTTTCCCTTTTTCCTTTACCCTTCCCCCTCCCCCTTCTATGGCACTTCTTATTTTTATTATTATTGGTCTGATTGTCAGTGTTATTTTATTGAGTCCTCTTATCATTAAACAGCGAAGAAAACGTCTTAAACGCCATACTTTTCCTCCATTATGGAATAGCATTATCGAGAATAATCTTCTCATTTACTCTCGTCTTTCTCCTGCTGAAAGAAGAAGGCTTCAAGGACATATTCAAGTGTTCTTAACAGAAAAACAATTCATTGGTTGTCAAGGATTGCAAGTCACAGAAGAAATGAAACTGACCATTGCTGGTATCAGTTGTTTGCTTCTTCTCAATGAACGAGGGGAATACTTTCCTAAACTGCGTTCAATTTTGATTTATCCTGGCGCTTATTTTGTGAATGAAATTGTTGCCAATGGAAATTATGTTGTCGAGGAAAGACGCGTAGCAAGACTAGGAGAATCGTGGACTAAAGACCAAGTGGTATTGTCTTGGGAACAGGTGCAACAAGACACCCAAAACTGGAGTGATGGACATAACGTTGTTTTACATGAATTCGCCCACCAGTTAGATCAAGAGGATGGTAAAGCCGAGGGTGTTCCAATTTTGCAGCGAAAGTCAGACTATCTCACCTGGGCTAGAGTCATGACCGAAGAATATCACCAACTCTGCAATGATGTTCAACAAGGTATTAAAACTGTTATGGATGGCTATGGTGCGACTAATCCCGCAGAATTTTTTGCTGTGGCCACTGAAACATTCTTTGAGAAACCGCAGGAATTACTGAAGAAGCATCCGGCCCTTTATGAACTATTGCAACGCTACTATCAACTCGATCCTGTGCAATGGGTTTAGACGTTAAACAGGACGGAGGCGTAACAACTATTTTGGATTGTTGAATTTTTGTTTCCCCCCGTGAGGGGGGAGGGGTTGGGGATGGGGTGTCTTTATTATAGCCCAAATTGCGTTTACAACATGTCGTTTTGCGTAAGTTATAAATTTTTACAAATGAAAGCCCAGTCCCCAGTACCGAATCCCCAGTCACCCAAATCTCAAGAAATTCACAATTCCAAAATTATGAGTATAATTCATGACTATACTTTTTGAGACTTGAGGAGCGTTTTATGGATAGCTCAATTATTCAGTTGGTTGACAATTTACCGACTGATAATATTACTGTCAAGGTTTTACAGGCTCTTGATTATGTAGCGCCTGGTCAATGGAACAACTTAGTAGGGTTTGATAACTTTGTACGTACAATTACTGGTGAGACAGATGCTAAAGTCATTCAAAAAATTCGCGATCGCGTCGTAGCGATATATAACGACCCTCAAGAAAGCTACCAGACTGTAATCAAACTTTACCAAACCATTGATAAAGCAGACACAGCAATGGGAACAGCAGCTTTAGCGAACAAAGTAGGCGAAAAAATTGGCTTTTTGTCTTTTTTAAGCAATATCACTCCCAAAGCAGACATCACTCAAAGTATTGATTTAGTATTGAAAATTGCCATTGAAATCATTGCCTTTTGCAAACTGAATGGCATTCCTCAACCTAACCCCCAAGAATTTGCCAATGCTATTGCTACCAACTATCAAGATGCATCTTTAATGCGGATGGTAGCTTTAGTTTGTCTAGATGGAATTTTGCCTTTAGGCCCCGACTTCCTTAGCAAGATTCAAGGAATTATTAGTGGCGCTGATACTAGCGTAGTAACTCAAAATTCTGTTTTCTCAGCCGTTAATAACTTTCTACCGGGTAATAATTCCTCTGAGAAGCTTGGTTTTCTCAGCCAAGGTTTTAACTCTGTGCAAGGCTGGATGAATAATTTAGTATCTAGAACAGGTATAACTCCCCAATCAATTTTGAATAGTGTAGGCAGTTTCATCCAGATTGCCGATGATAACTTAGATTTTGTAGCAGCATTCTTGGATCAAACCACCAATTACTACGAACATACAGGAATTCAGACTGTGGCTCGTAGCTTAATTTTACGAGCATATACTTTAGTAAAAGAGGAAATTCAACTTGAACAGCAAAAGCCCCGTCAAGATGTTTCATCTGCTGTCAAGTCAGATACCAATCAGTATGCAGTTAACAAAACAGTAGAAGTTTGGGATGGTGAGGATGAGGAATGGTATCAAGCAACAATCGAAAAAATCAAAGATGATCAATTCTACATCCATTACACAGGGTACGGTTCATCCTATGACGAATGGATTGGTGAAGAAGACATTCGTACTCGCAATCATGAATCAACTGATGATAATGGATATGCAGTTAGTCAAAGAGTAAAAGTTTGGGATGAAGACAATGAAGAATGGTACTCTGCAAATATAGAGGAAATTCGAGGTCAGCAATACTTTGTCCATTACATCGGTTACGATTCATCTTATGACGAATGGGTTGACCTGGATGTAATTCGTTAACTGCTGAATAAACGGGGGGCTAAATCAGCGATCGCCCCCTGCGCTAGTATACTTAGTAATAATTATGCCATTTTGTGATAATTTCAATACTCTGCCCAGTCCCCAATCCCTAATCCCTAGTCCCTTTTAAAAGTATTTGAATTTCTGCCTGAAGGTTAGAACGGGCAGATTGTTCGGCAACGTCGAACATCAAGGGCGTAAAATAAATACGCTGGCGTTGCAAAAATCTTTCTAAAACCTGCCTTCTACCTGCAATATACTCTGTTTCTGACACCCAAGCATACTCAGTACGAATTGCTTGGGCGTATTCCTGATATTTGATTGGGCTAGTAGCCAAAATTGCCAAGTCTGCATCAAGTAAGATTTGGCTATCATAGTCATCCGCAGCAGCTTGATGATGTTTGGTATTAAGAATGAGACGGTTAACAATAGTGATATCACTGAGGTGAACGCCCAAACTACTTAGCATATGGCAAGCATAGTCTGCGCTTCTTTCTTCATTATCTTTAGCTTGAGTGTCATAGACAACATCATGAAACCAGGCGGCAAGTTGGACAGCCGCGAGGTTTTTGGCATAGGCTTGTAAAGTATCTATCGTATTGAGAACATGATGAATGTGTTTGAGGCTGTGGTAGTGGCGATCGCAACTCGAATAAGCCTTAAGTATAACAGTAAAGGCTTGTTTTGCTGCTACTTGGTCAACTCCAAAGCTTTGGATGGTATTTTGCCAGCGATTAAATAATTGCACCGCTACTTTTATCTCACTAAAAGCTGAGTTTGCTGAATACTTTGCAAAGGAGGCAGTGGTTGATTGCTAAAGTTAGGATGTTGGGCATCAATTTGATGTGCTTTTTTCACAAGCTGATCAAATGCCAGATTAGTAAGTTTTAATTGATTAAACAATACCTGTGTATCAACAAGATGAGTTGTTGGTAACTGGTATCCGATTTCTTTGAAAACTAAACCAAGAGGCACATTAATTTCATCTTGGAGTTTGAGATATCGAGAGAACATTGGGGCGTAAGCTGCAATCACTGAACCAACCCCACCTCTAATCTGTGACCATCCAATATAGTACAGTCCTTTGTAATCATCAAGAAACGAATCTGCATAACATTTGACTACTGACCCTTCAACGCGCTGAAGTTCTGGAGGTAGGAATGGATAAGCCATATAGTAACCTGTTGCACAGACAATCAAGTCAAAAGCTTCTCGACTACCATCAACAAATTCAACTTCCCAGCCATCAAGACGTTTTACAGCAGGCTTGGCAGTGATTCTACCATGTTTGAGATAATAGGGCACTTCACTGTTAACAGTAGGGTGTTTCTCGAAAAGCCGATGCTTGGGTTTGGTTAAACCATAATCTTCGTGGCTACCGAAACTCAGACGTATGATTGCATACACTGTTAGCCGTGCTAACCATTGTGGCGATCGCAATTTCGGTACATCAGTAATGGAAACTCCAGCAACATGGCGACTGAAAGTCTCACCTATACTTTCCAGACTTTTCAACCGTTGTAACCATTTTGGCAATTTATCTCCAGGGAAATCTGCAACTGGAATGCCGGCAAATGTCTTGGGGATAAACCACACTGATTCGCGCATACTCAGAACAGACTTAGCACCGATACGGGCTGCTTCTGCGGCGATATCACAAGCTGAGTTACCAGCCCCAATTACCAAAACTCGCTTTCCACGCAGCTGATCTGGATGCTTATAATCTTTAGAATGGATGATTTCACCGTGGAATTTTCCCTCAAACTTGGGAAAACGTTTACACCAGTGATGGCCATTGCACATCACCACCCCTTTATAGATTCGCTGTTCTCCATCAGCAAAGGAGACTTCCCAAAGATTGTTTTCAACTGGGCGTACATAACTAACTGTACGATTCAGTTGAATATTTTCTCGCAAATCAAAGCGATCGGCAAATGCGTTTAAATAATCCCGCATGTTCTGGGCACTGGGAAAGTCGGGATAATCATCTGGCATGGGGAAATGAGTAAACTGGGTAATCTTGCGTGACGAAATTATGTGTGCCGTTTCGTAAACGCCGTGATACCAATTACCACCGATATCATCACTGGCATCAACTTGATCATATGGGATATCAGCAGCTTTGAGTGCCCCAGCCATACCCAATCCCACAAAACCAGCCCCGATAACTAAATGTCTATCAGCGGTATCGACCATCTTCTGAATTTTACTAGATTTACTTTCCTTGACCACCTTTCAACCTCCTGACGAGTTCATTATTAATTGAGTTCAATATTTGAGGAAAATATCGTTTGATAAGATGAGCATTTTTAGCTGTGGCATCGGGAAAGACATGTAATTTATTGTGAATAATTCCTCGAATGGTGGCACGCATTACCTTAGCCGGGTCGGTTGCCACATATTCTGCTAAATCGTGGCTATTCTTGCCTAAACTGCCAAATCGTTCGCATTGCAGAATTGGAGTACGGCTAAAAAAGGGATAAACAGCCGTCACCTTTACATTGTAATCTTTTACTTCATGGAAAAATCCTTCACTAAATCCACGCAACCCAAATTTGCTTGCTGAGTAAGCAGTTAATCCAGGTGATGCCCACCAGCCTGCTACCGATGAAATGTTAACAATGTGACCTTGTTGACGGTCAATCATATCAGTAGCAAACAAAGCACTTAAGCGCATCGGTGTTAGTAGGTTGATCTGTATGAGACGTTCCCATTTTTCATTAGGAATTTCGTCCATGCGTCCAAAAAGTGCAATCCCGGCATTGTTAATCAAAATATCGACGGGAATATTGAGTGCTTTCACCTGACGATAAAGCATTTCACATCCTTCATGGGTAGAGAGATCAATTCCTAAGCAAGCGAGTATTTCACCTGTAGTAATTTGGCACTGAATTACTGCAATTTGTTCACGCAAAACAGTTGCATCAAGATCTGTTAAAATTAGTCGGCTACCAGCTTCTAACAACTGTCGAGTTAGTTCTTGTCCAAACCCACCAGCTGCACCAGTAATGAGTACAACTGCCTTGTTTAACTGAGTCATATTTTTGTTCCAAATTATTAATTAATATTAATGCAAATACTTTGTTTCATGGCTTTAATAAATTGAAAATAAATGATGAAAGACATCAAAGTTAAGTTTTTGCAAAAATCGGAATTTAAACACATTAAAAATACTTATTGCGGTGGTTTCCGGACTAGGGTTAGCTACTTTACCAGCACCACAGTAAAACTGTATTACAGTTTACGTAAAAATTTTCTAGGACAAAACGTCAGTAGAGTTACGTTTTATATGTGGTAGCAGCAAAATTAAAGAGTCAAAATAGAAGACGGAGTAGGGGAGATGAGGGAGCAGGGGAGCAGGGGGAGAAATAACTAATACCCAATTCCCAATTCCCAATTCCCAATTCCCCATTCCCAACATTAAGGAGATTACTAACAGTGGTATTACAAGTAAAAACAAGCACCTACGAAGCTAAAACTCAAGAAATTGCTAAACAACTTCTCGCAGCAACTCAAGAAAATCGCTCTTTTTTTGCTAACTTGCGCGATCAGATGCGTTGGGATGATAAATTACTCGCTTGGGCGATGAGTAATCCGGGTTTGCGGGTGCAATTATTTCGCTTTATTGACACTCTACCAGCGTTACGCAGTAAACCGGAAATTGCTGCCCATTTACAAGAATATCTGGGGGATGAGTCAGTAGAATTACCAGCAGCTTTGAAGGGCATACTTAACTATGCTAACCCTGACTCAATGCCGGCACAAGTTGCTGCTACAACTGTTGATACAGCTGTGGAAACATTAGCTCATAAATATATTTCTGGTGAAAATATTAAACAAGTCATCAAAACAGTTGAACGGCTGCGAAAAGAAAAAATGGCTTTCACCATCGATTTATTGGGTGAGGCGGTGATTACTGAAGCTGAGGCGCAGTCTTATCTAGAACGCTATGTCGAGTTGATGGAACAATTGGTAGAAGCATCGAAGCACTGGGGAAAAATTCCGGCTATTGATGAGGCTGATGGTGAAATATTACCAAAAGTCCAGGTTTCTGTGAAGTTAACGGCGTTTTACTCGCAATTTGACGCTCTAGATGCTAAAGGTAGCGAGGAACGAGTTAGCGATCGCATTCGCATTCTGTTACGTCGTGCTAAGGAATTAGGCGCATCTGTGCATTTTGATATGGAACAGTATGCGTATAAGGATTTAATTCTAAATATTCTTAAAAAGTTGTTGCTGGAAGATGAGTTTAGGCAACGTACAGATATTGGCATTACCATTCAAGCATATTTACGGGATAGTGAGGAAGATGCTAAGGATGTGATTGCTTGGTTGAAGCAACGCGGTTATCCTCTGACTATCCGTTTGGTAAAAGGCGCATATTGGGATCAGGAAACTATCAAGGCTGCACAAAAACATTGGCCACAACCGGTTTATAACGATAAAGCGGCGAGTGATGCAAATTTTGAAGCGATTACTCAGTTGTTGTTGGAAAATCATCAATATGTGTATGCTGCCATTGGTAGCCATAATGTGCGATCGCAAGCGCGTGCTATAGCCATAGCTGAAAGTTTAAATGTCCCTCGCCGTGCTTTTGAAATGCAGGTGCTTTACGGGATGGGGGATAAGTTGGCGAAGGCTTTGGTTGATCGGGGTTATCGGGTAAGGGTTTATTGTCCCTATGGGGAGTTGCTTCCAGGGATGGCTTATCTGATTCGGCGGTTGTTGGAAAATACTGCTAATAGTTCTTTTTTACGGCAAAATCTGGAAAATCGGCCTGTTGAGGAGTTGATTGCAGCGCCGGATGTGGAATTGTCTCACGCAAAGGCGCAAAGGCGCAAAGAAGAAGATCTAAAGTTTGTTGGGGCGGCGGATACGGATTATGCGGTGGTGGAGGAGAGGAAGGTGGCTGATGAGGCTTTTCGATCTGTTCGCCGGGAGTTTGGTAAAACGTATCTACCCTTGATTAATGGGGAGTATGTTAGTACGCAGGAGAGTGTTGATTCTGTTAATCCTTCTAATTTTAGTGAGGTGATTGGGAAGGTTGGGCTGATTAGTGTTGAACAGGCGCAAGAGGCGATGCAGGCTGCTCAGGCGGCTTTTCCTGGTTGGCGGAAGACGCCGGCGAAGCAACGTGCTGGGGTGTTGCGAAAGGCTGCTGAGTTGATGGAACAACGCCGTGCTGAATTTTCTGCTTGGATTGTTTTGGAAGTCGGGAAGCCGGTGAAGGAAGCGGATGCTGAGGTTTCTGAGGCGATAGATTTCTGCCGCTATTATGCTGATGAGATGGAACGGTTGGATTTAGGTGTAATTTATGACGTGGCGGGAGAGACGAATCGTTATATTTACCAGCCGCGGGGAATTGCTGTAGTGATTTCTCCTTGGAATTTTCCTTTAGCGATCGCTTGCGGGATGACTGTGGCTGCGCTGGTGACTGGCAATTGTACTCTGCTCAAACCTGCTGAAACTTCTTCTGTCATTGCGGCGAAATTCACGGAAGTTTTGGTAGAGGCTGGCATTCCTAAAGGTGTTTTTCAATACGTGCCTGGTAAGGGTTCGCAAGTTGGTGCTTATTTGGTAAATCACCCTGATACTCATGTGATTGCTTTTACTGGTTCTCAGGAGGTGGGTTGCAGGATTTTTGCGGAAGCTGCAACGCTCAAACCAGGACAAAGGCACATGAAGCGGGTGATTGCAGAAATGGGGGGTAAAAATGCCATCATTATTGATGAAAGTGCTGATTTAGACCAAGCTGTTATAGGTGTGGTACAGTCAGCATTTGGTTACAGCGGACAAAAATGTTCTGCTTGTTCGCGGGCGATCGTGGTGGAACCAATTTATGATGCTTTTGTGCGTCGGTTGGTGGAAGCGACAAAATCACTCAATATTGGCGAGGCGGAGTTACCTAGTACTCAAGTCGGCCCGGTAATTGATGCTAATGCGCGCGATCGCATCCTTGAGTATATTGAGAAGGGTAAGGCGGAAGCACAATTGGCTTTGGAGTTACCAGCACCAGAACAAGGTTATTTTATCGGGCCTGTGATCTTTAGTGAGGTGCCACCAAATGGCATAATTGCTCAGCAAGAAATTTTTGGCCCTGTGTTGGCGGTAACTAAGGTGAAGGATTTTGCGGAAGCTTTAGCAGTCGCCAATGGAACTAACTACGCTTTAACAGGCGGACTTTATTCCAGAACGCCTTCTCACATTCAGCAAGCACAAGAAGAGTTTGAAGTGGGGAATTTATACATTAACCGTACCATTACAGGTGCTATTGTTGCACGGCAACCTTTTGGTGGATTCAAACTTTCTGGTGTTGGTTCTAAGGCTGGAGGCCCTGATTATCTGCTACAGTTTTTGGAACCGCGCACGGTGACGGAAAATATTCAGCGTCAAGGTTTTGCACCAATTGATGGTGCGGATTAATTAAACTGGGGACTGGGGAAGAGTTTTTTTAATACCCAGTTCCCAATACTTAGTACTATATCCTACTTATTTTATCGAACCGCAGAGGCGCAGAGAACGCAGAGAGTTTTTTTATGAGGGATGTGGTTATTAAGGTTGTGGAGTCGCCTGAAGAATTTGCTGCAATTCAACAAATTAGAATATCAGTATTTCAGGATGAACAAGGGGTAGATTCGGCTTTAGAGTTTGATGGTAAAGATGATATATGTCAGCATTTAATTGCTTATTTAGATGAGCAAGCTGTGGGTACTGCCAGAATTAGATATTTGGATGATCAAACTGCCAAAGTAGAAAGGCTTGCGGTTTTATCTAACGCTAGAGGCTACGGTATTGGTAAGAGAATTATGGAGAAGGCACTCTTAGTTATAGCTAGTCAAAATATTTCAGAAGTAGTCGTTCATGCTCAAGAATATATCAAAGGCTTGTATGAAAAATTAGATTTTATCGCGGTAGGAGAAATATTTGCAGAAGCTGGTATTCCTCATGTGGAAATGAGGAAGAAATTATAAATTTATAGTTTTGTAATTTTTTATCAACTCAAATATTGTTTCAGCATAGTTTCTAATTGGACTATACGAATTGGCTTGAGGAGATACTCATTAGCACCAGATTCTAGATTAATAACTTTTTCTAAAGTCAGTTCTTTAGTACTTGTCATCACTACAGGCAAATTTTTCAGATCAGGTTCTTCTCTGATTATTTTCAGTAAATGCCAGCTAGAGACATTTCCTCTTAACTGACCATCCAACAAAATTAAATCTGGTTTGAAGCTTCGTACCTGTTCTAAAAAGCTGTCACCGTTGTTGATCCACTCGACTTGATAACCAATTATTTGTAGATAATCTTGCAAAAAAATACCAGTGTTTTCTTCTTGTTCTACAATCAAGATGCGTCTTTTAGAGATAGAAACAGAAGGAGTTAATATTACTTCCTCATCTCCCTCATCTCCCTCATCTTTTTGCGCTTGGTCTGGCAAAAACAATGTGAATTGGCTGCCTTCTCCTAAAGTTGATACAACTGTCACATCTCCACCATGCAAACGTGCTAGTTTGCGTGTCAAAGCCAAACCTAAGCCAGTGCCCTCGTACTGGCGGTTTAACCTACTATCCAGTTGTTTAAACGGTTCAAAGAGAAATTGAAACTGATTTGGATCAATCCCAATACCAGTATCTGAAACTGTGAATGTAATGCCTTGAGGCACTTTTTTAATTGTTAAAGATATCCGACCTGCTGGGGTAAATTTAACGGCATTGGTCAACAGATTAAGTAACATTTGCTTGAGGCGTCGTGCATCAGCAATGCAGATATCAGCTTTTGGATCAATTTCACTTGTAATGACTAATCCCTTTGCTAAAGCGCGATCGCGCACTGATGATAGAACATAATTACATAATTCTGGCACTGATAAAGGTATTAAAGAAAGTTCTTCTTTGCCTGCTTCTACCTTAGATAAGTCAAGGATATCGTTAATCACTGCCAGCAGATGTTCACCACTACCATATATACAACTTATATATTCTTTTTGTTTCTCATTGAGAGAGCCAACAATTTCTTGTTGCAACAACTGAGATAAGCCCATAATTGCATTAAGAGGTGTTCGTAATTCATGGCTCATAGTTGCCAAAAATTCACTTTTTGCTCTACTCCCAGCTTCTGCTGCTGATTGAGAAGCACGTAGTTTTGATTCTGTTTGTTTGCGTTCAGTAATATCCTCAACCATAGCCAGGAAAAACTCAGGCTCACCATCACTGCCTGGAATTATCGAAACACAAAGGTGAGTCCACACTAACTCACCATCTTTATGCAAAAAGCGTCTTTCAATTTCAATGCCATCTTTGTTGACTCCTCGCTTTGCGTCTTTTCGCGTTCCTGAAATGAGTTGTCTGTAAAGTGCTAAATCTCCTCTTTGGTGTGAAATGTAATCTGTAAAACGCTTGCCGCATAGTTCTTGGCGGCTGTACCCCAAAATTTGACACAGCGCCGGATTAATATCTACTATCCGTGCTTTCATATCTATTAATCCGATGCCAATGGAGGAACGCTCAAAAATCGCTCTAAATAGCGCCTCACTTTTTCGCAGTGCTTCTTGTGCGGCGTTGCGCTCACTCGCTTCTATGGCTATTGTCACACAATCTGCGATAGAGCCTGCAAAATTCTCTTCCTCTAATGTCCACTGGCGAATGTTGCCAAAATGCTCATAACTGACTATTCCCACTAAATTACCCCCCAACCAAACTTGTGTATGCAGTAGCGAAGCGATGCCAAATACAGAAAGATAAGATGTGGATAATTCTTGGGTTCTTTTGTCTTTAATAGCATCATTTACTGCAATAGTGCGTTCTGTTTCTAAAGCCTGAAAATAAATAGGATAATTCGCTTTTAAAAAAGACCTACCAAAGGTATGCTCTTGTTGACTCACATCATATAAATTGATGCATTGAATTACAGAGCGTTCTTCGTTGTATAACCACACGCCAACTCGCTGCACTAAAAGTGTCTTTGCTGCAACTTCTGTGATTTCCTTTAATGCCGTATTTAGGTTGCCTGTTTGGAAGTTTTTATTCTTTGCTAATTGCTCTAATGCTTGGCTTTGTTTTCGGCGTTCGTTTTCCTTGATCTGCAAAGCCTCTTGAGCTTGTTTGTCTTCTGTAATATTTTTAACTACCATCACTTGCGTTTGTCGCCTCTGGTAAAAAAACACTTGACTTTGCAGTTCAACGGGAAAAGTAGAACCGTCTTTTGCAACTACAATTTCTTTACAGGGTTTTTCACAACGGTCAGGTATATTTGTTCTCATCCAATTTTGTGATTTTCTTGTGTTGGTAAGTTCAAAGTAATTTTGGCTAATTAGTTCTGCAACTTCATTGTCTAGATCGCTCATCAGACAATGCCACATTGGAAGCTAGCGATACCTCTTGACTCATCCTTCAGGTACTCTACTATAGCCTATTATTCGGGTTATGCTTCGCAGTAAATGCAGCTGCCTGGAAAAACCAGTTGCTCTTGGGTTATAAATTTTATGGTATGAAAGAGCGAGTGTTGCCACAGTGTTATGAGCCTACGCCAACAAGAAATAATGTTTAAATATTTACTATATTTCCAAGATAGATTGAGTGGAAGTAAACTAAGTTGCAGAATAAAAGTACGTATAACTTCTAACAATTCCTGAATCATCTGAAACTTTGGGTAAGAGATAGTCTGATATTGTGCTTTATGCCTGCTTTGAAATAACATGAAATACATTAACTTTGCATCAGTCTTAAAGAATAAATCTAAAGCTGAAGCTCGAGCTGCTATGTAATTGTCAGGAAACGGCAGAGGGTTAATTATTTTATATTTCATGTTTATTAGCTATAAACTAGCTTGATTGCGAGAGCGACGCTTATCTAGCTACTTTATAAAGACATCAGCAAAAGAGCAAATTCGCCCATGATGATAAATGAGCGCCCTACGAGTGGGAAGTCAAAAGTTAAAAGGAGGCAGTGCGTTGCAAAGGACAGTTGCGTGGGCGGGTTCCCGACTTGAGCGAACTGTCCGTTGGGGTTCCCACGGCAGTTGCTTATGGGGAGCCACTCCGTTGCGGCGGTCTCCCCCGTTGAAGGAAGTGGCGTGGGTGGAGACCCCCTCTTGGCCGCACTGCCTCCCCGTTGTAGCAACTGCCGTTCAAAAGTTAAAAATATTAAACCCCCTCGCTACGAATGAAAAAACACTTCATGAATCAAAAGCTGGATTTGATAAGGCTTTGGGCGAGTTGTTCAAAGTAAGTAATTAGGATACTGATTTTTTCACAGAATTAAGAACATTAAGTTAAGCTAGCAATTTATTTTATTATATTTAGTAATAAATATTACTTGTTCAAGTATTACGTCTGGTGATTTATGCCTAATTTCTTAAGAATTACTTGACAAGTTAGTGTTGACTACCAAAACAGCAACGCATTCTTCTAGGGAAAGATACTCGAAAAGTAAAAATTTGTAAGAATTGAAGTAATAGTAGCTGTTGTGGAGGTGGAGTCATGACAAATAGTAGTGTGAGAATTGTTTCTTTGATTCCTGGTGGAACGGAGATTCTAGCTAAACTTGGGCTGGCTAGTGCCATTGTGGGGCGATCGCATGAATGTGATTACCCTCCAGAAATCCAAAATCGCCCCATTTGTACCCAACCACGTTTGAACTCTAATGCTAAGAGTGGCGATATTCACGATGAAGTAAACAATTTGTTACAATCTGCTCTTAGTATCTATCAAATCAAAACAGATGTTTTAGAGGAATTACAGCCTACCCACATTATCACTCAAGACCAGTGTGATGTCTGTGCTGTCAGTTTCCATGAAGTTGAAAAAGCAGTTGCTAGCCTCATCCATAGTTCACCAGAGATTATTTCTTTACAACCGAATGTTCTCCAGGATATTTGGACTGATATTGAACGAGTAGGCAACGTCTTCAATGTAGACTCAGTAAAGATACTAGAAAACTTAGAAGCTCGTGTCAAAATTTGTCAGCAAAGAATCCAAGGACTGAGTTTAACAGAACTTCCCGCAGTCGCTTGCATTGAGTGGACTGATCCTTTGATGACTGCTGCAAATTGGATTCCCGAATTAGTTAACTTGGCTGGCGGACAGTCACTGTTTAGCGTTACAGGTAAGCCTTCTCCTCAGTTGGAGTGGGAGACTTTAATAGCCACCAATCCAGATGTAATTATTTTTATGCCCTGTGGCTTTGATTTAAATCGCACTCGCACTGAAGCCCAGGTGTTAACTCAACGTCCAGAGTGGCAAAAACTCCACGCTACTAAGTCTGGCAGAGTCTACATTACTGATGGGAATTCTTACTTTAATCGCCCAGGGCCGCGACTAGTGGATTCTTTGGAAATTTTGGCAGAAATTTTGCATCCTGAGATTTTTGAATATGGCTACAAAGGAACAGCCTGGGAACTGTTGTAAAAATTTAGGAGTTAGGAGTTAAAAGCTAGGATTTGGGAATTAAAACTTACTAATTAGAAATTAGCAGTTGGAAACTATGAATTCTCATTGTTAACTCCTCACACCTCACTCCTAACTGTTAACTCCGCGCCTCCTAACTCTTAACCCCTACCTTTTGCCAAGCGTTCTGAACAGCTTTTTGCTCATTACTCCCGTCACCGTAGAGTTCGCCAGCAATTTTAATAGTGACGTTGGCAGCTTTTTTAAAATCTGAATCGGCACGCAGGCGATCGCGCAAACCTATGTACCAGATTTTACCAGCTTTTTCCCAAGCATAGCCACCAATCTCAACCGCTGCTAGATAAAAAGCATGGTTAGGAATACCTGAGTTGATGTGTACCCCACCGTTATCATCCTCACCAGTATATTTATCTTTCACATGCCACGGTTGGGGGTCTTTACCCATTACATCGTCATCGTAGGCTGTCCCCGGTTCTCTCATAGAGCGGATGCCAACACCCTTAACACTCGATGCTAAAAGTCCCTCGCCAATGATCCAGTCTGCTTCTTGGGCTGTTTGATTTTTGGCCTTTTGTTTTACCAAGGAACCGAACACATCAGAAAACGACTCATTTAATGCCCCAGGTTCTCCATAATACTGGAGTCCAGCTTCATGCTGAGTTACACCATGAGTTAATTCATGTGCAATCACATCAATTGATTTAGTGAAGCGCTGGAATAGTTCTCCGTCGCCATCTCCATAAACCATTTGGTCGCCGTTCCAAAAGGCGTTGTCATATTTGACACCATAATGCACAGTGGAGTCTAAACGCAGTCCCTTATCATCAATAGAGTTGCGATCGAATAACTCATAAAACAAGTCATAAGTAGCACCAGCAGCATCGTAGGCTTCATCCGCTGCTTCGTCACCGCAGGGAGGGCTTCCTTCACCACGCACCAGTGTGCCAGGCAGTTGCTGGCCATTTTTGGCATCGTAAATTGTGCGGCGTTTCTCACCAGGAGAAGGTGCAAACGATATACTACCTACTACGTCTCTACGCCCACGAAGTTGTGCAGAAACATCTAATGTATGAAAAGCCCAACTACGCTGCTGGGGGTTGCCATTCACGACAACATTTTTAAGTATGTGAGGTGGTACGATACAACAAATCGGGCATCTGTTGATCTGTGGATGCTCACACTTAAACCCGGACGATTTTTTTCTATTTCGAGTCATCCAACATATTCTCCTTTGCAAACTAAGTGATGGCAAATAGCAGCGTGAACTCTTGTATTGAAGAAAGCAAAAAATTAATACAAATGGTAGTCCCTGATTTCTTTTCTGAAGATATTGTCTACTCTTGATTGTCGGATCATTCTGTTGAGAGTGACAGTACCCTCATGGGGTAATTAAATCTTGTAACATGGCAAAAATCATCAGACAAGCTTGGATACCGCAAGTTTGAGCCTGAAATTTCGCATGAGACAGCAAAACCTCCCTCGCAAGCCCGTTTGCTTTATATGATAAGTCCTGCCAAGGGTGGTTATACTATTTGTTATATAAATTGATGCAATCAAATCAACAGTAATGCTGGCTACTGCTTCTTTTCTCAGCACTACTGAAGCCAGCCACCAAACACTGCTAAATTGTAATACTTCCAAGGTACTGCGACTATCTTAAATCCAGCTGTGGAGAGCATTTGTAAATGAGTATTCAAAGTAGCAAGTTGGTCTTGACTGGAGTGTCCTTGCGGACTGCTAATGCCGCGCTTAGCACGAATTTCTGTAAGGTTAATTCCCTGTTGATCTGCCCATTCCTGTCTGGCTGCGTTGTCAAGTTCTGCTAAGACAGGTGATTCCGGTAAAGTGGGGTCTGCATTCCAAAAACAACCATCTTGGCTAAGGCTGGCAGCAATGCGTTGAAATAACTTCAACTTCATCTCATCTTGGAGATGATGAATTGCTAAAGATGATACACAGGCATCAAATTCGCTGCCAATATCTACTTCCTGCGGATTATTTGCCCAGTCTCCAAAATCTGCTTGTATACCAGTCCACCGTTGTTGATACCCGGCTGCTGTAATTTTATCTTCAGCGAATTGCAGCATTCGAGGTGAGTAATCTAGGGCAATCACTTGGGCATCTGGATAGCGGTTAAGTATCTTGAGACTAAGTTCGCCTGTACCGCAACCTAATTCTAAGATGCGACGACTTGTGGATGGCAGAAAACGAGTAATTACCTCCAGCATCTCGTCATATCGAGGTAATAGCTGGCGAATGCCTGTGTCAAAATCAGCAGTGTTGGGGAATACTTCTCCAGGAAATAGCTGTTGCATATTGCTGGTATTCGGTCTTACATCAATCTTAGGGTAATATTAATTGCTTAAGATTGCTGCTCTTAATTTTATTGATGGAGAAAAACGTACAATATTCATTTGCTCAAGTTCATTTGAAACTATGGTGCATTTTGTTAAATCCTAAAATGGAAATCCCTGATGTTGTGATGATCAGCCATACGAGCTTGTCTGAGAGTAAACTCTCCTACAGAAGCATTGCCTTGGGGACAAATGACTCCGGTTGCTTGTTGCCAAAGTTGTTGAGGTGCTAGGGATATTTCATATTTGTCAGCCTCTTGTCCAGGTATCGGACTAGGGTATTTTTTGACTCGATACCACTTTGTTTGCTGGCACTGGTCACACCAAAATGCTTCTAACCATTCATTGTCTAAAGCAACTGCTGTCTTAGTTGCTATCAGAATTAGGGCACTCTGCCGCTTCATGCCTCTTTGTTGAAGTTGCTCTGGCGTATCAGCATACAATTTATGTTTGGGACTGACACTATCCAAATAGCATCCGTGAACTGGGCAGTAGATAGCTCGTCGTTTTGAACGTCTACGATGTTTACGAGTTTTGTTATGCAATTTGACCTCACTGAAAATAAGGTAATCAGTAAACACTTTTCGACTATTGTAAAAATATGCTAATTAAGTCTGGATTATTCCCAAGTATGAAAGTTAACTTCAATTCCTCCATTCGCCACAATCATGATACAAACTTGGCAACAATGGTTTGAGTAGAGAATTTTGAACTCTTGAGTATTTTATCAGTATATGTGAGCTGAACCACATAACAGTCAATGCATATGAGTATTCTTCTGGCTGTTTGGGTTTAGAAAGAGGAGCTATAGCTGTTATCGAGTCCCTACTTTAGCTTTTGGCCGCTCCTGAAAATACTCATCTTGATTATAAAAAGGTAAAACTTCAAATAAGACCCAAATTGTCACCGAAGATTGAGGTTTATAACACCAAGCCTCTGGAAGAATAGCTTGGGCAGCTTTGGCATCCTCCCAGTTCAAGAGTCCAAATTGGTTTACTCTTTGAAGAAAAGGAGCTAAGACTCCTGTCCAGCGTTGATAATGAAATAAAGATGATCTCCACCCCTGATTTGATAAATCATAACCAAGTAGCTTCAATCTCAAATGCTTTGGTAGAGTTTGTTTTTTGCGAGCATCTAAAAATAGTAGATAGTATTGTCTACCAACAGGAATTGGTAACCAATCGAGCATTTCCCACACTTCATCTAACAAAGTTAATCGAAAGTTTTGAGAGTAATCAACGTGTGGATTACACCAAGAGTCAATACTCCTCACTTCACATGTTTGAAGTAGACCTAGATAGTCAAGATGGCCTGCCCATTCATCATCGTCAGTAGAACGAATTGCTCTAGTACTTAACCACATTCATTTCATGCTTATATTTAACTGAACTGTGAGCCGATTAAAGATGTCTACAGTGCTGATTAACTTCGCTTTCAGAATGATTTCAGTAATTGAGATGGGTTAGTCAATATAATAAAATTATCTTACTAAGTTTATAAACAATGTTTACTGTTAGATATTTAGATATTTTTGAACAATTTGTTAATTGCTTATTGATAACATATTACACTAATTAAGCTAACAATTTATCTAACAAATTAGAACTAACATCATGATTTTATATACAACAGTCCATATTCATTAAGAATTTAAATAAATACACTTCTTGAGATAGATGGGTAAAATAAAATTTTATTATATTTAAGAGATTTAAAACTCATTGCTACTGTCAAATCATTAGTATCATGGCTGACGGCAAAAATAACCGAACTCCTTAGTTTTACGTAAGGCTAATTGATGAATTATGCCTACTGCCTGTAATTTAGCCTAAGTTATAAGAAGGAATTTTGCAAGAAGTTTCATGTAAAAAATAGTTAGTGTCTTTAATTATTCGTTATTAATAATAAGGCGAATCATTCAAGACACTAACTCAACATTCCGTAGGATAATTTGAGAATTTTGCTATTTTCTCCAACTCAAGCTGAATATGGTTTGGGACGTTTCAGCAGTTATTAAAAACTGACGTTTTTCCGAACCTTGCGTCTGACCACAACTAGACCACCAACAGCCATCAAACCAAGTAATGCAGATGGTTCTGGTACGGATGCAGTTTGGTAATTTTTAGTCCAGGAGTAAATACCAGTGTGAGATGTTGTGTCAGTCACCTTGTTGCGATCGCCTGCGATCGCACCTGAATCGATAGCTGCAAAGCTATAGGCATAGCTAACTTCGTTATTGAAAGTGACTTTGGCTATTTCACTGAGCTGCAAAGGTTTATGTTGCAAGAATGCTGTTTTTGCTAGACTATACACTACCAGATCCAATATCGTATTTCCTGTGGAGTTACGGGCAAAGTCAGGCGATAATCCCAAATAATTTGGGTTAGGAATACTTTTGTTGTAAGTTGGGTTGGCAACAGTTTTGCCATTTTTAACGATGGTTGGGCGAGTATCTACAATTGTTGTACGGGTATCAACATACCCGCTGGTGACATCGATGTGTCCAACTAAATCAAGTTTTAAATCACCAGTTTGTTGATTGTATGCCACATCCCCAATATTAGGATCGCCAGCCGCGTTGAAACCGTTAGTACTGAGATAGCTGACTAGGGTATTGAAGTTAGAATTCAAATCCTTGAGTAAGTTGGAACCACCACTGGTTGGGATGGTTGACAAGAGTCCGCCGTAAGCATCACGAAAACCTGTTAGCCATCCTGTTGCTAATGTACCATCAGCCCAATCAGCCTTGGTGACACTTTCAATCTTGATGGTTTTCTTGCCTAGACTAGCAGTAAAGCCTACATGGTCTGTGACTTTTTCACCTGATGTAAACAGTTCAACGTTGGTAGTACTATCGCTATCTGTTAAAGCTGCGGTAGCTTTATCGATGTTGCCGTAGTTGTTGTAATCGTTTAAAACTCGTCGGTTGACACCGCCAATGCCAGTATTGTCGTATACAGGAGCGCCTGGAGCATAATTCCAGCTGTTGATATTGGGTTTGTTCGCAGATGTGTTTGCTACACCGTTGGTAGTGAATTGAATATTAGTAGGTCTGGTAAGGCTGATAGCGAAAGCTGGAGTTGTAGCGATCGCACTCATGCTTGCTGCTACCGAAGTGCCAATCAAAATTTTCTTGATATATGCTGTCATTTTTATCCCTGGTAAATAGGCTCTAACATCTCATTAGCTACTTTAGTGTTCTGTCTACTTTACTTGGGTAAAGTTAGGGTGAATTTATCGCAATTTTTAGTTCAACAAAAAACTATTTAATTACTTACAGTATTTAGTGCTTATACGCAATTTAACTAGATAATACTCATTGGTTAAATTGGAATCAAATTTATGATTTAAAAAATTTACGAGAAAATACTTAGGGTGATATGGCAGCCCTATTATATTTTTGAAAGTTGAAAACTACACAAAGGCGACTTTTCCAATTAACTAATTATTTAGAATTGCTATATATAAAACTCATATTTAATTTGTGAAAAGTTTAAACCAAAAAATTTCAACTTTTTCAAGAAGTTGGTAATGTTGTTGAAAAATGATTTAAGATTACTATAATGTGAACAGTTCAAAGCAAAGCATAAACACGCGATCGCGTACTATTTACGCCATAAGTATACCTTTATAATACAAATACTACAACTCAACTTGTATGAGAATGTTGTTGAGCTTGTGCTAAGTGTAAAAATTCTTGCGTAGTTAGACTACGTTTTTTCTCTACAGATTCTTGTCGGACTGCCTCTAAAACAAACTGGATTTCTTCATTGTTGAGAATGATATTATGCTGCTGAAGCAAGCTTGATAATAAATGCTTACCAGAATGCTTACCTACAACTAAACGCCGCTCCCAGCCTACCTCTTCTGGGGCAAAAGGCTCGTAGGTGTTGGGGTTTTGCAGTACACCATGAGCATGGATGCCTGATTCATGGGCAAAAGTATTTTCACCAACAATTGCCTTCCAAGGCGTGACATTGTAACCTGATGCCGATGCAACGAGTCGGGATATTTCCAATAACCGAGAAGTTTCAATACCCAAATCAGTACCATAGATGCGCTTAAGAGCCATAACAACTTCTTCTAGAGCAGCATTTCCGGCTCTTTCTCCTAAACCGTTGACGGTTGTATTTACCGATAAAGCCCCAGCTTTGATCCCCGCCAAGGCATTGGCAGTTGCTAGCCCAAAATCATTATGGGTGTGCATTTCCACTGGTATGGACAAGGATATCACCAATTTCCTGACCAGAGAGTAAGTGGTGAAAGGTTCAAGGATACCTACTGTGTCACAAAATCGAAACCGCGATGCACCCCATTCTTGAACACAAGCAGCTACATCCAAAAGAAAGTTTTCCTCAGATCTGGAAGAATCTTCTCCGCCCACAGATACAAAAAGTCCTTGGTCGAGTGCGAAGCTGATAGAATCTTTCAGTTTTTGCAGAACTAGTTGCCATTGTCCCTGAAATTTAGCAGCAATTTGGATTGGAGATACAGGAATGGATATATGCACTCGTTTGAGTCCACAAGCTATGGAAGCCTGAATATCTGAGATGACAGCACGGTTCCAACCCAGCAGTTCAGCCCGCAAACCCAAATTACAAATTGCTGCTATGGCTCGTTGTTCTGCCTTACCCATTGCTGGAATACCAACTTCTAACTCATGAACACCAATGGCATTGAGAAATTTAGCGATCGCAATTTTCTCCTCCAAGTTAAAGGCAACACCAGCGGCTTGTTCGCCATCACGCAGTGTAGTGTCATTAATGACCACTTGATTCATTTGCCAAATGTCTCCTATAATGGTGGGGTATGTTGCTGAAGCTAATTCGTAATTCGCAATTAAGAAATTTAGATTTAATTAGGGTTTCCCAATTTGAATCTATAGGCTAAATTTAGTTGCTTTGGAAGTGCCTTTTTGTGCTTCCTGCATTTTTGCCTTTTTCTTACTCAGCACTTTCTATGAGGGCACTTTCCTAGTTAATTTATTTTTTCTTGATGTGAAATAATAGGAGAGTCGCGCCCACCAGCCAGGCGCAATGTTTAGGGTTGAGCTAGTTAAAGCTTCCTAATCGCACTCGTTCAGTTTAACGGAATATCTCCTGTGCATAGTCTCCCGAAAAATCTTCATTGGGTGTTGATATCCCCAACCTGATTTCAGGAGCCAGTATACAGTCTAACAGAGTATTGGGCACGACAGTCATTAGTCATCAGTCAACAACTACTGGATGTTGTCCGTAGTAGGGCAAAGCCTCTGACCAGTTAGGACGCTTACCTTGTTCCCATTCCAAAGCAGCCAGTTCTAAGATGCTTGTCACTGTTGCTGCTAAACCTGATTTAGCCTCAATTAACTCATAATCAGTATGCCAGTTAGCTAAAGTTTCCTGCCATGCTTCTGGTGTCAACACGGTATCCGGTAATAAGACTGTGATTTTTGAAGCATCTGGCTGAGGCTGGTAAATAGCAGCAAAAATTTTACCTCTTTGTGCCGGCATTTCCACAGCAATAGGTTTTGCTGTTTTACTTGTTTTTTCCTCCGACCAAGCTACCGCTGCCAAAGTGGAAATAGCAAATACAGGAATATCTAATTGTTGTCCTAAAGTACGGGCAATGACAACACCAATACGAGTTCCAGTAAAACCACCAGGCCCTTTTGCTACTGCAATAAAAGCTAGATCTGCCCAAGTTTGTGGTTGAATGAATTCAGTTAAATATTGATGTATGTAACTCGATAAACCACGCCCCAAATTCCAGACTTCACAACGAGTCTCACCAGCCAAATTACTAATTACTAAACCTAATTCTGGAGTGGTGGTATGAAGTGACAAAGCGTATTTTTGATTGAAGGATGAAGTGTGAAGTGTGAAGTCTGAAGTACTAGCTGAATATTCCACGCGATATACCTGAAGCTATGAAAGTTTCATTTGAATTTTAAAGTATGAGGTATAAACTGTAAAATTTCAGCCGTCAGCCGTCATCCGTCATCCGTCATCCGTCATCCTTTATTAATTAAGTCGGTACTAATTCACCCGGACGTAACTTCGACCACTTACCCATTTCCTGTTTAAAACTCAGACAACCTACAACATCCCACTCCATTTCAATGACATCCTCTTTAGTACGGATGTTGACATTAATCGACGGTTCATTGGGATCAAAATTGGGGGTTTCAGTCAAGTGGGGCTGTTGGTGCTGCGTTTCTACGGCATGATAGGTTACACAGCGGTCTACGTAGTGGCAGTTCACGCAAATACACATAATAGAACCAACTCCAAGAACCTTTATTGTTAATCTAGCTTAAGCCCAAGGTTTATTCATTACTATTAAGTTGATTTTTATTACAATGAGTGTTTCAATTCCTTCTACCTTAGTTCCAGAAAATTGGCCTTTTAGCTTGGAATGGTTACCACAACCAGCTTATATGGTGGGTGGTGCCGTGCGGGATGCGATTCTCGGTAAAACTCGTGAATACTTAGATTTAGATTTCATTATACCATCTGATGCGGTGAAGGTAGCCAGAGCGATCGCTCGTCATTACCAAGCGGGTTTTGTTTTACTTGACCCCCAACGCCGCATTGCGCGTGTGGTGTTTCCCCACGCCACTGCTGACTTTGCCCAACTTGAAGGCGATAGTGTAGAAACTGATTTGCATAGAAGGGATTTTACAATCAATGCGATCGCTTACAATCCCCACACTCAAGAAATCATCGATCCTCTCCAAGGCTATGCAGACTTACAACAGCGCTTATTGCGAATGATATCACCAGCCAATCTACAAGACGATCCTTTGCGGTTAATGCGGGCTTATCGCCAAGCTGCCCAACTTGATTTTACCATTGAGCCAGTTACCCAGGCAACAATTCGTTCTTTGGCATCACACATCACTCAAGTAGCAGCAGAACGGGTACGCCTAGAAATTGGTTATCTGCTAGCAAGCCCTCAAGGTACTCCTTGGATAGCCAATGCTGGAGAAGATAATTTAATTACACCTTTATTCAAAAACGCTACATGCGAAAGTTTCAATAAACTAGCAGCAGTGGACACAGCAGCTAGCTTGCTTGCAGAAACTTGGCCGCAACTGGGAGAAGAACTGCAACAATTTGTCCGTGATACCATCAAAACCACTTGGTTAGGTATTGCCAAACTTGCTTGTCTTGTTCATCCAAACCCAGAAGTGGCGGAAATAGAACTACAGCAACTCACCTACAGCCGTGTAGAAATTCGTGCTGTCACCACTGCTTTGAAACTGTTTCCGCAGCTAAAATTAGCCAATATGTCCTTGCGAGAACAGTATTTTTTGTTCCAAGAAGCAGGTATTGTATTTACGGCTACAATAATTTTAGCCTTAGTAGATGATATTCTGGTAGAGGCGATGTCTGGCGACAAGCCCAAGGGATTCACAGTGAGCTGCGAAGAATTTCGTTCCCGCAGTGCTGCCTTAACCCTAGGCATCTACGCACCGTTGATCCGCCGCTACCTAAACCCTGATGATCTGGTCGCTCATCCCACTCAACTAGTGAGTGGTAAAGAATTAATTATAGCACTGAATATTCCGGCATCGCCACTGGTGGGTGAGCTACTCACAGAGATTGCCATAGCCCAAGCTGAGGGTAAAGTCTCGACACCAAAGGAGGCGATAAATCTTGCACGTCAGTTACTTGAAGAAAGATGAATTTGTATATAAACAGGACTTACGCAGCTAGATTGTTTGTTGAGGTCGGGAATAGGGCATAGGGCATAGGGCATTGAAGATTTTTTCCTGCCCCATGCCCGATGCCCAGCCCAAACCCTTAATTTTTCGTTTCCCATACGTAAGTCCTAATAAATATACAAATATTATTATCATGATTGTGAGGGCAAGCGTTTAGTTAAAAAAGTCAAGTTTAATGCCACAAGAAATGCACTCTTTTTTGTTAATAAATTAAATTCAATTTTTTAGAGTGATTTTAGTGTTAATTGTCAATATTTGAGCGATAATAAAAGTAGAGCTATTCCCTGTCGAGATGACTCTAATAAGGCTAGAACGCAAGGCAGGGTAATTAAAATGCTGAAAAAATTAATAAATATTGGTCTGGCGACGACAGTTATATTGGGCGGTTTAGGAACTATTAGTTACGCAGTGCAAACGCCCATATCACCCGATTTTGTAAATAACATTGCTCAAACTAGCGTTAAACCAAATCCTTTCTCTATAGTCACTGAAGGATTTGATAAACTTTGTTCTGGACGTACTAGAGATGCTTACAATTTATAGATGAATAATAGTTTTCCAGCACTTCAAGATGTGATGGCTCAATCAAAAGAGTCTTTAGCTAATACCCAAGAAACAATGCTTGGCAAATGCACAAGATATATAATGATTGGCTCAGTCTCCTTAACAGAGAAGACGCAAATTGTTTATCTCGAATCAGAGCATGAAAAAGCGCCAGTTTTCTGGAAATTTGTAGTTTATCATAACCCACAACGCTGGGAGATTTCGTCTTTTTCCTTCAATACATCTCCACATAAGATTATTCCACCTTCTCTGCTAAATAACAGTAAGGATACGTTAGTGACTCATAAGTCTTAGTTAGATGCCTGTATGGGTGCGTTGAGTTTGACATCAGACATGGTGCGATCCGCTCTCCCGTTCTCCTTTTAGAATTAGGTAGGGCGATCGCTTGCAGGTGATATCATTGAAGTGCAAAAGCCAAGTCAGTTTCAATTAACTTGGCATCTGTGAGGTTAGCCCCACTCAAATTGCAAAAGTGAAAATTTGCCCCTCTTAAGTCTGCTAATGATAGATTAGCTCCTGTTAAATCTGCACCAGTGAGGTTAACTTCACTTAAGTTCGCACTACTGAGATTAGCCCCCTGAAGTGAAGCTTGTTGCAGGTCTGCTCTTTTTAGGTTTGCCCTCATTAGGTATGCCTTATGCAAGTCGGCTCCACTTAAATTAGCTTGGCTGAGGTCTGCGGCTGTTAAATCAGCTTTACTGAGATTGGCTTGACTTAAGTCTGCCCAACTCAACTTCGCATAACTGAAGTTAATTTCACTCAGTTTCACTGATGAAAGTACTGCACACCTCAAATTAGCATTAACAAAATTTCTTTCTCCCATTGCATAACGGCGTAAAATTTCATCAGTTGTTACTCTGTCTAAAACAGCTTTAGATGTGCCTTGATAACACCATGTAGCTTCTAATAGTTTGGCAGCAGTGTTAACAGCTACTTCATCACATTTAGCCATGATCACACCATTGCAGCCATCCCACTGGCCGTTAAGCATAAGGGCAATTTCATTAGCGGCAGCAATTGAGTCAAATAGTAGAATAAATTCTCTATCCCGTTTTAACCAACTATTCCAAACAGTCGAGATAATATCTTTCATTTCTATGATTTTTGACGCCATAATTGACGAAGAAAGCTCTAACTTCCAAATATTAATTAACTCTGCTTACTTGACTATCTGTTGAGTTAAATATTGAGGTTAGTTTCACCATTCATCAGCACAAAATACTGGGCTTCATTTTTCAATACTGCTTCTTTTGTGCGCCAGTTAGTGACAGAGTGCTGCACAAAGACCTACAACAGTGATGCAGCCCGTTTACAGCGCTCAGTCACTACTGTGTAGCAATCGGCTTAAGTACAAATGTTTGCTAGAACTAAGTTCTAAGCAGCTGAATCTGAACGTTCTATTTGCTGCCGAATCGTATCAATAGAAGCATTAATGCCAGCTAGTTTGGATTCTAAATCATCTCGCATCCAAATCAAGAATTTCAGTTTCCGCTCTAAGCTAGCTTTGTGGGAAATTGGCTCGCCTCCATAACAGGGGTTACCCCAAAAAGGAAACATAGTTTACCTCTGTATTTAGCTTTTGTAAGAGTGCAATATATTGCACTACTATATTCTGACTAATAACAATCAAACTAGTGTATGTGATAACCGACCATTATTGTACGTGTTTAACGAACGCAAACTAAAAGTTATCAGATTGAAGTAAAGTATTATGTCCCAAGAAAGGCAGGGGTAGGAGGTGAAGCAGTCGCAGATCTTAAGCCTTGTGTCAATTTTTGGCTGGAAACTCGCTTAGGTTTACTTTTGTGTACACCTTAGCTTAGTAAGGGGGGACAGAGGGGGGTGGGAGGTTGGAGGGGTCAAAATAATATGCAGCTTCACAGAGAATTGGTATTACTGAGCAAAAACTTTGAAATTTTTGCTGAATTGCGCTCTGCCGTGTTGTAGTGCTAATAAGCTAATCTGCCAAAAATTTTCTGAAACCCCTTGATATTTTTGTATTATATATGTAGTATAATCTTTGAAGTCAAAGACAGAAGCTCCTGTCCTCTTGTGATTCAATAATACTAAGCGATTGAAAATTAGTTTTCAAATATCTGATTATTAATAGCTTTTGCTGGCTGCATAATTGAGACTAGTAATTCAAAATAAATTTTAACGTAGCCAGCACAAACTTACTTGTGATATACCCGTGAAGGATAAATCTATGAAAGTTACAACTGGGCTAACGGCTGCAAATATTATTGCTTTTAATCACCTGATATCCAAAAGTGTTACAGATCAAATAGTCACTAATAAAAATCATCAGCTAGCGATTGACACACCGATCAACTCTAACACTTTACGTAATGATTTCACAGAGGTTGGTTACCTCAAACCGTTCGATACTGCTTTTCTTGCTTATCACATGATGGGTCTTAGTGAGTGAATAAATAAGCCGATTACCTAAGTACATTGACTGTTTTATGGGTATAAGGTTTTGTGCCTATACTCTTAGCAGTCAATATTGTTATGATTCCTTAAAAATATTGACTAATTGTAAAATTTCCTAGCTATGTACATATATTTTAGTGGATACAGTGTCTGAGTTAGCAGTGATCATTGCTGATTAATAATTTCGTTTTAAGTAAACAGCGCCAGCGTCATGGCTTACTAATTTAGAATGCATTGCTGAGGTGAATTTAGGGCAACTGTATCTAGTCTAAGGAAGTAATTTTTAGAAATCAGGAATTTGAAATATTTTTATTGAGAATATAATTATTTTCACTTATACAGAAACAAAAGCTACTTAATAAAGCTTGACAGCATTGATTATGGGACAGAATGCAACAACAAATGCAAACTCTTTCTTGGTTTGTGGGCTTGGTCATCTAGGGCAATATTGTGTATCTGTGCTGAAAGAGTTTGGAGCGAAGGTAAATGCTATTGATATTGCAAATATTCAAAAATGGGAAATTCCTGATTTACCAGACTTAGTAGAAAAATTGGTGATTGGTGACTGCCGTCAACTCAAGATATTAGAACAGGGAGGAATTCGGCAGTGTCGAGCAATTTTAATTGTAACAAGTGATGAACGAGTTAACATTGCAGCGGCATTTGCGGCGCGATCGCTTAACCCAGACGTGCGTCTAGTGATTCGCTCAGCCCAAGAAAATCTCAATGAGTTACTCAGTGAAAACTTGGGTAACTTTGTCGCTTTTGAGGCCACACAATTACCAGCCAAAAGCTTTGCACTGGCAGCCTTGAGTAGTGAAACTAGAGGATTTTTCACTCTAGAAAATCGGTTTTTGCGAGTGGTGAGAGTGCATATCGACGTTTCCCATCGTTGGAACTCTCGCCGCCAAGTTGATGAAATCAATAATGCTAACAGGCGAATTCTCGCCCACACCAGAGCAGGAAAACCCTTACCAAAAGCATTCTATCAATGGCAACCAGATGCACGAATCCTGCCAGGAGACACCATTGCTTATATTGAGGCTAAGGAAAATTTAGTCACTCACTCAGCACGACCTGTTAAAAGTATCAGGCAATTCTGGGCAACGGTAATTACACAGATGAGGTGGCAAAATTTGCAACAAAGGCTGACTGAGCTGTGGGAGGAAAGTAGCCAAACCCGTCGTGTTGCCTTTGTTGGCGGCATTTTTATGGTCAGCCTGTTTTTATGTGGAACACTGCTGTATAAGTTGCAATATCCCAACATCAGCTTGCAAGATGCCCTCAATGTGGCTCTAGTTCTCAGCCTCGGCGGCTATGACAACCTTTTTGGACAATTACAACTATCCTTTGCAATTCCCTGGTGGTTACATTTGTTCAGTATCAGCCTGACTGTAGCAGGGACAGTTTTTGTCGGCATTCTCTATGCCCTCATGACTGAACGCGTCTTAGCTGCCAGATTCCAGTTCTCCAGGCGTCGTCCTCCCGTTCCCAAAGCAGACCATGTAGTACTGATTGGTTTGGGGAGAGTAGGTCAACGAGTGGCACAACTGCTACAAGAATTAAAGCAACCGTTAGTAGGGGTTCACGCTACGGAACTAGAACCAGGTGTGTTATCCCAGATGCCTTTAATTGTGGGAAACATCAGAAATTGTCTAAGCAGAGTCAATATTACCACTGCCAAAAGTGTAATTGTTGTCACCGACGATGAAGTGGCAAACCTAGAAATTGGGTTGAGGGCACATGCTGCTAATCCTACAGCCAACTTAGTAATTCGTACCTTCGACCCGCGTTTCAGCGAAAATGTGGCTCGGCTGTTGCCTTATGCTAGAGTTTTGGGTGCTTATGCACTGGCGGCAGAAGCCTTTGCAGCAGCGGCGTTTGGTGAAAATATCCTCAATTTGTTTAGCTTAAATAAGCAAACTACATTAGTAACTGAATATCAAATTGAAACAGACGATACCCTCAACGATAAATTGCTGGCGGAGATTGCTTATGGTTATGGAGTGGTACCAATTCTTCACACCAAAGTCGGTCATCAAAGTCCTAAGTTTATGCCCTCTGATGATATCAAACTGGCTGTAGGCGATCGCTTAGTAGTTTTGGCAACAATTGAAGGGCTGCAACGAGTAGAACGGGGAACTCTCACAACTGGTCAATGGTTTGTGCGTGTAGAAAAAGCTAATTCATCAGAAGCAGCATTTGAAGGAGCAGCGGTCATCTCGCGGGTTTCTGGCTGTGATATGCAATTGGCAAGAACGCTGATGAATCAATTACCCGCAACGCTACAGCATCCCCTGTATAAACATCAAGCACATCGTTTAGTGAGCGAATTGAGTAAATCTCAAGTTATCGCTCATATCATTTCACCGTGAATACTACGTGGTAAGCAGGGGAGCAGGGGAGCAGGGGAGCAGGGGAGAAATAACTAATAACAATTCCCCATGCCCAATGCCCAATGCCCAATTCCCAATTTCCAATTCCCAATTCCCAATTTTTTACATGTAAAATTTTTTATACCATATAATTATTATACTGAAACTATCGTTAGACCCCACACATAGATGGGCATACTGACTTCAGAGAAGTCAATGTCTGAGATGGAGTCAATCGAATGGACGCAGCAGTGGATTTGAAAATTGCAATTCCTGGATACCATCTGGTTGAGCAACTGCATTGCGGTTCCAAGACAGTGGTTTATCGGGCGGTGCGGGAGGCGGATCAGCAGGCGGTGGTGCTGAAATTGCTAGTGCGGGAGTGTCGAACTAGCAGGGAACTGTTGCAGTTTCGCAACCAATATGCGATCGCTAAAAGCTTAAAGATTCCAGGAATTATTCATTTTTACAGTTTGCAGCCATACCACAACAAATATGCCCTGGTGATGGAGGATTTCGGTGGCATTTTCTTGAGACAACATGCCCAAAAGCAACCAGAGGCAGTGCAGAAACTCAATTTTAAACCCTTAGAATCGCTGACAACGATTAATCCCTCGACAATTGATCAATCTTCTCCAACTTCCAGTAAAAGCAGCAATAGTATTTCCGATAGCCTCGATTTCGCTTCTGTTCTCAAAGCTGCTCAAGTCCTCTCAAGTACGATTCAGTTAGACGAATTAATCAACAGACTGAGCAAAATTATTCTCGAAAATTCTGGGGCAGAAACTTGTGTGCTGCTGTTGCCTGAGAGTGATGAATGGCAAATCAGTGCGATCGCTAGCTTCAACCCACAGGATAATACTGTCATTGCTCACCAGCAAGTCCAACCTTTAGCAGAAAGCACAGTTGTTCCCACCAAGCTGATTCACTATGTCAAAGATACCCTCGATTCTGTTCTAATTGAGGATGGTAAAACTAATATTTCGGGCATCATTGGTGAGTATTTCCTCCAGCACCAGCCCAAAAGTGTGCTGTGTATCCCAATTATCAATCATAATCATTTAGTAGCCATTGTTTATCTGGAAAATGGCTCCACCAAAGGGGTATTTACTCGCGATCGCGTGGAAATTCTCAACTTGCTTTGTACTCATGCAGCCATTTCCCTAGCAAATGCCCGTCTTTATCAACAGTCGCAAACCTACGCCCAACAGCTAGAACAATCTTTAGAAAAACTCCGCTTGAGTAAAGTCCGCTTCCAAAAGCTTGCTGATAATGTTCCGGCGATGATTTACCAGCTTTGCACTACCCCCGACGGTTCAGCTTTTATGTCTTATGTCAGTTCTGGCTGCTACAACCTCTACGAATTGACACCAGAAGAAATTATGGCAGGAACACAAAACTCTGGGTTCATGGAACATCCTGATGATGTTGCAGGCATTAAACAAGTGATGATGCACTCTATCCAAAACCGGACGCCATTTGTTCACGAATGGCGAATCATCACACCATCGGGAATTGTCAAATGGGTGCAAGCGGCATCTCGTCCGGAGCTGCAAGCAGATGGTTCGATGCTTTGGGATGGTTTCATTATAGATGTTAGCGATCGCAAATTTGCTGAAGCTGCTCTTTTAGAGTCTGAAGCCGAACTACGTCAGAAATCGCAACAGCTAGAGCAAACTTTAAAAGAACTCCAAACTATGCAACTGCAACTAGTACAAAACGAGAAAATGTCTGCTTTAGGAAATTTGGTTGCAGGGGTTGCTCATGAAATTAATAATCCTGTTGGTTTCATTGCAGGAAATCTTCAGCCTGCTAAAGACTATATTAATGATTTGTTCGGATTGATTGACTTGTATCAAGAGAAACTGCCCAATCCCGATGATGACATTGCAGACGAAATTGCAGCCATTGATTTAGAGTATGTGCGGGAAGACTTGCCGAAGTTAATTGACTCAATGAAACTTGGAATTGAAAGGATTGGTAGCATCAGCACGAGTCTGCGAACTTTTTCCAGAGCCGACCAACATTACAAAGTTCTGTTCAATATTCATGAGGGAATTGAAAGTACAATTCTGATTCTCAAACACCGCTTGAAAGCAAATGAAAATCATCCCACAATTGAAATTTTCAAGGAGTATGGAAAATTACCATCCATTGAGTGTTTTCCCGGTCAATTGAATCAGGTGTTTATGAATCTGCTGGCCAATGCAATTGATGCTTTAGAAGAATCTAACCAAGGGCGTACATTTGAGCAGATAGAAGCCAATCCCAATCGGATTACGATTGTGACATCGATGCTGGATCAAGATCATGTCAGGATTGCTATTGCCGATAATGGCATAGGTATGACTGAGGAAGTCAAACAACGTATCTTTGGTCATTTGTTTACTACTAAAGCAGTCGGTAAAGGTACTGGGTTAGGATTGGCGATCGCTCATCAAATTATCGTAGAAAAACATGGTGGCAAAATCAGCGTTGATTCGGTTCCAGAACAGGGAACAAAGTTTATAATCACGATTCCAGTTAAAGCTAAAGTCGAAAATCCCCATATCCCAGCAGAGGCAGAGGTGTTTCATGTCGCCAATTAGCCTCAGAAAGATTCTTCACAAACAAGAGTTGTCATCTCTGCTTGAGGATTTAGTGGGTATGCTCAACATTGCCGTTGATGTTGAGGAGGTAGACGGTAGAAAACTGCTTAGTATTGGTCAGCAAACAGCAAACAACCGATATCCTGTGAAGATATCAACAGAAGTGATCGGTTGGGTTGTTGGCTCAGAACAAGCAACCATACTGGCGAATTTGCTCTCGTTACTGGCAAAACAGGAAGCTGAAAAGAAGGAACTAGCTAAAGAATTGCTAGAGCGATATCAGGAAATTGATTTATTTGAAGATATCTTAACTCAACTGACAACGAGTTTAGATAAGCGAGAAATTGCTCAGCTAGTGCTTCAAGAAATCAGTCAATTGATTTGTTCATCTGCGGGGATGATTTTGCTTTTGAATGCAGATGCAACTGCATTTGAAGTTATAGCCGAATTTGGAGCATTTTTTGGTCGCGATCGCCCAAAACCAGGCAAAGGGATTATTGGCAACATTGTCGAATCTAACCGCGCAGAATTGGTTAATGATGTCCAGGCCGATCCTCGCTCTGACGGAAATAAAATTATTAAAGCTTTAGTTTGTGCGCCGTTGCGGGCAAAACAGCGGGTAGTAGGAGCCATCGCCATCGGTGCCCATCAAACCGACGTTTACACAGCCGAACACCTCAAACTTGTTACCATCTTTGCCTCACAAACAGCGATCGCCATTGAAAAAGCTTTACTTTATGAGCAAAGCTGTCAAGCAACTGCCCAATTTAAAGCCCAGACACAGCGACTTCAGCAAGCCCTCGATGATTTGCAACTAGCCCAAGCACAGTTAATTCAAAGCGAAAAAATGTCCAGTTTAGGGCAACTAATCGCCGGAGTCGCCCACGAAATCAACAATCCAGTGAACTTCATTTACGGTAATTTAAAATATGTTGCAGACTACACACAAGACCTGCTAAACCTACTTAGGAGCTATCAGGAGTTCTTACCCATTGCTCCAGAAGAACTGCAATTACAGTTAGAGTCTGTAGATTGGGAATTTCTCCAGCAGGATCTCCCCAAACTACTAGAATCGATGAAACTTGGCACCGATCGCATTGTAGAAATTGTGCGATCGCTGAAAAATTTCTCCCGCCATGACGAAGCCGAAATGAAAACTGTGAATATCCACGATGGCATCAACGGTACACTCATGATTCTGCGTCATCGTCTCAAAGCCTCTCCCCATCATCCCGATATTGAAGTCGTTAAAGAATATGCAGAACTTCCCTCAGTTGAATGCTATCCAGGACAGTTGAATCAGGTATTTATGAATATCCTGGCAAATGCCATTGATGCCATAGAAGAGGAAATGGCAAATGGGAAATCTAACCGTATTCCCCAAATCTGGATTTGCACTGAACTTTTCCATGAACAATGGATTGTGATTCACATCGCTGATAATGGCTTAGGCATGAGTGAGGATGTGATTCGGCGCATTTACGATCCCTTTTTCACCACAAAAGAAGTGGGCAAGGGAACGGGTTTAGGCATGGCAATCAGTCACCAGATTGTGGTAGAGAAGCATCGAGGAATTCTCAAGTGTCGTTCCAGACCAGGTGAAGGAACAGAATTTTGGATTCAGATTCCCTTGAATTGTTCAACAAGCAATGCTGCTCTCAGGCAGAGTCCCGCCATCGCTCGACAAAATTTGCCTACCAAGTCAACACCTACTGCCGATGCCAGCGGTTTCATCTCCTCAGCTACTCCCAAGCTGCGATCGAATAACCTGCTGTCTCAGCATGTGCAACTGATCCAGCGGCTAAACCTGCAAAATCCTAACATTGGCAATTCATCCCCAGACCAGTTTTACCAGATGCTGCAACGTAACCCAATTTCATTAAAGCTTTACGCCACATTATTGTCCCGATTCTACAGTCCTAACTCTGTTCAGCTACCCCAGCAAAGAAATATCAACTCCCTTCAGGAGGGGGAACGGGAAACGGGCAACAGTAAAGGGGAATGGGGCATGGGGCATTAGTTATTTCTCCCTCATCCCCCCTATTCCCTGTTCCCTATTCCCTGTTAAAAATGTCTAATTCAACGGTTTCCTTAGACACGACGACGTATCAAGCCATGACTCAGGAGTTGGCAATCTTGCGCTCCTCAGTAGCTGATTTGAAACAGAGTGAAGCACGATACCGTTCTCTGGTGGAAACTAACACGCAAATTGTCTGGGTCAGTACACCAGAAGGAATTTGCTTTGAACTCAAAGACTGGATCGCCTATACAGGTCAAAGTCGAGCTGAAGCTGAGAACGGAGGCTGGATTAATGCTGTTCATCCCGATGATCGTGCTTACACCACAGAAGTCTGGAGTGCTGCTGTGGCAAACCTGAGCCAATATCAAATTGAATACCGAATTCGTGGCAAAGATGGCAACTATCGCTACTTTTGGGTGTGGGGTGCCCCAGTCATAGAAGAAGACGGCTGCGTTCGTGAGTGGATTGGCACTTGCACCGATATTCACGATCGCAAGCTGGCAGAAGCCGAAAATCAACGTCTCAAAGAACGATATCGCACTTTAGTGACTGCTACCTCACAGATCGTTTGGGGGGCGACTCCACAAGGACGAGGGATCAGCTGTGAAATGCTTACTTGGATGGCCTATACAGGTCAGACTGAAGAGGAAGTTGCGGGTTGGGGCTGGATTGATGTGATTCACCCCGATGATCGTGCCCATTCCTTTGACGCCTGGAGTACGGCTGTGGCAAACAGAGGTATCTATGAAACCGAGTATCGGATACGTGGTAAGGATGGTAACTACCGCCACTTCTCGGTGTGTGGTGTCCCAGTTTTGGAAGCAGACGGCAGCATCCGGGAGTGGATTGGCACTTGCACTGATATTTACGATCGCAAGCTGGCAGAAGCTGAGAATCACCGTCTAATGGACATGTTGAATCACTCTAGCGATGCCATTATTGTGTGCGATATTAACAACCATATTTCCTACTGGAATCAAGGAGCGGAAAGACTCTACGGTTGGACTCGTCAGCAAGCCAAAGACCAGCACATGCCTACATTTGTGCAAAGAACTTTTCCCAGACCGCTAGCAGAAATTCAAGCAGCATTTTTACAGCAAGGCAGTTGGGAAGGAGAACTGCAACATATCACCCATGATGGTAGACATATGACTGTCCAAAGCCGTTGGACTCTGCAACGCGACTCTTCTGGTCAACCCTGCGCCGCCCTGGAAATCAATACTGATATTACTGCCCGCAAGCAAGTGGAAATTGCACTGCGGCAATTAAATGAACAACTAGAAACCAGAGTTGCAGAACGCACGGCTGCCTTACAAAATACCCTGGCAGAAGCCCAAGGTTTAAATGCTATTTTGGATAATTTGGCGGATGGGCTGTTGGTGACAAACACCACCGGACACATTACTCACTTCAATCCTGCCTTTTTAGCTATGTATGCATTGACAGCTGAGGATTTAAACGGTCAAAATTCCCAAAAACTGCCAATACTCGGTTTAGCAAACTTGATTTCACAAACCCAGTCTCATCCCCAAGAAGTGTTCACTGCACAAGTGGAACTGGCAAAGGAACGCACTGGTCAAGCAGTTGCCACTACCATTTTCAAAAAGGGGACTGCTAACGAACCAACTGTCTGTTTTGGCTCGGCGCTACTGATTCGGGATATAACGGCAGAAAAGGAAATCGACAAGATGAAGACCGATTTCATCTCCACCGTTTCCCACGAGTTGCGGACTCCACTGACTTCTGTCCTCGGTTTTGCTTCTATTATTAAAGATAAGCTCACTCGCGACGTTTTCCCCTTCCTTTCCCCGGAAGACCGTAAGCTTCAAAAAACCATCAAGCGGGTGGATGATAACCTCAACATTATCATTGCAGAAGCTGAAAGACTTACCGCCCTGATTAATGATGTTTTGGATATTGCCAAGATGGAAGCCGGTAAAGTCGAATGGCAGATGCAGCCTTTTGAGGCTACGGAATTACTTGATTGGGCAGCCAATTCCACAGCAGCCTTGTTTGAAACTAATGGCTTAGAATTGCTGACAGAAATTGAACCCGGACTGCCCCAAATGGTGGGCGATCGCAATCGTCTATTGCAAGTCTTAATCAACTTGATTTCTAATGCGGTTAAGTTCACTCAAACCGGTTCTGTTACCTGCCGTGTCAAACAACATCATAAGGGTATTTGCATTAGTGTCATCGATACAGGCATTGGCATTGCGCCTCTTGACCAGCCCAAGGTGTTCGAGAAATTCCGCCAAGTGGGTGACACTCTCACCGACAAACCCAAAGGTACAGGGTTAGGACTACCCATCTGCAAACAAATTATCGAGCATCACGGCGGCAGTATTTGGGTGGAAAGCGAACTAGGCCAAGGTAGCATATTTTCATTTATAGTTCCCACTTTTGAGAATCAAAATAAAACAACTACCAAACTCAATTTAGATGTACTGGTCAAACAGATCAAAGAACACGTCATCACCACATCGATTAGCAAAAATCAAAACCGCAAAACCATTCTAGTGGTCGATGATGATACCAACATTCGTGAACTACTTCGTCAACAACTAGAAACCGAAGGCTACAATGTCCGGGAAGCCAAAGATGGCATGGATGCCATTCAGCAGAGTAAAACAACTCGTCCTGACCTGATTCTTTTGGATATTATGATGCCCCAAATTAACGGCTTCGACGTGGCAGCCGTCCTCAAAAATGATCCCTACACTGCCGATATTCCTATCATTATTTTGTCCATTGTCGAAGATAAAGAACGGGGCTGGCACATCGGCATCGATGGCTATCTTACCAAACCCATCAATACAGAGAAACTCATTCACGAAATTGGTTCACTGCTTTCTCAAGGCACTTCTAGTAAAAAGGTGATGGTTGTAGATCAAAATGCATCCACCTTAAAAATTTTATCTGATGTACTACAAACTCAGGGATATAGTGTCATTGAAGCTTCCAACCCACAAGAATGTATTCATAAAGCCCTGTCAACCAAACCTGACATGATCATTATTGATTCCCTCCTCTCTCAACAAGCCGACCTAGTGAAAACTCTACGGTTTGAAAAAGAGTTAGAAAATGTATTCTTCATCATGCTATGCGATCGCTAATTGAGTCAACTAGGGAATAGGGAATGGGTAATTGGTGAGCCAGCGCGGTCTTGGGGGTTTCCCCCATGAGCGACTGGCGAACCCGAAGGGTAATTGAGAATTGGTAATTGAGAATTGGTAATTGAGAATTGGTAATTGAGAATTTGATTCTACTATTATTCATCACATCTCACCCACTACCCATTACCTATTACCCATTACCCATTCCCAATTCCCAACTAGGAGACTTTATGAATCAGAAAATTTTGATTGTTGACGACGAACCTAATATCGTGATTTTGATGGAACAAGCCCTGGAAGTACTAGAAGATCAAGGAGTTGAATTACTAACTGCCAAAAATGGAGAAGAAGCCCTCGCAACCATTAAAACCGAAAAACCAAGTTTGGTTTTTCTCGATGTGATGATGCCTAAAATGAGTGGTTTGGAAGTCTGTCATACAGTTAAACACGACTTGCAAATGAGTGACATCTACATCGTGATGTTGACAGCAAAAGGGCAGGAATTTGATAAACAAAAAGGAATTGATGTTGGTGCAGATTTGTATCTGACTAAACCATTTCGCCCTAAGGAAGTACTGGAAAAATCAATGCAGGTTTTGGGATTATCAGAAATAACTTAATACTAATTTTTAATTCGTAATTCCTGAGGCAGCCCCCGACAGGAGCGGTTTCCGTCGTTAGCGTTAGCGCAGCGAAGCGCGAGTCTTCTCCCAAGGGGAGACGCCAAAGGCGAACGAGCGTCAGCGGTAGCGAGTCTTCTCCCAAGGGGAGACGCTACGCTTTCCGAGCGTCTGGGGGACTGCCGTTAGCGCAGCGGTAGCGAGAAGCGCAAGCGTCACCCGAAGGGTAATTCGTAATTCAGACAAAATTTTCAGAGTTTATTATAAAATTTGACTCAATTACTGATATAAATTATTATTCCTGCTCCCCTGCTTTCCTTTATCAAAAAAAAGGCGAGCGCATTCCCCATCTTCCCATACCCTATGCCCCATTCCCCATTCCCTTTACCAAAAACTGTTACATTACAGTATAATTCCGCAGCCTAGTATAAAATCTTGTTGTCCTGTCAATGCGTGAGGTTATGGGGATTTTCACACACCATCGCCGCTGGATACTTCTGATCCTTTGTGTGGTTACAGTTGTTGTAGGGTGTACAAGATTTATTAAGCAAGGCAATCAGCAAGCGACACAACACAATGTGGTGATTTTTGTTGCCGATGGGTTGCGTCCAACTTCAATTAATGCCACTGATACCCCAACTTTACAAGAAATTCGGGAGAAGGGAGTAAACTTTGTCAACAGTCACTCTCTGTTTCCTACTTTTACCACCGCTAATGCTTCAGCGATCGCTACTGGGCACTATTTAGGTGATACGGGTGACTTTAGCAATACTATCAAAGTCAATGCCCCAGTCAAAAGTGCCAAAAACAGCTTAGTTCCGTTCTTAGAAAACAATGCTGTTCTCCAGGAAGTGAACAAACAGTTTGGTGCTAACTATCTCAATGAAATCAGTCTGATAGCAACTGCGAAAAAAGCTGGTTTCAGTACTGCGGTGGTGGGAAAAATCGGCCCGGTTTTAATTCAAGATGTCACCCAGCAAAATGGCGAACCGACTATCCTTTTTGATGATGCCACAGGCACACCAACAGGAATTCCCCTTAGTTCAGAAATCACTACACTACTTACTAAAAATTCTCTACCACTGGCGACACCATCACGAGGAGCAAATGGTAAAGCCGGTGACAGCAAGACCCCAGGTACAAAAGTTGCAAACTCAGTACAACAGCAATATTTTGCTGATGTCACAACCAAGGTCATCTTGCCATTGTTCCAGCAACGACAAAAACCGTTTGTGTTAGTTTACTGGTCGCGTGACCCTGATGGTACACAGCACAACCACGGCGATAGCCTCAATAAACTTGTTCCTGGCATTAACGGCCCCACTGTACAAGCAGCGCGGCAAAATACTGACAAGAACTTAGCACAAATTCGTACCGCCCTGAAACAATTGGGTTTAGAAGCGACTACAGATATATTTGTGACTGCTGACCACGGTTTTTCAACTTTGAGTAAGGAAAGCAAAACCAGTTATGCAGCAACGCTAACTTATGCAGATGTACCAAAGGGATTTTTACCGCCTGGTTTTGTAGCTATAGATTTAGCCCATGACTTAAAACTGTCTTTGTTTGACCCTGATGCCCAAAATACCCCTGTTAATCCAATTCAGGGAACATATTCTAAAAACGGTGTGATTGGCAAAGACCCCAATAAACCCGATATTATTGTTGCAGCCAATGGTGGTTCTGATTTGCTTTACTTGGTGAATGCTGCCAATAACAAAGCTTATGCTCAAAAGATTATCGATTCTCTGCTGAAACAGGATTATGTCAGTGGCTTATTTGTAGATGATACTTTGGGTGCAATCCCTGGTACTTTGCCTTTGAGTACCGTTTACCTACGTGGAACAGCACGAACTCCCATACCATCAATTGTGGTTAACTTTCGCTCTTTTGATACAGGTTGCGGTAATCCTACAGCCTGCGGCGTAGATGTGGCTGATACAGGCTTGCAGCAGGGTCAAGGAATACATGGTAGTTTCAGTCGTGCTGATACTTACAATACTATGGCAGCGATCGGCCCTGACTTTAAGCAGGGATATCAAGACCTCACTCCGGTGAGCAATGCAGATGTAGCACCAACTCTAGCGAAGGTGTTAAATTTAAATTTGCCTGCTCAAGGTAAGTTAGTTGGTCGGGTGATGAGTGAAGCTTTGATTGGTGGCCCTGATAGTATTAAGTCTAATTCTCAAACCCTAACATCTCAACCTGCTGCTAATGGCTTAAAGACTATCTTAAAGTATCAAACAATAGAAGCAATTCGCTACTTTGATAGCGCAGGATTTACAGGTCGTACCCTTGGGTTGTGAAGAGATGGGGGGACTGGGGACTGGGGAACTCGGGGCCCCCACGACCGAAAGGGAGGAGCCACTGCGTTGGACGGGTTCCCCGGCTTGAAGCAAGTGGCGTTGGGGATTAGGGGCAATGGGGACTGGGTACTGGGTACTGGGTACTGGGAAAAATTTTCTCCCTCATCTCCCCTGCTTCCTCTGCTCCCCTGCTCCCCTGCTCCCCCTGCTCCCCTGCTCCCTTCGTCAGGGGAAATTGCGCCTATTTTGTTCGGTTCTACCACTGTCGCCAGTACACAAATGACTATAACCTCATAACTATAGGGAAACGCTTAATGTAAATGCTGTAAGTCGCTGTTCGACCAAGGGGTGAAGTCCTGTGTACCAATGGATATTGCCAAGTCTTAGTGAAATTTTAGCTGCAAGTGAATCAACTGTGGCTGAATGTTCACCAACCAAAGCAGAACGGCAGTGGCGTGTCAGTTTAGCAGCTACAGAACATCTGCTCATCAATTCTTTAACAACTGCTGTATCTGACGCATCGCAGGGATTAGTTTTAGCTGCACCTGCACCCCTATTTAGTCAGCCAATACTGACTCAAAGCTTACAGACAGTCACTTTTACGGCAAAGCCCTTTAATCCTTTGGCACTGATGCCATTTCAGATGCCAGATGCGATCGCGATCGCAGATGAACAAGTCACTCCCCATGAATCAGTACTACCTTTACTACCTGCCGATCCGTTGGCGGCGGAACAGTTTTGCCTGGTGTTCACAGATAAGTTTAGATTAGTACTAGTTTTGGCAGAACATAAAAACGGCAATAAAACGTTTTCATTTTCCTTTGAACCAGAGGTAGTACAACAGGCGTGGCGATCGCTGGGAGCGCGTGTAATATTAACTAATCCAGATTTATTTAGCGAATTGGATGCATTGGTAGAAAAATATTCCCCAGTTGCACCAGATTACCGCACTGTAATTCAGTTTAGCCAGTTGTTACTTCAGCAATTTACAGAACCGAAAGAGGAGACGGAGTTACGGGGACAGGAAGACACGGCCAAAGAGGAAACATGCACACGCCAACATGCAGATACAGCTAATTTTCTCCCCTCTCCTCATCGTCCCGATGTAGAATTACTCCAGGCTTTTGCCCATGAAGTCCGCACTCCCTTGACAACGATTCGCACTATGACTCGCCTGCTGCTAAAGCGACGAGATTTGCCTGCAAATGTGATCACCCGCTTAGAGATTATCGATCATGAGTGTACCGAGCAAATTGACCGCATGGAGTTGCTGTTTAAAGCAGCAGAACTAGAGACTAGTACATCGGTAAAATCTGCAAACACTCAACTTACACCGATGTGTTTAGATCAAATTTTGCAGCAGAGTATTCCTCGTTGGCAACAAGCAGCAAATCGGCGGAACTTAACTTTAGATGTGGTGTTACCCCAGCAATTACCCACAGTGGTGAGTAATCCGAATATGTTGGATCGGGTACTGACTGGTTTAATGGAGAATTTTACCCGCAGTTTACCTGCTGGCAGTTGTATTCAAGTACAGGTTATTCCTGCTGGCGATCAACTAAAGTTACAATTATTACCCCAATTTCAATGTGAAGATGCAAGCATTGCCGCCACACCTGCACCACCAATTCGCAAAGCTCTAGGGCAATTACTGATGTTCCAACCGGAAACAGGTACAATTAGTTTGAATATTGCTGCAACTAAGCATTTGTTTCAGGCGATCGGTGGTAAATTGATTGTGCGCCAGCGTCCACATTATGGCGAAGTTTTAACTATTTTCTTGCCCTTGGAAGTTAGTAATAAGCAAAAGTTAGGAGTTGGGAGTTGAGCAGGGGAGATGAGGGAGAAAATTTTTACCGAGTTCCCCAGTCCCCAGTACCCATTGCCCCTAATCCCCAACGCCACTTGCTTCAAGCCGGGGAACCCGTCCAACGCAGTGGCTCCTCCCTTTCGGTCGTGGGGGCCCCGAGTTCCCCAGTCCCCAGTTTAAACAACTGGTGCATTGTGTGTACTTGGCAACTGCAATGTAAATGTAGAACCTTCATCAAGCCTACTCTTGACAGAAATAGAACCACCACAACGCCACAGCAACCGCTTCACAATTGTTAACCCCAAACCAGCGCCACCAAATTCTTCTGTTAATCCTGAACGCACACGATAAAAGCAGTCAAAGATTTTAGGTATTTCGCTTTCAGCGATGCCGATACCGGTGTCACGAAATTCTAATTGGACATAATTACCCACAACACGCGCTCTTACCCATACTCGACCACCATTAGGGGTAAACTTGATGCTGTTGTGCAATAAATTAATGACTATCTGCTTGATTCTACCAGTTACACACCAAACAGCTGGCAGTTCGCTTGCAACAGTGTAGGCTAACATAATACCTTTTTCTTGCGCTACAGGCTGGTAGGTACTGACTACTCCAGGCACAATATCTGATAAGCGTACCAACTCTAAAGTTGTCTTTTCCAAATTATGCTCTAAATCTATCAGATCCAATAAACCTGTAATCAGAGTATTTTGGCGATCGCACTCGTTATTGAGCATTTGCAAGTAGCGTTGTCGCTGTGGTGGCTTGAGTGTGGGAGAATTCAACAGCGAGAGTGCTGTTTTCATGTGGGTTAAGGGTGTACGCAGTTCTTGACACACATTGTTCAAGTAGTGATCTTTGAGTTGCTCTTTGTCGTGCAGCTTTTGATTTTGCTGCTGCAACTTGGCTATGCGTTCAGTTCTCTTTTGACGATTAATTTCATCCTGTCGCTGGAGTTGTTTTGTCAACAACTGACTGATTAATGCTAGTTTTGATACTGTTTTATAAGGAAAATCACTTAAGATAATTGCTGAAGATTCTGGCACTATTGCCTGTTGAATGCTGTTTAACACTGGCTGAATCACTCTTGGTTCCATAGAAGTGATTGCCAGCAAAGATGGAGTTTTACTAACATTCCCCTTTCCCAAGACACGAGTTTTGCCTTTTTTGGACGGTCGATGTGCCAAAATTAAACTACAAAACTGCGGCGACAACACTATCAGAAAATATTCCCGATGTAGTTGCCTATGTGGTAGTAGCTGCACCGAGCTATGAGGCGATGCTGAAGGAGTGATTTCTGCTCCTGGTTCCCTGCTCTTTCCAATCTGACAAGTATAAATATTAGCAGACGCACCCACTGAAGATTGATAACGCAACAATTCTGCGTGCCAGATTTTTCCTGGTGGTAGCTTAACCCATAAAGTTGCTGCGATTTGCTGCTCAATCAGTAAGTCTATTTGTGACCTGACCAGTGATAGCAGAGTCGCAGGATTAACGTGCAATGGTTGAGGAGGCGCTTCCACTCGCAAAGCTAGCTGATAAATAGACACATCCTTACGCTGAGTATCATTCATGAGTTAAGCACAACAAAAATATGGGAATTGGGAATTGGGAATTGGGAATTGGGAATTGGGAATTGGGAATTGGGAATTGGGAATTGGGAATTGGGAATTGGGAATTGGGAATTGGATTCTACTATTAGTTATCACATCTGGCCCACTACCCATCACCCATTACCCATTACCCATTACCCATCACCTCATCCCCCTCATCCCCTCTGCTCCCCATCTCCCTATCTCCCCATCTTCCCAATCCCTAGTCTCTAATCCCTAGTCTTTCTTGTAAAGCGTCGCGTGCATGTTCTCGGTCGTCAAAGTGGATTTTTTCTGTGCCGAGAATTTGGTAGTCTTCATGTCCTTTACCAGCAAGTAACACTCCATCACCAGGTTGTGCTTGTAATATAGCAGTACGAATGGCGGTGGCGCGATCGCCTATGACTGTGGGGTTTGCTGTTGGGGGAATTCCTGCCAGAATATCTTGTAAAATTCTTTCTGGGTCTTCGGTACGGGGATTATCTGATGTCACTACCGCCACATCAGCTAAGTCAGCGGCAATTTTCCCCATTTTTGGGCGCTTCGTGCGATCGCGATCACCGCCACACCCAAACACACAAATCATTTTACCAGGTATAAACGGACGTGCTGCTTTCAGTAAATTCTCTAAACTATCTGGGGTATGAGCATAATCTACAATGACGCTGATATCTTGTTTAGAAGTAATTTGCACTCGTTCCATCCGTCCAGGAACCCCTGGAAACTCAGGTATCACAGATGCCACTAAATTTAAATCTACCCCTAAGTGTAAAACTGCTCCTACTGCTGCCAGCAAATTTTCTAAGTTGTATTGACCAACCAAGGGCGAACGAAAGGCTACATCACCCTTTGGCGTATGCAACGTACCGCTAACTCCATTCGGCTCATAATTCAGGTCACTCATCCACAAATCAGCGCTGTTGTGGTTAACACTATAACTCCAAACTTGTTCGGCATTCAACCCCGCAATTAATTGCTGTCCGTAAGCATCATCAGCATTAATTATGGCTCGTCCCTTGAGATAATCAGAACTAAATAACAACGCTTTGGCAGCAAAATAATCTTCCATGTCGGTGTGATAGTCCAAGTGGTCTTGGGTGAGATTGCTGAACACTGCAACCTCAAACTGACAACCCAAAACTCGACCTTGGGCTAAAGCGTGGGAACTCACTTCCATTACCCCAAACTCACAACCAGCATCCACCGCTTGGGCGAGTTGCTGTTGCAGTTCCACAGCAAACGGCGTAGTGTAGGCAGCAGTTTGTTCAAAACCAGCCCAACGAGTGTAGAGAGTACCCATCAAAGCCGTAGATAAATTTGCTTTATTGAGCAAAAATTCAATTAGATGCGTAGTAGTAGTTTTACCATTAGTACCTGTTACACCCACCATTTTGAGTTTTTGCCCAGGATAACCATAAAAAGCAGATGCGATCTGGGCGCAGGCTTGATTCATGTTGTTAGCACTGACAACAGCCTCCGATGTCGGGGGATTTTTTTGGATGGCTTCAGGAGAAACGATCGCCGCCACAGCACCGGATGCGATCGCACTTGCCCAAAATTCTCCCCCATCTACCCGCGTTCCGGGCATTCCAATAAACAAATCTCCCACACCGCAAGCATGGGAATTCGTCTTTAATCCTTCAACTTCTGCATCCTCAAAACCAGGAGGCAATTCCACACCGTCTACCACCGCTAGTAATTCCCGCAATTTCATCTTGTGAACCTCGTCACACACTATCCTTGCGCCTATTCTGCATTATTTTTTTTATTCTTGGATATATACTTACACAGCATTTGCTCCAACTGTTGCACAGTAGCACGAGGAGAAGGACGCGGCAAAGGTTCCTCAGTTACCCCTTCCTCTGTGCCCTCGGCGTCTTGGTGAGTCCAGTCCCCGTCTTGGCTTCTGCCGAGATGGGGAACTGGCGTTCCCCGAAGGGGTTCTCGAAGAGTACCCGAAGGGCGGTTCGATAAATAAAGAACAGGCACTTCATACTGATATGCCTGATACCAATCTTCACGAATTGTAATATCTCGAATTTCCAACTCGAAACTGAGATTTTGGATTTGTTCTAGCTTTTCCTGCAAACCCTCACATAAATGACATCCAGGTTTACTGTATAAAATTAATCGCATTTGCCTAAACCAATTTTGGCGATCGCATCTCTACAAGTCATGATAGGGGTAAACTGGATAGCAGCGCTGTTTGTTGTGGCAAAAAAATCAAATATTGCGATTACACAGATATGATGTACTCTTCATTCCTGTGGAGGATGCCAACCAGCAAGCACCCAATAACTACGAACTTCCAAAGCATCCGGATCATCACTCAAATGTAGCGATGAAACAGTTGCCCTACCAATAGGTGTTTTGCCAACAATGCGTAGACTATCTTCACTCCAGCAGAAATGTTCAGACCAAATTTGAGTACGAGGATTAAACAGCTTGACTGCCTCACCCGTTTGTGGGTCAATGCCTGTAGTTTTATCACTTTTATAGCCATTGCAAAGTGGACAAGCCAGCCACAAATTCGATTCATCATTGCTGCCACCTTTTGCAATAGGGATAATGTGTTCAATTTCCAAACGAGCCATCACTAAACGTTGGGGACTCAAGCAATAGCCACAGCGGTTTCGAGCAGCAGTGCGGACACGACGTTCTATCTCTACAGGAATGTAAAAGCGAGCCATTGCTTTAATTGAGAGGGGATATTAAACCACGTTCAACAGCTACTTTTAAAGCTTTTGCTTTACTGATCAAACCACGTCGGTAGACCCCCATGAGTTCATCTAGTTGACGAACTTCCCCATCTTGAAGCTCTCCCTCTCGTTGACGTGCTAACAATTCACTAAGAACCTCTTGCTGTTCTGGTTCCATTTGCATATCGCACAGTGCCAAAACTTGCTCATCTGGTAGTGAATCTACAGGTAATTCTGCAATGGCGCGGTCAATCCATTCTAGTAATAAATCTTCAAGCCGCCGATTTGTCAAAGCAGCGATTTCCTTTGCTTTGTGTGCCAGTGTTTCAGGGAGTTGAAGAGTGACAATTTCAGCCATTTGTGACTAGCTTGCTGTTTATATTCTGATTGTATCCATGTTTTGTGACAGGAGTGGGTTGCAGTGGTGTGCAGACATTTTTGGTGAGATAGATTTTTTTGTCTTCTGTTGCCCACAGGCCCAGTTGGTCAAAAGCTTCTGGTTCAAAGGCAACTTTTTTCATATTCATCTAAATCTACATAAATAAGGTTTCTTTTTTCTACATTTTCTACAGCTTTAAGTAAATGCTTTTTATTTGATTTCGATTTCAAAAGATAGGTAGTTTCATCTTCTTCTGTTAGCGGTTCAATTAGCATAATCACTTCTACAACTGTTCCTTCTGGTAATTCCGTTGTAGACAGTTCAATCTTACCATCTTTGCCTACAATAGGTTTTTGTTTAATTCCACTAAAGTATAATTTATAATTACTTCCATCTTCACAAGATTATTTTAGCTAGTAATGTAAAATGAGCCATTGCTGTTAATTAATAGCAGATTTTAAGTCACGTTCAACAGCTACTTTTAAACGGGGTAAACGACTAAGTTATGCCGCGATCGCTTGTTAACGTGTATGGAGATCACATCGGAGGTAGTCGAACCACAGCGATTTTACCTGCCAGCCCTCAACACCTGTTCAGCCGTTAGCTGGAAATCTGGGAAGGTTAGAGAGACGATGGTCTGATCGCCCCGAAGTTGCTGAATTTCATATTCCCCATTCACTAGCGTACAGATAGAGAGGGTGGGTTGTTTGGGTTTTCCAATGTGTCGAGTACTGTCACTACCTGCGTAATCTGCAATCCAATATTCGGGAATGCCTAAAACCGCGTAGTCTTCAACCTTACGGGCATAATCATTTTGCCAGTTGCTACTAACAACTTCCGCGACAAATTTAATCGAACTGCCCAGCGTCAGGATCGACTGGTCAGACCAAAGCAGTTCTTTGGTAAGTTCATTACGATCAACAACTGCAACATCAGGTCTAAATGCTGTCATACCAATGTTAGAAGGGCGCAATAGTCCACGCCCAAGGACAAACTAAGGTAAGCTTGTTTTGTCGATCTGGACACAGACCTTCGCGGTAATGAAGGCTGCAACCTCTTCATGTAGACCTGTTGGTTCCAAATCGAACACCTCTCCATCGATCAGTTCATAGCGGTTATCGCCACCATAACGGGCGAGAAACTCGTCAAAGCTGAGTGGCTTCTGTTGTATTGGTTGGTTGATCGCAATGGTCATGGTCAACTTAGTCCCATCAATGCCTTCAGTCTACCAAATCGAATATGTGATGGATATGTGAGTTCAAACTCCTAATCCAGTCGGTATGCATGGACATCGATAATGTAGCGATCGCCTGTTTTTCTTCTGCGGCTGGAGGAGTTTGTGAAAAAGAGCGATCGCTAATTAGACAAAATCAAATTCAAATTGGGAATACTGAGTAAAGCGTGGGTATTTGCTGCTTATACACAAAACAGCTAAACACCTGACATTACGCTATTAAAGATTTAGCAATTAGGAGAATATTGTGAGTTTAGCAGTTACAGCAACCTTTGTACTTGCAGATTGGATTGTTAAAGGTCTAGCAAATGGAACTTATGAACGAGTTTGGGGTGTAATTCGAGATGTAGCGTCAAAACAAATCGTTACTTGGTTACGGGAAGGGGGAGTAAATAATTCTCAAGTTTCAACAGCAGCTACTTCCTCTAACAATTTACTCAATCTTGTTGTCTCTGGAGCAAATCTTCTTACTTCAGGGACTAATACTGTTGTCACAAGACAAGGATTAGCTGATGTGAGTGGACGGTTAAGCAAAGTTGAACAAGCAAGTTTAGGCAATATTGCTATGTCAGGCGCTAATCTAGTTGGAACAGTTGCTAACGCCGCTATTTCTGGGAAGGGATTTGCTGATGTTAATACACGTTTAGGTGGTATTGAAAATCAGATAGGCGAACTTGGGCAAAGCCTACAACTAACTCAGGGAATTTTGCAGGTAGCTACTGCTGCCAGTGTACTTAATCTTGGTGTTTCTGTGATGTCTTTTGCGTTAATATCGCAACGACTTAAAGAATTAGAACAACGCTTACAACAAGCTCAAGAATTGTTAAACAAGATTAATCGTAAAATCGACCTGAGTTTTTATGCTAACTTTCGTGCTGCACTTGATTTAGCTATTAATGCCTTTACGATGACCAAACAAGAAAATCGTAGAAGCAGTGCTTTACAAGCTATTAATCGTTTTTTAGAAGCAGAACATATTTACACTGAATTGACTGATATTGAAATTGAGCAAAAAAGCCAAATTGCTGATGAATATTTGCTGACTTTATCATTAGCCTATCTAGCTTAAGCACGTTGCTATTTAGAATTAGAAGAACACGATACAGCACTTCGCCGTTTCCAAGAGGGGGCTAAAGTTATCCGTTCTCGTATTCAAAAATATGTTGACCTTTTGCTAACTTCCAACCCAGGAGTATATTTACAACCTGAATTCAAGGGTCAGATTGATTTACGAAGATTAACACGAATTTACCAATGGATTGATCCTTATTTGGATGAAAATGCTGTATTTGATCTGCAACGAGAGAATTTGTTTAAAATGGCACAAAATCCTAACAAATGGTTAGATAACCTGCCAGCGGCAATTTTAAATCGTGTAGAGGTTCAAGGAGGTTGGTTTGGGCCGAGTCAGGACAATTTGAAGCAAGAAGCTTACAAGCGTCTTCCCCAAGTATTTGAAGTAATGGAATCTATGATTGAAACCAATCATCGTTTTGAAGCATATCAAACAGAAGTACAAGCAATATCTCAATTAGGAATCAGTTTTCATGGCTGGCTGCAATTAACTCCATCCACAGAAATTAAACCTGATGGTGCCGAATTCATGTATATCATTCCATCTAAACCTTTAGCTTTACAGCCTTCCATTTAAATTAATTTCTCTTTGTTCCTTTGCGTTCTTTGCGTGCTTTGCGGTTAGTCAAAAATTTATATTTGTATCAACCGCAAAACTGAGCCTAATAAAGAAATTTTCATACTTTGAACTATAGGGCTTGCACAAAATCATGAGAAAACGAACCACAAAGGGCACAAAGGACACAAAGAAATAAAAGTTTTAGAGAGTTTATACGTAAGCCCTAAACTATTCTCAATTCTTCCTCTGCGTCCTCTGCGCCTCTGCGGTTCGTAAAAAAAAGGCGAACCTTTTGTGTTCGCCCTAAACATAATGTTATAGTGTTGCTCGATTCAAACCCAAATCTTAAATCTTCGCTTCTTCCTTCACCAACTTATCCCAACCCAAATCTTTCAAATTATTATTGCGACGCAACGGACGAGTCACCAACTCTAGAATGTCGCGCGCATTAGTAAAACCGTGAATTTGAGCAAAAGTGAACTCCACAGACCACTTCGTATTAATACCGCGTGCTTCCAATGGGTTAGCATGAGCCATACCAGTAATTACCAAGTCTGGTTTTAGCTGATAAATTCGCTGAACTTGGTTGTAATTATCTGGCTTTTCCACAATCTTCGGCAATGGTACACCCATCTCCTGACAAGTCTTTTCTAATAGCGCCAACTCAGCAGCTTGATAGCGCTTATCCATGTAGGGAATACCAATTTCGTGAACTATCATCCCACAACGCACCAAGAACCTTGCTTGAGAGATTTCCAGCAAATTATCCCCCATGAAGAACACAGATTTACCGCGAATTAATTTCACGTAATCTTCCAAACTTTCCCAAATTTGGGCTTCGCGTTCATCCAAACCTTTGGGAGTAATACCGAACACTGAACAGATTTTTTCTATCCAGGCGCGGGTACCATCGGGGCCAATGGGGAAGGGTGCGCCTATTAACTTGCACTTACGGCGACGCATCAAAGTAGTAGCGGTACGGCTGAGGAAGGGGTTGACACCAGCGACATAATACCCTTCTTCAATAACTGGTAGTTCTGTAAAGCGTTTTGCAGGTAGCCAACCAGAAACTTTAATGCCTTGTTTCTTCAATTCCAAGGTTAACTGTGTAACTACGGGATCGGGAAGGGAACCGAAGAGAACCAAGGGAGGATGATCTACATACTCAGATTCCTCTTGAGCGACTTCTTCTTTCTTCTTACCAAAATTGAGCAGCTTTTGAATGGCGTTGCGTTCGTTTTTGTCTGTTTCCGCCACAGGGGCCTTATCAGGACAACGATTAGCCATTGCTGCTAACACGGTGTCTTCCCCTTGGGTGAAGGCGTAATCTAAACCGTTAGCACGCGCCACAACGATGGGAATACCAATTTCTGATTCTAACTTGGGTGCTAAGCCTTCCAAGTCAGTTTTGATGATTTCGGTGGTGCAGGTGCCAATCCAGACGATTACACTAGGATTGCGATCGCGTTTAATTTGCAAGCACAAACGCTTTAACTCTTCGTAATCATTCAGTTGTGCCGAAATATCGCCTTCTTCCAACTCTGCCATTGCATAGCGGGGTTCAGCAAAAATCATCACTCCCATCGCGTTTTGCAGGAAGTAGCCACAAGTCTTGGTGCCAATCACTAAAAAGAAGCTGTCTTCAATTTTTTGGTATAACCACGCCACACAGCTAATGGGGCAAAAGGTGTGGTAATTCCCAGTTTCGCACTCAAAGTTTAAAGCTTCTGGTTGTTGAGCAACAGTCATTTTGGTTTTTTCTCCCCTTGATTTTTTAAGTTAGGAGTCATGATTTAATAGTTATGATTTATGAGTTATGAGTTATGAGTTATGAGTTAAATTGCATGTAAATTAAGTGTTGAAGCCCTTGTAATTTTATTGATAATTCCAAAAGTCTAATTTGGGATAATTTTCAAAACTTTTACAGGATAAGAGGCATTTTTAATTCACACCAGCCGCGAGTTATGAGTTTTTATTATCAACTTTTAACTCCTAACTCCTCACTTTTGTTAACTCCTAACTCCTAACTCCTAACTCCTCACTTTTCTTAACTCCTAACTTAGTAATTAACTGTTGGGGAAGAGACGGGCAATTTCCGATTCATCAAAAACGCCGGCTGGCAGTTCTTCCCCTAAAAAATCGTTATTTTCTTCAGCCTTTTGCAAAGATGTTTCATCACCCCAGACATCTGACAATACCTCACTAAAGGCATTCTCATCTACTGTATTCAGTTCATCGGCAATTTGCTCTTCGGGTTTTTCTTCGCTTGCAGTTGCTGTTTCAAAGGATATATCGCCAAAATCATCTGCTTCTAAGCTTGATGCTGGCTCAGACTCTTCTTGTGGGTGGTGTCCGTTGGTTGATGAAATATCACCCAGGTCATTTTGGCGTTCCTCTACTGCAAACTCTTGAACCTCTGCTGTTTCCTCATAGCCGTTGGAATGGGAAACCGCTAAAGTTTCATCTTCGGAGTTTTCATCCCCAACAACATCTACATCTGTATCCATTTCTGCTGGAGGAATAAAACGGTTGCCGAGAGCAAGGTCTGGGTCAAAATGCAATTCCAACACTTCAATTAAAGTATCAGCGTCGGCATTCAGTTTAGAAAAAGGCAGCATTAACTGTGCCAGCTTCGGTTCCAGTGCGTTGACAACGCCCAGGATGAGGTAAGAAGGTGGTCGCTTCCCACCATCAGGGGTGTACACCGATTCCGTCTTCATGTGCAGGGTAATCCAGTCGCGATTGACTTGGAAAAATTGCAACCACTTTTGTCTTATTGAATCTGTAAAGCTATTAAAGAAAGCCATATGTCCCCTCATCCTGAGAACGAGATGATGTTATACAATCATCAAGTCTAGTTCCTCTTCTGAATTAGGAACCTGGGGTTTACCCGGATTTAGATAAAAATCGGACAACAAAGAGAACAATTCGCGGTCTGGGGCGTCGTTGGGCACAACTCCTTCTGGACGCGCCAAAATTTGGTCGGCGATGTTGAGATAATAGTCGCAAACGTAGTTCAAAGATGGGTCATATTCTGCCATTTCAAACAAAGTTTTACCTTTGACGCGGGAAACACGGATATCTTCAATTAATGGCAGGACTTCCAAAACTGGCATGGGTACAGCTTCTACATATTTCTCGATCAGGTCGCGCTTGGATGTACGGTTGCCAATTAAACCAGCTAGTCGTAAGGGGTGAGTCCGCGCTTTTTCACGTACTGAAGCTGCAATACGATTGGCTGCAAACAAGGCATCGAAGCCATTGTCAGTTACAATCAAGCAGTAATCTGCATAGTTGAGTGGCGCTGCAAAACCACCGCAAACAACGTCGCCTAGAACGTCAAATAAAATTACATCATATTCATCAAAGGCGTTGAGTTCTTTCAGTAATTTTACGGTTTCACCAACTACGTAGCCGCCACATCCAGCACCCGCCGGTGGGCCACCTGCTTCTACACAATCAACACCGCCGTAGCCTTTGTAGATTACATCTTCCGGCCAGACATCTTCGTAATGATAATCCTTTTCTTGCAGGGTATCAATAATTGTCGGAATCAAAAACCCAGTCAGGGTGAAGGTGCTGTCATGTTTGGGGTCACAACCAATTTGCAGGACTTTTTTGCCGCGTTTGGCTAGGGCGACAGATATGTTACAGCTCGTTGTGGATTTACCGATACCACCTTTTCCGTAAACTGCTAGTTTCACTTTTGTTTGCCTCTTATCGTTTTTTGTCAAACTCGTGGCTTCAACTTTTGCCTTCACCTAGCCTCTGATGGCGATGTGTGAGGTATGTGAGTGTCATTATTGTCGAGATGAGATGGAAAATAAAGGGGGCTGAAATTTCAAAACTAACGCTATCAGTCTTTTTAGGAAAAAATTTAGTTATTTATGAAAATTTAATCTTATATAATTTGTTTTATTGCTTAAAAAGCAAAATTATTGTTTTTTATATAACTTTTTTACTAAAAAAAGTTACAATAGACAAATTAATATATTACCTTACAACATATAGTTTTCATAGGTTTAGCTGATTGTGATACAAATTCAAATCGAGAAAGATGGGCTAGGTTTCAAGTTGACAGGGGATATGGGCAATTCTAGGCTGGCAATAGCCCTGTAAGTTTGCACAATTGGCTGTTTTTGGTAGTTAAATCACATTTGCCAAGAATATCTAATAGTTTTTGTGGTGCGCTCGCAGTTGGTTATGTAAAAAATTATTAATGTTTTAAATATCGTCTGCAATTAACTAAAAGCTTTGCCTATTAAAGTTTCCCTGATGAGGGTAAATCAGCTGAGATGGCCTCGATTTCCTGTAATGTTTGCCAGCCAGCTTGCCACTGGGAGCCGTCTTGTAATAATTTGGCGTTGATCCAGAAGCGGACTTTAGGGTCACAGGCGGCGACCATTTCGGCATACACCCACTTACCCTGATTTTTGCGGTTAACCACTTGGAAGTGTCTCCAACCGTCTACTTTTTGCTGTGCTGTCCACTTAGAACCAACTAGGTAAGGAAATTTTTGTTTTTTAGTCATTTGTCAGTTGTCAGTTGTCAGTTGTCAGTGGTCAGTTGTCAGTTGTCAGTTGTCAGTTGTTTTTATCCCCATCTCCCTCTGCTCCCCCATCCCCCACATCTTCGCCGCTACCTTTGAATGCAACTCGGTATAAGCTGAGTGTGTAAGTTGTTTCACGGCAGTAATACTACTACTCTACAAAGACGTGAAGACCGATCTAGCTAATTGTACCGCTATCCTTACAATGTCCATATAAGAACAAAGCTGACTCTTGTTCTGCTTGCTAAGTGATTCGTTCCTCATCAGCCTATGCAACCTACTAATCCTAACCAATTTACAGAAAAAGCCTGGGAAGCGATCGCCCACACCCCAGATATTGCTAAACAGTACCAACAACAGCAGATAGAAAGCGAACACTTGATGAAAGCATTGTTGGAACAAGAAGGTTTAGCTAGCAGTATTTTCACAAAAGCCGGTGTGAACTTGCAAAAAGTGAGCGATCGCACCGACCAATTTCTGCAACGTCAGCCCAAAGTCTCAGGTAACAGCACTTCAGTATACCTAGGACGCAGCCTAGATACACTTTTAGACCGAGCAGACAAATACCGTCAAGACTTTAAAGACGAATTTATTTCTATAGAACACTTATTGCTGGGTTACGCTAAAGATGACCGCTTTGGCAAAGGTTTATTCCAAGAATTTGGGTTAGACGAAGGCAAGCTCAAAAATATTATTAAACAAGTTCGGGGGAGCCAAAAAGTGACCGACCAAAATCCAGAAGGCAAATATGAAGCACTGGAAAAATACGGGCGTGACCTCACAGAAGCCGCCCGTAAAGGTCAATTAGATCCAGTCATCGGGCGAGATGATGAAATTCGTCGCACCATTCAAATTCTCTCTCGTCGCACCAAGAATAACCCAGTGCTAATTGGTGAACCAGGTGTGGGTAAAACTGCGATCGCTGAAGGACTAGCACAGCGTATCGTCGCCGGCGATGTACCCCAATCTCTCAAAGACCGTAAACTCATCGCTTTAGATATGGGTGCTTTGATTGCTGGGGCCAAATTCCGGGGAGAATTTGAAGAACGTCTGAAAGCAGTATTAAAAGAAGTTACTGAATCCGGCGGCAATATAGTTTTATTTATTGATGAAATTCACACTGTTGTCGGTGCGGGTGCGACTCAAGGCGCAATGGATGCCGGTAACTTGTTAAAACCGATGTTGGCGCGGGGCGAATTGCGTTGTATCGGGGCGACAACTTTAGATGAATACCGCAAGTATATTGAAAAAGATGCGGCTCTGGAAAGACGTTTCCAACAAGTTTATGTAGGTCAGCCCAGTGTCGAAGATACAATTTCCATTTTACGCGGGTTGAAAGAACGCTATGAAGTCCACCACGGGGTGAAGATTTCCGATAGTTCATTAGTAGCAGCCGCTACATTATCTAGTCGTTATATTAGCGATCGCTTCCTTCCTGATAAAGCCATTGACTTGGTGGATGAAGCCGCCGCTAGATTAAAAATGGAGATTACCTCCAAACCAGAAGAACTAGACGAAATCGACCGCAAAATTTTGCAGTTGGAAATGGAAAAACTTTCCCTGCAAAAAGAAAGTGATGCCGCTTCTCGTGAACGTTTAGAAAGACTAGAAAAAGAACTTGCAGACCTCAAAGAAGAACAAAGAACTCTCAATGCTCAATGGCAGTCAGAAAAAGATATCATCACTAAAATTCAGTCTGTCAAAGAAGAAATTGACCGAGTTAATTTAGAGATTCAACAAGCAGAAAGAGACTACGACCTCAACCGGGCTGCGGAATTGAAATACGGTAAATTAACCAATTTGCATCGGCAATTGGAAGCTGTAGAAAATGAATTAGCAAATGCCCAAAGAAGTGGTAAATCTTTATTACGGGAGGAAGTAACCGAAGCTGACATTGCAGAAGTTATTTCTAAATGGACAGGAATTCCTATTAGTAAATTGGTGGAATCCGAGAAAGAAAAACTGCTGCACTTAGAAGACGAATTACACCGTCGCGTGGTGGGACAAGCCGAAGCAGTCACAGCGGTAGCCGATGCAATTCAGCGATCGCGTGCTGGACTTGCTGATCCGAATCGTCCCATTGCTAGCTTTATTTTCCTAGGCCCCACAGGTGTGGGTAAAACCGAGTTAGCCAAAGCGTTAGCGTCCTATATGTTCGACACCGAAGACGCCTTAGTGCGAATTGATATGTCCGAATATATGGAAAAACACGCTGTTTCTCGGTTAATTGGTGCGCCTCCGGGATACGTGGGTTACGAAGAAGGCGGACAACTGACAGAAGCGATTCGCCGCCGTCCTTATGCTGTAATTCTCTTCGACGAAATCGAGAAAGCACACCCTGACGTGTTTAATATTTTCCTGCAAATTCTCGATGATGGTCGCGTCACCGATGCCCAAGGTCATACAGTGGACTTTAAGAACGCCATTATTATTATGACCAGTAACATCGGTTCGCAGTACATTCTCGATATTGCAGGGGATAACGCCCATTACGACGAAATGCGCCGTCGGGTGATGGAGGCGATGCGGAATAGTTTCCGTCCAGAATTCCTCAACCGGATTGATGAAATTATCATCTTCCACGGCTTGAATAAGCTAGAATTGCGCCAAATTGTGCAGTTGCAAGTTGAGAGATTGCGCCAAAGACTTAGCGATCGCAAGATATCTCTGAGATTATCTGATGCTGCTCTTGACTTTTTGGCAGAAGTAGGGTATGACCCAGTATTTGGGGCGCGTCCACTGAAGCGGGCAATTCAGCGGGAGTTGGAAACGCAGATTGCTAAAGCTATCTTGCGTGGCGAATTTAATGATGGCGACATGATTTTTGTGGATGTACAGAATGAGCGTCTTTCTTTTAGTCGCCTACCTGTTGAGGTGTTGAGCAGTTAATTTAGAATTATCTCACGCCAAGACGCAAAGGCGCAGAGAGTGTCTTTGCGTCTTGGCGTGAAAACAGAAAAATTTGAGATGCAGTTATGCACAAGGGGTAAATTATAAATTGCTGTGAAGGTTATTGAATTCTCACACGAACACGCAGAACCAATTACACTGTTTGAAAGTGTATCTGCTTCCAGTGTGCATATTGGTGATGGTGTCGGTGAGGCTCATGTGTACTGCATTTACTTTGAGCCTAATAGTGTGATTGGTAGACATCAAGCAGGATATGGTCAATTATTCCTGGTGATTAGTGGTGAAGGTTGGGCATCTGGTGAAGACGATCATCGCGTGAAACTAACAGCAGGTCAAGGTGCTTACTTTGAGCGAGGAGAATTTCACTCAAAAGGAAGCGATACGGGGATGACCGTGATCATGGTGCAAGTAAGTGACCTCAATCCCCAGACAATACATATTACATCTCAACCATCAACCTAACATTAGATTTCTTGCAAAAGTCCTTTTTTTCGCGTTCTTCTATAGCAAAGTGCGCTCGTGCTGAGTGGAAACCCAGTTATTTCAAGGCTAGTAGCAATCAATTTTTATTGTTTGGTTAAAGTCAGCAATAGCTTTCTGAAAATCTCCTAGTTCTACATAAGAAATTCCCCGACCATTATAAGCCAATACGGTTCAGTTAAGCCTAGAAAGCTGATTAGTGATGTGAAATTTCGGAGCTTCTACTCGTTGTCCAGTACCTCTGTGTTGCGGTTTTTTAGAGCGAAACTTTGATACAGGCTTTTTCACAACTCTGGGATTAATACGGTGAACACGTTCAGGTAACAACGTATCTAAAATCTCGACAATTAACCAATCGAAAAAAAAGGAAACTCTTCTGGCTGTAAGTCTTGAAACTTAGGAATAGCACGACGAATAACTCGTAACGTGCCTGTAAAACTCAGACGTAATGGTGGAACTCCACTATTGGTGGCAGCTTGAAACATTAATACTCGTACTGACCAATGCCCCAACAACCAACCATAAATTTCTTGCACAACTTCACGCGGTTTTTGGGAACGAACATGAGTTTTACGCCCCAAAAGATGTATTTTCAATTCATCAATGATATTTTCTACTTCCCATCGTTGATGATATTCTTTTGCTAATAATTCTGCTGGGAATTTATCAATATCTAATAAACTCGTAATTAAGCGATAACTAAGTTGTTCAGCCGGATTTTGGGGATGCTCAATTGTGTACTCGATAACTCTCACCATAATTGGCTGACAGCCTTTCTTTCGTAACTTTCCTGAAGGATTTATCCACGATAAATAGGAGCCGTCTTCTAACGGTTTTTCTGCTAAGAATTTCACATTGAACGGGATTCTTCCTAAATAATCACAGCTCTTGTACACAGTTTTCTGTACCATTTCATAGGAATGCAATCCTCTATCCCACATCAATAACATTCCTGATTGTACAGAGCGTAATAATTTTAATGCTCGCGCTCGTTCTCCAATACGATATGGACACATGAAAGCATCAAAGATTATGTGTGTTCCTGCTTCTACTAAGATTACTAACCTGACTTTAGGAAATGCTGCAATTGTTCCAGGACGACTACTTGGACGACCAAAAACTCTAGCATTTTCTTCGCTGTCTGGAACATCAAAACAGCTACCATCGATTACCACTATTCGTAATCCATTTAAAAATCCACCCAATGTTTCGCTATTTGCCATCGGTTTTACCAACTGATGAAACAGTTGGCTCATCACCCTAGCCCCTAATCTTTGCCGAGCTTGTGTAATTGCTGATTTACAAGGTACTCGCGCTTTTTTTACCAACTTTTACCCATCCCACAGAAAGACCATCAACTAAGTTTTTGAGTACATCTCGCATCGAATCTCTTGACCACAGACTCATTGCTATTACCAAGCAAACTACCAAATCTGCTGGTAAAGAACGATTTCTTTCTTCATTAGCCTTAGTGCTTGCGTAGACGCTCTTAGCGGCTTGCCGAAGGCATCGCTCGCTCTACAGCAGTTGCAGGTATGGCTATCTCTATCGCTTTTAGCAAATCATTACTTTGTATCTTTGGAGACAACAAGTTGAAATCTTTGAGATGCACTACAGTTTCTTTTGGGTCTTGATTACAATCCTTAATCTACACACATTTGAGCCTTAACTGAACCGTATTGCATTATAAGCATCCGTATGCTTGGGATTTAACCGCAGTGCTAGCATTTTAACTGGGAACTTGTAACAGCCAGCCCAAAAGACTTTGTAATAGCAGCCAAGCATTTAAGCCAACGATCACAAGAGCAACTAACCAAGCTAAAAATTTTAACCACACGGGATTAACAAACTCACCCATCAAGCGGCGATTACTAGTAAACATCACCAAGGGAATCACTGCAAACGGTAACTGCAAACTGAGGATAACTTGACTGAGAACGATGAGATTGCTTGTGCTATGTTCTCCAAAGATAATAATTGTAATCAACGCTGGAATGATAGCAAGCAGACGGGTAGCTAAACGCCGTAACCAAGAAGGAAGGCGAAATTGCAAAAAACCTTCCATCACAATCTGTCCAGCTAAGGTTGCAGTCAGTGTTGAACTTTGGCCGGAAGCAAGTAGGGCGATACCAAAAATAGCACTAGCAGCACTAACGCCTAACAATGGTGAAAGCAGTTTGTAAGCATCTTGAATTTCTGCCACATTCTGATTCCCAGAAAAATGAAATGTGGCGGCAGACACAATTAAAATGGCTGAGTTGATAAATAGTGCCAACGATAGAGCAAAGGTTGAATCAATTGTGCCAAACTTAATTGCTTCCCATCTTTTTTCAGTACTAGGTTGCCAATCACGGGTCTGCACAATAGAAGAGTGTAAATATAAGTTGTGAGGCATCACTGTTGCGCCTAAAATGCCAATGGCAATGTAGAGCATTTCTGAGTTTTGTAAAATTTCTTTATTGGGAAGATATCCCAACAAAATCCCACCTGTATCAGGACGAGAGAACAGTATTTCTGCCGTGAAACAGATGCCTACGGTTGCTACCAAAATTATTACCAGAGCTTCTGTATAGCGAAAGCTTTTTTGCTGCAAGAATAGTAAGAATAGGACATCTAGCGCAGTGATGCACACACCCCATATCAAGGGAATACCGAATAAAAGTTGCAATGCGATCGCACTTCCTAATAATTCTGCCAAGTCACAAGCTGCGATCGCAATTTCACACAATACCCACAAACAAAAACTTACCCTTGGACTGAAATAGTCTCGACAAGCCTGTGCCAAATCTTGCCCTGTGGCAACACTCAAACGCACACATAGCGCTTGCAGCAAGATTGCCATCAGGTTCGACAGCAGAACTACTGTCAACAGGGTGTAGCCAAACTTAGCTCCCCCAGCGATGTCTGTTGCCCAGTTTCCTGGATCCATGTATCCCACTGAAACCAGATATCCTGGCCCTGCATAAGCCAGCATTTTGCGCCAAAAGCTCTTGCTGTTAGGGACTCTGATGCTGCGGTGAACCTCTGGTAAGCTGGGTTTGTTGTTTGGGATAGTCATCTATTCTGCCGAAAACCTTTTCATAATTTTCTCATAATGTCCGAAAATCTGGCAGAAATATCAATATCCTCAATATAGATATTCCTATATGCATATAGGCAGAGAAAAGAAGGCGATCGCTCTAGGAGATAATATTAACAATCTTTGCCTATAAAGGAGTTACCGATCAACTCAGATCTTGCACCTACCCAATCTCCCGCAAAGTAAATCTTAAGTAGTGGCGTGGTGGTGCGTTAGGCGCTTTGATAATTTTTCCTGGCAATCATATCGAAAATATGCGCCTAACACACCCTACTAGCACGACCGGGCTAAAATAGTGCAATAGGATAGAGGTGTTTGAGTTTAATACGGGCATCCTCTGTTGTGAAGCGCCATTGAACTTGGCTATTCGTGCGATTACGCTGGTTCTGCCAGGCAGATAACTCCTTTTCTAACTCGGTGGCAGAGGAAATACGACGGTCAAGACATTGTTGAGAAAGGACACTTAACTCAATCTCGGCAACATTCAACCAACTACCGTTACGAGGGGTATAGTGAATTTCTAAGCGGCGAGCTAATCGATGAGCAACAGTTGCAGGAAAAGCTTCATACAGTGAGGCAATGTGATGAGTATTGAGATTGTCACAAACTAACTTGACTTTGCGCGCGTGGGGATAGTCTACATCTA
>NZ_JAECZC010000024.1:8987-13812 GCF_016056305.1 Amazonocrinis nigriterrae CENA67 | reverse complement strand
TCCACATATTGTCGCCAGCTATACGCCGCTGTTGAGGAGAAATATCGTCAAAGTTTGGCAATGTATCTGTATATTCCATTACCTTGTCAAGCTCTTGGCGAATAACTTTCCAATTCGCTTCTAACTCATAAGCCCAAGGAAACTGACTTGTTTCAAAAAAAATCGAGTCTCCCAGTGATGAGTACTTAGAAACCAACTGTGAAAATTTAGGAAGGAGGAATTTCTCTAATTTTTTGAATAATGTACTGATTAATTTGCTCATTCCAGTTTTATCTTTAATTTTCTGGCAATTAATCTACTTTTTACTATTTATGGTAAGTTTTGTACATGTATTTCAAAAAACAAAATATTTATTTGAATTACAATACTTAATTAGTAATAGTATTTAACACTACGTTAATTACAAAATGAACGCATGGCAAAAACTACTACAATCCCGAAACTACAGGTATTCATCATTATTTGGTTGGGACAGATCATCTCACTGTTCGGCTCAGGACTTACAGGTTTTGCGTTAGGTGTTTGGGTTTACCAACAAACAGCATCCACAACATTGCTGGGGCTGGTTTCTTTGTTTACTGCATTGCCTGGAATATTACTATCCCCCATCGCTGGCGCTTTCGTAGACCGGGCTGAACGACGCTGGATAATGATACTAAGTAGTTGTGGCGGAGGTCTAGCCACTTTTTTTCTTGCACTGCTATCGTTAGCCGATAAGCTGAACGTCTGGCATATTTATATCGGCATGTCCGTAATTTCGGTTTGCAGTACCTTGCAGTATCTTGCTGCTTCTGCGGCTATCACGTTGCTTGTGCCCAAACGGCATCTAGGTCGCGCCAGCGGCATGGTACAAATTGGAGAAGCATCTGCACGAGTTTTTGCCCCAGCACTAGCTGGTTTACTGGTGTTGAACCTGCACATTCAAGGCGTGCTTTTAATTGATTTTGCTTCCTACGTCTTCGCCATAGTCACGTTATTGTTTATCCAGTTTCCCGAAGTTAAAAATACCATTGAAGACCGTGCAAAGAAAGCTTCTCTGTTGGAAGAAACTATCTATGGTTGGACTTACATTCTCAATCACCCAGGACTGCTAGCCCTATTACTGTTTTTTGCCCTCGGCAATTTTGTCTTGGGAATGGGTACTGTATTAGTGACACCAATGCTCTTAGCTTTTACTTCACCCGCAGTACTTGGTAATGTCCTGTCCACTGGTGGTAGTGGTATGTTCATCGGCAGTATTGTTATGAGTGTATGGGGAGGCCCCAAGAAGCGCGTCTATGGCATGTTCTGCTTTGGACTCCTACAAGGAGTTTGCATCATCTTGTTAGGGTTGCGTCCTTCTATACCATTAATTGCAGTTGCTGCCTTTGGCGTTTTTTTTAGTGTGCCAATTATTACTGCTTGTAGCCAAGCAATTTGGCAAAGCAAAGTAGCACCAGAGATTCAAGGACGCGTCTTTGCTGTGCGCCGGATGATTGCTTGGTCATCCTTTCCATTGGCTTATCTTTTGGCTGGGCCCCTAGCTGACTATGTATTTGAGCCACTGTTGGCTAGTGATGGTCTACTTGCAAACAGTGTCGGCAGAATTGTTGGCGTTGGACACGGGCGTGGCATTGGCTTATTATTTATAGTCCTAGGAATAATTACTGTTATAGTTACAATTAGTGGTTATTTATATAAACCTCTGCGGACAGTAGAGAAAGAAATGCCAAATCTAATTTTAACTAAGTAATGGGATTTGGGAATAGGGCATTGGGAATTGGTTTAGTTATTCTCCCCCCTCATCCCCCTCATCTCCCTCATCCCTCTACCCTTCTAACTGTCCCAATTGAGCTAGAATATCGCGGTTGACTTTGATGTAGCCAGGATCAACGTGGGTAAAGTGTGAACTTAACTTTTCATAGGCTTTTGGCAATGTGTGGAATGGAATTGATGGGTACAAATGGTGTACTGCATGAAATGACATATTCCACATGAGAAACTGCACAGGCCAAAGCGTCAAGGTGACGCGGGTATTTGTCAGCAGGTTAGCGTCAAGAGAGCAACCTGTGTGTTCTGCTAGTAGAAGAAAACGCAGAATCGGTTGACCTACAAACAGCGGTAGCAGCCAATACAGTATAAACCAAGGCTGATTTACTGCAATGGAAATTGCGATCGCTCCTGCATAAACACCTAATTGCCAGCGAGTCGAGCGTATCACTTCCACTCTTGCTGTCTCTGGTATAAATGGATAATCCTCAACTTGACCCAGTGCAATGCGGATATGTCCACGTATCTTGTCCACCCACCAAAGTAAACCGCTAAGCACTAACAAATATTCCCCCAAGTTGTGCGGAGTGAGGTCGGTGAGTTCCGGGTCTTTTCCAGGTACTCTAGTATAAACATGATGCCGTTTGTGGTAATAACGATAGAATGTGCTGTTGTAAAAAGAGAGTAATCCCGCACACCAAGCCACAGCATCATTTAAACGATTGTTAGCAAAAGGAGTTCTGTGAACGCCTTCGTGCATCGGTGCAAACATTGCAGCCAAACCAAAGCCGTAGAGTAGCAGTGCTGGTATTGCGACTAACCAATTGCCCCAGTTTATCGCCCACAGGTAGCCACTGCATCCGATGATAGTGAGATGTCCAATTAAATGAATTAGTCCTTTGGAGTTAGAGCGATCGTTGAAAGTATTTAATTCTTGTACACTGAGAATCTGACGGGCGTTGTACTGCTTCTCGGTTTTGTTCTCTAATAATTCAGGTTGAATAATTGCATCACTAGACATAATCAAAACACAGTATTAAAGAGATAAGTGTAACTACACATAGAATACAATTAATTTTTCAGCCTTGCTAAAATTTAAGTATGAATTTGCTCTGCTGAAAGCAACTGGCGTGATGTGACGCGCATACGAGATGATTTATCACGAAAAAGATGTAAAAAGCGCCTAATGCAACGCCCATAACATGATATTAACGAAAATGAAGCGTTTGAAACCCAACTTCGTGGATTTTCCCCATGTAGTCGCTATTTCTAATCTCACAGCAAGTAATAAATTAGATTTGATAAATATCCTCTTAGCCAAGATTGCAAAGATATTTAACTAATTGCTTCAGGGTTGCTAATATTTTTTCTAGAATGAAGGTAACTAGAGCGGCAAAACCATAACATCTGAGATAACTACTTGAGATAGACATTATTCAATAATGTTAAATCATATTTTGGTGCATAAATTATAGCCAAAATAATTTTATTGATGTCTATCTATTGATGGAAATTTGCTGCAAGATGTCACACAAGTGAAGCATTGATTTTAGTGAGCAAAAGCAATTAGAAAACTCCTGCAAAAAGTAGTTAGAAAATTTGTAACTTGGAATTACCTAGGAGTTACATACCATGAGTACCATTGTTCAACGTCAAAAAGAATTTAATTTTTTTGATGGATAGTTTTTGTCGCTGGATTACTAGCACAGAAAATCGGATTTATATCGGCTGGTTTGGTGTATTGATGATTCCCACCTTACTAGCTGCCACCATTTGTTTTATTTTGGCTTTTATTGCTGCCCCCAGTGTAGATATGGATGGCATAGGTGAGTCAATCATGGGTTCACTGATGGATGGCAATAACTTGATTACAGCCGCAGTTGTACCGACCTCTGCTGCTATTGGTTTGCACTTTTATCCTATTTGGGATGCCGCATCAATAGATGAATGGCTTTATAATGGTGGGCCATATCAGTTGATTGTGCTGCATTTTCTCATTGGTATTTGGTGCTATTTAGGGCAATTGTGGGAACTGAGTTATCGTTTAGGAATGCGTCCTTGGATAGCTATTGCCTATTCTGCACCCGTCATCGCCGCTACGTCGGTTTTGCTAGTTTATCCTATTGCTCAAGGTAGTTTTTCTGATGGTTTACCTTTGGGAATTGCTGGAACTTTCCACTTTATGTTAGCTTTCCAAGGGGATCACAATATCCTGATGCACCCGTTCCATATGTTAGGTGTAGCAGGTGTATTTGGCGGCGCACTGTTGAGTTCTTTGCATGGTTCTTTGGTGACTTCAACGCTAATTCGGAATACTGATGAAAATGAATCAATCAATGCCAGATATAAGTTAGGTCAGCCGAAAGTCACCTACAATTACTTGGCAGGACACTATGGTTTCTTAGGACGATTGTTGATTCCTACCTTTGCTAGCAAAAATCATCGTGCTTTCCATTTCTTATTAGCAGCATTACCAACGGTAGGTATTTGGTTTGCAGCGATGGGTGTATGTTCGATGGCATTTAATATCAATGGGTTCAACTTTAATCATTCCATCTTAGATAGTCGGGGTGCAGTAATCAGAACGGACGCTGATATACTCAACCGTGCCAATCTGGGTATAAGTGCAATGCACGCTCCTAATGTCCATAATTTCCCTTTGGTTCTGTCTAGCAGTCAACCTATTCCAGTTAGTTAAAGATTGCATCTATCCATTTTTATAGTTATTTTCAACCTGCCCTGTAATTCTGGCGTCAGTTAATATTGCGGGCAGGTTTTTCTTGAATATTAAGATTACGCAGCCTTAGAGGTTATTTAGAAAGTAAATATTAAGTAGGGTGTGTTACGGCTATGCAAGGATTTGGGAGTTTGAGAGAGTAAAGATTAGCCGTAACGCACCGAGAAATATGGTGCGTTAAGCGTTGCTATAACGCACTACAATTTCAGGTTTAATTTATAAATCATCTCTTAGAGGTTATTTAGAAAGTAAAAATAAAATTCCTGTAGTAGCGCGACCGGGCTAAAATAGTGCATTAGATGTAGCAGAAACAGACAAAGAAAATGGGACGTGGACGAA
>NZ_JAECZC010000024.1:0-7419 GCF_016056305.1 Amazonocrinis nigriterrae CENA67 | reverse complement strand
AATATGGTGGATAGTTTGACGGAAAAGTCAGGAAATTTTGTTGACTGATGACTGATGGCTGATGACAACTGACAACTGACAACTGACAACTGAACCTCTTGCATAAATCTTTTTTTGCCTCACGCAAAGGCGCAAAGACGCTAAGAAAAGAATGCTAAGAACGACTTTTGCAAGAGGTCTACTGACAACTGACCACTGACTACTGACATTCAAATATTTGTACTGCGTCAAGACAGTGTTTTAATTGTGCTGATAAATCTTGAACGTTAGGTTTTGTTAGCATGGTGTAATGATTGCCTGGGACGCTATAAATATCTACAGATTCTGTCGTTAATTTGTTCCAACCAATTTCAGCAGAATGCAAATTATCAAATAATATTTCGCTGGCTTGCAAAAGGGTAATTTGCTGAGAATATAGTTGGGGAACATAATTTTGCAATGCTTGAAGATTGGTTGTGAATACTTCAATTAATGGGTGAATATGCTGCTTGTCAATATCTTCTGGTAGGATACTGTTTAGTTTTGCCTGCTCTAAAATATAGTTTAGTTGCTCATCAAGGGTCAACTGCTGAAAAGCATCATTTGATATTTCCAGATTTTTGCCAAAACGACCTGCTAAATCTATAGCAAAGTAGTTTAACAAGGCAGTTTCATCAATTTTCTCAAGGCTGTTTTGCTCACCATAATTAGGTATTCTACTATCGATTAAAACTAACAGGGCTACTGTTTCGCTTTGCATTTGTAGCTGTTGTGCCATTTCAAAAGCTACAACTCCTCCCATTGACCAACCGCCTAAAAGGTAAGGCCCAGATGGCTGAACGACACGTATGGCTTTGATATATTCATCTGCCATGTCTGCAATTTGAGTTAATGGCTGATGTTGTCCGTCTAAACCTTTGGCTTGTAGTCCATAAAAAGGTTGATCTAAACCCAAATTACGCGCTAATTCAAAGTAGCTGAGGACATTTCCACCAACTGGATGGACGCAAAAGAAAGGTTTTTTAGTACCATGAGGCTGAATTGGCACTAAGGAAGACCAATTATTTAAATCTGGTTGCTGACGGAGAATAGTTGCTAATTGCTCAATTGTCCCTTTTTGAAAGAGGGTAGTTAGGGGTAAACGCTGTCCAAATTGCTTTTGAATTTCAGCCATCAAGCTAACGGCTAAAAGTGAGTGTCCTCCCAGGTCAAAAAAGTTATCTTTGATTCCCACAGATGTAGTTTTGAGAACTTTTTCCCAAATTTGTGTAAGTTGCAGTTCCACAGCATCACGAGGTGCAACAATAGTATTTTCAGCTACAAAAGTAGCTTTTTCGGGTGCGGGTAAAGCTGCAAAATTCACTTTGCCATTTGGTGTAATTGGTATGGTGTCCAAAATGACGAAGATGTTAGGCACCATGTAGTCAGGTAGTTTTGAGTTCAAGAAGCGGCGAAGTTCGCTGTTTGTTGGGACTTGCTGTTGATGAAGGACGATATATGCTACAAGGCGCTTATCGCCTAAAATATCTTCTTTAGCAATTACCACCGCCTGCTGTACCTGCGGATATTGATTCAATACAGCTTCTATCTCTCCTAATTCAATGCGGAAGCCGCGTATTTTTACTTGGTTATCAATGCGACCCAGGTATTCAATATTGCCATTTTTCAAGTAACGGGCTAAATCTCCAGTTTTGTAAAGTCGAGTTTCTTTATTTTCGCCAAAATTATGAGTAATAAATCGCTCAGATGTTAGTTGAGGCTGGTGTAAATAGCCTCTGGCTAAGCCTGCACCACCAATGTACAGTTCACCAGGTACTCCCACGGGAACAGGTTGCAGATGTTCATCTAGGATATAAATTTGTGTGTTGGGTAGGGGACGCCCCAAGGGAAGGAACTGTGTATAATATTCCGTTGCTCTAGATTTTACTGTATAAGTTAGCACGCCTACTGTAGCTTCAGTGGGGCCGTAATGATTGAAAATTTGACAAGTGGGTGCATAACTTTGAATTTGCTCAATTAAATCCCAACTTGTTGCTTCACCACCTAGTATAAGGCGTTGGCGGGGTGCGATCGCTTGCCCTTGAGTTGATGTTAACAACGCAGCAAAGTGCGAAGGAACCATCTTCAGGCAATCGATGGGATACTGTTGGCAATATTCTGCAAAGGCATTGGCATCTGTTGCCCTTTCTTTTGATATGATATGCAAAGTGCCACCGCTACACAAGCAAGGAAATATGGCAGTATTTCCTAAGTCTGCGGCAAAAGTGGAAGCGATCGCAAAGTTACTTCTATCAGTCAGCTGTAGTTTTTCTCGAATGCCATACATATAGTTAAGCAGTTGCCGATGTTCAACGGCTACACCTTTGGGTTTGCCGGTGGAACCGGAAGTGAATATCACATATATTAAGTTGTCGGCTGTCACCTGACTGTGGAGATTATTTTCGCTTTCAGTAGTAATTCTCTCCCAATCTCTATCAAAGTAGATGACTTGCGTTTTATCTTCTAAAACAGAATCAACTAATTCTGTCACCGTCAACAGCACCGACACTTGGGCATCTTCTAACATTGCAAGCAAGCGCTGTTGCGGGTATGCTGGGTCAAGGGGAACATAAGCACCGCCTGCTTTCAAAACAGCCAGTAACCCCAGCACCATCTCTAAGGAACGCTCTACACAAATTCCCACGAGTACTTCTGATTTTACACCTAGCTGCTGCAAGTATTGAGCTAATTGGTTGGCACGGTTGTTCAACTCCCGATAAGTCAGTTGTTTTCCTTCAAACACCACTGCTACAGCATCGGGTGTACGTTCCACTTGTGCTTCAAATAGTTGGTGAATGCATACATCTTGGGGGTACTCTACATTAGTATCATTCCATTCCACTAATAATTGTTGTCGTTCTGCTGCTGTGAGCAAAGGTAATTCACAAACGCGCTGTTCTGGATTTGCTATTATACTTTCTAACAGGGTTGCAAAATGCCCTGTCATGCGAGTAATGGTGGCAGCATCAAACAAATCTGTGTTGTATTCCCAAATTCCTAATAAACCATCTTCAGTGTTTTCCACAGATAAAGTTAAATCAAATTTGGCTGTTTGGCTTTCTGGTTGCAAGGTTGTCAGTCTTAAACCTTCTAACTCCTTAACAGGCATTGGAGTATTTTGCATTACAAACAGCACTTGAAACAGCGGTGTGTAACTTAAATTTCGTTCTGGCTGCAATGCCTCCACCAATAATTCAAAGGGTACATCTTGATGGGCGTAGGCTCCTAAAGTTACTTCCCTGACTCGCTTGAGTAATTCCTCAAAACTGGGGTTGCCTGATAAATCGGTACGTAGGACGAGAGTATTGACAAAAAAACCAATTAATGGTTCGATGTCTGCATGATTGCGGTTAGCGATGGGCGTACCCACCAAAATGTCAGTTTGGTTACTGTAGCGGTAAAGTAGTGTTTGAAAGGCTGCTAACAAGGTCATGAACAGAGTAACCCCTGTCTGCTGACTGAGTAAGGTTAGTTCCTCACTCAAGTTTGCAGGCAGTACAAAGGTATGATGCGCCCCGCGAAAGGTTTTTACAGCAGGTCTTGGGCGGTCAGTTGGTAATGGTAATAAAGGGGGTGCGTCGGCGAGTTGTTTTTGCCAGTAAGCTAGTTGAGGGTCAAGTACATCTTTCTGTAACCATTGCCGTTGCCAAACTGCAAAGTCGGCGTATTGAATGGGTAAAGTTGGTAAGGGTGAGGGGAGTTTTTGACAGAAGGCTTGGTAAAGTGCTGCTAGTTCTTGGGCTATTATTCCTATTGACCAACCGTCGCAAACTATGTGGTGTATTACGAGGAGTAAGATGTGGTCTGTGTCGGATAGTTTTAGTAAGGTAGCGCGGACTAAAGCGTCAGAGGTGAGGTTGAAGGGGCGTTGAATTTCTTGTGTTGCTAGTTGTTGGGCTTGTGGGTGTTGTATTGTGGGATGATTTATCTCACGCAAAGGCGCAAAGTCGCAAAGAGAATAATGCGATCGCACTTCTAAAACTAAGTTCTGGGTGGGGTGAATTATTTGTACTGGTTGACTGTCTATTGTGATGAAGTTGGTGCGTAGGACTTCATGACGCTGAATGATTTCGTTGAGGCTTTGTTCTAAGGCGGTTTGGTTAAGCTGACCTTCCAGGCGTACCATGATGGGAATGTTGTAAAAGGCACTGTCTGGTTGTAGGGCGTTGAGAAACCACAAACGTTGCTGGGCAAAGGATAGGGGGAGATTCTGATTTCTGGCGATCGCAACTAGTGGCGGTATAGATTGTTCTAGTTTATGTGCCGATTCTACGCACTTAGCCAGTCCTGCAATAGTGGGATTTTCAAACAAGCTGCGTAATGGTATTTCCACCGCCCAAGCTGTTCGCACTCGTGATATTACTTGGGTTGCGAGTAAGGAATGTCCGCCTAATTCAAAGAAGTTATCATGGATGCCTATTTGCTCAATTCCTAAGACTTCAGCCCAAATTAAAGCTAGTATTTCTTCTTGGGGTGTACGTGGAGCTATTTTATTATTTTCTCCTGCAATACCTGTTTTTTCTGGCGCTGGTAGTGCTTTTCGGTCAACTTTGCCATTTGCTGATATTGGCAAACCATCCAGCAGCACGAAGTAAGCAGGTATCATATATTCTGGTAGTTTCTGTTTGAGAAATTGCCGCAATTCGTTAATTGATGCTATTTTCTCCAGCAAAACTACATAAGCCACTAGCCGTTTATCGCCAGGAACATCTTCCCTAGCAATAACTGCTGTTTGAAATACAGCGGGATGTTGACTGAGTACCGCTTCAATTTCTCCTAGTTCTATGCGGAAACCGCGAATTTTTAATTGATTATCCAGTCTATCCAGATATTCAATATTACCATCTGTTAAATAGCGTGCCGAATCCCCAGTTTTATACAGACGACTTCCTTCTGCTTCCTGAAACGGGTTAGCAATAAACCGTTCCGCAGTCAATTCTGGGCGGTTGAGATAACCCCGTGCCACACCATCACCACCAATATATAATTCACCTTTGACTCCAATGGGGACAGGTTGTAAATGAGCATCCAAAATATAGAATTGGGTGTTAGGTAGGGGACGACCAACAGGTACAATGCCATCAATGGAAAGATTAAAGAGTGAATCTTCAAATCTAGAGTTAGTGATAGAGCATTCTGTCACACCATAGGAGTTAATTACATGAGTTTCAACATCCGCAAATAGTTGTTGCAGTTCTTGATATTCATGTAGATACCAAATATCAGAACCCACTACAACATATTTGACAAAATCAAGAGATTGCTGACTGAATTTTATATATAGCATTAAGCCCCGTAACAAGGCAGGATTTAAAGCTATGATATCAACTCTTTCTTGATAAATTAATTTATAAAGTTTTTCGATATCTAAAACTATCTCTAAAGGACAAAGAAGTAACTTCGCCCCAGAGGAAAGAGCAACAATTAAATTACCTAAGAAGAAATCGGAGGCAAAACTTGCTAATTGAATGACACAGTTAACTTCAATTTTAAAGCAATGATAAGCATTAGCTAAACCGCTATGGGTGTTCATCACTCCTTTAGGTTTACCTGTGGAACCGGATGTGTAAATTACATAAGCTAGGTTTTCTCCAGTAACTCTACAAACAGGATTTTCTTGACTTTTTTGAGCAATAATATTCCATTGCGAATCTAAACAAACGATTTTAGCTATAGTTTGGGGAATCCTTTCTAATAGCTTTTCTTGAGTCAGCAATACTTCCGGCTGTGCATCATTGAGTAAGAAAGCTTGACGTTCTTGGGGATAGGCAGGATCTAAAGGCACGTATGCGCCACCAGCTTTCATAATTCCCAAAATTCCTACTATCATTTGCAGGGAATAGTCCATGCAAATTCCCACAAGTTTCTCTGGTTCTACGCCTAGAGTTTGTAGGTAATGTGCTAACTGGTTGGCTTGTTGGTTAAGTTCACGGTAGGTAAGTTCTTCATCTCCTAGCACGACTGCTATTGCATCGGGTATTTGTTCTACTTGCGCTTCAAATAATTGATGAATATATACATCTTTGGGATAATCTAAATGAGTGTTATTCCACTCCACTAATAAAAGATGTTGTTCTTCTTTACTCAATAAAGGTAATTGAGAAACATGTTGTGTAGGATTGGCTATAATACTCTCTAATAAAGTTTGAAAATTTCCCGCCATTCTGGCAATGCTGACGCTATCAAAAAGGTCGGTGTTATATTGCCAAATGGCTGAGGGGGAGTCTTCTTTTTCAACTATTGTTAATGTTAAATCGAATCTAGCTGTTTTTTGTTCAATAGGAACAACTTCTAAGTTGAATTGCTGCTGTTCTACTGCAAATAAAACTTGGAAAAGTGGCGAGTAACTAGAGTCTCGCACTGGTTGCAGTCTTTCAACTAAAATTGGAAAGGGAAAATCTTGATGCTCTTGCGCTAGTATCACCTTTTGATGCACTTGAGCAAGAAATTTTGTAAATGTGGTATTGCTAGAAAGCTGCGATCGCAAGACTATATAATTCACAAAGTTGCCGAAAATCTCTGCAAATTCGGCTGGGCGAGTTGTGGGAGAACCTACTACAATGTCTTCTTGAGAAGAATAGCGATACAGCAAGATTTGGAATGCTGCCAACAGAAGGGTATAAAGTGTGACATTTTCACTTTCAGCTAATACTTTTAATTGTTGGCACAGTTGTTTATCCAAATTGAGGATATGCGAAGCACCGCAATAAGTTTGAATTGGCGATCGCGGTTTTCCTAAAAGGTTGAGTAAAGGTAATTCCCCAGACAATTCTTGTTGCCAATATGACCAAATTTTTTCACCTGCTGCACCCACTAACTTGTTATTTTGCCACCGGATATAATCTTGAAATTCTAAATTCAACGGTGTTAGAGATGGTTGCACACCCGCTTTTTGATCTGCATACATTATGCCCAATTCATTGATGAGTAGCTTGAGAGAGAATAAATCAGCTATTAGTTGGTGAGCCACCACCAGTAAAACATGTTCTTGAGGTGATTCAGTAAATAAGATTACTCGAAAGCAGTTTTGCTCTATATTGAAAGGACGGTGAGCTTCTTCAATTAAAGGGGAAGGGGAAGGGGAAGGGGAAGGGGAAGGGGAGGGAGAAGTATGTTCTTGGTGGAAGTCGATTTTTGCTGAGTTGTGGAGTTGGGGAATTAGTTTACCTTCTAAGGTGGTGAAGGTGGTACGCAATAGTGAATGCCGCTTTGCTAATGTGTTAAAAGCGACTTGTAATACCGGAACGTCTAAATCTATTTGTAATTGAATTGCGATCGCAATATTATGAACTGCGCTGGTTGGTATTAGCTGATGTAAAAACCACTGTGCAGCTTGGCTGTAGGAAAGAGATTCAGACATACTTTGCAGGGGAGCAGGGGAGCAGGGGAGCAGGGGAGCAG
>NZ_JAECZC010000023.1 GCF_016056305.1 Amazonocrinis nigriterrae CENA67 | reverse complement strand
GGATGGGGAGGTGAGGAGATGGGTAACAGGGGAGCAGGGGAGCAGGGGAGATAAGGGACAACTGACAACTGACAACTGACAACTGACAAATAACAAGTATAGTTATTTGAGCTTGGCTCTAATTGTCTCTATCCTTTGACGATTGACACCCAAATCGCTTTGACCTAAGCGCGAGGCTGAGCGAACATGTATAACATTTGCATTACGGTCTAGATAAAACTCGACATCATCTACAAATCCCAGCAAGGCACTTTTAAATTCTGCATATAAATAATCTTTACTTTCTGTAATAATTTTGGTTCTTGGTAAGGATTCAATGACACTTTTAAGAGCTGCGATCGCATTTTCTGGAGTAGATGTAAAAGTCAATGGTGCAATTTTGTGGACTGCATCTGAACTCTGGCTAGAAACACAATTAGGAGAATTAGGGCAAGGTGCTAATTTGCCATTACGAACACCTAAATTATTTGGTCGTTTACCTGCAAAAACCATGATTTTTTATTGTAAAGGGACTGGGTATTGGGTTTAAGGGGAAAAATTATGAATTTGCTCTGAACTCCTCCTAAATTTTGTCACAATTTCCCAGTCCCCAGTCCCCAGTTCCCTTTCCCGATCAGTCTTCAACCGAACACGATATTATACCTTTACCCCTTCATACCCTCACATTCTTTTCCTCTCGTCTAGGCGAAGACACATTATGACTTCAACAATCTCGATTAACGACAGTCAGCGCTTACAACTCAAACCTTTAGAAATTCCATCCCGTCTGCTGTTGGGGCCGGGGCCTTCAAATGCCCATCCCGCAGTACTGCAAGCGATGAATACCTCACCCGTTGGGCATCTTGACCCAGCTTTTCTAGCACTGATGGATGAGATTCAGTCTCTTTTACGCTACGTATGGCAAACAGAAAACCCCCTGACTATTGCTGTTAGCGGTACGGGAACAGCCGCAATGGAAGCAACCATTGCTAATGTCACAGAACCAGGTGATGTAGTTTTGATTGGTGTAGCTGGTTACTTCGGTAATCGCCTTGTGGATATGGCTGGGCGATATGGTGCTGATGTGCGAACGATTACAAAACCTTGGGGACAAGTTTTCACGTTAGATGAACTCAGAACTGCCGTAGAAACTCATCGTCCAGCTATTCTAGCTCTGGTTCACGCTGAAACCTCCACAGGTGCGCGTCAACCTTTGGAAGGAGTCGGTGAATTGTGCCGCGAGTTTGGCACACTACTGTTAGTAGATACGGTAACTAGTCTGGGTGGTGTCCCCATATTTTTGGATGCTTGGGGAGTTGACCTAGCTTACAGTTGTAGCCAAAAAGGTTTAGGTTGCCCGCCTGGGGCTTCTCCCTTTACAATGAGTCCGCGTGCTGTTGAGAAATTGCAACAACGCCGGACGAAGGTTGCTAACTGGTATTTGGATATGTCGTTGCTAGGTAAGTACTGGGGTAGCGATCGCATCTATCATCACACAGCTCCCATAAACCTGTACTATGCATTACGGGAAGCACTACGTTTGGTTGCAGAAGAGGGACTAGCAAATTGCTGGCAGCGTCATCAAAAGAATGTAGAGTATCTCTGGGAAGGATTGGAAGATTTAGGACTGAGTATGCACGTCGAAAAAGAGTACCGACTGCCAACTCTGACTACTGTCCGTATTCCCACCGGAGTAGATGGCAAAGCAATTTCACGGCAATTACTCAATGAACACGGCATTGAAATTGGTGGTGGTCTTGGCGAACTCGCTGGTCAAGTTTGGCGCATCGGACTAATGGGCTTCAATAGCCGCAAAGAAAGTGTTGACCAACTTTTAGCAGCACTGCGGCAGGTTTTACCGTAGTAGTAGGGGCGCACAGCTAGCTGTGCGCCCTCATCCGTGAAGCTCGTTGACCACTGACAGTCATCAGTCATCAGTCATCAGTCATCAGTTGCATGTTAAATATATAACAGCTTACAACAGTAAATTCTATACTTTGTTAATGCTCATTGAAACAAAAAACCAGTTATTAGCAGGGGCAGGAGTATCAGAACAGACACAATTAAAACCAGGGTTGCCGGCTCGATTTTAATCTGGTTTTTCTGTAGATTGCTCATTTGGCACTCTCTCGAAAATAAACACATTAACCCAGCCTAAAGGATGTTTGGTCGTTTTTTAAACCCCAAATAGGTAGAAAAATGTAACCTTTTGAATATCAAATTATCTACTCCTAATTGCTGAAATTGTCGCTATGCTTACTTTTGCGAGAGTTACCTCAAATAGTCTTTATACCTTCTTCACCAAATTTTAGATAAATTTATATTAATTTGTATTATTTCCGCGTACTTCTGAAATATGACGGTGAAATTAAAGAAGATAAAGGAGTAATTATCAATGAGATTTTTAATTTACCATACATTCCAGATTTAATAGCCCAAAAGTTTGCAGATACAGAAAAGTCTACTTTGTCAAATATTGATGTGACTTTTCATCAAAGTGAATATGAACGGTTGCGCGATCGCTTGCAAGAGGCATATGAAGCTAGTAAACTACCTGAAGCACCTGTAGCGAAGGAAAGTTTACATAATTTGCTCGTCAACTTGAGAATTAGAAGTTAATAGATTTTAACTCGCCATATCCATAAGGTTATTTGTTCCAAGGTAGCTTAGTACCCATCTCAGTCAATGCTGAGAAGACCAGATAGAGGATGAGTAACCCCACACCTGCGAAAAAAGCCAACAAATCGTTATCCATAAATGTTTGTTGCTAAAACTTTGCTAATCATAGCGGAACTTATATCTCACACCAAGTACGATAACCGCCTCAAAATGAATTGGTGTGTAAAAATTTTAACTTCTAATATCATGTCCGCTTAAATAATTATGATTAAATCTCACGCAGCAGCCCAGAAGCGCAGAGAGATTTTATGAGTTTTTATCATAACTAATTAGACGGACATGATATAATTCCTAACAGTTTAAAATTTCAAACTCCAGGCGCTAAAGGCTAAAGCACCCCAACCAGCAAGAAAGGCTGCACCGCCTAATGGTGCAATGGCACCCAAGGATTTAATACCACTTAAACTCAGAGCGTACAAACTCCCTGAGAAAAGAGCAATACCAATGATAAACAGCCACCCACTAGCTATGAGGGTGGGTTGAGGCGATTGAGTGCGACTAATTAGTAATGCTACCAATAAAAGTGCTAGAGCGTGGTACATTTGGTAACGAGCGCCGGTTTCAAATATTTCTAGCGATCGCTCACTAATTTTTTCTCGTAAAGCATGGGAAGCGAAAGCACCAGCAGCAACCGACAAACCGCCTAAAGCAGCAGCTAAACTTAAAAAAATCTGCGTCATGAAACCTAGCCGTAAATAAGTGTGTAATTTAACAGGGTAAAGCCATAAATCCTAAACATTACTCATCGCTGACACTCATCAGTCATCATATTAGATATCAAAATGATATGATACGCCCCCTTCTTCATTCACTTGAAAATTAGCATTGAATTCTTTAGCTTTTTCATCTAAATATTGCCTGGCGGCTGCTGCTGGTAGTTGTGAATGCATCGCAAAACCTAAAAGAGTTACGCGCCCGTGGTTTTCTTGTAACATTTGATAAAAGACAGATTGCAAGCGATCGCTCACTTGTTGCTGAAGTGCTTTTTGCTCATGCTTATTTTGACGGTACATTGCTAAGCTTAACCATCCACCCAGCACTATAGTAGGAATGCCAAAAATTAGACCTTGCCTAGCAGTAGTTTCCAGGAAATAACGAGCATCATCATTGACAAATTCCTGAACTTGGTCAGCATCACCTTTGGGTATTGGCTTCAGCATACTATTTTTCTCAAGTACGGCTGAGACTGATAGTGTTAAAAACATGAATCCGAGTGTTAATAGCCAACCCGCAGCTAATTTTTCAGCAGTCTTCATAGTTCCACTTCAGATTTACAGATTGCTTGCAATTTTAACCTTACTTTTGCCAAGCTAGCAGTAATCATCAAAATACAGCATTGAATCATGGTGTTGCTGAAAAACCAGTATTAATTGACTGATGCTCCAATTCATCAGGACTTACGCACTGTACAAAGTAACTATAATATGTGTGACAGTATTTGGTTGTTACAAGCGCTTTGCATAACCGTGATTTATTCGCAAATATGCGAACACTAGGTGCTAAACATAACTGAAACACCCAAATTACTGTTATTACTTATATACGATGCGTAAGTCCTAGTAATTTATTTTTGGTATTCTCTGAGCCTTAGAGGCTGTTTGTTATCGCAGCAAAAGTATAGTATTTATTTTGCTGCGATTTTAACCTCACTTACGTGTTGCTTCCAGCAGGCGGGAGAAATAGAAGCGCGTCTTAGTAAACGCCTGACGCTGCACAGCAAAACCATTACTTTCCAGGATTTTTACCACATCAGCCTCACGGTGTAGATAAGCGCGAGTTGTCTTACTCGCTCCAGGAAAGAAACTGCCTATTTTTTTGAGTATACTCAAAGCGCAGGTTTTGGGCGCAAAACTGAGAATAATCCGTGACTGTGCCAAAGAACACAAATGAGAAATCATCTCATCAGCTTTTTCTTGAGGATAGTGGATCAGAACATCTAAACAAATCACGGTGTGGTAACTACCGCTTAAGGATTCTAAATCCTGCACGGCAAAAATAGGGTTTTCGGCATTTCCCAAGGTTTGTAAGGCTCTATCCTTGCCTTCTGACACCATTTTTTCAGAAATATCGCTGGCATAGACCTTAGCACCATCTGCCGCTAGGGGGATGCTAAGACTTCCCACACCACACCCAGCGTCGCAAATCGATAGCTCTGGTAAATTTTTATCAGCTTTCAGCCAGCCGATGACCGTATCCACAGTTTGCTGGTGGCCATTGCGGATGTCTAGCTGGACTTTATTGACTTCGCCATCGCCATAAATCCGCCTCCAGCGGTCAAACCCTGTGGAATTGAAATACTCGCGAACAATGGTTTTATCGTCGGCTGCGTTCATAAACTTTGATTTCTAAGGGTTCCCAATGCTTAAAATTATCACCAATAGCAACCTTTAAGAACGCTCTTCCAAATTTTTCTAGATTAATGTCTCACACATATGCGATGATACTGGCGTACAAAGAGAGGCCAGTTTGTCAGCTACTGATGATTTTAACTTTGCACAAATACGGCTAGCTTCTTTTAAGATAAATTTCCAACTTGGAACCAAATGGAGATTGACAAAAGAATTCTGTCAATCTAAAAATTATTATGGTTATTTTTTATTCAACCTTGACTCTAGTTAAGTTGGATTGTTTTTTACGCATAACTGTTATTCTTTCATTTTTGTAAGATTTTGGAAATATAAATATTATTTATGACTATTGAGACATGGATTATTTGAGTTACGGAAAATTCCATTACTATTTATGGCCAAAGATTTAAACAATCACTTCTTTAGATAGAATTAACAATACCATCGTCACCTTTATGCTGTTAAGGTTTTTATTGGTAGTAACCCATAAATTTAAATGATACATAAACAATTAAGCAATATCCTATCAAAGTAGTAAAATAAATTTTTAAGTGATTAGTTTTACCATTTAGTTTTATTAATTAAACATGGCACTGAACTCGTTAGCAGACAGCCCAATCATTGCATTTACCATTCTCCTGACCGTTATCTTTACTATACCCCCGATATTTGAGAAACTACGACTTCCTGGATTAGTGGGTTTGCTCGTGGCAGGTGTAGTATTAGGACAAAATGGATTAAAGCTTTTAGACTCGGAGTCTGACACTATCAAACTGCTCTCGGATATTGGCAAAATTTATTTGATGTTCGTGGCAGGTTTAGAAATTGATTTAGAACAGTTTCGTAAAACTAAGAATCGCTCAATTGGTTTTGGTTTTATGACATTTATAGTACCAATGATTGCTGGTACTCTTGTAGGGCATTTATTCAATTTTAGTTGGAATGCTTCGGTTCTGATTGGTTCTTTACTTGCTTCTCATACTCTGTTGGCATATCCAATTGTGAGTCGGCTGGGAGTTGTCACGAATGAAGCTGTAACTGTCACTATTGGTGCGACGATTTTTACAGACACAGGTGCTTTGCTTGTGCTAGCAATTTGTGTCGGCATCCACGCCGGAGAATTTTCAGCGCTGAGTTTAGTAACTTTGTTGGGTGGATTAGCAATTTATGCTGTGGTTGTCTTGTTTGGCTTTGACTGGGCCGGAAAAGAGTTTTTTCGCCGTTCTGGGGATGAACAAAGTAACCAGTTTTTGTTTATCTTACTAGCGTTATTTTTAGCATCTGTGGGAGCGCAGGTAATTGGAGTCGAAAAAATTGTTGGTGCATTTTTAGCAGGTTTAGCAGTTAATGATGTACTAGGCCGCAGTCCAGTTAAAGAAAAAGTCGAGTTTATTGGCAGTGTTTTATTTATCCCTTGTTTCTTTGTAGACATGGGATTATTGATTGATATTCCTGCATTTATCAAAACTCTGAGTTCAATTTGGCTAACCTTGGCAATTGTAGTCGCTTTGATTGGCAGCAAATTTATAGCGGCATTCTTCGCCAAATTACTTTACCGTTACAACACAGCAGAATTGCTGACGATGTGGTCATTGTCACTACCACAGGTAGCTGCTACACTAGCCGCAACATTAGTCGCCTATCAAACAGTCAATGCTGCTGGTGAACGTTTAATTAATGAAGGTGTCTTAAACAGTGTAATTGTTCTGATGCTGGTGACTGCGATTCTCGGCCCAGTAATAACGGCAAGATTTGCTACTTCATTACAGCTTTCTCCAGTAGATTTAGAAACAGATAAACTCACAACTTGGTGGGGGAATTCTGAAGACCAGTTAGCAGATAAAAGTGATGAACTATTCACTGTCATAGTACCAGTATACAACCCTCAAACCCAGCGCTATTTAATAGAAATGGCAGCACTTTTAGCTCGTCATGAATCTGGACGGATTGTGGCATTAGCTATTACTAAAGCACATATACAGATGGACGATCCGCAATTATCAATAGCACTGAATCAAAGTAAGCAAAGATTAAATTTTGCTAGAGAAATCAGTCAAGAATTTGGCGTGGAAGTATCACCTGCAATTCGGATTGATGATGATGCAGCTTTGGGAATTAGCCGCGCCAGTCGAGAACAAAATGCCAATTTGGTGGTGATGGGTTGGTCGCGGACAACAGGCTTGCGTGCCCGCTTGTTTGGTAGTGTAATTGATAGCGTTTTCTGGTCTTCTCACTGTCAGGTAGCGGTAACACGTCTGTTGAGTAGTCCTACAACCATCAAAAGAATTCTGGTGCCAGTTGGAGATTTAACGCGACAAACTATAGGTGCTGTGCGGTTCGCTCAAATTTTGGCTGATGTGAATCAAGCAGAGGTGGTGTTGTTACATGTCTCCAATCGCAAAACCCCCCCAACTTTGACAGAAAAATTTACATCTCAATGGTCAGATATCGCTGCTAAAAGCCAATTGCAAGTGACTACAAACATTCAAACCATTAAGGATGATGATATCGCTAGAGTCATTATTCGGGAAGCTGAAGCATTTGATTTAGCAGTTTTGCGTTCTGTTCGTTATCGCACAGCTGGTGGGTTAGCCGTCAGTCAAGTGACAACACGAGTAATTCAAGAATTGAAGTGTTCAATTGTGTTGCTGGGAGAACCTAACTCGTGATAGTCAGTTGTTGATTAATGATTGATGACTGATGACTGTTCACACTCAGCAATGAACAATTACAATGCAATACTTTTAGATGCTAGGACTAAACACTCCTAGCATTGCTTTTAATATAGGAATCCGATTTGATTTATGAAAAAATTTAGGTATACTCCTAACTAGCACATTTTATAAGCCTTATGTGGCAAAGCTTTTAGCCTTCCTTGAAAAATGTGCTAGTTTCATTCATTTACATAAGCAGGGACAGCAGGTTCGTCTAGTTGGTTTAAATTTTCTAGAACTTATGCATTGACAAGCGGAACAAAAAGTGCGTAAAGAAAATATCGAAAAATACTTAGGATATTTACTTTGTTATATGATTTTCTGATGAAGTGATTGTGCAAATTAAATGTGTTTTAGATTAGTAACCTATGGGGTTCTGGTGGTAAAGGTGGTTCTGGCGGTACTGGGGGTTGTGCAAGTTCTGGATTAAAGGGAATAGTATTAATGGCAATTCCCGCAGCAGTTAAGCCAGGTTCTAGCCTAGATAAACTACCACCAGATGCATCGGTTGCAGTTAGAATTAGTTGATCTCGCGCACGAGTTAAAGCTACATACAATACTCGCAAAGCTTCTGCTTCTTCCCTGGTTTTCCGCAAATGTTCTAAACATAGATATAGCACTGGCTTTTGTGTTTCACCTTGCTCATCTTCTAGCTTCAAAGCAACACCATATGCAGGGTCAAAGTAAACTGTTTCGCTGGTATGAGGTTGAGAACGAGTTAAGTCTGGAATAACTACAACTGACCACTCCAAGCCTTTAGCAGCATGGATGGTCATTAAAGCCACTGCATCATTAGCTGATAAGGGTAAACGAGGTATTTGTATTTCTGCTGCTGCTAATTGTTTAAGGCGGCGTACTGCGGTAAAAACATCATTGCTACCATGTTCTAACTGGCGTACTAACTCTACAAAACCTCGCCAGTCTGCTTCTCGTCGTGCTGCACCCGGTAAGTTAGTAATCACAGCAGTGTAACCAGTAAGATGATTTGCTATTTGTAAAAGGCGAGTTGGGGGTTCTAAATTGCGATCGCCCAACAATTCACCCAACACTTGCACAGGTCGCTGCAATTCAGGAATATCAGATAATTTGAGCTTTTGCCACCAGTTAGTTTTCGCTTTTTCGTCTTGTTCTGTGGTATAATCTTCTTGATTTTGGACAAAAGTAAACAAAACTCGATCACTAACTGCAAAAAACGGACTACGCAGCACAGCTACTAAAGCTAAATCATCACTGGGATCTGCCAAAAAACGCAACAATGCCCAAGCATCTTTGGCTTCTCGTGTCCCCAATAAATTACCACCCCCAGCCAAAGCAATGGGAATTCCCACACTTGCTAAAGCTTCGCCGTAAACTTCTAAAGGTTCCCAAGTGCGGGACAAAATTGCAATATCTCTAGGCTTCATTGGACGCAGAGATTGAGTTTTTTTGTCATAAACTGGGGTTCCCTCATCTAGCATTTGTTTGAGTAATTTCGCTAGATGACTAGCTTCTACTCTCAAACGTTGGGGTTTATTGATATCTGACTCTGCTTGTACTGTATAAACTTGTATTGATGGGTGAGAATTAGGAGATTCACGGCGATGGGCATCTAAATTTTGGTGTAAATTATTTAGTAATGGAGCAAATATATGATTGATATTATTCACCAAGAGTTTGTGAGTACGGAAACTAATAGTTAAAATCTCTTCCTTGCCGCCACAACTGATAATGCGATCGCGCCAACTTTGAAATACTTCAACATCAGCACGGCGAAATCCATAAATTGATTGTTTAGCATCACCAACTATAGTCAATAAAGTATTTTGTGTGAGTATTTCTAATATCTCCGACTGCACAGGATTAGTATCTTGAAATTCATCAACTAAAAAAGCTTGCCAACGTTGAGCATAATAAAATTTTACTTGTTCATCTTGTAAAGCTTGCAGTGCGCCAACTTCCAAATCTGCAAAGTCCAAAATCCGAGAATGGCGTTTTGCTTGATGAATATGCTTTCTTACTGACTCAAACGCTGCTTGCAGTGCTGGAAGCATAGTTTTTAATTGCTCATCAACTGCACCAAACTCTAAACTTACTAAACCATCTTTCAGAACTTTTTCAATTAAATCTCGTAGTTCTTTGATAGTTTGTTTAACAATTTCTAAGCCTCTATCCGACCAATTCTTTTTACTGCCTACATTAATTTTCAGTCCAGCAATTACCGATAGCGATTCTGTAATATTTTCTCCCGATTCTACAGCAATCATTGCTTGTAAAGCTGGTTGACGTGTTTCTAATTCCAAGCGATCGCCATTTTTACCCACATAACTTTGTAGAGTCAGGCGTGCTTGTTGCCAAGTTGAATGCTGTAACAGTTCACTCACAGCTTTTGCTTGTAATAAGAGCGCTAATTGCTGCCATTTTTCAGTATCTTGTGCTAAAGCTTGTTTTGCTGCGATCGGGTCTTTGAGTAATGTCTGCAATGCTTGAGACATCAAAGAATAAGGAACTTGTTCATAAAGTTCTACAGGTAAACAATCCAATGCTTCATCTAACCACTGATTAACCCTCAGCATTCCTTCCAGTTCATCTAAAACTGTAAAGTCCGGTGAAACATCCGCCGCTTGGGGATGTTCCCGACAAATTCGCATTGCTAAGGCGTGGATAGTGCTAATTTGAGCCGCCTCCAGTTCTGCTAATATATCAGCACGTTCTGGTAATTCCTGACTGACCAAAAGCCGAATACGCGATCGCAACTCCGCCGCTGCTTTATCTGTAAATGTGACTGCAACTATCTCTAGAGGTGAAAGTTCATGCGATCGCAGCTGATACAAATAACGTTCAGCAAGCATATGGGTTTTACCAGTTCCCGCACCTGCTATGACTGCAACACTACCATTGGCATAGGCTGCTTTTTGCTGTTGTTCAGTCAAACTCATAAATTATACCATTTTAGATTTTAGATTTTGGAAGAATTACTATACTGGTCAGTAATTTTATCAATATCATTTATTTAGACATATTGTATAATCTTTAACTTAATCTACTCACATTGAGGTTATGCTTAAAAAGATAGGCGCAGCAATTGTTTTTAGCATAGTATTTGCCTTTAATCCTTTTAATCCTATAGTTATAGGTGAAAATAGCAATTCCAACTACCGTAGTCATCTTTTTGAAAAGTCCAGTAAAAAATTAATTGATTCCTCTAAAATCTCCATAGGTGGGATTAAACTGGGCATGAAAGAAAAAGATATTATCAAAAAATTGGGTAAACCGAAAAGTCGAACTATAAAGTATAATGACTTTTGTGATCTTCGTTTATATACTACTATTTGGAAATTTGACGGATTAGAAATTGAGGGTCTTTCAACTACTAATAATCCAAGTAACAGTGAAGTACATCAAATTACTACTTATAGTTCCTATTATTCCACTGAAAAAGGGGTAAAGGTAGGCGATAACATAATTAAGGCTCTCAAAGCATACTCAACGCTTTTATCAACATATGAGTATAGCTCAACATTATCAACAAGTGAGCTTTTATCAAAAATTGATAGTGAAAATCGTTTAGGATATGCCAATGATGCTTATGGTGGTTTATTCTTTTCTACCAACAAACAGAGGAATATTAGAGAAATCAGACTAGTAGTAGGTGCTTGTTGAGAAGATATTTTGTTAAGTAGAAAGCAAGAGGTAAACTGCAATTTGGGAGGGATTTAAAGCCTCTCCCAAAATTTTTTTGTCGTTTTACCCAATACCCAGTCCCTATTGCCCCTAATCCCCACTCCCGTTGGTCGTGGGGGCCCCGAGTTCCCCAGTACCCAGTCCCCAATTTACACTCCCCATCCTGGGTTTATGCATACAATGTTGCCAGTAGAAACTTCTTCAAACTTGCCTAACCTGCGATTAGAACGCCATGCCTTTTTTATCTGTTTCCAATATTCAGTCTCTTCAGATTTAGCAATTGCTATCAACTCAGGGTCACTTACTCCATTTCGCATACATAAGCCACCAAATCCAAGCACCTCTGATTTTCCTAGTTGAGGTAAATTAAGTACATCAATTACTTGAGCAGTTACTTTTCCCTGGCTATCTGGTGCTGAAAGGGTTTGAAACCATAACATTTCCTGATTGCCCTTTTTAATCCGGCTGACTGCATAGGTAAAATTATCTTGAAATTCTCCTACTATCGAGCCTCCTAAGTATTGAAGACCTTTAGGCAAATTTATATTGTAGTAGCGTAGACCAATATAACTTGAATTATTGTCTGCTGAATCTGCTAGATTAAATCTAGAGCCAAAAGTTTCTCCCAACACGATTTGTTGAGGGTTATAATTCAATTTTTGGGAAGAAAGCTGGTATTTTTTACCGTCAAATTTAAATACTCTCCAAGCTATTTCTCTTGGTTCATAAGTGAATACGGGAGCAGCAATATTAATCCAACCTTGACTTCGATTTGGAAGTACTGCTACTTCCAGTTCACCGCGTGAAGTAAATACCTCTGAAATGAAGCGATAATTACTGCCATTTTTTTGAAAAATATAAACAGGACAATGACGATTATTACATACTAAGCCCTGTTGAATGCCTATGAGGGTTTCTTTAATGCCGTCATTATTCAAATCTATCTCAGCAAGTTTATATGTAATTTCATTCCAATTCACATTCTGAAAATCTTTACTAATATTGGCTTTGATGGCGTTGATCAAATTTGGATTTGGTCGATTATTTTGAGGTATTTGGGCTTGAATAGGTAGAAAGCTGACACCACAAACTATTAAATTCACTGCGATACCAAGTAGTATTTTTCCTTTCATATACTTCTCAACTTTATAATTCTAAATTCCACAGTAGACAATAACCAGACAAACTGTCTCTCAATTCATATACATGTTGCCATTTTTGCTGTGTAAGTCCTGTTGTAGCATTTGGCTAACGAATTACAATCAAGTTTTTCAACACGGGTTTTGTTTTAAGTTTTCCCTCACCAGTTGCTTGTCTAACAACTTGGACTAGAACTGGCGAATACACTGTTGCGAATTCATTTAAGGGGTTCAAAAAGGGGTAGGATAAGCTTTAAACATCCAAATCTACGCCTATGAATGGCGATCGCTGCATAACAAGCCCAATATAGGGCGATCATCAAAAAGTGATATTCTGAGCGTTCTTTGTTGTCTACTCCCTACTCCCTACTTTCTACTCCCATTCAATGAATTCAAAAAATTGCGAAATCTGTTTAGTTGATCGAATGTGATAAACACTTTTGATGCTTTGAGCCTGCTTGATATACTCACGATATTTTGGAGTCAAATATTTGTGACATAACCAAAGCACGCGGTAGCTAGTCAGTGAACTCTTCAATATTGGACTGTTTTGCGGCCAGCCTTCTGGCGGTTTAAAATAACCTGTGATGAATCGTTTAGTTACCCACCAGAAATGCACATATAGCGGTAGATCGACAAAAACCAGACTATCTGCCTCATCAAGTCGTAGCCAGAGGGTTTCCATACAACCAAACCCGTCAATAATCCATTGGTCAGTAAGTAAAATTTGCTGATGGGCGCGCTTATACTCTTCATGCGGTATCTCAGCACCCCCTGGTTGATATTGAATCTTATCCAAGATGTGAAGTGGCAAACCAGTGATTTGGGATAATCTTTTGCTTAGAGTTGATTTACCGCCTCCAGAATTGCCAAACACCACTACTTTTTTCATAGCCACTCTCCTTCTATTCATATCTTGCACCAGCTTTCCGTCTCGCCAACAAATAAATTTCACAGGCTTTTAGCTAAAGTCATATTTATCTGACTATAAAAATATTTCAGTTTTTTGCAACGGAATTATGCTGTTATATCAAGTTTGCTTAATTACTTATAAAAAGCGAAGAACCCCACCCCGCCTTTGACTTGCGTCAAAGTTTCCCCTCCCCGTTCACGGGGAGGGGTTAGGGGTGGGGTGCAATGACAGTGGAAATCATAACTATTTATCCGAACTTGATATTATACTAAGAATTTATTCTCAAGTGAGATATGCGGTTATAAAAGATTGCTCGGATTTGGTCTGGCTGGTCAATAGAGCAGATAGTAGGCAGTTTACAACAACAATATGAGTTATTAAATCGAAGCTTTACGGCTTTGGCGAGAACCCTTACGGCAAACTAAATCATAAGGGCAATATTGACAGGAATGTTGCTCAACATCCGGTGCAACTGGGTAATATCCTGATTGTAAGTAAGATTTGAATTTTTGAGCGATCGCTTGCAATGTTTCTGGACTTGGTTGTTTCTTAGAAAGCTTTTTACCTTTGGTGAGAGAGTAATAATAAGCTTGATGTACTGTTTCCCCCGGAAACAAAGTTGTACTAGCAAAATGAATATATAGAGGTAGTTGAATATCTATATTAGCTTTCCCAAATTCATCTTTGATACCCCGTGGCGCTTGGGAACTAGTTTTGTAATCTAATAAAATTAAACCTTGGGGAGTGCGGTCTATTCTATCAATTTGACCTTTAATAATTAAGCCATACCATTCGCCGACAAACTTCTGTTCTACCTGAAAAAATTCTGCCTCTGTTTGACAAAATTCCGGTTGCATACACGCTCGAATTAAAACGTTTAAATGTTCAGTCCTTCTAGCTTCCCAAGCTGGCAACAAAGGTAATTGTAAATCTTGTTCTGCTTGCACAAAAGCAGTTTCTAAATTTTCGGGAACTTTGGATAGATCTGAAGTATTTAATAAAGCTAATTCCAAGCTACGGTGATACAAAGAACCTCTTAAACTGGAATTTAATTCTTCTTCAGCTTCTTCCACCTCTGCCAAGTGCAAAACTTTATTAGCAAACCATTTAAAGGGACATTGACCTAAAGCAGTTAACTGAGATGCGCTAAACACGCGTTTATCCGGGTCTAACGGCAAACCAATTACACCATCATACTCATCATAAGGGTTTGCTCCCTCTCTGCGTTTTTCCACATTCCAAGCATGGATTGCCTGTGGTAAAACATCATCGTCTAGTAAAGTTTCACGTCGCAGATAAATTTGTCTTGCTTCTTCTAAACTAGCAACAGGTAAAGGTGGAGGTTGGACAATTTCCAATCCTAATTTTGAGAGATAAGAACTAGGTAAAGTGGCTTCCTTACCAATAATCTGCAGATAAGAAAAAGTCAAACTTTGAGTGGGAGTTTGTAATAAAGCGTAGAATGAAATTATTTCTCTTCGCGCTGCTTGTGCTGCGTCGTCAAACTCAAATCCTTGTTGGCGTAGTAGTTTACGTTCATAGAAATCTAGTATTGGCTCATCTTGTATTGGTGCTGGTAAAATTCCTTCAACTGCACCCAAGACAAAAACGTGCTGAAATTTTGCTCCAAATATAGAAAGCGGTGTATGTAATTCTACACCTCCGTTACCAGGTTGAGCAGGCACAGTCACTAGTGCTAAACTGCCCATCACATCCGCCGCAAATTCTCCTAAACTGATGACTTCTTCTTCTGGTTTCGACAAGTCTACCAGCACTTCTTGAAATTGATAAAAAGCAACAATTTCCCTAGCCCAAGGTTCTGCACCTTGCAGCAAGTTAAACTTATTCAAGACATCTTGCATCCGTTCTACCCAATTAGCGCGAGTATCTTCGTATTGCCAATCAAGTAAAGAGAGGTTAACGCCCAAATTTTGCCAGGCTAACAGGTTAGATGGATGCTGTTTACGGGCTTCTTGCCAAACTTCGGCAGATAATGCACAACACAAAGGATTTGTCAATAATCTGGCAGTGGACTCAAAGGGAAATTTGTCTTGGATAACTTGCAATAGTAACTGCACCCAAGCGCCCACTCTAGTAGCATTCAACGGTACTCCATACAAAGCGCTGACTGGTAAGTTGTACTCGTAAGCGACATCTAACACTGTCGGGCCATAAAATTGATCATCTCTAGCTACCAGCACAATTTCATTTGCTGGCGTTCCCTGGCTGAGAAGATTTTTGACCTGTGCTAAGGTGCCGCGTACCTCTGATTCCAAGTGTGCATAAATGTGGGCTTTCACTTCAGCAGGAACTATTGTTTGGTTGAGGAAACAATCTTGCAGTTGTTTGCCAAGTGAAGGCTTAGTTTCTTTGAATACTTGTACTTGCCAACTTTGCTGCTGTAACCAATCTACAGCTTTTTGATTGTCTACAAAATTGCTAGACTCTGGACAAGGCAAGACTATTACACTGTGATGATCTGCGATCGCATTTAAAAAGTGAAGTTGGTCAATGCGGGGATGAAAGTAGCCATAAATTAGAACTAATTGACGTTTAGTAATCACACCGCTAGCCTGCCAAAGAACTTCAGCAGCATCTACCATGCCTTTTTCTCTCAGCAAACTTACGTATGTTTGCGTTAAAAGGGCTAGTTGTTTGGTACGGCTACTACTCACACCAGCCAGTGATTCTAGATTAATTCCCGCCCGCAATACAGCTTTGATTGCAGAGGAAAAAGCGCGTGTAGTTCCTTCAACATCAGACGTTTGGATAACTCTACTGACTGCTGTACGCAGCAAACGCGATTCCATTAATATCGATGCAACTTGAATACCTGCTTCTACCAAACTTTGCTTTGCCAGAGTTTCTAAGCTTTGGTGTGGTACTTTTAATGCTCGTGCTGTTTGTAATGTTGGGGTAATTACTTTAACAGGCTGGTGCTTAGCTAACTGCTGGTTTAAGTAGTTATCAGGTAGATTGAAGTAAACAAATCGCTTCATTCAGTCCCTTTTACCTTTTTATTAGAGATTGAGTGAAAAATCTGGCAAACTAAGCAGAAATTTCTTCGGCATTTCTCTTATAACAAACATAAATTAAGCGCGATCGCACATCCAGCAAACTCAAGTCACGGAGATAAAACAGTGCAAATCACCAAGCGCAATATCGAGTTAAGAGTCAATGACAGTTTGATGCGCGTCTATGTAGCGGCTCCTAAAACAGCAGGACTTTACCCAGGTATTGTATTCTATAGTGATATTTATCAGTTAGGTGATCCTATAATTCGTTTGGCTAACTACTTAGCAGGATATGGTTATGTAGTGGCAGCACCAGAAATTTTTCATCGCATTGAGCCAATTGGGCAAGTTATTGAACCAAATGATCTTGGTCGGATGCGTGGTAATGATGATGCTCGTAAAACTGCGATCGCTGATTATGATGCCGATTGCCGTGCTGTAATAGAATTTCTCAAGGCAGAAAGTGCAGTTTCTCCAGGGAAAATAGGCACTCTGGGCTTTTGTATTGGCGGACACTTAGCTTTTCGTGCAGCATTCAACAGCGAAATAAAGGCTAGCGTTTGCTGCTATCCTACTGGCATTCCCAGTGGCAAGCTGGGACAGGGGGTAGCTGATACCATCCATCGCGTTAGTGAAATCAAAGGCGAAATGTTAATGGTGTTTGGTACACTCGACCCTCACATTCCAGAACATGACCGACAAACCATAATTAAAGCTCTAGAGAATGCTAATGTACCTCACAAAGTTCTCTTGTATGAAGCAGAGCATACCTTCATGCGCGACGATGGTTATCGCTACGATTCTGTTGCCACTACCTCTGCTTGGGCTGAAATAATACCTTTTTTGGAACGTGTATTTGGCAAATAAATGTACTCAGGGATTTCCAAAAAATAAATTAACGTGAGTTCAACAAACCTCATTTAATTTTGTAGGGTGTGTTGTGCCGTAGACTAACGCACTACCATAGATTTTCGGTGCGTTAGGACTTCCGTCCATAACGCACCCTACTCATGTGGGTGTTTCAATCCCCGTAAGGAGAATTAGTGATTGGAAACATTAATGCTACCAAAGTTTCACCCTATTACTACCAAAAGATCTTGTTTGATAAAATACTTTGAACTTTAATACGTTACATTAATTTATGAATCCTTTCAAAGTATGTACTCTGACAGTTTTACTGTCAGCATTTACATTTGCTCAGTCAACGCGTGCTAGTGCTATTACTGCACCACCACTTGAAACACAGGTCAAAGAAGTAGCACAGTGGTTTACTGGCTTATTCGATAATTCTCAGCAAGTGCTAACTAACTCTTCTGTTATCAAGTTTCGCCGAGTTTACCCTATTCCTGAACCCTCCTTCACATTAGGAATGCTAGCGTTAGGCATCTGGGGTACAAGCAAAATAATTTTAGGCAAACAGAAATATAAAAGGGAACGGGGAACTCGGGGCCCCCACGACCGCTCGTGAGTGGGGATTAGGGGTAATGGGGAATTGGGAATAGGTAAATGAATTTCCTGTTTCCTAACTTCTATTTATTAAGTGGGCATTTCATGATTTAATTGCAAAATTAATTACCTTCATCTATCTGTGTGTAAATTTGGCCACTGTCGCTCTTTGCGGCTTTGTTGATACTCCTTAGCCCGTATCCTTTGCTCTGAACGGGTTAAGGTCTCCCAGTCACCAAAATAATTAATATATGCTTCTAAGTCATTTGGCGGGAGGGACTTGTAAAAATTCCGCAGAGTACTACCGAAATTTTCAGAATAGTTGGTTTTCAATTGCCGACGAAAGGATAAATAACCTACCCAATCACGAGCAGTTATCATGGCAGCCATAGCTCTAAGTATCTTTTCTTTTGGTAGTGGAGGAGTTGCTGTCATAATTCGCGGTTGCAATGTTGCATCCACTCTCAAGGATTCTAGGCTAGGCTTTGGTTGCTGGTTGGTGGCATTGTCTTGGCTGTTGTTGGGTAACTTTTTACTCATGTGTAGATGGAGAAATTGCGGTTAGAGTCGTAACAGGTTCAGGATAAACAGCAACTGGAGACTAGGTATTGGGTACGCTTAAGATGTTCACCAAAGGATTTGGGTGGGGTTTGAATAAGAGTCCATAATCCTCCCAATCCCTAATCCCCAGTCCCCAGTTCAAAATAATTCAGTGGTTTTAGGTGGTCTATTCTTACAGTGTACTCTTCTGGCACAATTGACTGACAACTTGTTGTAGTTCCTGTGTCATCCAATCTGTATCTTTTTGCTGATACACCTTGACTAGTGATTGGTAGAACCACAAAGTCTTGTCCTTACCACTACTAAACTCAGTCCAGATCACATCCCCATGTTGTCACCAGTCTGCTAACAGTCATCTAGCATTGTCTCTCATCTTTCTCATCCTCCTCATCCCCATGCCCTATGCCCGATTTCAACTCAACCCCAAATACTGCCTCAACGCTTCAGGGACATTCACAGCTGTCTCTAGTCCCCGTACATCTTCCCACTGTTGTTTTTCACCCCAAGTTGTCTGTTCTAGGTTGGCTTCGCTAAGATCTGCACCGCCGAGTATGGCGTAACTCAGGTTTGCTTCGCTAAGATCCGCACCATTGAGTATTGCACCTGTGAGGTTGCTACCACTGAGGTTGGCACTGCTGAGGTTTGAGTAGCTAAGATCAGTACCGAAGAGTATGGCGTCGCTGAGGTCGGCCCCTTTGAGGTTGGCATCGTTGAGAATGACGCCGCTGAGATCAGCATCGTTGAGGATCACGCCAGTTAGGTCTACACCGCTGAGGTCTGCACCTAAGAACATGGCACCAGTGAGTCTAGCATAGTTGAGTTTGGCTCCATTGAGTTTGGCGTAGCTCAGGTCTGCGGCCATGAGAATGGCGTCACTCAGGTTAGTACTGAAGAGAATGCTGTCGCTGAGGTTGGTGCCGTTGAGGATGGCCCCCTTGAGGTTAGCACCACTGAGGTCGGCGCGGCAAAGGTCGGCATGACTGAGGTTGATGTGACTGAGGTTGGCATCACTGAGGGTTGCACCGAAGAGGATAGCGTTGCTGAGGTTGGCGCGGCTGAGGTTGCTATCTTTGAGGTTGGCGCTGCTGAGGTTGGCATGGCTGAGATCGCAGTTTTCTAAGCTGGTGCTACTGAGGTCGGCACTGCTAAGGTCTATACGGTGAAGTTTGGCGTAACTCAAGTTCGCACCGCTGAGGTTAGCGCTACTGAGGTCGGCATTGCTGAGGTCTGCCCCGCTAAGGTTAGCGCTGCTGAGGTTAGCATCACCAAAGTTTGCACCAGTTAAGTTAGCGTTGCTAAAGTTTGCACCAGTCAAGTTAGCATCACCAAGGTATGCGCCAGTGAGGTCGGCACCGCTGAAGTTAACGCCGGTGAGGTTGGCATCACCAAGGTATGCACCCCTAAAGTTACAGCCTTTGAGAAATTCCCCGACTATATTACTAAAATTACCAATTTCAATAGCATCAGTGTAGTTAATGATTCGCAAAAGTTGGGACGTGAAAAAATGATCTGTATCAGGTTTTGTGGATGGATAAAAGGTGATTTGTGGCTGGAGCTTTTCTTTTTGTTGTGCGTAACGGTGCAATTCTAAGAGTAAAATTAATACGTTTAGTCCTGTATATATGTCTACTTGTCTCAATCCGATCGCTATATTTTGTCCTAGCATGGCAATCATTTTTTGCTGAGGTAAGTTGTCAGGCGGTACAGCATCAATAAATTCCCCCTGACACCAACGACTATAAAAGTCTTCCAAACGCTGAAACAGTTCTACAGGGCGAAATGTTCTCTCATGTCTTAGCAAGTCCATCACTTGTTCGACTAACTCTAGCCTCAGCGCACCATTGCCCAATAAATCGTAAATTTCTTCATGCAATTGGCGATCGCTTGTGTTAAAACTACAACAATCTCCTGGTTGAGTCCATGCTGACAAGGTTTTTTGCAGTCGTTGGGGTGATAAACTTTTTTGACCATTGTCTGGAGAACACTTGATACTTTTATCTATGTCTAAAGAAAAAAATACTGCTGTTTTTAGTGGCGTTGTCTTTTGCTTGTCTTGTACCCAGCCATCTGTGACATAATTTTTCAAACGCCGCCAAACTTGAGATAATTGTGACATTTTTGTATCCGTTATTACTTAATTAGTGTTGTGTTTCAGATTCATGCTCACTCAGTCAAATGTGAAATTCTCAGTATAAATGTATAAAAAAGCTTAAGTAATAAACTGTTAACATCTCTTCCCATCAGCTAACCTTTAGGTTGACAAGGCTTTTTGTCTTAATAAAACTAGGTTTTAGCTGAAAGACTTGTTCCTTTTTCAAAAAAATCAGTTATTCTGGATTATTTTAGCGAGACTGTGAAATTTTTTCCCCCAGCATCTTGATCAAACAGATGTAGAAATAATACGTGCTGTTTGCTACAGACGCAATTACTAGGAAAAATATTACAGTAAGAAAGCGCTAAAAAACGGAAAAAAGGCAGCTAAAACTGAACTGAAAAATTGCCGCTGAAGAGGTGGCTATAGGTCTTTTCAGACTTTGCTCCATTGGATAAAGTAAATATGCTTTACTTGGCAAAAATTAAAAATTAACTCGTGGTACTTATCAGGGATAAACTGGATGAATAGAGTAACTTTTTATGTAATTTTGTTGCATAGTTTGTTTTTAGGAATAACAACCGTTAATGCTGAGTCACTACCAGGGAATACAGCCAATACAACGTTACACACTAACACTAAAGCAGATGCAGTTCTCAAGGTTAAGAAAATAAAAAAAGATGCGGTTGATAACCACACAAAACCAGAATCAAGGGTAGTGAAGAATGCTATAAAACCTGAGTTGGGAACAATCCAACCTCCAGAACAAACCCCTCGACAGGTGTGGGTGATTAATCAGCACAAACAAGTACAGCAACAACCTTTTATTGGGGTAGTTAAAGACCCAATAAAAGCCGGACAGCAGCCATTTTTAAAAGCTGAAAAAACGCCAGATAAGCCAGAAGAGAAACCTAAGCCAAGTGATAAACCACCAAAAAAGGATGATTTAGAACCATTTGATGAAGTTGTTAAAGATACACAAAAAATACCAGGATTATTTACTCTATATCGTAATCAAGAAAAGAATAAAATTTATTTAGAAATTAAACCAGAGCAGTTAAAGAAAAATTACTTAGCTACAGCAACGCTGGAATCAGGCATTGGTGAACGAGGTATTTACAGCGGTATGCCTTTGCAAGATTTTTTGTTTTATTTACAAAGGGTGGATAATAATCTACATTTTGTTGTCCGTAATGTCAACTTTCGCACTCGTGAAGGAGATCCGCAAGCGCGATCGCTAGCCCGTTCGTTTAGTGATTCTGTGCTTTATAGTGTTGCCATCAAAAGCATTCATCCACAACGTAAAACAATTCTCGTCGATTTAGGTGACTTGCTGCTGACCGATTTGGCAGGACTATCGGGGAGTTTTGGTTTGTCTGTCAGCACAGATCAGTCTTATTTTGGTAATGCCAAAGCCTTCCCTGAGAACGTAGAAATCGAATCTGTGATCAATTTTACTAGCAGTGGTGGTAGTAGCGATCGCAATAATGAAGCGTTGAATTTTGCTTCACTACCAGATAGCCGTGGCTTTACCCTACGGGTTCACTACAGTTTCTCCCAACTAAGAGACCAAGATTACCGTCCACGTTTGGCTGACGAACGTGTGGGTTATTTCATCACTGCTTACCAAGACTTAACCAAAGACGACCGCCGTGATGCCTTTGTGCGGTACATTAATCGCTGGCATTTGGAAAAACAAGACCCCAACGCCGCCATTTCTCCACCGAAAAAACCCATTGTCTTCTGGATTGATAACGCTGTACCTTTTGAATACCGCGATGCCATCAAAGAAGGAGTGCTGATGTGGAATAAAGCATTTCTCAAGGCTGGATTCAAGGATGCCATAGAAGTGCGACAAATGCCAGATAATGCCACATGGGATCCAGCAGACATCCGCTACAACACAATTCGCTGGATTAACACAGTGGATGGTTATTTTGCCATGGGGCCATCCCGTGTTAACCCTTTGACTGGGGAAATTCTAGACGCAGACATTTTAGTAGATGCTAGTTTTGTCCGGGCGCTGAAGAGTGAGTATCGTAACATCGTCCAACCTAACCAAACATCAACGCGCACATCCTTGTCAATGTTGATGCAAAATCGCCTACTTTGCGCTAACGGTTTAGGTGCCAAAGACAATGCCCAGCAGCAACAAGGGCAAAAAAATGTGTTGTTTCCCGGTTTATCCAAACTCGCGGGTGAGTACGATTTGTGCTATGGCATGGAAGCTGCCAATCAGTTTGCTTTTGGTTCCTTAGCCATGACACTCTTACAAGACACCACAGACAACCAAGAACAAGTCAAAGAGTATATCCATCAATATTTACGTTTAATTATTGCTCATGAAGTTGGTCATACCCTTGGTTTAAGGCATAACTTCCGTGGTAGCACCTTACTAAAACCAGAGGAGATGAACAACAGAGATATTACCAATACCAAAGGGCTAACAGCTTCAGTAATGGATTACATTCCACCAAACATTGCACCTCAAGGTACAAAGCAGGGAGATTATTTCCCCTCTATGGTGGGATTATACGATGAGTGGGCGATTCAGTACGGTTATACACCGACTCTAGCAACAAATCCCATTGCTGAAAAACCAATATTGCAAGAAATTGCTAACCAATCTGACAAGCCTGAGTATGCTTATGCTACTGACGAGGATGTATATGACCTTGACCCAACCGCCGATGCTTGGGACAACAGTGGCAATGTGTTGCTTTATTCTCAGTGGCAGTTAGATAATTCCCTTGCCATGTGGCAACGTCTCAATCGGCGTTTCCCAATTCCAGGGGAAAATTACAGCGATTTGAGCGATCGCTTCAATACTGTTTTAAGTAACTATTTCCAGCAAATATACTATACTACTAAGTATATTGGCGGACAGTCTTTTTATCGAGTCCAGCCTGACAAAATCGGATCTAGCAAGCTGTCGTCACAGACAAACCAAAGCCGATTACCATTTGTACCAGTACCCATCGAAGAACAACGGCAGGCATTAAAAACTTTGCAAAAGTATGTATTTGCAGAAGATGCGCTAAACTTTTCCCCAGAATTACTGAATAAATTAGCACCTTCCCGTTGGCGGCATTGGGGTAGTAATCCCCGTATTGGTCGTTTGGATTATCCCATTTCTGAGTGGGTATTGTTCATGCAAAGTTCAGTATTGCAAGATTTGCTTTCAGGCGATCGCCTCTTCCGTCTCAAAGACATTGAACTCAAAACTCAACCTGGGCAATCACTGACGATTCCAGAACTGTTTGATACTTTGCAATCAGGCATTTGGACGGAGGTAATCAAACCCAAAGGCGGGATGTTGAAGATTAGCAGCCTACGACGAGGACTGCAAAGACAATACCTAGAAATTTTGGCGGCTATGGTGTTGCGGAAAGAATACGTCCCAGAAGATGCCCGGACTCTGGCGTGGTATAAACTGAGGCAGCTAAATGACAAACTCAAACAAGTAGATTCCCAAGATGAATACACCGAAGCCCACTTACTAGAAACACGCGATCGCATCGAAAAAATCTTAAATGCGCCATTGCAAGGAAATTAGCATAGACAAAGGTACAGGACTTACGCAGCTAGATTACTTGTTGGGGCCGGGAATAGGGCATAGGGCATAGGGCATTGGATATTTTTTCCTGCCTGCACTATGCCCCAGCAAGAGGCCAAACCCATTAATCGATTCCATTCGTCTGGCGTTCCCCTAAAGGTGCCTTTTGTTGCGAAAAGTTGTTGTATGTCTGTAACCTCTAAACCTTGGAGACACAATATTCGTACAGGTCGTGTCTTTCCTTCAAGAGGGGTGATTTCATGGAATTTGACACGACTAGTCAAGATTAAGCAACTTTGATGGGGGCGATCGCCTTTATCTAAAGTTAACTTCGGTAACTATGTCTAATCAAATTGTAGTCAGATTGGGCGGGTGTTTCGCTCACAATATCGATATTAACCAACAAAAATAACAATTTAGCACCATCTATATTAGAGCGATCGCTGCCGTTGTTGATTATTCTTCATATAGACCAGAAGTAGATAATGATGGCGTGATTTAGGTATAGTCCGCTTACCTCTTGCAGAATCGGGTAAATAATTCCCTCAGACTTTGCCTTTTTTGAACCAACTGCGATCGCCCAAGGTAAATCTTCTAAAATCGCTTGTAAGCGAGAACTAGGTGCGATCGCTTCAATGGGGGTAAAAACCGTCCTGCTTCAACCGTGGTTAAACCAAACTCTTTCTTGACCTTAGCTAAGGTAAAACTGCTATATGGCATAGTTAAAATGAACGTGCAAGGCAAGCTGTATCCATTACACTGGCTGTTATGCAAATCTGCTCAAATATAAAACCCTCTTTGCTGGCAAAGAGGGTTTTATCTATTTTATCTAAAGTTGATTTTTGCTTACACCACCGATGCAGTTGCCTTCAAGGCAAAAATCTTCTCAATTACATCTTCTACTACCTTATCTGGCGTTGAAGCACCAGAAGTAACTCCCACAACAATTTCACCTTTTGGCAACCAATTTTCTGTAATTACCAAATCTCCATTTAATTGCCTATGTTCAACAGCATTTCCTGATTGAATTCTCTTAACACTATCAATGTGATAAGAAGGAATTCCCCGTTGCACAGCAATTTGTTGTAATTGAGTAGTATTTGATGAATTAAACCCACCAATTACCACTATCAAATCTATGTTTTTTTCCACCAACTCCAACATTGCATCTTGCCGTTCTTGAGTTGCATCACAGATGGTATTGAAGCTTTGGAAATGCTGATTTAACTCAGTAGGGCCATATTTTTGCAGCATACTACGCTCAAATAGTTTGCCCATTTGCTCAGTTTCACCTTTGAGCATGGTGGTTTGGTTAGCAATACCAACACGTTCTAAGTCTTGATCAGGGTCAAATCCCACCGAACAAGCTTTGGCGAATTTTTTCAGAAATTCTTCACGATTGCCACTATTGAGAATATAGTTAGCCACATATTCTGCTTCTTGTAAATTCAGGACAATCAGATATTTGCCAGCAAAAGAACTAGTAGCTACAGTTTCTTCGTGTTTATATTTTCCGTGAATTATAGAAGTGTAATCGCCTTTTTTGTGTTTTTCAACTGTGTTCCAAACTTTCGATACCCAAGGGCAAGTTGTATCCACAATTTTGCAGCCTTTATCGTTTAGTATCTGCATTTCTTGGACACTAGCACCAAAAGCGGGTAGGATGACCACATCACCAGCTGCCACAACAGAAAAGTCTTTTTGACCTGCTGTAACTGGTATGTATTCTACTGCCATTTCCTGCATCCGCTGATTCACAGAAGGATTGTGAATAATTTCATTGGTAATCCAGACTTTTTCTGTGGGGAAGTGCTTGCGAGTTTCATAAGCCATAGCCACAGCACGTTCTACACCCCAGCAAAAGCCAAAAGCTTGTGCTAGGTGGATGGTGACATCACCTCGTTGCAGAGTGTAATTGCGATCGCGAATTTCCTGAATTAAGTTACTTTGATATTCAGATTGCAATTGGGTGGTGACTTCTGCTTGATGCCCAAATCCCTTACGGTTGTAATTTTCTGACTGTTGGAGTGTACGCTTAAAGGCTTTTGTATCCATTGCTTTATTTTTTCATGTCTCCTCTTTTTTGATTGTCTCCCGCCAAGACCCAATTTTGGTAGGAAGTTGGGAGTTAGGAGTTAGGAGTTAGGAGTTAGGAGTTAGGAGTTAGGAGTTAGGAGTTAGGAGTTAGGAGTTAGGAGTTAGGAGTTAGGAGTTAGGAGTTAGGAGTTAGGAGTTGTCAGTTGTCAGTTGTGAAGAATTATTTCCCCATCCCCCATCTCCCCATCTCCCTCATCTCCCTCATCTCCCTCATCTCCCCATCTCCCCATCCCCCCATGCCCCATGACGCCACTTGCGCGGCTGTCTGGCGACCGAACGCAGTAGCTCCCCCATGCCCTATTCCCCATTAGTATAAATCTGCAATGCGGTACGCCAAACTATATAACCGGCGGGACTCAGGTGTAAGCCGTCGGTGGAGAAGTCAGGACGGAGATTACCTTGCTTGTTGGTAAACAAGGGATACAAGTCAAGATATTTCACGCCTTGTTTGGCAGCTATATTTTGCAGTTGTTGATTCAATTGGCGAATTCGAGTATTAGTAATAGCCAGTAGTCTCTCCCGCCCTTCCCATGTTACCTCCTCGCCGCCGTGGGGCAAAACTGATTGGATAACAATTTGCGCTTTGGGATGAACCCTTCGCAGGTAACTCATAATTTGCCGTTGATTATCTAAAATGACTTCATCCTTTACCCCCCGGATTAAGTCATTAATCCCAATCATCACAAAAATTACCTCTGGCTGGGTGCGGTCAAATAAATTTAATCTTTTTAATAATCCGTAGCTGGTTTCGCCAGAAATTGCTTGATTGAGCCAATTTCTATTTTCGGGTAATAATTCAGTGGGGAACCATAGACTTAGAGAATCACCCGCCAATATGCTTAAACGCTGGGGACGTTTTTCGGCGGCTATGTTGGCTTCTTGCTGAAGAATGTCTAGCCATTGCTGGTAATTGAGTTTATGACGGGGGCCTAACTCTGGTGTAACAGCTTGGGGTTGACTGACAGCAGATACCGAAGAAGTGGTACTAAAAAAAGCGGTTGATCGCTGCTGTTGCCAAATCAGCAGAATCACCGCCAACATCAGTATGCCGTTGGTTAACAGCGAGAAAAATGCCCAGACAGGAAAGGTTTTAAGAGAAGTGGACACGACTAGCGAAATTTACCAATGATTTGACTCAGATTTTAATTCGCCAGCGCTAAAAATCACACTATCTTGCGAAATTACTCTGAAACCTTTATGCCATCGCCAAACTCGGAATTATAACCTTCTTCTCCGTGTTCGTTGATATCCAGTCCTTGAAATTCTGCTTCTTCTTTGACTCGCAGACCAACTGTAGCATCGATAATTTTCAAAATTACCCATGTCCCAACGGCTGCAACAACATAAGCAGTGACAATTGCTGCTAATTGAACTCCTAGTTCGCCGAAGTTACCACGTAACACGCCATCTTTACCTGCTGAGTTGACTTCAAGGGTGGCAAATACTGCTGTCAAAATTGCCCCCACTGTACCACCAACACCATGCACAGGATAGGTATCTAAGGCATCGTCAACTTGCAGTTTGTGCTTGAAGCTCACCGCATAAAAGCAAACAAAGGCGGTGATGAAACCAACTAAAATTGCTGATAGAGGTGTGACAAATCCTGCTGCTGGGGTAATACCCACCAACCCAGCAACGGCTCCTGTTGCTGCTCCGACTGCGGTTGGTTTACCGCGTAACACTGCTTCCAAAATCAGCCACATTAAAGCAGCCGCAGCCGCAGCAGTATTGGTGGCAACAAAGGCTGTTGTGGCTACGTTTGTGGCTAAATTACCGGAGGTTCCACTCGCGACAGATAGGGCACTCCCAGCATTGAAGCCGAACCAACCAAACCATAACAAGCCAGCACCCAACAAAATAAAGGGGACGTTGTGGGGAGGGCTGAGGCGGTCAGGATGGCTTTTTCGAGGGCCAAGAACGATCGCAGCTACAAGGGCAGAAACCCCAGAGCTAATATGCACAACTGTACCACCTGCAAAGTCTAAAGCGCCTAAACCACCGTACAAACCCAAAAATCCACCTTTGGCCCACACCATATGAGCTAGGGGTGTATAAACAAAGGTTGACCACAACAACACAAATAAGCTATAAGCACGGAAGCTCATCCGCTCTACGATCGCTCCAGAAATTAAAGCCGGGGTGATAATGGCAAACATGGCTTGATAGATCATGAATGCCTGGTGGGGAATCGTCCCAGCATAGGAAACAACTTCTGCTGGGTTTGACCCTTTGAGATAATCTGTGATTTCTAGCCCCACACCATTCAAACCTAGCCACTGCAAACCACCGATGAATGATAAACCTGGTGCAAAGGCAAGGCTATAACCCCATAAAATCCAAGTAACACCCACGATCGCCATTAACACAAAGCTCATCATCAATGTGTTGAGGACGTTGCGCGATCGCACAAATCCACCATAAAAGAATGCCAATCCTGGTGTCATCAACAAAACTAGTGCTGCTGAAATCAGCATAAATGCTGTATCTCCTGTATCAGCAGCAGGTGGAGCGGCGGCTGGTGCTTGGGCAAAAGCATTGCCCGTCAGCGGCCCTCCTAAAAACCATAGGGTAATCACCCCAATTGCGATCGCTTTTTTCAACACTTCTGTTTGTCCTTTCTCTATGAAATCAGATTTTTCTGTATAATTGAATACATTTTGATACTTTTTGCTACTCGTTTTTGTGTTGAAAGTTACTCATCTTTAGTTTTTTTGGAATGTTAAGAAAAATATAATCCTCATTGCAGTTACTAATCAATCAAACACTGTTAAAAAATGTAAGTTTTGCATCTTTTTTTTGGTAATTAGCTTTTTTCACGCACTACAAAATTTCCAGTTTTTTACTAACTGTTCACTACAAACTAATAAAGTACTATGAATTTGCGAGACTGAGTAATTATTACCAGTCTATGCATATAATCGCAATATTATATAATGATTGTGCGACCCATCATACGCAAAAATAAAAATAATATTTTGTATTTTTATGTGCGGTTATCAACAGGCTTACTAACTATATTCTGGGGGCAAACATAATAATTAAAACGCTGACTAAAGCTAAACAGCCTCCGATCAAGTCGTAACGGTCTGGAGTGATGCCATCTATCCTCCAACCCCAAAGCATAGCCATTGCAATAAATACACCGCCATAAGCAGCATAGACTCTGCCAAAATTTGCGCTCTGGAGAGTTGCGATTGCTCCATACAAAGCCAAAGCAATGCCACCCAATATTCCCAACCAAACTGACTTACCTTGCCGCAACCACAACCACATCAAATAGCCACCGCCTATTTCAAATACACCAGCCCATAGAAAATAAAGTAGTGATTTAATCATCTGACCAATTTGTTAAGTTGCTAGACGAAAATAAATACACTGATTAAGATAGGGCATGGGTGAGCCACTACAGTGAGGCAGCCCCATCTTGGACGCCACTTGACGCCAGTCGCCTCAAGTCGGGAGACCCGCCCACGGCGCTGGCTCCTTTATGCCGGGGAACCCGTCCACCGCAGTGGCTCCGGTTTCCGTCGATGGGGAGACCCCAAGTGGAGCAAGTGGCCTCATGGAGCATAGGGCAAAGCAACAAAATTAATTCGTAATTATTACTTTTTTTAACATACAAAAATTGGCGTTATGAAGAATACTAAAAAGGCAGCGATCGCAACCCACAGTGTATCAAAAGCAACTTGAAGTTCTGCTGTAGTTAGCCCAGTGGCGGGAGTTTGGGCAACTGCCACATAACCCCAGCCTAAAACAATCAGACAAGCCATTATTGGTAAGCAGGCTTGCCAACTCAAACAGAGTTGCTTAATTGCTTGAGTAAATATCTGGGATTTGGAGTTAAATTCTCTATTTTTAGTGTAATTACTTGGTGACAACTGCCTAATTTTTGGTTTCGATTTTTGTTTGTACATGAGTCTCAACATCATCTTCCAAACTATTCTTCATTACAAAATACAACCACCAAAATTCAATTTAATGGTTTTTGATATTTTGCATTTAGACTACTTGTTTGCAAGGTAGAAAGTTATATCCCTAATAGGAGTTTAAGTAATTAATGGTACATCTGTAAATATTTTTTTATTTCTTTTTAAGAAATTATGATTTAGTTTGCATACCAGTCAAGTTTACTTCACTGAATCTTTAATTATTCAAAATAATGCTTGAAACTAAGTTGCTATATCAACACAATGTCAATAAAAAATACGGTAGAGAGTGGCAAGCAATTTGTACAAAACACTTCACTTCCGTACTATTACTGTAATGTTTTAAAAACGGTTACTGCTCTATTCACTCTCAAAAGCACCTACTCCTGGAGTCTTGTTGCGATTTTTTCCTTCTTCTTCGACAAATTGTTCAACCGCGTAAACATCAGGCCATACTGACGCACCGTGTTCATAAGCATCGATGCCAATGCGATCTGCTTCAGGATTGACACGCAGGCGTCCGATCGCTTTCAGTCCACCATACATCAAAAAGGCGAAAGCAACTGTAAACACCACAATGGATACTATACCCAGAAGTTGTACACCCAGTAAGTCAAAGCCGCCACCTAACAACAGGCCTGCTTTTTTATTTAGGGTGAGTTCTTTTTGACCCAAAAAGCCGACACAGAGAGTACCCATCATGCCATTCATACCATGTACGGCAAATGCTCCTACCGGGTCATCAATGTGGAGTGACTCAATCAAATCCATTCCCAGTATGACCAAAATGCCACCCGTTAAGCCAATTAAAACAGCAGCCCAAGGAGCCACATAAGCGCAAGGAGCTGTAATGGCTACTAATCCAGCTAGGGAACCATTGAGACAATAAACCAAATCCCACTTACCTGTGCGGATGTACTGGTAAATTATCGCCGATAATGCTCCTGCTCCTGCGGCAATTGTAGTATTGATTGTTACCAATCCAATCAATCCTGTATTACCTGTGCCTAGAGTTGAACCAGGGTTAAACCCATACCAACCAAACCACAGAATCATTGTTCCCAGAGTTGCCAACCCCAAATTGTGGGCTGGTGGTAGTGTTCCCCACGCAGGACGCCCAGGACGGGGCCCAAGCAAATAAGCTCCTACAAGCGCTGTCCAGCCACCAACACTGTGGACAACAGAACTACCAGCGAAGTCGTGATAGCTCAATTTGGCTAACCAACCGTTGGCATTCCATGCCCAGTGAACAATAATTGGGTAGCTAATTGCCCCCATAATGGCGCTGTAAATTAAGTCGCCAATAAAGTCTGTTCTGCCAGCCATTGAACCAGTAGTGATTGTACTGGCGGTGGCGGCAAAGGCAAATTGGAAGAAGAACAATGTGTAGGTGTTGATGGGGGCTGTAGAACCAGGTGCCCCCAATGGATAGCTGCCATCAGCACCAGGTAGTTGGCTGAGAAAGAAAGTATCTATGCCAAAAAATCCGCCAGCACTTGTTCCAAAGGCGATACCGAAGCCGATCGCCCACCATGCCAGAATAGTTACAGCCGCGTCAATAAAGTTTTCTAATAAAGCGTTAACTACACCTCTTTGGCGGATCAAACCAGCTTCTAACATGGCAAAGCCGGTTTGCATGAAGAATACCAAAAACCCAGTTAGCAGTACCCAGGTTGTATCAATAGAAACTTGCAGTTGCGTTGTAGTTTTCGATAAAGACTCAAGGGTTGGAGGATCTGCCGCCTGTACAACTGTAGGTGCAAAAACTGCAAATACCATCGAGCCTATCGCTAAGGCTAATAAGCGATGCCACGGTCGAATATGCTTATTCATTGCTTGTTTTTTCCTGCCTGAAAAGCGGTGATTTACGTCAGTGATAATTTACTGACATAAATAAAATTGGTTGACACATGACAGATGATTGATAACTGATGACTGTCATTTGTCATCGGTCATCGACCTTTACGAGTGATTATGCAATTTAGATGTACTTGTAGCTCTAATGAGCAGACTAGTTTTTGTTACACCTCTAGTAAATCTACGTATAAATAAATTCCATTGATTTTCTATTTAACAATCCGAAAAATTCTGTATTATTAGATACTTTTTTTTGCTAACACGGCATCCTGTAGCTGATGACGCATGAAATCAAGCAACTGTATGCTTTACAGGATAAGTATTTCCCCATCTGGGCAAGGCAAAGTCAAGAATGTTATTAAATTTATATACAAAAATTTAAGAAATTGTGACTTTAGAGTTGTTTTAAATATTGCTCGTAGCCTAGTTCGTCGAGTTTTGCTTGTTTTGCCATTACTGATTCAGCTAGGTTTTGGCGATATTGTTGCACTTTGACTAATAAGTCTGGTTGCTGAGTTGCGAGAATTTGCACTGCTAAAAGTCCAGCATTCTTAGCATTGCCTATGGCTACCGTTGCTACTGGGATACCTGCTGGCATCTGTACAATTGAATATAAGGAATCAACGCCTTGCAGGTTACGAGTGGGTACAGGAACACCAATCACAGGAAGTGGAGTCAGAGATGCTACCATTCCTGGAAGATGGGCAGCACCACCCGCACCAGCGATAATCACCTTAATACCGCGTTGGTGAGCTTGTTGAGCATACTGCACCATGCGTTCTGGAGTACGATGGGCAGAGACGATCGCAACTTCACTCTCGATGCCAAATTCTTCACAAACTGCGATCGCATCTTTCATTGTGGGCAAATCTGAATCGCTGCCCATGATAATACCGATAAGGGGAGTCATAGAATTTTGGATTTTAGATTTTAGATTTTAGATTTTGGATTAATGACCGATGGTTTTGTTTAATTAGTAATTGGTAATTTTCGGGTTTAAGTCCTCCTGCCTTCTGCCTCCTGATTTATTCTCTCGCCAATGTGATGACTAAAGCAATACACAGTCCCATCGCTACGAATGTAGATATTATCAATGCGCGAGTACCTGGTTACAAGGGCTTGCAGATGCTCTTAGTTAACCATGAGGGCATGATTGAGCAAATCTTGCCCATGAGTACAGTCTTCAAGCGGGTTCCAGCACCAGACTTACAAATCTTGGATGTCGCTGGCGACTGGATTTCTTTGGGTGGTGTCGATTTGCAGATTAACGGGGCGTTGGGTTTAGCATTTCCCGATTTAACTACCGCAGATTCTCATCTATTAGGGGAAATTTCGCAATTTTTATGGAATGTTGGAGTTGATGGATTTTTACCAACAATAGTGACAACTTCAGTAGATAATATTCAGCGATCGCTAGCTGTAATTGCTGATTTTCTCCCCAGTCAAAAAGCAGATGCCAAAATTCTGGGAGTACATCTAGAAGGGCCGTTTTTGAATTTGCAAAAGCGCGGCGCCCACCCAGCAGAGTATTTGCTACCTTTAACCATCGAAGAGGTGAAGCGAGTTTTGGGCGATTATGCCCATGTTGTGAAAGTTATTACCTTAGCACCAGAATTAGATGTCACTGGTGAAGTAATTCCATATTTGCGTTCCTTGGGTATTACCGTTAGTTTAGGACATTCTCAGGCAACAGCCACCCAAGCACAACGTGCTTTTGAACTCGGTGCAACGATGGTAACTCATGCTTTCAACGCCATGCCACCATTACATCACCGTGAACCAGGTTTATTAGGGGCAGCAATTATCCATCCTGATGTGATGTGTGGTTTTATTGCCGATGGTCAACATGTTTCGCCTATCATGTTGCAAATTTTACTCCGTGCTAGCAAGGGATTGTTCCTGGTTAGCGATGCCCTTGCACCATTGGGGCTACCTGATGGGGTGTATCCTTGGGACAGTCGGCAAATAGAAGTTAAAAATGGTACTGCACGATTGCCAGATGGCACTTTATCGGGGACGACTTTACCTTTGTTGGTGGGAGTGCAGAATTTGGTGAAGTGGGGAATTTGTGACGTAGAAACAGCTATTTTACTTGCTACTGATGCACCTAGACAAGCATTGGCTTTGCCGGGAATTACCAAAAGTCAAGCCGCTAATTTATTGCGCTGGCATTGGGATGAAGGTACAACAGAACTCACCTGGCAGCGGTTGGGCTAAATTTTTTATAGCTTAAAAGAACAGTTGCAAGCAGTTAGTCTCCTGTTCTAAGCCAATGTACTTTTAACTTGCATATTCAGGGCGGGCAAGATGCCATTGGTGTCAAGTCAAGAAAAATAGAGTCTTGTCAAATGGGGAAAACTTAATGGTTAAACTCAACACAAGGGTGTTGAGAATAGCCATGAATAAGCCACATGCTCCACTTGGTGAGGCAGTCGCAGTCTTGGTGAGTCCAGTCCCCGTCTTGGCGGTTTCCGTCGTTAGCGCAAGCGTTGCGCGAGTCTTCTCCTGTCGGAGACGCTACGCTTTCCGAGCGTCTGGCAAACTCCCGTTAGCGCAGCGGTAGCGAGGAACGAGCGTCGGAACGAGCGTCACCCGAAGGGGGAGACCCCAAGACCGTACTGCCTCACCACAGTGGCTCCTCCCTACTCCCTGTGTTTCTTGAGAGTTTACACAAATTACATAGAATTACTATAGTTACTGAAAGTAAATCTAGCAACTGCTAACAAAACTGCTGTTACCAATTTGCCACTTGCTGCTTGAGTTCTTCCATATCTAAACAATCGTAAGCAAAAGCTTTACGTAAAAGTGAATGAGGAATAAATTCATCATACTTTTGAATTTTTGGAGCTTCTGAAGAACTGACTAAATCTTCTGGTGTAATTCTTTGCTCACATAATGAGACAATTTCCGGATAAATATCTTTAAATTTATTTTTACCTAATTTAATTATTAAATAATAGGGATTTCCACCACCAATACTGTTAATTTCTAAAGATTCCCGACAAAATGAATTGAGCAATCTTTCTAGAGTACGGTAAGCGACTGTTCCTATCCAAGGAAAAATACAGCATTTACCTTTTTCTAATTGCAAGATATTTTTTTGATCTAACCCAGCATTTTGCACCAATTTGCGAACTTTTTGTAAACGTCGTCTAGCATTATTTTGTAAGTAGCTATATTCTACATTCTCTATTAAAACCTGACGCATTCGTTGCAAAATTTTTGTATGAATAGTACCACTACCACCACGCCAATAAATAGTAGCTTTACCCTCTACTTGCTTGGCTGTCACTACCTTTTTTCTGAAGTCAACTTCTAAAACTTCCCATGTTCTTCCTGCTAAGGCAAACTGATTACCAACAGGAGGCGGCATGGCAATACTACCAATTTCTGTTGCTGCTTGCTTAACTACATATTCTTGAGTGTCTGGGAAAACAGCATAAAACTGAAATTTTCCCACAACTTTCTCCCCAGCTAAACCAATGATTAATTTACCTTGTTCAGTTCGATGAATATGGTCAATATCAATTAAGTAGCGCAATAATAGTTTTAAATCTTCTTGAGAAATAGCGGCAAATGGAGGCAAGCTTAAAACTTGTTTAGCTAAAGCAGCAGGTGAAAGTTCTCCAGTTGCTGCTAAAATGCTCATTGTCTGATGATACAGCAAACTCAAAGGATATTTAACAGGCTTGATTGGTTCAATCCAACGCTCTTCTAAATAAAGTTGAATAATAGCGATACACTGCAAAAGTTGCCAAGGAATTTGTTCTGGTAAAGACGCTTCAGCTAATGGTTCATTTTCAGTGCAGACAAAGCGCATATCAGCAGCTTCACCTCTTCTACCACTGCGTCCCAAACGCTGTAAAAAGCTAGCTACAGAAAGAGGTGATTCTAACTGAATTACTCGCTCTAAATGACCGATATCTATACCTAATTCTAGAGTTAATGTGGCGGCAGTGACAGCTGGACTGTTGGGTTCGCGCATGGCATTTTCAGCAGCTTGCCGCAAGCTAGCAGATATACTGCCATGATGTACATGATATATATCTGGTTGTGCTTGTTCTGCGGCAATTTGTCGCAATGATGCAATCACAGATTCAGTTTGGGTGCGGTTATTAGCAAATATTAAGCATTTGCGAGATTTACTAAGGTTGAAAACATATTGCTCATATGCAGTCACCTCCGAATCAACTTGATTTGTATTGATATAAAAATGTTCTACAGCAAGTTTAATTTGGCGTTTTCCAGCGTCAATTTTCGGAGTAATTACTGGCTTTTCAGTTCCAGAACGCAACCAATCTTCAGCCATGGAATAATCACCGAGAGTTGCTGACAAACCAATGCGGCGGGGTTGGGTTTGCGTCAACTTTCCCAAACGTTGCAATTGACAAATAATTTGACAACCACGTTCAGAACCCATAAAAGCATGAATTTCATCGATGATTACAAATCGCAAATCACCGAATAAGCGTATAAGGTCAATATTTTTGTTAATTAATAAACTTTCTAGAGATTCTGGCGTAATTTGTAGAATACCTTTAGGATTTTTCAAAAGCTTGTTTTTCCGACTTTGAGTAACATCACCATGCCAGTGCCAAACAGGTATATCTGCTGATTTTAGCAAGTCATTAAGGCGTTCAAATTGGTCATTAATTAATGCTTTGATTGGCCCGATGTATAATGCACCTATAGTATTTGCCGGGTTTTCATATAACTGAGTTAAAACTGGTAAAAATGCAGCTTCAGTTTTACCTGCAGCAGTAGCAGCAGTGATTAATAAATGAGCTTCTGTGTCAAAGATAACTTCACAAGCTGCAATTTGAATTGGTCGTAATTCAGTCCAGTTGTGATTATAAATATATTCTTGAATGAAGGGTGCAAGTCTCGTAAAAGCATCGCTCATATTTTGTAATTCGTTAGAGATGATAAGTAGAACGTATAAAAACCCTTTGTGTCTTCGTGACGCCAGTAGCTTTAAGTCGGCAAAGCCGGACGCCAGACGCCTCAAGTCGGGAAACCCTTTCGGCAGTTCCTCCTGGGGGAAACCCCCAAGATCGGACTGCCGACGCTCGTTCGCGCAGCGTCTCCCCTTGGGAGAAGACTCGCTACCGCTTCGCTAACACCACGGCGCTGGCTCCCCAACGCACTGGCTCGTCTTTGTGGTTGAGAATTTTTTACCACCAAGACAGAAAGGCACAAAGTATTTTCAATTCAGTAATTTACAAGCTAAATTCTGCTACATCATCTTCATCAACATTTGCATTTAAACCTACTGCTGTGGGTTTAAATTTAGAACCATGAATTAGTTTACTAAATGTAATTTCAGGATTTTGATGGAGGATATTTAATACACTAATAAAATCCCGGACAATTTCCCCTGGTGTTAGCAATGCTTCTGCACCTAAGCGACTAACAACTTCTTGGACAAATTCCTGTAACTCCCGATTTGTCAAAGTTTTTTCATAGCTAAAATTGACTGCATGTATTTCAGTTAAGCGTTGCAAAAGTGTAAGAATTTCTGCTTCACTCAAAGGGTTTAGCCGAATCACTGGCCCTAAATATTCTTGGACATCAACTTGTGTAGCAAAACGGCTTTCTTTTGTGCGTCTTCGCCAAGCTTGGTCGGCAAAAAGTCCACGGTTGGGGTCTTCTAAAAATTTAGTTGTTCCACCAATGAAAATGCCAAGGTGTTCTGCTTTGCATTGCATGGTGTCATTAAACATTGCTAAGAGTCTGTTATAGTTTTTTTCACGAGTAACTGTAGTAGATATTTGATATAAATTTACAGCTTCATCAATCAGAATTAATAGTCCTTTATAGCCGATCTCAGCTACAAATTTAGCCCAGAGTTTGATATAATCGTACCAGCTATCATCATCAATAATAACGCGGACTCCTAACGCTGTTCTGGCCTCAATTTTAGTTGTGAACTCTCCACGTAGCCAGCGCATTGCCGCATTTTTCAAGTCATCATCATCTAATCGGTAGCCACGCCAATAAGCAATAATAACACTACCAAAATCAAAACCGTGAACTAAGTCTTCAATATACTGAACTACTTCTCTAATTTTTGCTTCAACTTGGTCATCAAAACCATCATCATTGGGACGAAGGCTGGTTTCTTTGACCACTTCTTGTTGAATTTTATTAATCCATCCTTCTAAAATTGAAACTAAAGCACTACCATCTGGACGAGTTTTGGTAGCAAGGTGACTCATTAATTCTCGATAGGTTGCTAGACCTTCATTGTTGCTTCCTGCTAGTCGGCGTTCTGAAGATAAATCAGCATCAGCTACTACAAACCCTTGCTCCATAGCGCGGTTACGAATCATTTGCAGTATGAAGCTTTTGCCTGAACCATAATTACCAATTATAAAGCGAAAGGCGGCTACACCTTCTGCAATGTCATTAAGATTTTGCGATAGGCTTTGAAGTTCTTTTTCCCGACCAACTGCTATGTATTCAACTCCCACTCTGGGTACTACTCCTGCACCTAAAGAATTGATTAAAGCAGTAGAGATTTTTTTCGAGATTTTGAGCTTTGCCATGTAATTCACTTCACAATATTTTCAACGCAGAGGCACACAGCCAGTGGTTTAGGTATATGCCTAATGACTAATAATATTATGACTTACCAGAATCATTTAATTTGATGAAGTGGGTCTAGCCATGAGGTCTTCATACATAGCGAGCATTTTTTTGACGTTAATCAGATGTTCTTGATACACTTGTGGCATTTCTCCACCTGGCTCAATTATTAATTCCCCAATCGTGTCATTTGCACATTCATTGATAGAGTCGATTAACAGATTTGGCATCGTAATATGTGCTTCGGCAATCTGTTTAATAGCTGCATGAGTATTATCTTGCTCTACTATAGCTTTTAAAACTTGAATTTCATGCCCTGGTAATTTTTCTAAAAAATTAGTCCATTCTTCAGGTAAAATCTCAGATGTCTCAGCTGCGATTTCTGTTGTAGCTAAGGGTTCAATTAATTCTGCAAAAGGAAATGATTCAATCTCTTCTTCAGCAGTTGTAGTTAAAGGCTCTTGAGTAAGTGTTTCTGTTTGTTGGAGTAATTCCCAAACTTGGCTTTGTAACAAATCGCGTTCATCTTGTAATAATGAAATTTCACCTTTTAGCTGCTGTAACTCGGCTTGTTTTTCTAATGTTTGGTTATTTAATGAATTTAAGTTAACTGCTGTATTTTGTTTTTCAGCTTTTATGGCTGCAAGTAATTCATTTTGGTGATTAACCTCGGTTTCTAAATCTTGCAGTGTCATTCGCAGTTCGTAGAGTTTTTCTTCTAGTTGGGGTTTGAGTCTCCCTAGTAGAGTTAAATTGCTGTCAAGTTCTTGTTTTTCCTGTTGAAGTTCAGAAATATGATTTTGCAACTGAGCAATTTCTGAACGATAAACATTACAATGCAATTCCAAACGGCGTTTTTCTGCTGTCAAGTTTGAAAATGAGTTATTCAGTTCTGCTTTACTGTTTTCTAGAGTATGAAGTTCAGTTTTTAGGTTACTAGATTCTGCTTCTAGTTGCTTTTTCTGCCCAGCAAAAGTTCCTAATTCTCGGTGAAGGCTATCCCTTTGGTTGCGGCATTCCAGGATTTGGTTTTGCAGTTGCTTTGATTCTGTATATAATAAATTACGATGCTTTTCTATTTGGCTAATTTCTCTGACAATACGTGATTTCAGTGCCTCCATATCTTTAATTTTCTTGCGGAGGGAACTTAAGACCAGCAGTTCATGATTCCTACGTCGCTGATCTACAATCAAAGCTGCTGTATAGGTAGCAAGTACAGTAATTATAGCTGTGATTAAGGAGCGATTGAAGTCCCAGGTGGGAACGAGACTCAAGCCAAAACTCACACTAAAGGCAATTATGCCTAATATAACTTTATTACTTACCATTGCTGATTGCATATTGCTAATTTTTAGCGTAGTTAAGTTGTCAGAATAAGTAGTCCTTAAGGTCATTAGTTTTTACATTGTTGTTTTGCTAGCTTTGCTTGTAAGTAATTGTGCATAATATTGTTCTGTAAGTAATAAACAGGTACAATCATTAGTCAATTAATTTTAGATCTGGATGTCAGATATATCTTTATTTTTAGCCAATCGTGCTAAGTCTGCTTTTAAGAAATCAACAAACTGGCGTGCTGTACGTCCAGAACGACCATTGTGGCGAGTTGCCCACTGTAATGCTTGATATTCTAAATCTTCTTGGCTAAGATTAATTTTGGCTTGTGCCGCCAAATGGTTTACTATTTTTAAATAAGTTTTCTGATCGGCTGGCTCAAAAGTTAAGGTTAGACCAAAGCGATCGCTAAACGAAAGCTTCTCCTGCATCGTATCCCATGCATGGACTTCTTCGTTATCCTTGGGATTGGGTCTATCGGCGAAAAATTCCCGAATTAAGTGACGACGGTTAGAAGTAGCATAAACTACTACATTTTGTGGTCGTGCGGTTAAATTGCCTTCTAAAACCACTTTCAGCGCTTTAAAAGCATCATCATCTTCTTCAAAGGACAAGTCATCGACAAAGATGATAAATTTTTGTGGCACACCGCGCAACTGCTCTACGATTTGTGGTAAGTCTTTTAAGTCAGATTTTGCCACTTCCAGCAAGCGGAGTTTGCCAGTGACACCATCACCATACTCATTTAACAAAGCTTTTACCAAAGAAGATTTTCCCGACCCCCGGCTACCGTAAAGTAATACGTGCAGTGCCGCCTCTCCCGATAATAAAAACTCCGTATTTTTTAACAAGGCATCTCGCTGAGACTCATAACCCACAAGCGCGCTTAGTTTCACAGGATCGGGATAACGAATGCCAACAAATTCAGCAGCTTGCCAACGCAAAGCGCGATATTCGGCGAATAAACCCGTGCCAAATTGTCGATAGTAAGCAGCTAATTCTTCTACACCATCAGCCCAATGTTCTAAATGTTGTAGAAACTGGATTTTTTCTGCACCTACCCCATCTAACTCTCGATACCACACAACAGGTGAAACTGGCAAATGGGCTACACCTTGCACCCACTCGCTTAAAGAAGCGCTGCTACATTCATAGAGATTCTGCAACACTTGTAAATCATGCTGCGCGGCTGCTACTAAAGCAGGGGGTAAATTCTCAAATTCTTCTTGTTGAGCCAGCCTACTAAAAGGATTCTCACTGATGAGAATTTGAGTAATTAGGTAGTCTTCCCAATTTTGATTTTTCGCAGCCAAAGCATGGAAGTAATTGCCGTAGGCTTGGAGGCAACCTCTAGCATCGGCATCAGTGTAACGTATAGCTTGTAACAGGTCAAGAAATGCGATCCCCACTTCGCCTTGGAGAACGGATTGGTAAATTAAAAGAGAGGCTGCTTGACGCTGGAGGAATTGAACCTGGGTAAAGGATAAGGTACTTGCTGCTGGCATCGTTGGATTATCCATCAATCAACTAGGTGATGTAGCTAAACAGCTATGGTAAATTGTCTGCCGACCCTGGCAGCAAAATCAAAATCTACATAGGTTTTAACAATGAATTTAAGTATAATTGCTGTCCTCGCCTATGGCATCTTAGCGATTGTTGGTGGCATCATTGGTTACATTCAAGCTAATAGTAAAGTTTCACTCCTAAGTGGTAGCATTAGCGGTTTATTGTTGCTTTTCGCCGCTTATTTTCAATTCCAAGGACAATCCTGGGCTTTGATTGTAGCAGCTTTGGTGACTGGGGCTTTGGTAGTTTTCTTTGCATTGAGATTGGCTAAAACACGTAAGTTTATGCCTGCGGGATTAATGACTATTTTAGGTGTGCTGGCATTGGTGGTGATCGTAAATCAACTTGTTGCTGGAAAGTAACAATTATCCTCCTCTTGTTTTCAGACAATTATGGCTGTTTCTGCCTTAGATCATTCTATATAGTACATGTATATTACTGGAGATGGGAATGGGGCAGGGGAGCAGGGGAGCAGGGGAGAATAACAACTGACAACTGACAACTAACTAATGCCCTATGCCCTATGCCCTATGCCCTATGCCCTAAATTATTAATATCTACTCAAAAACAAATTAATTCTTAGCTTGATAAAATATCCGGTTTTTTGCAATTTGTAATGATAAATAAAAATAATGTTGTATTTTAAGCTGTTTCACATTTGGCGTTGCATATCCAATTGTGTTGACTGATGGCTGATGACGGATGACTGATGACTGTTGACTGTCTGTCATTGGTCAATGACCTTCTCCTTTCAAGGATGCTAAGTGTAGCTTGCTTATTTGTATGAGTACACGAGTGATTATGCAAGGAATATGTGCTTTAGCTTATTTTCGCTTTTTGAAGATCTGAAAGATTCTATCTACACTGCTCTATAAGAACAGGTTTGATCCATGGAGTAGGGTCAACCACGCTCACAATTACTTGAATTGTTGTTTATACTGCATCTAGCAGCATAACAGTAGAAGAAAAAATCCTCACTGGCTAACGAATATTTAGTAACCAAAAGCATCCATCTCAAGACAGTTTTTTTGGTCGCTTACTCAGTAATTTTAACAATATTTCTGAGTCAGAAAAGCAGTGAATAACTGTAGTTTAATTTTTATTGAGGAAAGCAAAATAATGTTGTAAAAATTACACAAAATTTATGCTAATGGAAACCTTCAGTACCCTCGAATGCCAGGAAAAACCATATAGTATAAGCAGAAATGCTATCTTTTATGCGCTTGCCAGCTAGCAATCATGTTGCACTCATCATTTAACATGCTACTGTTCAGATAGAGTCAAAATTGCCACATATGCAAAATCGTTAATTTTTCTCTATGTCAGGCAAATTTGGAGACAGAGTAACATGAAAGTGCTGGAATAAAAACTCTATATCTATGTGAGTAAATAACTAGATAATTTTAAAGATTTAATGCGGTATACCACTAAAATTTAAAGTAAAAATAAAGGTTATCTTGCCATTTTGGCAGGATTTTATGCAAAAGATAAGATATTAATAAATTAGAGCAATCATGATTGTTACTAGCACAGTTGTTGCTGTCTACCGAAACTGCTAAAGCTAAATCAATCCCGACATTAGGTGATTTTCAAGAGCAATTTTACGAAGTAGGACATAATACATGTTATTACCACTGTCTTCTCACAACGTTATCCAGTATCTGCGAGATGCAGGTCTGTGTAGTTCAGAAGATGGCTCATTGAATGAGTCTGAGTTACCAGAAAGTAGCAAGAAGAATTTCAATTTATTGGTGACTCTAGGGGGTAATCGCCAACTACTAGTTAAACAAGAACGTAGTGTTGGAGGTGATGGAATTCCTCATGAATTTTTTAATGAGTGGCTATTTCACCAATTGCTTCAGCAGTTTCCAGTTCTCGGTAACATTAGAGCGATCGCGCCATTAGTGCTACATTTTGACGAGGAAAATTCTATCCTTGTCCGTAACTACTTGAGTGAATATGTGGAACTGGGGAGATTTTACCGCCACAACGATATCTTCCCACCAGAAATTGCCAGTGCGATCGCCATCACGTTGGCGGGACTGCACCGCGCTACCTTCCAACGGCGGGAATATCGTGAATTTATGTTAACTGCTCCCCAAGGACAGTTTCGCTATAACTTTTACAACCCCGCACAAGGGATAGGCTCAATTGGGCCAGAGATTTTTGGTCAGATTCCCACTGAGGCGCTGAAATTTTATGTACTCTATCAACGTTACGAGAGTTTAGAGTCAGCGATCGCAGATTTGGCTTATGAATGGCAACCTTGTTGCTTGACTCACAACGACCTCAAGTTAGACAATATATTAATACATTCCCGTTGGAATCAACTAGACAATTGCTTGGTGCGATTAATTGATTGGGAAGCTTGCGCTTGGGGTGATCCTGCCTTTGATTTGGGAACTCTAATAGCAAGCTATTTAGGAATTTGGTTAAAGAGTCTTGTGGTAGACCCCACCATTGAATTAGAAGAATCTCTAAGTCTAGCAATGACACCGCTTGAGGTGATTCAACCTTCATTGCTGGCTCTCATTCGGGCTTATTTGAATGCTTTTCCCATGATTTTGGAGTATCGTAGTGACTTTCTGGTGCGAGTTCTTCAGTTTGCAGGACTAGCACTAATTCACCAAATTCATGACAGAATGCAGTGTCAAAAATACTTTGATAATGGTGATATCTCTATGCTCCAAGTTGCTAAAAATTTACTCACTATACCAGAGCAATCTGTGATGAGTATTTTTGGTGTGAGTGAATCGGAAATTGTTAGCCCTTTGGCAAAACTTCATAAAATTCCTCAGCCAGAGAAGGAGCAGCAATTAGTGCGGCTCTACTATGAAAAAACTCGCCTGCGTGGTTGTTAAAAAACGAGGCTGAACAATTCAAAAAGCAAAATTGTGAATTTTATATTTTGAGTTTTGAATTTGTCATCTTTTTATTTACTAAAACACCAAAATTTTGACAATCACAACTAACAACTAACAACTGACCACTGACGACCCTAAATAGACAACTTCTTTCACCCTCACTTATTTTTTAATTTTGAATTGATTAATGCTAGATGATTCTGTTAATCCCCTTCTAAATTCTCTGTTCGATATTGCTGGCAATATCCAAATTGAGCCAAACTTTTGTATTCACCATCCTAGTTATCAACCTTTTTCACTACCGACTAAAGTAGCAGAAAGATTTCAACAAAATTCTCCTGCCTTACAACATAAATATCTCTCGCTATTACTGCGAAATTTTCTCCACGGGATTTATTACAATGGTTCTCTACAAAGCATTTTAGCTGTCAATAATGATAGTGGTAATTGTGTGCTACACCAAAATTTAGAGAACAATTCTATTTTGGAGATTGATTGGGAATTTTATGAGCAACTGCACGCTAACAATCACGGTAGCGGTTATTTTGACCCTAGTTGGCAAGTGTTGCGCCAAGAACCTGATGGTAGTATGGCAGTGACTAAAGGTGGTTTGACATTATATATTGAGCCAGATTGCCATCTCAAACCAAGTACAAAATCTGCTAAAACTGGTGAATCAGTTGCTATTTGGATGCCTAAAAATCGGCTGCAAAACGGGTGTTACCTAGCAGTGAGTAATGTGGGACACCAAAAGCAGGGGAACCCAGACGAAGATTTGGGTACGGGAAGAATCTATTTTAATTTTACTGCATCTGGTGCGATCGCCCTCATGGATAGCTTGACACAGCAACTAAATGCTGCTGGTATTGCTTTTACGTTTCAGGTACTCTACAACCCCTGTGCATACGGGCGCTATGACTCCGGTGTACTCTACTTTGAACGTCACGACTATCCTAAAATCCATAAAATACTTCAGGCTGTATATACAGAAAATCAATCGTATTTTCAGACTGAAATTCCTCTGTTCACTAAGTTTTTAGCACCTGGGCTGGGTTTAGCTGAAGAACCAACTCAAAAATTTGCGGCGCGGGAAAGTTTTGGGTTGAATCGGTGCCAAATCCTCGCTAATGCTTTGTTGGAAGCGTGGCAAAAAGGTAAAAACGCGATGGAGGAACGTATAAAGACAATTGATCAACATTTTGCACAGCATTTAATTGATTTACAGCGTCCTTACCTCAATCCTAGTTCTGAGGATATATATTACCCTTTAAAGTGAGAAGTTTTGTTTTTACAGTAAAATTAATTGATAGAGCAAGTGATCAGCTTGCTCTTTTTAATTTCTAATTTTTCAAGATGACTTTTACTTATAATCGCACTGTTCGCTTTCGAGATACTGATGCCGCCCAAGTAGTGTATTTTGCAAATATTTTGGGTATTTGTCATGAAGCTTATGAAGAATCTCTAGCAGCATCAGGGATTAATCTCAAAGATTTTTTTACTAATCCATCTGTAGCTTTTCCCATTGTTCATACTAGTGTCGATTTTTTTCGTCCGATGTTTTGTGGGGACAATTTAGTAATTAGTTTAATTCCCCAAAAGCTGGGTGTTGATAAGTTTGAAATTGCTTATGAGATTTCGGTTGCAGATGTAGTTGTTGCTAAGGCAATTACTCGACATGTTTGTATTGATGCAAGTAGTAGAAAAAAGCAGGAATTACCTGAAGAAATTGTTAGCTGGTTGGAAACGAACCGCAGAGACGCGGAGGGCGCGGAGAGAAGAAGGTTAAGAGAGGTTTTGTAGGTATTCTGTGGCTATTTGCTGTAGTTGCTGGCGATTGATTTTACCTTGGGTGTTGCGGGGTAAGTTTGGTAGAGGAATCCAGTGTTTGGGAATTTTAAATTTGCTGAGTTTGTTGTAAAGTTGGGTTTGAATTTCAATTATGGAAGTATTTGAATTGTTGGGGACGTAAAGGGCTGTTAATGCTTGTCCCCAATGTTGATCTGGGATACCAATCACGCAAATATCAGCAACCATTTGAGTTTCTCTAATAGCAGATTCAATTTCTATTGGGTAAATGTTTTCTCCGCCTGTGATAATTTTGTCGCTGTTACGTCCGACTATATTTAAATAACCTTGCTCATCTAAAAATCCTAAATCATCTACTTGAAAATAATCCTGATTATTCCAGGTTTGAGGATAGTAGCCAAGGGCTAGAGATTTAGCCTGAATGGTGATATTGCCTATTTGATTGTAATTTAGGACTTGGCCTTGCTGATTGCGAATTATTATTTTTGCATGGGGCAGAATTTGACCACTACTAATTTTACCGTTGAGAAAATCATCGGGTTTGAGGGTAGCAATTTGAGAGGCGGTTTCTGTCATCCCATAGGTGGGTGCTAATTGAATGCGGTTAAATCTCGCTTTTTCTAGTAGTTCATGCCAAGCTGGCGCACCTCCCAAAAGTACAGTTTTAAATTGGGCTAGCCAATTGGTTAATTCTGGATTTTGCAGGAGGCGTTGTAACTGTGTTGGAACTAAAGATATAAAAAAATCTGAGGTTTGAATATTGGATATTTGACTAATGTCTAATGTTTTGAATGGGATAATAGCTAATTTACCTCCAGTCAAAAAGGAACGCATAAATTGCATTAAACCACTGACATGATATAGCGGTAACACACAAAAAGAATTGACTTGCTTTAGCTGAAAATATTCTACAAATCCTTGTACAGATGCTTTGAGAGTTTCCCATGTGTGGATAGCAAACTTAATCTGTCCCGATGAACCACCAGTGGGAATCATTATTAGTGGGGAGTAGGGAGTAGGGAGTGGGGAGTGGGGAGATGAGGGGGATGAGGGGGATGAGGGAGATGAGGAGGATGAGGGAGATAAGGGGGATGAGGTAGAATTTTGTTCCCCATTCCCAATTCCCAATTCCCAATTCTCAATTCCCAATTCCCAATTCCCAATTCCCCAAATTATATCTGGCTGTACTAAATTAAATACTTGTTGCCATTCTTGTTTCCCCCAGTCGGGGTTACACAAAAAAACTGAACAATTAGCAGCACAAGCAGCAATAAAACTTGCTAAAAATTTTACTGTTTCACGTTCAGATAGGATAATTTTTACTGTTGATTTATACTTTAATAATTGGGCTAATTCTAAATATAATTCTTGGGTTAATTCCTGAAGTTGATGGCTGTTGTAATTAATCAGCCAATCATTTTGAATATGGTTATTGAGATAGTCTAAAAGTCTTTCCATAGGTGTTGCAGCCAGGTTTGTTCTTCTTGTTCAAAAAAGTGGTTGATGCCAAAACCAACTGCCCTATTATGGGGGGATAATTCTGCTGCTAGTTTGAGTGCAGCTTGTCTACCAATGGTAGTCTCAAATACAGATGAAAATACTGCGTCAATTTCATGCTGTTGGCAAAACTGCCGCAAACGAGATGGTGAACCAACAATCCCAGGTTTAATAACGAAAATATCTCGCCAACCTTGGTGATAACGGGTTGCAAGTTGTTTGAGTGTGGCGACAGATTCATCTAAAGCCATTGGAGTTTTATAACACTTACTCAATTCCAGCATTTCCTCGAATTGCCCAACAGGTAGCGGTTGTTCAAGAAATTCAATTTCTAAGGATAATGCTTGATTTGCTTGGATATTATCGCAATTTTGCAGCCATAAGTTAGCGTCTTCATAGCTGAGTCCGCCGTTAGCATCTAATCGCAGTTTGGTAGAGGCTGGTAAGGCGTGTATCAGTGAGTCTAAAATTTTTAGTTCATGCGCGATCGCATACACCCCAATTTTCCATTTCAACGTGCGATAACCGTCCCGCCACAGCCTTTCCCACTGTTCTAACGCCGCCTCACCCGCTGGTAATAAACCACTGTAGGATAAAAGTGAGGAGTTAGCAGTTAGGAGTGAGGAGTTAGCAGTTAGGAGTGAGGAGTTAGGAGTTGTAAAATTACTCCTCCCATTCCCAATTCCCAATTCCCAATTCCCAATTCCCAATTCCCAATTCCCAATTCCCAATTCCCAATTCCCAATTCCCTCCAACGCCGACTCAAAGCCAAATTGACAAGCAGGTAAGTCATCTGGGATGGAAAAAATTGTTTCTTCAGTGATTTGTGTTGGTAGTTGGTGACAAAAATCTAAGGCTTGTTCTAGAGTTTCTGAACCAAACCAGCTAATTGGGGCAATTTCTCCCCAACCGATACCAGTTTCGTCGCTAAGGCTGAGAATAATCCCTTCACGAATATCCCAAATGCCATGACTGGTAGCAAGCGATCGCACAAATCTACGGCTATAAGGACGAAATTTAAATTTGTAAGTCACGACACGAAAATTAAGCTAACTCATTGGGGTTATCATTTGTCAGTTGTCATTTGTTAGTTGCTACTGACCACTAACCACTGACAACTGACTATTAACTAAAGCATGAATCCCACACCAAAGAATAAGCAACTCCAAAAATGCACTTTGACGGCGATGAATTTACAGTTACTCACTTTGTCCGGCAGGTGATGATTTTGCTCAACGTGGTGACATAATTTGAAGGCGTAAGGTAAACTCAGCCAACTTAGCAACGTCCATACGGGGAAAGTTCCCCACAGCACAAACAGTAAGGTGAGGGGATAAATACTGCCTGTAATCCACTTCAGGAGTTGGGCGCCTTTTGCTGTACCTAAACGGACAATAGGCGATCGCTTGCCGGCGGCTATGTCATCCTTAACTTGGTGAAAGTGTGAACAAAACAAAATTAAGCTTGTGGGTATTCCCACAATTACTGAGGCGGCTAAACTCGTCATTGACCAAGTTTGAGTTTGGCTGTAATATGCTGCTGTCACTAATAAAGGCCCAAAGGCAAAAAAGCAAATAATTTCGCCTAAACCCTGGTATCCTAAACGAAAGGGAGGCCCTTGATAAATGTAGCCTAAACCACAGCCCAGTAAACTTATCCCGAACACGGTTGGATCTTTTTGCCAAATTGCGATCGCTAGTATTCCCAATAAACCCGCAATTAAACAAAAATTTCCTAACCAAAATATTAATGGTTTATTGCCAGTCAAGTTCACCAGAGAATGATGTTTATTTTTATCGATTCCTGTTTCTGCATCAAAGACATCATTGCTGATATTTTCCCACGCCAGAATTAAAATTGCCGCAACTAAAAAAGTAGAAAATACTGCCACATTCAAAACTTTTGTCTGGGCAAAAGCTACTGCTGTTCCTATCCAAACGGGCATAATAGCAACGCTGTACATCGGCGGTTTAATTGCCGCCATCCATAATTTAATTTTAGGATCTGAAATCTGCGCTTGTGTCATCAGTCTTGATTAATTAAATTACTAAAATCTTACTCATAATTCATTTCTGCTGAATGCTAAATATACAACATTCTCAGCATTCAGCACTCTCAAATCAGCACTTTCAACTCTCTACTGTTGTTGGCTGGTTAACCTCCCATGAGTAGCACTCCCTCTTGGATTGCAATCCAAAACTGAGTATGGCTTGTCGGCGTATGAGAACACCACAAACAAAGCAAACCATACTCTGGTGAAATGGTAACTAAATATGTTACCTGTAGAAATACGACCACGTTTAATTACACTTTAGGAAGATAACTTAAAAAAAGTTTACTATTGCTAGATCCATGACAGTTTCACCATGTCGCAGCAAATTCTTTGTAGAACACAAAGACTTATACCATTTTTTGTTATCCGTTCAGGAAAATTGCCTCACAAATGATTGTCAGCAAATCGTGAGTGTTTCGCTGGATATTGACTGGGTAGACCCTCTAGTTGTATTGGAGAAATTTTCGCAAGCAAATGAAATAAATTTTTACTTTGAGAACAAAGGAAAAGGAGAAGCGATCGCGGCTATTGATGCCATAGCAAAATTACAAATTGATGGACAAGACCGTTTTATTCAAGCTGAGCATTTTATCAAATCTTGTCTAAAAAATATAATTAATTTTGGTAATACTAATCAACCTTTTGCTGGAACTCACTTTTTTTGTTATTTCAGCTTTTTTCATCAAAAGGTTCAGATAAATTACCCATTTCCATCTGCTACGATTTTTTTACCACGTTGGCAAATAGCTGTAAAAAATCAGCGTTGTGTATTAGTAAATAATATAATTATCAGTACTAGAGTAAATATTAAAAAGATAGTACAGAAATTACACACCCAACTGCAAATTATCGAGTCTCTACAAGATTACTCTCCAAAACTTGATTTCCCAGCACAGTTTAGCAAAAAACCAGTCACGAATTCTGTACACTTCAAAAACTCAGTTGTATCTGCCTTAGAAAAAATTCAATCTAATCATTTAAGTAAAATTGTGCTGGCGGATGTATTAGATGTCAAGTCAAGTAATTATTTTAACTTATTTAAATCCTTAGATAATCTCCGGCAAATACATCCTAATTGTTATATTTTTTCTACAAGTAACGGTAAAGGGCAAAACTTTATTGGTGCTAGTCCAGAACGATTAATTAGTATTCATAGCCAACAGTTAATTACTGATGCATTAGCTGGTTCTGCGCCGCGAGGTCAAACACCAGCTGAAGATGCTGCTAATGCTAATCGCTTACTCAATAGTGCAAAAGAAAGACATGAACATTCGCTAGTAATTGATTTCATTACTCAACGTTTAACTCAGCTAGGCTTGTTACCGCAGGTATCAGCACCACGACTCAGGCAATTATCTAACATCCAGCATTTATGGACACCAATTAGCGCCATAGTTCCTGCTAATGTACATCCCTTAAAGATTATCTCACAACTGCATCCCACACCCGCTGTTGCTGGTGCAGCCAGAGATATTGCTTGTGCAGAAATTCGTCGCTATGAAAATTTCGAGAGGGGTTTATATGCTGCGCCTCTCGGTTGGATAGATGCTGAGGGTAACTGCGAATTTATAGTCGGCATTCGTTCAGCATTGATAGATGGCGATCGCGCTAGGCTGTATGCTGGTGCTGGTATCGTTGCTGGTTCCGACCCTGATAAAGAGTTTGCAGAAGTGCAACTTAAATTGCAGGCGTTACTTAAAGCATTGGTATAAACCCCTTCGGGGTAGGGAATGGGGAATAGGGAATGGGGAATAGGAAACAAGCAAAAACAGGGAGTATTTTCAATCCCTAATAGGGATTAAGTGAAATTTCAACCTAATATAGTGCCAAGAGTCAGATTAAGCCAAATAGCTACGTTTCAATCCCTAATAGGGATTAAGTGAAATTTCAACTACACTACTAAGCGCTGTATATCCCCCTTGAGTTTGTTTCAATCCCTAATAGGGATTAAGTGAAATTTCAACTTTAATATCTTGGAATTGCTAATAGGTGATTTTCAGGTATCAGAAAGCAGATTCGCTGACAAGACTACGAAGTGAATGTCAACTCACGCATAGCCTGTTGAATAACGACACAGAAATAATAGTTGTATTTACCAAAATTTGTGCCTGATTAAAATCAGAATCACCTGTAATCAAAAAATCTGCCTCTGCTGCTAAAGCACAAGCTAAAAACTTGGCATCTTTTCTGTCTCTGGGAAAATCAATTGATAAATTGACATCAATTAGTGTCGAAAATGCATCAATAATTTCAAACCATGATGCTTTCACTTCCTCTGTCAACTTAAATTTAGGACGACTTAATACTGACTTATATTCCGTTAAAATTTCTTGAGAAACAATCCATTCCCAGTCATAAGTATCAACAATAAACTGAATAACTACTCTTGGTATTCCACCCTTAATGACAGCAGAAACTAAAACATTCGTGTCAATAACAACTTTCATTCTCCACGTCGATAAGCTTCAATCTCTGCTGCTATTTCTGATTCTGTAATATCTCGTATTCCTTGTATAGACTGTGTTTTATCAAATAAATCTCGCAGTTTTTGACTAATTTCTGCTCTGGGGTTATCCTCTGCTAAGATAATTATTTCAACTCGCTGTCCTACCTGAAACGGTAAATCAGATAATATTACTTGCTTTGGATCTGTAATAGTGATGTACTTTTTGTAAGCGTTCATAATTTAGCACTAAAAATCAAACACTTTTATTGTTAGGTTGTTCACCATAGATATAGTGAACTTTTCCTACCATCACAACACGGGCTGCAAACTTTATGTTTATTTGCAATAACGTAAATTATGCTATGTCTTCTACACTAAATCCTTGTGAGTAAAAGGCTTGGCATTTGCCCCTGTGTAGGTAGCTACAATCTGACCATCGCCAGTCATTTGATATTTATATGTTACCAATCCTTCTAAGCCGACAGGGCCGCGGGGTGGCATTTGTTGGGTACTAATTCCCACTTCTGCACCAAAACCGTAGCGGAAACCATCAGCAAAGCGGGTAGAACAATTGTGAAAAATATTGGCTGAATTTACTAGTCCAAAGAAAGTTTCACTAGCCGCAGAATCTTCAGTGATAATGGCATCAGTATGACGAGAGCCATATTCATTAATATGGGCGATCGCGTCTTCTATGGAATCCACTATCTTAATGGACAAAATATAATCGCTGTATTCTGTCTCCCAGTCTGTTGCTGTTGCTTTGTTAATATCAGGCAAGATTGCCAAAGTACGTTCATCGCCTCTTAATTCTACATGACGTTCTGCTAAAGCCTGGGCAGCTTTTGGTAAAAATTCAGTAGCAATTGACTGATGAACTAACAAAGTTTCAATGGCATTACAAACAGCAGGATATTGCGCTTTGGCATCAACTGTAATTGTTACTGCTTTAGCAATATCAGCATCTTTATCTATATAAAGATGACAAATGCCATCCGCATGACCTAGTACCGGAATGCGGGTATTTTCTTGCACAAACCGGACAAAAGAATTAGAACCTCTAGGAATAATTAAATCTACATATTTATCTAACTTCAAAAGTTCTAAAGTTTCTTCTCTAGTTGTGAGTAACTGTACCGCATCAGGATTCACAGCAGTTTGAGATAAACCTTGTTTAATTGCCTTAACTATCGCTTCACAAGAACGAACAGCTTCTTTACCACCTTTAAGGATGACACCATTACCAGATTTAATAGCCAAAGAGACAATTTGAATTGCTGCCTCTGGACGTGCTTCAAAAATAATACCCAAAACACCCAATGAACTTGTAATCCGCTTCAGGATTAAGCCAGTATCAAGTTCCCGGTGAATCTGCACTTTCCCAACAGGATCAGCTAGCTTACCGACATCTCGAACACCAGCGATCGCATCTCTTAACTTATGTTCATCTAACTGTAGGCGTTTATAAAGTGGTTGGGGAATTCCTGACGCAGTAGCCGCTTCACAATCAGCAACATTTGCTTGCAAAATTTCATCTTTAGCAGATTCTAAAGCTTGGGCGATGGCATCGATTGCTTGATTTTTCGCCGCAGTCGAGAGAATTGCCAACTTACTAGCACAGGAGCGAGTTTTTTGAGCGATCGCAACTAAAGGTAAAGCAACTTCGAGAGTAGTCATGTCAAACAACTTTTAACTGTGGGAAAAATCTATGGCTTTTACTTATCCTATCAACGTTGGTTGGTCAATTGTCAGTTGTCAGTTGTCAGTTGTTAGTTGTCAGTTGTCAGTTGTCATTCTCCCCATCTCTCCATCCCCCCATCTCCCTCATCTCCCTCATCCCTTGCTTATTTTTTCTTTTCTCTGTCTAGCGCCTCTTGAATCGCACGTCTACAAAATTCGGCAGGGTCGTCATGTGCTTTCACCTCTTCTTTCATAGATTTGGTGGCTCGAAAGCTTATCTGTTCAGTCATAGGTTCTTCGCCTTTTGGCTGTATTCGCTCTAAATTCTCTGGCTTTCCTTTTGGATTGGGCATTGTTTAGAAAAGTAAATATAGCTTGAATTGTCTGGTTTCAAACAATCAGATTTATTCAATAATCATTCTCCCCTGCTCTCATACTCCCTTGCCTATTTTTTCTTTTCTTTATCTAGCGCCTCTTGAATCGCACGTCTACAAAATTCGGCAGGATCATCATGTGCTTTCACCTCTTCTTTCATAGATTTAGTGACTCGAAAACTAAGGTTGTCTTCTAATGGTTCTTCCCCCTTAGCTGGGTATATTGGTAAATTCTCCGGTTTTCCTTTAGGGTTGGGCATTGTTGAGAACTGTAAATCTAACTTGAATTAGATGTATGCATCCTATTAACATTTAAATATCAGTGGTGCGTACGTCTGGTAAACAACTCACCACTGATAACCACCTTTAGATGGACACTTTTATTGTATGTTTAGTCGCTCCGAACTTGAAGCGATGACACTTCAAGAGTTAAAAGACCTTTGCTTGCGATACAGCGTCAAGCCAACGGGGAATGCAGGCTACAAAGTCAGCTATATTACATCCTTGATGGCGTTCCCTCAGATAGCGCTTTCACAATCGAAACAAGGAAAGGGAATAAAATCACCTAGTTTTGGAAATATTCAGAGTATTGGGGAAGCGCTTGATGAGATGAGAGAACCCACAAATGAACAGATGGCGCTGATTAGGGTATCCCTGGAAGGCAGAAGAATGAAATACCCAGAACGATATGAGCAAGAGAGAATATACACCCTGTACAAAGTCAAGCTACTCCTGAGTGAAGTAGTTAATTTATTGAGCCAATAATTACAAGGGTGCGGCGCTTGGCGACAACGCACCTTAAATTTTTGACGGTGCGTTAGCCTACATTTACGTTTATTAACATAGTTGTCGCCAAGCGCCGCACCTTAGATTGTTGACGGTGCGCGATTCCTTCGGCATAACACACCCTATATTTACTTCCAAATAAAAAATATCCCACAGTCATCAGCCATCTTATCAAAAATCAAATTGATACTTGCTATTTTTCCGTAATTGCGATGACGAACGCTGGTTCTATTGAGTATTCATGGATCAAATATCACTCCTTTGCAAAGGAGATCCTATGTCACTTCAATCTGGATTAGAAGCCTTTCAACAAGGGCGTTACCAAGAAGCAGTTAACTTGCTGGAACAATTCAGTCGCAATTGTGTAGATCACAATTCCTCTGATTATCTTTCAGCACAGATGTGGCTGATGAAAGCTTATCAAGCTACAGGGCAAATTGAAAAAGCTACGACCCTGTGGCATAAGTTAATAGTCAGCGAAAACCCACAAGTACGCAACTGGGCAGAACAAGCTCGTCAATCCTTTTCCGAACCGCCAACAACCCAAACTAGTGCCATCCAAAAAGCCGGACGTGCTACTGCTGCTGGTGTGAAATTAGCAATGGGAGGCGTGGGCGGTAGTCTGGTGTTAGCCTCTGGTGTTACCATGACCTTGCTGTTTGGCATGGTGTTGGTTTTAGGTTTGAGCTTAGTATTTATTTTAGGTAGCAACGATCCTCTCCAAGGACTAGCGATCGCTATTGCTATTACATTAATTTTCAACATCGCTGCCTTTTTCCTGTCTCCGTTTCTCATGGACTTAACCCAAAGCTGGCTTTACCAAACTCGTTGGGTAGAGTTGGCAGAAGTTGAAAGCCTCAGTCCAGAGACAGCTAGAGTTATTCGTCAAGTCTGCCAACAGAAAAATCTCAAAGCCCCGCGTCTAGGAATCATTAACGACCAAAACCCCACGGCTTTTACTTACGGTTCATTACCGAACAGTGCCCGCCTAGTAGTTAGTCAGGGACTTTTCACTTATCTAGACGATGATGAAATTGCTACTGTCTACGCCCACGAATTAGGACACATCGTCCATTGGGACTTTGCAGTGATGACAGTGGCTTCGACCTTAGTGCAAATTTGTTACCTAATTTACAGCACAGCCAGACGCCTCGGTCGTGGCGGCGGCGATAACAAAATCAAAGATGCCATCCAAACCGCTGGTTTAGTTGCCTACATATTTTACATCATCGGTACTTACCTACTGCTGTACCTTTCCCGCACCAGAGAATACTTCGCAGACCACTTCGCAGCAGAAAGTACAGGTAATCCCAATGGATTATCTCGCGCTTTGGTGAAAATTGCCTACGGGATTCTTGAAGAAGGTTCGCGATCAAAAGAACCCAGCCGTTTAATTGAAGGGACTCGCGCCTTGGGTATCTACGACCCCAAAGCCGCAACTTCCACAGGAACCGCCTACCGCATTGCATCCGACCCCCAAAAAATTGGTCGCGTCTTTTTGTGGGATATGTTTAACCCGTGGGGCTGGTGGATGGAGTTAAATTCCACCCATCCCCTGACTGGTAAACGAGTCCGCGCCCTCAGCACCTATGCAGAACAGTTAGGTTTACCAACTGAGTTCGACATGGGGCGAGTTATAGGAGAAGGCAAAAACCTGAGCAAGGGTAAACTTTACGGTAACTTCTTCTTAGATATTGTGCTGTATGGTGCAGAAACCATTGGTTTCTTAGCTGGCTTAGTACTTGGCGTTATCCTATTGTCAAGTACTGGCAACCCAGGTATAACATTGGGTGCGCCATTCATCGGTTTAGGAATAGGGATTCTAGTAAAAGCCCTTGTCATGTTCCCCAGCTACAAGCAAGCACCAGAAACCGACATTCTCACCTTAATGTCAGACCCCTATGCCAGCCCCTTGCGCGGACAACCTGCAAAAATAGAAGGACAATTAATTGGGCGTGGCGACGCTGGTTATAAATTTGGTTCCGATTTAAAAATCCAAGACCGTAGCGGTATGCTTTATCTGCACTACGCCTCACGTTTTGGCCCCATTGGTAATTTCTTGTTTGGCATGAAGCGAGTCAAAAGCTTGATTGGTGAACAAGTTGGGGCTGTGGGTTGGTTCCGCCGAGGCGTTGCTCCTTGGATGGATTTGATCCAACTCCAGAGCGAAAATGGCACCTTTGTCAACAGTTACCATCGCTTCTGGTCATTCATCCTTGGCGGTGGATCGATTATCCTGGGAGTAGTCTTGACTATGTTTTTGAGCAGCAGATAGCTGAGTTTCTAGCCTGCTGCCTGAGCATTTCTCAATACATCCAAGCTTTAATCTACAAGGGGGCGGTTAGCAACTGCCTCCATTTCTTTTGTCAGTGGTCAGTTGTTAGTGGTCAGTTGTCAGTGGTCAGTTGTTATACCATTTCACTAAATAAATGATACAAATAATTTCTCCTCTGCTCCTCTGCCCCCCTGCCCCTCTGCTAGCCTAAATGTATCAACCTTAAAGTAAAACGGTATTAGTGGTCATTTGCCATTTGTAATTCTCCCCATCTCCCCTGCTCCCCATCTCCCCATCTCCCCATCTCCCCTGCTCCCCTGCTCCCTTGCGATCGCGACGCTCCGCATCAGGTTCTCTCATAGTTCACCTTTGACGATGTGGTTTTGCAAGATGCATTTACTAACACCAAAGTGGGTTTTTGAATATATACCAAAATATAGATTTTTTGCTCACATACTTAATATTAATAGTAGCTATTCCTCTACTCCTCTGCACTCTCGGTAATCAGAATAATCTGATTAACAAAATCATAGCTAGCTATAAGTAAGTGAACATAATCATATATAAAATGCCAATCAGAGAAATTCCCTATTACGAGGCTTTTACCTCCTGTCTCCTACTTAGTTGTGATAATTCCAACCCCTGTAAAGGAATGTATCGAGATATGTTGCAAATTACTTAGTAATTCTCACAATTGATCTGGGGCTATGTATGATTCTAATTATTGAGCAAATGTTTTAAAAGTGAGCATAAAACTAAATATTAGTCATTCAAGCTTTTTAAACGCAAAGATTCTGTACAATGCGTCAGCTTTGCTTGGCCAAACTATTGGTTAGGCTTCTTGTCAACGCAGTTCAGCAAGACTAAAACCTGATTGCAGCAAGTGCTAACACCGTTTTTGAAGAAATGGGAATGTTATCTAAATGATTGCAAACATCGTAGTTACACAGTCAAAATTAAAGCCTTTTTGAAAATATACAAATGTTCAAAATTGTTTTTTATAGCTTTTGTTTACTGCTGTTGCCAATTCCAGTGGTCTGGGCAACAGATGGCGATCGCAGCTTGCAAGGACAAGTAACTTCGGTTTCCCAGTTTTCTGATGTGCAACCAACTGATTGGGCATTTGTTGCATTACAATCGCTAATCGAACGCTACGGTTGTATTGCAGGTTATTCAGACAGCACCTATAGCGGCGATCGTGCTTTAAGCCGTTATGAGTTTGCAGCAGGTTTAAATGCTTGCTTGAATCGAATCAATGAATTAATTGCCACAAGCACTACTGATATGGTCAGCAAAGAAGACCTGACAGTACTGCAAAAGTTGCAAACAGAATTTGCAACAGAATTGGCAACTCTACGCGGGCGGGTTGATGTTCTTGAAGCGCGTACAGCAACACTAGAATCACAGCAGTTTTCCACCACAACCAAACTAAATGCCCAAATTATTACCGCCATCAGCGATACCTTTGGCAACGGTGTGGGTAGGGATGGCGATCAATCCCAAGCCTACTTTGCAAATCGCAGCCGTCTCAACTTTGAAAGTAGCTTCACAGGCAAAGATTTGTTGCGAGTCCGGCTAGAGTTTGGCAACTTCTTAAATTCCAACGGCACAAGCCAAATTGCCTCAGTCACAGGCACGGGGATGACACGCCTCAATTTTGATACTGACAGCGACAACACAGTCAGTATTCCCCACATCCGTTACTACTTCCCAGTCAGCGATTCAGTTTCCTTCGTCGTCGGCCCCGCAGGTATTGGCTACACAGACATTACAAACACCATGACACCTGCTACCATCGCTGATGATGGTAACGGCGTTCCCTCACTATTTGGCTCATACAGTCCCCTCTTCCGACGAGGGGGTGGTGGTGGTGCTGTCAACTGGCATATGAGCAAAAACTTGGTTCTAACTTTGGGCTATTTAGCAGACAATCCGAATCTGTCATCAGCAAGACATGGCTTATTTGACGGCGGTTACAACGCCCTCGCTCACTTGGAATATTACGGCAAACAAGGAGCTTTTGGTCTTGCCTACTCTCATGGCTATAGCCCTGCTAGCAGAATTGGTCTGACAGGTGGGACAGGTAGCGCCTTGGCAAGTTCTCCCTTTGGCAACAGCATAGCCACTGCCAGCGACATTGTGGGCGCACAGGGATACTATCGCTTTGCCCCAAATTTCCAAATCCATGCTTGGGGTGGGTACATTTGGGCGACTGCCAAGAACTCAGGTTTAAGTGATATTGCCAATGGTAGAGGAGGAACAGATTCTCTGTTTGTGAACAACGGTGACAATGCTAATGCTTGGTTTGGGGCAATTGGCATGTCATTTCCAGATGTGGGAGGTAAGGGCAACCTGCCAGGGATTCTCTTTGGTTTACCGCCCCATGTGTCCAACAGTGATGTGCGTGAAGACAGAGACAACTCATACCACCTAGAAGCATTCTATCGCTGGCGAGTGAATGACAACATCTCAGTCACACCTGGTTTTTGGATGATTTTCAACCCAGAAAACGACAGCAAAAACGATTCTCAGTATATCGGTGTGATTCGTACAACCTTCGATTTCTAATTTCCCCATTCCCCATTCCCCATGCCCCATTCCCCATTCCCCATTCCCTTTCTTAAGAGATATAACAATGACCTCCACTCTTCGTAAAGCCAATGCCTACTATGTAATATTGATTGCTGGTGCTGCTGCCCTCGGCGGCTTTTTATTCGGTTTTGACACTGCTGTAATTAACGGCGCGGTTTTAGCTCTGGCAAAGGCCTTTAATACCACTAGTTGGGTAACTGGTTTTGCAGTGTCTCTAGCCTTACTAGGATCTGCCATAGGAGCCTTCTTTGCTGGGCAAATTGCAGACCGTTATGGTCGAGTCAAGGCAATGGTAGTCGCAGCCGGGTTGTTTACTCTCAGCGCTATTGGCTCCGGGATTGCCTTTAGTATCTGGGATTTTATCTTTTGGCGGCTATTGGGTGGGATTGCAGTCGGTGCTGCCAGCGTGATTGCACCAGCTTACATCGCAGAATGTTCTCCCAGTCATTTGCGGGGAAGATTAGGATCTCTGCAACAACTAGCGATTGTAGTAGGAATTTTTATTGCCCTACTGAGCGACTACTTTATCGCTGTGTCAGCAGGTTCAGCAGAGGCGCCGTTTTTGTTTGGGATTGCAGCTTGGCGCTGGATGTTTTGGACAGCAGCCCCTCCAGCTGTATTCTATGGCATGGCGGCTTTAACGATTCCCGAATCCCCTCGTTACTTAGTAGCCCAAGGACGGGAACCAGAAGCCGCTAACGTTTTATCCAAAATTTTGGGCGGTGACGTACTAGCTAAAATCGAAGAAATTCGGCAAACAGTGATGCTTGAGCGTGAGCCGAAGTTTAGCGACCTTTTGGGAAGAAGTGGTGGACTCCTAGCAATTGTTTGGATAGGAATAGCCTTATCTGTATTCCAACAATTCGTTGGTATTAACGTCATCTTCTACTACAGCAGCGTTTTGTGGCGGGCAGTGGGATTTTCTGAAAAAGACTCCTTAACAATTACGGTGATTACAGCAGCCGTTAATATTGTTACTACACTGATTGCGATCGCCTTTGTCGATAAATTTGGTCGCAAGCCCTTGCTGATTTTAGGGTCAATCGGTATGACCGCCACCTTGGGAACGATGGCTTTTATTTTTAGGACAGCCCAGCTGGATGCTGCTGGCAACCCTACTCTCACCGGTTCAGCAGGTATTGTGGCTCTTTTAGCAGCTAACATCTATGTATTTTGCTTTGGTTTCTCCTGGGGGCCAGTCGTCTGGGTGCTGTTAGGAGAAATGTTTAATAACAAAATTCGCGCTGCTGCACTTTCGGTTGCTGCTGCAATGCAATGGATTGCCAATTTTGTGGTTTCTACAACTTTTCCCCCCATACTTCAATATTTCGGGCTAGGTGCAGCCTATGGTCTTTATACAATTGCGGCTGCTATCTCGCTATTTTTCGTTCTCTTTTTTATCAGAGAAACCAAAGGGATGGAGTTAGAACAAATGTAAACAAGGGATTGGGGATTGGGCGATCGCACTCTCAGTTCTCAGTCACTTGAGGAGATTCTGATAGATCTTTCCGTCCTTCATAATCACGACGAAGTTTTGATCTGGGTTCTCGATCAGCTTGATGTTTTGCAGCGGATCACCGTTTACCAGCAGTAGGTCAGCCAGTGCGCCTTCTTCGACCACGCCCAGTTTACCCTGGTAGGGATTGCGTGGGCCTGACAATGCCAGCAGTTCGGCATTTGTGCTTGTTGCCATCTTTAACACTTCAGCTGGGGTGTACCAGCGAACCATTTTCGCCAGCTGCGCCCCTTGTCGGGTAGCTAGCTTGGCATCGAATAATGAGTCAGTGCCCCAAGCTGTTTTGAGATTGTATTTCTTAGCCAGGGCATAGGCGGTGTCTGTCCCCCTGGTTATTTCTAGTAGTTTGGCATGGTTAACCGACCCTTTTGGCAAAGGAATAGCATCTTCGTCATTGAGGAAGGGCTGTATACTGAGCCAAATACCTTTTTCAGCCATTATCTTCGCTGTTACCTCATCCATGAGTTGTCCGTGTTCGATGCACTTGACACCAGCCCGAATCGCTTTCTGAATTGCGCGAGGCGTATAGGCATGGACTGTTACATAAGTGTTCCAGTTCTCGGCGGCCTCGACTGCGGCATGTAACTCGGTTTCTGTGTACTGGCTGACATCCAGCGGATCGTAGTTCGATATTATACCGCCACCAGCCGCCAGCTTAATCTGGCTAGCGCCTTGCATGAGTTGCTCGCGGGTTCTGCGGAGTACCTCATCCACACCATCAGCGATCGCAACACTGCTGAAGGCTTCTGTGCTGCTGAGAGTTGTATCGGGTGTCCAGACTAGATCTTTTGGTGTGCGGTAGTCGCCATGTCCGCCAGTCTGCGAGATCATCGCACCGCTAGGATAAATGCGCGGCCCCACCGCATCACCGTTGTCAATGGCCTTTTTGAGGTCGAATACTGGCCCTGCCAAATCACGGATGCTGGTGAATCCACGCAGCAGCATTTGTTTTGCTGCGGTTTGTGCTTTCTGATTCATGACTTCAGGACTAAGGGAGAGTGACTCGTCACTCGTGCTGTTAATCATAAACAGATGGACATGGTTATCAATTAGTCCTGGCATCAGTGTACGACTATTTCCATCAATTCTGGTCAATTCAATGCCTGATGCTGTGGCAATTGGAGTTTTAGAAATGGTTTTAATTTTATTACCGACGACTAAAACATTCGATAGGTCAGAAAGCTGATCAGAAGTGCCATCGAAAATACGCACGTTCGTGAACAGGATGCTGGTGGGTTCCTGACTCTGAACACTGGGGGATGGCTGACTTGGAGTACAGCCTATTGGTGCGATCAACCCCATAAGCACAAGTATCAAAGCTCCTAATGCAATCTGATAGCGAAATTGCATATGCTACTCCTTCCTTCCTTACTGTAGATGTCTGGAGCTAAATTCAATTGTAATAATCAGCCCAAAATACTGGGAAATTTTTAGGCACTGAAGTAGAGGTGCAATTCGTTGTTATACCATTTCACGAAATATCTGATACAGATACATGAGTAGGGGCGTACAGCTGTACGCCCCTACAACTCTTTACTTGAAAAGCGCTGTCAGTTATCCAAGGCGTGAATATCAGGTTGTGCGTTAGGTTAACAGTAGAAAACAGAGGCTTGAAGCGGATTTTTTTAATTTATCGAACTCACGTTTTTTGATGTAAATCTTAATATTTAGCAAATGCTAAGAATTTATAAATAAATCCCACAAATTACTGTGTTCGAGAAAACATAATTATATAGATTTAAGCAAATTTTTTATCGCTTAAGGAGGCCTGATGGTTACAGCAAGAGTACCAGAACAACAGGTCAAAATCGGCCCAACTCGGTTGCTGATTAATAATGAATGGGTAGAAAGTGTCAGCGATCGCCGATTTGAAACCATTAACCCAACTACAGGTGAGGTAATCTGCGATGTCGCAGAAGCAGATGCCCCAGATGTAGAAAAAGCAGTCCAAGCAGCCCGCGCTGCTTTTTCTCGCGGTGAATGGACAAAGCTATCTGCTACTCGTCGCGGCGAGTTGCTTTACAAGCTGGCAGATTTAATTGAACAGAATATTGATGAATTGGCACGGTTGGAAACTCTAGACAATGGCAAGCCCTTACAAGATTCATTGGGCGACTTGGGGCTAGTCATCGGCTGCTATCGCTACTATGCAGGTTGGGCTGATAAGGTACAAGGTAAAACTATCCCAATAAACGGCCCTTACTTCTGTTACACCCGCCACGAACCTGTGGGTGTAGTTGGTCAAATTATCCCTTGGAATTTCCCACTGTTAATGCAAGCATGGAAGCTAGCACCTGCTTTGGCAACTGGTAATACTGTGGTGATGAAAACCGCTGAACAAACGCCTTTGTCAGCATTGCGAGTAGGTGAGTTGATTGTTGAGGCTGGTTTTCCCCCTGGTGTGGTGAATATCTTATCAGGATATGGGCCAACAGCTGGGGCTGCGATCGCTCGCCACATGGATATTGACAAAGTGGCCTTTACTGGTTCCACTGAAGTCGGGCATCTAATTATGGAAGCCGCAGCCAAAAGCAACCTCAAGCGCGTGACTCTCGAACTTGGCGGTAAGAGTCCCAACATCGTCTTTGCTGATGCTGATATGGATGCAGCGATCGCAGGTTCTCACGATGCTTTATTCTTCAACCAAGGTCAATGCTGCTGTGCTGGTTCACGGGTATTTGTGGAAGAAAAATGCTACGACGAGTTTGTCGCTAAAAGTGTAGAACAAGCCAAACAGCGGATTGTCGGTAACCCCTTCGATGAAAGCACAGAACAAGGGCCACAGGTAGACAAAGACCAATTCGACAGAGTGATGGGTTATATCGAGTCTGGGATGCGCGAAGGTGCCCAGATGCTTTGTGGTGGTAGTAGAGTGGGAGACAAAGGTTTCTTCATTGCACCCACAGTCTTTGCTGATGTCCGCGATGAGATGAAAATTGCCCAAGAGGAAATCTTTGGCCCTGTGATGAGTATTATCAAGTTTAAAGACATTGACGAAGTAATTCAACGGGCGAATACTACCATGTATGGACTCGCCGCCGCTGTCTGGACTCAGGATATTAGTAAGGCACACGCGATCGCTCACAATGTGCGTGCTGGTACAGTGTGGGTAAACTGTTATGACGTATTCGACGCTGCTGCACCCTTCGGTGGTTTCAAGCAATCTGGTATCGGTCGCGAACTAGGCGAATATGGCTTACAGCAATATACCGAAGTTAAAACTGTCACCATCAAATTGTAAATTAGATATATCACTGCTCTTTGGCAAGTTGAGCTTTTGCTTGTTGCCAGAGACTTTCTAACTCATCCAAACTGTAATCAGCAAGGGGGCGGTCAACAACTGCCTCCATTCTTTCTAACCGTTGGACAAATCGTTGATTTGTGCCTTGCAAACCAGCGCTAGGATCGAGATTATACCAACGGGCAAGCTGAATAACTGCAAATAGTAAATCTCCTAATTCTGCTTGTTGTCGTTGGGGTGTTTCTTGGGCCAAAGCCTGTTGAAATTCTGCCAATTCCTCATGAAACTTTTCCCAAACGCCATCAATGTTTTCCCATTCAAACCCCACAGCAGCAGCTTTCTGGGAAATCTTCATGGCCGCCGTGAGTGGGGGTAGGGTACGTCCATAGCGACTGAGTTTAGCACTGAGTTTTTGATTTTCTGGGGATGCTTCACCCTTTTCTGTGGCTTTGATTTGTTCCCAATTTTGCCGCACCTCATCGACACTTTGTACCGACACATCACCAAAGACATGGGGGTGACGACGAATCAACTTTTGGGAAATACCTCTGGCTACTTCTTGCAGAGAAAATTGTCCGTATTCACTGGCGATTTGGGCTTGCAATACCACTTGTAAAAGTAAATCTCCTAACTCTTCTTTGATCGCTTCCTTGTCACCATTCTTAATGGCATCAACCACTTCATAAGCTTCTTCAATTACGTATGGTGTCAGCGTTTCGGGAGTTTGCGCCAAATCCCAAGGACAACCACCATCAGGCGATCGCAATTTTGCCACCACCTCAATTAATTCCTGCAACGCCGCCAAAGTATCACCATTGTTTTGATTTAATTCCATAACTAATAAAAACTCCGCGTCCTCTGCGTACTCTGCGGTTCAAAAATTATAAATCGGGGGTAACTTGAGATCATCTGTCATCTTAATACATAATTTATACCAATTCTCTAAGGTACTTCCAAAAAAATAATGTTTTGACTTTTTTTGCTGTAATCATCTCGATGTTTCTGATTCAACTTGCAGATTTTAATGCATCCAAAGCTAGATTTAACTTCAAGACATTGACCCCAGGTTCACCAAAGATTCCTAGAAAACGACCATCAGTATTTTGATTAATCAAAGTTTTTAACTGTTGGGGTTGGACTCCTCGCGCTTTGGCTACACGGGTAATTTGTGCTTTAGCAGCTTCAGGGGTAATGTGGGGGTCAAGGCTAGAACCAGAGGTGTAGACTAAATCTGCGGTAGGTTGCACAAGAGCTGTTTTTAATCGATTTAAATCACCTTCAACCCGTTTGCTGGGATCGGGGTCATCTTTACCTTTGATACGTTCTAGTAAGGCTGAATTACTGGGAGCTAAATTGCTAGCACCAGAAACCCCGGTTTTGAGAATTCCGGCCTCATCTTTTTTGGGATCGGCGGTGCTGTAGCTGGTGGTGCTGGGGCGAGTGTTAAAGTAGCGATCGCTAGTAAAAGGTTGACCAATTAAGCTAGAACCTAAAACCCGACCTTGGCTATCTTTTATTAAACTACCATTGGCTTGAAATGGAAACACAATTTGCCCAAAAGCAATCATCGCAAAGGGATAAATAATTGCGCCAATTACCCAAAGTACTACAGTCGAACGAATTGCTCTGCTGGCTTCTCTTGCAAAACTCATTAGAATTTCTCCGGTACAAACATGACAAAAAACAAATATGTAGAAAGGCTCAACGTCACCAGCCCTAACAGTCCTAAAGCCCAAGCTTGAAAGTGAGAAAACTGTTCCCCAGTGGCAGCATAGACAACAGGCGCAACCACAAGGTTGAAACACATTGCCAAAAACATATACAGAGGCAGCTTTTGTTTACGCCATTGCAACCAAATTTCATTTACTCCTGTAAGTATCTGGGCAAATACTTGAGGTAAAAGAATGGGGAGAATGTTTACACGAGGAGGTTTCATAGTAGTTTTGAATGATTAGAAATTAAGACAAAGGTAAAACGACATCAATAATTTTGATAGCAATAAAAGGTGCAATAATACCCCCCAACCCATAAATTAAAATGTTACGTCTTAATAGTTGGTCTGCTGTTAAAGGACGGAACTTTACACCTTTGAGTGCTAAAGGAATAAGTACGGGAATAATCAAAGCATTGTAAATTAGTGCGGAGATAATTGCAGATTGGGCACTTTTTAATCCCATAATGTTAAGTGCGCCAATACCAGCCGCCGCAAAAATAGTCGGGATGATGGCGAAATACTTAGCAATATCGTTGGCAATAGAGAAAGTTGTTAACGCCCCACGGGTAATGAGTAACTGTTTACCAATAGTTACCAAATCAATCAACTTAGTGGGGTCAGAATCTAAGTCCACCATGTTAGCAGCTTCTTTGGCGGCTTGGGTTCCAGAGTTCATTGCTAACCCTACGTTAGCTTGAGCTAATGCAGGTGCGTCATTAGTACCATCACCTGTCATTGCCACCAGTTTACCTTGAGATTGTTCGCCGCGAATCACGCTAATTTTGTTTTCTGGTGTAGCTTCGGCAATAAAATCATCAACTCCGGCTTCTTTGGCAATTACGCTTGCGGTAATGCGGTTGTCACCTGTAAGCATGACTGTCTTAACACCCATGCGCCGTAGTTGGTCAAATCGTTCCTGCAAGCCAGGTTTAACAATATCTTTAAGATAAATAACACCGAAAATTTGGTCATTTTGGCAGACTGCTAATGGTGTACCACCTAACCGAGAAACTCGCTCATAAGCCGCATCTACATCATCAGGAATGCGACCACCACGAGAACGGACAAAGCCTTTAATTGCATCTACCGCCCCTTTACGGACTTCCTTCCCGTTGGGTAAGTTAGTGCCACTCATGCGGGTTTTGGCTGAGAATTCTACACCTTCTGCTTGTTTGGGGTCGAAATCAACCTTTACACTCAAACTTTCGGCTAGTTTGACAATTGACCTACCTTCCGGTGTTTCATCAAATACACTGGCAGCTAAAGCAACTCGCGCCACATCTGTAACTGAGTAACTGTTCACAGGGATAAACTCATCAGCCATCCGGTTTCCCAAGGTGATAGTACCTGTTTTATCTAGCACTAAGGTATTGATATCACCGCAGGCTTCTACGGCGCGTCCAGAGGTAGCAATAACATTAAATTGTGCGACTCTATCCATACCAGCAATGCCGATCGCACTGAGCAATCCACCGATAGTTGTGGGTATCAAAGCTACCAATAAAGAAATCAAGATAGCAACGCTAGCACCTGCACGCAAACTGTTTCCGGCTTCTGCCCCAAACACAGTACTAATAAAGTTGGCGATATAACCGACAAAGGGAGGCATGGTTGCCACGACAATTAAGAAAACTTGTGTCAGTACGGCTAACAATACTGTGAGGGCAATCTCATTAGGAGTTTTAGTCCGTTCTGCTCCCTCCACAAGAGAAATCATGCGGTCAATAAAGCCTTGACCGGGATCGGCTGTAATGCGAATTGTCAACTCATCTGAAAGTAGACGTGTACCTCCTGTAACTGAACTGGCAATATCTGTACCTGGTTGCTTGAGTACGGGGGCAGATTCCCCAGTAATTGCCGACTCATCCACCGAACCTATGCCTTGAAGGACTTCGCCATCAGCAGGAATCATGTCATTGGCAATTACTTTCACCAAATCGTTGCGGCGCAATTCTGTAGAATTAACTTGCTGAATCGAACCATCAGGCAGTACTTTGCGAGCAATAGTATCGGAACGTGTTGACCTCAAGGAATCTGCTTGTGCCTTACCACGTCCTTCGGCAACTGCTTCTGCAAAGTTAGCAAACAGAACTGTGAAAAACAGAATTAAGGTTATTAACCCATTTAACAGGCGTTGCTGGTTGACATCCACCTGTAAAGTGCCAAATAAATTGGGGTCAAGAGTTACCAGAAAAGTCACAATTGTCCCTACCCAAACCACAAACATCACTGGATTTTTGACAGCAATGCGGGGATGGAGCTTGGCAAATGACTCTTTAATTGCTCTTTGATAAAGCCCTCGCATATCTGCTTTGGGCGTGTGTCTGCGCGAGTCACGAGTTCCCTGGGGAACACGGGGCGGGCGAGGTGAAGGCGATGATTCTATATTAGTTTTCATAGATTATAAAGGTAGGGGAGCAGGGGAGATGGGGGAGATGGGGGAGATGAGGG
>NZ_JAECZC010000022.1:22194-91311 GCF_016056305.1 Amazonocrinis nigriterrae CENA67 | reverse complement strand
GGGAGATGAGGGGGATGGGGAGATGGGGGGAAGTTTTGATTTTAGCAAGGGTAACAAGTTTTGCCAGTCAAAGCAAGTATCGCCTAAATCGGCAAGACGATTAATTACAGCATCTAGTTCGGGAAGTTCTGCTGTAGGTACTAAGCCGAGATGACGGTCAGGAATGGCGATGTTATCCTGACGGCGTAATACACCGAGAATGGGTAGTTGTAAAGCTTTGAGGGAATCTTTGAGTAACGAGAGATGGCGATCGCTGCCGACTCGATTTAAGATTATCCCAGCTATTTTAATTCTAGGATCAAACGAACTGTAGCCGTGAGCGATCGCAGCCACAGAACCAGACAAGCGACTGCAATCAATTACCAACACCACAGGCAAATCTAAAAGTCGTGCTATGTGTGCTGTACTAGCAAAATCAGTCAAGCATTGATTAACTTCTTCTCCATTTCCAATTCCATCAAATAACCCCATCACTCCTTCTACCAAAGTATATTCACTTCCTTGGCTGTGATGGGCAAAACATTCTTTTACATAAGCTTCTGAAGTTAGCACAGGATCTAAATTCCGACAAGCACGACCAGTAACATGCTGATGAAACATCGGATCGATATAGTCTGGCCCCACTTTAAAAGATTGCACCACAACACCACGGCGACACAAAGATGCTAAAAGGGTAAGCGTGACAGTTGTTTTGCCTACTCCGCTACGTTCTCCGGCAATAATTAAAGACATAAAAATGAAATCAACTTTTTATACAATACTTGTTTAAATATTAAAAATTAAAAACTTCCAAATAAAAATATGTCCCACTACTTACAGTCAGCAGTCATCAGTCACCAGTTAAAATCATCTAATGTTCGATAATATCTGCAAATTTTTAGTTGAAAACTTTTCTAGCAACTTTGCGAATTGGCTATTAGGAGAACCTGTTACGCTTACCGAGTTAAGTCCGTCAGAACTATCCTTAGAACCAATTCGAGCCGATGCTCTAATCTTGCTGCAATCTGAAGAAATAGTACTACATCTGGAGTTTCAAACTCAACCAAAAAATGATATTCCCTTTCGGATGATTGACTATCGCCTGCGTGTCTATCGTCGCTTTCCCCAAAAACAGATGCGCCAGTTTGTGATTTACCTACAACCGACAACCTCAAATTTAGTACAGCAAACTGTCTTTACTCTAGAAAGAACTCGTCATGAATTCGATGTTATTCCAGTTTGGCAACAACCAACTAATGTATTCCTGCAATCACCAGGTTTACTGCCTTTCGCAGTCTTGAGTCAAACCGATAACAGCACCGAAGTACTTAGACAAGTTGCCCAGGAAATTAATAGCATTTCTGACCAACGAGTGCAAAGTAACGTGGCAGCATCAACTGCTATTCTCGCTGGGCTAGTATTGAAACAAGAGGTGATTCAACGTATTCTGCGAAAAGAGCTTATGCAAGAATCTGTGATTTATCAAGAAATTCTCGCTGAAGGCAAAGCTGAAGGCAAAGCTGAAGGCAAAGCTGAAGGCAAAGCTGAAGGCAAAGCTGAAGGCAGTCAAGAAAAAGCTCGACAAATTGCCAATAATATGCTGAGTGAGGGAATGGGAATTGAATTAATTGCACGAGTTACAGGGTTATCTGTTGAAGAAATACAGCAATTACAGACACAGACAATCAATAATGATTCATAATCAGAGAAATTAGTTGACTGATGAACGCCAGTCGCCTCAACGGGGGGAACCCTGCACGACCCCGGCTTTTGATGACTTTTATGGGGATATAGTTTAACGTCAACAGTATCTTTAATAATCCAAAATCATATTACCTGAACCGATTGAAATATAAACATAAAAATACCTCCAGATTCGCTGAGAAATATCCTAGAATCTGGAGGCTATAGAAGTATTTTCTTGTTTCTAGGTTAACCTAACTCTTCACTCCCGACTTCAAGATTTGCGCGATAACTGCAAGACTTTCTTCAAAAAGTGACTCACGACCCCAGCGTTGCACCTGCTGACTTAGCAATGCTTCCGCCTTTTGTTCAGAAAGCGAACTCACTTGTTGAAATAATCCTGCGGCTTGGGCGCCACCGTGTGTTTCCATCCGCATACACCCGCCGGTTTCCGAACAAATTACAGTACCACAGTCTGCCTGGGGATTTGTGGAACTTAAGCGCAAAGCAATTAAATCGCCACCAATTTGACCAGCATCAGCAACAGGTACACCTGCTAACTCGGCTTCTACTTGTCGCTGGTCTTGAGCGACAAAGTGAATGCGAGTGATATCATAATCTCCGCTTTCCTTTTGATAGGAAACTGGTTGCCATTGCAAGCGACTTGCTAGCCAAGCCAAAAATAGCAAAGCTTGGGCGGGGTTGCCTTTTTCGTAATCAATAGTAACTTTATCAACTTCCCGGAGTGCAGCACGACGGTGTGGTGGGTCGTAGGCTTCGGCTGTCAACTCTTGCCATGCTGATAAGCGACGCCAGTTCAAGTCAGCTAAGGGGACACCAGTTTCTACCAACTCTTGCAAGCTGAGCAAATCACTTTCTGGCTCGTTGAAGTTGCAAGAATCCACAATCACATTATTGCAGATTGCAGCCAGTCGCTTGAATAAGGAGTTATCGGGGTCTGGTGTTGCCTTCCACCAAAGAAACTTCGGTAGTCCACCAATCAACAATGCTGGAATCATGCCCCCCACCCGTTCTAAGGCGGCAGTGGTGCCGCTGAGAGTGATGTATTCGCAGCAAATGAGTGTACTAGAAGATTGCTTTTGAATGGGGCAATAGGCGGAAACTTGGGCCTTTACTCCTTCATCTTCACCTGCGATCGGACACAGGGCAATGATGCGGCAAGGGTTACGCAGGGCAATTTCATCAGCAATGGTGGGGCTTGCTGCATTGAATCTGTAGGAACCATTACCACCATTGTCTGCCGTAGCGCCGTTTCCGTTTCCTTGACGTTTTGCAAATTCTTCACGCAATGCTGTCAAGGTTTCGGGTGTTGCGGTTCCAGTTTCCGGCAAACCATATTTTTGCTGTACTAGCCGCAGTGCTACATCTGTCTGGGGCCCTAAAATCCCATCAATGGGGCCGTTGTAAAAACCCAAAGCAGCTAACAAATACTGGGTTTCTTCTGGTTCGTAAACTACTAAAGTAAATGTAGTAGCGCGAGTAGCAGCAGGAAGCCCTCCATCCTCGCCAGTAATGCCGTAACTTTGCCAAATTTGATTAAGTTCCGCTTCAATTTCTGTGAGCGAAATATCCTTGGGTGCTTGGAGTGAAAAAATTGTAGGAGCTTGGGGAGTCATAGTAGTTTTGAGTGGTCAGCTTGTTTGTTTGAATAAGTTAGGAGTTAGGAGTTAGGAGTTAGGAGTTAAAAATGATTAACTCATAACTCTTAATTTAGAACTAATCACTGATGACAGTTAATTCATAACTGTCAACTCTTAACTCCTAACTTTTTAGAGTCTGCGCCAGCGACGACCATCTTGGTTGATCAAAAATTCTGCTTCCGCTGGTTCCCAAGTACCAGCTTCGTACTGGGGGATGGTGGCTGGGTCTGCGGGTGCATCCCAAACCGAAAGGGCTGGAGTTACTATCTGCCAAGCTGCTTCTACTTCGTCGGCCCTTGTGAATAATGTTTGATCGCCCATCATACAATCAAGGAATAGGCGATCGTAGGCATCGGATGTGGCTTCGATACCAAAGGAACCATAACTAAAGTCCATGTCTACAGAACGCGTGCGGAATTCTGCTCCTGGCATTTTGACATCAAAACGCAGGGAAATTCCTTCATTGGGCTGAATCCGCATTGCCAAAACGTTGGCATTTCTCTGTTGGGCGGCGGATTGAAACATCCGTGAAGGAACGTCGCGGAAGTGGATAGAAATCTCACTGACTTTTTTCGGCATCCGCTTACCTGTACGTAGGTAGAAGGGAACACCTTGCCAACGCCAGTTGTCAACCAAAAACTTCATGGCTACATAGGTAGGTGTTGTGGAGTTGGGGTCAACTCCTGGTTCTTGTCGATACCCTGGCACTGGTTGTCCCTTCATCCAACCAGCACTATACTGACCGCGCACGGCTGAACGCGATAGATTATGAACATCAGCTAGACGGGTAGCTTGGAGTGCCTTAACTTTCTCAGTACGGATGCTGTCGGCATCCATTGAGTTAGGCGCTTCCATTGCTGTTAAGCAGTAAAGTTGCATGAGGTGGTTTTGCAACATATCCCGCAGTGCGCCGGCGGTTTCATAATAACCAGCCCTATCTTCCACGCCTACGGTTTCTGCTACAGTAATTTGTACGTGGTCAACAAATTGACGATTCCACAATGGTTCAAAAATGGCGTTGGCGAAGCGAAACACCAAGAGATTCTGAACTGTCTCTTTACCTAAGTAGTGGTCAATACGGTAAACTTGATTTTCTTTACAGAATTTTTGTACTACTACGTTGAGGCTTTGAGCAGATGCCAAGTCACGACCAAAGGGTTTTTCAATCACCAGGCGATGCTTGTAGGGATCGTCGAGCATTCCTGCTCCCCCTAGTTGCCTGATGGCTTCAGGAAAGAATTTTGGGGCAACTGAGAGGTAAAACATCCGGTTGCCGCGTGTACCCCGTTTTTCGTCTAATTCGCTCAAGAAATTTTTCAGTCTTTGGTATCCTTCAGGGTCGTCTATATCTCCAGGACAGTAGAACAGACCTTGAGAGAAGTCTTGCCAAAGTTCCTCTAGTTCAACACCGCCATGAGCTTCTTCCATGCCCTTCCGCATTTGTTCACGGAAGTACTCATGACTCCATTCTCGACGTGCTACGCCGACGATGGTGATTTCTGGTGGGATGCGCCGTTCTCGCCGCAATTTGTAAAGTGCTGGCACTAGTTTGCGCCAGGTAAGGTCACCAGAAGCGCCAAAGATGACTATAATCTGAGGTTCGGGCATCCCTTGCTGTTGTAGACCAACGCGCAGAGGATTTTCTAGCAGACTAACCATAGAAGTTGTGGATTTTGGATTGGGTACTAGGATTGGGGAAAGGGAAAGGGGGAAAGGGAAAGGGGGAAAGGGGAAGAATTATACCTTTACCCTTTACCCTTTAACCTTTTCCCCTCTTCTGTTCCCTATACAGGCGACAATAACTTGACTTTCTCTTCTAAAGAGTTCATCAAGGACTGGAATGGCTGGACAAACTTCTCAATACCTTCGGTTAGCAGTTCGTCCATTACGGCATTGATATCGATGTTGATGTCGGGGTCTTTGAGGCTTTCTATGAGGTGGTAAGCTTGCTCAACATTTGTTTCTAAACGATTAGCTACATTGCAGTGGTCAGCACAAGCTTTAATCGTCGAAGGTGGCAAGGTGTTTACGGTATCCGGGCCAATCAACTCATCGACATACATCACGTCGCTGTAGTTGGGGTCTTTGGTGCTGGTGCTAGCCCAAAGTAACCGCTGTACTTTTGCTTTTTTTGCTGCTAGGGCTTGCCAACGATCGCTCTTAATAATTTTCTTGTATTCTTGATAGGCAATCTTGGCATTAGCGATCGCTACCTTTCCTTTGACGGCTCTTAACCTTGCTTCCACGGCAATGTCATCAACGCCTTTTTTCAACTTAGCATCAATTTTGCTGTCAATGTTGCTATCTATCCGGCTGAGGAAGAAGCTAGCCACTGAAGCAATGTTGCTGATATCTTTACCAAGAGCCACACGTTTTTCTAAGCCGCGAATGTATGCCCATGCTGTGTTAATGTAACTTTCTACAGAAAACAGCAGGGTGATATTCACGTTAATACCATCAGCGATCGCCTGTTCTACTGCTGGCAAACCAGCTGTTGTGCCAGGAATTTTAATCATCACATTTTCCCGCCCAATTTCAGTGAAATAGCGGCGGGCTTCGTTGATGGTAGCTTGAGTATCATGGGCGATGATTGGCGGGACTTCGATACTTACATAACCATCGAGTTTATTCGAGGCTTCATATACAGGGCGCAGGATATCACAGGCATTGCGGATATCTGCAAAAATCAGCGACTCATAAATTTTGTTTGTTGGTAAACCAGCGCGAATTCCTGCTTCTATGTCCGCATCATAAATGACGTTACCAGCGATCGCTTTTTCAAAAATAGCTGGGTTAGAGGTGATCCCTGTTATTCCTTGATTTTCAACCAGGTTTTTCAGTTCACCTGATTGAATAATGTCACGGCTCAAATTATCCATCCAGATACTTTGTCCGTATTGTTTAATCTCTAATAAATGATTGGTTGCCATAGCTATGTTATTTCACTCCTGTTAATGATGTTTTTAAGTGAAGTTGGCAAAACCCATCAAAATTTTGATGGTGACTTTTGAATTTTGGCGTTGCCAATCACTTATCGCATCGGCCAGCTGAGATAATCCCTATCTCTGTTTCACATTTCTAAAGCGCTATTTTGCATTGCCAATCCACATCGCCATAAATTAACCTTTATTTACTAGCGTGTTTTAGACGCATCTTTAATGCATGGCGGTAATCAATTGACAGTAAAAAACAGTCCCAAATTTGATTTTATGGGCTTCATAATCTTCTGCCTCCTCATCTAATGACCATTTTGAATAAAAGACTCCACTTTGGCCACATCCTCTTTGCTACCAATAATTAGAGGCGTGCGCTGATGCAGTTTTTTCGGCACTACGTCCAGGATATTTACCAATCCTGTAGTTGCACGACCACCTGCTTGTTCAATTAAAAAGGCTAAAGGAGCAGTTTCATAAAGCAAGCGCAATTTACCTTCTGGTTTTTGAATTGTGCCTGGATAGAGAAATACACCGCCTTGAACTAAAATTCTATGGATGTCGCTGACCATTGCCCCACTGTAACGGGCAGTGTAGCCTTCTGTACGATGCACGTAGCGGATGTATTCGCGGATTGATTCTTCCCACTGCCAAAAGTTGCCTTCGTTAACACTATAAACAGGGCCGTGGTTAGGAATCTTGATGTTTTCTTCTGTGAGAATAAATTCTCCCAAGCTGGGATCAAGGGTAAACGAATGAACCCCATTAGCTATAGTATAAACCAGCATGGTGCTGGGCCCATAGAGTATGTATCCAGCAGCGATTTGTTTGTGTCCGTTGCTGAGTAGGTCAATTGCTTGACCATCACTATCGGTTCCTTCTTGTTGACGAATGGAAAAGATGGAACCTAAACTGAGGTTGGTATCAGTGTTTGATGAGCCATCAATGGGGTCATACAGTAGGGTATAGCGACCAATGGGACAATTTTCAGGTATGTAATAAGGTTGTTCCATTTCTTCGGAAGCTAGGCGACAGACTAAGCCGCTTTGCTTAAACACTGAGATAAAAACATCATTGGCATAGACATCCATCTTTTTGACGGATTCTCCTTGCACATTGACTTCTCCAGTAAATCCGAGAACCCCTTCCATTAAACCTGCACGGCTGAGGCGGCGAGCAATTAATTTGCCTGCAAGACCGATACGATTCATCAGCGCGCTCAAATCTTGTGCATCTGGCGAAAAACTTTGAAGTTGCTGTAGAACGTGACGAGATAAAGTTGTACAATCACGATCTAAGCTTCTATCTGTAGCGTCGTTAATAGACAATTCTAAAGATTCTGGCGTTTTAGCCATTTTTGTGTTCCCCTTGGTGACTGGCTATAAGTTGGGTTAGTCAGGTTGTATATCGCAATTTATAGTTGCTGCCTCTATCTTAGAAAGGTAATTCTCTAACTGAGATGTGATTTTAGATAAACTAAAGAAATGCAGGTCTTGCACTGTCCAAGAGGCTGCTGCTGTGGTAGTCGTTTCCCTGGCTGGGGAGGAGTATGCACTTCAATACTAGATAAAGAGCTTAAGTAAATTTATTTAATAAAATTTATTTAAAATTAGTAAAAAAAGACTAGTTGTGAAATTGGTCTGCTGCTCACAACTAGTCTGGTTATTGCTTGTACTATTGTTTTAGTTTTAATTATTGTTAGTAGATTTGTGCAACCCACTATATTGCATAACTAAAAAACAATGTGCTATTGTGGATATTCAACTTCATTAATACTCTTGTTTTTTCGACCAATTACCTCGTCGGTTGTTATTTTCCTCTCGCGGTTTGGCTTTATTGACTCTGAGTTGACGACCCATCCATTCTGCCCCATCTAATTCAGTAATAGCAGCATCTTCTTGGGCATCTTCCATCATCTCAACAAAAGCAAAGCCGCGCATACGCCCTGTTTCGCGGTCAGTAGGTAGTACAACTCTTTTAACTTCACCGTAATCTGCAAATACGGCTTTCAAATCTGCTTCGGTGGCGCGGTAGGAGAGGTTTCCAACGTAAATAGTCATGTGGGATCAGGTAATTTTCAACAAAAAGCGATTAGTTCAGATGGAAAACAGATTTAAACAAATTGCAAATCTTGCATAGTCTGTTCTGATTGACTAATGGCAACATCGTGGGGCAGCAACCATAATGATGCCATAAACTTCAACTAAACTGACCATGTGGCTGAACTTACGCATACGCTCATATAATAACTGATCGTGACATTTTTCAAAGTATGGGAATTTACAAACCCCAATAACACAGAATTAGTCAATCTTATATATTTTATAATTTGGAAGCTGTTGTGTTATGATTCTAAGATTTAGAATTGCTGAAATAAACTTTCTTAACACATATACGACTTAAAGACAAGTAAATATAGTGGTAATAATTCATAAATCGTAGGTACATAAAAATAAGGGTTTCGGCTATTGTTTGCGTAAGCCCTGAGCAGAATTGCAAATATTTTAGAGATACAAGTCCTGATCATCTTAAGTAAATTAGGACTTAATGCATTGTCATATTTTTTTCGTGTGGGTTGTACTGGCTCCTTTTGCCTCTTGACTGCAATAGCAAAATATGTGTGTCAGTTGCGTAAGTCTTGCAAATGTCAAGTTACAGTTAATTAAAAAACTCACCTGCAACCCCCCTGATCAAGGAATAGAGGCAAGTTACAGGTGAATAATGATGGCTCAATTTTGTTAAAAGATTAACTGGATTTGAGATTAATCAAAGAAAATTTACTCGATCGCAATTGACTGAGGGCCAGTAGCTTTACCATTATGCACCTCAGTAGTTGAGGAAGAATAACTGCCGGGACGGATCTGTTGATCTAACCAGCTTTTAACGGGATCGTCTGCAAGGTTGAGTCGAAGTACACCAGAAACAAACCCACCCAAAAAAGAGGCTGGGTGCTGGATAAATTGTTTAAAGATTGGTGACAATTCATCAATAAACATGAAGACTCTCCTGGCACTGCCGTAACAAAAATTATCACTTCTTAATTAATCGTAACGTGGGGGATTGGGAATTGGGAATTGGGAATTGGGAATTGGGAATTGGGAATTGGGAATTGGGAATTGGGAATTGGATTCTACTATTAGTCATCACATCTCACCCATTACCCATTACCCATTACCCATTACCCAGTCCCTATGAAATTGGTTGCTGATCTGGAAACATACATTTATCAGAGTCACAACCACTAGGGCCAGCTTCTGTGAGTTCACCTGAATCATAGCGGCTAAGAACTGCACAGAAATCATCTGTTTTGCGTCTGGCTTTAACCTGTTGACTCAAATGTTCGTAAGTTGCTTTATCTATTGGTTCAAACGGCAAACGCGGGAATGATTGTAAATCATCAAAACGAGCTAAAAGGGCAGCTGAGATATATCCTTCATCATTAGCGATCGCATCATATATCCTTTGCCCAAGAATTTCTACTTCATCAGACCGCAGTTCTAAAGTAGCAGATGTGTTGTGGGTGACATAGTGTTGCTGCACTTGCATAACGAAATCGAGTTGGGCTAAGACGGAAAACTTAGAAACATCGATTTCATCTGCGCCTGGTAAATCAGCCCAAGGTACGGAAACAGGGATTTCCACCAACCATTCACTGACGCGAGAATCAAAGGGATCATTTAATAAATTACCTTGTTCATCTTTGTCAGACTGCGAAGGAATCACATTGTAACCGTAGTCAATACAAGCTAAGGCTACTGGGTCATTTTTGCGGAAAGTGATGCGGCGAATAAACCTTTGGGCTTTGGGGGGGTGCCAGCCGGAACTCGCACCAGTTAGTAAAGCTTTGGTACCACTGGGCTGTACTGTTGTGCAGCGATTGGGGCGTTTGAGATGATGGCGATCGCAGTAATCCCAAATCACTCGATGTACAGTTTCTCTCCAGAAACTTAAATATTTCTCTTCCTCACGCTTAAAGGCTAATCCTTGGGCAGTTGCGGGTCTACCTTCAGCCCACCAACGCAACCAATCAACACCAAAAGCATGAACAAAGAAATCAAATAAACCTGTGAAAGAAACACCCACAATTGGGTCTAATTCTCTGCTTGCTTGATAGCGGGGTTCTAGGAATTGATGATTTAAAAGTGCGGCTACAGATAACGCCCCAGCAGTGAAAGCCTCCTCTTGTTCTTTATAGTTATATGGGTCAATTTGATTCAGATGAACCTCTGATAAATTGCAGTGAAAGTTACTACCGATAATTTCCATTTTTGTTAACCTAAAGGCTTTTTATCCTCTAGTTCTACGAGTTCTTAATTCCTCGTAGATCCGACTATATTTTCTACTAAGATTGAAAACAATATTAGTAGCCGGGGACTCGTGGAGCCGTTTTGATAACGGGGGTAAAACCCAGATTCTATTCTTTTTAAACCTGATATATTTCTGGTTGAAAAAGGTTCACTCTCTAGTCTGTACGGTGTCAAAGGCCTTTTATTTCCTTTGATTACCTCGGTATTCCCAATCCCAGGGTTCACCGATTTTCTCCGGTGTTTAACGTGAGGCAAAATTACTTACCACACGGATTTAGCCCATAGCGAGCTAAACGATGTTCTAACTCATTAGCATCAAGGTTGGGATAGTGTTCTTGCAACCACTGCTTTGCTGTTCCTTGGTTATAAGCTTCCAAGAAATCAACTTTTAATGCTTGTGTTGTTAGCAAATCACAGTTTGCTCTAGCTGCTGCTTCACCAGCCCATTGAATTGCACCTTCGCCACTGTAATATTGTTTGCGAACAGCATCAACACATTCTTCTAATGTTGGTTTGCGGTGAAAAACTCTGGTATGGTTTGCCATCCTCAAAGCATCACGCTTTGGATCAATTCGCCAGTTGCCTTGTTCATCTTGCTGCCACAAGTTATCCTTAGCAGTAGCTCCTAATTGATCGTCAGCATTGAACTGACGCATCCCCGCGCTTCTTCTAATATTGCCTGCAACGATTGTTACCGCAGCTTCATCAATTAATAGACAGCATTCAACTGAATTTAATTGCCGTCCTACAGCTTGATTGAGGATGGATGCACAACGCTGATAAAGTCCAGGCAATTTTACAGGATTAGCAACACCGCCGAAGCCGTTAAGAGTTTCTCCTGCTTGACGGACATCACTAATATCAACTAATACTTTAACTTCATTAGAAAAGCGTTCATCCGTGGAAAGTTCTAATAAAGTTTGATAGGATTCTACCCAACCTTCACGACTATCTCCAACGTGAATAGTGACACTATTACCTTCTATATGGATTTCAGTATATTCACGCCGCAAGTGCTTAGGAGTACTACCAATTTCACCTTGTACAGTGACATGCAAGTGATTACGTATGGGGGGTAACTGATTAATATATTGTGGTTCTATGACAGCTCCTGTACCACAGCCCATCATTGCTAGATCCATCATTAACCCGAAGGCTTTCCAGTCCTGTAAGTTGGTGGAAGTGCAATTGTAAGCCCCGGAAAAGTTTTTTGGTTTGGCTACCCAATCTGTACCGCCAACCCATAACCAGCGGCCACTGGGCAAAGCTTTCAGGTTTTGTTGCATTTCCTTGAGTATGGCTACTTCATCTGGGCGTAGCTTACCCAACTCTATCAAGCCTTGGAGAGTGCGATCGCATACCTCATCCCATGTTTCTCTCAAGCCTGCCTTTGTACGGCGACTATAAGTTCTAAAAAATACGGGATTAGCAGCAGGTGCAGTTTCTGGAAACTGTGTACTCTGACGTTTTCTTTCAAGCTCTCGAACCATATATCAGGTCTTGTTGCGTGCGAACAGATTATGACTATACGCCAAGTAGATTTAGGATTAAAGATTGTCAAATTGTCCACTTTGCGCTACCTCTACAAAGGTACTAATTGCAACATAACTTTATGATGTATAATATCAGCCACCCTGAGGTAAGCTGATATCTCAAGTTGCAATTAGTACTTTATAAGCGACAGTATAAGGAGTAAATTCTTTTCATGCTCCTATCTGCGGGGGAATTTATAAGTAAATCTTAAGTAAGTAATTTATAATTCCTAATTACTAAATTTAGATTTTATTAAGGTTGCTCAGTTTGAATCTAAAACCGACTTTATCCAAAATTCAGAATTTGGTTGTCCTGATGTGTTAAAACTTAGGTTTTTGACAAAAGCCGGAAATTTTGCCAGCTTAGCTAGCTAATTGCTTTATATTTGTGGAATATTGATGTATTATAGGTAAAAATAACTGAAAATTAAAGCTTAAGTACTAAAACACTAAAGATAAAATTTTTAATTATTAATTTTTATTCATTTTTAGTGAAAGTTGAAATTTAAGTTTTAATTTCTTAGCTTTGCTGATGCACAAATAGGAAAATCAAATCATGGTTAGCGATTTTAAAAAGCGGAAGTTGGCAAATCTATTTAAATTGTAGGATAGAGACAATAGCCAATTTTTAGAAGAAAAAGACTTTACTGAAGGTGCAGCACGCTATGCTCAACGAATAGGAATAGAGCCTGAATCAGATCAAGGTCAAAAATTGCTTGAGATAGAACTAATAATTTGGAATAACATCAAGAGATTTGATACAGATGGCGATGGTAAAGTAAACCTCGATGAATATGCTGAAGGTGATGAAGCTATAATTAACGAAGGAATTTTGGTATCGTTGAATAGGCTGTGGTAGCACGACCTGGCTAAAATAGTGTATTGATAAACCACAGAGGCACAAAGACACAGAGATATTCAGAAAAATTTATGCACTAAATTAGTCCGGTCATGCTGGTTAGTTTCAGCAAACGGCGATCGCGTTGCGAGAAAATGGATTAAGTCTAGCTCAAGGATTGAAGTAACTAAAAGTTTCTGAGAGGTAATCAGCAGCAGCAGCTACAACTGCGATCGCACTTTCGTAGTCTAGACGTGTTGGGCCTAAAACTCCTACACTCCCTACTGGTACAGAACCTCGGCGATAAGTAGAAGAAATTAAGGTGCAGGTACGTATCGGTTCTAATGGGTTTTCTGCGCCAATGCGAACCGTTACCCGTGGCTTACGCGGTTCTTCCACTTCTGGCTCTTCAAAGATTAATCGCCACAGTTGGTCTTGTTCTTCTTCCAATAGCTGGATCAGCGTCTGCACTTGCTGTAATTGAGAAAATTCTGGCTGACGCAAAACTTCTGCTACACCGCGAACCATAATTTGTGTGGCATTCGGCGCAAGGCTACGACGGCTTAATTCTACAACTGAATTTTTCAAGAATTCGCCGTAACGTTGGAACTCCCGATCTAATTGACTCCAGTCCAGATTGGCTATTTCTAACAAACTCCGCCCCCGCAAGTGGCTATTCAAGAAGTTAGAAACAATCTGTAACTCCCTGTCTGTCACATCTTTTTCCAGTTTGTCTTCCTGCCCTGGTGGTAAATCCAGCAACTTGGAATGGGTTTCATAACTATCTGTTACCACAATTAGCATGATCCGCCCTGGTTCAATTTGCACTAATTGCAGATGTCGCAAACTTGCTGTTGTGGTTTGTGGCATGGTAATCAAGCTAATGCACCCGCTCAAGGTTGCTAAGATTTGGGCGGCTCCTTGCAATAGGGCTTCTAAACTCCAATCCTCCCAATGAAGTCGCTGTTGCAGTGTTAGTTCTGCCTCTTTTGCCAATAGTTCTGAAGGTGTAATTAGCTGGTCAACATAAATGCGGTAGCCTGAGTCTGAAGGTACTCGTCCAGCAGAGGTATGCGGTTGGTAGAGTAAGCCAGATTTTTCTAACACGCCCATCACATTACGAATTGTTGCTGAGCTAACACCTAGGTCATACTCCTCGACTAGAGCTTTTGAACCAACAGGCTCAGCCGTAGCGATATAGTGACGTACCGTTGCCCAAAGTATATGCTGTTGTCGATTTGTCAACTGGACTTCCATAGGGTATGCTTTGCTTGATGCAAAATTTAATCAAACTTAAAAAAAATTGAGTTTTTAAACGAAAAAGATTAATATTGGTTAAATAAGATAGCAAGATATTTAGTTATATTCTAGTTTCTAACAAGAAAAATCTGATATTGCTATCTCATCTAATTCAACTGCTGTCAGTAAAGCTACTACTGCAATCTACAATTATTCAGTTTATATAAGTACTATTGCATAAATTTATCTATTAAAGCTGTATTTTAAGATACTGATTTCTACTGCCACTTAGGTGTATTTTAGTGATAGAGACATTCCTTTGCAGAAGATGAGAGCCTTTTGCAAGGTAACCTAAAACTTTTAAGTGTTGTATTAAATATAGCATTGCTCAGACGGAAGAGTCAGTTTTGGATGAGCAATGCTATTTTTGATGGCTGCCCTGATGTACTAATATTTGGGAATCGAAGGGTCTACTAATTGAGAGTAGGCATCAATGCCCCCTGCAATATTTTTAACATTCGTAAATCCTTGAGCAACTAACCACTGACACATCTGGGCAGAGCGCATACCGTGGTGACACAGCACAAGAGTTTCAGCATGGGGATTAAACATGGTTGGGACTTGTTCGCCCCATTCGGCAAATTCACTCAATGGTAGGTTGACAAAGCCCTCAATGCTAGCGATCGCCAACTCTTGTGGTTCTCGCACATCCACTAACTGTATACTCGCATCACCAGTAGCTAGACGTTGTGCTAGCTCCTGTACACTAATCTGAGTAATGGGTTGATCAAAAGAGTTCGCTGTCATGAGGTTTTTGTAGACAATCCGATATTATTTATGGTGACAGAAAATCTGTACCCTGGCATAAGCATTTCTTGAAGATGACTGATGACTAATGGCTGTTGGTCTGGAGTTGATGTGTAATACCAATTGGAAAAATGATTACCACAGATGGATTGACAAAAACCTAACACAAAGGGTGATTCCCAATCCCAAATCTCAAATCCATAATCCAAAATGGTATGAGTTTTCAGAGTGTATCCTTTATACTTTTTTTTGATTATGTCTAATGTCAATAGGCAACGCTCATTATTTGGTTTTATAGTAGCTGGTGCGATCGCGCTGCTAGTGATTGTTATTTTTGGCTTTTATTGGATTTTTGCCAAAAGTCCGGTTAACGTGATCACCTCTAATTCTCAACCTGGTGCTGCCATATTTGTGTCAAAACTTGCTCCGGCGATGGTGTCGTTGCTGGTAAATCCTGACCGTTTACAGACTTTAGATGGTAAAGGAGAATTATCTCAACTTAAAACTAGCTTATTAGCTAAGAGTGGCATAGATTACAAACAAGACATTCAACCCTGGTTAGGTAATGAAATTACATTGGCTGTCACCACTGAAGATATGGATCGCGATTTAGAGAACGGTAAACAACCAGGGTATTTAATGGCACTAGCAACTAATAACTCAAAAGCAAGTCAGGAGTTTGTAGAGTTGTTATTTTCTAAGCGAGTGTTAGCTGGAACTAACTTAGCGGTGGAACAATACGAAGGTGTAAAACTGCTTTACGAAGATTCTCAACCACAGCAAGAAGGACTTGCAGGCGCAGTTGTTAATAACTTTGTGTTATTTGCCAACGATCGCAAAGTGCTGCGAGATGCAATTAATAATGTCCAAGCACCCGATCTGAATTTAACCAGTTCTCCCCGATACCAAAAAGCTACGGAAAAATTGCCTAAAGGATCTGTCGCGGCGGCTTTCCTCAATCTTCCCACAGTGGCACAATGGCAAGGATTAGAATTGCCACAAGCAACTTACGACAGCGAAATTATTGCTTTGTCATTGAACCCTAAAGGCTTGTTAGCAGAAACTAGTTTTCTCAGTTCATCAGCAACTGTTCCGCCATCTCAACTACTAACTAAACCAGTAAAAGCACTGCAATATATTCCAGCATCGGCAGGTTTAGCAATTTCTGCCTCAGATTTGAGTAATTTAAATGACAGCAATTTAGCTCAACTTTGGGCACAAGTGAAAACAGCAATATCTGGTTCCAAAACAGATGTAATTTCCAGATTGGTACAACCTTTAGCAGATATCGAGAAAAGCAAAGGCATCAACTTAAAAGAGGATATCTTTAGCTGGGTAAAAGGAGAATACGCCATTGCATTGTTACCTCGTGAGGGTCAGATAAATCCCGATTGGATTTTTGTAGTAGAAAAAATAGAGGGTGTACCAGAAGGGATTTCTCGTTTAGATGCGATCGCTACAGCAAATGGACTTAGCAGCAGTTCCTTCAATCTCGGTGAACAGAAAATCTTTGCTTGGACAGATTTAATCGCCACTACTAAAAGCGATACCAAAGACCGACCATCATACAACATTGCAGCCAAAGTACAAGCAGTACATACAACCCTAGATAATTATGAAATTTTTGCCTCCAACCTAGAGACAATAGATGAAGTCTTGACAATCAAGAAAAATTCCCTAGTTGACAATCCTAGTTTCCAAAATAGTATCGCTGCCATTCCGCAACCTAACCAAGGCTATGTCTATCTCGATTGGAAAACAAGCCAGCCTTTGTTAGAACGTCAATTACCGATTCTCAAACTCATAGAAATTTTCGGCAAACCGTTTTTCAGCAACTTGCGATCGCTGACAATTAGTACTTACAACAGTGATACAGAATCACTCAAAGGCGGCGTTTTCTTGCAATTCTATGAATAATTGTTGCGCCTGTTGCCTGGTTGCAAGCAGGGAATGGGGTTTCAAAGGCTATCGACCTTTCGGGGAGAGGTTTGGAGAGGGGTTCTTAGTATAGTTTTCGACTTTCCAAACTTCCTCTAAGTAAATGAAGCCTAACCTTACAGGAAATTTGTATAACTAATGAAAAAGGTGGCACATAAATTAAAATTGCCAGATAATTTTTTTACTAAAATATGTATATGTCATTACAATTTTAAAAGCCCGTTGGAGGGCTACTATGAAATATTATCGCCCTCGACTTGATTATCGAAGTGGTTGCTTGTTAGCTGTAATAGCTGCTATAACTGCTACACCTGTGATAGCACAAACAACTAACTTTGGAACTTTTAGCTTGTTACCAGGCTTTGATCAAGCTAAGGGAAAAGTTGCAGGTTATACAGGTGGATCTTACCCATTGTCTGCCATAACTAACCGCGATCGCGCTCAAAACCCCTGTATTGGCTTTGCCGATCCCAAACCAGATCATATTATGATTTTGGAAAAAGACTTTTATCACCTAAAAATATTAGTTAACAGCAGCAACTACGATACGACTTTACTAATTAAAGGGCCAGCAGAAAACATTGTTCGTTGTGGTGATGACACTGGCAAGAAGAAAGATGCTAGCATTGATGACCAAAACTGGAAAAAAGGAACCTATCGAATTTGGGTTGGAACTTTTGCCCCTGGAGTTGAACGGAATTACACTTTGACAGTGCAGCAGTGAAGTGGAGAGTGGGGACTGGAGGTGCAGGGATGCAGAGGAGAATTAAGTAATTCCACATAACTAATTCCACATAACTAATTCCCCATTCCCAATTCCCCATTCCCCTTCGGGTGACGCTCCTGCGTCGCTAACGCTGCGAAGATCGCCAGTCGCTCATGGGGGACTCGGGGCCCCCACGACCGAAAGGGAGGAGCCACTGCGTTGGACGGGTTCCCCGGCTTGAAGCAAGTGGCGTTGGGGATTGGGGGAGAACCCCCAAGACCACGCTGGCTCACCAATTCCCCATTCCCAATTTTTTAGAGTGAACACTTGGGACGATAATATGGGAGAGTAGCTCGTTTTGCTTTCCGAGGGTATTATCTCGTGCTATCTACACTCCGTGCTGACTTTCGTATCATATTTGAACGTGACCCAGCTGCCCGTAACTGGTTGGAGGTCTTGTTTTGTTACCCCGGTTTGCAAGCCCTGGTATTTCATCGGCTAGCTCACTGGCTATATGATGTTGGTCTTCCCTTTATTCCCCGGCTGATTTCTCATATAGCTCGGTTTTTGACTGGAATTGAAATCCACCCAGGTGCAACCATTGGACATGGTGTGTTCATCGACCACGGTATGGGTGTGGTGATTGGGGAAACTGCGATTATTGGTGACTATGCTTTGATTTATCAAGGTGTTACCCTTGGGGGGACTGGTAAAGAAAGCGGCAAACGCCATCCGACTCTAGGTGAAAATGTTGTAGTTGGGGCTGGATCTAAGGTATTAGGAAATATCCAAATTGGTAATAATGTCCGTATCGGTGCAGGTTCAGTTGTTCTGAGAGATGTACCTTCTAATTGCACAGTTGTGGGTGTACCTGGTCGCATTATCTATCGTTCTGGAGTGCGGGTCGCCCCTCTAGAACACAACAACTTACCAGACTCGGAAGCTGAAGTGATTCGCGCTTTAGTTGACCGCATTGAATGGTTGGAAGAACAAATCCAAACTTTACAACGCGTGCATTCTCCTGAAAAAACTCCTGTGTTGGTAGGTGCTGCCAACTCTCACGAAGATCATTTATCCCCAGATGCTCCTGCGTGTAATCTTAGAGATAAAACAATACAGCAGTTTCTAGATGGTGCGGGTATCTAAAATAATTCGTAATTGATAATACCCTACCCTGCGGGAACGCCTGACGGCGAAGGGAAGCCGCTATCGCGTCTACGTAATTCGTAATTGAATTAATAGACATCAAAATACCCAACTAATTCAAGACCACCAATTTAAGAGTTTGATGGGGAACTTAAACCCAGAATTACGAATTAGTAATTAGTTAATCGCTTCTGTTTAGCTGCGACAAATCTGGGTTGATGATCACTGATGACTGATGACTGATAGCTGATGACTATTGACTATTGACTGTTCAAGGATTAACTTCTTTGCTAGACCACTGTTGATTTTCATCACGCTGATAAATTTTTCTATTTTGCGGTTCACCTCGTAATTCCAAATGGTCTACCTGCATTGGGTCAAGTAGCAATAGGCAAAAATTTGCTAGTGGTTGTGTGGGGTTTGGTGGTGGCGGTGCAAAGGCTTCTGGTGTTGCGTCTCTGGGTTTACCAGGATGGGGCCAGGCAAACTGTATACGACCTGCATCACTGAGTTCTTGCCAGCTAGTGATTCTGGCTGGCTGTAAATTAGGGTGATTGTCACTTCCTACTAAAGTTAAGCAGCCATTGATGCGGAATTGTTCTCTTGTATTGGGAAAGTACCAACAAATCTCTGCCCAAGGTTGTTGCTGTATGTGGTCAGCTTTCTCACTGCGGCTATCGGTGACAAATTTTAGCTGGTTGGTATCTTGGAGAAAACCACGAAAGACCACGGTACGATTAGCAGGACGATTGTTTGCCCCTATGGTTGCTAGTTGCAGGTAACGGGCGTAAACAAGACTACGGTTGCGATGAAGGGCATGAGCGATCGCACCTCGCCAAGGAGCAAGAGACATTGTAAAATTTCATTTCGGTGAATACAAACTAGTTATACCATTTTGGATTTGGGATTTTAGATTTTGGTGTGCTGGCTGCTTGATACCGGGAAACCCTTCCACTGTTTGGGTTTAGCAAAATTTATTACCCGCAACAGCCATTTGTTCAAGTTGGGTGCAAGAATTTGATCAACGCGATCGCTCACAATCAAACAATTAGCCTGATTGCTTGCGAGAAACACCAAAATGAGTGCGTGATCTACTGAAATGAGTAAGCATTCAAGCATATTGCTTGCGAGAAACACCAAAATGAGTGCGTGATCTACTGAAATGAGTAAGCATTTATAGTAAATGAGTAAGCATTCAAGCATATTGCCTGCGGAAAACACCAAAATGAGTAAGCAAACAGGCTAAACAAGTAAGCAAACAGGATAAATGCCTACTCATTTCGGTAAAATTAGCAAGCAAACAGGCTAAATAATAAAGTAATATAACTGATTGCTTATTAAAAGCAAATAATTTTCCGTTAATTCGCACAAGCAGGCTACCTTCTGCGGATTTCCCAAAGCAGAATCACCTCTTAAAACTAATTAGATGCAATTATGGTGAGAAAAATTACTTTTGGATTGATATGGATAGGAGTTCTTGCTTATGCGTTCCTGCTTGCTCCTCCCGAACAGCCTGGTACATTTGAGTTGATTAAAAACTTGTCAATTGGTCAGTGGGAAGGCATTAACCCATTAGTCATAGCACTATTTAATATTATGGGCATTTGGCCTTTAATCTACAGCGCAGTAGTTTTTATTGATGGTAAAGGGCAAAAAATACCTGCTTGGCTTTTTGCTACAGTTTCTTTCGGAGTTGGTGCTTTTGCTCTTTTACCTTACCTAGCTTTACGAGAACCAAATCAACAGTTTATTGGTAAAAAGAATGCTTTGTTAAAGCTGCTAGATTCTCGTGTAACTGGCTTTGTGCTAACCATAGCGTCAGTTATTTTAGTTGCCTTTGGATTACAAGGAGATTGGGGAAATTTCGTGCAGCAGTGGCAAACTAACCGTTTCATTCATGTAATGAGTTTAGATTTTTGTCTACTTTGCCTATTATTTTCAGCATTAATTACAGATGATATGGCGCGTCGTGGATGGAAAGATTTGCAGTTATTCCGGTTAATAGCTTTGATTCCACTCTTCGGGCCATTGATTTATTTGTGTGTGCGCCCACCTGTACTAGAGGTAGTTCAAGAGACTATACCTAATCAAGAACAAACAATTACTAAATAATCAAATTTGGGATTAGGGAATTGGGAATTGGGAATTGATTTAGTTATTCTCTCCCTCATCCCCCTCATCTTTCTCATCTCCCTCTGCTATTACTACTCAACAGCTACAGCACCTACACCATCTCTGACGAGATGACCATCTTCCATGTAGACGATGCGGTCGGCAATATCTAAGATGCGGTTGTCATGGGTTACAAGCAATATTGTACAGCCTTGCTCTTTGGCTAGTTTCTGCATTAATTCCACGACATCGCGCCCAGATTGTTTATCAAGTGCGGCTGTGGGTTCATCTGCCAAGACAATTTTAGGTTGACTAACTAGCGCACGAGCGATCGCTACCCGTTGTTTTTGTCCCCCTGACAAGTTATCTGGGTAATAATTCAGGCGTTGTCCCAATCCTACAGCTTCGAGCATGGCTTGCGATCGCCTGAGCATTTCTTGGGGCGAAATTTTTGGTTGCACTTCCAAACCCATTCGCACATTTTGAATTGCTGTCAGGCTACCATGCAGGTTATGGGCTTGGAAAATATAACCGTTGCTTCGTCGTGCTTGTGTCAGTTCTTTGCTACTAGCATGACAAAGTTCTCTGTCTAAAACTTTTAAACTGCCAGACTGGGCAGAACGCAAACCGCCGACTAAGGTCAACAATGTAGTTTTTCCAGAACCCGAAGGCCCAGTCATAATCACAATTTCGCCAGCATTAATTTCCAAATTAATATTAAATAAAACCTGCTTTCGTAGTTGTCCCTTCCCAAAAAAATGATCAAGATTTTCAATAGAAATAACAGCAGCCATAATAATTTTAGATTTTAAATTTTGGATTAAATATTATAAATTCAACCCATTCCCAATTCCCAATTCCCAATTCCCAATTCCCAATTCATTAAAACATATCCGCAGGGTCAGCAGATTGTAATTTGCGAGTTGCTATTGCTCCAGAAATACCGCACATAATAATTGTTAATATTAAAACAGTTAACGCTCTAGCTAAAGTCATATATACAGGTAAATCTGTAGCCTTTCGAGTCAAGCGGTAAAGTCCTAAAGGAATTATCAAACCTGGAATAAACCCCAGCACAGCTAATATAATCGCTTCTTCAAAAACTACACCCAGCAAATATAAATTTCGATATCCCATCGCTTTAAAAGTAGCGTATTCCTTGATGTGGGCATTCACATCTGTAGAGAGGACTTGATAAACAATAATCACACCCACAATAAAGCCCATTGACACACCCAAAGTAAAAATGAAACCAATAGGGCTTTCTGATTTCCAATAATCTACTTCAAAGTTGATAAATTCCTCACGGGTTAGTACTTTTACATCTTCACTTGGGAGATAGGCTTTTAATGATGCTGCAACTTGTTTAAGGTCATAGCCTGGTTGAATATAAACTAAACCCAAATTAATACTTCCTGCTAATTGTCGAGGAAAGATACGTAAATAATTATCCTCGCTAGAAATTAATGTGCCGTCTGCACCAAAAGATGCTCCTAATTTAAATAAGCCATCAATGGTAATGGTGCGTTTATCAACTTCTGTAGTGACAGAATTACCTGCATCAATTTGGGCAAAAGCTTTATCGTATTGTCCTCTGGCTCCCCGGTCAAAGATAAAGGTATCAGGTAGCTTAATCTTATCTAACTGAGCGTTGACTTCTGGTAAATTTAAGGCAGGTTCATCAGGATTAAACCCGATCGCTTGCAGTTGGGTTTTTCGGTGTGTTTGAGGATTTTTCCAAGTTACTAAACCGATATACATGGCTTGTGTTGATTTTACACCCGGTACATCACCAGCTTGAAGCAGTCGCCGCCGTGAAAAAGTAGATAAATTTTGCGTATTACGGCTTTGAGTACTCATTAAAACGATGTCTGCAAGTAAGGCGCTATTGAGCCGGGTGTTACTGTCATACAATGCATTTTGAAACCCCATCTGCATAAACATGAGGACATCGGCAAAAGCAATGCCTGACAAGGCCACTAACAAACGACTTTTATGATGGCTCAATTGCAGCCATCCCAGCGGTGTACGCCGTTGTAGTTCCTGAATAAATCCGATCACAATTCAATTACCGCCTTGACTTGCAAATTAGTAAATTTGGCGGCTTTCTCGCTGGAACGTCGATCTAACCGTACATGAACTTCTACAACTCTCGAATCAATATTTTCACTGGGGTCAGCGTTGATAATATTTTGCCGCTGTATTTTCCAGCCTACTGTATCTACTGTTCCCTGCAATTTCCCTGGTAGAGAATTGCTGGAGATTTTTACTAGTTGTTGCGGGCGGACTTTGTGGACATCACTTTGATAAACTTCGACAACTGCATACATTTGGTCGGTTTGCCCAATTTCAACAATACCTTCATCAGACACCATTTCACCGGAACGTGTATGAATGTCCAAGATTACACCATCTTGGGGCGATCGCACGTATGCTTGTTCTAGGTTTGCCTTTGCTTGCTTAGCAGCTGCTATGGTACGGCTAACCTCTACTTTTGCTGCTTCTACATCTACTGGGCGTACTTCAGCAATTTGATCTAAAGTAGCTTTGGCTGCACTGATTTGCTTGTTACCAGTGGCGTTAAGCCTAGCCAAAACTGTCTTAGCTTCAGTAATTTGCTTGCGTCCAGTACTATCAATGCGGTTAAGATTTGCTCTAGCTTCACTCAACTGTTGCGTTATCGTATCTAAACTCAGGCGCTTGCTGTCAAATACAGACTGAGAAATTGCACCTTGAGAGTAAAGCTGCTGATAGCGTTGAAATTCTACTTGAGCATTTTGGCGTTCTGCTTCTAAGCGATTTATTGTTGCCTGTTGTGCAGTTTTCTCACCTAGCCACTGCGCCTCTAACCTAGCTACTGTATCCTTTTGTGCGGTTTCTTCACCAAATGTTTGTGCTTCGATACGGGCAATCTCAGCTTTTTGGGCATCTATCTCACCTACTTTTGCACCAGCTAGCACTTTTGCTAAATTTACCTGCGCGACTTTTACCGCTTCTTGGGCTTCTTCATAAGCTGCTTGTAAGCGAGTTCGGTTATCTAAAATTGCGATCGCTTGGCCAGCTTTGACTTTAAAGCCCTCCATCACCAAAAGTGTTTCTACGCGGCTGCCTTGACTGGATGCTGGCGCTGATAGTTTAATCACTTTTCCTTGTGGCTCTAGTCTACCCAAGGCTGTCACCGTTTTTGGTTGAGGTATGCTCACTTGTTGGACGGTTGGTTGTGCTTGAACTCGCCAAAATAATCTATATAATCCTGCGATCGCAAAACCTAACGCTAATACCAGCATTAAGAGTTGGCGAAAATTAGGTTTAGGAAATCTGGAACCTTCAGTTGCCGTATGATGCACCATTAGCTCCTTACATAAATAGTAAGTAAACTAGATAGTTTAGTTAATATAGGTATAAACTAAACTGTTCATTACATTTTTGTCAATAGCCCAGTGTTAGATTTCAGGAGATGAGTGGATAAGGGAGATGAGGGGGATGAGGGAGATGAGGGGGATGGAGAGATGAGGGGATGAGGGGGATTATTACTTCCCTATCTTCTCTTCTTTATTGCTAAATACGATTTATGAACATAACAGAGTATCAGTACTGTTTCCAATTCCCAATCCCCAATTCCCAATTCCCAATTCAAAATATGAAAAACAAGAGCAAACAGATAGAAAGCAATAACCCAGACCGTTTGTTGTTAGCCGATAAAGTCGATGCTATTCTTGCTGGAGCGATGCAAGAGTTTTTGGCACATGGCTACGCTGCTACAACTATGGATAAAATCACAGCAGCAGCAGGCGTGTCTAAAACAACGGTCTACAGCTACTTTCAAGATAAGGAAGGATTATTTATCACTCTAGTTGAGCGGCTAGCACAGGAAAATTACCGAGAAGCGTTTAGCCCCCAAGACTCACAATTGTTAGTAGGAGAACCCCAGGTTGTTCTACGCCGTCTAGCATTAAATATTGTGGAGCAAATCAATCCAAAAGAAGAGTTGCTGAGTTTGGTAAGACTGATCATTGGAGAGTCTGGACGTTTTCCATCACTAGCGCAAGTTTTTGTTCGCAACGTAGACAAACCTGTTTTAGAACTTTTGTGTCAATATTTTGCAGATCATCCTGAACTGCAACTACCTGATCCAGAAGTGACTGCACGTATTTTTCTTGGTACTCTAGTACATTTTGTAATTCTTCAACATATACTGCATTGTCAGCAGATATTGCCAATGGAACGCGATCGCCTGATTGACAACCTGATTCAGTTGATAACTATTAATCAAACCCCTAAAATTGCAACTGCGGATCAGTATTCAGGAACAAGGCAGAAATCACCCAGGCGAAAGCGCACCTCGTCAGGTAAGTTTGAGATGGACTACGGTTCTGAACCAAAACATTTAAGGTCAATCAGATTGACAGATACAGCTTGGGAAAAGCTAGCAGCATTAGCAGCAGAAAATGATCTAACCAGAAGTGAAATGATTGAAATCTTTGCCCGCCAGGGCTGTTTTGATAGTCAGGAGGTAGAAAGTTAAGAGATGGAGGGATGGGGAGCAGGGGAACTCGGGGCCCCCACGACCGGAGGGAGTGGGGATTAGGGGCACAGGGGAGATGGGGAGTAGAGGACAAATAACTAATACTCAATTCCCAATGCATAATACCCAATTTCCATTTTTTGTATATACATGGTAAATTTAGGAAATTAGTTAGGCAGCTTTCTAATTTCAGTGTGATACTTCAAATTCTCCTTTTGGCAAAACTGTATATACATGGAAAAGAAAACTAATGCCATGACTTTAATTAATGGGGTAAATCTTAGCTAGCAAGTAAATAATTACTCTGTCTGGAATCATTTTACGAGTCTGTATTCTTGCACTACCCTACACCCCACACCCCACACCCCGTTCATAGCTGGAATCATTTTACGAGTCTGTATTCTTCTACATCACCCTGATAAACAAACCAGGTTTGTATAGGATTACCGCCCTCTCTAGGCTGAAGTTTTTTCTCGAAGGTTACTTTCCAGTGATCACCGCCATATTTCTTAACATCACGATCAATGGAGGTGACGAAATATAGCTCGCCTGCTCTAGCTACGTACGTTGGATCAGATTTTTTTAGGTCATCTGATTGTTGTGTACTTTGCTTAAAAATAGTAGTGCCAATATCTTTGATACGTAAAATGCTGGACATAGATGCATCTCCTGTAATTACAGTTTGCAGCTTCTGCTACTTAGCAATTTATTTTGCCAAATCATTTAGACTAATAACCAATGTTAAATCTAGCACAACAAATTTTAGCCAAAATTAAATTTAAACAGGACTTTTGACTTTGAACAATTTTTGCAAAAAAATATGACAATGCGCGTAAGTCCTATTAAATTGATTGCTGATTATGCTTTCTAGTCTGTAAGACTGTAACAATAGTCGGTAATTACAACTGCTTTGAGCCATATCAACCAGTGAACGCTCCCACCAACTCAACACAAACCCAGTCGCGCAAAGCAGATCACATCCGTATCTGCTTGGAAGAAGATGTTCAGTTTCACCAAACTACCAATGGACTAGAACGCTATCGCTTTACCCATTGTTGTCTACCCGAACTCGATCGCAATGACATCGATATCAGCACGACTTTTTTAGGCAAACATCTATTAGCACCGTTATTAATCTCTTCCATGACTGGAGGAACAGAACAAGCAGGAATTATTAACCAACGTTTAGCAGAAATTGCCCAACACTATAAAATTGCAATGGGTGTGGGTTCCCAGCGGGTAGCGGTGGAAAAACCCCAGGTGGCTGCAACCTTTGCCATTCGCAAGTATGCTCCTGATGTGCTGTTGTTTGCCAATGTGGGGGCTGTACAACTTAACTATAAATATGGCTTAGATCAATGTCTGCAAATTATCGATATGTTAGAGGCTGATGCCTTAATTTTGCACATTAATCCCCTACAAGAGTTTATTCAACCTAGAGGTGATACTAATTTTCGTGGTTTACTTGACAAAATATCTAAGTTATGTGGTCAATTAAACGTGCCTGTAATTGCTAAAGAAGTAGGCAATGGAATTTCAGCAGCGATCGCAGAGAAATTGATAGCAGCTGGGGTGACAGCTATTGATGTGGCAGGTGCGGGAGGTACTTCTTGGGCAAAAGTAGAAGGTGAAAGGGCAGAAAATGCCTTGCAACGCAGGTTGGGCAATACTTTTGCGGATTGGGGTTTACCGACAGCAGAGTGTATTACAAATATTAGAGCGATCGCTCCTAATATACCCTTAATAGCTTCTGGAGGATTGCGTCACGGACTCGATGTCGCCAAAGCGATCGCATTAGGAGCAGATATAGCTGGCTTGGCAATGCCATTCTTGCAAGCAGCAGTAGTATCAGAAGCAGCACTCCACGATTTAGCTGAGGTATTAATTGCCGAAATTACTACCGTGTTATTTTGTACTGGTAATGCTACCTTGCATCAGTTAAAACATTCTGGAAGCTTACAACGCATAGAATAAGTTAGTTGTCAGTTGTTAGTTGTTAGTTGCTATTGACCACTGACCATTGACCACTGACCACTAACCACTGACCACTAACCACTGACTCTTGAATTATGAATAACTTTATTAAACAAACTTTTGCCAGTTTATTAGGCAGCTTACTAGGACTGTTTATTTTTTGCGGTATCAGTACCACAGGACTAATCTTGCTGATATTTGCAGCTGCTACTTCTAAAGATCCTGGGCCAGAAGTGAAAGATAAGTCAGTAGTAGTTTTCGATTTGTCCATGAACATAACTGACAGGGAACCTGCCTCTAGTGAACTGCTTCAGAAGACTCTATCAGGGGAACAAGAAGATAGAATGACACTGCGTAGCGTTCTGGATGCCTTAGAAAAGGCGCGGAGCGATCGCAGAATTGTGGCTATTTACCTAGATGCAACACGCACCAGTGGAGCTAGTAATTTAGGTTTTGCTTCACTTAAGGAAATCCGTAAAGCTTTAGAGGAATGCCGTGCTGCTGGGAAAAAAGTTGTCGCCTATGGTATGGAATGGGGAAAACGGGAATATTATCTGAGTTCGGTGGCGGATACCATCGTACTTAATCCCTTGGGTATGATGGAAATCAATGGGTTAAGTAGCCAACCAATGTTCTTAGCAGGAGCATTGCAGAAGTATGGTATTGGTGTTCAAGTGGTGCGGGTAGGAAAATTTAAAGGAGCAGTAGAACCTTTTATCCTGACAAAACTAAGTCCTGAAAACCGCGAACAAACGCAGCAATTATTAGATGATGTTTGGGGAGAGTGGCGCAGTACAGTAGGAGCAAGCCGGAAAATTAACCCCCAAAAGTTACAAGCGATCGCAGATAATCAAGCAATACTACAAGCTACAGAAGCTAAATCCAATGGTTTAGTAGATCAGGTGGCTTACGCCGATCAGGTAGTTGCCGACCTGAAGAAATTAACAGCCAGCGGCAATGATGATAAAACATTTCGGCAAATTGACCTGGCTAAATACGCCCAAGTTCCTAATAAATCCATCAGTGTAGAACGCGACTCCAAAAATAAAATAGCTGTGGTTTATGCTGAGGGCGATATTGTCGATGGTAAAGGCGACAGTGGACAAGTAGGAGGCGATCGCTTTGCAAAAATCTTCAATAAACTGCGACAAGATGAACATGTTAAGGCAGTTGTACTCAGGATTAATAGTCCTGGTGGTAGTGCTACAGCAGCCGAGGTGATGCAGCGAGAAGTACGATTAACTCGTGAGGTGAAACCTGTTGTAGTATCTATGGGTGATGTCGCCGCCTCTGGTGGTTACTGGATTGCTAGCGACTCCAATCGCATTTTTGCTGAACCCAATACAATCACAGGTTCAATTGGTGTATTTGGAGTGTTATTTAATGGGCAAAAGTTAGCAAATAATAATGGTATCACTTGGGATTCAGTTAAAACTGCACGCTATGCTGATAGTCAGACAGTTGCTCGTCCAAAATCGCCTCAAGAGTTAGAACTTTACCAGCGGAGTGTTAACCGTATTTATAATATATTTATTAATAAAGTTGCCCAAGGTCGGAAAATCCCAGAACAAAAAGTGGCAGAGATTGCCCAAGGAAGAGTTTGGTCAGGTGAAGCAGCCAAACAAATTGGTTTAGTGGATGAAATTGGTGGTATGAGTGCTGCCATTGAATATGCTGCCAAGCAAGCGAATCTGGGCAAAGATTGGCAACTACAAGAATATCCCAAAGAAAGCAACTTTGAAGAACGCCTTTTCGGACATGCAGTTGAAGAGACAGGTACCGCTTTAGGAATTCAACGAGGGGAAATTAAAGCAACCGATCCGCTAACGGCTGAATTCCAAAAACTGCAACAGGAAATAGGAATTTGGCAAAAGATGAATGATCCACAGGGGATTTATGCTCGTTTACCCTTCAATTTAAAAATTGAGTAATGGGCATGGGGCATGGGGCATAGGGCATTGGTAATTTTCCTTGTCTTAGCCAGTAGGTGTGTTGTAGCGCAGCGCAACGCACCATCACTTGATTGTGTCGGTGTGTTAGGACGTTGTGTCCAGAATGCACCCTACTGGTGTGATTCTAAGTTGCATTTTGACGTAGTACAATTTCTTCGCCTCTGCTCCCCTGCTCCTCTGCTCCGAAAGCTCTCTAAGCTAGTACCTCTGAATGCAACTTGGCATGACTACCAAGCTTTCCACAATTTTATGGTGTAAAGTAGTTGAAGATTAACTACTGACTCTAATTTTTGATGCATCCATCTATGGATAGAAAAACCAAACGCCTTTTACTGCTTGTTGTTTCCTGTAGTGTAGCTGGTGTGATTCTAGGAGGTACAACCAGTTGGGCAGAGAGCAATCTTTGCTTGCGTGCTGATCAGGTTACGAGCGATTGCTTGACTCAAGACCCTATTGAAAAAACTATACAAGGAATGAGTACCGGCTTAGTAGCTGGGGCAGGGGCAGCTTTTGGTGTAGCATGGAATGCACGCCACCAAGACTAGTGGTTTGGCAACCCAAAATTTCCAGGTGTAGGCAAGCAGGGGAGCAGGGGAGCAGGGGAGAAAAAATTACATCGATAATCTTAATAGTGGGCAGGGAGTAGGTAAAAGTTAAGAGTTAAGAACTGGGAGTTATTTCTCCCTCATCTCCCTCATCTCCCTCATCTTCCCCATCTCCCCTACCTAAGCTCAGTGCTAGAAACGATAATTGCGATCGCGCACCCAAAGGCTCATCGGTACGGCGTTACCTTGTTGGTCTACTTTGACTTTCACTACTATGGGTCGTTGCTGTCCGTTTCTGGTTTGTCGGACAGTACGAGCTATATCGTTACTCATTTGCGATCGCATTTCTTCTGCAATATTATATGTTTCCACACCGTAGTTGACTAAACCATCCTGATACACACCTCTCAAGGCTACTTGATTGCTTGGCAGGTACGTAGGCATAGTGCTACTGACACGCACTGGTCGCCAAGCCCTAGGAACCCCATCACTAAAGGATTGTTGCTCTTGCAAAATTACGTACAAGTTAGTTCCTGGTAGCAATTGTCTGTTATTTCCCCGATTTTCCCTAATTAAATTTTCCCAACCAGGAAGTCTTCTTAAGGTTGAAACACGGGAAATATTGTAGTCGAGGGTTAGGGAGTCATCTTGCAGTACATTATTGGAGTTTACAGGCACTGTTTGTAAAATTACCTCTTTGCCTGTGAGGTTAGTGTACATTGCTTGGGTGGGAACTGCCAAAATAATTCCTGTTTGAACTAGCAAAGGAACCAACAGCCGCCAAAAAGGTAAAGGCTGGTTCGCTTTTTGTTCAGTAGCAATTAGATAATCCCGAAAAGTCAGCTTTTTAGAAAATTCCGCTTCGGGAGACAATGATTTATTTTTACTAGATTCAGAGGATTCAATTTTTTTGGTAGATTCAGCAGAATCACCTTTCTTGCTAGATTCAGAGGATTCACTTTTCATGAGCGTAGTCCTAAAAAATATCAGGGAAATCAAAACCACAATTAGGACTCACGCAGAGACAACAGTCATCAGTCATCAATCAACATACTACTTCTTCGTTACAGGAGCCAAGCGACGTTCAAACCAAAGTCCAGCGCTAATTAATACAGAACCGCACATAATAAACACCAGCGACCTGAAAAGTAGGTCAGTGTCATACTCTAGCATCCGACTAATGATTTGCAGCGTTAATAATAGCATACCGCCCCAAAAGGCACGCCTGTCACTTAACTTCAATCCTTCTTGAATGAGTCCCCAAGCCAAAACTGCCAAAAGTACATTGAAAATAAAACTGCCCAAGTCACCTATACGGGTGATAGCCTGATGCCAGAAAGGTACTATGGCGATGAAACCAAGAAAGGTGGTAATAATCGCAGTCGAGAAAACTGCTTCTCGGCGGGGAGGGTTACTTCTATGACGCAGCAAAAACAACCATTGCAATACTGCTAAACCGCTGAGAATTCCCAAATCAATAATGGGAAGAGACATAAACACACTGGTAGTCGTTGGCGGATAGGAACTATAGGATTGACCTTGCCATTGCCAACGAAACGATAGAATGTAAAAGACAAGCCCAAAAGCCACCAAAGCTAAATCACGGGCTAGGGGTTGAAATAACCTGTAGTTGATGGTGGGAAACAGTAAATCGTCATAACTCCAGAATAATGCGGGTGGGAGTGCAAAAGCGAAAGATGCCACCCAAGGAGCTACATTTGCAAAATTCAGAAGTGGTAAAGGATCGAGGTTAGATACCAAAGAACTAGCAAAGCTGAAGGCGGCGAGGGCAAAAATCCAACGCGATCGACAAAAGTAGGCTAAAGGTACAAACAACAGCCATGATAATAAGGGCATATGTTGTAATGCTAACTTTGCCCAAGACCAGTTACCTGAATAGCCAAACGTATAAGATAAGTCTCCTATGCCTGCCCAATATCCTATTTGTACTAGGATAATTGCCATAATTCCCAAGGAATTTAACGACAGACTATAGGCCATGAGCAAAACACCAAAGCCCCAAGCAAAAAACAGTTCGGTAGTGGAACCGTTAATATTGAAAATCTGGGCCATCAGTACTATGTTTGCGCCTAAGATAAAAGCGCCAAAAATTAGCAATGCTTCTCCTAGTAAGCGTTTGCTGCGTTGCGATTTCTTTCCTTCATTTTTGCCGAATGTAGCTTGTCTTGTGTAAAAACCAATGATACTTACTGAGAAAAACAAACTCATCATCAGGATGAATTTAACTTCTCGTGGCCATGCTTCCCAGTTTGCAACTACAAACGTAATCACACCTAAACATAGAAGGACACCGCCTGTAGCGATCGCAATCATTGTAGAGCGATCGCGTGCAGCTGCTTCTAAGTTTTTAAATTGATAACGGTCTGAGATTTGTTCGTATTGCGAAGCACTAATTATTCCTTCATCTCGCCACAGTTGTGCTTCTTGGCGTAATTTTCGCTGAAAATTATCTAATACCATGACCATCTCCGGTGCAGTGGGGTTGTTCTGATTTTTCACGTCATGTGGAAAGTGCAGCAGAGAAGGGTGTAAGCAGGTATGAAGAAAGGTGAAGGCAAAGAAATATCTTTACCCCTTATCTACAAAACTGATTCTTACACGCCTATTTATTCCCCATTAAAATGGCGGTCATTATATTTTCAGTATGAAGCCAAGCCACTTCATAGCATTGTTCTTCTGTAACAGTTTTACTAATGGAAAAGCCATCAAATTTATTACTTAAACTCTCCCGGCGTTTATTTGAAAACCCTGATAATCAAGAAAAATTTATCGAAGCATTAATTCATCCCCAACCTTTCCAGCCATGTATTCTTTGGTGTCAACAAAAGCCTGAAACCTTACCTTTTTCAGTAGAAACACCAACAAGTTGGCAACCACAATTTTTAGACCGTTTACACCTAGGAGAAAAACCAGGTCAACATCCCCTTCATAACCAAGGATATTTCTATTGTTTAGATTTTTCTTCTGTATTTGCGGCTGCAACTTTCTTAGCAATTTCTCAGCCAGTGCATTTAGTTTTTGACATGTGTGCCTCTCCGGGAGGTAAAAGTATTTTTGCTTATCAAGCTTTACAACCTGACTTACTCATAAGTAATGAAGTGATTGGTAAACGTTTGGGGATGCTAATTTCTAATTTAAGGCGTTGCCATATTAAACCTTGCACTGTTGTGAGTAGAGATTCTAGCATTTTTGCAGAAAACATCCCACTATCAAGTAATTTAGTGATGGTAGATGCTCCTTGTACTGGGCAATCTTTATTAGCTAAAGGTGAAAAAGCTGTGGGATGTTTCCACCCCACAGCTATCAATAAAAGTGCAAATCGGCAAAAAAGGATTATAGCTAACTCTGCTCAACTAGTTGCCCCACAAGGTTATCTTGCTTATATGACTTGCACCTATTCCCCAGAAGAAAATGAGGAAGTTTGTGAATGGTTTTTGTCACGCTTTCCGCAGTTTAAAGCAGTTAAGATTAGCTATTTACAAGACTACCAATCGCATTTAACTACTATGCCTTGCTATCGGATGTTTCCACAAGATAGGTTAGGTGCTGGTGCTTTTACGGTACTTTTTCAAAATACTGAGAAGGGTGAGGCTAAAGAATTAGATTTAGATGTATTGCATAGTTTAGGGATTATACAAATGTTGTAGATGTAAAGGTATAGTTTAAGCTGGTCTCAGCTTTGTAAGGAAGTTGCAAAATTTTGGCTTCAATTTGATGATATAACCACAGTTAATATTGAGTTGGATCGAGGGGTAAATAATACTTTACCTTAATCCTTAATCCAACTCAAGTTTATTGATTATCTAAACAGCTAACAGTGCAGACTGAGTTATTAAGAATAATCTCATCTGCTCCGGCTGGAGATAATTTAGCTCTAAATTTTAACTAATTGCTTCTTCTTAGAAGCTTTTCTTTGCATTAAAACACCCATTCCTAAAACCGTAGCTAAACCAAGAATAGCTTGTGGTTCGGGAACAGATGTAGCTGGTGTGGGCGTGTTGAAATTTAGGTCATTTAGAGCGTAGCCAAACTCACCTGTAAAGTCTACCTCTATGCGATTAATTCCCGGTAAAGAGAACGAAACCGGGAAAGCCGCTTCCTTGGCAAAGTTCTGTGTTTGGAGTAGCGTATTGTTAAAATCAAAGGCACGAATTTCAAATACATCGACATCGCCACCGCCGTTGCCTATGGAAAACGATACAAAGTCGGTTTGTCCAGGTTGTAACGTATTAGGTACAACAAAGCTGAAGAAAATGTCACCAGTAACAATATTTGGAATATTCCCAAATTGATCTAGCCCAACTACAGTGTTGCCTGCACCTGGATCTAGCCCAAAACCATTCTCGACAACTGCAACCCCTGCACTTACACCAGTCTTGCCAAATAGCACTCCATCGGATATTAAGTCGTCAGTTAGTACTGATTCTGGTACAGGTGTGCTACTCGGAAGTGGTGTGGTAGGAAGCCCTTCAAAATCAAGTAATACTGCTTGCGCTGTGTTAATTTGTCCTAAAAATACACCGCTGACTATTGCAAACATACTCCAAGTCTGTTTGAGAAAAGGCATATTTTTCCTCTTTCATTTGGATGGTTTACTTGAATACATCTGCTGCTTTACCTTGTCTGCTTTTCCAGCATAGATGTAATTACTTAAGTAAGTATACGGTTAATTCAATAAACCCTCTGATATCAAGTTTTATCTTCATCTAATCTTTACAGAGATTAAATATTCTAGACATTGACATTCAGAAATTATTTAGCCCTGATTTGCAAGAATTTTGCGAAGTCATGCCTAGCAAAAGCCTTGATATATCTTGATTCTGGCAATCAAAGTCAGAAACTACAGCCAGAAATTTCTGATGAGCGAGCTTGATTCAAGCATTTTTACTATCTGCTGTGAAATGCGATCGCACTACATTAGTATCACAGCAACCGTAATATTACTCCTTTAAGCTTGCTGTAGCTACCATTAATCCCCACACAACACCAAAACGAATTCTGGTTGTACGAGAAACCGCAAGATTTCCATCTTCAAGCAAGCGGTGAAATTCATTTTGGGTATAACACTGCTGATGAGCTGAATCAAAAGCCTTCAATAGAATGTCACATATTTGACAAAGTAAATAATCTCTACACCAATCCAGGATAATGACTTTACCATCAGGTTTAAGGACACGTCTCATCTCCTTTAATGCAGTAAGTGGGTGATTAAAGTGGTGAAACGAATTAGCAGATACAATTACATCGAAACTATTACTGTCAAATGGCAAACTTGAGGCACTTGCGGTCTCAAATGATACTTGAGGATAAGCACTACATTTCTTTTGGGCGATCGCCAACATCTTATCTGAAATGTCTACCCCAACAATTTGTTGCGATGAATACTCTGCCAGTAGTAAACGTTCAAACTCACCAGTGCCACAGGCAACATCAAGTACAATATCTGTTGATGATATCTCTGCCCAGGTTTTGAGAAAAGATAATGTGTTAGCTATATAACTTTTCCAACGTAGATCATAAACGGCTGCTAACTCGTTGTATTGTTTGCGAACTATGGTTTCAATCATTTGGGTGATCGCACAATTTATCAACTCTACTCTGAATTAATTTCTTTTACAATTTCTAATTCTAAATAACCTGTTTGTTCATCCAAAGTTCTATTAAAGATAAATTCTTCACTAGCACCAATGACTATTTCAGCAGTTGTGTAAATGATACTACCATCAACAAGATGTCCACCAATAGTTTTGCCTTGTTTATCAGAAATAGCAATATGTAAGTGTACACCTGTGGTTGCTATCGTACCGTTGAGAGTAAGAATTTCAAATTTCTCTTTTAGTACTGTAATATTGTCTTGATTAGCAAACCGAATTGTCGCTTGTTTTAAGCTGCCGATCGCACTTAAAATAAATCCTGCTTTAATATCTTGTTGAATGGCAAAGTTCTTTAAGCTTTGCCTTAAATCTTCGTTGGGTTTTAGTCTGATAGCAAAAACTTTCATAAAAGGCAATAAAATAAAATTACCTCAGTAATAACACTGAAGCGCTAGCATTTAAACATTAATAAAATATACATAAATATTTATTGGTGCTTAATAATGTCAAACCTGCCTCCTCAGTGTCAAAATTTGAAAGAGCAAGTAGAGTCTATATTACAACTTTTACAGCAAGAATCATCTTTACGTTCCCAAGATATTACACCTGTACAAACTTCTCTAAGTAAAGCGATTTCTCCCAAGTTTGAAATTGTGTTTGCAGGTGCATTTAGTGCAGGAAAATCGATGCTAATTAATGCACTGCTGGAACGGGAATTGCTCTACAGCGCTGAGGGACACGCCACAGGAACAGAATGCAAGATTGAGTATGCACAAACAGATAAAGAACGGGTTGTTTTGACATTTTTAAGTGAAGCAGAGATTCGAGAACAAGCAAGTTCTTTATGTCAACAATTGGGATTTAAAACAGCAGCCAATATCAATCAAGCCGAAGTAGTTAGCCTTTTATGCGAAGGATGCCAAGTTATAATTCAGCAAGAGGGTGGTGAAAGTAAATCGGAACGTGCAAAGCAAGCCAAAGCATTATTATTGTTGCTGGAAGGATATCAAGCAAACCGTCAATATATTAATACGGTAAATAATGCTACATATTCTATGGAGCAATTTAATTTTGCTAATCTGAAAGAAGCTGCTGGATATGCTCGTCGTGGTAGCAATAGTGCAGTTTTAAAGCGGATTGAATATTACTGTAATCATCCCCTTTTGGAAGATGGAAATGTCATTATTGACACGCCAGGAATTGATGCACCAGTAGAGAAAGATGCACAGCTAACTTACACCAAAATTCAACATCCTGAGACTTCAGCGGTGGTGTGTGTGCTAAAACCTGCATCTGCGGGCGATATGACAAAGGAAGAAACAGAACTTTTAGAAACCATGCGTTCAAATGCGGGAATACGCGATCGCGTTTTTTATGTCTTCAACCGCATCGATGAAACTTGGTACAATACCCAGCTAAGGCAGCGATTGGATAATTTAATTACTGCACAGTTTCATGATACCAGCAGAGTTTATAAGACCAGTGGGTTACTCGGCTTTTACGGCAGTCAAATTAAACAGACAAATATACAAGATAGATTTGGTTTAGATTCTATTTTTGCAGAAAGTGTCAAAAATTTGAATGGTAGCGAGGAAACTCCACAATTTGTTTATGCATTTAACAATTATTGTGTGAGTTCTGGTAAACTTTCAGCTAGCAATTTTCGGATTTCTCTGAATGGCTTTGAAACTCCCAATGAAAATTATGTGCGGATTTTATCTGAACAAGGAACGCCTCTAATTAAACAGCTAATTCAAGATAGTGGTATAGAAGAATTCCGCACAGCTATTACTCGTTATTTGACTGAAGAAAAACGCCCACAAATTTTTCAAAATCTGGCTGATGACTTGGAAGATGTATGTATTAAGCTGAAAAAATCTTATCAGTCTGTGCAACGAGATTTAGAAAGTCAGCCGCAAGAAATTAAAGCCATGAAAGCACAAGAGTTGCAACGTCTTAACCAGCAACTACAGCAAGTTGGTAAAGAATTTAGTTTGCATATCACAGAAGAAGTAAATTTATTAATTACTAATGCCTGTGATGCTTTTGAAGCAGATTTTCGGCAACTACAATCACGTATGATTCGTCGTTTAGATGAGTTACTAGATACTTTTTCTGTGGCTGATGCTTATCGACGTGCAACTCTCAGTCATCCGCGTAACGCAACAGCGCCATTAATTGCCATTTTAGTAGAGGCATTTTATTATTTATCCAATCAATTAGAAGATATTTTAGTCGATTCTTCCCAGCAAGTTGTTGCTAATTTGTTTCAGCGGTTGATAGAAAAGGTTCGTAAATCCGAGTATTATCGTCAATTGTATCGCTTGTTAGGTAATGATAGCGGCATTGAACAAGAGTTAAAAATTGTAGAAAAACAAGTTTCTTTAGCTTTGGTGAGTGCTGCTGGTGTAGAATGCGATCGCTTCGTGCGAGAAAGTCCTAGATTTTATGATGAAGGCACTTTTTCCATATATCAATTCCGCCAGACTTTACAGCAAACTTCCCAAGGATATGATGCTGAAAGTGTCATAGAAGCAGAACCAGCAATTAGGCAATTATTGAAGTTAGATTTTGAGCCAAAAGTTTCTCAAACTATTCGCAAATCTTTTCGCCAAACCATCAACCAAACCCTCAAAACTCATTTGTTACCAATAGCAGACAAGCAAGCAGATGAGATTTTACAGCAGTATCCACAGGCGCGTGCTTATTTAGAACAAACGCTGCAACAAGAAGCCGAAGAGAAGATTTTCAATAATGGGCGTTTATTAAGTGCTGTTGAGCAAAAAATAGTAGCTTATAATTCAGCAGTTTCTAGTATCAATAGTTGTTTGCAAGCAATGCAGTTATATGAGCATTTGTTGCCTATAATTAGTGATGCTGATTCAGAAGTTGTTGACAAGATTGCTGCTAACAACGGTATTGTTGTTTCAGATGGTTTACTGGATGGAGTAGCACAGATTTAGTATCTTTTTTTTATAGCTTTAGGCTTTTAGCACTAGTCATTACCCGCATTTTTGCAACAGTTAAACACATTAGCTGATACCATTTCCAAAAATATTTGCAACACATGAATTCGCTGTAGGGTACTACAGATGTACGCCCCTACTATTTGTTAATGAATTTTCTGAATTGAGGTTAATATGGAAAGTGAATTTAAAGCCTTAATTTGTAATGAAGATGATGTTTTATGATTTAGAGACTATCTATATAGAATTAGGAAATTTCAACAAGCATTGGATCAATCATCTAATGATTCTCTAGCATATGCATTGCGGCAAGAATTAAAATCTAATGGAATATTTATAGCAGAACAAAATTTTAAAACTTGGTTTAATGAAGGAATAGATTGTGAAATTTTAACTCTAGGTTCTCAAAGCTGGAAAAAAGGAAAAGTGAAATTTCAAGTCAGCTTTGAAGTTTATATTGAAGAGGATGTGGAAATAACTGAACCTGAATCGCCTCTTGATGATCTACGTCGCATAATTAACGAGGAAAACTCATGAGTAAAAATCTTCGTATTTGCATCTATCCTGAAGTAGATATTAAGTAGTGTGTTATGGCTTTGCTATCACGCACCATACCACAGCAGTGTATTAGGTGCTTTTCACAAAAAAATGAGTCTAATAGATATCTATAGGACTTACGCACTCGTGACGAAAAACTAAGCTTTTACGGTAACTTTGCTTGGCTCGTAATGACGTAAAATCGTAGTCTGTGGGTAAGTCCTGATTTCAACTGAAAAACGTATAAAAAGCTGTAAATTCATCTATAGACCCTTACTGTATCTACGTTTCAAAGATTCAATACACCAAATTATTCATAGTTGCCAACCATTATCTATACTTAGCTATCAGTTGTTCTCATAACTTTATATAACAGTTTTTGCAACTTTCCCCCTAATAATTGCGTGGTGTGTCATGGTGGTAAGTGAGAGTTAATTCGGCGACAGCGTTTGTTTTTAGTATTGACAGGCTTATTCCTTTTGGTATTCACAGACTTTTCTCCGAAATTTAAATCTCTACACATTTATGATTTCGGAGACAATTTATGTCAGTTTATGTAGGCAATCTTTCTTATGATGTTACAGAAGACAGCCTCAATGCTGTGTTTGCAGAATATGGTTCTGTAAAACGGGTTCAGCTTCCCACTGACCGTGAAACAGGTCGTTTGCGCGGCTTTGGTTTTGTGGAAATGGGAACTGATGCTGAAGAAACAGCTGCCATTGATGCACTTAATGGTGCTGAGTGGATGGGACGTGACCTCAAAGTTAATAAAGCTAAACCCAGAGAAGAAAGAGGTTCATTTGGTGGTAATCGTGGAAACTATGGCGGACGGAACCGCTATTAAGTTTCATAGATTTACCTTTTTAAACAAACCTGTTAATTCAGGAAATTAATTGCATTTGGAAAAGGCTCAGGCAAGAATGCTTGAGCCTTTTTAAGGTAAAATTTGGACGGCGTGACCAAAACTTAAGCTCTACCAGGCACAATTCAATCTCTGGAATTCTCCATGTCAAACTCAGCCAGTCCCATCAAACCCGCTGTCCTCATCACCATCATTGGTGAAACGGTGTTGAAAGACCGTATTGTCAAGCTGCTGAAAAGCCATAATGTCAGTGGTTACACCATTAGTCAAGTTCAAGGTGAAGGCGGACACGGAAGACGCTTGTCGGACTTAGCAGGCTACAACACTAATATAGAAATCAAGACCATTGTTTCATTAGAAGTATCTGATGCGATCCTTTCGGGACTGAAAGAGGAGCAAGGTAACCACGCCTTAATTGCTTTCCGACACAATGTAGAAGCCTTCTATTAATTAATATTTGTGACTAAAGTGATCTTGCCAAATAAAGTTGCTATAGTGAGTTTCATCAACTGCCAAATAGCTGAAAACTTTGATATTACTAACTTGAGTCTCAGGTAGCTAGAGTTTCATCCTTAGTAACCTCAAAAGATAATGTTTGCCCTAGTAACACGTTTTAACGTGTAGTCAAGTATGAATATTACTTCAAATATAATTCCAGAATTTGAGAAATTATTTAGACAAAAATTGCAACTAAATAATTGTAGACTCAAAAAGAAAAAACAAGAGAATAATTATGAAATTACTACTCCTGCGAAAGACATCTTTTTGATGTACTGGTGCGAATTTCCTAAAATTCAGTTGATCTATCAAAATGTAGGAATACGTACAGAGCAAACTGTAGTTTATGAGCGAGCTATCCGCTCCCATATCAATTTTTGTGTGACTAGTATCCAGAAAAGCATGATGATTGCTGAAAAATAGGCTCATAAGTAGCGAGTCTGTCACCACTCGCTACATAAAGGTTGAAAGTTTTGCTACCAGAGGGTTAGAAAAATAAAATTCATTGTCGATTCGTAAATTCCCAAAAAATTTTGTTTCTTATGAATTTAGCAGAACTTTTATGATCACTCCTCTTTGACAATCTAAAGAAGCTTCTCAACAGCGCTGCTGAACTGCTCATAAGGAGAAACTCCTATGATTGTTTCTGCTAATTTACCATCTTTAAAAATTAACACTGCTGGGATACTGCGAAGTCCGAATTTTTTGAATATCGGCTTGTTGTTGTCCACGTCTACCTTGACAACCTTAAGGCGATCTTTGTATTCATTAGCAAGTTGATCCATTAACGGACTCACAAGACGACAGGGGCCACACCAAGTAGCAGTAAAGTCAACAACTAGAACTTTTTCTTTACTTAAAAGAGTATCAAATTCACTTTCTTGAACGTAAGCAACTATGTCAGTAGACATTATTTATTTTCCTGTATCATGAAATTGCAGTCAACAGATAACTATTCATATTCCAAGGTTTTGATCCCCAGTTACAAGAATTGAAAGAGTTAGCTGTTCATTAAAGATACTCTCATAAAGCAAGCAGTAAGCGCTATATGCTTTGCATATAGCGCTTAGATTATGTTAAGCAGGCATAATTTGAACAATCAGTGAGCGTTTATCAAGGGACTGGACTTTACCTACTTTACTGAGATCAGTGATGATGCGCTCTAGCATTTCTCCAGCTTGTTCACGATATTGATGTTCTCGGCCTCGTAAACGAATAGCAAATTTCACTGAATCGCCTTTATTTAACCACCCAAGCGCTTGATCAATGCGTAAATTATAATCAGCTAGACCCACGTTGGGACGGAACCTGACTTCTTTGACTGTGGGTCTAGCACTTTGTCCTTGGCGTTTTTTCTTTTGATACTGAAACTTGCCATAGTTGAGAATCTTTGCTACTGGAGCTTCTTTACCTTCGGAGACTACAACTAGGTCAAGGTCTACGCTTTGGGCTAACTGTAGAGCTTCATAGGTGTCGATTAGACCCCGATTATTATTTTCATGATCAATCAAGAAGACTTGAGGTGACTTGATTTGCGAGTTAATTTGTTGCTTTTGGACTACGATAGTTATTTCCTCTCAATAATTCAACACTTTGCCTTGCAAGTATTACTAAGATAACATAGCGTTATCATTAGCTCCCCGACTTTTTGAGGAAGACGGGAGCTGAGTAGCAAGTTTTGCTGGCATACTTTATTAGTTTGTTTTAGTCATTTACCAAAAGACTGATTTTTTTAAGTGTAAGATAACTTGTCTTTCTGATGAAATCTTTATTAACAGTTACCTTGAGTTTTTATTGATTGTGATCGTTAAAATTTAGGTAAGGCAATGCAAGGACAAATTTATGGTTACGAAGGATTTTGATAAAACATTAGCTGCTATCGAGTTAAATGCAGCAAGAAAATTAAACTGGGATTATCAGCAATTCAAAGACTGTTTCAAGTTTCAAGTAAATCAGGAAGCTATTGAGATAGAACCTCAGAGAAATCTTCTCAAAGAATCTGAATTGCAAACTTTAAAGCAAGCTTTGTTAGATTATGGTTTTCAGTACAAAAAAACTGTCAATGATTTTATCTTAGTTTTTGAGCAAGATGTGGAATTAAGATAGAGCAAAATAAAGGAAGTGGGCTTTTAGTAGCCATTTCTGCTGCGTTAGGGAATTATTTTTCTGGTGATGGTGTTGCTATAACTGAAGTTAGTGGCTAAGCTTGACATCTAGATAAACTCATGACTAAAACTCCTCGGATTCGCATCCCTCCCGAAGTAAGGAAATATGTATTTCAACGCGATAAATATCAATGCCAAAGCTGTGGTAAAACAACTTTAGAAACTGACCTTACCATCGACCATATCATCCCCCTCGCCCGTGGCGGTCAAAACGATATCAGCAACTTGCATACTCTCTGCTTCACCTGCAACCAAGAGAAGACAGATAAAACTGACCCTCGCTTCCGGCGATATTTTCAGAGTTAGGGTAACATTTACTGTTAGTCTGTAAGCTCTATGTCTCAAAACGTCAACAGCAATTCCCGAAGATTAGCCAAACTCAGAACCATAGTACTGTACCTCTTCTTCGCAATGACTGTTTTAGTAGCAGCTTTTCCCTGGTTGTATGAAATCAAAACTAAAGCCGGGATCAACATATTGCCTAACCACCACGCTGGCACTTTTTTAGAGAAGCATACTCATGGGCTTTTTAAATGTGAGTGGCTTTATCCTTATCATTGCGTAGATGCAACGCGGCTTGTCGATAGACATCATCGTCATGGTTGAATAATAGACTTATATCATTTTGGATTTTGGATTTTGGTTCGGCAGCCCCCGTCTTGGTGAGGCAGTGCGGTGAGTCCAGTGCGGTCTTGGGCTTTGCCCAAGTGGAGCAACTAGCGTTAGCGTAGCGTTAGCGACGCAGGAGCGTCACCCGAAGGGTCTTGGGGTTTCACGCCACTCCTCTCAAGTCGGGAGACCCGCCCACGGGGGTGGCTCCCCAAGTGGAGCAACTGCCGTTAGCAAGAGCGTTAGCGAGCTTGCGAGCGTCACCTGTAAAGGCGGTTTCCGTCGTTAGCACAGCGTTAGCGACGTTCGCGTAGCGTCTCCCCTTGGGAGAAGGAGCTCTGGGGGACTGCCGTTAGCGCAGCGGTAGCGAGCTTGCGAGCGTCACCCGAAGGGATTGGGAATTGCCTTCTGTATTTAGGTTCTGTAAATCCATCTGTCGTTATCATTTTTCAAATTGGTTTATTACAAAAGTCATTTTTTGTGCCTTTGCGACAGCCGCCGCAAAAGCTGTCTGAGGTCGATTCCCCCCAATACCCGCAAGGGCGGGGAGAACCAGCACACGTAAGTGTCTTCATGTTGGTGAGACACTCCTAATTCAACTTACTCAGAATTGCACTAACATCAATAGCTAACTTTTGCCCCAACTTTAACAACTGACGACACTGATTAGTATCTCCGTCATTGCTAAGGGTTGTTAGACACAAAGGCAGAATTTGAGTGTGCAGACAACTGAAGTATAGCTCTTGGGATCGCTCTAGAGAGATGCCCAGATTTAGCTGATATCCCACATCAATTAACCGATCCAACAGTTGGATATCTGCGTGAAAACTCCCATTAGCATCGTACAACAATTGCCAGAGCGATCGCAAAATCAACTGTTCTAACATCTGCTTGCCTTCAGGAATATTCAGCCGACAATGCAAATGTTTCGCTTCAGTAGCGATCGCCTCTAATTCTACAATGTGATTCCAACACAGTTGTAGTTCGCCGATGTCTTGCTCAAGCGATCGCAATATTGTCATGCAACGATAACCTAAAGCAATTTCCGCTGCAACCTGCAACTCTTGGGGTACTGCTAGCCCATCTCGATGGAATGCCATCAGCACACCGTAGTTCTCGCGGTACGCTTGAGTATACAGTTGGTCTAATCGTGTCAGTGTTTCCTGACTGATCAACCGCATAATTCGGTGGCGTTCCTCAGCAAACAGATTTTGCAAGCTGAAATTTTCTTCTCCAAATAGCTGTGTCATCACCAAGATAGAATGTGATGCACTCGCCTGTTGCAGTGCCCCAAACAGCTTTTCTTTCAATTGGCTATAGTCACGCCGTCCTGTAAATTGTTGAATGCAGCAGTGGAAATCCCAACCACCCAAATGCAGCACAGCAAACACTAAATGTTCACTTTCCCAGGTAATCTCTGACACCAGCTTGAGATGCCCGACAACCAAAGTCAGCGATCCCATGCGTTGCAGTTGATAATCTAACTCATTGACGCTGTAGCAATAAACTCGTTTTTGGTAAGGCTGGGGATGCTTGTTCTTAGTATCTACAGATAGGAAGTTGCGCGTTTCTGCTGGCTTGTGATTGTTAAACAGGGAAGTAATGGCATAATGGGCTGCAACTTGCTTAAAGCCTACTTGGGCAGTCAACACCAGTTGTTTATAAATTTCCCCGCCATGCTTGTAGCTATCAATATTACTGGGAGCTAAACCCAGACGTTTGAGGAAGCCTTTTTCCAACTGTACACCCGCCACATCTCCCGCCAATTCCAAAGCACGGGCGGCGTAGCGGAGAATCTGCGTTCCTTCTGGACGAGAAAGTTCTTCAAAAAACCACCCGCAACTAGTGAACATCAGCAAACCGTGACGTTGCATTTCCAATAGACGCAAAGCATCTACTTGTTCGGCCGCCGTCAGTTTGTGAGTTTGATGGCGGGAGAGGAAACGGCTAACATTGGTAGAAGAGCGATCGCGCATTACTTGGATATATTCATCTCGTGCTAGCCAGGGATCGCGGAAATACTGCTTACCATATTCCTCATACACCTCAATTAGCTGATCCCGCAACCAATTTAAGGCAGCCCGCAGCGGACGACGCCATTTTTGATGCCAAACACTGCCTTCACCACCGCAGCCGCAGTCATCTTGCCATCTATCAACACCATGGGCGCAACTCCAAGCTGTGATTGGCTTTAATTCTACTTCCCAACTGGGAGGGTTCAAGCTGAGGTAATGAGCAAAGTTGGTAACTGTCCAACCGTGGCGGGGAAATTCCTGTGTAAAGGCGTAGGCTAAAGTTTTTTCGGTGCCTTTTTTATGGTGTCCAAAGGTTTCGCCATCTGTCGCCACAGATATCAACTGTGCAGGACGATGATCCCCACGCACTGCTGAACCTATGCGTCCTGCAAAATGACTGGAACTATAAACAACATCACTAAAACCCATATCCCGCGAGATGGGGCCATCGTAAAAGAATATATCAATATAAGGACGAGAATCGTTAACATCCCCACTTCCTTCTTTAATCGAACTCAGAGGTGAAGATGCAGTACTAAGAGTTGGCTGCAAATAGCAACGATAGGGGCGGGTGGGATCAATCTGTGCGCCGCCGACTTCGTGCCATTGTGGCTGGGGATCATTTTTACTAGGGAAAGGACGACAACGTTGTGCTTGAGATGGTGCAAGGATAATAAAGCGAATTCCTTCGGCAACCAGAGCTTCTAAGGTTGCATAGTCCACACCAGTTTCAGCTAGCCACATGCCTTCGGGATCGCGCCCAAAGCGGGAACGAAAGTCTTCTTTACCCCAGCGAATTTGGGTGTATTTGTCCCGTTCGTTAGCCAGCGGCATGATGATGTGATTGTATACTTGCGCGATCGCGTTACCGTGACCATGCAAGCGTTGGCAACTTTTGGTATCTGCCTCTAAAATTCGCTGATATACCTCCAAATCGTGACGTTCTAGCCACGACATCAGCGTTGGGCCAATATTAAAGCTGAAATATTCGTAATTATTCACGATCCCTACGACTTCACCCCGGTCATTTAAGATCCTGGCAAAGGCATTCGGACGATAGCATTCCCAGTGAATCCGCTCATTCCAATCGTGGAAAGGTGCAGCACTCGGTTGACGTTCAATAGCGTCCAGATAAGGGTTTTCCCGTGGCGGCTGGTAAAAGTGTCCATGTACCGTCACATACACACCTGTAGCTGTCTTTAGGGGATCGCTAGTGTGAGTATCTTTAGCAATATGTGATGTAAGCGTTGAGCCAGAACTAGCTGGCAGTTCAGCAGCAGAAGTCATGTATATTTATCCAAACAAAAAAACTTAAGTGGTGCCTAAAGCACCGTATTTAAACCTTTCTACAGAAGTTTAAACACAATTTCCGGTATATACGAAAACTATGGGTATAGGATACAACCAAATCTTCGAGAAATTTGTCTTACCAGAGTGGGAAATCTGCGTTATCGCACAGCCGTTTCCTAAAAGGCACGAGATGATTAGCCATTGAACAACGTCTCAGTTAGGGGTTTTCTCGTTGGCAGCGCCAATCAAAAATTTAATTGTCTTTTAATATATTAAACCCCATTTTTGGTGTAATATTTTTACTCCAATTGATAGTTTTGCTACGAAAGATTACAAAGGCGACTTAATTCGCAATGTTACTTCACATATATAGTAGCGTTCAATTAACAGTGTAATCTCTCAATTGATTATTGGACAGTTGAGAATATTCTATTGAAGTGCTAAAACCTAAGCACTCCGCTAGAATATCCTCAACTCAAGGTCATAAATGTCTGGTAAAAACATTCTTTTCCTTTTTCTACTGCTTTTTATCCCTGTTTCCCTCGCAGCGCACTTTTTGGAATGGGGAGACTTGGTAGTTTTCATTACAGCCGGCTTAGCAATTTTGCCTTTAGCAGCTTGGATGGGTACAGCTACAGAAGAAATTGCTGTAGTCGTTGGCCCGACGTTGGGGGGGTTGTTAAACGCCACTTTTGGGAATGCTACAGAGCTAATTATAGCTTTAGTTGCTTTGAACGCCGGATTGGTGGATGTAGTCAAAGCCAGCATCACGGGTTCAATTATCGGTAACTTACTCTTAGTCATGGGTCTTTCCATGCTTTTGGGCGGACTGCGTTACAAGGAACAAAAATTTGAGTCTATTGTGGCGCGAGTCAATGCTTCATCCATGAATTTGGCGGTCATTGCTATTTTGTTACCCACGGCGATGAACTATACTTCCATAGGAATTAGTGAACAAATCCTACAAAATTTGTCCGTTGCTGTAGCGGTGGTGTTAATCCTGGTCTACGCCCTGACACTACTATTTTCGATGAAAACCCACGCCTATTTGTATGAGGTGGGTGTAGCAGACGCAGACGAAACCTCTTACAAGAAACCAAATCTTTGGTTATGGTGTGGTGTACTGCTAGTGTGTACCCTCTTGGTAGCGCTGGAGTCAGAAATGTTAGTCGATTCTTTGGAAGTAGCCACATCCCAACTTGGTTTAACTTCATTGTTTACAGGGGTGATTTTAGTTCCCATCGTTGGTAACGCCGCAGAACACGCCACAGCAGTCACCGTCGCCATGAAAGACAAGATGGATTTATCGCTTTCTGTGGCTGTAGGATCAAGTATGCAAATTGCTTTATTTGTTGGCCCGGTTTTAGTGATAGCGGGGTGGGTGTTGGGTAAGCCGATGGATTTAGATTTCAAACCTTTTGAATTAGTAGCTGTGGCTGTGTCAGTGTTGATTGCCAACAGCATTAGTTCTGATGGTAAATCCAATTGGTTAGAAGGCACTTTACTTTTAGCCGCTTATGTAGTGATTGGGTTAGCTTTTTACTTCCAACCAGTTACCCCTGGTATTGGGTAGGGGGCGCAAAGTCTTGCGCTACCATCGATATTTTATTGCACGAGCGATCGCTTTTGAGTTTAACCGACTGCGATCGCTTTTGTTTTGGTTAACTGATGACTGATATAAATCACATCAAGTTCGGCTAATTACTTACGATATAGTCGGTTTGCCTGGTAATAGGTAATAGGTAATGGGGATGGGTAATGGGCCAGATGTGATGACTAATAGTAAAATCCAATTCCCAATTCCCGACCTCCACAGGTAGCATAAGTGTTTAAGTGGACATGATATCACATCTACATCTATAGATATACTGCTTAGGGTAGAATAAATTTTTATTTAACTAGAGTTTATTAGTGTTAACAGCTTAAGCAGGGTAAATAGAGAGGAAATTGTCCACCTTTAGCAATCACTTGTGATTGCCATATGTTGTGGCAGTTTCTTAACTTGTAAGCACACACCATTCCGGAATCAAAAAAATTTCTCTGTCAAAGGAAATATGGGTTTTAGTAATATCAAATACAATGAACGATATTGTCCTGCTGATGACGGGTGTGTTAATAACAAAACAGCCATTTCCGTTTCATTTACCCAAGCAACCAGTAATTCAGCTAGACAATGGCGTGCAAAAGTTAACACGAAATCAATTATATCAGGTAGTTTCATCTGCAAAAATCACGCCACCTGAATTTGCACGGCTAAATGAGAGTTTTCCAGCCACTCCATTAGAACCTAAGCCTGAGTATCGAAACACTCTGATGAATAAAACAGAGAAGTTTATTGCTAAAGATTTATACAGCTTGGCTGAGTTCAAGCATTTCCAAGCTGTCAGGTTGAAGTTTTCTGATGAACAACGCTTGATTGCAAAACAAAGCCGTGAAGAAAATGTTGTTAAAAAACCTCATCAAGTAAATTTTTCTGAAAACAAACGGTTCATAGCCCAAGAAATTAGTGAAGAAAACTTTGCTGCCAAATCTCAAAGAGTAAACAGCACAAATCTGCCAAATTTACGTTTTAATAGTTCAGGTCTTGCTGTGAGAGTGTTGCAACGATTATTAGTAGCTAATGGCTATGCCATTCGAGTTGATGGAGTTTTTGGGGCATTGACAGAGAGTGCTGTTAAAGCCTTTCAAAACCAGCACAATTTAATCGTGGATGGTGTAGTAGGCCAGAACACTTGGTACTTTTTGACAAAATAGTTAGTTGTCAGTTGTCAGTTGTCAGTTGTGAGGCAGTCGCTCAAAGGGGGTCTCCTCCATGAGTAACTGCCGATTTCAAGAGCGCTAGCGAGCTTGCGAGGGTCACCCGAAGGTCAGTTGTTGGTTATTAGTTACCACTGACTACTGACCACTGACTAATAACTAACTATCGATATTTATGTTGTTCTAAAAGTTGTTGCGCTCTTGGTTTATAAATTAAATAGAACAAAGCTTCAATGTAACGCAACAAATCTTCTCGGTTTTCTTTTGAGGTAAAGTTCCAAAAGCCGTAAATCCGCGCTAATGATAACAGCTTATTAGTGTGAATTTTCCAGGTGTATGTGCTGTAAACTCGGTCAATTGCTTTTTGGGAAATTGTATCCCAATAATTGGGATTTTGTTCACACTTACTGACGAATTCCAGAATTTTTGTCGCAGTTTCTTCTAAATGAGTCGGGTTAATGTAAAAGCCGTTAACCTTATCTTGAATAATTTCTAATGGGCCACCGAATTGTGTAGCAAAAGTTGGTAATCCTGAAATCATTGCCTCTAAAATTGTCAAACCAAAAGCTTCAAATAAAGCTGGTTGGACAAAGATTCCTTTGTGGTCGGCAATTACTCGGTAAATTTCACCAGAATCAGTTTTTGACAGGCGTACACCCAGCCAGCGAATTTTTCCATGAAGATTGTACTCGTCAATGATGTGGTAAAGTTTGACAATTTCATCACGTTCTTCATTATCGCCTGATTCTTCTACACGTAACTTACCCGCTACTAAAATTAAGTTACAATGCTCTTGCAATTCTTTACTTTGACCAAAGCATTCAGCTAAACCTGTGAGGTTTTTAATCCGGTCAAGACGCGCCATTGAAAAGATAGGTCGTTTGTTGGGATCGTCGAGTTTGCCAAAGATTTGGGAAGAGTCTTCCAGAGTAAAAAGCATTTCGGAAATACGATCGCGATCGCTTTCTACTCGGTCTTGAGTCCGGGTGTAGGGAAAATAAGAGTTTTCGTTAACTCCAGGCGGTACAACATTAAACTTGGGGCTAAATAGTTCAATACCATTGGTTACATGATATAACTCTGGCATTGTGAAGCACTTGTAGGACTCATATTGTCCCACACTATCCGGTGTGCCGACAATTTCTTGGTAAGTGCTGCTAATGATAAAATTAGCAGCATTCATGGCAATCAAATCAGCAGTGAATTGCAAGGAAAAGTGATATTTTTCTTCCAAATCTTGCCAGTAGAGGTTACTGAATAAATATTTGGATTTTTCCAAAGCATGGGCAATGTTGCACTGAGTAACTTTCATCCGCCGTGCTAACAGAAACGCCACTAAATTACCATCGGTGTAGTTACCAACAATTAAGTCTGGTCTACCATGAAATTCTGCTATCAGTTCTCTTTCTGAGTCAAGTGCAAAGGTTTCTAAATAAGGCCAAAACTCAAACCGGGAAATCCAGTTTTGAGTCATGTTGGGATTGAAATCGCGTAAAGGTACTCGCAAAATCCAAGCATTTTCGGTGCCGTGGACTTTTTCTAAACGTTGATTACAAAGAGTACCATCGCTATTAGGAATCAAGCGGGTGAGAATAATTACCTTTGGCTGGACATTCAGTTTTTCTAAACCAGCTAACTGGGCATCTTCTTGCAGTTGCTTTTCTAAATTCTTCGCTTGGTCAAGGACGTAAACCACCTGACCGCCAGTATCAGGACGCCCCAAAACTCCCTCTTGCCCAAACCAACCGTGGGCTGATACTAGGACGATTCTAAAAATCATCGGCACGCGAGAGATGAAGGCTTCTAGAGTCTGAGGGTCGGGAGAATCAATTAATTCATCTAAAACATTAAGAGTTTCTTGGACTCGCTGGGCTGTGTTTCCCCAACCTGGTTCAAAACCCATCGCTTGCAATTGAAAGCGGAATTCATCGCAGGGTTCATCACTGGGGCGTCCACTTACAAATGCTATAGCTTTTTTAACTTGTTCGGAAAGTTGCTGTTGTGTTTTAATGCGATCGTTGAGTAACAGTTGGATGCCGTTGTATTGGTGCAGGCGTAAGAAATTTAACAAGCTATCTAGCAATTGTTTGGAGTCTTGAAAGATTTTGCTGGATAGATAGCGGTTGAGAAACTGTACACCCTTACCAATATTTTTGGGGTCGCGGATGACTGGCGTGTAGTCATAGAACGGGCCGAAGTCTAATTCTAACAGATCACCTTCATTGGGATGGAATTTGTTCACCAAGCGATCGCGTAGATCTAGCAATTCCTGTACCGTCATAGGTTCAAAAGTCAGGTCTGCCGTCAGTCGATAAACTTCTTGACTAGCAATTTTGGGACGGATGATGAAACAAAGGTTTGAGTCTTCTTGAATAATTTCTTGAGTGTAGTAAATTAGTTTGCCCAACTGAGAAGAAGCGTAAAAATTTTCTGGCTTCTGGGACTTAGCACAATATTCACTAAATACATTCAGTATCTCGTTACGCAACAAGTACTTTTGTTCTTGCTGGCGTAATTCACTGGCAAATGAACGCAAATCACTTTTTTCTTCACTATCTAAGATTGCTTGGATCAATTCAGACATGTTAACTCCTAAAGATGATTTTGCATTATTGACTTCCAGGCAAAATATAAGTTCTCACCTTTTCGTCTAATCGCACAGAAACGCAAATAAACACAGATGAATTTTTCTCTGTGTTTCTCTGCCGCAGTCGCTTTCTGTAACGCGATCGCGTGTTTCTCTTTACTTAAAGTATCTGTTACTCAGTATTTTAGGCTCTAACTAAAGAGGTACAATTGTCTATGCTTTTGAGTAATGCAGTGTCTATAATGCTTTTACTGCAAAGGTTTAGAAGTATTTATTTTTTATAAAAAAAGCGTTGAGTTTTACTATGAATCATCTGATACTTCAGTTTTTATTTTATGATTGAGGGGATCTTTGACCGAGAAGCTAGTTGGAGAAGGAATTATGGCAGGCTGATGTCAAAATTTTTAGATGGCTGTATTTTGAATTGCCAAGTCAAGTTTGATTCACAAAATCCAGTTCGCTATATTTAAGATGTACACCGACACCTGTGTTTCAATACATGCTAGTTGCATGGACATTACAGCGACTTTGAAGGAAATTACATCCTCAAGCGTTGCAGTTCGAATTCGTATTGTGCAAGTCATTGTAGATAGTATTGCATCAGAGCAAGTTAATCCAGAGCTTACAGAAGCGCAACAGCAGGAACTTGATCGACGAATTTCTGATTATGATGCTAATCCTGACGACGTATTAACTTGGGAAGAAATTAAAGCCTCAATTAAAGGACAATAATTGTACAGTGACTTTTGATTTGTCGTTGTGCCAAATTAATGTTATCGAAGGTGTGAAGCTTGAACTTAAAGAGCGTTAAGCTTAGAAGCAGTATAGAGAAATTACAAGCTGTACCAATACAAATTGTTGCAAGCCTAAATTAGGTAAGGCTTAACTTGATGGGACAAATTTGTCTCAACGCCATTGAATTTATTACTCTACATCCCCAAACCAAAATTATCCGCATAAAGTCTACTTTCAGTATAAGCAGAGCCTTTTGCAGCAACTTTGGACGAAGAGGCAATCAACGATGTGATGGTATAATTACCAAGTCATACGCGATCACCTACTCCAGTTCCTTACTTCAATTCTGACTGTGCTTTACTCTTGAGTTTGTCACTTTCAAAAGTAGCGGTGATTTTAGAGCCATCGGGATTTTCCCATACAAAGGTTGCCATTGTTGGAGAGCGGCTAATCTCAACACCTGGGCCTAAGATTGCCCGCACATCCGTTAAAGACATTCCTATTCTCAACTGTTCATACCCTATGCGACCAAAAGGGCGTAGTTGAACTTGGGTAGATTGTTCAGGCTGCTTTGCATTCTCAGCAGCTTGAGGAGCATAGAGTTTTACTACTACTGGTAGTACTACTTGTAGTAATACTAATACACCAGCTCCAGTATAATATATTTTTACATCTACCTTCGCTAATAAACTGATAACAGTTTTCATCATTTTTTCCTATAAGGACTATCAAGAGATTATCCAAAAGCAAAGTCCTAACCCAAAAATCTCTAATATAGAGATGTTCCAGCCAATAAGATTGACTACATAACCTTCGCCAAAGTCGAAACCAACGGGCTTCAGGCTGACAATGCTGATATTGCAGTAACTCAAAAAAGTAGGTGATTATCTGCGATCGCAGCAGGAAAATAAATGTCTCACGCGTGCAACATTTGGTGGCAATATTCATTAACCTCTCTGCACTTCTTTGCAACTTGTTACCCTTATATCTGGCGGATTCCGCTAGATAGCTTTTGCCTCTCTAGCTGTAGCTAAGAATATAAAGGAAGCCATTTTCTAAGTCACCTCCACAAACTAGGACATTGAAGGTGATCGCAGTTTGGGGGTGCGATCGCTTTTTCATCAGTTATTTGTCTGGTAGTGTACAAACCCCCTTCTTTAGTTGAACGTCAAGTGAAAGTGAAAGTTTAAGGTTCAATGATCCGCAGTTAGACGAACCAATAACCCAGAGTGATGCTAGAGCAACTAAACCACCAACGATGATGAAAGCAGTTGATCTATAGTGAGAGTTTTGAGGTTTTTGCATTATATTTACCTGTAGGTTTTGTGAATTGCTGGATTGGTGGCCTCGGAAACTGCCAAGCCAGCTTTAAATGATGTAGATGGCTACTACTAGACTTCCTAGCTAAAAATTGTTTGAGATCCAAAATGAAGCCAATTGGCATAAGTAGCGGCCTAGTTGTTTACTAAACCGCTACTCATACTAATTCTCTGTAACAATGCGCTTAATATAGCTGTCGCCAGTAGTGTAGGACATCAACAGATGATAAAACCTAGACACAAAAAGACTTTTCACCCAGTCACCAGCGATGGACTGAGCTTGTCGAAGTGTCCCTAGTCCCTAGGTATAATTACCCCCCTTAATCCCCCCTTTCCAAGGGGGGAAATCAAGAAATTAAGTTCCCTCCCCTTTACAAGGGGAGGGTTAGGGAGGGGTAAAAACCAGTCTCAACAACGCTGTAACTGCGCTAAAAATACAACAATTTCATCCATCGCTTGCCGGATCACACTTGCAGGTTGTTCAGATTGATTGACAATAATACTAAAAACCAACGGCTCATATTTAGGCGCATTCACATAGCCAGATAGAGAAACAACACCCGTCAACGTGCCTGTTTTTGCTTGTACAATTCCTTCAGCAGGCGTACCACGAAAGCGACTTATTAAAGTACCACTTTTGCCTGCTACAGGTAAAGACGCGCGATACACTGATGCTGCTGGTGTTTTTGCCATTAAGCGTAAAGTTTGTACAAAAGCCTCTGGAGTTACTAAATCACGACGTGATAATCCTGAACCATCCACTAAAACATAATTTGCTGAATTAACTCCTAATTTAGTCAAACTTGCTTTTAGCGCTTCCAAGCCAATATCAACAGTACTCTTATTTTGAACTCTAGGTTGTTGAAAAGCTAATGCCCTCAGTAATGCCTCAGCATAAAGATTATTACTATTTTGATTAGTTTCCATCAATAATTCAGACAAAGGTGGCGATTCTACAGCAGCTAATTCTTGTTGATTTGTACCACCAGTAAATACCAACGTCTGTCCTAAACTAATTTTTTCTGTGGCTAATGCAGTGCGGAAACGCCGCAAAAAGTAATTACTAGGATCAACCACAGGTAAATTCACTAAATATGGTTGGGAATTTGCTGCTACTTGTCCTTGTATTCGTAATACTCTTCCTGTTAAATCACGGGTGACATTAATGTAGCTTGGTTGGTTTTCAGCAACTGTAATTGATTGATTAATTGTCAGCCAACGTTGAGCTTCGTTACCATCATCCCACATTATTTGTGAAATTTTACCTACAGCTTGTGGTACAAATTTTAAGCTAAAAACATTTTCATTAAGAATAAAACTATTAACTGGTGCGCCATAGTCTGATTGCACATCTTCCCATTCCCAAGTGGGATTTATAATATCCCCTTGAATATAACTATCATCAGCAATCAAACGTTTAATTTGGGTAATACCTTTTTGTTGCAACTGTTTAGCTAATGCTTGCAATTGAGTATCATTGAAACTAGGATCACCCCTCCCAACTACACGCAATATACCATTAGCATCTTGATAAATAGAGGTGCGAATCCGAAAATTTGCACCCAATTGTTGTAATGCTGCTGCTGTTGTTAAAAGTTTGGCATTAGAAGCCGGAGTAAAGTATTTTTGAGCTTCTCGTGCGTAAAGAGTTTGCCCAGATGATAAAGGTTGTACTAAAATCCCCCAGCGTACCCGACTGAATATAGGACGATTAATTACAGTATCTATAGATGTCCCCAGTTGGGCAGGGCAAATTAATTTTGTGGTGGTTGTTGGTGAGACTTGTGTTTGTGCTTGAGCAAGTTTATTACTAAATGCTGTCTGGCTACTCAAAAGTAGGAGCAAAAAACTTAATGATTTACTGAATGCTTTAAGTCTCACCGATATTCCTCATCCTTAAGATAGGTCTTATCACCGTTGCTTTAAACTTCTTTCCACAGAGAGAAGCAGGCTACTATGCCTTAGTGATTAGTATATGAGAAATGCTGACATATTTAATACACACTGGTTAATTAAAAATCAATTATGGCATTTCAAAATCGCCAGGTTAACCAACCTGCATATACAGAAATACGGAATCGAGGTAAAGGTGTGAGTACATTCCTTTCTGGTGTGGCTGTATTACTTTCTACTTTGGCTTTAGCTTGTAGCGGCTATACAGCTTACGAACTTTTCACGCTGCGGCAAACATTAAACACTAAAACGGCGAGTAATACTGTTCCTGCACAAGTACCAAGTGCAATAGCGACAGCCTCTACTGCGCCACAACCCACAGCATCACCATTATCGGCAAGTACACAAGTTCCCACTACTTCAACTATTCAGCCTGGTCAATTTGTCCAGCCTGCTTTTGGCAATAAGGCAGAAGTGGAATTACTTGCAGCAAAGCGAATTAAAGATCCAGAAACCGCCAACCGTGATGTGGTGAATGTGCAAATGCGTATCCGTCGCCTTGCCACAGAAGGAGTTGGTGGTGGTGATATTATATCGGTTGCTAGTACAACAGCCCGTAATCCTGATACCAGCGTTACCTACAAAGGTGTTGCCCTAGACCGTTCAACAGGAAGCGTTTCTTTGGCACAGCTACGTCCTAAAGCTTCGGCTGATGCCTATGTTTGGGTAAGAGTTCCCCAAGGTGTGGATTCTCTGGACATTTATGTGCCAGATACAGCTGCGTTTAAAAATGTACCAATTTCTAATTAGTGGAGACGCGCAATAGCGCGTCTCTAATTTTCTTGGAAACCTAAATTGAATCTGAATTTATTAATTACAAATTATTCTTCTTCCTCTTCCTCTTCTTCTTCCTCCTCTTCTCCAAACACTCCGTCTATGAGTTCTTGCGCTCGTTCATTTGAAATATTCAAGCTTTCTTGAAGTTCTGAGATATAATCCTGTTCATCTTCGGGTACTTCTTCATCAATCCCTACTACTAAGATAGCGGTGATGTATGCAGCTTCTCGATAAGCCCGATTCGGTAAAGATTCGATCGCCTGGGCAATTAAATTTTCTGGTTCTTCTTCTTCAATCAAGCTGACTACTTTTTCTGTCAACTCTTCAAAGTCTTCGTCGGAGTAATCTTCAAATAAACCAACCCGACCGAGAAATTCACTCAAAGCATATTCTTCAACAGAAGAAATACCTTCCCCATCAGCAGCAGCGGAAAACAGTCCAATGATGGCGATCGCAACTTCTGGTTCTAAAGCAACTGAACTGCTACTACGGCCTTTGGGCAACTTGCGTTGAGACATAATTATCCTGCAAAAGTATTTTTATGGTTTAAGAAGCAATCTGTTACGGTTTCCACTGCTTCTTATGGTTTAGCTTTCCCAAAAAAATCCGTAAATTCTCAAACCTTAGTACTTTTGGTATAAATTTTTGATACAAAAATGCAGAGGATATACTCCTCTGCATTTAAATAGTGTGAAAAGGGAAAAGGGATAAATTACCTTTCCCCTTCCCCTTAGTCTTTTCCTTCCCCTTCCCCTTCCCCTTCCGCTTCCTTAGTAATCATACTTACAACTTCGTGCCACATTCCGAACAGAAGTTATGGCTGGGTTGATTGCTTGTACCACAATGGCTGCAATACACTGGTTCTGTGGCGGTTTTTGGCGGTTGCTTGGGTAAGCCGACCATTTGAGCGTTATTTTTGCCAGGGGCTACCATTGGATAGCAGTTTTCGTCTCTGGTGACGCGCACATCCACAATTACCGGGCCTTGATGTGCCAGCATTTCGGCGATCCCATCTTTTAACTGGGTGCGATCGCTAATTACCATGCCCTTAATTCCATAGGCTTTTGCCAATAACTCAATGTCTGGCATTCCTACTTCCATATTCGAGCATGAGTAGCGCTCACCGTGGAAAGCTTGCTGCCACTGGCGTACCATCCCCTGCCAACCGTTATTAATAATCACAGTCTTGACATTAATACCATACTGTGCTATTGTCCCTAGTTCTTGCAAACACATTTGGAAGCTGGCATCACCGCTGATACAGATAACTTCTTCATCAGGAAATGCCACTTTTGCACCCATAGCCGCAGGTAAACCAAAACCCATTGTTCCCAAACCTGCACTAGAAATCCAGCGCCTTGGCCCGTTCTTGAGGAACTGTGCAGACCACATTTGATGTTGTCCGACATCTGTGGTGTAGAAAGCGTGGGGTGCTTGGCTACCGACTTCTACAATTACTTCTTGGGGCGAGATGCTGTCAGGATGCTGAGGCACCACCAATGGATATTCTTCTCGCCAGCGGTTAACTAAATTCAACCACTCTTGGGTTTGTTTAGGTGTATCCTTGATGCCTAATTGCTTGCAGCGACGCAACAAGTCAACTAATACATGCCGCACATCACCGACGATGGGAACTTCGGGAACGCGGTTTTTACCAACTTCAGCGGGGTCGATGTCGATGTGAATGACTTTAGCGTGGGAGGCGAATTCGTCTAATTTGCCAGTGACGCGATCGTCGAATCTGGCGCCGACGCAAATCAGCAAGTCACAATCGGTAACGGCAAAGTTAGCGTAGGCGGTGCCATGCATTCCTAACATTCCCAATGACAGGGGATGATGTTCATCAAAAGCACCGATACCCATCAACGTTGTGGTGACGGGGATATTGAATAATTCTGCCAGTTCTTTGACTTCTTGGTGGGCATTAGAAGCGATCGCACCTCCACCCACATACAGCAATGGACGGCGGCTTTCCCGGATTAACTTGATGGCTGCGTTAATTTGCCGGGGATTTCCCTTAACTGTGGGGCGATATCCATGTAACTTGACTGCACCTGGTTCTACAGGTGTGTAATCAAATTCTTCAAATGCCACATCTTTGGGAACATCGATCAAAACTGGCCCTGGACGCCCAGTACTAGCGATGTGGAACGCTTCAGCAACAATCCGGGCCATGTCAGCCGGATCGCGCACTACATAGGAATGCTTGACTATCGGTAGCGTAATTCCATAGATATCGGTTTCTTGGAACGCATCTGTACCAATCATTTTCCGAGGTACTTGTCCGGTGACTATAATCATTGGAATCGAATCCATGTAGGCTGTAGCGATGCCTGTCACCAAATTAGTTGCCCCAGGGCCAGAAGTACCAAAGCATACTCCTACCTTTCCTGTGGCGCGGGCGTAACCATCAGCGGCGTGGGCTGCACCTTGTTCGTGCCTCACCAAGATATGCTTAATTGCTCCAGTTGCTTCCACCTTGTATAGGTCATCGTAAATAGGTAGAATTGCCCCGCCAGGATAACCAAAAATATATTCGACCCCGTGGCGCATAAGACTGTCTAGCAGAGCAAAACCACCAGTTGCACGCTTCGGTGTGGCAACTGGCACAGAAGTAGCAGACTGGGCAAGCACGGCGTTGCTCTGGTTGCCAGAGTTGTCGCCAGTGCCATTATGATTCTCGGTTTGTGGGATACTGATAGAGGAAGGCAAGCGCACGGTCACAGTCAAACCTCAGATAATAGCTAAGTTAACGCTTAAAGTCTGTAGTTAATACTTCATTTTAATGTAAAAGTTCAATCTAATTCTGATTATCTAATTCTTAATTTGTAATTGCTGGGTTTCATACCCCCGCTATAAGTGCAGTCTTCAATCAAAATTGGTCAGAATCTCCCTCCTGCATGTAATTCCTATAATTAGAGACTTACAAATCAAAAATATCCCACTGTTTGCAGCCATCAGTCATCAGCTATCAACTTCAACCAGAATAATTTATTTCTTGGAGTTCCCTAATTAAATTACGTCTTGCAAGACTCTACGGGTATTTTGCCAAGCCCAAACACCAACAATTGCAACTATCAAGCTCATAGCTATCAGTACAGTTCGTAAGCCAAACTCTTGATTTAACCAGCCTGTAATGGCTAGTGGTGCGGAAAGGGCTATGTTTACAGCATGATTTTGAAAGCCAAAGACTTTACCATGCATAATCAGTGGAGTCTGCTGTTGGATGAGAGTTTGCATGGGTACACCAATGAGGGAACCACTTACACCTAGTAAAATACAAAAGCCGAGTGCTATTACTTGGGTATTGGTAAAGGGAACTAAAGCCAAAATCAACGCCATACCCAAAAAGCCCATCAGAGGCAAGGGTTTGTGATGTGTTTTGTCAGCCCAATGACCCAAAATACCTGCACCTATAACTATACCGATTCCCACTGCGGCTATGAAGCGTCCAGATTGTTTTCCTTGTAAACCAAACTTTTCTGCTAAGGGCAGCGCAAGTACCATCAAAGCTGCAAATACACAGTATAAAACTGTAATTTGCAACATTGCATTTAACACCAGACGGTTTTTCTTAAGATAGCGTAAACCTTCTTTAAAGTCAGCCCAAAGGTCAATGCGATCGCTTAAAACTTCGCTAGGCGATTTTTTGTCGCGAAAGTGAATAGGTAGCATCATTACAGCCGACAACATGTATAGTAACGCCACTACTAACTCTCGACCATATTCTTTAGCCATACCAGTTTCAGCCAAACTCAGCAGTGGGTCTCCTAATAAAAAACCGACAATTAAAGCACTCATCATCGTGCTAGTAAACAGTGCATTGGCTGCTATTAAATTTTCTCGCCGCACCAGTAAAGGAATTGCAGCTTGTTCGGCTGGGGCAAAAAATTGGGTAACGCTGGAAACCCCAAAGGTGATTAAAAAAAGTATATAAAAATCTCTCGGTAAAAAAGCAAGTCCTATAGTCAATAGTCCGCGTAAGATATCAGACCCTACCATAATCAGCTTTTTCGGCAGGCGATCAACAAATACACCCCCTGCTGAACCAAATAAAACCGCTGGTATAGTAAACGCCACCATCAATATGGAGTACATCGATTCTTTTGCTACTCCCAAAGGAGGTAAGTAGCTACTGTTTTTGTCTACTACTAGATCAACCAGCATCAAAAAGAAAACCTTATCTGCTAACTGGGAGACTAATTGCCCAATCCACAGGAGTATGAAACCACGGTTTTTTAGCAGTGCGCCAAACCCATTATTGACAGCAGCAGGTTCAGTTGGAAACATTAGGTGTTTAAGAATAGTGACTAAGGTAGATGGAAATCAAAGGGCAAAGGGAGGAAGTAAGTGATACAAATTCGGGATTTTGGATTAACAGTCTTGACAACAAGGCTGTCACAGGAATCTCAAATAATATTAACTATTCCAATTTTGGTATGAGTAGGTAGGGAAAATCTCACCCTATCACTCATTACCTCATGACCCCACAGTAAAAACCCCCCTATTTCTCACTCCTGCTGACATATTCGGTTTTCCGGACTATTTTTCCTCATAGCGTTTCACCAGTGAATGTAAAAATTCAGCTGCTGTGAGGCGAACTTGCTTAGAAGAAGCCTCAACGGATGGATCTACCCACCAGCCCTGAACTGTTTGGGGCGATCGCCACATGGTTAAATGGTCAACTGATGGTTCTGCGTAAAAGTTATTATCCCCCTTACCCAGTAACCCTGAACTCCAATGAGTAAAATAATCATGGCTCATGCGATGAATGGGAAAGTTACCCAATAACGGCACTCCCCATCCATCTATAGCAATAAAAGCTTTAATCTGACCACCTAATAGCTGCCACTGCCAAGCCGCAGTTATCGCCCCCACTACACCAGCACTAAAGCTAATGATGATAATTGGTGTTTCTAGGTGATTGCCCAAGCGATCGCGTAAAAACTGGAAAATATGAAGTGATGATAAAGCCAATAATCCTTCAGCAGGAAACACTAGAATATCCACTGTTTTTTCATCAACTGAACTCCACCCTGATATGAAACTTTCTGTTAAAGCTGGCTCATGAATTCCAGGGCAGATGATTACACTCATTGGTTGGGAATTGGGAATTGGGAATTGGGCATGGGGCATAGGGCATTGGGAATTGGGCATGGGGCATTGGGAATTGGGCATGGGGCATTGGGAATTGGGCATTGGGAATTGAGAATTGTTATTAATTATTTCTCCCCTGCACCCTTGCACCCCTGCTCCCCTTCTTCCCATTCCCCATTCCCCATTCCCTAATCCCCAATTCAATAAGGATACTGAACAAACTCTTTTTCACTACTCGGTATGTAGTAATAACCGTAGTCAGCCTTTTGGTATATTGTTGTTACTTTTATAGTTATCCTATCCCCCCGGATGGGATAATAGATTACGAGTAAGGGAAAGAGTCAAGTTATTCCCTAGCTCGTTTTGCTCTCCACTCAGGTTATATTGAGGAATTTATTGTGGTAGCCACGCCGGAAAAACTGCACGCCACCCACGAGCATCTATCAGGTCAAGACCGTGTAGCTGTATTGCTCATGGGCTACGGCGAAGTCGAAAGCTACGAAGATTTCGCTAATTATAACGAACAAGCTTTAAATCTACTGACAGCAAAATTTGCACCAGTCCCAACTTGGATTTATCCACCCTTAGCTAGGTTATTAGCATTATTTGACCGCCACGAATGGGGACACCAACACCACGATTTTATCTCCCCACACAACGCTATCTTTGAAAAGCAACGCGCTGGTATTGAAAAAGAGTTGCAAGCAAAGTGGGGTGATAGTGTTCAAGTTTTTAAAGCTTTTAACTTTTGCGCTCCCTTTTTACCTAAACAGGTTTTGGCAGAAATCCAAAGCCTTGGCTTTGAGAAACTGCTAATTTACCCATTGCTGGTTGTTGATTCTATATTTACTAGCGGAATTGCGATCGAGCAAGTCAACAACGCTTTAGCCGAAATAGCTAATGGTGAGGAACATTGGGTAAGAGGACTACGTTACATTCCCTCTTTTTACAATGAACCAGCCTACATCGATTTGATGGCTCATCTGGTTGAGGAGAAAATTAACGCTGACTTAGCAGCAGCTTACTTACCTTCTCAAATCGGCATTGTGTTAATGAATCACGGTTGTCCCCACAAAGCTAAAGGTTTTACCTCTGGGATTACCGAAAGTCAAGCACTGTACGATTTGGTACGCGATAAATTGATTAATCGCTATCCTTTAATTTCAGTGGGTTGGCTGAACCACGACACACCTTTAATTGAATGGACACTACCAAATGCAGAACAAGCTGCTAATAACCTGATTCAATTGGGTGCAAAAGTTGTGCTGTTTATGCCAATTGGTTTCGCAACAGAAAACCACGAAACCTTATTGGACGTACATCACATCATCCATGCTTTAGAGAAGAAGCATCCTGATGTAGACTACGTGCAAATGGCTTGTGTCAATGACCATCCAGAGTTTTTAGCGATGGCGGCCCAGTGGGCAAATGCTCATATTGCTGAGCTGAAAAACGAGCAAGGAGCCACAATTAATCCGCAATTAGCTGGGCATCATCATCACCACCACCATTGAGGGGAGTGGTGAGTAGTGAGTGGGCAGTAGGGTTAATAGAAATAAAACTCTCCCTATTCCCTATTCCCTATTCCCTATTCCCTACTCCCTACTCCCTACTCCCTAATTAACTCCTCGCAGTTTGCGTGTGTTGTCAACTAAACTTTGAGCAAACTGATCAAATCTTTGGGAAAGTTTCTCATCTACTAGCTTCCCTTCAGGACTGAAAGCACTCCAAGCTTGTCCAATAGCAATTTGTTCGGGAATTACCCAACCATGAACCCACCGGACAATTAGACGAAGGTCATTGAGAGCATTACTATTAGATTGACCTCCTAACACGCTAATTAGCCCAGTGACTTTACCGGACAGTTCGTCAAAACTCATCAAATCCAAAGCATTTTTCAGAACACCACTGACACCACCATGATATTCAGGTGTTGCCAAAATTAAGCCATCAGCGTTGCGAACTGTATCGCGTAAACGCTGAACATCTGAGTATTCTAGATACTCTTTTGCACCATCACAAAATGGTAACTGCAACTGTCGTAAATCCAGGATTTCTACTTCTGCTCCTAAAGCTTCTACCCGTTGCACTGCTACTTGTAATGCCAGCTGGGTATAGGAGTTGGTTCTTAAACTACCACCAATGCCGATAATTTTTACCATAATTCACAATTTGCCCATCAACTAGATAATTAGCTGCTATACTTGAGTTTTTGAAAGTCGAAGTCATTATGACTATGTTTATCATAGCGATTTATCTTCTCAGAGTCAAATGACAATCCAAGTGAGGTGTTATTTGTCATTTGTCAGTTGTTAATTTTTATTCACCACTGACTACTGACTACTGACAGTCTTAATCAAAGAATGTGGAATTTGAACACAGATCAAGTTATGCATTCCTTGATGAGGATAGCAAGAACGACTGGGGGATCATTTTGTGTAGAAGTTAGACTAGATTAGAAAACAGTGATTTCCAGTTATTGGGATTTTGGCTAGAAGAATAGGCATAAAACCAGCGCTCAGCTGATGCCATCAGACAAAGGGTAATTATTATGAAAAATTTGGCAAAACAAGCATTGATAAAACAGCAAAATCTAGGGACAAGTTCCCACTCTTCACCTCAAGAACAACTAACTAATGGGAATGATAAGGGCGAAAGTCCCACGAGAAAGGTTTTACAGTATGGAGCTACAGCAAAGCGCATGGCTTGGACTGGTGTACTAGCAGCTAGTTTGATGCTATTACCTGGTGTTTTTGGAGGTACTCCTGTCTTAGCGCAGCAAAAAACAGAGCGCAACTCTCTAACTTATGGTGAGTTGATCCAAAAAACTGAAAAAGGGGAAGTTAAAAGAGTAGAGTTAGACGAAACCGAACAAGTAGCAAAAGTGTATCTTAGGGGACAAAAGCCAGATACGCCACCGCTACAAGTAAGGCTTTTAAATCAAAACACAGAATTGATTAACAAACTCAAAGCCAAAAATGTTGATTTTGGTGAGATTTCCTCTGCTAATAGTAGAGCTGCTGTTGGGCTTTTAATCAACCTGATGTGGATTTTGCCATTGGTAGCTTTAATGCTGTTGTTCCTCCGTCGCTCTACCAATGCTTCTAATCAAGCAATGAACTTTGGCAAATCTAGAGCTCGCTTTCAAATGGAAGCAAAAACAGGTGTGAAATTTGACGATGTAGCAGGTATTGAAGAAGCAAAAGAAGAACTGCAAGAAGTCGTTACTTTCCTCAAACAGCCAGAAAGATTTACTGCTGTAGGCGCACGTATTCCCAAAGGAGTATTGTTAATTGGCCCACCTGGGACTGGTAAAACTTTATTAGCAAAAGCGATCGCAGGGGAAGCTGGTGTCCCATTCTTTAGTATTTCCGGTTCGGAATTTGTAGAAATGTTCGTGGGTGTGGGTGCATCCCGCGTCCGGGATTTGTTTAAGAAAGCTAAAGATAATGCCCCTTGCTTAATATTTATTGATGAAATCGACGCCGTAGGAAGACAACGCGGTGCCGGTATCGGTGGCGGTAACGACGAGAGAGAGCAAACCCTTAACCAGCTGCTTACCGAAATGGACGGTTTTGAAGGGAACACAGGCATCATTATTATTGCTGCTACCAACCGTCCAGATGTCCTTGATGCGGCTTTATTGCGTCCTGGACGTTTTGATAGACAAGTGATTGTGGATGCACCGGATCTCAAAGGACGATTGGAAATTTTAAAAGTCCATGCGCGGAATAAGAAAATTGACCCTAGCGTATCATTAGATGCGATCGCTCGCCGCACACCTGGATTCACTGGTGCAGATTTAGCCAACTTACTCAATGAAGCTGCTATTCTCACCGCCAGAAGACGTAAAGAAGCTATCACCATTCTAGAAATTGATGATGCCGTGGATCGAGTGGTAGCAGGGATGGAAGGTACAGCCTTGGTAGACAGCAAGAGCAAGCGCTTAATTGCCTACCATGAAGTTGGACACGCCTTAATAGGCACTTTACTCAAAGACCATGACCCTGTACAGAAAGTCACACTCATCCCACGGGGACAAGCGTTAGGATTAACTTGGTTTACTCCTAACGAAGAACAAGGATTAATTTCTCGCTCCCAACTCAAAGCGCGAATTACTGCCACTTTAGGGGGTCGTGCTGCCGAGGAAATTGTTTTTGGTAAGCCGGAAGTAACCACAGGTGCAGGTAATGACTTGCAACAGGTGACAGGAATGGCACGGCAGATGGTGACACGATTTGGAATGTCTGAATTAGGGCCACTCTCCCTTGAAAATCAAAGTGGAGAGGTATTTTTAGGGCGTGACTGGATGAATAAATCAGAATACTCTGAGGAAATTGCTGCCAAGATAGATTCGCAAGTGCGCGAAATTATTAATAATTGCTACATCAAAGCAAAAGAACTGTTACAAGAAAACCGCATCGCCTTAGAGCGTTTGGTGGATTTGTTAGCAGATGAAGAGACAATTGATGGTGAACTATTCCGCAAAATTGTTGCGGAACATACTCAGGTGAAAGATACGTACATAGCAGAGGAAATAGTGCCTGTGTCTTATTAAATTAGTGATAACTGATGACTGATGGCTGATGACTGATGACTGATAACTGTTTTAGGTTTAGGGACTGACAAATAAAATGTATTCCATTTAATTGTTTGTTATTGACCGTTGACGGTTGATAAGCTGTTCTACATTTAAGTTGCATATGGTGGTCATCTTGCCTGCCCACCCCAGAAGAGTTGAATGAAATTTAGTTATGCAAACTAAATGTGTTTTAGCTCAATCAAAAGTCATCAGTCATCAGTCAACAGTCATCAGTCATCAACTTCAAACAGTTGTTTTTTTGGAGTTCTCAATAACTAATAGCCAGAATCAGTAGTGTATTTTGACTCTTGAATGATGACTTGTGACTGTTGATAATTAACTGTTGAGTTGCCTCTAGCAATTTGCTGCTGGGAAAACATTTCTCGAAGAACTAGTGCAGGATCTACATAGTTATTGGCATATTTCAACCCCCAATGGAGGTGTGGCCCGGTAGTACGTCCGGTCATGCCTACGCTACCTATTCTGGCTCCTGTTGGTATTTGCTGACCTTCCCAAATTTGGATTCCGCCTGCACGGTCAATGAGATAACGATGACCTTGTGCCGTTTCTACGTGTCCTTCCATGTGGCAATATGTGTGTTCCCATTCTCCTGATCTAATTACTATATGGGTTCCGCAGGCATCGCGATCGCCAACTTTAATCACTGTACCTGCCCACCAATTGCGAATATAACTACCTTGTGGTGCAGCCATGTCTAAGCCGCCGTGAAATTCCCAATTAGCGCCACCAGTAGCAGAACGTCTATAACCAAATGCAGATGTGTAAGCTTGAAAGTTTTCTACAGGAAAAGAAGCTGCCAGCCAACTATTGTTTTTTGTTACTTTGTGCGGTTGCACTTCTCCTCTAACAATTTTTGGCTCACTCAACAGAGTGCCTAAACTGACAATTCCTATTCCTAATATCAATAATGAGGCTCCAGAAAATGCTACTCTGTGTCGCCGATTACTCATTATTTTTTCCTTCAGATGCAAATATGAAGTTAATGTAAATTAATTGATGCTTGTTAGTCAGAATTACTTTTAAATCCATACTAATAGTTTAAGTTTAATACACTAAAACAGTGTATTTTTTTTACTTTATTTATTGGTAATGTACCTTTGTGCTTTCTAAAATTGCTATCTTAAGTTATGTAGCTTACGATATTGTGCTTAACTTTGTCAAACTGATATTTTCATTTTTTCACTGTTGTAAATATCGTATTAAGTAATAATTTTAAATATATTTAAAGTAACTAAATATACTTTTTATAAAATAGTATTGTTTGATAGCAATTAAGCAGAAGTATTAAGGTTATAATATTGTCATTAACCAGCAACTAAGGTTTTTAACATTAAATGTATGGATATTAACTAAGATTATTACTGAGGTACTTAGTTATAAAAGCATTGAATTAATAGATTAAAAGAATTGTTTTTTCAGTACCTACATACACATCCCAAAAAATTAATCATTTTTGTCATAGCTTGCAGCAAGTTTTTATCCCGCCAAGAAATTTATTTCTTGACTAATGGCAAAAGTCAGATTTATCTGACTAGTGGGACTTAGACAAAAAGTAGCCTGAAAAAACCATCAAACGTATATACAGCTGTCATGGAGATTTTTGTAGTGACCTATGCTATAAAGCGGCCTAATATGACCTAGGATGCGACGGTCTACTACTTCTTCTAAGATACAAGGGTGCCTTATCGGCAAGAGTCCAGCATCACCAGAGATTTGCGGGTTCCGTCGATAACGCACCCTACGATATTAAAGGTTAGAGTGAAACAAATCCAAAATCCAAAATTTAAAATCTAAAATCGATTTGCTTCTCAGTTAAACACATAGCAATACCCTTTTCATAGTAAGCAGCTTCGTTAATGAAAATTGGATAAACAGTTGATGTTCCTTCATAGCTGATTGTCTTACCATCCAAGGTTAAAAATATAGGATCGCCAGGAGTGAGAGGTTCATAATCCCGAAACTGAAGCTGAGGATGAATCATTGCTTGAATCTCTCCATATTCGTTTCTAGGAAAATCTATTGTTCCTATAAATTGATAGAATGTCAATGTATTTTCACTCTCTGGAATTGAACCTTGATTACACCTTTCTAGATAGTCCAAAACAGTGTAAATTAGTTTTTCTGTTTTTTGAAACCATTCTGCATTCAAGACACCTTGGGCTACAGGCCCAACTTCAATGACAAAACCTAATTCGCACAGTGAACGCAGAAAATTACTGCCTTTTTCAGCTTGTGTATAACAAACCTTCACTTCAGGGTTTACTGAACTGAGATAACTTGCTAATTGCAGCAGAAAAGGATGATAGCTACCTAGCATCAAACTCAGACCCATGTTTGCAGTGGTACTATGTAAATCAATAATGACATCTACCTGAGATTGATTTTTATCTCCTAATATTTGATATATAGCTTTTGCCCGAATATCTTCATAGCTAGAGAGTGTAGAATTTTGTAAGTCTTCACTGAAGAAAGCACGATTTAAGTCTTTGTCGATATAACGCTTCCCTGCTGCAAAAGCTTGAGGATTGCCTAATAATGTAATCGTTTCAAAACTAGGTCGCTGAATCAAATCGGGAAGCTGTTCAAACTTTTTAATTAAGAATGCTCCCGTAAATTCATTTCCGTGAGTTCCACCAACAATGGTAACTCGATTGATTTTGTGCATAAAGGGGACTGGGGATTGGGGACTGAGGGCTGGGGACTAGGAAATTGGGAATTGGGAATTGGGAATTGGGAATTGGTGAGCCAGCGCGGTCTTGGGGGTTTCCCCCATGAGCGACTGGCGAACCCGAAGGGGAATTGGGAATTGGGACTGGGGAAAGAATTTCTCCCTCATCCCCCCTGCTCCCCTGCTC
>NZ_JAECZC010000022.1:0-22187 GCF_016056305.1 Amazonocrinis nigriterrae CENA67 | reverse complement strand
CCCTCATCCCCCTCATCTCCCTCATTGCCCCCACTCCCCACTCCCTACTCCCTACTCCCTTTTAATATGCAATCTGATTCTAGTTCTAATGTGACATCGACTAATAATAATTCCAGTTTAGGCAGGTTGTTGATTCCGCGATCGCAGCGACGGAAGTTTTTTCTTGTATTTACTTGCATGACCATCATGGGATGGGTTGTGGGAGGTATTGCTAGTATAGCTCTAGAGAGAATTATTCTAGGAAGCCTGCCCCCTGCTATTGCTGTTCAGTCCCCTATCTGGGTCAGATTACTCACTAGTGTTGTGTTTGCTGTGGTTTTTGGGGCAGATCAAGCTCTTGCTCTTCGTCTGTATCTCTCTGGTTGGTTATGGATGCTAGCTACTAGTGTAGGCTGGGTGGTTGCTAACAGCGTTGCTATGGCCTGGAGTAACTATATCTCATCCATTGCTGCTTCCTTAAATGAAGCTTTATCTCCTGAAATCACTGTGATTTTGGGATTATTATCAACAATCTCATATATTCTTTCTGGAATTTGGCTAGGGCTTTTTCAATGGTTGGTGTTGCGGCGTTACACAGCAGGCGCTTGGTGGTGGACTTTTCTGCCTGCTGTTGCTTTTTTCTTGATCAGTGTTTTGATTTGGTTGCTCTCTCTTATACAATATTTAATTCCAGAAGTGATTCGTACTGGGATATTGTATTTGAGCGAGCAAGGATTTACAGCTATTATTCTCGGAATTATACCAGCAATTGGTTTGTGTACCTTGAAGAGAAACTCTCAGCGCCAGAGGGAGGTTTCTGCGGGATAAGGGAGATTAGGAAGATGGGGGGATGAGGAGATGAGGAGATGGGGAGATGGGGGGAAATAATTTCTCACAACTGACAACTGACAACTAACAACTGACTCTTAACTCCTCACTCAGCACTATTACTAAAGGTTAGAGATGATGAATAAAAATAATAATATTTTAAGAGATATCGTAGTGCCTCCTGTTGCCGAAAAGCAACCAGAGGTTTTGGAGTTGCATGGCGATCGCCGCATTGATAATTACTTTTGGATGCGCGATCGCGATAACCCAAAAGTTATTGACTATCTCAAAGCAGAGAATGCTTACACCGCAGAGATGATGCAGCATACAGAAGCACTGCAATCTAAACTCTACGATGAAATGTTGGCTCGGATTAAAGAAACTGATTTGTCTGTGCCATACCGCAAAGATGAATATTATTACTATTCCCGGACGGAGGAAGGAAAGGGTTATCGCATTTACTGCCGCAAAAAAGGCAGTTTAGATGCTCCTGAAGAAATCATCTTAGATGAAAATGAATTAGCCGCTGGGCATGAGTTTTTTGATTTAGGTGCTTTTGCTATTAGCCCTAATCATCAAATATTGGCTTATTCAATAGATACGAGTGGCTCTGAGCAGTATACACTTTTCTTTCTGGACTTAAATACACATCAATTGTATCCAGAAGTGATTCCTGAAACTTATTTTTCTTTTGCTTGGGGCAATGATAATAAAACAGGATTTTATACCAAAATTGATGCTGCTAACCGCCCTTATCAATTATTTAGGCATACTTTAGGCACTTCTTTTACAGAAGATGTTTTGGTTTATCATGAACTAGATGATGCTTTCCCTATATATGTTACCGAAACTCGCAGTCAAGCATATATTTTGCTGATGTTACATAGCAGCATCACCTCAGAAGTACATTATTTAGATGCTAATAATCCGACTGGGGATTTTCAATTAATTCATCCACGGACTCAGGGAATAGAATACAGTGTTGAGCATCATAGCAATTACTTCTACATTGTTACCAATGAAGACGCCGTTAACTTCAAGCTGATGAAAACCCCAGTAGCTTCACCAGCAAAAGAGAATTGGCAAACTGTAATTCCTCACCGAGATGATGTACTGCTATCAGGAGTAAGTTTGTTTAGCAATCACTTGGTAATTTATGAAAGAACTGGAGGACTAGAAACTATCAGAGTGCAAAATCTGACGACAGGCGAAGAAAATAATATTTTTTTTCCTGAACCGACATATGAGTTGTATGAAGGTAGTAATCCAGAGTTTAACACGAATATTTTGCGCTTTAATTACACATCTTTAGTCACGCCCCTATCTGTTTTTGATTACAACATGGAAACAACTCAGCGGGAGTTGAAAAAACAAACAGAAGTTCTTGGTGGCTACGATAAAACTCAATATCAGAGTGAGTGGCTGATGGCTACAGCCGAAGATGGGACAAAGATTCCTATATCTATTGTTTATAAACGGGGAATAGTAAAAGACGGTGAAAATCCTTTGTTAATGACAGGATATGGCGCTTACGGTATGTCTTACCCTGCAACATTTTCTGGGAATAAACTTTCACTGCTAGACCGAGGAATAGTGTTTGCTATTGCCCATATTCGTGGCGGTGAAGAGATGGGGCGGAAGTGGTATGAAGCAGGGAAGTTTTTGCAGAAAAAGAATACCTTTACAGATTTTATCGCTTGTGCGGAGTATTTGATTGCTCAAGGTTGGACAGCAAGCGATCGCCTAGCAATTACTGGCGGTAGCGCAGGCGGTTTATTGATGGGTGCAGTGATGAATTTACGCCCCGACCTGTTCAAATTAGTAGTTGCCCAAGTTCCCTTTGTAGATGTAGTAACTACTATATTGGATACTTCCCTACCTCTTTCAGCGATGGAATGGGAAGAATGGGGGAATCCCAACGAGCAAGTTTATTATGACTACATGAAATCTTACTCCCCTTACGATAATGTCGAGGCAAAAGATTACCCAGATTTACTAATTATTGCTGGCTTAAATGATTCTCGCGTCAAATATTGGGAACCCGCCAAATGGACAGCTAAACTTCGGCAACTCAAAACAGATAATAATATTCTCTTGTTGAAAACCAACATGGATGCAGGACACGGCGGCGCATCTGGACGTTACGACAGCCTGCGAGAACTTGCTTTTGAGTATGCTTTCATTCTTGATCGCTTGGGGTTAGGGAGTGGGGAGTAGGGGAGCAGGGGAGCAGGGGGGATGAGAGAGAATACCAATTCCCAATTCCCCATTCCCAATTCCCAATTCCCAATTCCCAATTCCCCATTCCCCATTTCTGAAAAAGCGTAATCCCAGAATGATAAGCTAAACAGTGGCATCATAAAGTGACTTAGGATGAAGTGTTAAATGGGTGTTACGTTAACGGCTCCTCATCTCCTGCGGGCTGCTCGTGGTGAAGTAGTAGATCGTCCCCCCGTGTGGATGATGCGACAAGCGGGACGATATATGAAAGCATATCGGGACTTAAGGGAGAAGTATCCCTCATTCCGCGATCGCTCCGAAATTCCCGAAGTAGCGATTGAAGTCTCCCTGCAACCTTGGAGAGCCTTCCAGCCTGACGGAGTGATTTTATTTTCCGACATTGTAACCCCATTGCCTGGTTTAGGCATTGACATGGACATTGCGGAAGGTAAAGGCCCAATCATTCACTCGCCCATTCGCACTCAAGAACAAGTTGATAACCTGCATTCTTTAGATCCAGAAGCATCTCTACCATTTATTAAGACAATTTTGCAGGCGTTACGCCAAGAAGTTGGCGACAACTCAACGGTATTAGGCTTCGTGGGTGCGCCGTGGACGTTAGCGGCTTATGCGGTGGAAGGTAAAGGTTCTAAAACCTACTCCATCATCAAAAATATGGCATTCTCAGAGCCAGCGATATTACATCAACTGTTGGCTAAGTTAGCAGATGAAATCGCTGTGTACGTGCGCTACCAAATTGATTGTGGTGCCCAAGTGGTACAAATGTTCGATTCTTGGGCAGGACAATTAAGCCCCCAAGATTATGACATTTTTGCTTTGCCTTATCAGCAAAGGGTATTCCAGCAAGTTAAGCAAACTCATCCAGATACACCTTTGATTTTGCTGGTAAGTGGTAGCGCTGGCGTGTTGGAAAGAATGGCAAAATCAGGTGCAGATGTCGTGACTGTTGATTGGACAGTGGATATGGCAGATGCACGAGCCAGATTAGGCAAGCACGTCAAAGTACAGGGAAATCTTGACCCTGGTGTACTATTTGGTTCCAAACAGTTTATCCGCGATCGCATCCTTGATACAGTTCGCAAAGCTGGAAATTGGGGTCATATTCTCAATCTTGGCCATGGTGTACTACCAGAAACTCCAGAAGAAAATGTCGCTTTCTTCTTTGAAACAGCTAAACAACTGAATGCACTTGTTTAGTCAAGTGTCAATAGTTAGTTGTCAGTGGCAGAATCAAAACAACTGACAACTGACAACTAACACCTAATATTTTTATGAGAACTTTTACCGCGATCGTCGAACGCGATTCTGATACAAATCTATATGTTGGCTACGTTCCTGGTTTTCCTGGAGCGCATTCTCAGGGTGAAACCTTAGATGAGTTACATGAGAATTTACGTGAGGTAATTGAGATGTTGCTAGAAGATGAAAATTTAGATTTTATAGCTAATTCATAAACAAAACCTGAAGCTGCTATTCACTTTCTCATCAGATAAATTAATAAGCCATAATGAGCTATTTATAATTTAAATCTTGAGTAGGGTGCGTTATGGCGTTAGCCTAACGCACCATATAAATAGACTTCTTCCATAAATCAAAAAAAAGAACCCCACCCCGCCAAAGCTACGCTTTTGCCCCCCTCCCCGTTCACGGGGAGGGGCTGGGGGTGGGATATTAGGGGACTTTTGCAAGAGGTCTATTGATTTGCGGAACATTTAACTTTTATTTAACTCTTAATTTTTAAAAGTTTAAAAGACTTAGTATGAACCAAAAAAGAATTTTAGTGACCGGCGCAAGTGGCTGTATCGGTCACTATATTTCAGAAACTTTAATTCAAAATACAAATCACGAATTATTTCTACTAGTTAGAAACCCCAGTAAACTGCAAGTTAATACCCAAGCACGCCCAGGTATTACCGTCTTGCAAGGTGATATGCAAAAAATTAGTCAGTTTGCTGACTTGCTGTCCACAATTGATATTGCAGTACTCACAGCAACGGCTTGGGGTGGTGAACAAACCTTTGATATTAATGTAGATAAAACACTAGAATTACTCAAGCTTCTAGATCCAGACCGCTGCGAACAAGTCATCTATTTTTCTACAGCTAGCGTTTTAGGACGTGACAATCAACCACTAAAAGAAGCAGGTGAACTTGGTACAGATTATATTCGTTCCAAATATGATTGCTTACATAAAAAATCACAACTAGCAATAGCATCCAAAATCACTACTGTTTTTCCGACTTTAGTTTTGGGTGGTGATGCCAATAAACCCTATTCACATCTCACATCTGGCATTCCAGAAGTCACAAAATATATTAATTTGATTCGTTTTTTGCAGGTAGACGGCAGTTTTCACTTTATCCACGGGCGAGACATTGCTACTGTAGTGCAACATTTAATTGATCATCCGCCTAAAGGAAATGCATCACGTTCCTTAGTTTTAGGTCAAAAAGAAATAACTGCCAATCAAGCAGTAGAACAAGTTTGTGCTTATCTGAATAAAAAGATTTACTTTCGCATTCCTTTATCTTTAGGATTAGCTAATTTAATTATTGCTATTTTTCGCATTCAAATGGCAGCTTGGGATAGATTCTGTATGAACTATCGCCATTTTACCTACGAAAATGTCATTAATCCTGATAGTTTTGGCTTGCCCAATTATTGTGTCACCATGAGTGATGTTTTGAAAATTAGCGGTGTCAAAGCTAGGGCTAATAACAATTCCAAAAAGCTGTAGGGGCGTACAGCTGTACGCCCCTACCCACGTATTTGTATCAGATATTTCGTGAAATGGTATAACCAGTAGCGTGCGTTATGGACTCTTGTCCTAACGCACGGCTAGAGATTTGCGGTGCGTTACGCTGGCGCGGTAACGCACCCTACTGGGCTTCTAATTTCAAGTTATGAAACTGAAATCTGACGGATTAAAATACTCATCACTTCGTCAGGATTCTCAGTTTGTTGTAGTGGACTCCAATCTCCCACATTTGCATAGCCAATGACCTGTAAAAAATGAATTGTGCTGGTGACAGCTTTGGGAGAACCAATTAATACATGTTTAATTCGTCCTCTTTTTGGCAATGGCTTTTGAGTTTGATCATCTGAGAAGTTTTTTTCTTGTGCCATGATTAAGTTAGCTCCAAATAAAGGGGTAGAGAAGGCGATTGCAGGCTCTTGCAGGAGGCGATCGCCTTTCTCATGCTTATCATGTTAAAGTATAAATTTATACTTGTCAACTACTGTTGCAAAAATTTTTTGCAACAAAATTCCCCTGCTTTCCTGCTGCATTAACCATAGGTTTAATATCAAGTTCGGATAAATAGTTATAATTCCCATAGTCATTGCACCCCACCCCCAACCCCTCCCCGTATGCGGGGCTACCGTGTACACACAAATCTTCTGATCCCCCTAAATCCCCCTTAAAAAGGGGGACTTGAAGAATTTTCCCCCCTTAAAAAGGGGGGTTAGGGGGGATCGAAACGCTATTAAGCAACTTTATAAGACTTGTGTGTACACCGTAGCCGTATGCGGGGAGGGGAGTGGAAGCGTAGCTTTTACGGGGTGGGGTTTTTCGGTTTTAATAAGTAATTAAGCGGACGTGATATAACGGCCATCAGTCATCAGTCAATATATCATCGCAAAGACGCCTATCGCTCTCACTCACATTCGGGTTATTCTGCAAATAATCATGCAGCCAATTGCAACCCCGCACTAGCAAACTGTCTAAATTCTCCACAGGCCACAACCGCGCTGTGTTGTCATAAGATGCCGTGGCGATAGTTTTGCCGTCCGGGCTAAAACTCGCACCCCAGACTGTGCCTTGATGCCCTTTAAATACTTGCAGCAATTGCCCTTGCAAGTTCCACAACCGCGCTGTCTTGTCATCTGATGCTGTGGCGATGGTTTTGCCGTCTGGGCTGAAACTCACACTATAGATCCAACCTTGATGCCCTTTGAATTCTTGCAGCAGTTGCCCTTGCAGGTTCCACAGCCGCGCTGTGTTGTCAGATGATGCTGTGGCGATGGTTTTGCCGTCTGGGCTGAAACTCACACTATAGACCCAACCTTGATGCCCTTTGAATTCTTGCAGCAGTTGCCCTTGCAGGTTCCACAACCGTGCTGTGTTGTCAGATGATGCCGTGGCGATAGTTTTGCCGTCCGGGCTGAAACTCACACTATTGACAGGGCCTTGATGCCCTTTGAATTCTTGCAGCAGTTGCCCTTGCAAATTCCACAACCGCGCTGTGTTGTCAGATGATGCCGTGGCGATGGTTTTGCCGTCTGGGCTGAAACTCACACTATTGACAGGGCCTTGATGCCCTTGGAATCGTTGCAGCAGTTGCCCTTGCAAATTCCACAACTGCGCTGTGTTGTCAGATGATGCCGTGGCGATGGTTTTGCCGTCCGGGCTGAAACTTACACTATTGACAGGGCCTTGATGCCCTTGGAATTGTTGCAGCAGTTGCCCTTGCAGGTTCCACAGCCGCGCTGTGTTGTCATCTGATGCCGTGGCGATGGTTTTGCCGTCCGGGCTGAAACTCACACTATAGACCCAACCTTGATGCCCTTGGAATTGTTGCAGCATTTGCCCTTGCAGGTTCCACAGCCGCGCTGTGTTGTCATCTGATGCCGTGGCGATGGTTTTGCCGTCCGGGCTGAAACTCACACCCCAGACTCTGCCTTGATGCCCTTGGAATTCTTGCAGCAGTTGCCCTTGCAAATTCCACAACCGCGCTGTGTTGTCAGATGATGCCGTGGCGATGGTTTTGCCGTCCGGGCTGAAACTCACACTATTGACAGGGCCTTGATGCCCTTGGAATTGTTGCAGTAGTTGCCCTTGCAGGTTCCACAACCGCGCTGTGTTGTCAGATGATGCCGTGGCGATGGTTTTGCCGTCCGGGCTGAAACTCACACTATTGACAGGGCCTTGATGCCCTTGGAATTGTTGCAGTAGTTGCCCTTGCAAGTTCCACAACCGCCCTGTCTTGTCATCTGATGCCGTAGCAATGGTTTTGCCGTCCGGGCTGAAACTCACACTATTGACAGGGCCTTGATGCCCTTGGAATCGTTGCAGCAGTTGCCCTTGCAGGTTCCAAAACCGCGCTGTCTTGTCATCTGATGCCGTAGCAATGGTTTTGCCGTCCGGGCTGAAACTTACACCATAGACTCCCCCTTGATGCCCTTGGAATCGTTGCAGCAGTTGCCCTTGCAGGTTCCACAACCGCGCTGTTCCATCAAGTGATGCTGTGGCGATAGTTTTGCCATCGTGGCTGAAACTCACACTATAGACTTTGCCTTGATGCCCTTGAAATTGGTTACGTTCTTTAATTTTATTGAGAATCGTATCCAAAGCATAAATCGGGCTGATAGCTGGATATTTTTCTAAAGGGCGACCATCTTTTACCAACGTTTTTAACTCTTTCCCACTCTGCACTGCTGCTACCAGCGATTCTAACTCAGCATACTCAAACTGTCTTAAAGCATTAACACCAGCTCGTTCTAATTCCGTTCCCTTTTGTGCTTCTTTTTGTGCTACTTCTGCTGCTGCTGTTGCTTTCTGTGCTTGTGCAAGTTTTGCTTGCGCTTGGTTGAGGGTGGTTTGGGCTTGTTGAACTTGAGATTCTGCTTGCTGTTGTTTTGTGGTTGCTTGTAGTAATTTTACTTCAGCAGTTTTTACTTTTTCCCTTGCTGTTTTAATTCTTTCCTCTGCTTGGGCGTTTTTCTCTTGTAATTCTGAGGCTTTTTGTTTTACCCTTTCTAAGTCTGCTTTGGCAGCCAGCAAGTTTTGGTTTGCCTGTTGAGTCTTCTGTTTTGCTAATTTTGATTCTGCTTCTGCGGCTTGCTGATTCTTCTGCGCTGTTTGAAACTTTTGCTCGGCATCTTTCTTTTTCGCTTCTAATTCTTGAGCTTTCTTTTGGATTTCTGCTTGTTGCTCTTGCGTAGTTTGCAAGCGTTGAGTTACTAAATTATAGTTGGCTTCAGCCGTTGTAAATTTATTTTCTGCTTCTTGCTTTTTATTACCAGCATCTTTAGCTACTTGAATTTGACTCAATGCATATAAAGATGATATGCCTGCCAATAATAATAGACACACTGCTAAACCAGAACTCACCGTCAACTGCATTCTTCCTTGGCGAATTTGTCGGTCAGCTTCTTGTTGAGCATTAATTAATATCTGCCTTGCATCTTGTTCCCGCTTCAGCTTCTCTTCTGCTTGCAAGCGTTGTTCTCGCTCTCTAGTTAATTCTGCTAATATTTCATTGCCCTGTTGTTGGCGAATAAACGACACGAGATAATCATGCACCAATTGATAACGGTCAGCCGGCGATTCTGGTAATTGCAATACTAACCTTGATGCCACAAAAATCTCTAACACCAAATCTAATTTTTCAACTTCTGCAACCAAATCTGCTGCTAACTCAGCACGAGTTTTTAAAGGACGAGTACCATTTTCATCTGTGAGTAAATATAAAACCAGTCGTGCAACCTGTTCGTTCTCCGCACCACAATCATGAATGACTTCTTCTAAAAATCGCTCAACCAGTTTCTCTTTAGTACCAAACTGACGATATTTTTCTAAAGTTGTAATTTTATCAGTTTGCAATTGCGTCCCCACAATTTGCAACTCAATGGGGCGGACTTCGCCTAAATCACCCGCTAAATCCTGCACTAATTGCTCAATCAGTGCAGGTTCGAGATGAAATTGAGAACGTGCTGTTAAACTCTGTACAACTGCCTTGGCATCGGCTGGTGAAAAGTTACCCAAATAATAGCGAATATTTTTATCGAGAATATTATTATTAATTACGCTCAAATCAAACAGACGGTGTAACTCTAATAAATAATGTAAATAATCTTCTCGTAAAGATAGAACAATCTTGAGAAAAGGAATATCTAGACAGACTCGTAAAAAATCATAAAATACTCGTCTTTGACCTTGGTCTGGATAAACAAAGAAAAATTCTTCAAACTGGTCAAAGATTAAAACCGTCAACAAATTTCTGTCAGCATTTTTTTGTAATTCTTCTAAAATCTGACTTTTAGCGTCATGTGGAAAAGTTAACGCCAGACCTAACCCCCCAGCCCCCTTCCCTTCAAGGGAAGGGGGAGCAATTAAAGCCTCTCTCCTTGTAGGGGAGAGGTTTGGAGAGGGGTTTTCCAGACCCTGTGAAAAGTCAGCTTCTAAAATAGCTGCTGAAGCATCAAGATTAACAGCTAATTGATTACCTCTAACTTCCTCAAAAGCTTTAGTGAAACTCTGCGCCAACATTCCTACCCAATCTGTATAAACTCGTAACAAAATAGGTAAAGCATCTCGTTCACCAATTGCTTGTTGTTGCAGCGCTGGAATTAACCCACCTTGTAAAATTGAACTTTTCCCCACTCCTGACTGACCATGAATTACAGTCAATTTATGTTCAGTTCCGCCAATTCTTTCTCGCAAGCGCTTCACATCTTGTCCTCGACCAGAAGCAGCAATTTCTTCAGCAATACTTTCAGGATTTTCAGCTTGTAACTGTGCAGAACTAATTACCTGTCGCTGGGGATTTAAATAAGATGCACCAACAAAGGCGCGAAAACCATACTGTTGTTCGATTTTTCGTTGCTCTTGCTTAATTTTAAAAGCTTTGAGATATTCACCTTGCTCAAAGTAAACTAAGCGTAACCTCTCTAATATAGATATATATAATTGTGGATTGTATTGATCATTACTTGCGTTTTTTGCCGCTTCTAAATTAATAATTGCTGCTTGAACTTCACCTAAACCCTGTTGCGCTTTGGCTAAAATAAACCGATAGAAAGCAAATTGATATGATTGTAAATTAGGTATCTCAGCTAATATTTGCAGTGCTTGTTCTGCAAGTTGATAAGCTTCATGCCACCGTGACAGCTCTAAGGCTACCTCTGCCATAAAACCATAATCTTGAGCCAATTGCAACGGCGTACCATAATTTTGATGTAGCGGCAGAGATTTATCAATCAAGCTTTGCAATTCTGTCCATGCTTGTAAACGTTGGAGTACTTCACCCAATTTGGTAATATGTTTTGCAACTAAATCTGAGCGTTGTGCTTGCTCAAAAATATCTATAGCTTGTTGTAGATAACTTTTCGACTCTTGCCAATAACGTTGATTTTCTGCCTGATTTTTTTCAGCTTGGCGATGAGCAACTAAAGCAATATTAACGAGTAAAATACCTTGCCGTTCTAAAAAATTACTTTGCTGCCAAAAAGCTAAACTGATTTGATAATGTTCTAAAGCAGTATCTATCTTATCGTGTAAATAATCATTCCAACCAAGCACAAATTCTAAACTTGCTTGCAGTGCTGGTTCTAATACTTCTTCACGGCTTTGCAAATCCTGACGCGCGGTTTCTAGTTCCTGGCATATTTGAGGATTGGGTGTTTCATCGTTAGTGAAGATTTCATCAGTTTTCTGCTGGAGAAACTTGACTAACTCATCCGTAGGCTTTTCAAATTCAATGATAGTTGCCCAATTTTCTAAATCAGCCGCCACGCGAATAAATTTTTGCAGAACTGAATCATTCACCCACAACAATATAGGAAACGGGAAGTTCTTTCTAAATTCCTCTCGTACTTGGTTAGCTGAAGTCAAAACTGGATCAATATTTTTAACTGACTCTAAACCAAAAACCATCAATGCAGGTGGTTGTTCTTCTCCCAGTTGGTCGCGTATATTTGTGTAAAGCGTCTTCACCAATGTAGGTAAGTTAATTTCGCGTATGTGTACGGGAGAGATTTGGTGCGATATTTCCGCTATACGCTGGCGTAAATCAGCATAGTTACAACGCAATAAAATCAGCGAAAATTCTCCTTGAGAAAGGGTTATTGTCCGCACGAGAGTTTGCAATGAACGCTCATTGTTAGGTGTTAAATTTTCTGGTTCGTGCTGATTACTCATAACATAAATAATTTAGATACGGTAGGGGCGTACAGCTGTACGCCCCTACAGCGGATTTATGTGTTGCAAATATTTCTGGAAATGGTATCACGCAGAGGCGCAGAGGCGCAGAGGATAGCCAGTGAGTCCTAACGCACCGAGAAATCAGTGATGGTGCGTTGCGCTTCGCGACAACACACCCTACATTTGTTGTTAATGTGACGAGTGACATGGTTCCCGCAATTGATGACACGGTTCCCGCAATTGATGACATGGTTACAACAATTGGTGACACGGTTCCCGCAATTGGTGACACGGTTCCCGCAATTGATGACACGGTTCCCGTAATTGATGACATGGTTACAACAATTGATGACACGGTTCCCGCAATTGATGACACGGTTACAACAATTGGTGACACGGTTCCCGCAATTGATGACACGGTAGGGGCGTACAGCTGTACGCCCCTACGGCAATTCATAACCTAAATTCTTTGGCTTGTGCCAAAATCGGATTGATATCAAACCAGGAATCATCTTCATTACGGTATTCAAATACAAACATACTGTGAAGCAAAAGTTCGTATTTTTCATGACCTCTTAAGCTTTTGTCTTGCGCTACTTCACGCAATACTTCCCATTCATCATCTGTAATTGCTAAAGTTAATTCATTACAACGTTGTTTAATAACTCTATTGACGCACTCTTGGGATATTGGCGGGTCTTGTTGTTGAAGACAGCGAAATAATAACATCAGAATATTTCGTAAATGACCGCCGCTAACTAAGCACAGCCTTTCTAAAGTTTGAGGACTATCAAAAACTTGGGTAATTAAATGCTGGCTTTGTTCCCAACTGACACCAGGAAAAGCCCTCGCCATAACCATTTGTTGCAGTAGCGTAATTCCTGGAGAAAATTGCGAACCATCCTGTAATTTTACCGGAACCATCGGCAAAACTTTGGGGTCTACACCAAAGCGATTTGTTAACCTGCCTAAAGCATTGGAAAAAATCAATACTAGGGGAATTGTATAAACAACATGACAATTTAGTTGCTTTAACTGTTCGCCGCGTTCTACAAATAAATATTCTGGTTGATAATAACCGGCAGGTTTCAAAGAATTATCAACTCGGTCAAGATTATCGACAATTACTACCAGTCCTTTTTTACCTTGCTGCTTGAGTTTTTCTCTAGCAGGTTTGAGCAATTCTTGGTTTATTGATTCTAATATGCCATTGGTACGGGGTTCTAAATATTGTCGCAACTGACCGCGAAGTTTAGGACTATCTTTTGTTTTAGCGGTGATTTTGCCAATACCTACAGACAATTCGGCCTCAACGCCAATGTTTAAGGGTGTTTGCAAAAATTCCGAAATTTCATGAAATAAATTTTGAAAGTATCCTGGTTTCAGGTTAATTTTGATTGCTTCCAGACTTTGACTGACTTCACGAGCGATCGCTAGTAAAATATCTGTAACATCAATATCCGCCATATCCAGGCTTTGGCTAGACTCAAAATAAACTACATGAAATTCTTGCTGTTCTAACTCTGCTTTCAACCGCAGTAATTCAGTAGACTTGCCACAACCAATATGTCCGGTAAATAATTGACAGGTAGGTTCTTCTGGTGAAAGGCGGCTGATAGTCCGCCCAAGTTCCTCAATAATCTTGACACCACGGACTTTAGAAAAATCAATATAATACTGCCTATCTTCCGGTTTGCTGATAACCAAAGTTTTGGCAGGGTTGCAAGCCTGAAAAAACCTGACTAAATCTAGTTTCATGACAAATCACCGATATCAGCTTGACACTCTTGCCCATCTCAGTGATTATACAGACGATAAAACTACTTTTTCGCAAAAAGTTTCTTCGGATGCTTGCTTATTTGTATCAACCTTAAAGTAAAAGGGGATTAGGCTCTGTTTAGGATTATCATATTAATGCTATATAACTTGTAGCCAAATGTTACGCATTCTCCTAATTGATGACAACCCTAACGATCGCCTCATCGCAATGCGTCAACTGAAGCGAGAGTTTGTTGACTTGAAAGTAGAGGAGGTTGCAATAGCAGAAGAATTAACTCAAGCTTTACAAAATGGGCAATTTGACTTAGTTATCACCGATTATCAACTGCGCTGGAGTAATGGGTTAGAAGTATTACGGGCAATCAAAACTCGTTATCCTGACTGTCCGGTAATTATGTTTACTAACAGTGGTACTCAAGAAGTAGCAGTTGAAGCAATGAAGTCGGGATTGGATGACTATGTTGTTAAATCACCTCAACACTACGTAAGATTAAGAGCAGCCGTTAGTTCAGCTATAGAAAGAACAGCAACTCGCCAAAAAGCTGCAAAATTAGAGGTGCGTTTTCAAACACTACTCAACCGCTTAAATGTCGGGATTTATCGGGCAACTTTAGATGGTTCTTTACTCGAATGTAATCCTGCATTTCTGCGTCTGTTGGGGTTGGGAACATTGCCACAAGAGCAAGCCAGTAGGTTGATTGAGCTTTATTTCCAGCCAGAAGATTATGCTCAACTCAGCGAGCAACTGCGACAAAATAAAGAAGTGCGCGATCGCGAGATGCAACTAAGACGCGCAGACGGTAGTTTAATTTGGGTACGTGTCAGCAAAACCTTTACACAAATAGATGGTAACACCATCGTTGACGGCTTAATCGAGGATATTAGCGATCGCAAACAAGTAGAGTTAGAACGAGAACAACTCCTCAGCCGCGAACAAGCAGCGCGGATGGAAGCTGAAGTTGAAAAGCAAAACTACAGTTTACTATCTGAAGCCAGCCGACTGTTGGTATCTTCCCTTGATTACCGCACAACTTTAGGAAAGTTAGCTCATTTAGTCGTTCCCACTTTAGCTGATTGCTGTTTTATTGATATTGTCGAAACTAATTTGACAGTATTTGAGGAACCAGTAATTGCTGCGGCTACGCCGGAAATAGAAGCGCTGGTTCTTGTACTGAGAAAGCTTTATTTCACCTCAGCCGAGGTTGATTTTGGTGTTAGCAAGGTGTTGCAAACTCTTGAGCCAGAGTTAGTTACTGATGTACCAAATAGGTTTTTACCAGCCATGAGTCAGGATGAAGAACTCATGCGGTTAATGCATCAGATAAGTGTTCAATCTTATATGGTTGTGCCTTTAATCGCTCGCGGGCGCAAATTAGGTGCAATTACTTTGCTCACCACACAACCGAACCATCGCTACAGCAACACTAATTTAGCTATGGCTGAAGCACTGGCTCATCGAGCAGCTACAGCCATTGATAACGCTCAGCTTTACCAACAAGCTTTGGAAGCCAACCGCATTAAAGATGAGTTTCTGGCTGTATTGTCTCACGAAATCAGAACGCCACTCAATCCGATTTTGGGTTGGACAAAACTTTTGCGTACCCACAAGCTTGATCAAAATAAGACGGCTTTCGCTTTGGAAACTATTGAACGAAATGCCCTATTACAAACAAAACTCATTGAAGACTTGCTAGATATCTCGCGTATTTTGCGAGGTAAGTTAAGCTTGAATATTTGCCCCGTTGATTTAGCAACTATTATTCGAGCTGCAATGGAAACAGTCAGGCTTGCAGCTGAAGCAAAATCAATTCAAATTCATTCGGTGATTGATTCTGTTGTGTGTCAAGTGTTCGGCGATGCAGGACGCTTGCAACAAGTCGTCTGGAATTTACTTTCTAACGCCATTAAGTTTACCCCCGAAGCTGGGCAAGTCGAAGTTTATCTACAGCAAGTTGAGTCTCAAGCCCAAATTTTGGTAAGAGATACAGGTAAAGGCATTACCCCAGATTTTCTACCCTATGTATTTGACACCTTTCGTCAAGCTGATAGCGCCACCACCAGAAAATTTGGTGGCTTGGGTTTAGGACTGGCAATTGTACATTATTTGGTAGAAATGCATGGTGGAACTGTATTTGCAGAAAGTCCTGGAGAAGGACAAGGAGCAACATTTACTATTAATTTGCCGATGATACTTACCGAAGCACAGGTGAGTAGCGAAGAAACTGATGCAATTACTACCAATGCTTCAGTTTTTTATGGTTTAAATATCTTAGTTGTAGACGATGACCCAGATTCTTTAGCATTAGTTACCTTTGTGCTGCAACAGTGTGGTGCCAGCGTTAAGGCAGTGTCATCAGCAACCAAAGCACTCTTTACCATAGCACAATCAAAACCAGATGTACTGGTGAGTGATATCGGTATGCCAGAAATGGATGGTTATATGCTACTGCAACAAGTTAGGTTACTGACACCAGAGCAAGGAGAAGAAATGATTGCGATCGCTCTGACGGCTTATGCTGGTGAAGGCGATGAACAACAAGCTTTATCAGTGGGTTTTCAAGCGCATATTGCTAAACCAATAGACCCAGCTTTGTTAGTCGCAACCATTACTAAATTGGTGCAGGAAGGAAAAAGAACTGGTGAGTGATGACTGATGACTGATGACTGATGATTGATGATTGTGAACAATAGGATATTTTTTCAGTTGGAAGTCTCCTAGAAAGCTCATCAAATCATGATTGACAATCAAAACAAAGTACGTATAATAATACGTATAAGGTTAATCCATCTTATTGAATTTTGTTAAATCAGCGTTTCCTGAAAACGCAACCGCCTATGTCTATAGGAACTTTCAGCAATATCTACTCAGATGAGATCATTCGTGCTACAGAGTTGAATCGTCAGTCTGGGCAAATTCTAGACAAAGCTTTAGAACGCCCAATAACAATTACTCGCAATGATCAATATTTTGCTTTGTTGCGGCGTGAAGAAGTAACTTTTCTGGTCAAGACAGCAACACAGAGTAAAACTATATTTGAGTTGTTAACCGTCGCTTTTTGTTTGTTAATGGGGAAAGAAATCGGCTTTGAACATCCTTATGGATGGCTGAGAGTATTTGATGCCGAAGAACTTCAAGACTTTATCAAAGAAGTTAGTGAAGCTTTTCGGTTGATTGATTCCTCGAATCATGCATGGGATATGATTGACGCGATTATACACGAATGGCATGAGAGCGCGATCGCGATCGCTAGTCCTGATCTAGCAGCAGCTTTTAGTGATGAGACAGATGAAGTACCATTAACTAAACCCTCTGCTCACAGTGCTACGTGAATTTTCGTATGTCAGAAAATCCTCCAGAAAATCCCATAGCAGAGAATGTGGAGCCGCCAGAAGTAAAACTGACGGCTCCTACATTATCTATTACAGAAAACACTTGGTTAGTCGTAGCTAAAAATAATCGAGTTAATCGGGACTGGGAAGCCTTGATGCAGCGCCATCCAGAAAACTCTCGTCGTTGTTATGAGGATTTATGCACTGTACCAACAACTAGACGACTTGGACGTATTTTTCCTTTGAAAGGCAAACTCTACAGAGGAGCTTGGGAATATGAAGTCACAAAAGGCGACAGAGTATTTTACGTTCCTGATGAAGAACAGTTAAAAGTCGTTGTTTACTATGCAGGAAAGCATCCACAATCTGCACCTGTACCATAAAGCGATCGCTCTGTTTGCTTCTGGCATAATTATTTTTACCAACGAGGTGCGGAATTTAGACCTCTTTAATAAAATAAATAAAGCGTAAATTATTAACACTACCAGGAGGCTGAGTGATGCAGAATGCAAATCACTCCTGGCAGCTACAAAACTACGGCATTGCTGTACTTGCCAGTACTTTAGCACTGTTATTTTCTTTACTCATATCGCCACTACTGGAAAACGTTAGCTTTTCGATGTTTTTTGCAGCGGTAGTGTTTAGTTCGTGGTATGGTAGCCACAAATCTGGTCTCATAGCTACTCTCCTTTGTAGCTTAGCTATTGTTTTCTTCTTTTTACAGCCTGCCCATTTACCGTATGTTGTCACGCTCGATGGTATTATCCGTTTGGGGTTATTTGCTGCTGTATCTCTGTTTACCAATGAGTTGAATGCTGCTAGGAAACGAGCCGAGTTAAGGCTGCAAGAAAGTGAAAATCGCTATCGGCAAATGGTAGAGGCGGTACAGGACTATGCCATTTACAAACTTGACCCACAGGGGCGAATTGTCACTTGTAATGCTGGTATAGAACGCATTCAAGGTGACACAGCCAAAGAAATTTTAGGTCAACATTTCTTCCGTTTCTACACAGAGCAAAAGCAGGCAGAAGCAGCACTGTATCGCTCAAATCAGCGTTTAGCAACTTTACAAGCAATTGATCATGCCATTTTAAGGGCAGAGTCACCAGAACAGATTGCCCAAGCTGCCCTAGAACGTTTAATCAATGTAATTGCCTGCCAGCAAGCCGCTGTGATTTTGTTTAATTTCAACACCAATGAAGCCCAAATCCTGGCGGGGCAAATTGCTGGTAATAATACGGGAGGAGTTGTAGCTATTAATCAATTAACGGCTGTAGAGATGGTGAGGTATCGAGAGCCGATTTTATACATAGAGGATATTGCAACTTGGAGCGATCGCACACCAGCCTTAGAGTATCAATTTGCAATAGGTTCTCGGAGTTTTTTAGCAGTGGCGTTGCGGGTTGAAGGCAATTTGATCGGCGACTTAACTTTATTTGCCAACGAACCTGCTGCTTTTGATTTAGAAAACCAAGCCATCGCCACCGAAATTGCCAATCAACTAGCGATCGCCATCCAGCAATCCCGACTGCGCGAACAACTGCAAAACTATGCCAATGAACTAGAACAACGAGTTACCGAACGCACAGCTGCCCTTGTGGAAGCCAACAGCGAATTAGAAACCTTTGGCTATTCTGTCTCCCACGACTTACGCGCACCTCTGCGTTCAGTACAAGGCTTAGCCCAAGCACTCCAAGAAGACTACGGTGACCAATTAGACAGCGATGGACAAGAGTATATCCAGCGGATTGTGGCCTCAGCTGAACGCATGGATGGATTGATTCAAGACCTGCTCAACTACTCCCGCCTCAGTCGGGCTGAAATGAAGCTGCGGATATTGAACTTGACAGAAATCGTCACATATGGAGTGGGACAATTGGAGTCGGAACTGCGATCGCGACAAGCTCAGATAACTATCGAACAACCATTTCCAGAAGTTAGGGGACATTACACAACCCTAATGCAAGTAATCGTTAACCTGCTCAGCAACGCCATCAAATTTGTTCCCCCTAACAGGCAGCCCCAGATTCGTATATGGGCAGAAATGGTGGAAGTTCTTGAGCAGGGGAGCAGGGGTGCAGGGGAAAATCTACAACAAATCTCTCCCCCCATTGCCCCACTCAGCAACGCCACATGCTCCACTTGGGGAAACCCCAAGACCCTCCGGGTTCAGCAGTCCCCCATCGACGGAAACCGCCAAGATGGGGACTGCCTCACCGCAGTGGCTCCTCAGCACTCAGCACTCAGCACTCAGCACTCAGCACTCAGCACTCAGCACTCCCCACTCCCCACTCCCAAAACTCCGCCTCTGGGTCGAAGACAACGGTATTGGCATCGCGCCAGAGCATCAAGAGCGAATTTTTAACGTGTTTGAAAGGTTACACGGTGAAGATAGTTACCCAGGTTCTGGCATTGGCTTGGCAATTGTCCGTAAGGGAATTGATCGCATGGGGGGACATGTCGGCGTAGAATCGGCATTGGGGCAAGGTAGCCGCTTTTGGATCGAACTACAAACACAAGACATGGACACATGAACACAGCAGAGCAACAGACCATTTTGCTGGCAGAGGACGACTCGAATCAAGTCCTGTTAATTCGTCGTGCTTTACGCAAAGCTAATCTGACACAACTGCTGCAAGTTGTGAGCGACGGAGAAGCCGCCATTGCTTACCTGTGTGGTGAGGGAAGTTACGCTGACCGCAAGTCTTATCCTCTGCCGATACTGGTTTTGTTAGACTTGAAGATGCCTCGTAAATCTGGGTTTGAAGTGTTAGAGTGGCTCAAACAACAACCCGAATTAAAACGCTTACCAGTCATAGTGCTGACAACTTCCACAGAAATGCACGACATTCAAAAAGCTTACGACTTGGGTGTGAACTCTTACTTAGTCAAACCTGTGGCATTCAATGACCTGACCGCAATGATAAAGTTACTAGAGGCCTACTGGGTTAATTTAAATCAAAGGCCGTTTGTTTACACCGACTGACAGTTTATTTGATACCAAGTAACTTTACTACACCTGATCAACCCCTATGTAAAACTTTCAAGCACCCATAGCCTCATGCACATTCTGATCATTGACGACGATTCAAACGACCGCTTCATGATTATCCGAGAGATGCGGCGGGAGTTTTCTGATGTACAGGTGGAGGAAGTGGGTGAACCAGAAGAGTTTGAGCAAGCACTGGCAGCAGGTCAATTTGACCTGACAATAACCGACTACCAACTGCGCTGGACTACTGGTTTAGAAATATTACGTACCCTAAAGAAGCGCTTTCCCGATCGCCCTGTAATTATGTTTACCAATACAGGCACTCAGGAAATTGCCGTTGAGGCCATGAAGAGTGGACTCGATGATTACATCCTCAAGTCATCAAAACACCTTGTACGATTGTCAACCTCGGTGAGGTCTGTCTTAGAACGCAACGAAACTCGACGTAGAGCCAGCTTTTATGAAAATCGCCTGCAATCCTTACTCAACCAATTAAATGTAGGTGTGTTTCGCGCCATTCCAGACGGAGGACTACTGGAAGTTAACAGCGCCTTTCTCAGGGTTTTAGGACTGAATTCTTTAGAAGAAATCCGATCTAATAGTAACTTTGATGCAATTTTTTCTAAAGCGGGAGATTTGACACCCCAACACAGACGAGAACGAGAATTAAAGTTTCGCAGAGCCGATGGTAGCTTGATTTGGCTAGCAGTCAATGAAACTCTGAATACGACTAATGGCGAAGCGGTAATTGATGGACTGATAGAAGACATCACGGGACGCAAACGTGCGGAAGAGTCGCTCAAACGCTATGCTACAAGATTAAGAACTCTACAAGAGTTAGATCGCTCGATTCTGCGGGCAATATTACCCACAGAAATTGCCGAAGCTGCTCTTGCTGCTACCTATCCCTTGCTTCCCTGTCAGATATTAGATGTGACGTTATTTGATTTAGAAACTCAGCAAGCCACGGTGTTGGCAGTTCTTTCTAACGATGGTATTGATTTGAGCGTCGGTGAAACTTTCCCATTGTCAGATTTTTGCAATATTGAAACCTTGCAACAAAACCAAGCACTGCTCATTGAAAACCTAGCTGAACAACCTAGACTTTATCTTCTGCAACAACGACTGTTTGACCAAGGCATTCACTTGATTATGAATGTACCTGTGATTGCCCAAGGACAGCTCATCGGCTCTTTCAACTTGGGAGCAATTCAGCCAAGGTCATTAACTGACGAAGACATGGATAATGCTTATGAAGTGGCGAATCAACTAGCGATCGCCATCGAGCAATCCCGGATGCGTGAGGAATTGCACCGCTACACCGAACAGTTGGAACAATTAGTGAGCAACCGCACACAACAGTTAGAAGAAGCTAATAGTGCTTTAGAAGCCTTTGCCTATTCTATTTCCCACGACTTACAAGAACCTCTGCGTGCTATGCGGGGATTTGCATCCATTTTATTAGAAGAGTACGATACAGCATTAAATTCAGTCGGGCAAGATTTACTGCATCGCCTCGCCAGTAGCGTCGAGCGGATGGACAACTTACTGGTGGACTTATTAGCATACAGCCGTTTGAGTCGCGTTGATTTGCCGCTTCAGCCAATTAACCTCAAATTACTTGTAAGACAAGTACTAACGCAACTAGAGCCTTCGTTACAAGAAAAACAGGCGCGAGTCACAGTTGTTGAACCTTTGCTGGAAGTGGTGGGTAATTACCGCACAGTCGAGCAGGTGATCACAAATCTTTTAACCAATAGCATTAAATTTGTAGCTGCTGGAGTGCAACCGCAAGTCAGACTATGGACACAACGGCGCGATCGCTCAGTACGCTTGTGGGTAGAAGACAACGGCATTGGCATCCAACCCCAGCATTTAGAGCGGATTTTCGGCGTTTTTGAGCGGCTGCATAGCATAGAAGCTTACCCAGGTACAGGAATTGGACTAGCGATCGTCCGTAAAGGCATCGAACGCATGGGAGGTCAGGTAGGCGTGGAGTCAGAAGTCGGTCAAGGTAGCCGCTTTTGGATCGAACTACCGGAATTTTTCAAATAAATGAAACACACCCAGTAATTAGGGAGTCAGTGAAGAGGGTGGGGGGATGGGGAGATGGGG
>NZ_JAECZC010000021.1:70754-78954 GCF_016056305.1 Amazonocrinis nigriterrae CENA67 | reverse complement strand
ACGCGATGCGGCACGCTTTGTAGCACAGATGGAAGAAGTCTTAGACATTTATACCAGCCAGCACACAGAAGATGAACCACTCATCTGCATGGATGAAGCGGCTTACGAGTTAAAAGCGGACGTGTTTGAGCCAATACCAATGACACCCGCAAGCGATCGCAAAGAAGATTACCATTATGAACGGCATGGTGTGCGTGCGTTATTTATATTTTTTGACCCCTTGAGAGGATGGCGGCGCGTGAGTAGTCGTGAGCATCGTACTCGCGTCGATTGGGCACTGGAAGTTCGCCAACTTCTAGATGTAGACTATCCCCACGCGCGCAAAGTCAAGTTAGTTTGTGACAATCTCAATACTCATCACATTGCCTCACTGTATGAAGCTTTTCCTGCAACTGTTGCTCATCGATTAGCTCGCCGCTTAGAAATTCACTATACCCCTCGTAACGGTAGTTGGTTGAATGTTGCCGAGATTGAGTTAAGTGTCCTTTCTCAACAATGTCTTGACCGTCGTATTTCCTCTGCCACCGAGTTAGAAAAGGAGTTATCTGCCTGGCAGAACCAGCGTAATCGCACGAATAGCCAAGTTCAATGGCGCTTCACAACAGAGGATGCCCGTATTAAACTCAAACACCTCTATCCTATTGCACTATTTTAGCCCGGTCGTGCTAGTACACTTAACACAGAACAGGCGCAGGCGCTGATTTTAACGTTTGATGATCTTCCTGTTCTGACCGCTGATGAATCATATTACAATCCCATTCCAAACGGCTACGGTCGATTCAATTGGGATAATTTTTATTATCTAAACACTAGTTCGGAGGATTATGACCCATCTGGCTATGTCTACGGAACACTTTCAACACCAAATATTGCGTTTAATGCAGGTGCAAACCCTGCCGCAGTTAGTACTGTAAATAGTAACGCTGAGCAGTTTGACTTCAAGAGTGCTTATCTCACAGGAGCTTGGAATGATGGGTTAAATATTCTCGTAGAGGGTTTATTAGATGGAATAGTTAAATATTCAACTACAGTAACTGTAGATAGTACATCCCCTACCCTGGTTTACTTCGACTTCCTTGGCATTAACAATTTGAGATTTACTTCCTATGGTGGCGTTGATGCAGGTTATTCTGGCGAAGGTGAACATTTTGCTTTGGATGACTTCACTTATGAATATAAAGCTGTTCCTGAACCTGCGATTATTTTAGGTTTATTCACAGTCGCTAGTTTTGGTGTAGGTTTGCGCCGCCAACAAAAGCAGCAACAAAAAGCTACTAGCAAAGCCTAAGCTCAAAACCTGAAAAAATACATAATTGCATTAAAAAAACGTGAGTTCGACGAACCTCTCCCCAACCCCTCTCCGACGCGGATATTGGCTCTAATACCATTTCTTTGTGAGGCTGCGCCAAATTTTTTTTCTTTCTTTGTGTCCTACCCTTCTCCTTCAAAGACGCTACGCGAACGGGAAGCCACTTCATGTCTATGCGCCCTTTGCGGTTCGTTCCTCATATAGTTTGCCCGGATTTCTCACCACATCTCTCAAAGCCTTTTGCTCTTGAGCAGGGGAGCAGAGGAGGGTTCAAGTACAAGTTCTTTCCCCTCTGCCCCTCTGCACCTCTGCACCTCAAGCTTGTGAGAAATGCGGGTTTGGCGCATCTTCATACAGAATTGGTATAACATCCTTAGTCAAGAACGAGAAATCAAGCTTTTAAAGCCTCTCCTCTTTCAGGGGAGAGGTTTAGAGAGGAGTTTTTTAAATCTGTCGAATTCACGTTAAAAAAAGTAGTGTGGACAATATCCACCCTACTTTTTTTGAGTTTGTGTTTAATTCTATGGGAATTTTGTTTTAATTAAACCTTCGCTAGTTCTGGCGCAGGACGCTTACTGTTACGAATGGCTGTAATTGCTTCTGCATAGTCCTTGGCATTAAATACTGCTGAACCAGCAACGATCGCATTTGCTCCAGCTTCCAAAACCTGCCAAGTATTGTTTGCCTTCAATCCCCCATCCACTTCAATCCAAGGATCTAGACCGCGTTCATCGCATATTTGACGCAACTGGCGGATTTTGGGAACCACAGCCGGAATAAAACTTTGACCACCAAAGCCAGGGTTAACGCTCATGATCAGTATTAAATCACAAAGCTCCAACACATACTCAATAAAATCTAAAGGTGTTGAAGGATTGAGTACCACTCCTGCTTTTTTGCCAAGTTCTTTGATTTGGCCCAAGGTACGGTGCAAATGTGGCGAGGCATTATGCTCTGCATGTACAGAGATAATATCAGCACCCGCCTTGGCAAAGCCTTCTACATACTTTTCTGGTTCCACAATCATCAAGTGGACATCCAATGGCTTTGTTGTCACTGGACGAATCGCCTCCACTACCAGAGGCCCTATCGTAATATTGGGTACAAAACGACCGTCCATTACATCAACATGAATCCAATCTGCTCCAGCCGCATCTACGGCGCGAATTTCTTCACCCAGACGACTAAAATCGGCTGATAGGATAGATGGAGCAATCACAATGGGCTTTTGAGATGGGTTATGGGTCATGGCTAGTGGGTTTTTAGCGTCCTCGTCTGTAGGCATTGTAACAAAATAGTGTAACAAAATATTGAGAAATTCTGATGAATTTTATTTGACTGACAACAACTTAGGTGTTCCGCATATATGTTGAGTTGACTGATAACTGATGACTGATAACTGTCATCGGTTAACGACCTTTTTACAACTGACAACTGACAACTGACAACTGACTATGACCAAAAAATTAACCTGGATAATTTGGGGATTGAGTGCTTCGTGTCTTGGTACCCCGGTACTTGCTTCAGCTTTACAAACTTCCCTAGGAACCAACGGAGTTGATGCTCTCAAGCTACACTTGCCTCCTTATAATCTAATCGGTCGCAAGATTGCTATTGGTCAAGTAGAAATCGGGCGTCCAGGAATGTTCGGCTGGGATAAGGCAGTGTCTAAAAATCGTGCCATATACTTAGCTGGAGTCTTCTTACGCAATGGGCCTGCTAAATCCAATAGTGGTGTTGACTCCCATGCCTACAATGTTGCTGGTGTCATGGTCAGTAGAGATAAGTCATTACCAGGTATTGCTCCTGGAGCAAGACTGTATTCATCTGCTGTTGGTTCTAGCAAGAACATGGGTCAACCAGAAGAGTGTTTATCAGCCCAGCATATAGCATTGCAAAATGGTGGCGATGTCCGTGCCATTAACTTTAGTTTTGGTGAACCCCTTAACCGTGATCCTCGTCCTGACGCTGTTTTAGATGGTAATGCTTTGCTAACTCTGTGTATTGACTGGTCTAGTCGCGTTCATGATGTTCTGTATGCGATCGCTGGCAACCAGGGTAAAGGTGGTATTCCGATTCCTACAGATAATTTTAACGGAGTCAACGTGGCTTTTTCATCGCGCCGGGGAGGTATTTTTAATAAAGTTGACGTTTCTAATCTGGCGGGTGTTAATCAAGGAGTTAGCGGTCGGTTAGCTGGAAGGGAGTTTAATGTTGGTGTGCGTCGTTCCATCAGTTTAGTCGCACCTGGTAGCAACATTCCTTTGCTTAATCCCGATGGCAAATTGAACAAAGCCACTGGTACAAGTTTTGCAGCGCCTCACGTTACCGCCACTGTTGCTTTGTTGCAAGAATTTAGTGACCGACAGATACAAAAAAAACAACCACATTGGAGCATTGATGCGCGGCGTCATGAAGTTATGAAAGCTGTATTGCTGAATTCAGCAGATAAAATCCAAGACAACGGTGATGGCTTGCGACTGGGAATGACGCGCACGTTAATTGATAAACAAAATCAAGATTGGCTAGCTTCTGATGCTTACAAAGACCCAACAATCCCCTTAGATTCCCAAATGGGAACGGGTCATTTAAATGCATTCCGTGCTTATGAGCAATTTAGTTTTGGTCAATGGCTACCTTCAGTTGCCGTGCCTGCCATTGGTTGGGATTATCGGACAGTGAATGCTGGTTTGTCTAGAGAATATGTATTAGCTAAACCATTAAAACAGGGTAGTTTCGTGGCTATTACTCTCAGTTGGGATCGATTAGTGGAATTAAATGATCGTAATAAAAACGAACTATATGATGTGGGAGAAAATTTTAGCGATCGCGGTTTGAATAACCTCGACCTCTACCTAGTAAAAGCTGATGCTAAAAATTCAGATGCTGGTGCTGTTTGTTCTTCCATCAGTCAAGTTGATAGTGTAGAACATATTTTCTGCCCTGTTCCTGCTACTGGTAATTACAAAATTCGCGTCCAATTTCGGCAGCAGGTAAACCAAGCAACTCAACCTTATGCTTTAGCTTGGTGGAGTGTTCCAGCTAATTGAAGTGATAACAGCGAAACCCAACAAAATTTTAGTCATGTTGGGTTTCGTTTCTCAAACCAACTTATGCTGGGTTAGATTTTGATATTTAACTGAATCGTATTGCCTTATATTATGAACCACAGTCAGTTTGTACCGCAGCAAACTGTTGGTCTTCTTTAACTGAAGACTTGGCTATCAGTCTTTTCGATTCAGCATCAATTACCTGATAATAATATCTTTTTGTCTGATTTTGGGATGTATTACATCCTATAATTGTGACCTCCCATACCCAGCGATTAGGAGACACTGATTTGTCTTTGTCTCCTACGTATTCAGACCAAAGTATAAGGCGTTTAGAGATAGCAACAAATGGATGTCTAACGCCAGTAACTAAAACTACTTGGTTGCTCAGTTCCTCTTTAGGTGTATAACTATTGTCAAGAAAATCGTATTGGGGAGTAGACGCGATCGCAGCAGTAAATACCGAGGTGATCACTGATAAGGACAGAACAATTGGTTTAAGCATAAGATTTACTTTATAAATAACTTATAACGGTCGTAAATACTGTATTTTAATTACGTAATAATTAGTTCATTAATATAGAGTATAGGAATCAGACTTGATTTATGAAAAAATTTAAGTATTTGTAGGGTGTGTTATGCCGTAGGCTAACGCACCAAAATAAGGTTTTAGTGCGTTAAACTTCGTTATAATGCACCCTACGTATTTCTCAAAAATCAAATATTAGTCTTATATTAATTACAATGCATGATAAATTTATTAGGAATATTACCACAAAGTTAATAAAAGCTATAATTTTAGCAATTAAGTAGCCGAAAATACATTTATTTAAAATATTAGCGAACCTTAAAATTTAGCCATTTTACAAATAATCTGTATTACGCCTCAATCAGCAACATCTACAAGTTCCATTGAATTGCTCTGTTTTACTCCCTGTTACCAAAACTGTAACCGACGCATATTTATCTTGTTGTCGATGCAATAGTTAACAATTAACAGGCATCATTAGCGTCAATGTTCATAGAGAACTAAAACTAGTTGGCAAGCGAGGTGGTAGCATGAATCGGCAGAAATTGAGTGGTGTGAAAGTAAATTTCTTGCAAAGACGGTACGGTGTTAGTTTAGGAAGACGTTATGTTTTGGCAGCAGCTAGCGTCGTTTTATTCAGCGTACTAGGTTGTTCACAAGTCAATAATAATACAAGTGCGCTTGCTCAATCAGATCTACCTCAGTCAGAGTCTCCCTTGCCAAAAAAAACAGTCAAACCTGATACAAGACTTGTGAATGCTAATAATAAATTTGGCTTCAAACTATTTTCGGAAATTTTGAAACAAGATAGTAGTGCAGAGAATATTTTTGTTTCACCTTCAAGTATAGCGATCGCCCTTGCCATGGCCTACAACGGTGCTAGTGGTTCTACTCAACAAGCAATGGCTAAAACGCTAGAGTTACAAGGCATGAATCTACAAGAAATTAACTCTTCTTACGCTGCATTAAAAGGACTATTAGAAAATCCTGATGAGCAGGTACAATTAACTATTGCTAACTCGCTATGGGCAAATAAAGATATTAGCTTAAAGCCAGACTTTCTCCAGAAAAGCCAGGATTTCTACAAAGCCAAGGTGACAAATTTAGACTTTAAAGATGCCACGGCTCCTAATAGTATCAATAACTGGGTGAAGGAAAATACACGCGGCAAAATCAACAAGATAGTTGAAAAAATTAAACCTGATGAAGTATTATTTCTGATTAACGCCATATATTTCAAAGGGAAATGGAGCAACGAATTTGATAAAACCCAAACTGCTCAACATCCTTTTTATCTCATATCTGGCGGGCAAAAGCAGCACCCCATGATGTCACAAAAGGGAGACTATAGATATTATGAAAATGAGCAATTTCAAGCAGTAAGTTTACCTTACGGTGCAGATGGTAAAATCAGCTTCTATATCTTCCTGCCCAAACAGAACTCTAGTCTCAAAGCCTTATATCAAAACTTAAGTCTTGAAAACTGGCAAAAATGGATGGCCCAGTTTAGTAAACGAGAAGGATTTATTCGCTTGCCTCGTTTTAAAACAGATTACGAAGCTACACTCAATGATGCATTGAAAGCTTTGGGCATGGAAGAAGCTTTTAGTAATCAAGCCAACTTTTCCGGCTTTGGTAAGAATCTTTCCATTAGCCAAGTTAAGCATAAAACTTTTGTTGAGGTGAATGAAGAAGGGACTGAAGCAGCAGCAGCCACCTCAGTAGGCATACAGATGACATCTTTGAGGCAAAAACCAGAACCATTCCGAATGATTGTAGATCGTCCCTTCTTCTGCGCCATTCGAGATAATCAGACAGGAAGCATTTTGTTTATGGGTTCAATTGTTGAGCCACAGTAGAATGGTGAGTCAGTTGTCAGTTGTGATTTCTCCTCATCCCCCTCATCCCCCTCATCCTCCTCATCTTCGCCCCTCTGCCTTTTCGGACTAGGGTAAAGTGGGTTCTGAAACACTGAGGGTATTTTGAGCGTCAGTTTTTGGACATTCCTCTGGTGTAACGGGTGGAACTATCTCTTTGGTGGCACTTTCGTCGATTTCGCTGCTTAACCCCGTAGGGCGTAAGGCGGTTAAAGCAGTCTTAATGATCACAGCAGTGGGTACAGCTACAATCACACCCAAAAGTCCGCCAATTCTTGCCCCTGTAAGAACTGAAATTAGTATCCAAACTGGGTTTAATCCAGTAAAATTACCTAAAATTCGGGGGGCAATTAAGTTTTCCAAAATTTGCTGTACAATTACCGCTGCGATTAATACCCTGATTCCCATAGAGAAATCTTGTAAGGCTACTAAGGAAGTTGTCAGGGCGATGCCTACAGAACCACCAAAGGGGACAAGAGCCATGATGCCGATAGTTAAGCCAAATAATAGGCCAAATGGCACTTTCAGCCACAGAAAGGCAGGAATCAGGGCTGAGGCCATACAGGTAGATAAAATCAGCTGGGTGATGAAGAAATTTTGAAAGCTAAGACGTACTGTTTGAGAGAAAGGTACGCGAAATTTGGGTGGTAGCCATTCGACTAAACTCTCCCACAGTTCACCGCCATGCTGCAAAAGATAGAAAGTCAAAACCATCGTCAAGAGGAAGTCCAGCAGGCTAGTGAATGTCACCACAGCCAAATTCAAAACTTGTCCAGCGATCGCTTGTAATTGGCCCTTGACGCGATCGTTAATTTGCACTACAAGAGCATCAAGATTAATCGGTAAGCCGGCTAATTCTGCTTTCTCATTTAACATCATTAACTGAGAGCGCCCAGAGTCAATTAGCTCCGGGATACGAGCTACCAGTTGTTGAGCTTGAGTTAGCGCTAAGGGAAATAAAGTCACACCCAGCGCCAACAAAATCGATAAAGCTAATAGAAAAACGAGAATAGCAACCTGCTCTCGCTTAGCACCCTGACGCTCCATCCAGCTGACAGGGTAGTTGAGCAGAAATGCTAGAACTGAGGCTCCGACTAAAATAACTATTAGGGAGTGGAAGTAATGAAAAATTGCCGAAATAGCCCAACCATTGAGAACTAGCAGCGGGGCGAATAACGCGATCGCCCCGATTCGCGCTATTGGTGTGAGAGTTTGCCACCAGTTGACTAGCTTGCGTGTCTGCATTTTTAGCCGATTGCGGGATAGAACTACATAAAATCTTTCCTTAGAGCCTATTATCTCCGACTACATCACCGCATTTCATCCCTCTAGCTTAGGATTAAACTCATCCAAATGGAAAATTTTCAACCAACTGATCATTTACCCACCGTAGGGGAGCAGGGGAGGTGGGGAGCAGGGGAGGTGGGGAGCGGGA
>NZ_JAECZC010000021.1:0-69568 GCF_016056305.1 Amazonocrinis nigriterrae CENA67 | reverse complement strand
AGGTGGGGAGCGGGAGGGATGGGGGGCCCGAGTTCCCCAATGCCCAATTCCCAATGCCCAATTCCCCATTCCCAATTCCCAATTCCCAATCCCCAACATCCAAAAGTCAATTACTGTTATATTTAATTCCTGTTATTGGCTTTTTCCCATCTCTGTGGATTCTTTATCGTCGTCAAGGAAATCGGGAACAACAAAGTGTTAGTCGTCTGTCTATTACCCTGGCATTTACTTGGTTATTAGGGTACGTGTTGTTAGCAACTGGAGCAGAAGCTTCAGAATTTTTTACACTACGTTTATTAATCCTTAATAGCTTTTTCACATCTGGTTACTTTTTGGTGAGTGTCTGGCTAATGTTTCGCCTAATGCAAGGTAAATCCCAGCGTTTACCAGGGTTTAGCAATTTTGCAGAGCGAGTGCTGGGTAAATACTTACCTTAATTTCTGTGAGCAATGGCACAGCTAGTATTATCACTGAAATGTCTATAAATAACAGATTAACTACTAGCAACTCTGGTCAAACCAGTTTATTGTTGTCATACTGCAATACAACATCTCCGGATTTGCCACAAAGAAGGAGAATTCCTGCTATAAGTGTTGTGGTTAACGCTTCTTTGTGAAACAGTCAGCACGATTCATTAAGAGTTAACTGCTATACCTTAATTTGTCTGCATATAATTTAGTCTACAAATTTACCAAATTTGATCAGTTAAATGTGAGGAAGTCTGTGACCAGTCAAAGAACTTCGACGGAAGGAAACCAATCGGCAAACGCCCCTAACCCAAAGGACAAAAACGAAAAGACCTCAAAATCTGGACGCTGGCTATGGTTCTGGGTAGGTATGAGTGGTATTGCAATGGTGTCAGCAACAGCAGGGGCACTGTTGGCGGTTTCTTTAACAAGTACACCGTTGCAGCAAGCCGACCTAAGTCCCCAAGAAGAAGCAGTCTTTGATGGCGATCGCATCTCTGGCGGTGGGTTACGATTTTCAGAATTAACTCGTCCCGTCAATATCTTACTTATGGGGATGAGTGTACTACCGCCAGATGTCCAAAATCCTCCCACAGAAACTAAAAATCTTAGATACTTACCTCAGGTAAATTCCTTTGATGGTCTTTCTGATGTCATGCTTTTGATGAAATTTGACCCAGAAAGCAAAAAAATAACTATGCTTTCTGTACCCAGAGATACCCGTACAGAAATCGAGGGGCATGGAATCAGAAAAATCAATGCAGCTAATGTTGAAGGTGGCCCAGCTTTGACTGCCAAAACTGTTAGTAATGTTTTGGGCGGTGTCGGAATTGACCGCTATATCCGAATTAATGTTTTGGGTGTAGGCAAGCTAATTGATGCTTTGGGTGGGGTGACAGTTTACGTCCCCAAAGATATGAAGTACCAAGATGATTCGCAACATCTGTATATCAATTTAAAAGCAGGCAAGCAGCATCTCAACGGTGACCAGGCACTGCAATTACTGCGTTATCGCCATGATGAACTGGGAGATATCGGTAGGATTCAGCGGCAGCAAATGGTGATCCGGGCTTTGATTGACCAAGCCCTCAACCCTGTAACGGTAGCTCAATTACCTAAAATTCTCAACGTCGTTAAAGAAAATATTGACACTAACTTAACAGTTGAGGAGTTAGTAGCGCTGGTAGGTTTTGGAGTGCGAACTAATCGCTCGAATATGGAAATGTTATTGCTACCAGGTCGCTTTAGCGAGAAGAACGAGTATGATGCTAGCTATTGGATACCTAATAAAAATGGTATCGCCAAACTGATGGCACAACACTTTGGCTTGGAATCAACAACTGAACAGCAGGAGACTGACCCAAGTACTTTACGAGTAGCAATTCAAGATAGCACAGGTGGCGATCGCTCTAACCTGCGACCTTTGGTGTTAGCTCTAGAAAAAGCTGGCTATCGCAATGTTTTTATATCTAAACCTTGGAGTGAACCTTTAGATGTAACTAATATTATTGCCCAAAAAGGAGATGGTACAAGTGCTGAATCAATTCGCAATGCTTTGGGATTTGGAGATGTGCGGATAGAAAGCACTGGTAATATCGACTCTGATATCAGTATTCAAGTAGGTAAAGATTGGTTACAACAAAAAGCTATCTTTGAACAGTCACCATAAATTTTAAATATTTGAAGTTGAAAATACTTTGTGCCTTAGTGCCTTAGTGGTTAAATATTTTTACCACTAAGACACCAAGACACAAAAATAAAAAGGGTTTTCATTCGTTCTAATGTACGTAGTTCATAAGGATTAATTAAACAAAAAGGCGTGAGGTTCGTACTCACGCCTTTTTATTAGGCATATCTTGATATCTCATTGATTAATCTTTCATTATCTACCAACTATCGGCTGTACCTTTTTTATAAGGTTCGCCTGTAAAAGGTTGTACACCAATATTAGGATAAGCATCATCATTAGGGCCAAAAATCCGCATTGCAGCTTCAGAAATATACTGGGTTATGTTAGCAATGATTTTGGTAATAAACATCATATCAGACTCCTTTTTGAGCCGCTAATAACTGTGATGTCTCTACTTTAGTTCTAATCTTCTTCCCTAGCTTTGATTCTCAATATATTGAGAATTTATGCAATGATAGTTCAGATATGTTTGCAATACTTTAGCTTATCTGGCAAGCAAACTTTTCCCTTTGATTCTAATTATAACTGAGCTATTGCAAGAAGGCATGGTGAGCAGGGGAGCAGGGGTGCAGGGGTGCAGGGGAGAAGGGGAGAAAGGGAGCAGGGGAGATGAAGGAGATAGTTCTTAACTCCTAACTCCTAACTCCTAACTCTGCACTTGAACAGGCTGGTGTTTTTGGATTTTGCAAAATTAATAAAATTAACTATTAAAAATAATTAAATAATAGCACAAATTACTGTTAAATTACTCTAAAGATAGTGTTTATCCGCTATTTATGAACTAAGTTTCCTCAGAGTTGACATTATTTATGGTAAAATTTACCATAATAAGAGAAGCATTCTTGAAAGGACGCTCTGACATGACAACTTCCTCTGACTTGGACAGCCACCAGAACCAAGAACTGAATCTCTCTGCGGCTGATTACAGCCTGCTTACTGACCTTTACCAGCTGACAATGGCAGCTTGTTACACAGGTGAAGGTTTAGAACAACGACGGGCAAGCTTTGAGTTATTTGTCAGGCGATCGCCAGAGGGTTTTGGCTATTTGATCGCTATGGGACTGGCGCAGGCGTTGGAATATTTAGAAAAATTTCGCTTTAGTGCCTCTCAAATAGCAGCTTTACAGGCTACAGGAATTTTTGCTGGGGCAAGCGATCGCTTTTGGTCACTTTTAGCTGAGGGCAAGTTTACTGGGGATGTTTGGGCAGTACCGGAAGGAACAGCCGTGTTTGCCAATGAGCCATTGTTGCGTGTAGAAGCACCACTCTGGCAAGCACAGCTAGTAGAAACTTATTTGTTAAATACCCTAAATTACCAAACTTTGATCGCTACAAGGGCAGCACGCCTACGTGATGTAGCAGGAGAACAAGCAACGCTTCTAGAATTTGGTACAAGAAGGGCATTTAGTCCCCAAGGTTCTTTGTGGGCGGCGAGGGCAGCATTGGCAGGTGGGCTGAACGCCACTTCCAATGTGTTAGCGGCGCTACAACTGGGACAACAGCCAAGTGGTACGATGGCTCACGCTTTGGTGATGGCACTGTCAGCAATGGAAGGAAGTGAAGACCAGGCTTTTAGCGCATTTCACCTTTACTTTCCAGGTGCGCCATTACTAATTGATACTTACGATACCATCGCCGCGGCTCGGCGGTTGGCTGAGAAAGTCAATTCAGGGGAAATGAAATTAAGTGGAGTGCGGTTAGATTCTGGGGATTTGGTTACTTTGTCCCAAGAGGTGCGATCGCTACTTCCTGGCGTATCAATTTTTGCCAGTGGCGACTTGGATGAATGGGAAATTGCCAGACTCAAAGCAGCGGGTGCAGAAATTGATGGCTATGGGTTAGGAACGCGATTAGTTACAGGTTCACCTGTAAATGGAGTCTACAAACTTGTAGAAATCGATGGTATCCCAGTCATGAAAACGTCGAGTGGCAAATTGACTTATCCAGGGTGCAAGCAGATTTTTCGGTCGTTTGCAGCAGGTAAGGTGAAAGCTGACAGGTTGGGGTTAGTCACAGAAAGCCCTGTGGGTGAAGAAGCTTTGTTACAAGTGGTGATGAAACAAGGTGAACGAGTGCAACCACCAGAAAGTTTAGCAACAATTCGCCAACGTACTGCCGCCTCGGTTGCCAGTTTACCAGAGGAAACACGACGTTTAGATCATCCTGTTTCTGTGCAGGTGGAGATTTCAAGGGCGTTGCAAGAGTTGACTGAAGAGACGGAGAAACGAACCACAGAAGCACAGAGGAAAATGGTCAGACTAAATCTTGAAAGTATTCATTGAACAAGTAACAGGTGAAGTATTGAAAACAGCTTTTAGCAAAACTTTTTTCAGTCTGTCTTAATTACGAATTACGAATTACGAATTACGAATTACTATGAGAATTGCTTTATTTGGTACTAGTGCCGATCCGCCAACTACCGGACATCAGGAGATTTTAAAGTGGTTATCTGAGCGTTATGATTGGGTGGCAGTTTGGGCAGCAGATAACCCTTTTAAGTCCCATCAAACATCTTTAGAACATCGGGCGGCAATGTTGCGATTGTTAATTGCAAATATGGATACACCATTGCACAACATTGCAGTGGAACAGCAATTAAGTAGCTGGAAAACACTGGAAACGGTGGAAAAAGCGAAAGCACATTGGGGAGAAGATGCTGAGTATACGTTGGTTATTGGTTCTGATTTACTCACTCAGTTAGCCCGTTGGTATCGAGTTGAAGATTTGTTACAGCAAGTGCAACTGCTGATTGTACCGCGTCCAGGATATGCCATAGATGAGCCTAGCTTGGAGGCTGTGCAAAAGCTAGGAGGAAAAATTGCGATCGCCAGTCTGACTGGTTTAGATGTTTCCTCAACAGCGTATCGTGACCACGGAGATACCGAAGCCCTCACACCTCCTATTGTTGCTTATATTCATCGAGAGCATTTGTACAAATGCCAGGACGCAATCACAAAAAGATTTCAACTGCTTTAAATCAACAACCTTTGGCTGATTTCAAAGTTGGTGTTGATAATGTAATTTTTTCTGTAGATACCACACAGAATCGGCTGCTAGTTCTGTTAGTAATGCGGCAGCAAGAACCATTTTTAAATTCTTGGAGTCTTCCTGGTACTTTGGTACGTGAAGGAGAGTCTTTAGAAGATGCTGCTTATCGGATCATGGCAGAAAAAATTAGGGTTAAAAATCTATATTTAGAACAGTTGTATACATTCGGTGGCCCTAATCGTGATCCACGGGAAGCAAGTGATAGTTATGCTGTGCGTTATCTATCAGTTAGTTACTTTGCCTTAGTCAGGTTTGAGGAAGCAGAATTGATTGCTGATGGTGTCACTGGTATTGCTTGGTATCCAGTCAAGCAAGTACCACAATTAGCTTTTGACCATAATGAAATTCTGGCCTATGGACACAGGCGTTTGCGAAATAAATTGGAATATAGCCCCGTGGCTTTTGAAGTCTTGCCAGAAACATTTACATTGAATGATTTATATCAGTTATACACTACAGTTTTAGGGGAAAACTTTGCCGATTATTCTAATTTTCGAGCGCGTCTACTCAAATTAGGTTTTTTATGCGATACCGGAATAAAGGTATCACGCGGTGCTGGTCGTCCGGCTAGTTTATATAAGTTTGACGCTGAAGCTTTCGCCCCCCTTAAAGACAAACCTTTAGTATTTATTTAAAAAAGTCAAAAGTCTTTGTTAAGAATTACAACTGACAACTGACAACTGACAACTGACACTGACAACTGACAACTGAAAAATACAATGAAAATCGCGATCGCTCAACTTAATCCGACAATTGGTGACTTACCAGGAAACACCCAAAAAATTTTGGAAATAGCACATCAAGCAGCAGCCGAAGGTGCGCGTTTATTGTTAACTCCAGAACTTTCTTTATGTGGTTATCCACCGAGAGATTTGTTACTAAATCCTACTTTTGTGGAAGCAATGGGTGTTACTTTACAAGAATTGGCGAGAGATTTACCACCAACATTGGCTGTATTAGTAGGAATTGTTGAAGAGAATACTAAAGCACATATTACTGGTGGTAAAACTTTATTTAACAGTATAGCTTTATTAGAATCAGGCAAAATTAAGCAAGTTTTTCATAAGCGTCTTTTGCCTACTTATGATGTCTTTGACGAAAACCGCTATTTTGAACCAGGTTTACAAGCTAATTATTTCACTTTAGACAATATCGAGATTGGCGTAACTATTTGCGAAGATTTATGGAACGATGAGGAGTTTTGGGGGAAACGTAGTTATGCAGTAAATCCTATTGCTGACTTGGCAATTTTAGGCGTGGATTTAATTGTTAATTTGTCTGCCTCACCTTACAGTGTAGGCAAGCAGCGCTTTAGAGAAGCAATGCTCAAGCACAGTGCTGTGCGTTTTCAAAAACCTGTGATTTATGCAAATCAGGTAGGGGGAAATGATGACTTAATTTTTGATGGTCGTAGTTTTGGCTTAAATCATCAAGGTGAAATTATCTGTCGTGCCCTTGGTTTTGAAAGCGATTTGGTGTTAGTTGAATTTGACGAAGTGCAGCGGGATTTGCAATTAAATTCCATAGCACCTGAGTATGAATCAGAAGAAGAAGAAATTTGGCAGGCTTTGGTTTTGGGAGTAAAAGATTATGCCCGCAAGTGCCGCTTTGATAAAGTAGTGCTAGGTTTAAGTGGAGGAATTGATTCTGCACTAGTAGCTGCGATCGCTGCTGCTGCACTCGGTAAAGAAAATGTCCTCGGTGTCCTCATGCCTTCCCCTTACAGTTCAGAACATTCTGTTAGCGATGCTGTAGCATTAGGCGAAAATTTGGGGATTAAAATTGATATTTTACCCATAGGCGAGTTAATGGATGGTTTTGATAACTCCTTAGCCGAGTTATTTTCAGGAACAGAGTTTGGCATCGCTGAAGAGAATATTCAGTCGCGAATTCGCGGTAACTTATTAATGGCGATCGCTAACAAATTCGGCTATCTTTTGTTATCTACTGGCAACAAGTCAGAAATAGCAGTGGGTTACTGTACCCTCTATGGTGATATGAATGGGGGTTTAGCAGTAATTGCCGATGTTCCCAAAACCCGTGTTTATGCACTTTGCCATTGGTTAAATCGCAATGGTGAAATCATCCCGCAAAATATCCTCACCAAAGCACCCAGCGCTGAACTCAAACCAGGTCAAGTTGACCAAGATTCTCTACCACCCTACGAAGTTTTAGACGATATCTTGCAACGCCTGATTCACGACCACCAATCAGCCGCCCAAATAGTCGATGCAGGTCACGACGCAGCAATTGTCAACCGAGTTATCCAAATGGTAGCCCGTGCTGAATTTAAGCGGCGACAAGCACCCCCCGGATTAAAAATTACCGATCGCGCTTTTGGTACTGGTTGGCGAATGCCAATCGCTAGTAAGTGGGTTGGTATCAAAAATGCCTATCAAACCGCCAACGTCCCTACCCCTACCTTCGTTCCATAAAAATAGTCAGTTGTCAGTCCAAAAATATTTACAACACATGAATCGGCTGTACGCCCCTACAGCCGATTCATGTGTTGCAAATCTTTTTGGAATTGGTATTAGATCTGATTGTTTCGATAAAACCTAGACACAAAGCGAAAAGTCGAGCCAGTGCGAACAATCGCGCTTGCGTCGGAAAGCAACTGGCGTCGGAGCGGCGGCTTCCGCCAATCTGAACTTTTCAAGACAAAGACTTTTTACTCAGTCCCCAGCTATACCTTTCTCTTTCTTGGCGTACTTGGCGTGCTTGGCAGTTCGTTCTTTAATATTAAGTAAACCTTAAATTTTAGGGTGCGTTACGTGCTGCTTTAACGCACCCGATTTTGACTCAGAATTTGGACTGTACGCTGTCAATTTAAGCTTTAGAAACCAAAACCTGTTTGTGGGAGTTTTCCATGAAAAATTTAACTTTTTCCGAGATTGGATCTTCTCGAAGGGATTGAAGCTAACCCATATTTGCAAAAACCTTATTCAGACCTTACTGATGCTCAGGTCTTTCCTAACCCTTCATTATTCAGTCACAGCATACATCAAGGTTGCTCTAGCCACTGCATAACTTTAGGTATGACTCTGGCTGCTTGTTGTTCTTGAGCTTAATTCCGTCATTGATAGCTATCAACTAACAGCCTATCGATTATACTGATTTCATCCCCCTAACTCTCGTAACATGGCATCTACCCTGGCTACTCCATCCATGTCATTCTGTTTTTGGTATAAGAGACGAGCTTTTTGCAGCACAGTATTTGCTTGTTTGATTTGGCGTCGCTGTTTATACATAGAAGCCATAAACTCATAAGTTTGGGCATTGTTCTTGTTAAGGCTAATTGCTTGATCGTATGCCCACATGGCTGCTTCATAATCTCCCAAGCGAGCTTGAGTGACACCCAATCCTATATAAGCATTAACATGGTTGCGGTTGAGTTGTATGGCTTTACGGTAAGCTTCTTTGGCTCCAGCAGTATCACCTAAATTACCTTTGATATAACCCACAGCATAGTAAAAATCACTGTTATTGGGGTCGATCGCAATAGCACGACGATATGAGGCTAGCGCCGACTGGTAATTTCCTTGTTGAGCGTATAAGTAGCCTATGCCAGAATGAATTTTGGCATTTTTGGGGTCTAGGGAAGCGGCTCGTTGATAGACAGCGATCGCCCCATTATAGTCGCCAGCATCCACCAGCCTCCGTCCTTCCTCTAAGGTTTCCTTTAACTGAGAGTTTTTGGCTTGCGAGACTAGTACCTGAGCCTGAGCTACTGAGGGGATGGTAACAGTACAGCACCCTAATAACAGTACACTAGCTATGAATGAAATGCGTTTGTACACAGTATAATTCCTGAAATTTTAGAGCAGTTTTTTTCTTGTACATTAAAACAAAAATCTTGATTTTTGAAAACTGTATTTATGCAGGTTTATAAAATATTAATAAATCTCAATTTTGATACTTAAATATACTACAAAAGGCTAAATTTTTTACTAAGTTTTAGATTCATCAGTATAAATTATTAAGTATACCCCGCAGATTAATCTATAATTGAGAAAAAAATATCTTTCGACCTCAGTAGTTTTTACATTTTCTGACCTAAATAGACAAAAGGTGAACTTTTAATACTAAGTGTGCAATATCAATTACTTATAATCATGGATTTAATCAACCGTGATCTATGTATCTAATTTTCACATTTTTTATCTAAAATCGTTCATTGTGTTCAGGTAATTATCTAGATAAGATGCATCCAAATGCAAAATGTTCCTGAACAAGCTGCTATACACTGTGTTTTACCCAAGAAAATGTCTCAAGCTAGAGTGCATTTACTAGCTAAATCTAAAATACTCTTAGAAAATGTTTATTAAGTCTGTTTGTACCTCACGCCAAACGAAAAGACTGGCTCTATGAACAAAGCCTACTAACTCAGGCTTGATTGAGGTATAAAAACTAGAGTATATACTTTGTTTATCATATCTGTTAATCGTTAAGGCATAGTTATAAATACCTTCATCAGAGACACCCATGAACGTTATTTACAATACAGGATAAAAATTATTGTTACCTACTTCCTATTCGCTATTTTTATATGAGATGTCAGTTCATGTACTATTTGCGAGGCTAATTTATGATTTTAACTACAACTGATGTAATTCAAGGAGCAGTTATTGAGTCATATCTAGGTATTGTGACGGCAGAAGTCGTTTATGGTAGCAACTTCCTGCGGGATTTTTTAGCCAGTATTCGCGATGTGATTGGTGGACGCACCGGCAGCTACGAGCGTCTATTTGAGCAGGGTCAGCGCAAAGCAATAGCAGAGTTAGAACAACGAGCGCAGCGTTTAGGAGCAAACGCTGTGATTGGCATAGAAATTGATACGGGTACAATCAATGTTGACCAGTCAGGAGTTTTGTTGTTAATTACCGCCACAGGTACTGCTGTAAAAATGCGTTAATTTTTTCATTATCATGACTTAGTTTATAGTCTTTTGATAGGGATAATAGGTAATAGTTTAGTTAAAATCACCTCTTATCCCTATTAGGAAAATAATTAATATTACTTCAGTATTGTACTTATTAAATTTTCATTTAAATAGAAAAATTATATACCAATACTAAGTTTTTGTTGAAAAACAATAAATATTTTTATCCCATCTCTAATCTAGACTTTATTAATTCTACGTTAAATAAATCTATATTAACGATATATATACTTGAATTTATCCATAAAATAAACTATTGATAAAAGTTAGAAAATCATTAACAATCAAGATAAATTACTTTTTGTAAAAGTCTATAATTTTCCTACCAAAGATAGAGGAAATATATCTTTCTGCTGATAGATATAAAAATAGAAATTTCACAATTTAATCAGTAAAGATAAGCATGAATATATCTGAATCAAAAACTTTGCTAAAGCAGAGCAGTGGAGCGAATAAGCTATGTCATACGTAAATCGTGTAGGTGATGAAGTTATTACTGATCCGGCAGTAGCAAGTAGAGTAGTTGAATACCATGACCGTGTTCGCTGGGGCCCTATAATTTCGGGTGTATTGGTTGCTTTGGCTACTCAATTAATTCTGAGTTCTTTGTTTGGGGCAATTGGAGCAGGTAGTGTTGCAAACTCAGGAGCGCCCAGAACAATTGCACCCAATGTTGCAGGTAATGTGGGGCTTTGGTCAACCATAGCCTTGTTGATTTCCCTATTCATTGGTGGCTGGATAACCAGCCGTGCTTGTGGGCCAATGAATCGGAATACCGCCTTACTTAACGGTGCTATTTTTTGGGCTACTACTTTAGCGCTTAGCTCTTGGCTATTGGCAAGTGGAGTATCAGGGGCGTTTGGTATTGCTGCTTCTAACGCTGGAGAAGTCATCAATCAAGTGCAACAACCAGGTACGGCATTACCAAAAAATGTACCAAATCTAACTGCTGAACAAGCTCGTGATATTGCTACTGCAACCTCAAGAGCTTTGTGGTGGTTCGTATTTGGTTCTTTGCTGGGTTTGGCTGCATCACTTATGGGAGCTATTGCTGGAGTTCGCAGTCCTCGCACTAGCAGTCACATTAGTTAAGAAAGCATACTTAAGATATTTTTTGTAAAACTAAATAATAGGAATTTTAAAAGCACCTTTTTCAAGGTGCTTTTTGTAATTTAACGTTGACGTTTATAGCGTCCGATTAAATCTGCTTTCGCCAAAATATGACTTTCTATTGCTGTTAATATTTGGTTTTTCGTAGCACCTGCTGGCAAACTTAACTCTTGATCTAGTGCATAAATTTTGAAAAAGTAGCGATGGATACCACTAGGTGGACAAGGGCCACCATAACCTAACTTGCCAAAATCATTTTTTCCCTGCACTCCACCATCAGGTAAAGGCTTAACAGCCGCAATTTTTTCTGGTAACTGACGAATTGTAGCTGGAATATCGTAAACGACCCAATGAACGAATGTTCCTCCAGGTGCATCAGGGTCATCAACAATTAATACTATGCTTTGTGTTCCTTTGGGGACTTCATCCCAGATAAGAGGTGGGGAAATATCTGCTCCATCACAGGTATATTTTGCAGGAATTAAACCATTCGCATCAAAGGCAGTGCTTTCTAATTTCATGGTTTTCACCTCCTGTTTTGATTGACTACTCTTAGTCGGACTGATTAGGGTGTTGCCATTTTTAACTTCTCTACAACTAACTAGAGATAAACCTACTAATCCACATGTAGCAATCGTTTGACCTATAAAAAATCGCCTGCCACTCATAATTAATAGTAATTCATTTCACTTATGAAAGCGCTACTTAAAGGAATAATCAAAATGAAAAAACTTGCTTACTTCATATATATAAATTGAGAAATCAAGCAAATTTTAAGACTTATTCATGATAGTTAATTTTTATTAAGCTGGGTTACCGATTAATATTTTCTGTTAAATCTTATGTGCGATCGCCTACAATTTCACCACTTGAGAAATGAAGCTTCAATTCCCTGTTCTCGCTTAATCTTGGCATCTTTTTCAAACCAGGCAATCACTTGCTGGGTTGTCAAATCTTCAATAGCAACATTGTACTCTTGGGCAATATGTTTCAAGAGTTTCAGTGATGAAATAGTCAATCTTGCTAAAAATTTTTCTGGGGAAGACAACAAAGCCGCATCTACTTTTGCGGATTCTTCTAAGGTTAAAAATTGTGTTGATGGTTGTTGTGGTACATCCATAAATTGGATATCAAACTTAATAAAATAATGACCAATGGAAAATTGAGAATACTAACCAGTAAAATATCTTACATCAAATTACTAATCATGAACTAAATTAAATGTAAACAAAAATTTATTCATGAGACTTTTGTTTTCTGGGTTGCATTAAATAGCCACAACGATGTTCACCATTGATAATCCAGTGAGTGCGTTCTACAGTACAGTCTGGTAAGACTGCGGCAAACATTTCTAATTCATGACCACAAATAGTAGGGAAAGACTCAGCAACGTTGGAAATGGCACAGTTATGCTCTATAAATATGAAGCGTTTGCCATCTGAAGAGTCATCCAAATCTACAGCGTGGTATTCTGCCATGAAACCTTCAGCTTTTCTCAGTTGTACTAAGTTTTCCACACGTTCTTGCAGGGAACCTTGACCCACGCGATCGCGGTACTCTTGTGCCTTGCGCTCCCATTGTTTTTGTAAAATTGATTTGAATTGGTCATGTCCTACCGTTTCTGCTAAAGTATCAAGCAAAGAAACAGCAAATTCACCGTAGCGATCGCTCGTTGACGGTTGCAGGCGATCGCGTCCTTGACGACTCAATTGATAAACGTGCTGCGGACGCCCCATCCCCCCCTGCACTATTGACGAGTACAAAACTAAATCCTCCGCCTCCAAATCCTTGAGATGACGGCGAATCGCTTGGGGGCTGACATCTAAAACTTCAGCTAGCTCAAAAGCTGTTGCTTGTGAGTGTTTCAGAAGATACTCCAAAATATCTTGCTTGGTTGAGGACTGGTGGGTAGTCGCCATCTGAGTCCCAAAAATTTTTCAGAAAAATTGACTTTAACAACAATGTTGTTGTTAATCTAGCTTAAAATGAAGATACATTAAACAACATAGTTGTTGTTTTATTCTCCATCCTTATTCTAACAGCCGTGTAACCCCTCGGTAACGCGATATGGAAATCGGAGTAAAAGCCCGTCTCCATCCTTTATAGAGATTGAACTGAACACGAGAGATTATTAACGATGAGTGCCACTGTCAAAACCTTAGTCAACCAACCTTACAAGTACGGCTTTGTCACCGACATTGAGGCCGACACAATTGCGCGTGGACTAAACGAGGACGTTATCCGCTTAATCTCCGCCAAGAAGAACGAGCCGGAATTCATGTTGGATTTTCGCCTCAAAGCGTATCGCCAGTGGCAAAAAATGACAGAACCGACTTGGCCGAATGTCAAGTACCCGCCAATAAATTATCAAGATATCATTTATTACTCAGCTCCGAAACAAAAGAAAGAAAAACTCAACAGCTTGGAGGAAGTTGATCCTACCCTCCTGGAAACCTTCGAGAAGCTGGGTATACCTCTGTCTGAACAAAAGCGACTGGCAAACGTCGCCGTTGATGCAATTTTCGATAGCGTTTCTGTCGCCACTACATTCAAAGAAAAGCTAGCCAAAGACGGCGTGATTTTCTGCTCGATTTCCGAAGCACTGCGGGAACACCCAGAATTAGTACAAAAGTACTTGGGTAGCGTGGTTCCGGTAGCGGACAATTACTTCGCCGCGCTGAACTCCGCTGTATTTAGCGATGGTTCCTTCGTCTACATTCCCAAAGGCGTGAAATGCCCGATGGAACTGTCTACTTATTTCCGCATCAACTCCGGCGATACAGGACAATTTGAGCGGACTTTGATTGTCGCTGAAGAAGGTAGCTATGTCTCCTACCTCGAAGGTTGCACCGCGCCGATGTATGACAGCAACCAACTGCACGCCGCCGTAGTGGAACTCGTCGCCCTCGACAACGCGGAAATTAAATACTCCACCGTACAGAACTGGTACGCCGGAGATGCCAACGGTAAAGGCGGTATTTACAACTTCGTTACCAAGCGCGGTTTGTGTCAAGGTGTGAATTCCAAGATTTCCTGGACTCAAGTTGAAACTGGTTCCGCAATTACTTGGAAATATCCCAGCTGCGTATTAGTAGGTGATAATTCTGTCGGTGAATTCTACTCGGTAGCGCTGACAAATAACATGCAGCAAGCCGACACCGGCACGAAAATGATTCACGTCGGTAAGAATACTCGCAGCACAATTATTTCCAAAGGCATCTCTGCCGGTAACTCTAGCAACAGCTATCGCGGTTTAGTGAAAATCAACCCGAAAGCCCAAGGAGCGAGAAATTATTCGCAATGTGATTCGATGCTAATTGGGGATAATGCCCACGCCAACACTTTTCCTTATATTCAGGTACAGAATAATACTGCCAAGGTAGAACATGAAGCTTCTACTTCCAAAATTGGCGAAGATCAACTGTTCTACTTTGCTCAACGGGGAATTTCCGCAGAAGATGCAATTTCCATGATGATTAGCGGCTTCTGCAAGGATGTGTTTAATCAACTGCCGATGGAATTCGCGGTGGAAGCTGATAAGCTGTTGAGTCTGAAGTTGGAAGGCAGCGTTGGTTAATGAAGATTTACCTTTGTGTCTTTGTGTCTCTGTGATGAATTGAACCACCAAGACACGAAGGCACTAAGAAAGAAGAGAAGAGAGAGAGAACATGATTATTGAAAATAGCGAAGTTGTGCTGTCAGTGAGAGATTTGACAGCTAATGTTGATGGCACGCCGATTCTCAAGGGGCTGAATCTTGAGGTACGCTTGGGTGAAATCCATGCGATTATGGGGCCGAATGGTTCCGGTAAGAGTACTTTTTCTAAGGTGTTGGCTGGACATCCGGCGTATGAGGTGACTGGCGGCGAGGTAATTTTTCAAGGGCAAAATCTGCTGGAATTAGACCCAGAGGAACGGGCCAGAAGTGGTATATTTCTAGCGTTTCAATATCCTTTGGAAATTCCCGGTGTCAGCAATTTAGATTTTTTACGGGTGGCATATAATTCTCGTCGCAAGGCACAGGGTTTAGAAGAATTAGATACCTTTGATTTTGACGATTTGATTGAGGAAAAGTTGGAAGTGGTAAAAATGAATCCTGCTTTCCTCAGTCGGAGTTTAAATGAAGGTTTTTCTGGTGGTGAGAAGAAGCGCAATGAAATTCTACAAATGGCGCTGCTGGAACCAAAGTTAGCAATTCTGGATGAAACAGATTCAGGTTTAGATATTGATGCACTCAAGATTGTGGCAAATGGGGTAAATCAATTAACAAGTCCTGAAAATGCCACGATTATGATTACCCACTACCAGCGGTTACTTGACTATATTGTGCCTGATTTTGTACATGTGATGGCAAACGGGCGAATTATCACTAGTGGTGGTAAGGAACTGGCGCTAGAGTTGGAGTCTCGCGGTTATGACTGGGTGCTGGAAGCTGCTGAGGTGGGCGTGTAATGGCTATTCAAGTTTCTCCTAGTTCAATTCCTAACTCGGATACAGTCAGTTTGACATCTACTTTGTTAGATAGAGATAGTTATCTGACTGGGTTGTTAAATCAGGTAACTAGTTATCAAACAGAGGGGTGGTTGCAGGAATTACGCCAACGCGCTGCGAATTGGGTACGTCACTCAACTATCCCCACTACCCGCGAGGAAGAATGGCGATTTACCGATTTGTCGTCTTTGCGGCAAGTACAATTTCAGGTAGATACACAGTTAAGACAAGCGGATATCTCGGCGATACCGGAAGCTGTTAATAGCCGTTTGGTGTTTGTGAATGGCGTTTATGCACCTGAGTTATCAGCAGTTGCAGATTTACCGCCTGGGGTGGTGGTTAGTAATTTAGCTGGGTTATCTGTAAGTCAGCAGGAGCGTGTTCAGCAATATTTAGCTCAGGCTGAGGGAGCGCAGGAAGTATTTACGGCTCTGAATACTGCTGGTTTAACTGATGTGGCTGTGGTGTTGGTGGGGAAGAATGTTGTAGTTGAGACACCAATTCATCTGCTGTTTGTCTCGGTGGTTGGGGAAGTAGCGACGATTTCGCAGCCGCGTTGTTTGGTGGTGGCGGAAGGTAATTCGCAGGTGAGTTTGGTGGAAGAGTATACGAACCGCCAAGACGCCAAGAGCGCCAAGGAGGGGGTTTACTTCACTAATGCGGTTACGGAAATTTGGGTAGGCGAGAATGCCCAGGTGAGTCACACTAGGGTTGAGTGGGAAGGCGCAGAGGCTTTTCATATCGGGAAGACTGCGATCGCTCAGGCTCGTGATAGTCGATATAGTTGTAATGCCATAACTTTTGGCGCGAAGCTGTCACGGCATAATTTAGAGATTTTGCAAACTGGTGAGCAAACGGAAACTGTTCTCAATGGTTTGACGATAATTGCTGGTAAGCAGGTGGCGGGCACTCATAGTGCGATCGCTTTGAATTATCCTCATGGTACAAGTAAGCAATTGCATAAGTGTATCGTAGGCGATCGCGCTCATGCTGTATTCAATGGCAAAGTTTTTGTTCCCAAACCCGCACAGTTGACCGATGCAGCGCAGTTGAATCGCAATTTGCTGCTATCATCAAAAGCCAGAGTTGATACTAAACCCCAATTGGAAATTACTGCTGATAATGTCAAATGCGCCCACGGTGCTACTGTCAGCCAATTGGAAGATGATGAAATATTCTATCTGCAAAGCCGGGGAATTAATCAAAACGATGCTCGAAAGTTGTTAATTAACGCTTTCGCCGCCGAAATCATCACCCAAATACCAATACCCTCCCTGGAAGAAAATCTGTTAAACGCAGTCACAAATCTCAATTCCCTAACAACTGACAACTGACAACTGACTAACTACCAATGACTTTCACCACTACCAAAACTCTAGCTGATCAAGTCCGCGCTGACTTCCCAATATTACGTCAGGAAGTCAACGGGAAAACTTTAGTTTACCTAGATAATGCAGCTACCTCACAAAAGCCATTGTTCGTATTAAATACCTTGCGGGATTACTACGAGCAATATAACGCCAATGTCCATCGCGGCGCTCATACTCTCAGTGCGAAAGCTACTGATGCTTATGAAGCAGCGCGAGACAAAGTTGCTAAATTCATCAATGCTACATCGCGCCAAGAAATTGTTTACACCCGTAATGCAAGTGAGGCAATTAACTTAGTTGCGTATAGCTGGGGAATGAATAATTTACAGCCGGGAGATGAAATTATTCTCTCGGTGATGGAACACCACAGTAATATAGTTCCCTGGCAGTTTGTAGCTCAAAAAACGGGTGCAGTTCTGAAATTTGTAGAACTGACACCAGAAGAAACTTTTGATTTGGAACAGTTTAAACAACTGATTTCCGACAAAACAAAATTGGTTTCAGTAGTGCATATTTCTAATGCTTTGGGTTGTATTAATCCAGTGCAAGAAATTGCTAGTATTACTCACAGATACAGCGCGAAATTCTTAGTTGATGCTTGTCAAAGTGTTCCCCACTTTCCTGTTGATGTGCAACAAATAGACTGTGATTGGTTGGTCGCTTCCGGTCACAAAATGTGCGCCCCAACTGGGATAGGATTTTTGTATGGAAAGTTGGATTTATTAGAATCAATGCCGCCATTTTTCGGTGGTGGCGAAATGATTGCTGAGGTGTATTTAGACCATTCTACTTATGCAGAATTACCGCATAAATTTGAAGCCGGTACACCTGCAATTGGAGAAGCGATCGCTCTTGGTGCAGCGGTAGATTATCTTAGTAGTATCGGCATGGATAAAATTCACGCCTACGAAGCAGAATTAACCGCTTATTTGTTCCAACAACTAGAGCAAATTCCCCAAATTCGCATTTACGGCCCCAAGCCAAATGCTCAAGGTGAAGGTAGAGCCGCTTTAGCTACATTCACAGCCGCAGAAGTCCACGCCAACGACTTATCTACATTATTAGATCAAGAAGGCGTTGCCATTCGTTCTGGACACCACTGCACTCAACCATTACACCGCCATTTGAGTCTTGCTGCAACTGCACGGGCTAGTTTATCTTTCTACAATACCCGTGAAGAAATTGATGCTTTTATCAAAGCTTTGAAGGAAACCCTTGACTTTTTCGCTGGTATCTTTGGCTAAAAGTAGACCATTTTTGATACTAATTGTGCCAATTGTCAGTAACAAGTAATGCTGATAATTGGCACAATTTATTTATGTCGTTTATCTACAGGAGACACTAAAGTGTCTTACAGTGACTTCAGTTTAGACAAAGTAAGAAAAGCTTTTGGTCTAACTATTGTTGATAAAATTGATATCTTCGCATCTATAACTGAAATAGAATGTCCTCATTTTCTAGCAGAAACATTAAAGGAAAATTTACCTTTAGCTCTTGCTAGTAACACTGAAAAATCCCGTTCAGAGATGATTATTGCACCAATTTTAATAGCTGTACGAAAATATTTAAACAATCAAGTAAGTTTATTTTCTGGTATTGATTTTACTGTTGATCCAGCGCAAGGCTTAAATGGCAACTGCGATTTTATTATTAGTCGTTCACCAGAATTACTAGTTATTAATGCACCAGTAGTGACAATTGTAGAAGCTAAAAAAGAAAACATCAATGCAGGTTTAGGTCAATGTGTAGCCGAGATGGTAGCAGCAAGATTGTTTAATGAACGTGAAGGAAATAACATTAAGACAATTTATGGTACTGTCACCACTGGCACTAACTGGAAGTTTCTCAAGCTATTTGAGCAAGTTGTTGAGATTGACTTAGGCGAATATTATATTAATAATATAGGTAAAATTTTAGGAATTTTATCTAGTATTTTAACATCATAAGTATTTTAATATGCTTGTACAGTCAACACCAGCCGAACAAAGAACAGTGCTACATAACATTACCTGGGAAACCTTTGAGGCTTTGCTGAGAGATACAGGTGAAGACAGAAGTTCTCGGTTTGCTTATGACTGTGGCACTTTAGAAATCATGACACCACTGTTTGAACATGAAAACCCCAAAATACAATTTGACCGTTTTATAGCCGTTTTAGCAGAAGAACTAGGAATAGAAATTAAAAGTGCTGGCTCCACAACACTAAAACAGCGTTTAGCACGTCGAGGTATAGAACCAGACAACTGCTACTATATACAAACTGAACCAAGAGTCAGAGGTAGAGAAACTTTAGATTTAGAAACTGACCCACCGCCTGATTTAGCAATTGAAATTGACATTACCAGCACTTCAGTTAACAAATTTGGGATTTATTCAGCGTTGGGTGTACCTGAACTTTGGCGATATGATGGCGAGAATTTAAAATTTTACAATTTAGGAGAAAATCAATATGTTGAATGTGAGTTTAGTATTGCTTTTCCTTTGGTTTCGGTGAGTGAAATTAGGAGATTTATTCAGCAGAGTAAAAGTATGGGTGAAATTGCTTTATTGAAATCGTTTCGTTCTTGGGTGAGGACAAAAATAGGATAATTTGGAAGTTGATTTAGTAATGTAGCTATAGAACTGAATTAAAATGCTATCTAGCCCTTATTGCAAAAGAAGATGCACTGTCCACTGCTTTGTCTAAACTCTTTATTAGGGTGACAAATACTATTCATATTAAATTTAACTTGCTGAATTACGAATTACGAATTACGAATTATTTTGAAATACTATCAACAACAACCCAACGCTTTCCCTAACATTTACCTGAACGATTTATGGGGAGAAATCCAAGCTTGTCCTTACTTTTCTATCAACAACCTCAACCGTGATTTTGTTGGTACTAAAGGATTTTCTGTGGTATTTCAACGATCGCACTTACCCCAAGTAGAACAGCAGTTCCCCTACTTCAAGCCTTACCTGGATCTGGCTCTCCAGCCGAGTTGTAATGCTTTTTACCTCAATCCTTTACAACTCAAGGAAGGTTCCCGTGTTGATCCGCACATTGATCGCTCGTTGCGTTCCTACTGTAAAACCATTGAGCCACCTTTAGTTGTCAGCGTCTTGTATGTTAAAGTACCTCAAGACATGGAAGGAGGAGAATTAGTACTGCGATCGCACAAACGCCAACTAGGGCAGATTAAACCGCAAATGAATACCTTACTTTACTTTCAGGGTGATTTAACCCATTCAGTTAATGCTGTGAAAACCCCAGGAAATCGCCTCAGTTTGGTTTGTGAACAGTATAGTTTAAGCGAAACTGAACTACAGCAAATCCCTAAATTTACTATAGAGTCAAGAGTTGCTCAATCAACAACAAAAAAGAGAAAGTAAAAAGTAGTCTTATTAATATCATTGCACCCCTCCCCTTACCAAGGGGAGGGGTGCAAAAGCGCAGCTTTGGCGGGGTGGGGTTATTCAGTTTTTATCAGTAATCAGCCGGACATGATATTACACAATCTAAAATCCAAAATCCAAAATCCAAAATAATATAACCTCCTACAAAATTAACTTTTGCAAGAGGTTAATCCAAATCAATTAACAATTATTGCCCATTTGTAGAAGTTGATGGCTGCGATTGTTGAGGCTCAGGTTGAGACTCAGGTTGAGGCTCAGGATTGAGAAATTGTTGCCAATTCCTGATTTGCTCTCGCGCCGCACTGTATGCAGCACTACCGCGTGGAATCAACCTTGCAGTCTCAATGGCTTGATTAATATCAGAATCACCTTGAGAACGTGCAATGTCTAATAACTGCTGACTCCATTGGTCAATGGCCACATTTACATCCAAGCGCAAAACGCTATTATTTGACACCTTATCTGCTAGCCTGATGGCTTCAGCTAAAGCTTGTGGTGTGCCAGCCAGTGCCACTTCTCGCGCTTTCTTCCAGTTTTCTCTGGCGCGGATTTGTCCTTCCCAATCATTTATAGCTGTTTGTGCTTCATTAGCAAGCGATCGCCCTGATGATGCCAGGGGTTGAGCTGCGTTGATAGCAGCAGGTAAATCGCCACTCTGAGCCAGTTCTCGCGCCTGATCCAAGTATGGTTGGTCTTGGATTCGCTGTACTTTGGCTGTCCAATTGCGAATTTTTTTGCGTGCTTCTGGATACAACGCCCTTCCCTGGCGAATTTGACTGGCTTCTGCGATCGCAGCTTGCAAAGAGTTAACATCCTCAATCAATGCAATCTGTTCCGCACGATCCAGATATGGTTGGTCTTCGATTGTCTGCACTTGTGCCAGCCAATGACTCGCCTCCTGCCTAGCTTCTGAGCCGCGAGGGTTGCTCGCAGGGACAAGTTGTGCTTCTGCGATCGCTGCTGTTAAATCGTTAATTGTTCCTTGGCTAGCCAGTGACCGCGCTTTTTCTAGACGCGCCACATCTTCAATTTCTAACTGCCAACGAGCAATTAACTGTTGTGCTTTGTTATACACTGCTCTGGAAGGATCAATTTCTTGTGCTTGGGAAATCGCTGTTTGTAAACTCTCAACAGTACCTATCCATGCACTTCTTTGAGCATCAGCTATGGCAACAAAGTCTTGGACTTCTGCCTGCAAACCAGAACTTTCTGGAATTTGGTTGGCAATGTCTAATGCTGCATCTGCATCCCGTGCGTCTAACTTTGCCTGTGCTAAATCTAGCATCTTGCGTCCAAATACAGGAATAGACTCTTGAGCCTTTTTATACAAAAAACTCTCTGAACCAATAGATTCAGCTATTTTAATTGCTTCTAGCAAGTTATCTACAACTTTGCTATCTGCTAAACTTTCAGCTTTTGCCAACTTTTCGCCATCTTCCCGTGCTGAGGCAATGATGCGATTCAATTGGTCGTATTTAGTACTTGACCAATATTTATTGTCTACACGCAGCAATTTGGCTGCCAACATAAATGCTGATTGCCACTGCCTTTTACCTAATTCGTCTTCTGCCTGTTGGTAGATGCTTTCTGCCTTGGCCCAAATTGACTCCCATTTGTCAATTTGCTCATCTACCAATTTATAGGCCAATAGGTCTGGGGGGATTTTGCGGGCAGTGGCGATCGCTTCATCTAAGTTCCCTGCTTGGAAACTGTCATCAGCAAGCTTTAAAATATCCTTTGACCATTGTTCTAAAAAACGATTAATTTCTCCACGCAATGGGTGATCTTGTGGTAGTTGTTTGACAAGAGCGATCGCTTGCAGTAAATCTTCCACATTCTGCTTAGAGGCTGCCAACTGAGCGCAATGTAGCCGCACCGACGCACTAGCCAAGGGCCAAAAAATTGATGGGCAATTGGGAGCAGATGGTAACTTTAGTAACATTGCCATCGCCAAAAATCCTATACTGCCGGGAATGAAAGCCAATAATACTGACCACAACACCCAGCTTTTCATCCAACGCGGCAGCTTTCCAGAACCTCTAGTAGGAAAACTGGTTTCTTCTGACTGGCTATTTATAGGTAATCCTTCGGAATTGTTTTGTATTCGCTGCTTCACTGACTTAGAGGTAGAACCAGTAGCTGGGATACCAAATGCTTGAGGCTCACCGAATTGGGGTGTTCGGGACGATCCGTCAATTTTATCTGGTTCTCCTGCTCCGGCTGGTGACCAACCGTCTGGAATATCCCGCTGTGTCATCTCTCACACCAAAATAATTGAATAGCGATCTGTTCTAGAATGATAATTCCGTTTTTGTTATGGTAACTGTCTCATCATTAAAAAGCTACTTTTCACATTATCTTTCTCCACAAATACCATTATTTACTTAAAATTTAAGTATTAATTTATACCTAATTAGAAATAGAAGTTTCCCTTTGCAAATCCCCAATTAACTGATTCAAGTGATCGCTATTTGCCTGATAGACCGTGCCGCAAAAGTCACAAATTGCTTCAGCACCATCATCTTTAATTATCATGTCCTGCAATTCGGCTTCTCCCAGAATCTTGAGTGCCCCCAAAACGCGATCAAAGGAGCAACCACAGTGGAAGCGCAACATTTGGCTTTCTGGAAATATCTTCAGCCCCATATCTCCTAATAGATCATTGAAGATTTCCGTTAATGTCTTGCCAGCTTGCAACAAAGGCGTAAAACCTGACAAAGCAGCAACTCGTGATTCCAACTTTGCTACTAAAGCTTCGTCTGTTGCAGCTTTGGGTAACACTTGCACCAATAATCCTCCAGCAGCCGTTACACCACTCGCGCCCACGAACACGCCTAAAACCAATGCTGAAGGTGTTTGTTCGGAATTCACAAGGTAATGAGTCACATCTTCACCAATTTCGCCCGAAACGAGTTCTACAGTACTAGAGTAAGGGTAGCCGTAACCGATATCCCGCACTACATAGAGGTAGCCATCACCTACTGCACCACCAACATCTAGCTTACCTTTGGCATTGGGAGGCAATTCTACAGATGGGTTGCTGACATAGCCGCGTACTGTTCCATCTGAGCCTGCATCTACCAATATACCACCCAAAGGCCCATTGCCCTTAACGTGGACATTAACCCTAGACCCTACTCGCTTCATATTAGAAGCCATCAATAAGCCTGCCGCCATTGTCCGACCTAGGGCTGCTGTTGCCACATAGGAAAGCTTGTGGCGTTGCCGTGCTTCTTCTGTTAAGCGTGTAGTGATCACACCTACTGCACGAATCCCATTTTCAGCCGCCGTGGCACGAATTAACTGGTCTGCCATGAAAAACCTTACATTTCTTAACAACTCCACTTTTTCTATTCTAGGTTCTCATCGGCTATAAAAGTGACAAGAGCGATCGCGCTTTGTGGGAAGGTGGGGATTAGGGGAAATGGGGTGATGGGGGGATAGGGAGGTGGGGAAAATAGCTAATTACCACTGACCACTGACAACTGTTACGAGTTAACTTTAAGTTATGCTGACCTATTCATCTCATATTTAAAAATGTTAGGTACTTTTCAACAAAGCCAACTGCGGATAGAAATTGAAGCATCAGCTGATACCATTCGTGACAGTTTACTGCATCCGGAACAATTACAAAAATGGCTTGTAGGGCAAAGTTTTGCTCCAGGAATGCCAGAACAACTGCATACAGGATTGCAGTTTACAACTTGGACTGGGCCAGTACCAATTCATCATCAGGTGAATGTGGCAAAACCCAACTGTCTGCGCTTGCTACTGAGTGGAGGTATTGATGGGTTTCATGAATGGTACTGGGGAGAAGGTTGGGTACAATCCCGCTTGGAAGGTATTTCAATTCTGCCTCTGAATTTGGGTCAAAGCCTGAGTTTGTTGAGTTTGCGCCAGTTTCTAGCCCAGCATAGCAAAGATAGAAGACTTTAGATTTTTTACCAATCATCTATAGTCTCCGGCTGCTAACACTTGCTCAACTGTTAGTGCCATATCCGGAAAAGTTTGAGATTGAATATAATCTCCATCAACAAACTCCAGCGGTTCGTATAATTCTTCAATTAATGTGAAAACTGTCACCCATTAGTCCTTTGTCCTTTGTCCTTTGTCCTTTGGAAATACTTTTGACTAATGACTAATGACAAAGGACAAACATATCAAGTGATTGTGCAAATTAAATGTGTTTTAGTTTACCTGATTCTAATTCTGTTTCACTACTAAAACTGAACAAGGAGCTTCCTCCACAACTTGGCTACTGACTGAACCTTGGACAATTCGCTTCATACCAGTTAAGCCACGACTGCCAATTAGGATCAAATCAGCTTTATAAATATTGGCAAGGCGAATAATTTCTTCAGCGGGGTCGCCTGTCACCAGTTCTATTTCACTATTTACTGATAACTCCTCCTGATAGGATTGTAGCAATTTTTCAATCTGAAAATAAGAAAGTACTGGGGACTCTGGATGAGGGCGATCGGCGGGCAATTCTATCTCTGAATCTGGAGTAGGAAACACATGGCAAAGAATGACTTTGGTCTCTTTTGAAAACACCAAATGCTCTAAAGTTTCAATGACTCGTGCTGCAATTTCTGAACCGTCGAGAGCTACCAAAATATTTTTTAGCACTGCTCTTATCTCCTAAAGAGTAGACCCCTGAAATAAGTACCTCAAGAGTTTTATTGGTTGCTACACCAAATAATTTCCTGGATAAGCACTTAGTTTGTATATTGGTTGCTACACCCTGCAAAGAGGAACCACTAGATTGTTTTAGTTTTTTCTTAGTTGTAGTCAGTGGCGTTTTCTCACCCTTGTGCAACTGTCAATCTCAAGAGCGTTACCCGTTGCTCTCAAGCATTCCCGTAGGGTAGCAACTACTGTTCAAACTTTCAGTGTGAAGCCAGCGAGTGACTTTTGCCTTTAGTTTAGGAAAAAATTAAGCATTGCAAATCACTCTTCTTGCTGAATTCGGCGTCGAACTGAATCACTATGAGAAGGTAAACCTTCGGCTGTTGCTAGTGCATCAATTGCCCCAGCCACTTTTTGTAGTGCAGTTGGTGAGTATTGAATAATACTTGAGTGTTTCAGGAAAGTTTCTACCCCTAATGCCGAAGCATAACGAGCAGCACCAGAAGTTGGCAAGGTGTGGTTAGGGCCAGCTAAATAGTCTCCTACTACTTCTGGTGTAGAGTAACCCAAAAAGATTGCCCCAGCGTGGCGAATCAGTGGAACTATTGCCCAAGGGTCTTTAACTTCTAACTCCAAATGTTCGGGGGCAAATTCATTTGAGAGTTCTGCGGCTGCTTCTAAAGATTCCACAACGACAATTAAGCCGTAATGAGCGATCGCTTTTTCTGTATCTATTCGCCGTGGATGATCTACTAGCTGTCTTTCCACGGCTACTTGCACATTTTTTGCCAAAGCAGTATCCGTTGTCAACAAAATCGCCGCTGCCATAGGATCGTGTTCAGCTTGTGCTAACAAGTCAGTGGCAACATGTACGGGATTCGCGGTTTCATCAGCAATAATTAGCACTTCGCTCGGCCCTGCCAAAGAATCAATACCTACAATGCCATAGACAAGTTTTTTTGCTAGGGTGACATAAATATTACCAGGGCCAGTGATCACATTCACTTTGGGAATTGTTTCTGTACCATAGGCTAAAGCTGCGATCGCTTGCGCCCCCCCTACGCGATAAATTTCTTGCACTCCGGCTTCTTGAGCAGCCACTAAAACAGCTGGGTTAATGGCTTTGCCTGCTCTTGGTGGTGTCACCATCACCACACGAGGTACACCAGCGACCTTGGCTGGAATAGCATTCATCAGCACCGTACTGGGATAGGCGGCGCGACCGCCAGGTACGTATAGCCCTGCTCGATCTACAGGGGTGTAGCGTTTGCCCAGCACTACATCATCATCGCCAAAGTGTACCCAGCTTTTCGGGACTCGCTGACGGTGAAATGCTTCAATTTGACGGCAAGCTAGCTGAATCGCCTGGAGCAGTTCTTTGGATACCTGTTGGTAGGCTGCATCCAGTTCCGAACCTGTGACACGCAGTTCTTCTGGCTTCAAGGTTTGATTGTCAAATTCAGCTGTATAGTGCAACACAGCTTTGTCGCCTTGGCGCTTGACTGCTTGCAACACTTCCCGCACCGTAGCTTCTTTGTGAAGCACCTGTTCATCATGGGTGCGATCGCAGATACGTTGTAGTTCTGCTATTACATCTGCCTGCTGAGTAATGATTCGCAGCATGGAGTAAGGACAATGCCAAATTTAAAATATTCCCGGAGCGAGAATCAGTCTTGCTCTTTACCCGCAAGGGGTGTCAAGCTAACCTCGATTCTCTTCTCTAGCTTAACCTGGATTTTTTTGATACTCCTAAGGCTCACACCATCTGGGTGAATTAAGAAGGCTACTAAATTACTCAGTCCGACTTGCTGACGAGCGCTGACGGCAGGGAGCGGGCGTGCCAATTCCCACTATCCTTATGCCCTACCCCTCACTCCCTGCGAGGAAATGGCGTGTTTGCACATCTGGTTTCCCCTGATTCAGGGGGAGGGGTAGGATCTGAGTATAGGTTTTGCTATTTTTTTAGTTTATTTAGTTAACATCTGTCCAGACACAATACATCGTATCTGTACATTTAAACTATGGACTGCATTTGCAGTCACACCGCTTGGTCAGGTAGTGCGTAGTTAGGGTTGCAATTTATTTGGAGTACCTCATTCTAACCCATTTCTTAGTAAATGGAGAATGGGGAATTGGGAATGGGGACTGGAAAAAATTTTCCCAATCTTCAGTACCCAATCCCCGATACCAAATTTTTTCTCAGAAATCCTCACATTGGCAATATGAATGCTATATTAGTAAGTCTAGTAGTGTGTGTACATATTAATAGTCTTTTTGGAATCGACTGTGGCGAATACAAAGTCTGCTCTCAAGCGCGCCCAAATCGCAGAACGTAACCGACTGCGTAATAAAGCTTATAAATCAGCAGTTAAAACGCTGATGAAGAAATACCTAGCAAGTGTGGAAGTCCATACAGCTAATCCTACTCCAGAATCAAAACAAGAAGTAGAGGCGCGGCTGTCCGAGGCTTACAGCAAAATTGATAAAGCTGTCAAACGGGGTGTCCTCCACCCTAATAATGGAGCTAGGAAAAAGTCGAGATTGGCTAGTAAACTCAAGCCAGTTACACAAACAGCACAATAGTCAGTAGTCAGTTGTTATGTGTTGCTTGTTGTCCTCCGATCCTTGAAGTTAACAATAGCCTGATGCCACTTTCTGGAGTAGGAAGGAAAACCCCCGCGCAAAAGTGCTGTATGAAGCCAAGTCCAGCAAGAGCGCTGTTTGACCACTGACTAATGACCCTTCGGGTTTGTCAGTTGCTCATGAGGTTCTCCCCCAAGACCCTTACGGGTGACGCTCGCAAGCTTGCTAACGCTCTTGAGATCGGCAGTCCTCCAGACGCTCAAAAAGCGTAGCGTCTCCCCAAGGGGAGAAGACTCGCGCTTCGGTGCGCTAACGACGGAAACCGCTCCTGTTGGAGGCTACCTCACCGCACTGACGAACCACTGACCATTGACTCTTGACTAAGATGCAACTAATTGACACCCACGTTCATCTCAACTTTGATATTTTCCAGCCGGATTTAGCAGCAGTGCGATCACGGTGGCAAGAAGCAGGGGTAGTGCAATTAGTACATTCCTGTGTCGAGCCATCGGAATTTTCTAGCATTCAAGCCATAGCGTACCAATTTCCGGAAGTGAGCTTTGCCGTGGGTTTGCATCCTTTAGATGCTGATCAATGGCATAGCGACACAGCCGATAAAATATTATCTTTGGCTACTTCGGAATCGAAAGTGGTAGCAATTGGGGAAATGGGGCTGGATTTTTACAAAGCAGATAACGCCGAGCAACAACGCATGGTGTTTGAAGCACAATTAGCGATCGCATCAAAGCTCAACTTACCTGTAATTATTCACTGCCGTGATGCGGCAAACCAGGTCAGGGAAATCTTGCAAAAATGGCAGGATACAGAGGGAGGAAACCTACGGGGTGTCATGCATTGCTGGGGTGGAACGCCAGAAGAAACCCAATGGTTCGTTGACTTAGGCTTTTACATTAGCTTTAGCGGGACAGTAACATTCAAGAACGCTAAAGCTATCCAAACCTCAGCCGCGATGGTGAGAAGCGATCGCCTATTGATTGAAACAGATTGCCCTTTTTTGGCACCAGTACCCAAAAGGGGGCAAAAACGGAACGAGCCTGCTTATGTCCGCCACGTAGCGGAACAAGTAGCACAGTTACGAGGGGAAACAGTAGAAGCGATCGCTGCTCAAACCACCCAAAATGCCTGTAAATTATTCGGTTTGACACTATAAAATCTCTCCTCCCACAAGGAAGGAGATGGTGAAAAAATAAAACTTTAGGAGGATAAAAGTATGCTAAGATTATTCCCTCCAAAACTTTTTGGTTGCGTCATAATGAAAAAGGAAGGATCTGAGAACTCCTGAACTTGATTTTGCACTGTTATCAACCTGACCATCCTTTGATTCTCTACATGCGGATGTTCTTAATGCATGATTAATTTCGTTAATTGACCGTAAGCCAAACTCTGGCAAAGCCTGCTGTGTGTTGAACCTATAGAAAATTCTTAAAAGTAATTGCCTTGTGATTAAAACCCACCAAAATCAAACCATCCCAATTAAGAGCCGACAGATTGCGGCTCATTGTCTTGGTTTAGTGATATCACCATAGTTACTCAAGTATAAGTGGTGTACTAAGGCACAAAAGACTAGAGCGGCGGAAACTAATTCACGCGCTTTTGGGAGGGGAAGTGAGGAAAGCAAATCAAATTCAAAAATATCTCAGCCATTCGCTGTTGAGGAATCAACTTCATAGTACCAATGTAGCAATTATTACTTTGTATCAAGGGCGATTACCCCCTTGCCAAAATTGCTCTTTCCAGCTTAAATAGCTGCGTTTGCCTGCGCCTGTAAATAGCAGGTGACACAAGGAGAAGTTCCTAAACAGGTATGGACACTCGCTCATGGTGGTAACCGTCCCCAAGCAGTGTCCTCTAAATAAGTTTAACCAGGTTGACAAAGGTAGAGGCATGATTAGCGAAAATTATATTGAACCCGCCTTTTTGTTGCCCGACTTGATTGAAATCCAGCGTTCTAGCTTCCGCTGGTTTTTAGAAGAAGGGCTGATAGAAGAACTTAACTCCTTTAGTCCGATTACAGACTACACGGGCAAACTAGAATTGCACTTTTTAGGTCATAACTACAAACTAAAGGAACCAAAGTACAGCGTCGAAGAAGCCAAGCGAAGGGATAGTACCTATGCTGTACAAATGTATGTACCTACGCGCCTGTTGAATAAAGAAACAGGGGACATCAAAGAGCAAGAAGTATTTATCGGTGATTTGCCTTTGATGACTGACCGCGGCACGTTCATTATTAACGGAGCTGAGCGGGTCATTGTCAACCAAATTGTGCGATCGCCTGGAGTCTACTACAAATCAGAAATCGATAAAAACGGGCGTCGTACTTATTCAGCTAGCTTAATTCCCAACCGAGGAGCATGGCTGAAATTTGAAACAGACCGTAATGATTTAGTGTGGGTACGCATCGACAAAACCCGCAAACTCTCCGCGCAAGTACTTTTGAAAGCTCTAGGTTTATCAGACAACGAAATCTTTGATGCTTTACGCCACCCAGAGTACTTCCAAAAAACCATTGAAAAAGAAGGGCAGTTTTCTGAAGAAGAAGCCCTGATGGAGTTGTATCGCAAACTGCGTCCTGGTGAACCGCCTACAGTGTTGGGTGGACAGCAACTTTTAGACTCTCGTTTCTTTGATCCCAAACGTTACGACTTGGGTCGCGTTGGGCGGTACAAGCTCAATAAGAAATTGCGGTTGTCAGTGCCAGATACCATGCGTGTTCTGACTCCCAACGATATTTTAGCAGCAGTTGATTACTTAATCAACCTCGAATATGACATTGGTAGCATAGATGACATTGACCATTTAGGAAATCGTCGGGTGAGAAGCGTTGGCGAATTGCTGCAAAACCAAGTGCGGGTGGGACTAAATCGCCTAGAGCGGATTATTCGGGAACGCATGACCGTATCCGATGCTGAAGTACTTACCCCAGCTTCCTTGGTCAACCCTAAACCCTTAGTAGCAGCAATCAAAGAATTCTTTGGTTCCAGCCAATTAAGTCAGTTCATGGATCAAACCAATCCCTTAGCAGAACTGACTCACAAACGCCGTCTTAGCGCCCTTGGCCCTGGTGGTTTAACCCGTGAACGCGCTGGTTTCGCCGTGCGAGACATTCATCCAAGTCACTACGGACGAATTTGCCCCATTGAAACACCAGAAGGCCCCAACGCTGGTTTGATTGGTTCCTTGGCAACCCATGCACGGGTGAACCAGTACGGCTTCTTGGAAACGCCATTTAGACCTGTGGAAAATGGGCGGGTGCGATTTGATGTACCCCCGGTCTACATGACAGCCGATGAAGAAGACGACCTACGTACAGCTACAGGTGACGTACCGTTAGATGAAAATGGTTACATTAAAGGGCCGCAAGTGCCAGTGCGCTATCGCCAAGACTGGGCAACAACAACACCTGAGCAAGTAGACTACGTAGCAGTTTCTCCAGTACAAATTGTCTCGGTTGCTACAAGTATGATTCCTTTCTTGGAACATGACGACGCCAACCGGGCATTGATGGGTTCCAACATGCAACGGCAAGCCGTACCTCTACTCAAACCAGAGCGTCCTTTGGTGGGTACTGGCTTAGAAGCACAAGGTGCAAGAGACTCAGGGATGGTAATTGTATCACGTACCGATGGTGATGTCACCTATGTTGATGCCACTGAAATTCGCGTGCGTCCTAAACCTAATGCACCAGAAATCAAGTATTACCTTTCCAAATACCAGCGTTCTAACCAAGATACCTGCCTGAACCAAAAACCCCTCGTCCGTATTGGTGAACGGGTTGTTGCCGGACAAGTACTAGCTGATGGTTCCTCTACAGAAGGTGGAGAATTAGCTTTAGGACAAAATATTGTCGTCGCTTATATGCCTTGGGAAGGCTATAACTACGAAGACGCAATTTTGATTTCCGAGCGACTAGTGCAGGATGATGTTTACACCTCAATTCACATTGAAAAATATGAAATTGAGGCCAGACAAACCAAACTAGGGCCTGAAGAAATTACCAGAGAAATTCCCAACGTAGGGGAAGATGCCTTGCGTCAACTTGATGAACAGGGAATCATTCGCATTGGTGCTTGGGTAGAATCTGGGGATATATTGGTAGGAAAAGTTACACCCAAAGGTGAATCTGACCAACCGCCAGAAGAAAAACTGTTACGTGCCATATTCGGGGAAAAAGCGCGGGATGTACGAGACAACTCCTTGCGAGTACCCAACGGTGAAAAAGGGCGTGTAGTTGACGTGCGCTTATTTACCCGCGAACAAGGCGATGAACTGCCACCGGGAGCCAACATGGTAGTGCGGGTGTATGTCGCTCAGAAGCGTAAAATCCAAGTCGGCGACAAAATGGCAGGACGCCACGGCAATAAAGGTATTATTTCTCGGATATTACCAGCGGAAGACATGCCTTACTTACCAGATGGTTCACCAGTGGATATCGTACTTAATCCCTTGGGTGTGCCTAGCCGGATGAACGTCGGACAGGTATTTGAATGTCTTTTGGGTTGGGCTGGCCATACATTAGGAGTGCGATTTAAGATTACTCCTTTTGACGAAATGTATGGTGAAGAGTCATCCCGGAGAATCGTGCATGGCAAATTGCAAGAAGCACGGGATGAAACAGGAAGAGATTGGGTGTACAACCCAGATAACCCAGGCAAAATCATGGTCTTCGATGGTCGTACAGGCGAACCCTTTGACCGACCTGTTACCGTGGGTGTGGCTTACATGCTGAAGCTGGTGCATTTGGTGGATGACAAGATCCACGCTCGTTCCACAGGCCCGTACTCCTTGGTAACACAGCAACCCTTGGGTGGTAAAGCTCAACAAGGTGGTCAGCGATTTGGGGAAATGGAAGTGTGGGCATTGGAAGCCTTTGGTGCAGCTTATACCTTGCAAGAATTGCTGACAGTGAAATCCGACGATATGCAGGGGCGGAACGAAGCGCTAAATGCGATCGTTAAAGGTAAAGCAATTCCCCGACCAGGGACACCAGAATCCTTTAAGGTGTTGATGCGAGAACTGCAATCATTAGGTTTAGATATTGCCGTACACAAAGTAGAAACCCAAACAGACGGCAGTTCCTTGGATGTGGAAGTCGATTTGATGGCAGACCAAGCAACACGTCGCACACCACCCCGACCAACTTACGAATCTCTCTCCCGCGAATCATTGGAAGAAGACGAATAATTCGTAATTCATAATTCGTAATTCGTAATTGAAGAGTTAATTACGAATTACGAATTTCCCCCTCTGGGGCAGGAGTTAATCAGCCTTTCTATTACTTTTAAGGCAAGTTACTGACGAATTACGAACTATAAATTGTTAATTACGAATTACGAGTTACTAATTACGAATTAGAAACATGAGACCCGCCCAAACGAATCAGTTTGACTACGTTAAAATCGGCTTGGCATCGCCAGAACGCATTCGGCAATGGGGTGAGCGAACACTGCCTAATGGTCAACTAGTAGGTGAAGTTACCAAGCCAGAAACTATTAATTACCGAACTCTCAAGCCAGAGATGGACGGCTTATTTTGTGAGCGCATCTTTGGCCCGGCTAAAGATTGGGAATGCCACTGTGGCAAGTATAAAAGAGTACGCCATAGAGGAATTGTCTGTGAACGCTGTGGTGTAGAAGTCACCGAGTCACGAGTACGTCGCCACCGCATGGGATATATTAAACTTGCCGCTCCAGTGGCGCATGTTTGGTATCTCAAAGGTATTCCCAGCTATATTTCTATCCTGCTAGATATGCCCTTGCGGGATGTGGAACAGATTGTTTATTTCAACTCTTATGTTGTCCTCAGTCCAGGGAATGCTGAAACTCTAACCTACAAACAGCTACTGAGTGAAGACCAGTGGTTGGAAATTGAAGACCAAATTTATAGCGAAGATTCTACTTTGCAAGGTGTAGAGGTAGGCATTGGTGCTGAAGCTCTGCTACGCTTGCTCGCTGATATTAATTTAGAGCAAGAAGCCGAAAGCCTGCGAGAAGAAATTGCCAGTGCCAAAGGGCAAAAACGGGCAAAACTCATTAAGCGCCTGCGGGTAATTGACAACTTTATCGCCACTGGTTCTAAACCAGAGTGGATGGTAATGGCAGTCATTCCCGTAATTCCGCCAGACTTGCGCCCAATGGTACAGCTAGATGGTGGACGGTTTGCCACCAGCGATTTGAACGATTTGTATCGACGGGTAATTAACCGTAATAATCGTTTAGCACGGCTGCAAGAAATTTTGGCACCAGAAATTATTGTGCGGAACGAAAAGCGGATGCTGCAAGAAGCAGTGGATGCTTTGATTGACAATGGTCGTCGGGGACGCACGGTAGTAGGGGCAAATAACCGTCCTTTGAAGTCTTTGTCTGACATTATTGAAGGTAAACAAGGACGTTTCCGGCAGAACTTGTTGGGTAAACGAGTTGACTATTCTGGACGTTCTGTAATTGTGGTTGGCCCGAAGCTGAAGATTCACCAGTGCGGTTTGCCCAGGGAAATGGCAATTGAGCTATTTCAACCATTTGTGATTAATCGCTTGATTCGCAGCGGTATGGTAAACAACATCAAAGCAGCGAAAAAGCTGATATCCCGCAATGATCCCAGTGTTTGGGACGTACTGGAAGAGGTGATTGAAGGACACCCAGTGATGCTGAACCGGGCACCGACACTGCACCGCTTGGGTATTCAGGCTTTTGAACCAATTTTAGTAGAAGGTAGAGCAATTCAACTGCATCCTTTGGTATGTCCCGCGTTTAACGCTGACTTTGACGGCGACCAAATGGCGGTACACGTTCCTCTGTCCTTGGAAAGTCAGGCTGAAGCGCGGTTATTAATGCTGGCTTCCAACAATATATTGTCACCAGCTACGGGTAAACCCATTATCACGCCCAGCCAAGACATGGTTTTAGGAGCATATTACCTAACAGCAGAAAATCCCGATGCTACAAAGGGTGCTGGTAAGTACTTTGCTTCGCTAGATGACGTAATTATGGCTTTCCAGCAAGAAGAAATTGACTTGCACGCCTACATCTACGTGCGGTTTGACGGTGAAGTAGAATCTGACCAACCAGATACAGAACCTGTTGAAGTACATGAAAACGGTGATGGTAGCCGGACTTTACTGTATAAATACCGCCGAGTTAGGGAAGACGCCAAGGGTAACTTGATTTCTCAGTACATACGCACAACGCCTGGTCGTGTTATTTACAACAAAGCAATTCAGGAAGCACTAGCAAGTTAGTTGTTAGTTGTCAGTTGTCAGTTGTTTTTTGCCACTGACAACTGACTACTGACTATTGACCGATGACTATTGACTAAGGACTAATAACTAATGACTAACGAAAATACAGTTTTTCGCAATCGTGTAGTTGATAAAGGTCAACTGAGAAATTTAATTTCCTGGGCGTTTACGCACTATGGCACAGCCCGTACCGCAGTGATGGCGGACAAGTTGAAAGATTTGGGATTCCGTTACGCCACTAAAGCGGGGGTTTCCATTAGTGTAGATGACTTGATGGTGCCACCGAGTAAGCGTAGTCTCCTAGAAGCAGCAGAAGAAGAAATTCGCGCCACAGAAGCTCGTTATCAACGGGGTGAAATTACGGAAGTTGAACGTTTCCAAAAAGTAATTGACACCTGGAACGGTACAAGTGAAGCCCTCAAAGATGAAGTAGTCGTCCACTTCAAAAAGACTAATCCCCTCAACTCTGTGTACATGATGGCATTCTCCGGGGCACGGGGTAATATCTCCCAAGTACGGCAGTTAGTGGGGATGCGGGGACTAATGGCAGACCCCCAAGGTGAAATTATTGGTCTGCCTATTAAAACTAACTTCCGTGAAGGACTCACCGTTACAGAATATATTATCTCGTCTTATGGTGCGAGAAAAGGATTGGTAGATACCGCTTTACGGACGGCTGACTCTGGTTATCTCACCCGTCGTCTCGTGGACGTATCCCAGGATGTGATTATTCGGGAATTTGACTGCGGCACCACCAGAGGTATTCCCCTGCGTCCCATGACAGAAGGTGCGAAAACCTTGATTCCTCTGGCAACTCGCTTGATGGGACGGGTAGTGGGAGAAGATGTAGTACATCCAACTACAAAAGAAGTAATTGCACCACGCAATACCCCAATTTCTGATGACTTAGCCATAGCAATTCAAAAAGCTGGGGTGAAAGAAGTCGTTGTACGCAGTCCCCTGACTTGTGAAGCGGCGCGTTCTGTTTGCCAACACTGCTACGGTTGGAGTTTAGCCCATGCCAAGATGGTAGACTTGGGTGAAGCTGTGGGAATTATTGCCGCCCAAAGTATCGGTGAACCGGGTACTCAGCTGACCATGCGGACATTCCACACTGGTGGTGTGTTTACTGGGGAAGTAGCTCAACAAGTGCGTTCTAAGACAGATGGTACTATCCGTTTGCCTCGGAAATTACGGACAAGAGCATATCGTACCCGCCACGGGGAAGATGCTTTGTATGTTGAGGTTAATGGCATCATCATTTTAGAACCAAGTAAAGTTGGTTCTGAAAGCTTGCCTAACCAAGAGATTCATGTAACTCAAGGTTCCACACTTTATGTAGTTGATGGACAACACGTAAAAGTCGGTCAGCTATTGGCAGAAGTTGCCCTTGGTGGACGGACAGCGCGTGCCAATACAGAAAAAGCGGTGAAAGATGTTGCCACCGACTTGGCTGGGGAAGTGCAGTTTGCCGAAGTAGTGCCAGAACAAAAAACCGACCGTCAGGGCAATACTACAACCACAGCAGCGCGGGGTGGTTTGATTTGGATTTTATCTGGGGAAGTTTATAACTTGCCACCTGGTGCAGAATTAGTGGTGAAAAATGGTGATGCGATCGCTTCTAATGGAGTGTTAGCAGAAACCAAGTTAACTACTTTACACGGTGGTGTGGTGCGCTTGCCAGAAGCTACTCCCGGTAAGAGTACCAGAGAAATCGAGATTATCACGGCTTCTGTAGTCTTAGACCAAGCCACAGTCACAGTTCAAACCGGTCAAGGACGCAACAGCTACTTAGTCTCCACTGGTGACAACCAAGTATTTAACCTGCGAGCTACCCCAGGCACAAAAGTGCAAAATGGTCAAGTGGTAGCTGAATTAATTGATGACCACTATCGCACAACCACTGGTGGATTCCTGAAATTTGCTGGCGTTGAAGTCCAGAAAAAAGGTAAAGCCAAACTCGGTTACGAAGTGGTGCAGGGAGGTACTCTACTGTGGATTCCCGAAGAAACCCACGAAGTGAATAAAGATATCTCCTTGTTGCTGGTAGAAGACGGACAGTTTGTGGAAGCTGGCACCGAGGTAGTGAAGGATATCTTCTGTCAAACCAGTGGTGTGGTAGAAGTTACCCAGAAAAACGACATCTTGCGGGAAGTGGTGATCAAGCCAGGGGAACTACTAATGGTAGATGACCCAGCCGCTGTGATTGGGCGAGATAACACCTTTGTACAGCCAGGTGAAGAATTCCAAGGCGCGATCGCCACAGAATTGCGTTATATCCAATATGTGGAGTCTCCAGAAGGCCCAGCTTTGTTAAGCCGTCCAGTAGTGGAGTATGCCGTCCCCAACCACCCCAATGTGCCATCTACTACATCTGTAAGTCAACAAACAGGACGTTCCATTGAGTTACGGGCAGTACAGCGCCTACCTTACAAGGATTCTGAACGGGTTAAGTCTGTGGAAGGTGTGGAACTGCTGCGGACTCAGTTGGTGTTGGAAATCGACTCTGAAGGCGAACAAGACCATACTGCTTCTCCCTTGGCAGCAGATATTGAATTGGTACAGGATACCGAAAACCCAGACGTGCAGCGCTTGCAGTTGGTGATTTTGGAATCCTTGGTCATTCGCCGTGATATTGCCGCTGATGCTACTCAAGGTAGTACCCAGACAAGTTTAGAAGTACAAGATGGGCAAACCATTGCTCCTGGGGAAGTGGTTGCACGTACTCAAATCTTGTCTAAAGAAGGCGGTATTGTCCGGGGTATCCAAAAAGGTACCGAAGCCGTACGTCGCTGTTTGGTGTTGCGCCACAGTGATATGATCACAATGAATACTAGCGCCCAGCCCAAGGTGAAAAAAGGCGACTTGGTGGTAGAAGGTTTAGAAATTGCTCCTGGCGTCTTTACTGAAGAATCTGGGCAAGTTGTGGAAGTGAAGAAACTGGGTACTGGGGATCAGGGATTGGGGACTGGGCAAGAATCTTCCCAATCCCTAGTCCCCAATCCCCAATCCTCATACGCTGTTACCATCCGTGTCGGTCGTCCCTACCGAGTCAGCCCTGGCGCTGTGTTGCAAATAGAAGATGGCGATTTGGTGCAACGTGGTGATAACTTAGTATTGTTAGTGTTTGAGCGCTCCAAAACTGGAGACATTATTCAAGGTTTGCCCCGGATTGAAGAACTTTTAGAAGCTCGCAAACCTAAAGAGGCGTGTATTTTAGCACGTCGAGGTGGAGAAGTCAAGGTTGTTTATGGGGATGGCGATGAAGCGATCGCAATTAAGGTCGTAGAATCCAACGGTGTAGTGACTGATTATCCTCTAGGGCCGGGACAAAACTTGATGGTGCCAGATGGGGCGATCGTGCAAGCGGGTGAACCGTTGAGCGATGGCCCATCTAATCCTCACGAAATTTTGGAAATCTTCTTTAGCTTGGGTTCCGAAGATGGAGTCTATGCTTGTGCTAGCCATGCTTTGCAGAAAGTACAGACCTTCTTGGTGAATGAAGTGCAATTAGTGTATCAGTCTCAAGGGATTGATATTGCTGATAAACACATTGAAGTCATTGTGCGCCAGATGACTAATAAAGTCCGGATTGATGATGGTGGTGACACTACCATGCTTCCCGGTGAGTTAGTAGAATTGCGCCAAGTTGAGCAAGTCAACGAAGCCATGGCAATTACTGGCGGTGCTAGGGCACAGTATACTCCGATGTTGTTAGGGATTACCAAAGCATCGTTGAACACAGACAGCTTTATTTCTGCTGCATCCTTCCAAGAGACAACAAGGGTACTAACCGAAGCAGCCATTGAAGGTAAATCTGACTGGTTGCGCGGCTTGAAGGAAAACGTGATTATTGGGCGACTGATTCCGGCGGGTACTGGTTTCAATACCTATGAAGAACCTGGTGCGATCGATGACTATGCTGCTCTTGAAAGCAGTAGTGTCTTGGATGAAGTTGATGATCCAATGGATATGGTCTTAGATGACCGCACAGCTCGCGCTTATAATTTAGATTCTCCTACCCTTGGGGAAACTGGATTTGGCAACCGACGTGTCGAACGGTCAATTTTAGATGACGACGATGAGTTGATTGCTGATGAAGTCACTGACCTCGTAGAAGAAGATGATGAAGAAGACGATTACGAGGAAGACGACGAAGATGATTACGATATGTAATCAAGCCGAAAGGTAAAAATTAAAAGTAGAAAGGCAAAAGAAATTATTCTTTTGCCTTTTCTTTTTTGTTGACTGATGAACGCCAGTTGCTTCAACGCGGGAAACCCGCGCAACGCACTGGCTCCTGATGACTGTTAATTTTTAAATGTGAATAGTCATACCAATTCTGTATGAAGATGCGCCTAACTATCTTAGACCTAACACAAGAAAATGAAAACGAACCGCAAAGAGCGCAAAGAACACAAAGAGATGGAAGTTTAAAAGAATTTAGCGCAGCTTCACAAAGTAACGGTATCAATAACAAACAATTACAATGGGATATTTTTATTTGTTATTCTTCAAAGTCTGCTTAGCTTCATGATTCTTAATTTTGTTAGTTGCATCTAATAGCTGATAGAAGTCTACAATCCAATAGGCTGATGTCATGAGAAAGCAAAGAGGAAATAATTAATAAATCCTTACTTTTGTATGGGCGTAAGACCCCAGCGTTCTTACTAATTACTTAGCTCTATCATCAGTTTGTCTTGAATAAATACACTACCTGTACACAACATGCCTATTAAAATCGTCCAAAACTTCGACAGCAGTTTCACTCTCGAACCTGAGCTTCAAGAAACTCTCTTCAAATTGTTGATGAGTGAATCTTTTGTCAACCAAATGTGTCAACATTTACAGTGTGAAAAAGTTGAATTTACAAAATTACTTTTTCAGCCAGTGCCATACAGTTTAGCTACGCCCAAAGGGATGCCGACAGAATTTGAAAAATATCATGAATCTGATGAGTACATAATCATCAATGTACCGCCAAATTTTATGTTTAGTGCTAAGATTTTCAAACCCAGTCGCCTTTGTGCAATTTACCGAAAATGTGGCTAGTAGCTATATATAAAATGTTTTTCTTCAATTTGTCAGGCAAATCATAACTTTTCAAATATTATATGAATACTGAAACAAATATTCCTGCTTTAGCTAACTTAGAATACACTGCTTATATTGATGATAGTGGTCAATTGCCTGAAAATTTTCATGGCAAAATAGGGGTTTATGCCATATTTGACCAAGAAAAAGTACTGCAATTTGTAGGATATTCCCGTGATGTTTATCTCAGTCTGAGACAGCATTTAGTACGTCAAGTACAAAAATGCTATTGGGTAAAGGTTCAAACTATTGAACGTCCCAGCCGTACAGTTTTAGAAAATATTGAAAATGCTTGGATTGCCGAAAATGGTGGTATTCCTTCAGGAAATGGAGATGAGAAGGAAAATTGGACACAACCTATAGATGTGAAAAAGGTAATGACGCCTGAAGAACAGGCAATTTATCACAATCCGGCTAATGATGAGTTGGCACAGATTAAAATTATTAAAAATGTGGCACGGCGAGTAGAATCAGAAATTTTAGCATTGCTAGAAGTACGGGGGTTACAAACACAATTACGTTTTAATCCTAAATTAAAAGAGGAAGGATTGCTGGATTTGAAGTGAATTATTTTTAGGGTAAAATATCTCGATTTTGGATTCTGAAAGGGTGATTCATAGGAATGTGAAAAATCTGGAAATAGCATAGAAGCTAAATAAAAAGGGATAAAGAGGCTGATACACAACAACTTTAATCCCTTCATTTCTAACTATTATGAAAAATTGCCAATTGTATTTATCAATTGAATAAATTGGTTATTTTTGGCATAAATGACGCTTTAATTCTACCTGTAATTTCGCTACTCCTATAGCTCCAAAAATAAATAAACCCAAGGTAGAAGAAGATTCAGGAACGGTTTGAGGAGCAGCAATAAAAATACGCGGTAGTACTCGCTGGTAGGGTTGATTATTTTGATCTAGACCATCAACTGCGATTTTAAAAGGAGTTGTAGGAATTTTGAACTTACCAACAAATTCAGAATCTGTCGCTTCCGGATCTCCTCCTAGCAAATCTATTAGTTGAATTGTGTCACCAGTTTCAGAAATCAGCTTAAAATTAGCTGTGTTAAATGAACCGAAAAGTTTAGCTAAACCAAGAAATTCACTATTGGCAATTGGTTCTTGAGTAGTTGGAAATAAACCTCCATGTACTGATTCAATTTCTCTTTTTACAAATTGAAAACTGTCAAGCTGAATCGGACTATCAACTTGTGCGCTAACAGAAAACTCTCCTGAACCTTGAAGTTTCAACTTCCAAATGCCAGGTTTTGGTGAATTTATAGTAAAAATCCGTCCAGTACTGAGTGTGGTAACTGTTACATCTGTATCTCCAGGCTGAACTTCTGTACCATCAGGCCGTACTAAAGAGATATCAGCCGATGTAGATACAGAAATACTTGAACTACTAACGGTTGAATCAATAGGAACATCAAAAGACTTTGATTCTTCATTAAGAGTTCCATTTGCTGAAAGAACAGAGGTTAAATTGCTTGATAAGTATGGCTCGATCAAATCAAAAGCAGAGCTAATTTCAAAGGTATCAACAGAGAATAATTGACCTCCTGTTTGTTGAGCAACTTCTACGTATGCAGGATCGATAGGAGAACAAGAGCCATTTAAAAGAAAATTAACTTTTGTATTCTTCTCTCCTGCTTTTGCTGCAACCTGAGAACTCAAATCTCCATCTTTAGAAGAAGCATCGGTAAAGACAAAAAGATTAGAATTCGGTAGACTAGCTTCTACTGCTCGCAAAGTTCCAGTCATTGATAATTCAGGACAATCACCTCCTCCTCCAACACCAAGACTGTTGACTGCTGCAACCAGTGTTTTAGGATCTTGGGTTACAAAAGGAGTACCAACATCAGGATCGTTAAAAGTTTCTAGCAAATATTCAGGGACTTCAGTTTTATCTTTCACTTTGTCAACTGCTTTTGTAACTTGGTTTTTCACTTGGCCGATTACAGACCCCATGCTACCAGTTGTATCTATAACGAAACCAAGAGTGCCTGTTAAACCCATTAATGCCTGTACTGGTTTAAATTCATTTTTGACCCCTGGTGTTTGCAGAATCTGGTCAATAAAATCTGAACTTGCTTGAACTGCTAAATCTCTAGCTTGAGGGAAACCAGGACGACTGCGATCATCTTTATTAAGACCCTCAGGACAGGCTATTGGAATGCCACCATGATTAGTTTTTCCTGCTGGTGCAGCACAAGGTAGTCTAGTTATTCCACCCGATACAAAATAGCCTGATGTGAGGTCTGTTAATCCAGGTAAAAGAGTACTAGGATCGCCAGCAGGAGAAGTCGGGGTAGTTAAAGGTAATCCAGCAAATGTTGACCTTCCAAGTCGAGTATCAATACCTGTATTTCCTAGTTCTACCCAATTACTATGGGCATAGAAATCTTGAATTGTATGCAAAGCTCCACCTAATGCCTGACGTGCCGCAGAACCATCTGGTTGAGCTTTTGTAATGTTATCAATTACCTCTTGTTTTAGGTCAAGTATGCGTGTTGTAGCAGCTAAAAAAGATTCATCATCAAAATGAAACTCAGCTTTAGCTTGATTGTTGGGAAATATGAAACTATCTGTTGCTTTATTGGCTTTTATGATTTGGTCAAGTGCTTTGTCAGAGAATTGGAGTGTTTTACTATCTATTGTTACGGATATTGGTTTAACTGCATCGGAAGTAATTCCTAAATGACCATCGCGGGTTAATTTAAAAGCTATGGCAGGCTTTCCTGAAAAAAGTATTAATCCTGTTTCTACTAAAAGAAAAGCCCCAACTAATTTTCTGAAATTATCAACCATTGTTACTTACAAGCTATTTAATGTGAGGTAAAGATTTAGGTCTAAGATTGAGGAATCAAAGAGGGAAGAGTTGGAGAGGTATGAAGTTGAGGCACTTACAAGTAATAAAATGCCCAGTCGTGTTAACAAGAGCTTTATCTGCTCCCTGCAAGTTAGCCCTCAGCTATGCAATGTTTGCCAAAAGGCCACGCCATTTATGAAACGGTAGCAATTTCAGCCCTACCCTGATGATTGCAAGTAGAATTGCAGCCTCTACTAAAAGCAGGCGATCGCCTACAGTCAGGCTTAAAAACTTACGCAACTGTTTCATTAATTTGTCAAAAGCTATATATGAATTGCATCGGTAATAATTGCCCTAATATCTGGAAAATAGCTCGTTTTAATCGGTTTTTCCGGTGATTTCTTGGGTTTATTAAGCATGTTTATTTATTTACCACTATTACTTATGTTAAATAAACATCTTTACCAAATCTTAAACTTATAAACTAATGTAAAAGCTTATACATAAATCAAGTAATATAAAGTTATATTTAACCTCTGCTCAGATGTATTTTGTTTGCTTATTGAAAAGACAATATCTTGTTAAATTTCGTTGGTTTCTTGACAAAAACGCATTTTTTCTATCCGAAAATCCAATTCTTGTTTGTAACAGAAATAATTGTGTGAGAAAGAATTGTGCTATGAGATACATAAGCTAATTTTATGTTTTAAGCTGAAGACATCTCTGCTCAAGCAACAATGAAGTTTATCAAAGCTTTATATAATGAATAATCATTAAGTACAAATTCACAAAGAATTGGTATAAATAAAAAGGCACAAATCAACATAGTTACTGTGAATCAAAATAAACGAGGCTACAATCGTCTTCACCCCTGTCTTTTTCAAAACTTTCTATGACAATTAAGCTGCTGAACGATCGCTATCAAGTTATCCGTACACTAGGCGCTGGTGGGTTTGGTGAAACTTTTCTCGCAGAAGATACTTATATGCCTTCTAAGCGCCGTTGTGTGGTTAAACAGCTAAGACCAATTCAAAACAATCCCCAAATTTATCAACTGGTGCAACAGCGGTTTCAACGGGAAGCAGCTATTTTAGAAGAACTGGGCGGTGCAAGTGATCAAATTCCGACGTTGTATGCTTACTTTGAATCGGATGGACAATTTTATTTAGTTCAAGAGTGGATTGAAGGCGATACCCTGACAGCGAAATTCCACAAGCAGGGGTTGTTTAGTGAAATTGCTGTTCGGGAATTATTGGTGAATTTGTTACCAGTTTTGGAGTATGTCCACTCGAAGCAGATTGTTCACCGCGATATTAAACCAGACAATATCATTGTGCGCGATCGCGATCAAAAATCTGTGCTAATTGATTTTGGCGCAGTACGGGAATCAATGGGAACAGTATTTAATTCTCAAGGCAATCCTACCAGTTCGATTGTCATTGGTACGCCTGGTTATATGCCAAGTGAACAAGCCGCAGGTAGACCAGTTTATTCTAGTGATTTATACAGTTTAGGCATCACAGCTATTTATCTACTGACAGGAAAACAGCCACAAGAATTAGATATGGATTCACAAACGGGTGAGATTGTGTGGCGACCATATGCCAGTCATGTTAGTCCCATGATGGCAGAAATCATTGATAAAGCGATCGCCTACCATCCACGCGATCGCTATTCTACTGCCAGAATCATGCTAGATGCTTTGCAAAGCCTAGCAAATCCGATTCCACCTACGCAACCATACGTTAATCAAGCACCTGTGGTATCTACACCACCGCCACCAACTATTCCTGTGAATCCCCAGCCTAGTGTTCAAGGTAATAGTCGCAATGGTCTAGTCATCGCTGGTTTGATTGCAACGGGATTAATCGGTGGAATTGTCATTATTAGTAAGGTGTTAACGAAATCACCTGTAGCAGATCAAAACATTACACCTGCAACAACATTGCCAACTGTCACAGTTCCATTGAATACGACTCCATTGATTGTCCCATCTTCAGTAACATCACCAACTGTCCCATCTCAAACGGTAGAAAGTCGCCAATCTACTCCACAACCAACTATCCCATCTCAAGTAGTACAAAGTCCGCAATCTACTCCACAACCAACTATCCCATCTCCAATTCCTACCAATACATCAACACAATTAGATAATTATTTTTGGCTTTCTCAAAGGCCTGTTACAGATGCTGATTTGGATGGCAAAGATGGTTTGACATTAGATATTATGCGAAATACAATTTTCGCTATTCACGGTCGCCGTTTTGATACTCCTGGCTTACAAGAATATTTTGATAATCAACCTTGGTATAGTCCACAATATTCACCAAAGGAATTTCCTGCTAAGTTACTTTCAAAATTAGAGCAGCGAAATGTAGATTATATTGCTAAATATCAAGACCGCTATAATCTGAGATATTTTAGGAAATAGATATTATGTGTAGTCTTTATACGCCAAATCCTTGATGAGAGATTTCAACCGCTTAATGCGCTTCTTCTGAACAGACCAATTTTCACAAGCTTCTTTTACAATCTTGATTTCATCAGCTGTCAAAACTTCATCAGGCTGACCAGACGCTAAAATTCTGGCTGCTTTGACTGCTGTTTCATATTTCACACCGTACTTAACTAGTTCTGTGCAAAATATTTTTTCTTTTTCCTGTTCTGAGATGAAAAACTTAGATTGCATGAATTAGACGATGTGAAACTAATTTTGAAATTACATATATATAAACAAGAGTTCAGTAGTCAGTTTCACAAATTTCTGATCTTTTTAAATCTATCTATAGGTGGATGAGTAAATATACTCAGTATGCTTTTCAAGAAGTAATTAGTAAATATCCAATACCAATTCGTAATTCGTAATACAAGATACTTATGGAATAAGCGTTACGCAATAGTAGTGAATAATTCTAACTTAAGAAAATGTGAGTTCGACGGAATTTAAAAACCCCTCTCCAAACCTCTCAACGCCAGATGCTCATGGGGGAGACCACGCCAGATGCTCCACTTGGTGAGGCAGTCGCAGTCTTGGCGGCTTCCGCCGATTGCGTTAGCGAAGCGTTAGCGACGCAGGAGCGTCACTGCCGAACCCGAAGGGGGAAACCCCAAGACCGCACTGGCTCCCCGAAGCGGGGAGAGGCTTAAAAACCTTATTCTTCCGTATCAATGTGTAGATTTTTTGCCCCTTCCCTTGTAGGGAAGGGGTTGGGGTTAGGTTCCGTCGAACTCACGTTAAGAAAGTAGACACAAAACTAAATGTTGTAGGGGTAATTTATGAATTACCCCTACATAAATAAACGTGAGTTCGACAAGTGCTGTTTTGACCTCTCCCCTAGCCCCTCTCCTTGTAGGAGAGGGGAGTAAAACCCTTATTTTTCGTTACTCCTCCCTCGCCTTAATGGAGAGGGAGGTCGGGAGGGAGAGGTTCATCGAACTCACGTTAAATAAAGTGCAACCTTAGATAGAATTGCTATTCAAATTTCCTTATCTTTTACGACCTGGAGTCCGTCCGCCTTCGTCGTTGCTGCTACCGTGGGGATGGGAATTACCAGGATCACAGCCTTCAGAACCATTGCCAATTCCTTGGTTACAATGGCGACGGGTTGTTTCGTCGTCATCATTGTTATCAACAGCTTGGTTATCAACAGCTTGCTGTTGCGTCTGTTCAACGGCGTATTGAGAGGAAATATCCGCCACTTCTCCAGTGCTGACTAATGCTTTGTATATCAAAGCACTGACTTCGGCTCTAGTTGCCACCTTGTCAGCATTGAGGGTCTGAATATCAGGATAATTGACTACAATACCTCTTTGTGTGAGGGCTGCGATCGCACCACGCACATCACTACGAATACTAGCAGCATCAGTGTAAGCTGCCAAAATCGACTCTGTGGAACCGCTAAAAGTGTAGTTGAGTCCTCGTGCCAAGGATAGTAAAACTTCTAAGCGAGATAGCCTTTGGCTGGGGTTAAATTTATTTCCAGCAACTCCTAAAAAGCCTGTAGAATAAGCTTTGCGGATAGCACTGTAAGCCCAGTGGGTAGTGGTGACATCCTTAAAGCTAATGGCATTGCGGATATTTACTTTTTCAAAGGCTTGACTAATCATCGCTGCAAATTGGGCGCGAGTCACCTGTTCATCTGGACGGAAAGTACCATCAGGAAAACCTTCGATAACTTGTAGCGCTGCTAACTCGGCAATAAAATCTTTAGCCCAGTGGTTAACCGAGACATCAGAAAAGTTAACTTGGATACCGTTAGCGACACCTACGTCTCGATAACTCATCATCATCTGGCTGAGGTTATAGATAGAACTATCATCATCACCAACTTCAATGAGTTGTACTAGCCGACCAGGTTCAGTTTTCAACGCTTCTGCCAAGTTGTAACTAAAGGTACTCATGGTCTGACGCACCAAGGCATATTTACCTGTCTGGAAGGAAGTTGGATAAAGGCTATTTGTCGCAATTGTTGACAAACCCTCTGCTTGGAACTGACTCACATTAATAGTTTGGGAACTACTAAGGAAGGTAACCTGCTGGTCACGAACTTGGGTGAAGTAGTCGTAGGTGGTAGTACCATTATCAATTGCACCATCATTATCGGCATCAATACCATAAACAGTGCGAACAACTTGATATTCTGTTGGGTTGGCAGACAAAATCAGGTTAACTGACGTGTTTGCCGACATACATTCAAATTCGCTGTAGCCAAGAAAGCGGTTTTGAGTATCATACAATCGCACGACGACGCGATCGCCTGCTTTTAGACCCTTAACAAATTTCGCCTTGTGCTTAATCTTATATTTGTAATCACCCAAAAACCTTTCTTTGAGATAGGCTTGGTTCCGTTTTGCTTTGAAAGAAACGCGGGCAATTACGTCAGTAAAGTTACCAGATGGTTGCCAAATAGCTAGGCTAAAACCTGTAGTTTTGGCTTTTACCGAAGTCCTAGCAGCAGTCAGCTGGGTGCTGCGTTGTGCAACAACTGCTTGTCGCGCTATTGTGGTGCGGCTAGTCGTTTGGCGAATGGCAGTTTCTCGCCTCATCATTGTAGTGGTCATCGCCTGAGTCGAACCTTCATCAAGTTTGGCCATTGTTCCCGACTCATCAGTGCGATAAACCCAAATTTGTTGTTGGTTGGCAACCACTACTTGCCAACCACGAACTACAGCTTGGGAGCAAAATTCGTCTGCTTTTAAACCCAGACAACCATCTGCCCAAGTTTGTTGTTTAGCCTTGACGACGCGCAAATCTGACATTTCTGAACCTGTGCGTTGGGAGATATCCTGTAACACGGCTACTTTCACAGGTTCAGGTAAACTATCTATTTCACTGTTAATTTCGTTAGCTATGAGGTGTTGACTTGTAGAATCACCAAGTGTTTGTTTGCTGGTAGTCGAAAATTCTGAAACTGCGTAAGCAGAGACTATTGGAGAGAAAATTGCAACACTAGTTGCAGCACAAACAACTTTGCTCAAATGAGCCAAAAAACGTGGATTTATGTATTTCATTTTACATTTACCAAGCGGCTAAGGAGTCAAGGGAACATCATTACCCTTGACCTATTAATCCCTTAGTAAAGGTGAAACTAACATTTCAGGCAATAGTTTAGGTAACTTAACAATAAGCAATATTACTCTTGTTAACAGTGATTTAAAGTACCTTTAATCTGGGCAACTGCGATCGCCACGTACAGTACTAACCAAGAAATAAATACTACATTCTAATATTAAAACTACTAATATTTACTCAACCTGAAAGTGCTTGCAAAATAAATATCTCGAACTCAGCCAAAGTTTGACTAACACCAACCTCTTTGGCACGCTGCATAAACTGTGGAATAATTTCCATAACTGCTATACCAGGAAATGTAGGACTTGTCTGAGACTCAACATACTTTCCTTGTTGCAGCACATTAATTGTTAGCTTGTTCCTTTTGTAAATCCATAGTTCTGGTACTGCCAAAGCTTCATAAGCATCAAGTTCTGTCTTGGAGGTAAGGTCAATTTCTAATGCTAAGTCAGGCGGCGGATCTACAGTTAAATCTAGTCGATTCTTGCCAATGACAACTTTATAGTTTTGGATGTAAAAGCAATCATCCGGCTCAATACCTGCTATCATATCTTGACGCTTAAAAGTCGTAGAACCAAGAGGTTCCCATGCACGTTTCTGGACTTTGAGCAGAGTTTTGACTAAATCAGCAAGTAACACTTTTGAGCGTTCATGCTCTGGTAGTGGAGCCATGATTTCTAGAATACCATCTGCATAAGCAATTCGAGATGAGCGACGTTCACCTAAATCAGCAAGAATCTCTTCAAAACCTTCCCAGGAAACAGGCTGTAGGGTGACTTTTTGACCTGGTTCTAACCGCAGGCTAATGGGAGTTGCTGACATAGTGTTTTTACCTGTTACTCTTGAACAAATCGCTTTACTTCGTCTACTGTTAAACTCAAAGCTTCTGCAATTTGTTCTACACTTCTTGAGCAGAGGAGCAGTGGTGAAAGAATTTGTATCAGTAATTAAGTGAAATCGTATCAACTCAAATGTGAAAAGAGGAAGTGGGGAGTGGGCAAAACTAACTTTGATGTGTAGTAGCGGTAAATTTTTGAGCAAAACTAATTTTAAAACAGCATTTTGTTTACAGTTGTTTGAGGTCGAACAATATTACTATATAAAACAATACTTTATGAATCTTAATAATGACTGGAACTACACAGCAACTTACAACTATAGCTACTTTTGAAAAACTTGTGTGGACTTGGCAGGGTTACAAAATTCAGTACACTGTCATGGGTACAGGAAAACCTCTGGTACTGGTTCACGGTTTTGGCGCTTCCATTGGACATTGGCGCAAAAACATACATATCTTAGCAAATGCTGGCTACCAAGTTTTTGCTTTGGATCTTTTGGGTTTTGGTGGTTCTGATAAAGCACCCATTGATTACAGTGTAGAAGTGTGGGTGGAACTGCTGAAAGATTTTTGGGCAACACATATCCAAAAACCTGCCGTATTTATTGGCAATTCCATCGGTGCCCTATTGAGTTTGATAGTACTGGCAGAACATCCAGAAATTGCTGCTGGTGGTGTTTTAATTAACTCAGCAGGGGGGTTAAATCATCGCCCCCACGAATTAAACCCGCCGTTACGTATTGTCATGGCAGCTTTTAACAGAGTAGTGCGATCGCGAATTACAGGCAAACTTGTCTTTAATCGTATCCGCCAAAAATCCCAAATTCGCCGCACTCTCTATCAAGTTTACCGCAACCGCGAAGCTGTAACTGATGAATTAGTCGATTTACTTTATACTCCCGCTTGCGACCCAGGAGCGCAGCAAGTTTTCGCCTCTATCCTCACAGCACCCCCTGGCCCCACTCCAGGGGAACTATTGCCCAGAGTTGAACGTCCTTTGTTAATTATTTGGGGTGCTGATGATCCCTGGACACCAATTTCAGGGGCTAAGATTTACGAGGAGGCGAAGGAGAATGGTAAAGAAATCAAAATTGTTCCCATTCCTAACGCCGGTCATTGCCCCCACGATGAAGTTCCAGAGGTTGTTAACGCCCAGATTGTTGATTGGCTAGCCCATCTTTTTGACTAGGGTACAGGGATAGATGCAATACATTTCCTAAAAAGGTGAGCCAGCCTCCATCTTAGATGCTATTTGACGCCACTTGCACTCTTTGTGAGGAAACGTCCCTAACCTTCTGTTGACAGAGACGCTGTGTACAGCTTGCTTAAGCGTAGGGGTACGAGAACGCAAAAGAGCAAAAAGGTTCGGAGGTTAAAAGCAAAAGGTAAAGTGTAAAGGGGAAAGCTAAGGGCAAACATTCCCCTCTTTCCCTTTTCCCATACCAAAACCAAGGAGTAGAAATATTGCTAACAATCTGGGTGAGTACCTGTGATTTTTTAATTGCATCTTGACAAAATCAAACTCGGGTGGTGTGTGTAATGGAGCTTGATGTGCATAATAAAGAGGCAATTCTCTTAAGTGACTATCCAGATTTTTCCCAGCTAGGTTATCAAGTTATTCAAGAATTAGGACGAAACCAGAAAGAGGGACGTATTACTTATCTGGCTAATATCCAAAACTCGAATTACAAAGTGGTAATTAAAGAGTTCAGTTTTGCTCATACGAGTGTTGATTGGTCGGGGTTGAAACCTTATGAACGGGAAATGGAAATTTTGCGAAGACTTGATCATCCCCGCATTCCCCGCTATGTAGATTCTTTTGCAACGCCAAAAAGTTTTTATCTGGTGCAGGAATATAAAAACGCTCCATCTTTGGGGTTACAGCGCAATTTCAACTTAGAACAAATCAAGCAAATATCTCTGTCAATCTTAGAAATTTTGGTCTATCTTCAACAGCTTGATGAACCAATTATCCATCGAGATATTAAACCGGAAAATATTTTGGTTGATGATCAACTGAATGCTTATCTGGTTGATTTTGATTTGGCTCAAATACAGAGTGCGAAAATAACTGTTAGCACCTTGGCAGCAGGAACTCCTGGTTTCATACCACCAGAAGAACAGTTAGGTTATTCCCTCACCCAAGCTTCAGACTTGTATAGTTTAGGGGTGACACTGATTTGCTTACTTACTAACACCCGTGCCGTTGATATTGCTAAATTAATAGACGATCGCGATCGCTTTAATTTCCAGAAATTGCTTCCCCGACTGAATCCGCGTTTTAAGTCGTGGTTGATGAAAATGGTAGAACCCAAGCCAAAATATCGCTATGCCAATGCAGCTGTTGCTCTTGAAGACATAAAGTCAATTGAAGTGAGCGATACTGCCACAGCAATAGAAACTTTAATTGCTGCTGTAAAATTCAGAAAGCAAACTACGATGTTGGGGCTAGCGATGATGGCTATGTTTGCAGTGGCAACAACAACTTTGATACTCTCTCAACAGGGTGGGGTAGCTCAACAGTTGCAACAATCAAGCCAATGCCAAGGTTGCGATTTCTAAATTCTTAGTGTCTCCGTGTCTTTGTGGTTCACAAATCTATTTTTTAACCACGAAGACACTAAGACACAAAGCTAACTGTTGATTTCCAGCAAGCCAGAGGGTGGAGTAATTTCAATACGCTTGGCTCCCAAATCTACCACGGGTGCGATCGCTTTGACAAAAGGAATCATCGCAGTTTTTTGCTTTTTGTCCTTTGCCTTTTGTCCTTGGTCATCAATCAGGTTTTCATGCAACTTCACTTCTAACAAATCATTCCCAGCGCGAATCACATCTACCACCACCCCTACGAGTTCCCCAGATTCTTGCATGAAGACTTCCAAACCGATTAAATCTAGGACGTGATATTCATCTTCGCCTAATTCGGGGCGATCGCTTTCCGGCACCATCAATTTACAACCACGCAATTCATCCGCCTGGTTGCGATTTTCCACACCAGCTAATTTGATTACATATAAATTTTTGCTATCTAGATAGCGTCCTGACAGCAATTCTACAGGTTGCGGTTCTGTCTGACCTGGATACAATAACCAGCGTTTCCCTGGCACTTCAAACCGTTCGGGAAAGTCAGATTCAGGATAAACCCGCAATTCTCCATTTAAGCCTTGAGATGCTACAATTTTGCCAATTTCGAGCCAATCAGTTGATTTTGTCATTTGTCAGTGGTCAGTTGTTAACTGGGAGTTAGGAGTTAGGAGTTAGTTGTCAGTTGTCAGTTGTCAGTTGTTATTCCCCTGCACCCCTGCTCCCCTGCACCCCTGCTCCCCTGCTTTCCATCTCCTCCACTAAACACTCAACGCTGCACGCTGATAAATCTGCTCGACTACTTTTGCCAAACGTTGCATACCTGTAACCAGTTCCTCATCGCTACCGGTGAGGCTGATACGTACACACTGATGCTTGTGTTGCCATTCTTCGTGTAAACCGGGGAAGAAGGTACTACCAGGCACAACAATTACACTAACTTGCTTGAGTTCTTGGTATAATTCCCAGTCAGTAATTGGTAAATCTTGTAACCACAACCAGGCAAAAATTGCCCCTTCACCACGATGGAGATACCAAGGTAAATCCTTGGGCATTGCCTGATCTAAAGTACTTTCTAGAATAGCGAATTTATTCTGATAAAAGGGACGGATGACTTGTTCGGCAATTTGCACAAGGGCACCAGAATTGATAGCACGAGCTGCGATCGCTTGCCCATAACGCGATGAATGTAAACTAGCATTTGTCTGGAACGACTCTAAAACTTGAATCAGCCTTTCGTGTCCAATGGCAATGCCAATTCTCTCCCCTGGTAAACCTGCTTTAGATAAGCTCGTACAATGGAGAATGTTTTCTCCAAATATCAGCGACATATCGGTAAAATTCAAAGCTGGGAAGGGAGGGGCGTAAGCTGAATCAATCAACACTGGCACATCATAAGGTGCAGCTAAAGCAGCAATTTTTCTCACTTCATCATCGGTGAGGACGTTGCCCGTAGGATTACAAGGACGGGAGAAAATCACACAGCCTGTATTTTCTGTAATTGATAATTGGCTGAAGTCGGGGCGATATTTAAATCTATGGGCAGATGCATCAATATCTAGAGATGGTTTATAAGCTATTAAAGCTTCTGGAAATAAACAAATACCACCATAACCAGTGTAGTCAGGACTCAGAGGTAACACAATTTGCTTGAGTTCGCCGCTGCTGGTGTAGCCGCCAAAGGAATTGGCAGCATAGAAATATAGGGTTTGACTGCCCGGAGTGATGAGGATGTTACGTTCAGTTAACTTTAGATTGTAGCGCTTGTTAAAATCGTTAGCGATCGCTTCAATTAATGGTGCATAGCCTTGGCTGGAACCATAACGACAAACTACTTCCCCATATTCTGAACTAGCTAGCAGATCAGCCGTGCAATCACGCCACAACTGCTCTACTTCTGGCAAAATCAAGGGGTTGCCCGCACTCAAATTAATTAATTCCTGCCCCCCACTAGATTGCAACGTTTCGATAATGTCCTTCATAATCGCTCGTACACCAGTTAGGTTGGACATTTGAGCGCCAAGTTTAGTCAGGGCAGGATTCATAAGCGGTGTCAAAGTAGAGTAACTGAGGGGTTGACAAAATTATGCGTTTGTTGCGGCAGCATAGATATCATCTTCAAGCTCTGCCGCCTGTAACTAATGTACCAATCTCACCAGAAAATGCAATTCTATAGTTAATTTGCAGAAAGGGGAATGGGGAATTGGAATTGGGAATTGGGAATTGGGAATGGGGAATGGGAGAATAACTAACAACAACTGACCACTGACAACTGACAACTGACAACTAACACAGGAGGACTAAATTTGGAAGTTAAAGCAGCAGTCGCTTACGGCGCGGGTAAGCCGTTGTCTATTGAAACTGTTCAACTATCGGGGCCACAAGCTGGGGAAGTGCTGGTTGAAATTAAAGCTACCGGAGTTTGCCACACTGATGCTTACACGCTTTCTGGCGCAGATCCTGAAGGTTTGTTTCCGGCAATTTTGGGACATGAAGGCGCTGGTGTGGTGGTAGAGGTAGGTGCTGGTGTCACTAGTGTAAAACCAGGCGACCATGTAATTCCTCTGTACACTCCAGAATGTCGTCAGTGTGAATATTGTCTCAGCATGAAAACCAATCTTTGTCAAGCGATTCGCACTACTCAAGGACGCGGTGTGATGCCTGATGGTACTAGTCGCTTCAGCATCGATGGACAGATGATTCATCATTACATGGGCACATCTACCTTCGCTAATTATACGGTGCTGCCAGAAATCGCTGTAGCCAAAATTCGCCAAGATGCCCCCTTTGATAAGGTTTGTTACATTGGCTGTGGTGTGACAACAGGTATTGGTGCAGTCATTAATACAGCCAAGGTGGAACCTGGGGCAAATGTTGTGGTGTTTGGCTTGGGTGGTATTGGCTTAAATGTCATCCAAGGAGCGCGGATGGTGGGAGCCGATATGATTGTGGGGGTGGATATTAATCCCAATAAACGTGCTTTGGCTGAAAAGTTTGGCATGACGCACTTTGTTAATCCCCAAGAAGTAGAAGGTGATTTAGTTAGCTATTTGGTTAATTTAACTAAAGGCGGTGCCGACTACAGCTTTGAATGCATCGGCAATGTGAACGTCATGCGTCAAGCATTAGAATGCTGTCATAAAGGTTGGGGTGTAAGTGTAATTATTGGTGTTGCTGGTGCTGGACAGGAAATTAGTACTCGTCCATTTCAACTTGTGACTGGGCGTGTTTGGAAAGGTTCAGCATTCGGTGGTGCGAGGGGACGTACAGATGTGCCAAAAATTGTTGATTGGTATATGGAAGGTAAAATCAACATTGACGATTTGATTACTCATGTAATGCCTATTGAAAAAATTAATGATGCCTTTGATTTAATGCATAAAGGCGAATCAATTCGTAGTGTAGTGACGTTTTAATTTTGTTGTTGATTTTAAGGGCGATCGCAATTTTTTATCACTGCTTTCATTCAAGCGATCGCACTTGTAATTACAATTGGACATACTTTAACAGGTTTTGACTATGCAGCAGACACCAGAAAGCAGACAAACGGCAGCAAACCTGATAGAAAGTCTCTATGAAAATGACTTTTACGCTTGGACTCAACAGCAAGCTAATCTGTTGCGTGATCAACAATGGCATCAACTTGACTTGTCTAATTTAATCGAAGAAATTGAATGCTTGGGCAGAAGAGAACGCCAAGAATTAAGAAATCGCTTCAGTGTATTAATTGGGCATTTGTTGAAGTGGGAATATCAACCTACAAAACGCAGTCGTAGTTGGTTAGCAACAATTCGTATTCAACGTCGAGAAGTTTTGAAATTACTTAGTGAAAATCCTAGTCTACAGTCATATCAAGAAACAATACTAAAAGAAGCTTACGAAAACGCCAAGGATTTAGCATCAGGAGAAACAAACCTTTCTGTTGCAACTTTTCCTCAACAATGTTGTTATGAGTTGGTAGAAATTTTAAGCGATCGCTTTTATCCCGGTGAATCTGCTACAGATGATTTAATGGAATAATGACTATTGACTAATGACTAATGACTGATGACTATTGACTATTGACTATTGACCAATGACCATTGACCAATGACTAATCTTACACTCACCTCAGAATATAAAAGCTTTGGCGGCAAACTTGGCTTTTACTCTCATGCTTCTTCAACATGTAACGTTGAAATGCGCTTTGCTGTCTACCAACCACCGCAAGCCCTACAAAAACCAGTACCAGTTCTCTATTTCCTCTCTGGTTTAACTTCCACTGAAGAGAATTTTATGATGAAAGCAGGGGCACAACGCTACGCGGCTGAATACGGCTTGATGTTAGTTGCACCAGATACTAGCCCCCGTAACACTGGTATTCCTGGTGAAGATGATGATTGGGATTTTGGCACAGGTGCAGGCTTTTATGTTGATGCGACAGAAGAACCGTGGCATCAACACTACCAAATGTATAGTTATGTTGTCCAAGAATTACCTGCTTTAATTGCTGCTAACTTCCCCGCGCAAATTGATAAACAAGGCATTTTTGGTCATTCAATGGGGGGACATGGGGCGCTAGTTTGTGCGCTACGAAACCCGCAACTATATAAATCAGTTTCAGCTTTTGCACCTATTGTTGCACCTATGCGTTCTCCTTGGGGTCAAAAGGTATTCAGCGGTTATTTAGGAAGTAATCAAGAAAGTTGGCGCTTATATGATGCCAGTGAATTAGTCAAGCAAGCAAAATATCATAGCCCGATTCTCATTGACCAAGGCACTGCTGATAAATATTTAACTGACCAATTATTACCAGAGGTATTTGTACAGGCTTGTGCAGAGGTTAACCAACCCCTCACTTTACGTTATCAAGAGGGCTACGACCACGGTTATTATTTTATTGCTAGTTTTATTGAAGACCACATACGTTATCATGCGATCGCTTTAGAGAAAAGTCAGTGAAGATAGAAATAATTCGTAATTTGTAAGAAGAGGAATATCATTATTATTAGTGGAATAATTTTTTCAAACTACACCTCAGTTATTGAAAGCACACCATTTTGTACTACTTAAATTAAGAATGCCAGCAAGCACCTGACAAAGTTTCACAATCTAAAATCCAAAATCCAAAATCCAAAATGGTATTACCTAGAACTAACCGAAAGACTAAATATTTTATTAGCCTTCTGTAAAATTTTCGTTCCAGTTTCAGGACGGAACAATGACCCAAGCTGACTTATCTCCAACCCTTGCTGTCAATATCCCAGCTACATTAACACTGATAGTTACCCACGAACAGTTTATTGAATTGGTATTGGCTAACCGAGATTTACAATTAGAACGAACTGCAACAGGAGAGTTGATTGTTATGCCACCGACGGGTAGTGATACTGGCAAGAGAAACTTTGACATTGCCGGACAACTCTGGTTGTGGAACCGTCAAAATAAATTAGGTGTAGCTTTTGACTCATCTACAGGTTTTTATCTACCTAATGGTAGCGATCGCTCTCCCGATGTAGCATGGATACGGCAAGACAGATGGGATGCCCTCAGTAAAGAACAGCAAGAAGCTTTTGCGCCAATTTGTCCTGACTTCGTACTAGAATTACGGTCTAAAAATGACTCCATAGAAAAGTTACGTGCGAAGATGAGAGAATACATCGACAATGGCGCTCGTTTAGGTTGGTTAATTGACCAAAAAAATAAACAAGTAGAAATTTATCGCCCAAATCAAGATGTAGAAGTGTTAAATAATCCTGTTAGCTTGTCAGGCGAAGATGTTCTACCTGGATTTGTTTTGGATTTAACCAAATAATATCAACTCAGTTTCTATTTAAGTGAGGTTTATAGAAGCAGGGGACTTAAACCGTCAAATTTATTAAACTAATCTAAATAAATTGATTAAAGGATATATCAGTAACGGCTTTTACGGTATTTACACAAGTAAATAACTTATTAGTAGATGAAGTCTGATTTACTAATAAATAGGAGAATCTTGTGATTAAAAATTTATTAGCTTTTATAGCTAGTATAATTTTTAGTTTTGGTACAGTAATTTTGATTAAAAAGCTTAATTTACCTCCATTTACTACTTTTAGTGTTGCTATTTGTGCAAGTCATTTATTGATGATGATTGCCATGATACAACATTTTATCTTTAGGTTTAATAAAGATAAATAAACTTATTTATAAGTTTATTATTGTTATTTTAGATTCCCGACTTATTCAATAAGTCGGGAATACGAAAATCTAAGATGGTGCGTTGCGCTACGCGACAACACACCCTACTGGGTTTTTAAACATCCTCTTAGAACTAGAAATAAAAGAGAAAACTTTAAAGACTAAAAGAAAAAAAGAATCATTTTTTTAACCTTTATCATTTCACTTTTAAAAGCGAAGTTCTACCCCATTTCTCCTAGCTGCTAGAGTGTTAAAGATTGAGGATTCGTTTCAATCAACTTGGCTAAATCTTGCAAGAATGCCGCAGCATGGGCACCGTAAATAATGCGGTGGTCACAAGTAATATTTACCTGCATTTGTTGCCGTACACCAAATAAACCGTCAGATGTTGCTACCACTTGTGGACGAGATGCACCGATCGCTAAAATTGAACCTTGTCCAGGCGGCAAAATGGCATCAAATTTGTCTACGCCAAACATGCCCAAGTTCGATAGGGTAAAAGTGCCGCTGTTATATTCTTGTGGTTGTAGTTGTTTTGTTCTAGCGCGGTCTACTAAAGATTTCCAAGTGCGGGAAAGAGAATAAATATCTACTGCATCTGCATTTTGTAACACTGGTGTAATCAATCCGCCATCATCCATAGCCACAGCTACAGATATATTGATATCGGAATGATAGACAATTCCTTGGTCTGAATAGCTGGCATTTAATAGTGGGTGTTTCTGCAATGTCACCGCCACGGCTTTTGCCAGTAGCGCTGTCATTGTCACGCCTTTGGACTTAATTTGTTTGTAAAGCTTGTCTAGTCCATCGGTGGTAATGGTGTAACCCACACGGAAAACTGGCACAGACAAGCTAGCCACCATATTCCGCACTACAGCATTTTGGAATGTAGTTAAGGGCACTATTTGACCAGGAACGGCACTGGCTGCGGCTGGGATGGGTGCGGGTGCTGTTGGCTGGGGTGTTGGTGGTGCAACTGGGGTGATGGTTGGTGCTGCTGTTGTGGGGGTAACGGGTGCAGGTGCGGCTTGCTTACCTTTGTTGAGAACGGCTTCCACATCCTCAGCAACGATACGACCATATGGGCCGCTACCTTTAAGAGTTGTTAAATCAACTTTGAGTTCTTTCGCCAACTTGCGGGCGCGGGGTGAAGCTACGAGTCGTCCTTCCTTGTGGTTAGACCCATTTTGAGATGCTGAGGTAGGTGCGCTTACTGAGGCTGTGGCTGCAACTGGTGTGGGTTCAGAAGTCGGAGTAGCCGCAGCGCCACCTGAATTACCCAAAGACTTGGCGGCTTCGATTTCAGCTTCCGTTTCTGCGATGTAAGCGATCGCAGCCCCTACACTGGCCGTCTCACCAGCTTGTACTATGATGTGGGCAAGATATCCTTCATAGAAGGTTTCCACATCCATATCTGCTTTATCTGACTCGACAACCACCACGGTTTCGCCTTTTTCCACTTTATCGCCCGGCGATTTTACCCAGGAGACAATTTTACCTTCAGTCATGGTGGAGCTAAGCGCCGGCATAAATACTTCGTGAATGCTCATATGGTGGTTTCAGAATCAATAATTTATGGACTGTAACAGCTTTAGACAGATCGAATTGTATCTCGACAGGAGAATTTTGGGTTGGGGAATTGGGAATTGGGAATGGGGAATGGGGAAATAACAACTAGCAACTGACAACTGACAACTGACCACTGACTCCAGGAACCTGAAGAAGGTGTGAGGGTCTATATATTACGACAATGGTAAATTATTTGGCAATATTGCATCTTTACGGTTGGCTATCAATAGTTACCACGAGTTTTCTACAACTCATATAGAACTGTTGTGTAGTTTATATTCTTTACAACCACTCACCCAGACACAGCAGCTTTGTCCAAGCATATGATAAAGAGGTTAATCTTTGAACACCGATTTTAAATTCAAAATTGATAATTAGTCTGTTTGAAATTCCTGTTTACTTTTATGATGCCAGTAAAGTGGAAATTCTTTTTAATTTTGATACTCAGTATCTTGACTACTACTGGTGCTGGGGTTTACATTGCTCAACAGCAACAACCTGTAACGGTTGCAGAAATTAATGATAGTCAACAGCACCAATTTTCTACGGTGCAACAGTCTCAGGAAATTATCGAATATCGAGAGCGATCGCATTATCAAACTATACCATTAGAAAGTATTACTTCTGGTCTTCAAGGTAGCGATCCTGCTACTCTGGCTTTGAATGCCTTGGAAGATCAAGTGTCATATGCCGTCAAACGCAAGGTAGAGGTAGATTATCCTCAACGAAATCAAGCCTTTGTGACTGTTACGGAAACTCAACCCAATGGTAATTCACCACAGGTAACCAAATATCGAGTTGAGATGACCACCTTTGGGCGATCGCTTTTAGTTACTTCGCCTCCTGTTTGGGAAATTGTTTGGGCTGGCTCCCAGACACAATGTCAAACTGGAAGCCGCCCCAACAAGAATTTAACTCAAAGCTGTCATTAGTCATTAGTCATTAGTCACAAAGCAACTAACAACTGACAACTAACAACTGACAACTGACAAATTTAGATGTCGCCACGAATATCTTCTATTACGCCATCGCGCAGAACAATTTCAACTTGCATTTTGCTGATCAAGTTATCACCGCGTTCAACCCGGAAAAAGCCTTCCATTTGAAATTGATTAACTTCTTGGTCTAATTCAAGGAACTGCACTTGCTGGAGGTTTTGCAGCAGTTGGTTTTTTTGCTCTAGCAGTTCACTTTTCTTTTGATTGACTTGGAGTTGGATATTGTCAATTTGCTGGAGGGTCTGAGGCCCTGGTGGTTGTAGACTTTGCTTTTGAATTGCTGCGATCGCTCTTTGTCCTTCAATGTCTAGTTGTTGCAACTGCTGGTCTAATTGATTGATATTGGCTTGTAGTTGCTGTTGCACTTCCTCTTTCCAGAGGGGAGTAACAATCACTTTGACGTTAACGACGCGCTTTAAAAGCAATTGGGGGTTGGAGACATCCATAAAAGTTTCGCGTTCACTCTATAGTTGGCGGGTGGAATTAAGCTAAAACACATCTATATTGCATCATTACTCGTGGTGGTTGTCCTTTGTCCTTTGTTCTTTGTCAAAAGTATTTACAAAGGACACTCTTCAAAGCGTGATTTTGCAACTTAGACGCACATAAGCTTATCAGGCAAACATGCCGTTAATCATATCGTGATAGCGTTCAGTGACAACGTGTCGCCGAATTTTCAGCGTTTGTGTCATTAAGCCATTTTCGATGGAAAACGGTTCTAGAATCAGTTTGAACGGGCCAATACGGTCATCAGGTCGATAACCGGGACGGTTTTTCACTTCTTTGTTCAGTTCTTGCCGAAACAAATCCTGGATCATTTTACTCTCCAGGTCAATTTTTTGACTGGATGAGGTAGAATCTTCATCCTGTAGGCTTAATTTGAGATTCTGACTTTCTGCCCATTTTTCTAAAGCTTCGATATTGGGGACGATTAAAGCACCGAGGCTACGTTGGTCTTGCCCAACAAGCATGATTTGGTCAATGTAGGGCGATCGCAAACAGGCGTCCTCAATCGGTTGCGGCTCAATGTTTTCCCCATTGGTCAAGACAATGGTATCTTTAGCCCTACCAGTCAGTATCAAGTCGTTTTGTGGTGTCACCCAACCCAAATCGCCGCTATCAAACCAACCTTCGGCATCAATTACTTTTGCTGTTGCTTCAGGATTTTGGTAATAGCCTTGCATAACTTGAGGCCCTCTGAGCAACACTAAGCCTCGTTGACCGGCTGGCAAAGGCACTCTTGTCTCCGGGTCTACAATTTTAACTTCTGTACCTGGGATTGGTTGCCCGGATGAACCCCGAAAATTGCGCCAAGGACGACGCGCATTAGTCACAGGAGCAGTTTCTGTTAAACCATAACCCTGTAAAAGTTCCACACCAACAATTTCAAAAAAGTTATCGATGTGCTTTGGTAGCGCACCGCCACCACTAATCACATATTTGATTTCTCCTCCTGTTGCTTCCCTGACTTTGGCATAAACTAGTCGTTCTCCCAAAGCATGAAGAGGAAACAAAGCAGATGCTTGGATGCTGGCTGCAAATCTTTGCGCTGCTGAGGAATTAAGATGATCTAAACTCAAACCTTGGGCAATTCTTCGCGCTTGGATATATTTCTCACTCATGCTTAACAAAAAGTTAATCAGGCGTTGCTTGCTTGCTGGCTGTTCGCGGAATTGCTTTTGCACTCCTTCATGAATCGATTCCCACAGGCGCGGTACAGCAATCATGTAATGGGGTTTAAATTCTCGCAAATCTCGTTTCACAGAACGCAAGTTGGTGTAGACTTGCGTGCAAGCTTGAGAAAGCAAAAAATACTCACCGCTGCGTTCGTAACTGTGCCATGTAGGTAGGATACTAAGCACCATTTCCCCTGGTTCTGGTTGAACTACTGCCCCTAAAGCCCTTACTTGATGCATCAAATTATTGTGAGACAACATCACACCTTTGGGCTTACCTGTAGTGCCTGAAGTATAAATTAGCGTAGCGAGGGTATTAGGGTCGTGCTTAACTTTAACAAGAGTATGGTTTGTCCCCATTTCTATTAACTGGGGAAAGTTCACTACCTTCAGGCTTGACTCTGTTGGTGGTGCTTCATCTGAAAGTAAAATTACCAATTTTATTGGTAAATCTTCCAAGCCATTTTGCAATCGATAAAAAGTCTTTAAATCTTCAACTACCAACGCCGTGCTGCCACTATTAGCCACGATAAACAGCAATTCTTCTGTTTCTGCTTGGGCACTACGCACTGCATCAATTGCCCCAGCAGTCATGATACCTTGATCGGCAATAAACCAGCGAGGGCTGTTGTCAGCAATTAGGGAAATGCGATCGCCTACTTCAACTCCCAATACTTGCAAACCAGTAGCAAATTGTTGAATTTGCTTTGCTAGCTGGGCATAAGTGATCACTACTTCTGGTTTAGCATGGGGATCGTGAAGAGCTGTAACATTACCAAATTGTTTTGCTACCAATGGCCAAATTTCTGGTATTGAATCCACATTTGTATAATCTATCAAACGCTGTAATGCTTGGCTTTCTCGTTTTGTGATATTTGATAAAAAAGAAGATGCCGTATGAGTGTTCGACATAATACATTACCTAAATTTTATAAAGTGACTATTTTCCAGCTTATTCTGCTATTGCGTTATAATATCCCACCTCAATATTTACATTCCCTGTGGTGTCAGGAATTCCGCTAATTTCTTGCTTGTATTGATAAAAATTTATGTTAAAGTTAACTTATATAAAGTGCAAGCAATGGATGACCTAGTAAGTTCTTGCTTGAATTATGCTTGCAGCTCAAAACAGAGACCACCTATTTTTCCACGGGGGTGATTACCTATAAATGTAGTAGATGCTATATTATTGACTCTGATCAATGTTGTTGCTTGTCTGGTGTTTCCCAAGCTTTTATCTACTGTTTTGGCGTATAAAAGCAAATCCACTAAAACTTCAAAAACAGCCAGAGTAGCAATTACCAGTTTCCCTTATTGTACGGTTTATCCATTGACAGGTAGTCAATTCTGTAGATTCAGTCCTCATTTTTGTTCCAAGTGTTCTGTAGGTTGATATCTCTGCATACTTCAAATCAGTTTTGCAACCTGACTAGATGACAGGAATATCAGATATTAATCAAGTCAAAAATAAAAAGCAAAAATGCAAAGAATTATTTTGTTTTTTACTTTTGACTTGAAATAGTAACTTGATTGGTGATACCAATTCTGTATGAAGATGCGCCTATAGTGCTGACGCCAAACTCAGCACTATCTGGGCAATTCATTAATTGTCAGTAACTCAACGTGAGTTCGATGAACCTCTCCCCAACCCCTCTTGGACGCGGATATTGGCTCTAAGCTTCTTGGTTAGTAACGTAAAATTAAGTTTTTGAAGCCTCGGACGCCACTTGCTACAAGTTGGGAAACCCGCAGGGCGCAGTGGCTCCTCCTTGCACGGGAGAGGAATGGAAGCGGGGTTTTTAAAATCCGTCGAACTCACGTAACTCAAGTGCAACCTCAACTAGAATTGGGATGACTAATGAAAGGCACATAACCCTGGCTTATCAACTAAGTTGGGGTTTTTAATTTGTGACGAATGATTGAGGATTACTATATCTTTAACGATATATAAAATTAGATAGTTTCGATTGATTAAAAATATATTTATTTTACTTATATGAATAAAAAGTAAATCAAAATTTGATTTGTAATCAATAACACTAATTCTGATTCAAACTAAGTAAAGAGGAACACAAATTTTGAAGGAGACGTTGGTATATGACTCTGATGGATAGTATCTTACTAACGCTGTTAAACGCTCTTGCTTGTCTGGCTTTGCCTAAGCTGCTATCTGTAATTCTGGCTGACAAAACCAAGACTAGTGAATCATCCCAGTCTGCCGTAACTTCACAATAGTCTAGTGAGAAAATCCCTAATTTTGGTCAAGTCAGCTTAACAAAACGCAAAAGAGCAGTGTCGTATTCGTTGGATATCGCCCTGATAAGGAGAAATATCTGTTTGTGTGGTGCAGGGCGAGCGCTTTTAGGCAAATTAATGTAAACCAAATTTAAGAAAAGTTTAATTAAATAATAGATTTTTTATAGGGGCGTATAGCGCCCCTATTTTATATTCACTTGTTTTCCTAAAGCAATGCTTTATACAGCAAAATAAAAAAGTACTTTGCAAAATCAATCTCAAAATATTTGACAATGGCAGAATTTGATAACAAAGTTGCTCTAGTCACTGGTGGTAGTTCTGGTATTGGTCGAGATACTGCGTTAGCTTTTGCTGAAAAAGGAGCAAAAGTCGTAATTGCTAGCCGCCGGGTGACAGAAAGCAAACAAACAGTAGAACTAATTCAAGCTGCTGGTGGTGAAGCTTTTTTTGTGCAAACTGACGTAACTAAAGCTACTGAAGTAGAAAACTTAATCAATCAAACAGTTGCTACCTATGGTCGTTTAGACTATGCCTTCAACAATGCTGGTACTGAAGGAATTTACGGTCGTAGCATTGAACAAACAGAAGAGACTTGGAATCATGTCATTGATACAAATCTTAAAGGAGTTTGGTTATCGATGAAATATGAAATTCCACAGATGTTGAAACAAGGGGGAGGAGCAATTGTCAATAACTCTTCCATCGCTGGATTAATTGGCTTCCCCAATATTTCTATTTACGTTGCTAGCAAACACGGTGTAGTTGGGTTGACTAAAGCATTAGCTTTGGAACATGCTAAAGAAAACATTAGAGTTAATGCTGTATGTCCTGCGGGAATTGATACAGATATGCCGACTCGTGGTTTTGGTGAACAAGGCAAAGCAAGCTTTGGGGCTGCACATCCCATTGGTCGCTTGGGTCAGCCAAAAGAAGTAGCTAGCGCTGTTGTCTGGTTGTGTTCGGATGGGGCTAGCTTTATTACTGGTCAATCTCTTGCCATTGATGGTGGTTTTACAGTGCAATAATACTGACTACTGATGACTGTTAAGATTCAGTTTTACAGTACGGAAATGTAAGGTGTATTAGGCGCGTCTTTTCGATGTAATGTGTCACTAAAAATATAATCAAAGCGCCTAACGCACTGTCATATAGAATGGTGCGTTAGCCTTCGGCATAACACACCTACTAAAAATTTACTATTTTAGATAAAATCTAAATACAATCAATCTTAAATGTAACTGAAAACACCAAATTTTTTGTTTTACCCTACTCCCCACTCCCTACTCCCTACTTAATCACTTGCGGTTTTCTCGTCGCCACTTTTCTCTGACTAAGCGAATTTCATCAAAGGTGTAACTTTCACCAAGTTGTTCTTTAATTGGGGTAAGAGCAATATCACCAAGCACTTCTAAAACTTGCCAAATTTTTTGTTGATGTTCTAAAGGTACTAATTGATTTAAATCTACGGATTGATTTTTTTCAATTAGTTTAGAAAGATGATTGAAAATTGTCGAGGGACTAAGGTTGCGTTGCTGAGCAATTTCGGGAATACTTAAACCTTGTTGATGCAACTTTAATGTGACTAATTCGGTGTCGCTGGGGAAACTGACACTGGATGTGGAATTATCTTGTTGTTCCACTAACAAACCTTGTTCTTGACGGTAGGCTTTGATTTCTGCAAGGAACTTTTTACCATACTGGGCGAGTTTGTGACTGCCTACGCCGGAGAGTTTACCAAATTCAGCCAAGGTTTGGGGCTGTACCTGTGCCATTAATTTCAAGGTAGAATCTGGAAAGATCACGTAAGGTGGAACAGACTGCTCATCAGCAAGTTGTTTGCGGAGCGATCGCAATCTCTGCCACAATATCTCTGATTCTACGGCTTTTTCGCTTCCCTCTTGCCAAGTAATCTTTTGTGCTATGGGAACAGCTAGCAAAACTGTACGCTGTCGCCTCATGACTTGCCAACTGAGGGCATTAAGTTTGAGAACTGAGTAACCATCAGTTGTTTGTTCTAGCAAACCTTGATGTAAAAGAGAACGTCCCAGCATTCGCCATTCATCTAAACTTCTATCTTTACCAATGCCGTAAGTAGAAAGTTTATCATGTTCGTATTGAGTAATTTTCTGGTTTTTTGCTCCTCGCAACACATCAATAATGTGCAGCATCCCAAATCTTTCTTTGCAACGCGCCACACAAGAGAGAAATTTCATGGCTTCAATTGTCCAATCTTGCATCGGTTTGGGATGACGACAATTGTCACAGTTTCCGCAATTTCCAGGGAAACGTTCGCCAAAATAACCTAACTGAATTGTGCGTCGGCAGTCTGTACCTTCTGCATAGTCAATTACTTGCCGTAGTTGTTGTTTAGCAATTAGTTGTTCTTGAGCATCAGTTTTTTGGTTAATACTCCATTCTATAGTTTTAATATCACCAAAACTGAAAAAAAGTGTACAACGAGATGCTTCTCCATCTCTACCTGCCCTGCCTGATTCTTGATAATAACTTTCTAAATTACGCGGCAAATCAAAGTGAACTACTAACCGCACATCTGGCTTATTAATTCCCATACCAAAGGCAATTGTTGCCACCATCACCCGCACATCATCTCGAATAAATCTTGTTTGATTGGTTGTGCGTTCTTCATCACTTAATCCAGCATGATAAGGTAAGGCGGGAATTTTATCATTTTGCAGTTTAAAAGTTAGTTCATCAACTTTTTTGCGCGTTAGACAATAAATAATTGTTGAACCTTGACTATCTCGAATTAGTTCTAATAATTCAGCGTAAGCTTGTTTGGTTTTAGCACGAACCTCGTAATAAAGATTTTGACGGTTGAAGCTGGCAATGTGAATACTAGGTTGCTTTAACCCTAATTGTTGGATGATATCAGAACGCACGCGATCGGTAGCTGTGGCGGTGAGGGCGAGAGTAGGCACATCCGGGTAACGTTTCCGCAAGGATTTCAATTGGCGATATTCTGGGCGAAAGTCGTGTCCCCATTCAGAAACACAGTGTGCTTCATCAATGGCAAACGTAGAAATACCGATTTGGTGATGTACTAAATCTAGAAATGGCAGAAATCTTTCACTGAGAAGACGTTCAGGGGCAACATATAGTAATCTCACCTTACCGCTGAGAATGGCATCTTCACGCGATCGCACCTTATACGCATTCAAACTACTATTGAGAAAAGTGGCGCTAATATTATTATTTCGCAATGCTTCCACTTGGTCTTGCATCAAAGCAATCAACGGCGACACCACCACCGTTAAACCTTTCTTCATCAATGCAGGTAACTGAAAGCACAGAGATTTTCCTCCACCCGTAGGCATCACCACCAGTAAATCTCGATTTTGTAGCGCATCTTCGATAATTTGCCGTTGTCCTGGACGAAACCTGTCATAACCGAAGTGATATTTTAGCGCTTGTTCGAGATTGGGATACTGAAGCATAGCGATCGCTTTTTCAGGTTTTTCTGCGTGGGTAGTTGATACCAAGATTATAAAAGCACAAATGGTTTAACACCTCCTGTGTGCCTTTGTACTTCTGCGTGAATCTACTCCCAGTCGCCATTTTCAAGCTAACCTGTAGTTTGGCATAAGTTCTAACTAAGATCAAAGTAAGTAAGACGGTGAGAATCAACACAAATATGTTACGAAATGTAATGTACTTGCAACCCTCACCAATGACTTTTGACAAATGACAATCACAACAACAAGCACAACAAGCACAACAACGCGCCGAAATGCTAGCAGAACGTCTCAGATCACTCGGTGTAGATCCAGATTCTTTGGTTTAGGATATGTTTCTAGCTGAATTATGCAGCTGCCATCTGCCCTTTATGATCCAAATATGAGCTAAATGCTAATTAGATCATGAGCAAGAACAATCCGCGAAAGTCGTTACCCCCCGCTAAGGGTTTTCTCGACTTTGGCAATGTCCATGAGAATAATGAATTACACTATTCAATTCTCAGTTTACTCAAAGCCATAATAGCTTTTGTTTGGGCAGACCATATGGACTGGTTCTTTGGCGTTGATCTGGCAATTTATCAGCATTACAATCAGCCGCCGATTATACCAGATGCATTTTTGAGTTTGGGTGTGGAACGAATTGTAGAAGAAGATTTGCGTTTAAGTTATGATCTTTGCGAAGAAAAGCGCGTACCAATCATGACGCTAGAAGTTATTTTTGATGAATTGCGCGATGAATTTAGCACTAAAAAAGAATTTTATACCCAATTAGAAGTTTTATATTATGCCATTTACAATCCCCAGCGGCAGAGAACCGCGACTTTAACGGTGTATCGCTTAGTAAATGGCAAATATCAATTGCAGCGAGGAAATCCTGTTTGGCTACCGGAAATCGGTTTAGGAATTGGTAGTGAACGGGGGACATATCAAGGTATTACCCGCGAGTGGCTTTATTGGTATAACGAGCAAGGAAAGCGTTTGTTAACACCAGAAGAACGAGTTCAACAAGCAGAACAACGCGCTCAAATCCTGGCAGAACGACTAAAATCTCTTGGTGTAGATCCAGATTCTTTGGTTTAGAATGTGCTTCTGGCTCAAAGGCAATGGATGCGAGAAACGTTAGATTTTTACTATTAGACTTATCCTTAATATAAACAGAGTGGGATAATAAAAAACGGAGCAAAAATTATATCTAGATAATATGACAAATCCTTTGGCAAGAATTGAATCACATCCTCACGAAGCAAAACGATTAATTGGAATTAATTATAACCAGTTTTTAGCATTGGTATCTTTAGCAGAAAAAAGGCATGTAGAGAAACAGGCAGAAATTGAAAAAAATAAAATTCGGATTATTGCTCCTGGTGGCGGACGCAAACCAGAGATGTCACCTAAAGAAGGAATATGCTTGTGTCTAGTTTACCTTAGACAAAAACCAATTTTTGAGATTTTAGGGTTACTCTTTGATATTTCCAAAACCAAAGCGAATGATGCTTTTAATTATTGGGTAGATATTTTGAGAGAAATTTTACCAGCATCTCAAATAG
>NZ_JAECZC010000020.1:16441-85580 GCF_016056305.1 Amazonocrinis nigriterrae CENA67 | reverse complement strand
GCTTGGGAAGCAGCAGGAATAACAGCCACAGTGCGATCGCTTTCTTTAGATACCCAAGGCGCAGTTTTCACCTAATTGGTCAGTAGTCAGTGGTCAGTAGTCAGTGGTCAGTGGCAAAACACAACTATCAACTGACAACTGACAACTGACAACTAACCCCAATAAAAAAACCCGGACAAGCCGGGTGCAGGTTCGCCGATCACACAAGCTTAATCCGTGTGTATCAGTTAGCGACCTAAACTGCGCCAATCGACAAGAACATCCTGAACCAAGATTGTCTTATTGTAAAGTTGCAGAATAATTAGCAAAAACACGAAAAATAGCAGTATAAAAACAGCCATTACAGGAGTCGTACCCCAACCAGGGGCGACTTTACCATACTCAGAATTCAGAGGTTTCAGGATGTCTCCCAACCTAGTCCGTTGTGCCATAGTTCACCTAAGATTAGTTGCCAAAGCTTTTTTTAATCTTCTGTAATATTCTATAAGAATAGCACTCATAATTTATCTCTAATTTATGGAACCCGCAATAGTTCTTAGCATTTCTCTCGGCGTGATCTTGGTTGGTATCACTGGCTTTGGAATTTATACCGCTTTTGGGCCTCCAAGCAAGCAATTGGCAGATCCTTTTGAAGATCACGAAGATTAGAAGAGTCAGTTGTCAGTGGTCAGTTGTCAGTGGTCAGTTGTTAGTGGTCAGTGGTAACTCACAACTGACCACTCAAAAGCCTTTGTTGATTTAACCCAATAAAGGATTAACTGCTGGTGTCACTGTGAAACTGGCGATTTTCCAAGGCTGTATTGTCAAGTTTTGTTTCTTAGATGAGAATTCAGTGATGGAGGAACGCTCCAATAAATCTACTGGATTCCCCAGATTTAAACCCAAATCACTGTGTAAAGATAACTCTGCTGTTTCACCGTGTGATTCATAACACCGGAGAATCAATTGCTGTGGATTATCTTCGGATGGCTTCAAAGCCATCAAAATGAGATTTTCCGCGGATAAATCTAAGAAACTCAACTTTTCAGCACTATTAAATGCTGATTGCTGAGTACTATCTGATTTTAGTATCACTTGTAAAGGTATATTCAATTCATAGCCACGTCGGACAGTATGGGCTGATTCCCAGCTATTAGCATGGGGATACAAGGCATAGGTAAATTCGTGAAAGCCTCGGTCAGCCTCTGGGTCTGGCCAATTGGGACTGCGTAGTAGTGTGAGGCGTAATTGATTGGGTTGACTATCGTAACCATATTTACAATCATTCAGCAAACTTACACCATAACGATTTTGGATTTTGGATTTTGGATTTTGGATTGGGGGATTTTGCTGGGTATCTTCAGATGTTAAATCGGCCCAACGTAAAGCTGGGACTTCCCACTTTGCTTGTTCTGCGGGGGTTTGTCGTTGAGTTGGTCGGCGAATTGCACCACAGGGTATTTCATAGGTAGCAAAGTCTGCTTCAATGTTGAGAGGAAAGGCAGCTTTCACTAAAACCTGATTTTCTTGCCAATTTACACGTGTTTTAATTTTGAGAACAGCAGAATCTTTTTCTAGAATGTAATCTTGCGAAAACTCTGACTGACCAATTGTTCGCACTACACGCACTCGACTTCGTAACACTCCTCGTTCTAGATGAGAAATTACTGATAGTTTAGCGGGTGGTAAAGGATGCTGGGCATAATTTGGGTCAATATTCCACGCATCCCAGTATTGTCCACTATCTTGGAAGGCTTGTAGTTGATTCCCTAAACCACTAAGAACTTCACGCTGATTAGTTTTATCAAAGACGCTGGATAAATCACCTGTCAGTTGATCAACTGTAACTCGTAAATATTCGTTTTCTAGAACATACTTTTCTCCAAGGGGTTCAGAGGATTGCAACAAAGGTTTAGAGGGACAAAGCCAAAAGACACGATAACCACAAGCAGGAATTTCATTTGCTAAAAAAGAAACTGACATAATGGGCGTTTCCCTGGTGGGTCTACGTCTTGGCCCAATAAAACGTCCTTGAGACTGTACCTCATTTCCCTGTGAGTCGCAAATTTGCCAGTCAAAGCTTTGCCCAAGTTCTAGGTCTGGGAAGACAATTTCCACTACTTGCGATCGCATCCAATTGAGAGAATTGAAAACGAAAATAGGTTGGGCTTGAGGATGCGGTGGTTCTGGTATGGTGGTGTGGGATGCGATCGCTCGCAATGATTCCTGTAATATCTTCGTTCCTACTTGTTCCACTTCCTGCCACTGGGGCAAGGCATCCACATATACTTGGGTAATGGAAGAACCGGGTAGTATATCATGAAATTGGTTAAATAATACCTGTTTCCAAGCAGCTTCTATTTCTGCTTTGGGATATGTCACGCCACAGCTTACAGTTGCCAAAGTTGCGAATAGTTCAGCTTGGTACAACAAATTTTCACAAAGACGATTCCAACGCTTTTGATCTGCGTGGGTAGTGTAGCATCCGCGATGGAATTCTAAATATAGTTCATCGTTCCAGGTGGGGAAAGGGGATGAGGGGGATGAGGGAGAATTACTCCTGCTTTCTGCCTTGATTTGTTGTAGGTATTTTTCAGCTGTGGTAAATTCTATATCTGGGAAGAAAGGGGATTTTTGCCAACGTCGGGCGATTTCTAACATATCACGGGTGGGGCCGCCGCCGTGGTCGCCGACACCGGGAAGCCAAAGGGATGCTTGTAAATTCGTTTGGGCTTGCCATTCTAAAGAGTAGGATGCCATTTTAACCGGGTCGATACCTTCACCAATGGGTGCAGACATTAAACTTAAGACTTCGCTGCCGTCAGGCGATCGCCACCAAAAAGCCCCATAATCAAATTTAGTAGTATCATTCCAGCGCAACTTCTGCGTGACAAAATACTCAATACCTGCATCAGCGAAAAACTGCGGTAAAGTTGCACAGAAACCGAAAGTATCGGGAACCCAAACGATAGTAGAAAGCTTGCCGAACTTTTCTTGAACATAACGTTGACCATACAACAACTGACGAGCGATGGATTCACCAGCAATCAAATTTAATTCCGGTTCCACCCACAAACCGCCGACAACTTCCCAACGTCCAGCAGCCACCGCCTCTTGAATAGCCTGAAATAAATCTGGGCGATGTTCCTCAATCCAAGCATAAAGCGCTGGCGTGGAATGACAGAAAATCAACTCCGGAAAATCTGCTTGCAACTGCAAAACCGACGCAAAAGTATTTTGCGCCGCATTCCAAGTTGCACTCACAGGCCAAAGCCATGCTAAATCTAAATGAGCATGACCCAACAAATAGATTTTAGATTTTAGATTTTCGATTTTGGATTCAGAAATACTCCGCCGAATACTCGCTAGTATTCTCTCCCATTCTTCCTTCTCTTCCTTGGCGTCCTTGGCGCCTTGGCGGTTAGTAATTTCCCTCACCCCCTCAGTCAAAACAGCCAACCTCTCCGGCGCAAACCTTTGCAAATAAAGCTGCATTACCGCCAACTCATCAGCCACAAAACCCGGATCAGGATTATTATCATCTATAGACTCATAGACGAGGAGCGATCGCACTAAAGCACCATCACAATGTCCTGGACTCACCAACCGCAAAGCCACAATAAATTCTTCACCAGGCGTTACCCCACGACTGAGAAGCACTCTCGGTGAACAATCAAATAAATCTCCCTCCAACACCAACTTACCATTGACATAAATCTCAGCAGCATCCGCCCACCAAACCAGCGAAAGCCGCAAAGACAACCCCGTTAAAGAATAACCCTGTAAATCCTGGGGAATTACCAATCTTTGCACCAGCCATAGCACCTTTTTCCCACCAGTCCAAGCAATATGACTTTTGGCGTTGAGCTGGACAGGTTGCCAATCAGACAAATCAGATGCAATTATTTCAGTAATTTCTCGGTCAGCTTCTTGGTACAGCCAGGTAGATTGAATATTAACTTGAGAACATGAGCGTAATTGCTCAATTGCTTGCGAAATCAAACTAGTATGAGATTGACGTTCTACAGAGGTCATATTTTCGCTAAGATCAGGAGACTGACGATAATTAACAGATTGTAGTTTTATTGTTTGGCGGGAGTCTCACAACTAAACAAGACTCAAACTAGCAAATCATCACCATGTCTTCTGGTTCCTCTGGTCGTTATCAAAGCAGACTGTTTAACTTTGTCCACCAGCAATCTCGGCGGTTGACACAACAATGGGAACACACCTTACGGCATTTACAAGTTGCCACTCAAAGAGGTGTGGAGGTACTATTTTATTCCGTGTATCAACTGTTTCAGTCAGTTGAATCATCTGGGAAAAGACTCTACACAAAACAATCACAACCAAAGCTGAAGTTACAAGCAAGCGATCGCGATTTTCAGCCTGAAACTCCCCCAAATGCTGATATTCCGATTCAGCGTGTACTAGAGTCAGTCCAGAATTTAGCATCTGAAGTAGCCATTGTTACTCCTCCAACAACTCAGGAATTAGGGGAAACAAAAGATGTAATTTCATCCCAGTCCCCAGTCCCCTTAAAATCTTGGTGGCAGAAACTTTTTCATCGTCCTACAACCAATGCTAGTCTTTCTCAATCTTTAACGATTAAAGATAACTCAGCAGATAGTCTAACCCTTTCAAAACAAGAGGATAGTCTCAAGCCTCATCTTCCAGTGGTGCAGGGAATTGCTAGCAATTTGGCTAGTCGGAATTTAGTACTTGTCTGTACCAACAATGAAATTCTGGATATTTTGACACCCCAGCAACAAACCAAATTACAAGACCGAATTATTAGTGAAGTTGCGGAATATTGGCATTCTTGGCAGTTAGTCGAAGCTCAAAAAGAAACAAATTTATTGCCGGAAATTAATCAGTTATTAGCAAAGCTGACGGGCGTAAATACAGCCAACATGCCAGCCCTAGGTGAGGGAACAGCAAAAGATTTACTTGATACTGGCAGAGTGCTAGAGTTTTTAGATGCAGTTGTCGCCAAGTTGGAAGCAAATGCTATAATACCCGTGCAACAGCGCGGTCAGGAAATTGTTAGATTTACCCAACATCAGTTTAGCATATTTATTTATGCAAAACAACAGCTAGCCGCAAGAGGAAATATTGCAGTTAGTGATGATTTAGAAACTCACTGGTTGAATATTCAAGCTTTAATTGCAGCCGCAATCAATTATTTTTTTGGTGTTAGCCAAGACAAACAATTAGAGATGGGCAAATTTGATAGGCAGTCACAAAATCAACTGCGCGATCGCCGTACTATGGTTCTGCCCAAAAGTAGTAACTTGCAGAATGAAATTTTAGTAGAAGATCCTTGGCTAAATTGGGATGATTTGTTTAGTAATTCTCAGACAATTGCCCAGATACCTACATCATCCTCAAACAAAAAATCTGCTTTACCTTCCAACCCATCAACAAAACTACCTGGAAAAAACAAATTACCTGTACAACCACCGAAAGCGGGTTCTGGTTTGGTGCAAAGAAAAAAAACAAGCCAGAATATTACCCCAACTCAAAATAAATCAAAAAAAGTAACCTCTGCAAATAGTGAAAGTTGTGAAGGAGAAGTTTCCCAACAGCAGTTTAGTCAAAACAGTAAAGTTGAAGCCAAGCCAGATTGGATAGAAATCAAAGCAACTTCAATGGGCTATGTGAAACATCCTTTGGAACAAATTTTAGAATGGCTTGATAGTGCTATGCTCTGGGTAGAAAAGATATTTGTAAACATTTTTCATTTTTTACAGGGATTGTTACGAGGAAAGAAAGCTAGTCAAGATTAAGCTTGCAAATATTTTGCTGGTATAGTGACTATAATTTAATTTTTACTTCTCAAACTTGGAAGTTTGAATTATTTAACTTTATTGGTGGTCTTTTGCGTGAAAATTCTTGTTTACTGTAAATACTTCAATTTTAAAAATCCCCTGGATAAACCGAAAATTGAAACGTTTGTGGTGAATTTACCTCAAATACCCAAAGTGGGTGAAACTATTGTAGTCGAGAGAATTTCGCCGCAAAAACAGTTTGTGATTATTTTTGAATATATTGTGACAGCAGTGCAATTTAATGCTTCTAAGGAATTGGCTGATTCCGCCGATGCTCAAGTCAGCGCATTTTTAAACCATTGTTGGGAGGGAACGTCAAATTTTAAAGTTACAAACTTTTTAGAGAAATAAACATAATAGCAGCTTAAATGTGTTTGCGCTTAGTTTTCCCTATTGGTAGCGTATGGACAGAATTAATTATGACTGCTTTAACTTTACAATTACCTCCTAATCTCAAATTTACGGATGAGCAATTTGAACTTCTTGTTGCTGTTAATCAAGAGTTGCGTTTGGAATTAACTGCTGAAGGAGAATTAGTAATTATGTCACCCACTGGAGGAGAAACGGGAAACCGAAATTTTGATTTATTGGGTCAATTATGGTTTTGGAATAGTCAAAATAATTTAGGAAAAGCTTTTGATTCTTCCACTGGTTTTAAACTTCCCAATGGTGCAATTCGTTCTCCCGATGCTTCTTGGGTCAGGATGGAACGGTGGAATACTATCACACCAGAACAAAGAAAAAAATATCTGCCCTTGTGTCCAGATTTTGCAGTGGAATTGGTTTCGGACACTGATGATGTGGGGGACACCCAAGCCAAGATGCAGGAATATTTAGCAAACGGCTTACTACTTGGTTGGTTAATTAATCCCAAAGATCAACAAGTAATAATTTATCGTCCTCATCAAGCACCGGAAGTTTTAAAATCTCCTACAAGTTTATCTGGTGAAGATGTTCTCCCTGGTTTTATTTTAAATTTACAACCAATTTTTAGTTAGTTCCTGTACAAGAAGCTACCACAACATGTGATTGAGGAAATAACGCAAAAGTTTTATTCCTGTCGGCTCTTGATAATTTGTAGGTAATAAAGCTAGCATTGCGTTCTGTAACGCTTCTAAAGCTACGTCTACTTCTTGTCGCTTTGGTCTGGTAGTTTGGGGAAAATACAACGGTTCACCCACCCGAATAGTTAACTCCTTACGCAGATAGAGGTCATGAGTACCTATGAGGATGACTGGTACTATGGGGACTCCAGCGCGTAAGGCGTAAATTACAGTTCCTCGCTTTAGGGGGAGATGCAATTTACCTTCACTGTTTCCTAGTCTACCTTCGGGAAAAAGAATCATTCCATCCCCAGTAGCCAAAATTTCCAAAACAATGCGGTCTATTTGTCGCAATGTGTGTATATCTGCGCCTGTAGGTACAGTCTGTTTAATTGCTGTAGCTAAGTCAATCAAATCTTCCCTTCCTGCTTTGGCGGCTTCGATGACAGCAACTTCTTCTTTCCATATCCGTTCTAAAGGAATCACACCTCCTGCAAAACGCAGGATGAAGCGCTTCCACCACTTGTTATAAAGGGTACGAGCATCACCCAGGATGTAGTAATGTGGTTGGGTGGGAAGTTCGGCTAGTAGAAGTAATGGATCGATATGGTGGAGATGGTTGGCTGCTAGAATTGCTGGTTGTTGAGGTATCCTTTCGAGGTGTTCTACACGTACCTTAAAAAGAGTATGAATGAGCGATCGCAATACTAACCGCCGCACGCTAGCATTAACTCTAGGTTCTGGATGCTCCTGAGTAATGGCTTCTAGGCGATGGAGAACTTCTTCTATTGTATAGCGAATAGCGCGATCGCCTGCCGCCGCCACACCCTCTTGCACGCGCTTGATAGTTGCAGCAGTCAAAACTGGCAATGTTTCTGATTCTGTAGCATTTTCCTGCTGATGGCTAGATGTCAACTCGGCTGTTTTTTCATCAGTATGAACCCCATCAGCTAGGTTTTCCTGCACAGACTCGCTTTGATAATTTTTGATAACAACCTCTTTGAATTCATGAATCAATCATAATTCTTGAGTGCAAAATATCAATTAACCCACGGTTAGAAGCTATAGTGTTGATCTTTAGTAGGGGTTATGGGAAAACGAACCACAGAGACGCAGAGGAGGACACTTCCGTGCGGGGGTTCCCCCCCCGTTGAGGAAAGTGTCCGTGACGCAGAGGAATGAAGGTTTGAGGTTTTTTGTGTCAGTCCTATTTAGATATGTAACGCTAAGTCTTGTATATTGATAAGCTAATAACTTGCTGGGAAAAAGATAAAAATTAACTTTATGATCAACCACACGGAAGGCACATTTAAAGGTGTCGGGGGGCTGGAACTTTATTATCAAAGCTGGCAACCACAGGGTAAGGTGAAGGCAGTATTAGCCGTTGTGCATGGACTGGGAGCGCACAGTAGCAGGTATGATAATGTGGTGCAGCATCTCGTACCTAAGCAATATGCTGTGTACAGCTTTGACTTGCGGGGTCATGGACGTTCGCCAGGTCAGCGAGGTTATATCAAAGCTTGGGCTGAGTTTCGTGAAGATTTACAAGCTTTTCTCAAGTTAATTAAAATCCAACAACCAGAAAGCCCGATTTTTCTTTTGGGTCACAGTTTAGGCTCGGTAATTGTCTTAGACTACGTTCTCCGCTGTCCTCAGGAAGCATCGACATTGCAAGGTGTGATTACTTTAGCACCAGCTTTAGGAAAAGTTGGCGTGTCAAAAACTCGGTTACTTATAGGACATTTGTTATCACGAGTTTGGCCGCGGTTTACCCTCAATACTGGTATGGATTTATCTGCGGGTTCACGGGATGAAAAAGTTATAGCCGCCTACGCCAAGGATGAACTACGCCATACTCTAGGTAGTGCGCGTCTGGCTACGGAATTTTTTGCTACAGTCGCCTGGGTTAATGCTCATGCTGGTGATTGGCAATTACCGCTGTTGATTCTCCAAGGTGGCGCTGACCGCGTGACATTGCCGGAAGGTGGTGAAATTTTTTATCAACAAGTAAGTTGCACAGATAAGCAGCGAGTGGTTTATCCAGAAGCCTATCACGAGTTGCAAAGTGACTTGAATTATCAAAAGGTGATGGCTGATTTGGAAGATTGGTTAGAGCGACATTTAAGACTGGAAACAGTGCAGTTGGCATCAAAAAGCAGTGAGTTGGAGTTTCCTGGTTCATGAAAGTGCGATCGCTTCTACTTTATCAAACAAGCGATCGCGCCATATATTTAGATTTACCCCACTGCAAACTCTGTAAACTTCCGCTTGTAGGGAGCATGAAAACCCAAAACAATATCTTGTTTAGGAACTCCAGCAGCAACTAACTCATTCGCCACTCCTACCTCAGTTCCATCTCGTTGAATCCAAATCTTACCATCTTTAATATCAACATGAATAATACAACCATAAACCCGCCTTAGTTCTTCCCATCCCAAATGAACAACTTGATAATGGTCATGTTCGTAATCAAAAATCAGCTGTACTTCTGTATCATCATTTGAGTGGTGAATCGAATGACCTTCCAGAATTTTCTTTACTATTTCACGGTAGTTTATTCTTTCCATAGCAAAACCTCTTCTGTAATTGGCGCAAAAATGAGAAGCTTAAGTCTATGTTCAGCGATTACCTATTGAATAAACGGGCGAATAAAAAAGTCTTGATAAATATCCTCAGAAATAGCTAAATATAAAACTCTATCAGGGAATTTTCTACGCAATAAGGAAAGATTTAATTTCAACTGCAATTTTTTGACCAGCTTTTTCAGCAGCTAAAATTCTTTCTGCACCTAAATCTACATAAAACTCCATTTCATCAACTTTAACTGATAGAGGGTCATGAGTAATTGTCCATCCATCCTTTTCTAAAGCTGAACGAACAGCGTTATGAAAAATGTCTTTAGCTGGCATAGTTTGATTATAAATGTTGACAGCTACTAAAAAAACCTGACCAAAATTAGCAATTTAATAGTACTAAAATAGTATAATATCTCTTACCAAGGCAACCTACTGCCATCCCAGGAGAAAAAATGACCGCTATCACCTTCTTGAAGTTGTTCGATAACAGTTATTAACTGGGTGACAGTGCGTTCTACTGAAAATAATTTTTCCGCAGGTACATTTGCTTGAAATGGACGAGAAAGGCGTGTATCGGTTGTACCTGGATGCAATGTTATTACCAAAGTCTTAGGACAGCTTCTACTATATTCAATCGCCGCTGTTCGCATCAACATATTGAGTGCGGCTTTAGAAGCGCGGTAGCCATACCAGCCACCAAGTTGGTTATCGCCAATACTACCAAGTTTGGCAGAAATAGTGGCAAATACGCTGCGTTCTTGATGACGAAATAAAGGCAATAAATGTTTAGCTAGTAGCACAGCGCCAATACTGTTAATTTGAAAGTAGCGTAGCAAATTTTCAGAATTGATCTGTCTTAAACTTTTTTCAGGTTGCAAAGTCTCATCATGCAGTATTCCAACACAATTGATGACTAAATGCAGTTTGTTGATTTGGCTACGTATCTGCTGAACACATTCACTAATTTGCAATTCATCTGTGATATCCATCGACAGACAAATTAATCGTTCAGGATATTCGCTTGCAAGAGTAATTAATTCAGAAGCAGATTCCAGTTGACGATAGGTTGCATAAACTTTACTAATTCTGTTATCTTGCAGTAACTTTTTCACAAAACCTAAACCAATGCCTTGGCTTGCTCCTACAATCAATGCATTGGCATGATTAATTTCATTAATAAAAGACATACAAAGTTGAAGTGAAACAATTTTAGATTTTAGATTTTGCGAAAAGTTGCGTGCGGTGAGGGGGTCGCAGTCTTGGCGGTTCCCGTCGATTGCGAACCCCCGAACCCGAAGGGGGGTTCCCCCCGTTGAGCAAACTTTTCAAGACGAATTTTGGATGATAAAAAACATATTTATTAAACTTTTGGACAATTCATCTGTGGTAATTATTGTTCAAATTAGTCATCTTTATGAAACTATTTCATATTCGTAGCGAGAGACAAAATAAGCACCTACTTGTCTGTCACTGTGATGACGAAAACCAAAGCGTTCATATACAGCTTTGAGACGGGGACGCGCAGCATCACAATCTAAACGTAAATAACGTTTATCAAGGGTTTGTGCATATTTTACTGCCCAAGTGAGCAGTGCTGAAGAAACTTTACCACCAGAATAACGCCGTTTCACTGCGAGGCGATGTACAAATGCTGAATCTTCCTGAAAAATATCCGGCCAGAAAATTAAATCTTCAAGTTGAAACTTGATTATACCAACTGGTTCACCAGCGTACTCGGCAATGAAAAACAAGCCTTTAGCGACATCTTCAAAAATACTATTTGACGAAACTTCACTATGATGCCACAGAGGTATACCACGCTGTTGGAGCCACAAAGCTGCTTCTAGAAGCACATTTGAGACTATCACTGTATCCTGTATGGTTGCTTGGCGAATTGAAATGTACATTGATTAAACAACAGTGAAACCCAACAAAAATTTATGAATCAATAATCCGTGACTTTGCCTCTATTCAACTTAACTTGTCCACGCTGATTTTTGTGGTCAAGACGCTTTTTTTGAGAACTGCGAGTTGGTTTAGTGGGTCTGCGTTTTCTTTTGATTACAGTTACACTTTGAATGATTTCTTGAAGTCGTCTTAACGCTTCCTCTCGATTTTGTTCTTGGCTGCGGTGTTCTTGAGCTTTGATGACAATAACTCCTTGCTCTGTGATGCGTCGGTCGTTCAGCTGCAAAAGTTGTTGTTTATAGTAATCGGGTAATGATGAAGCTTGAATGTCAAAGCGTAAATGGATAGCCGTAGAAACCTTGTTGACATTTTGCCCTCCTGCACCTTGAGAGCGAATTGCACTAATTTCGATGTCGCTATCGGGAATAATGACTGTCTTAGAAATTTGTAGCATAACTTAAATATATCATTATTACTCCCTTGTCGTCAGAAAATTACCTATCTCTTCCTTTGCGTCCTTTGCGTCCTTTGTGGTTCGTAAAAAAAAAGACTTTGAGTCAGAGTTTGAGTCTACCCTAATTATTCATCATTTACCAATACAAAAACGGCTAAAAATTCTGTCTAAAACTGATTCTGTAACTTCTTCTCCGGTAATTTGTCCTAGTGCATAAATTGCATCTCTTAAGTCAATTGTCCAAAAATCAAGGGGTAACTGTTGAGCAATTGTTGTTTGTACCTGTTCTAAGGAAATTTGAGCTTGAGTTAAGGCTGCTGCTTGCCTTTGGTTAATTGCTAAGTCCATATCAGCAGCTTGGACTTTGCCAGCTTTAACTATCTCTAAAATTGCTGTTTCTAAATTAGATATACCTTGATTTTTCGCGGCTGCTGTGGGAATTTGAAATTTGAAATTTGGGATTTGGGATTGCAGAGTTTTCCATTCACTTTCTGCTACTAAGTCAACTTTGTTAATCACTAAAATCAAGGGACGATGTTGCACCTGTTGGTAAATTTCTTCATCGCCTGGTGTCCAACCTGCTGAAGCATCGATGGTTAATAATACTAAATCCGCTGCACTGGCGGCACGGCGCGATCGCTCGACACCAATTTTTTCTACTTGGTCTACGGTTTCTCGAATCCCGGCTGTATCTAGCACCTGCACGGGAATTCCTCCCACCACTAACTGGGATTCCACCACATCGCGGGTAGTACCTGGTAAGTCTGTGACAATGGCGCGATCGCTTTGACTCCAAGCGTTCAATAAACTCGATTTCCCCACATTTGGACGCCCAACAATCGCCACTTTTAAACCTGTGCGGAGTAGTTCGCCTTGATCTTTTGTTGCTAATAACTGAGTAATTTCTGCGGCAATGCGATTAATTTCTGATATTATGGCTTTATCATCCAGCGGGGGTAGATCTTCCTCAAAATCAATGCGAGCTTCGATTTCTGCTAAAATATCCAAACAGTTAGCGCGTAACTGCCGGATAGGATGAGCTAATTTTCCCTGTAAACCAGCTAAAGCAGTTTGGGCAGCTTGAGGCGATCGCGCTCCCACCAAATCAGCAATACTTTCGGCTTGAGTCAAATCCAGTCGCCCATTCAAAAAGGCACGCAGGGTAAATTCTCCTGGTTGGGCTAGTCTTGCCCCATTTAACAAGCACAGTTGCAGCACTTGTTGCACTGCGATGATTCCCCCGTGACAATGGAACTCCACCACGTCCTCACGAGTGTAGGAACGAGGTGCTTTCATCATCAGCAACAAAGCTTCATCCACCAATTGTTGCGTCTGGGGATGGCGGATATAACCGTAGAGAATGCGGTGACTTTCCCAAACTTGCCGCCCTGGTGCATGAAACAAAGTTTGAGCAATGGGCATTGCTTGGGTACCAGATACCCGCACAATACCAACACTACCCTGCTGTGGCACAACAGCAGTAGCGATCGCAGCGATGGTTCCAGTAGTGGCAAACAATTCCGACATGAGCGCCCTTTTGGTGCAAGACATTGCATATATATCGTTAGCTAGCTTAGCAAAAGTGCTATCAGCAACGACTTATATATCAATGGTAGGTATTCAGGGCTAAGAGATGACAACTAGCAAGGTAAAATTTATCTGGAGGGTAATGCCTGAGAGTAAGTAGTCTGGGAGTATGTCACAAAGAGGAATTCACTGTGGAGCAAAAAATTAACTGCGCTGAAGATTGTATCAACGGGTGCGTTTTAGGAAATAAATGTCCCAATATCGAGTTTAGAGAAGCAGCAGCAAAATTTATTGAAGAGACTTCCTTAGACCAAATGCTGGAGATGGCTGAAGAACGTCTACGGAAAAAAATGATGGAACCGCCAAAATGGATTTTACCTGAAGATCCATAATTAAAATCCTCTGGGCAAAATAGCAGTCCTAAAAATGATTCAGGACTGCTATATTTGCCATTTAATTAATATTGCTATTTCTTAATATGGCTAAAAGAAACTGTTGTTGCTGTGGCTGAAGCCACCGCTATTGCTGAAGCCACCGCTATGGCTGAAATTACCGCTTTGACTCCAGCCACCACCATGACTCCAACCGCCGCCGTGGCTGAAACCACCGCTTTGACTCCAGCCACCACCATGACTCCAACCGCCGCCGTGGCTGAAACCACCGCTTTGACTCCAGCCACCGGAATATCCACCTCCCTCAATATTTTGCCTTTCTTGAGTGGCTAGTTCATTGAGAAAGCTTTCGGAATCATTAAACAGATTATAACCAAGAGCATCCAATTCAGAGATTTTGACATCAGCCATTAGGCTTTCTCCTTTGTGTTACAAAGCAAGGACTTTTCACATCAAAAGCAAGATTAAACAATATTTTGTCTAACCTTAGTTATGATGTTTGCAAATTGAATTTCTCAAATCAATCCTTGTGAATTGATTGTTTAGACACAAATAAAAGGTTTTTGTCTATATATGTTTTTAGCCTCTCAATTAGGATGCAGTTAAATCAACTATTTTCTCTCAAACCTGTTTGAATATTCAAAGATTTATAATTCAATAACTCTATTTTTTATATATTTGACTATTAAGATTGATTTTTTCGATTATACAAATACATCATGACAATCACGATATTGTTTGCTTACTAAGAGATTGATAGTTAAGTAATTTGATAAAATTCAACCAATCTATATAGTTAATAATTCAGACATAATTACTTGAGTTATATCTAATAATTAGCAGATTAGTAGCTTCAAAGTAAAAAAAATATCCCTATGTTAAAGCCCCTCTCTGCGTCGGAGAGGGGTTGGGGAGAGGTTCATCGAACTCACGTCAATTGAGAAAATTGTAGAAGCTTGAAGAATAATGGTAACTTCGATTTTAAATGTCTAATCCCACAACAGTTAGTTCCGGTGGATGTTCGACAATGAACTGGTAAAATATCTCTCGTTGCTCTTGGGGTGGAATAGTTAGCAACCATTCTAAAATCCCCATTTCACCAAGTTGAATTTGTGGGTTGCTGCGGGTAAGGCGTACTTTAATTTGTTCGTTGCGGCTAACTGGCAATTGTTCAGTGATTTTCACATGAGTTTCTTGATTCAGCAAGTTAGTAATTAACAATCGATAACCATAAGTAGTCCGGCGCAAGTTACTAATCAATTTTTTATCAACTTGACGTTCGACTAATTCACGCTCAATTTTTAAAGCTTCATCAATGCCTAAATTCAAGTTAAATTCTTGCCCTGGTGCGATATTTTCTAAATTAGTTGTGCCGACAAAGATATTGTCACGGAAAATATTTGCTTTGCCTGGTAATAGAGTTGCACCGTTGGAAGGATTTTTCACATTAGCTTGTAAATAAGCAAAACTCACCAAGCGCGGCATTGCCACATAATCGAAACTACAAGGAAAATTGTCGTTGAAAATCGCCGTTTTATGGGGTGTACCATCACTGGGAATGTTACCGCCGCCATTGAGTTTAAAAGTAACTACACTGCCTTGCTGGGATAATTCTGCAACAACTGTTTCTGCTGGGATGAGACTTTCTGCTGCAAGTTCCTCTGGTTCTTGGTGATTTGCTTCAACAGCAGCACTACGTGGCGCTGCTAGGTCAAACTCCTCAATGCGCCTTTGTCGTACCCTTACGTTTCTTTGGCTTGGGGTGTCAATATACCAGGGTTCAAGTTTGGGTGGGAGTGTACCTAATCCCGGTTTAGCGGTAGAAAGGGTAAGCGCTACATCAATCCAATCTTCACCAGTGTTTTGGGTAACTTCTGCAAGGTAGTTTAAATGTACTATCTTACTCGTATTATTAACCCGCAAGTCATACAGAGGTGTCCAACTGGCATAATCGACTATGTAGGATAACTCAAACTCAAACTCGCCTTCACCCGCCGATTCAATTGCGACAATCAAGTTCAGACTTTTCTGGGAATGGGGCGTTTGAATTTTTTGCAATGAGGCGCGGAGTGCTTGCAGTTGCTTGTCTAATTCTTCTTGTTGGCTTTTGCAGTCTCCAGATGCGATCGCATATTCGCTATACTGGCTGCCCAAAAAGTTGAGGAAATCCAAAGTTTCGCTGAGGCTGAGATTTTTTCGTGATATACTCTGGGCAAAGGGTTCTTCTGTTTTTTCCCGCAAGCCTTCAATAAAATTAGATTGCAACACCAAGGCATCTATTTGAGCTTGTAGATAACGTTTTTCTGTTTCTATTTGCTGAATTTGTCTAGTTAACTGTGCCACTCGTTCAGCCACAGGTTCAGTGGTGTAGATGTAATGGCTTCTAACTCCCAGCAAGCGCACCCCTACGGTACCACTACCGCTGACTCTCACTGACTCAGTTTGTAGGGTCACTGGTAGCCCGGTAATTATTAATTCCCTTTCTACTCCTGTTAAGGAGACGACACCCCGGCGTGTAACTAGAGCTTTGTTGGTATACACAGTCACAGCTACAATTTCACTGTCTACTGTTTTTTGCAAAGATGGTGTTTCTGAGTTAACCATTGCTGAATACGAATTTTTAATATTTTTAACTGCTTTAGCTATAGATACTACTCAGGCTAACTCTTTTTGTGGCTAAGTGCGATCGCGCTACTCATTTGCTGACTGGAAAATTCTTTGTACGGGCAGTTTGCTCAAGTCGGCAAAGCCGCCCACGCAACTGCCCTCGCCTTAGTGCCTTAGTGGTAAAAAATCAATGAACCACAAAAGACACGAAGACACAAAGAGTTTTCATTTGTTCTCGTGTACGCAGCTGATGAGGACTACTAATTTTTCAATATAATGGTCAAATTTGATTTTAAAATAAATTATATGAAATAAACAGAGGCGGTTTGTAAACATTACAAACCGTCTCAAAATTGATATTTGATTAAAAGGGTTTAGTTGCCACCAGTGGTGATAGCTTTATTATGTATGGGTGGATCTTCAGGTTTTCTCTGCCATTTGCCATCCTTACCTGGTTCATATTCATTCCTGACACTGTTCCAGGCAACTTCACGGGCGCCCTCTTCACTCAACCCATCTTTTTGGGCAGCATTGAATGCTGCTAAGAAAATCTGTTGGGCGTGTTGGGGTAGTTGTTCTTTGATTTCTTGAGGTAATTCATCTATTTTGTGATCCGCCATAAACCTACTCTCTCTGAATCATTTCATCTTGAGATTTATGCTAAAAATTTGGCGGCTCAATTCCCTCTTTCCCTCAGCATAGTTATAAAATATTATACTTTTGGGAGAGATTTCACAGTTATAGCAAACCGTAATGTATACAAAGGAATAAATGGGTAATTTGGTGGTGGTAGAGGAGTAATGTTTTTTAAGCGAACCGCAGAGGAGGACACTTCCGTGCGGAGGTTCCCTCCGTTGAGGAAAGTGTCCGTCGCGCAGAGTACGCAGAGAGGATTAAGAGAAGATGTTATAGAGTACTACAATGTCAGGCGATCGCGCCATTTATCTACCATCTTGTTACTTACTCCTGGTACTCTTTCTATGTCTTGTAATGATGTAAATTTTTGCTGTTGGCGACTTATAATAATCCTCTGTGCTAGCTTTTTACCTACGCCGGGAAGGGTGGTTAATTCTTCTAAAGTTGCTGTATTGATATTTATTTGTGAATTTACTTGATTGGTGCTGGAATCAGGGGTGATAATTTGGGGACACTTTTGTTTTTCTTGTTTAATCTTTTCTTGAATTTTTGGTGGTAACCCAGGTTGAGCTTTGCTGTAAAGACGGTCAAATTCACGTACATAATGGGCGGCAATTGTAGGGTTTTCAATTACTAATAATGTCTCGTCATTACCCTCATTGGCTGCGTCTGACCAATTGTGTGAACCTGTAATTACTGTTTTGCTATCTATGACGGCAAATTTATGATGTAATAAATCGCCTTTGGCTAATGTCGGTATGCCTACCGTGGTGATGGGATTCTTCCAAGGGTGATTATCAAGTTCATATTTACATTGATTACTCAGTGCAACGCCCATCATATCTAAGGCTTCACTATAAGGTCGAAAAATAAATTGTGGATCGATTAATGTATGGATTGATACATTTTTTTGATGGCGGATTTCTAAGATGTTGGCAAGATGTTGTTCGGAAAATACAAACAATGCCATATCAATAGATTTATTGGCGGAATTTAAGGTTTTGCCAATTAAGCCATTACTAGTTTCACTCCAAAGTTGAGTTGCAGAACTTGGGGAAAATTGCACTGTAATTTTAGTTTCACCTAGCGTAATTGTTTTTGGCGATCGCTGAGGTTTTTTCACACCAAATTTACTATCAAGTTTACCTCCTGGGCCATCACCCCACATAATATTAAATTCTTCTGTAAATAAGGATGCTAATTCGGAACTTTCAATTTGTAAAAAGTTATTGGCATTGCCTAAGCTACTAGGATTTGTAAAATCGCCAAAAATATCACTTAAAGTGAAATTCGCGGAAGTTACAATTACAAGGCGATTGTCTACAATCACAAATTTGTGATGCATCAAGCTACTACCTGCTGAACCATCTGCACGATCATCAATCAAAGGTATTTTGGCATTTTGTAAAATGATTAATGCATCTCTTTGCTTAATTTCCTCTGGACTGATTTGATGATCTTGGTTAACATCTAGAAATTTCTCAAATTCGCGGTAGCGTTCTTGTTCCCTTGGTGCTAACTTCTTGACTTCATCGGCTGTCTGGCTACTCCAAGGACGGCTGTAGGTGTTTTCCAAAATCACCCTCACTTTGATTCCTGCTTGCTGTCTCAGGCTTAGTGCTTCGGCAACTTTGGGTAAACGTAATTCTTGTACCGCTACATCTACTGTAGATTTAGCTTGGGAAATAGCATCGACAATCTGTTTTTCTAAATTATCCCCAAGGCGGGTTTGCTGACGGTAAGGTTCTTTGTACTCCCAAGACTCGGAATGATTAAAGTAAACTTTAACAAACGGATCTTGCGGTAAAGCAGCTAGACGCTTACTGTGAAACTGGACTCGTTGACAAGCCGCGATCGCTAATATAATCAAAAAGATCAAAAAATACTTTTTCTGAGGAAAAATTTGCACGGTAATCTGCTAAAAGTGGATTGGGAGTAAACGTATTTATAATTCCCAAAATCAAGTACGCCAAATTAGGTAGAAAAATAGTTGGAGAATTATGACAAAATCCATCCCATTGATGTAGAAATATTTACCTTTTGTCATGAATTATTAACTTATCTATATATGCTCAAAAGATAAGCAGTCTGTCGCCAGCTTGTGATTCCATTCAACTATTAGTGATATGCAAATATATCTAGATTACAGTGCTACTACTCCCACTCGCCCAGAAGCGATCGCTATTATGCAAACAGTCCTCACCCAAGAGTGGGGCAATCCTTCCAGTTTACATGAATGGGGACAACGAGCAGCAACAATTGTGGAACAAGCAAGGCTGCAAGTCGCTGGATTAATTAACGCTGCCCAAGCTGAATCTATTATCTTTACTTCTGGGGGCACTGAGGCAGATAATCAAGCAATTATGGGTGTGGCTCGATTGTACACCGTGCCTCAACATATAATTATCTCGAATGTTGAACATTCAGCAATTTCAGAAACAGTGAAGTTGCTGGAAATGCAGGGTTGGGAAGTAACGCGCTTGGCGGTGGATGGAAAAGGCAGAGTTAACCCGTTAGATTTAACAACCGCATTGCGACGTAACACGGTTTTAGTCTCCATAATTTACGGGCAAAGTGAAGTAGGGACATTGCAACCAATTGTAGAATTGGGGAATATTGCCCGATCGCATGGAGTTTTGTTTCATACAGATGCAGTGCAAGTTGTAGGACGCTTGCCCATCAACGTGCAAACATTACCTGTAGATTTATTGAGTATATCCAGTCATAAATTATATGGGCCATTGGGTGCAGGGGCGTTATATGTGCGTCCTGGTGTCGAGATAGCGCCCTTAATTTATGGTGGTGGACAAGAAATGGGACAGCGTTCTGGGACTCAGCCTGTACCAGCCATTGCAGGTTTTGGTGTAGCAGCCGAACTTGCAGCACAAGAATTAGCCAGCGAAACACCAAGGTTAATCAAATTACGCGATCGCTTGTTTGATTTATTAGCAGACGTTCCTGGTTTAATAGTCACAGGCGATCGCGATCGGCGTTTACCTCACCATGTTAGTTTCTGCCTAGAATACGCCGATGGCGAAAACAAGAGCGGTAAAACCTTAGTACGACAGCTAAACCAGGCTGGTATTGGCATCAGTGCCGGTGCTGCCTGTCGCAGTGGTAAACTTAGCCCCAGTCCCATACTTTTAGCAATGGGCTATTCCCAAAAAGCTGCTTTAGGCGGAATTCGCATGACATTAGGCCGTTATACCACCGAAGCTGATATAGATTGGACAGCGATGGTATTAAAGCAAGTTTTGCAGAGATTGTCACCTGATTTATCTTTAGCTTAAGGCAAAAGGGACTGGGAATCGGGTAATAGTTACTAATACCATTTTGGATTTTGAGATTTTGCGAAAAGTTTGAGCGGAGGAAACCTCCGCTCAAAGCTTTTCAAGACGGATTTTGGATTGTGAATTGCCTTGTGTGTCCTGGTACACGTAAATCAATATGTTGCAATCATTTTTAAAATTGTTATAACAATATAGTTCAATATCTTTAGAGATGATTTATAAAGTAAACCTTAAATTGTAGCGACGGTCTACCACTTCTTCTAAGATACAAGGGTGTGTTACGCCGCAGGAATCGCGCACCACAAATCTCTGGCGGTGCGTTAGGACTATCGTCCATAACGCACCCTACCAAACTATCAACGAAAAAAATTAAGCTTTTAAAGCCTCTCTCCTTGCAGGGGAGAGGTTTGGAGAGGGTCTTTTAAATTTGTCGAACTCACGTTTGATTAGGTTGCAAGAATTATATCAGAATAGGCAAAAGACCAAACTGGACGCATTTTCAAAAACTCTTCAAAGGAAATTTTCAAATCCTTATTATCATCATATTTTCTCATGTATTCTTCAACTTCATTAGAAGGTAATCCCCATTCTAGTAATAGTGTCTTTAACTCAAATTCATCAATGTAACCAGTCCGATCAATATCTATTTGCTCAAAAATGAGTCTGCACTTTTCTTCATTGCTAATATTTTTACCCTTGCTGAGACACTCTAATTTCACGGTTTCTCTTTTTAGTCGTTCTTTGACACCTTTAATGTGCCAAATTTTCTCATAAAAATTAATGAAATTAAATTCATTAGCATCTGTGTTTCGAGCAAGAAAAGTATTGATAAAAGAATCTGGAACTTGCCACTCGTGCCAAAGATAGCTCAATTCATCTTTATCTAAAGTTCCAGTTTTATTTATATCTAATTGAGCAAAAACTGCTGCTGCTACTGCTTTATCATCAAGTTCATCAGGATTGATTGATAAATTATTATTTACCCATAATTCTTTTGCATCTTCATCAATTAATGTTTGTCTTTGACTTTCTTTTGTCCAAGTTATCCATTCTGCTGGTGTGGGTTTCATAATTAACTTATAAAGAGCATTATAACCAAGGACAAAAAGGATAAAAAACAAGTTGCCAGCAAAACCTAATATAGAGGGGAATATCAACACACCAGCCGCCAGAATTGCAGCAGAATAAAGATTATCCTTAAAGATTCCAAAAACAGTAAAGATAAAGTAAAATACTCGACACCAAACGTATATGCTTAGAACTAAAAATGTGTTGATTAACCAAAAACTTGAATTTGGTTCTAAGAGGAGATGAATGGCAGTATAAAGGTGCAAACCGACACAGAATAAATATCCTGGAATCATTACACTTTTAGAGCCAAAAACAATCGGTGTTTGGTAAAAAGATGAAGTGACATGACCGATTATGGCTGATAATGCCATGATCGTAGCGGGGATTTCTGGATTACTACTAAAAAATGCAATTACACCAAACACAACCTCTATACTTCCAGAAATTACGTGAGTTCTGATTGATAATTTCCGCTTAGGTAGCATGAGAAATTTTGGGTGTGGTGGGTTTGTGTAATGATAGTACAAAACGTAAAAGTTACAGAGAATTGATGCCGCACACAGAATTAGTTTTTGATAATATTCTGTTTCTTCCCCTGTAAAAGTAGTACTAAAATAAAAGCAAGCCAAGGCATAAATACTCATGGGTAAAAGTAGCAATGTTTTTTTCAACAACATCACCATATATAGTTTCCTTTTTGATTGATTAGAAGATGAAAGTTAATTTTTTCATTTGAAATTTTTGCCAGTTCATTATTGACTAATGCACTAGCAGGAACAATGCATAAAATCCATTGCCACAAACAGTATGGTAAATTTCGTATCTTTACACCTGACTTTTTGTCGGTATCTGTTTAATGTCAGATTATATTATCACTCAGATTTTATATTATCAAGTATAAAAAATTGACAGTATTTTTCTTTTTTAAAATTTAATTTATAATTTATAATTTATAATTTATAAACGCATTTAACAGTAGACTCATATCATGTCCGCTTGATTACTTTAGGACTTACGCACTAGTGACGAAAAACTAAGCTTTTGCGATTACTTTGCTACCCTGCGGGAACGCTTTCAGCGAACGCTCGCTCCGGACGTAAAATCGTAGTCCGCGCGTAAGTCCTGTACTTATTAAATTTTAAGAACCCCACCTCACCAAAGCTACGCTTTGTTTCCCTGCCCCTAATCCCCAGAGGGGGCCCCGAGTTCCCCGTTCACGGGGAGAAGTTAGGGGTGGGGTGGAATGATTGTGGGAAACATAACTATTTAACCGAACTTGATATCACATCATGTCCGCTAAATCACTTACGATATGTCAATTGCGAGCGCAACGAAGTGAAGCGAAGCAACCGCATCGATATCATATAAATTTACTATGAAGATGAAGCTCAATATTTTTAAGACTTATGCAAGTGTCATATTTTTTTGTGTGGGTTTTTAAAGGTCAAGAGTCAAGGGTCAAAAAACCTTGACTCTTGACCTCACGAATTATCAAACCACCAAGGGTCACTAGTAGAGTTAGTTTTAATCAAACAAGCTTTTTTTCTCATAAACCGTTTCAGCGCCGCAGGCCCCATGCGCGAACCTCCCATACCGGAGAATTTGAAAGCGTTTTTTTCTCCTTCGTGCATAATGGCGGTGAGAGCTGCATCATTAATACTGATAGCACCTGCATCTATTTGATCAGCAACAGCTAACGCTTCAGTCTCCGAACCGGCAAAAACCGCAGCACTTAACCCAAACATTGAATCATTCGCCAAATACACTGCTTCTTCAACTGTGGGGAAAGGCATCACTGGCATAATGGGGCCAAAAGTCTCTTCAGTCATCACTTTCATTGAATGGTTCACCTGAGTAATTACCGTCGGACGACACCACCAACCACCATTTAACGCTTCAACTTTGCCGCCGCAGTGAATAATTGCGCCTTTTTCTATTGCATCTTGCAAATGGTCGCTAATAATTGCTGCTTGTTTTTCAGCAATAATAGGCCCAAGTTCTCCACTTTCAACTGTGGGATAAGCTAGTTGCAGACGCGAAGCTTTGGCTATTAATTGATGATAAAATTCTTCAAAGATAGATTCAGCAACATAAATTCGCTCAATTGAAAGGCATGATTGCCCAGTGTTCACCACTGAACCCCATAAAATAGCTGAAGTTGCCAATTCTAAATTCGCTGATTCTAAAACGATCGCCGGGTCTTTTCCCCCTAATTCTAAAAAAGCAGGAATAAACTGTTTAGCAGCCGCCTCTGCAACTTTTCGCCCAGTGGCGATACTACCTGTAAAGCATATTAAATCCACATTGTCAATTAAATTAGCACCTGTTTCCCCTGCACCCTCAACAAAACTCAAGATATCGCGCAATTCTGGCACAGCATTGATGGCAGTAACCAGCGGTGCGACAAAGCGGGGGGCAATTTCACTCGGTTTAATAATGACAGCACAACCCGCCAGTAAAGCCGGGATAGCATCGATTGTAGACAGCAACAGCGGAAAATTCCAGGGGCTAATTACCCCGACCAAGCTATAAGGAACAGATGATTGTTGTAAAGCGATAAACGGGATGGCTGTATTTTTGGCAGATTCTTGTAACAAATCTGGTGCTAACCCACACCAGCGGTCAATGCTAGAAAAAAAAGAATCGATTTCCAACTTTGAAATTGACAACCTGCCCGTATCATTAACCAAAGCCTCCATCAGGCGATCGCGTTCCGATAATAAAGCTTGCTTCCATGCTTGTAAAGCTGCAATTCTACCTTCCACACCCAATTGATACCAACGCGGTTGTGCCCTGCGCGCGCGGGTACATTGCTGCGCCAAAAGCTTCGGCGGCGGTGGAATAATTACATAATCATATTTTCCAGTCCTAGGGTTGCGGACTTCTATTGGTTTTGTCATTTGTCATTTGTCAGTTGTCAGTTGTTAGTTGTCAGTTGTCATTTATAATCCCAATTCCCAATTCCCCATTCCCAATTCCCCATTCCCAATTCCCAATTCCCAATTCCCAATTCCCAATTCAAATTATTCCCAATTTAACCAGACGTTCAATTGTTGCTTGTTGTGTTTGGATAAAGTGTTTACGGTCTACTTCTTGGTTCAGCATGGTGTTTGCTGGGTAAAATTGTGACTGGCTGTAGCTTTGGGCGTATATATCAAACCGCTGGCGTGAAAGTAAATTATGTAACCCAGGACGACGGCGATCGCGGCGTAATGCTGCTAGGTCTATCTCTGCAAATGCTGCCATACTTTCGCCTGTAGCTGTTTCTGCTAAAACTATTCCACGATGATCAATAATTTTAGAACCACCATCAGCAGAAGCGGTAGGGATGGGAATATTAACTATGCCTGCTGTATTCGCTGAAACTACATATGCCATATTTTCTACAGCACGAGAGATTTTAGCAGCATCTTTAGGCGTTAACGTTTTGCCATACACTTCTGAGGTGGAGTGGAGAAAAATCTCTGCACCTCGCATCGTCAGACACCGCGCTACTTCTGGATACAAAATTTCTTCTGATGCCAAAGCTGCTAAATTACCAATTGCCGTCTTCGCCACAGGGAAAACTCCCTCCAACCCGTAACAGTCGAGATATTTATCCCAGACATCGCCAGGGGTGGGGGCAAAAAAGGAATTTAGCCGCCGATAACGTAAAACAATTGTTCCCGAAGCATCAATTACAAAGCAAGTTTGAAAATACAACCCTGGAAAATTTGGGTCAATTTCGTAAGCATTACCAGCTAAAAAGATTTGATGTTTTTGAGCAATTTTACCAAGCGCTTCATACTCAGCACCCGCCATTTCTAAACAAGCTTTATCAGCCCATACTGCTAAAGGTTCTCCCATCGGAAAACCAGTGAGAAAATATTCTGGCAATACAATTAAACGACAGTCAAAGCCAATAAAAGCAATACTAGCAGCAATTTGTTGTGCCAAACGATTAATAGAGTTTAACATCAACGAACGAGCTTCTTGGCGATCGCGTGTTTGATTGACTGCATGGCATGTAACTTGCAATGCCAAAGCGCGGAATGAATCTAAATTGTTGTTTGTCATTTGTCAGTTGTTAGTTGTCAGTTGTCAGTGGTCATTATTTATAAACCCCATGCCCCATGCCCCATGCCCAATGCCCAATTCCCCATTCTCCATTCCCAAAGATAAAAAAAAATACGCCTGCGGATGCTAGCGAATTCCTTGGTACAACAACCATGATCCTATCTGGTGTGTTCGTCAACACTGGGCAATTGCTCACCTTGACGATCGCCACAATTCGGCATAACACATTATCTAATGGGAGGATACTGCGTGAAAATTGGCGCTCACTACTTAGGTAACGGGGAATGTGAGTTTACAGTTTGGTCGCCGACATTAAATAGCGTCGCGGTGCAAATTTTGTCGCCACAACAACAGGTAATACCGCTTAAACCTGTGGAGGATGGATATTGGCAGACGAAAGTAAACGATGTGTATCCAGGTACGCTTTACCGATATATCTTAAATGATGAAAATGCCTTCGCCGATCCGGCGTCGCAGTATCAACCCCAAGGAGTTCATGGCCCCTCTCAAGTTGTTGAACATCAGTTTGAATGGACAGATGCAGGTTGGGCTGGTGTTCCCTTGGAGTCAATGATTTTCTATGAACTCCACGTCGGTACCTTCACCCCCGAAGGAACTTTCACCGCCATCATTGACCGCCTTCCAGATTTAAAGGAACTGGGAATTAACGCTATTGAAATTATGCCCATTGCTCAGTTTCCAGGAGACACTCATATTGAGGCTTCTCTGGCATTTCGCAATTGGGGTTATGATGGCGTTTATCCGTTTGCTGTGCAAAGTTCCTACGGAAATCCAGCGGCTTTAAAACAACTGGTCAATGCTTGCCACCAACATGGTATTGCTGTGGTGCTGGATGTGGTGTATAATCACTTCGGCCCAGAAGGTAATTATATGGGTCAGTATGCGCCCTATTTTACCAAAACCTATAAAACACCGTGGGGCAATGCGATGAATTTCGATGACGCCTACAGTCAAGGTGTGCGAAATTATTTCATCGAAAATGCGCTTTATTGGTTACGAGAATTTCATATTGATGCATTGCGACTTGATGCTATTCAAGCAATTTATGATTTAGGTGCCAAACATTTTTTATGGGAATTAGCAGAAGCAGTACATCACTTCAAAGCACAAGGGCAAACATGGAAACGTCACTTAATAGCAGAAAGTGACTTAAATAATCCCCAAATCATTCGTCCGCCAGAACTGGGTGGATATGGACTTGATGCCCAATGGAGTGATGACTTTCACCATGCATTGCACGCACTTTTAACAGGCGATCGCCAGGGATATTATCAAGATTTTGGACAATGTAGTCAATTAGCAAAAGCTTATACAGATACCTTCGTTTACGATTGGCAGTATGCGCCCCATCGTAAACGATATCATGGTATACCATGCCGCGATCGCTCACCCTCACAATTTGTAGTCTGCATCCAAAATCACGATCAAGTCGGCAATCAAATGAAAGGCGATCGCCTGTGGGATCGCCTTTCATTTGAAGGACTGAAATTAGCCGCCGGTGCTGTACTATTATCACCGAACTTACCCCTATTATTCATGGGAGAAGAATACGGCGAAACTGCACCCTTCACCTATTTTGTAAGTCACTCCGACCCCGATTTAATTCAAGCAGTACGCGCCGGACGCCAGCAAGAATTTGAAGCCTTTCACTATTCAGAAGGGCCACCAGATCCAGAAGCAGCAGAAACCTTTTTAGCTTCTAAACTCAACTGGCAATTACGCAACGAAGGAAAGCACAAAATCTTACTATATTGGTATCGCCAATTAATTAATTTACGCAAAACCCATCCCGCACTGCTGAAGCAACACCGCGACTTCATCGAAGCGACAAGTGATGAAGAAAAACAGTTAGTTATTGTGCGTCGTTGGTGCGAAACCAGTCAACTAATATTTGCGATGAATTTCAATTCATCTCCCGTCACCACAACTTTACCAATTCAAAGTGATGGGAAAAAATTATTAGATTCAGCAGATAGATCATGGGCTGGCCCTGGTTCTCAAGCACCCGAAAATATATCAGCAGGACAAGAATTAAATCTGCAACCCAACAGTTTAGTACTGTATGAATTGCAAAGCTAAAAGTAGCCCTATCAAACTTCCTAAAATTTTTGGAAAATAATTTCTCTTAACTCTGTGTCCTCTGTGTCTCTGCGGTTCAATAAATTATTTTTTAACCACAGAGGCGCAGAGAAGGACACTTCCGTGCGGGGGTTCCCCCCGTTGAGGAAAGTGTCCGTGACGCAGAGAGGAAAGCAAAGATTTGAACCCTGATTAGTAGTTATTTCTTCCTTAATAAATTTATGCGAATTCCTACTACAACTTATCGAATTCAATTTACACCTGAGTTTGGCTTTGAAAATGCTAAAGCGATCGCAGCTTATTTGGCAGATTTAGGAATTACTGATTTGTATGCTTCTCCTATTTTTAAAGCCCGTTCTGGTAGTACTCATGGTTATGATGTAGTTGATGCTGCTCAACTGAATCCAGAATTAGGTACTACTGAGGAGTTTGAAGCGTTGGTTAGTGAACTGCAATCCCTTGGTATGGGCTGGTTGCAAGATATTGTTCCCAATCACATGGCTTATAGTAGCGAAAATCACTACTTAATGGATGTGTTGGAACATGGCCCTGATTCGGGTTATACTGACTACTTTGATTTGGGTTGGAATGCCCCGTTTGCCGATCGCCAGGAAAGAATTCTCGCACCGTTGTTAGGCGATTTCTACGGTGTCTCTCTGGAAAAGGGAGATATTCAACTGCAATATTCACAAACTGGGTTAACTGTCAACTATTACAGTTTAAAATTGCCGTTGCGGTTAGAGTCCTACACCAAATTTCTCAGCTACAATCTGGGCAAAATCACGCGCAAGCTAGGACGCAATCATCCTGATTTTATTAAGTTATTGGGGATTCTTTACATTCTCAAAAATGTGCCTTTGGAAGTTGTTGATAAACAGCGACAAGACCAAATCGCATTTATTAAAGGTTTAATTTGGGAACTTTACACCACAAATGATGATATCCACGAATTCATCGAGGATAATCTGAAAATCTTTAATGGAGATGTAGGAAATCCAGAAAGTTTTAATTTGCTCGATGAATTATTAAAAGACCAATTTTACCGTCTTGCCTTTTGGAAGGTAGGGGCGGAAGAAATGAATTATCGCCGTTTCTTTACTGTCAACGAACTCATTTCTGTAAAGGTTGAAGATTCGCGGGTATTTAATAATACCCACTCTTTAATTAAAAAGTTGGTTGCAGAAAGTAAATTTACAGGTTTACGCATTGACCATATTGACGGTCTTTATAATCCTGTGCAATATCTGGAACGGCTGCGGGAAAAGATGGGAGATGTTTACATCACCGTTGAAAAAATCTTGGAACTCACGGAAGATTTGCCAGAAAACTGGGATATTCAAGGTACATCAGGATATGACTTTTTAAATTATGTTAATGGTGTCTTTTGTCAAAAGGAAACTAAATTTTGGTTTGATAATATTTACCATAGTTTTATTAATACACGAGTAGACTATGCATCCTTGGTAAAGGAGAAAAAGCACCTAATTTTAGAAAAGAATTTAGCAGGTGACATTGATAATTTAGCGATTTTGTTGAAAAATATTTCTAACAAATATCGCTATGCCAATGACTTTACTTTGAACGGATTGAAACGAGCGATCGCAGAAGTTTTAACAGTGTTTCCTGTCTATCGCACCTACATCACTCCTGAAGGCATTTCAGAAAGCGATCGCGCCACTATTCAAGAAGTCATTACCCAAGCCAGAGAACAAGCGCCTTTGCTGCAAAATGAATTGACTTTTATTGAAAAGTTGATGCTATTGGAGTTTGATGATTCTCTAACGCAGACAGAACGGGAACAATGGATATATTTTGTTCTCAGGATGCAGCAATACAGCGGCCCGTTAATGGCCAAAGGCGTAGAAGACACTACACTATATGTTTACAACCGCTTGCTATCGCTGAATGAAGTGGGGGGTAATCCTAGTCATTTTGGCATTTCTACAGCCGAGTTCCATGCTTTTAACCAGAAGCACCAAGCAAACTGGCCCCACACCATGAACGCCACAGCCACCCACGATACCAAGCGCGGCGAAGATGTGCGTGCAAGGATAAATGTATTATCAGAAATACCCCAAGAGTGGGAAGAACAAGTCAATATTTGGAGTTATCTTAATCAAGATCGTCGCAGCGAACGGCACGGTTTTGCCATGCCAGACCGCAACGATGAGTATTTTCTCTATCAAACGCTAGTAGGGGCGTTTCCCTTTGACGAAGACGAAGAATCATCTTTTCTGGAACGAGTTAAGGACTACATGATTAAAGCAATTCGGGAAGCGAAAGTGCATACAGCCTGGCTGCGTCCTGATAGCGAGTATGAACAAGCATGTGCCTCCTTTATTGAAAAAGTGCTAGATTCGTCTATATCGAGTCAATTTATCGAAGCCTTTCGCCCCTTTCAACAGCGAATTGCCTATTATGGTATTTTTAATTCCCTGTCCCAAACTTTACTCAAGGCTACCGCGCCAGGCGTACCAGACTTTTACCAAGGAACGGAACTTTGGGATTTGAGTTTGGTCGATCCTGATAACCGCCGTCCTGTAGATTTTGAACTGCGACGTAGTTATTTGAGTACCATCCGAGAACAAATCAAAACAGACATTCTCGCACTGATTCAGGAATTACTCACTCACAAAACTGATGGCAGAATCAAACTGTTTTTAACAGCGCAACTACTCAAAGCTAGAAAAAATTATCTTGCACTATTTACTGAAGGTGACTATTTGCCCTTAGAAATCCAGGGAAGCCACGCCAACCATATTATCGCCTTTGCTCGGCGACAAGGAAATCAAACAGCGATCGCCATTGCACCCCGCTTTTTCACCAGTCTCATTCAGCCAGGAGAAGACCCCCTTGGCGATGATGTATGGCAAGATACACACCTGCAACTACCCGCCAACAGTTCCTCAGCTTGGAAAAATGTTCTCACCGAACAAACCTTAGAAGTGACAGAAACTTTACCCATCGCCCAAGCCTTAGCCCATTTCCCCGTCGCACTCTTAGTTAGTGCTGAGTGCTGAGTGTTGAGTGCTGAGTTAGGAGTGAGGAGTTAAGAGTTAGGAGTGAACAATTCTTCATCCCCCTCATCCTCCTCATCTCCCTCATCCCCCACTCCCTACTCCTCACTCCCTACTCCCTAAGTTAAAGATGGAATTATGACTAATAAATCTACACAAACTTCATCCACACTTGCCCCCGACCAGATTTATGCTGTACGGAGATACATCAAAAAAACTTGGAAAACCTTAACGCGATCGCATGAACATTTGTTGCAATCTGCTAAGGATACCAAGTTAGAGCATAAATCAGATACTCCCTGGATTGTATACATCTCCCCCCAAGAAGATTGTCCCAATGTTCAGTTTGTTTTGGAGCGATCGCTGTCAAAAAAGGACATGCAACAAATTGAAATTCGCACTCTCCCAACTTCAGTTGAGGCGATTCGAGAACATGGTTTGCTATACTTACCGGGGCCTTATGTTGTCCCTGGTGGACGTTTTAATGAAATGTATGGTTGGGACAGCTACTTTATATTACTGGGGCTGTTGCGTGATGGCGAGTTGGAGTTAGCCCAAAGCCAAGTTGATCAGTTGTTATACCAAGTGCAGCATTATGGTACAATTCTCAACTCTAACCGTACTTACATGTTGTCGCGATCGCAGCCTCCTGTCCTCAGTTTGATGGTGTTGGCGCTGTTCCAATATACCCAGGATGAAGAATGGTTGAAGTCAGCTTTACCACTACTGGAGCGATTTTATTATTACTGGGTAGTGCCGCCTCATTTGAATCCCGCCACAGGTTTGTCTCGATTTTATGCTTTTGGGGAAGGCCCTGCACCGGAAGTATTATTTTCTGAACGCGATGAAGAAGGCAAAAGTCATTACGATCGCGTTAAAGAATACTACCAAAGGTTTGAAATTGAAGATTATGATGTCAGTCTTTTCTACGATCGCGAAAATGACCAACTAACCAATTTGTTTTACAAAGGCGATCGCACCATGCGCGAGTCTGGGTTTGACATCACCAATCGCTTTGGGCCTTTCAGTATTGATATCTTACATTACGCGCCTGTGTGCCTCAACAGTTTGCTTTATCAAATGGAAATAGACTTGGCACAAATTTATGATATTTTAGGCAATGAAGAAATAGTGGGACAATGGCGCGAACGAGCAGAAATTCGCCGCGAACGCATTGATAATTGCCTCTGGGATGAAGAAAAAGGACTTTACCTAGACTATCATTTTCAAAGTGAACAACGTCGTCGCTATGAATTTGCCACTACCTTTTATCCTTTGTGGGTGGGGCTTGCATCAGATGCACAAGCGCGACGCGTCGCCGAAAATCTTTCTTTGTTTGAAGCCCCTGGTGGTATCTTTACTAGTACTCGCGTCACAGGTAATCAATGGGATGCACCCTTTGGTTGGGCACCGCTGACATATATCGCTGTCCAAGGATTGCACCGTTATGGATATCATACTGAAGGCGATCGTATTGCTCAAAAGTTCTTGCTGATGGTAGTTGAAGAATTCGAGCGTTACGGCAGTTTAGTAGAGAAATATGATGTGGAACACTGTTCTATGAACGTTTCCAACGAAATCTGCTTTGGATACAGTTCCAACGAAATCGGCTTTGGCTGGACAAATGGAGTCGTTCTAGAATTTTTAGCACCACTAGAAAAGTCTGTGAGATAATTTGCGATCGCACTCAGTTAAGTTGGCGAGTCGTAAACTAACTTTTGCGACTCGTAAATCACGTGAGTTCGACAGATTTAAAAGACCCCTCTCCAAACCTCTCCCCTAAAAGGAGGAGCCAGTGCGTTCGGTCGCCAGACTTGTACTGCTTCGCAGAACCCGCAGGCTAGCATGTGGCGTCAGAGGCTTAAAAACCTTAATTTTTCGTTCTTTATCTAGAATTTCAAAGCCCCTCTCCTACGCGGAGAGGGGTTGGGGAGAGGTTCATCGAACTCACGTTAAATCAGTTTTTCTAAATTACTTATAATATGTCTGCTGCGAGCGCAACGAAGTAGAAGGAAGTAACCGCAAGGACTCTGGAATTGCTACTCTAAGAAAGCGGGAACCCTCTCCCTTGGGAACGAGAAGCCGCTAGCCTGCGGGTTCTGCGAAGCAGTACAAGTCTACGATTCGCTTGCATTAGACTATTTCGATACCACAGAATGTACTTCTGAGGAGATTTCGTAACGAAAAATTATCTATTTTTTGTCATGGCGATCGCTGCTGATAAACCTTCAAACTTTTTATTCAGTAATCCTTTAAAAAAGTATAAAAGTGAACCGTAATAATCAGAATATTTTTTGTAATAGTAATTAAACATCAGTCAGTGAAATAACTCTGCGTTATCGGGGTCACATCATGATCTTAATCCTGGATCAAATTATAAAAGCAATTGCTGGCATCACCAATCCTTTGATTAAAAATAAATTGCAGCGTAATGAAATTGTCATTCAGTTACTCAAGCGATTTAACCTTAACCCAGAACATCCACCGGCTGATTTTAGTGGTGTTTACGCTTTTACTTTAGTAGAGTACGGTGTTGGCAAACCAAAGCCATTGCTCGAATTATTCCACCAAGAACCGATTAAACAAGCTTTTCGCAAAGCATTAGACCACAATAACCTTTCAATTATCCTTTCTGAAGTTGATGCTTTTGTTGATGGCTATGTATTAGGTGATGAAATCAAAAGCTTGAAACTTGATGTCAGGCGAGAAATAGCTGAATTTGCAACGGTATTTATCGAAGTTGCTAAACGCACTCGCACACCTGCTGATGTGTTAATGAACCAAGATATTGGCTCTCTACATCAAAGAATTGCAAGTATCCAAAAACAACTGCAAAGATTGCCAACTTTGGAAGGAATTCGTACAGAAATAGCAAGGTTGGCAGTAGAGAATTCTTTAACGCTATCAGGAACTACAACTGAAAATAAATGTAGAGCTATAGCCTTAGCCCAGCAGATGCGGGGTTGGTTTGAAACTTTGGGCTACCGCTTGGAAAAATATGAAATCTGGGCAGAAGAATATTTTGAATGGATTATTAATATCCCAGTACGTCGCAGGTATGACCGTATTCTTGTACGTGGTGTTGCAGGAGAAGTTGGATTGAGTGATGTGATGGTCTTACGCGAGTCAGTTGCAGAGCAAAAAACTGATGAAGGCTGGTTGGTAACTACCCGTCGTATTTCAAAAGCAGCACGAGATGAAGTCAAAAAGGAAGAAAATCGTCACTTGGACTGCTATACATTTGACGAACTGATTGACTTAGATGCTGACTTTAGTAGTTATCTTAACTGGTTAGAAACCGAAATCAAAGCCCGGAAAATTGATCAAAACTATGTCCCCCTTGCTTGTACCAAAGAGGAGATTGACCCAGTTAACGAACAACGAATCGGGGTAAGTCGTTACGGAAAAGAAGACGGCTGGATTGATGGATACATCGACAAGTGGCTTGGTGATCAAGCTAAAGAGCATATTTCAATTCTAGGAGAATTTGGCACGGGCAAAACTTGGTTTGCCTTTCACTATGCTTGCACTGCACTGCAACGTTACCAGGATGCCCAAAAGCGTGGCGTTGAACGCCCTCGTTTGCCTTTAGTAATTTCCCTGCGGGATTATGCCAAAGCAGTGAGTGTCGAGTCCCTGTTTTCTGAATTTTTCTTTCGACAGTACGAAATTCCACTACCACACTATAATGCCTTTGTCCAACTTAACCGCATGGGTAAGTTGCTGCTAATTTTCGATGGTTTTGACGAAATGGCAGCAAAGGTAGATCGCCAACAGATGATTAACAACTTTTGGGAACTAGCAAAAGTCGTAGTTCCCGGTTCTAAAGTTATCCTTACCTGTCGTACTGAGCATTTTCCAAAAGCCAAACAAGGACGGGCTTTACTCAATCCGGAACTGCAAGCTTCCACTGCAAAGTTAACTGGAGAAACCCCTCAATTTGAAGTGCTGGAACTAGAGAAATTCAACGATGAGCAAATTCGCCTATGTTTATCATACCATGCTGACACTACAACCGTTGAGCAAGTGATGGGCAATCCCCAATTATTAGATTTAGCCCGTCGTCCGGTGATGACTGAGTTAATCTTAGAAGCTTTGCCATATATTAAAACGGGTAAACCTGTTGATATGTCACAAGTTTATCTGTATGCAGTGCGGCGCAAGATGGAACGGGATATTAAGGCAGAACGCACGTTTACTTCTTTGGCGGATAAGCTCTACTTTTTATGCGAACTGTCTTGGGAAATCCTTTCTACTGACCAGATGAGCCTGAATTACCGCCTATTTCCTGACCGCATTCGTCGCCTGTTTGGTTCTGCGGTGCAGGAGGAAAAAAATTTAGACCACTGGCATTATGACATGATGGGGCAAACCATGCTCATCCGCAATGCTGATGGGGACTATACTCCAGCACATCGTTCTTTATTAGAGTTCTTTGTGGCTTATAAATTTGCCGCAGAGTTAGGAGCGTTGGCGCCTGATTTTACCGAACTGGCCCAAGCACAGTCTCATTTAAATAATAGTGCAGCAGATCAAGACTATACTTGGTCGGGCTACTTTTCACGTCAGCTAGATGAAACTGGGCATTATGTTGCACAAGCACCTTTGAAAGCATTTACAAGTGAGCCATTGGAGAAGTTGAGGGCGACTTTAGGGAAAGCACCTTTGACGAAAGCGGTGATCGATTTACTTGTGCCAATGTTGGGAAATTATCACTCCATCATTAATATTATTGAAACAACGCGTGGAAAAAATGAAGATGAGGTGGGTTACACCGGAGGAAACGCAGCAACGATTTTAGTCAAAAAAAATCCCAACATTCTAGCAGATAAAGATTTAACAAAAACTTTTCTCAAAGGGGCTGATTTTTCCAAAGCTAGATTATTTAATGCCGATTTAAGTGGTGCTAATCTAGAAGACGCTGAATTTACTGATTTCCTAGGTAATAGTTTATCTGTGACGTTAAATCAGAATGGAGATTTGTTAGCTGTAGGTGATAGTGTCGGTGTTATCCACCTTTGGAAAGTTGATAGCCAAGGCACAAAAAAAAGATTTATTAAACAGCAAGTTAATAAAGGACATACAAGCAATGTATGGTCAGTCAAATTCAGTCCTGATAATAAGTGCTTAGTTAGTGGTAGTGATGACCACATGATAAAAATTTGGGATGTTGAAAGTGGTCAATTAATTAAGACAATTGAAGGGCATCAATCTTGGATATCTTCAATTGATATCGCTCGTGATCGCCAACTACTGGCTAGTGGTGGTGGTGACAGAAAAATAAAATTATGGAACCTGGAAACAGGGTCTTCTGAAAAAGACTGTTTGGGGCATACGCAAGGCATACATACAGTTCAATTCCATCCTAATAGTAAGATTTTAGCTAGCGGCAGTAGTGATCAAACAGTTAGGCTCTGGGATGTTGATACAGGCAACTGCCTTGCCGTTCTAGAAGGTCATACTGATTCTGTGTTTGCTGTGTCATTCAATTTAGATGGTAGCATGATTGCAAGTGCAGGAGCGGATAAACAAATTCAGATATGGAATATTCAAGATATCGAAAAATCAAAACTGATAACGAGTTGGAAAGCTCATAGTGATGATATTTCTTCAATTGCCTTTAGCCCAGTCACTAAAACTACCCTAGCTAGTAGCTCTCACGACACAACAGTGAAGCTATGGGATATTAAAAATATTGGAGAGATTCAACTTATAGCTACCTTGAACGAACCAATAAATTGGGTTCATTCAGTAGCATTTAGCCAAGATGGAAAAACACTATTCTGTGGCTGTGAAGAGCAAACAGTTTATCTCTGGAATATTCAGCGTATTAATGAAATCAAGCCCTCTTTTATAGGTTCTTTAAGCGGGTATAATCTATGGGCGCATAGCATAGCTATTAATCGCAAAGGTTCAATTTTGGCGTGTGGCTATAGCGATCAAGTAGTTAGGATATGGAATGCAGATACATATGAGTTACAGGCAACACTATCAGGACATCAAGGTAATATCTTTAGTGTTGCTTTTAGTCCTACGGATGATCAAACTCTTGCAAGTGCCAGTTACGACTCTACAGTCAAGTTATGGAATACTCAAACAGAGGTAAGTCGCAATCTTATAGGACACACGAACTGGGTCTTTGCTATTGCTTTCAGTCCCGATGGAAAATATCTTGCAAGTGGAAGTGCTGACAAATTAGTAAAGTTATGGGATGTGAGCAAAGGAGAATGTATTCATACTTTTTCAGACCATCAAAAACGAGTCTATTCAATTTCATTTAGTAAAAGTGGACAATTTTTAGCTAGTGCTAGTGATGATGCAACAGTAAAAATATGGAATGTGCAAGATAGAAAACTTGATTGCTCTTTGGAAGACAATGAAGAAGAGATACATTCTATTGCATTCAGTCCAACCGAGGAATCAATCTTAGCAAGTGGGGGTGCTGATGGTAGAGTGAGACTTTGGAACATTCACACAAAGCAACTTCAAATTTTAGAAGGACATGAACTTTGGATTAATTCAGTCGCTTTTAGCCCGAATGGTAAAATCTTAGCCAGCGCAAGTGAGCGGAAGGTTATTCTTTGGGATGTTTCAAAGGGTGAAAAAATTAAGCAACTAGTTCCTCCTGAAAGTAACTACCGCCTAAGTGTAGTAGCATTTGCTCCTACTGGTAATATCCTAGTCAGTAGTGGTGCAGATGGAGCGATAATTTTCTGGGATGCGAATACAGGTGAATTAGTTAAAGATATACCTGCTGGAGTTCCTTACAAAGACATGAATATTCACGATATTTTAGGTTTGACAGAAAGGCAGATAGCAACTCTCAAATCTTTGGGAGCAGTAGAAAGACGTACTTCTTCTTAAGACTATAGTTCGACGTTTTCAACGAAATCGGCTTTGGCTGGACAAATGGAGTCGTTCTAGAATTTTTAGCACCACTAGAAAAGTCTGTGGGATAATGTGCGATCGCACTCAATCAAGTTTGCGACTTGTAAACGAGCTTTTGCGACTTGTAAACTAACTTTTGCGACTTGCAAATCTCTGGTGGTGCGTTATCGCGCCAGCGTAACGCACCCTACCAAACTCTACAAATTACGAATTACGAATTACGAATTACGAATTATTACTCCCATCCTTGAAATTCATCGCTAGTGTTGCGAAGCAAGGAATTTAGCTGAGTGCGGCGGGTTTCAAAGTTAGCCGCGACGGAAATTAATAAAATTCCCACTAATAAACCCACAACCCATTTTAAAAACGGGTAACGCAAGCTAAAAACTACTAATTGATAAATACTAGTAATGAAAAAAGTAGCTGTGCCAATATACAGAAAAGCCCGAATTCGCAAAGCTAAACCTGCAAAAATGGCCATGAGGCTGAAAAATCCCGATATTAGCGGCGCGTCTTGATGAAATAAAATTGGCCATCCACAAATTACACCACTGCCAAGCATTCGTAAACTGTGACGCGCTGCTTTATATTCTGGCAATTTCAGCTGAGGATCTACTTGAGCAATATAAAGCAGTGATAACCCAATTATTGTTACATACCATAATGGATCAGTTAACCGTGAGTCAATAAGCCATCTACACAAAGCCCAATCAACTAATGCCACACTGATATAGCTAAAACGAATGTTTTCTCCAACCTTTGCCAAGAAGATATAAAATGCAGCTACCAGTAACAAAGTGATGGGATAAACTTGCAGCCTAGTTTCCCATAAAATAATTAATGGTATGATATAGGATGCGATTTGCCACGGTCTTTTAGACCATCCCCAATTCTCCCAAGGTAGGATATACAAAAAATAGGCAACTACGCAAGCGATCGCCCCATTCCAAGGAACTAAGGACCCAGTTATCAACTTCCCCACTGCTGTCTCACGCCAATAAATCCTCATCCCCGCTACTTCTAATAAGCCAAGGTAAACCCACATTTCTGCTATTGTGATTCTGCCAAAGATGCGTGTGGAAGTTGCCACAGGCGCATGTCGTCCTTGAAAAATGGCATACATAATTAATAATCCCCCCGTACCCAATCCCACAAGGCGGTTACTTTGAATCGGTAGGGGAATAGCAGCCATTAATAAAAAGCTACTCCAAGCCCAATGCAGATGAGTGATGTTTTTCAGTTCCCAACGGCTAAGGCGTAAGTACTGGCTTAACCAAAAAGCTAATCTGTCATAAACTAACATGATGCTGGTGCCAAGGGCAGACATGGCAATTAAGCCATCACCTAATGCGCCTCCAGTAACTTGGAACATTTGATAAAACAACAGTTCATAGGCAGAAATTGATACACCAATAATTCCTAAATAAAGCAAGGGTTTGAAAGCTTCGCTGCGTCGCCCCACACCGATGATAATTAAAGCTACACCCAAAGAAGCTAAACCTGTCCACTCAGTAAAGGTATTCAAACGTAGCAAGACGCTAAATACACCATACGCTAATGGTAAAACGTGGAAACTACTAGGAAGCCTTTGCAATTGAAATCGCCGCCGCCACCACTCTCCCACCAGCTGAGTGATTAAACCTAAAGCGATATTTGCAATGGCAATTCTCACGGTTGAACGTTCGCCAAACCCTAGCCCCTCAGCAATTAACAATTCCAAACACCAACCAATACCATAAAATGCCCAATCTGTAGGTTCAAGCCAACTCCGGTAAGCAATTCCTGCTAAAGTTATGCCAGTGGCAATTAAGTAAAATAATCCTGGGGCAACTACTCCTTGGTAAAGAAACGAGGAGTGTAGCGTCATACCCAACAACTCAATGCTACATAATGCGATCGCCCATTGATCAAATGCTGTTGCATACATCAGTGCTAATTCGTTACCGCGTCGCTGCAATGCTGTCCGCCCCAACCATAAACTGAAAATAGCGATCGCACCGACAACAAACCACCCCGCTAAGGATAAGCGTGGTAAACTAGGCGAACCTGTCCACAGCAATGCAGCGATCAAACCCAGACTATACCCTACCGTAATTTCCGCATTAGTTTTGTTTCTTAAATAATGCGTATTAGCAAACATAACAGCCACAGCTATAGCTAAACCAATTAATCTGCTTCCTGGCAGCGGTAAAGTTAGTAACTGAGCCATAGCCACAGCTATGATGCTCAAGAAAGTACTTGTATTGCGGCGCTGTGCAGATATGCGACTGACTAAACCTGTGAGAGTTATGGGCGTAATTAGCCAAATAACTCGCCAATCAATTGGTGTTTCAGAAATCCCAAACCACAATAATTCAACATTGAGGCACAAAACAACGTAACTAGCGATCGCAAGTGCTATACCGATGTACCAGGCGCTACTTTGCCAAATGCCATTGCCGAGGCTAAATATCCATTCCGCCACCATCAAAGCTAGCAAAATACTTGCCCAAACTTGCAAAGCCAGAGTTGGCAAAAGCCAGTTAACTGTGGAGCAAAACGTTAACACTCCCATGACGTGAGTGAGGTATACCAAAAGAAGAGGTGGGGATGAGGGGGATGGGGTGCGGCGTTTGGTGATGACGGCGAGAGTAATGGTAGATAATAGGAGATTTAGCGATCGCAAGGTAGGATTTAATAGTGCGATCGTTGTTAAAAAACTGGCAAACATCATACTTAACATGTCGCCAAAGTTTCCCAAATCTCGCTGGCGACGGCGATACAAGTTATCGGTGAACGCCACCATGAAAATTAAGTAGGGAAATAAAGCTACACCCAACAATGCCCAAGGTTGATTTTCAGCGTCAGTTAGTTGTGTAGCAATTGCGATCGCAGATGTTTGTACACCAGCAGGTACTAACCGCCAACCCAGCCAAACAGTTTGTAAACCTATGGCGAAAACTGCTGCCAAATCGATTTGTAGATTATATCTTTGCAAGCGTTTGCCCACAAACCACAGACTTAACCCACTGACAGCGATCGCTTGCTCTGGATGTTTTACCACCGCCACCAACCAACCCAGGAACAGCAAGATAGCACCAAGAAGTTGCCATAGTTGGGGAGATGAGGGGGATGGGGGGAAAGAATTGCTCGTCTGCTCCCCTGCTCTTTGCTGTGCTAGCCAAGTTACCAACCAACCACAAATACCAATAGCTAAGCCTAACTGGGTAACGTCTACCTGAGCAACAAAAATCGCCCGTGCTAGCAATACTATAAGGGCATAAATAATCACAGAGGCGTAGAAATTCATACTTATTCCAGTACGCCGCTCACTGTTTAATTCGTTATTAGCAACACCTCTTTGGTGGTAGCGATGCTGATAAACGGTAATAATAGTTGTGCCTATCATTGCCACATAAACGGCAATTAAGGGAATTGCTGGTAATTTCCAACCCCAGTGCAAATAACTTAGCCCCAGAATATTTATTAAAGGTAATTTTCCAGATATAAATTTGCTAGAAACGGTAATAAATGTCAGTGTGGGAAATGCGATCGCTACTGTCAACCAGTCCAGAGGATTGTGCCACAATTGAAAGCTGTCCATTGCCCAGAAGTTAACTGGCACTAACAACAGGGCAACAATTAATAATGTCTTAGCTGTCAATCTCAAGTTATTTTGTTTACCAGCCCAGAAACTCAACCCCCAAAAACTCAAGGTATAAGCAAACAAAACTCCATACTGCAAAGAAGCGGGAAACTTTTCCCACTGGCTTGCAGCAAGCACCCCAGAGGACAATACTACTAAAAATACTCCTAAAAATAGCAGCCAGCGGACACTCAATTCTGCCCCCAACGATTGCAACATCGAGGCGATAAAATTGGGTTTTGCTGGCTTTGGTGCTGGTTGTCTGCGGCTATCACCTTCTAAAGCTGCCACAGGTAACGGCATAATCAAATCAGAAGTTACAGGTTTCATCTGAGGTTCTAACCTCACTGCACAAACAAGGTACTCCTGGCATAATTGCCTAACTTGGGCATCGGATATCAGACCCAAACGCAACCATATATCTAATCCTTCCAGTAGTTGAGGATGGGAGGATGGTAGCCTGAGTTCAATTTTTAAAAGGCGGTCAAGTGGCGATGACATAAGCCGCAGGAGTATCAGTATATACTTAAATATTCATTTGCTTCAAGTATAGTTATGCGCCAACTGTGCCACTTGTTTGGCTGACTTATACTAATTGTTAACGTAAGTTTTTAATACTTAACTGATCAATCGAGTTTTTCGAGCTTGGGAATGGGAAAAAACTGTTATTAATCCAGATAATAAAGGCTGTGCAGTCTTAGGTTGGGTTACACAGGCAAGGAAAGACATACAATTGATTTACTACAATAAATCCAAGAATTGGTTATCAGACTTGATACCACTGCTAATTTGGTCAAAGGTTAACAGAGCTTTCAACAAACGATATCGGCACATTAAGAATTTATTTACTAATAGCAAAAACTTTGCTATTAGGTAGCTTATAGGAAACTGCAAGCGCAAAAGAGTAATGTTAATGTATTGCTATCATCGGCACACAGCAGGCAGCAACAAGGATAAAACCAAATGACCGAAGATAATGGATCTATTCGCACCCTATCGGTTGATATTGGCGGTAGTGGTGTCAAAGCCATGGTATTAGATATTACAGGAAATCCGTTAACAGAAAGGGCGCGTGTAGATACACCCCAACCAGCTAAACCGGAAGTTGTCATCAATGCAATTGCAGTGTTAGCAGCTGCACAAGGTGAATTTCATCGCGTTTCCGTAGGTTTTCCTGGGGTGGTGCGCTGTGGAGTCACAGAAACAGCAGTCAACTTAGATCGAGATTGGATTGGGTTTGACTTACAAACAGCATTATCAAATCGCTTAAACAAGCCTGTACGTGTGATTAATGATGCAGATATGCAAGGATTGGGAGCGATCGCAGGCAAAGGTGTAGAATTAGTGATTACTTTAGGTACAGGGTTTGGTTCAGCTTTGTTTGTGGATGGTAAACTAGTGCCAAATATGGAAATGGGACATCATCCATTTCGTAAAGGTGAGACTTACGAAGAACAACTAGGGCGTGCAGAGTTAGAAAAAATTGGCGAGAAAAGATGGAATAGACGCTTAGAAAAAGCGATCGCATCTTTGCAAAGACTGTTCAATTATGATTGCCTTTACATTGGTGGCGGTGAAGCCGTCAAAGTAAATATCCAGCTACCCTTAAATGTTAAACTCATTCCTAACATCACTGGTTTATTAGGCGGTATAGCTTTATGGCGAGATGAGAAAAAAGTTAAGAGTTAAGAGTTAGGAGTTAGGAGTTAGGAGTTAGGAGTTAGGAGTTAGGAGTTAGGAGTTAGGAGTTAGGAGTTAGGAGTTAGGAGTTAGGAGTTATTTCTCCCTCATCCCCTCATCCCCCTCAGGGCAAACGCATCCCCCATCCCTGCTTCACAAACTTCTCTACCCCATGCATAAGTCTTACGAAGGATGCACCTACCTTTTATAAAACTTTACATAGAAGAAGAGGTTAGGGATGACTTAATATGCAGTTAAAACCAATTCATCAGCAGGTAGTCGTCATTGTTGGCGCTTCTAGCGGTATCGGCAGGGACACAGCGCTGAAGTTTGCCCAACGCCGTGCCAAAGTAGTAGTTGCTGCACGCAGTGAACCAGGTTTGAAGTCTTTGGTTGAAGAGATTCAAGCCTTGGGTGGTGAGGCAGTGTATGTTGTTGCCGATGTGAGTGATTTTCAGCAAGTCAAGGCGATCGCAGATCAAGCTGTAGCAAAATATGGACGATTGGATACTTGGGTTAATGCTGCCGCTACAGGTATAATTGCTCCCTTCGAGAAAATTACACCGGAGGAGTTTAAGCAAGTTGTTGATGTCACCTTGATGGGACAAGTGTATGGTGTCATGGCAGCACTTCCTTATCTCAAACAAGAGGGACGAGGAGCGCTAATTCTCATTTCCTCAATGGAGGGTAGGCGCAGTTTACCGCTGCAAAGTCCTTATTCTGCTGCCAAACATGGTTTAGAAGGATTCTTGGACGCGCTGCGCGTGGAGTTGCAATACGAAAAATGGCCCATTAGCGTTACGTCAATATTGCCTTCAACAATTAACACACCTTACTACAATAAAGTTGGCACCAAGATAGGCGTTAAACCGTCGGGCATTCCACCGTATTACTCAGCCAGCCTTGTAGCCGATGCAATTCTCTACGCTGCCGAACACCCAACACGGGATTATGTTGTGGGGGATGCAGGTAAACTATTAGATTTGCTGCAACGCATTTCGCCACCTCTAACAGATTCACTGTTACAGGTTGTCGGTTTTACTGGACAGTATACTGCCCAGGCAAAATCAGAAGACGACCCAAATAATGTTTTTACGCCGATTTCAGGCTATGACAGAGTAGAGGGAGACTTTGGAAAACTGACAATCCCAAGTTTCTTAGATGCGATAGATTTGAATCCGTCCATTAAGAGGGGAGCGATCGCTTTAGCAGCGCTAGGCATTGCCGCATTTCTCGGTGCTTGGGCTAATTTAGGGAGTAGGGAATAGGAAATAGGGAATAGGGAGCAAGCAGAGAAAAACGACTAATGCCCAATTCCCCATTCCCAATTCCCATATTTTGTTATAAGTCTGCAAACTTATCTGTTGCTGCAATCAAAGCACTACAAATTCCTGGTTCCATCATCGAATGTCCAGCATCACCAATAACAATAAATTCTGCTTCTGGCCAGGCACAATGTAATTCCCAAGCTGATATCATCGGACAAACCACATCATAACGACCCTGTACAATCACAGCTGGAATGTGGCGAATGCGGTCAACATTTAATAACAATTGGTCTTCTGTTTCAAAAAATCCCTTGTTGATGAAATAATGGCATTCAATACGAGCAAAAGCTGTGGCAAACTGATGATTACCAAACTTTTGCATTAGTTCTAGGTCTGGAAATAACTTACTGGTGCTACCTTCCCAAATTGACCAAGCACGGGCACATTCTAATCGAATTTGAGCATCTGCACTAGTTAAACGCTGATAATAAGCTGTGAGCATATCATCACGTTCTTCTATGGGAATTGGTTTCACATATTCTGACCAAGCATCGGGAAAGATATAGCTAGCACCTTCTTGATAAAACCAACGCAATTCTTTTTGTCTCAACATGAAAATGCCACGCAGAATTAACCCTGTGCAGCGAGAGGGGTGAGTTTGACTGTAAGCTAATGACAGAGTACTTCCCCAACTACCACCAAAGACTACCCACTTTTCAATATTTAAATGTTGACGCAGTTTTTCTATATCATTAACTAAATCCCAAGTTGTGTTTTCTCGTAGTTCTGCATGGGGTGTACTTCGACCACAACCGCGTTGGTCAAACATGACTAATCGCCATTTTTCTGGGTTGAAGTACTGCCGATAAATAGGTAAACAACCACCACCAGGCCCGCCATGCAACAAAACAATCGGTTTACCTTGTGGATTGCCAGACTCTTCATAATGAATTGTGTGCAGATCAGAAACTTGTAAGCTACCTTCTAGGTAGGGTGCGATGGGCGGGTAAAGTTCTGGCATTTTGATTATTTGACCAAAAGATTCAGGAGTCAAGCAACAGAGCAATCTTATCGCATACATGGGTAAGGGTACAACATTGTTGTGCCCTTACCATAATCTGCTCCTCACCAAGTTACAAGTAACATAGATAATTAAGCTACAAGATTTGATGAATACTTTCAACAACTTGCTTAAGAAAGTCAACTGCATCATTAACCAATAACTCATCAATATTCCATCGATTTCCTATATTAAAGGTTGGATCGATATCAGCTTCGTGAGCAATTTTATTTCTCCGATCAACAATTAAGCTCAGTTGTTGTTTGATATCTTTTGTTGGTCTACCTATTTTAACAGCAACCTCGTCCCATAATTTCTTATCTGATATCAATCTAATTGCATCAGCTATCTTATCTGGTTGTTGAAAGCTTTTATAACTAAGAGTTTCTCGGATTTCATTTTCTAGCCAAGAAACATTATTATTCAGCTTATTCGCTATACTACTTGATATTGCTGGAATTAAAGACGAGATTGTATGAGACTGCTGTATAAATGTGGAGCCGTAATTCTGTTGAATCTCGTTTTCTAACCAAGATGCAATATCTATGGCCGTTATCCGCTCTTGACGGGCAGCACTTAACGAAATTTGAAAGCGGGAAAAAGCTGATTGAGTAGTATTTGCTGGAGGGCTGGGTTCAGGACGTTGACCGCAATGAATTTCTAGCATCCCCAGTGTAACAACTTCGTGAATGTAATAGTCTAAAGCACTCACAGCTAGCACTAAAGAAGCTCTTAAAATATCTGACACATCCAAAGCACTTGTAGCTTGAACTTTGATAGAATTGTGAAGAGCAATGAGGTCTCGAACGCGACCAATACTAATACGAAATTGGTCAAGCGCTGACTGCATAATTAGAGGTAGAAGTTAATGCAATAATCTTGTCTGCTAAGTCTGAAAAAGTTTTCCTAAATTCATCTTGTTTCTTTTGGTTCCTTTCTAATACTATTCCTGTTTGCCTCAATTGCTCAGGTGTGAGGTCATAAACTGGGGTTCGGTGTTCCTGAGATAAGGCAATTAGACTATTAAAATTTGAGATTTTTGTCAGAGTTAAGCTACCGTTAATTCCCTGTTCAGTGTAGACTATTGCAGGTAGCATCATATTATTATGGCGTAAGATAGGAACTAATTTATTAGAAACAGCTTCCTCAACTTTCTGAATCCATGTTTGAAAAGCAGCAGTCTCTTTTCCACGTATAATTCGATAATTTTGCACAATAATTCCTAAAAAACGTAACGTAACATTAGGAAATGGATAAGCAGCATCTTTCAGAATTGGCAGAGAACTTGCTGTTTTAGCCCAAGCGTACCATCTTGGTAGAACTTTAGCTAAAGAATCTATTGCCATTACTGAGAAGAAATCAGCAGTGGTTGGAACAAGAAAAAAGTCGCTTGTCATTAATAAATTCTGATTTATTGAGCCTAAACTTGGACTCATATCAATTAAGATATAGTCTGCATTAAATTTAGTAGCTGTTTTCTCAAATAAATCAGTGATGGAACCTGGTATGTTTTTAAGGGCTTGAATTGAACCACTTAATTCCTGAGCAATACCTAATGTCACTTCGTATTCAGCAAATCCAACATTACCAGGCAATAAAAATAACCCATCTCGACCTTGTACGGGGATACAATCTATAGCCTCAATAGCTCTCGGTTGTGACTCAAAAGCAGGAGCTAAACCCGTTTTAATGTTCGATGTTGTATTATATATATTTTCTAATCTTGCCTCATCATCCTCTGTTTCGTCTCCCAGAACCATCCCTGTGAGATTACATTGTGGGTCAGTATCCACAAGGATGACTCTCTTACCTTTTGAGGCCAGCATCCATCCTAAATTAAATGTGGTTGTTGTTTTGCTAACTCCACCTTTGTGATTAAACAAGGCAATTTTTTGAACCATTGTACTATGCTTGCAGAAATTGGCTTTCAGGTTTCAATTCTAAGTATAACTAGTTTTAGAGATACAAAATCTCACATCTTTATCAATCAATCTAGTTTTGTTCAAGTGGACTATGAGTGTAACAATTTTTAGGACAAGTCCTAGCCCCAAAGGTTAAAGCAGTGAGTATTACCATAGCGTAATTTTCCTGATTGGGTATTTTATTGCTTAAGTGATTCGCTGCGATCGCACTCTTCCATAACTAGCAACTTGGATGCATAAACTTTTCACTTTTAATAATGACAAATTGCTAACTTTGATACTTTTATTATTTTTTAAATTGTTCCAAATTAACGGCAACCCACATCATCATGCTGTTAAAACTTTTGTTAAGAAAAATTACAACTCTCTTAACAGAAGGAAATATTTCGTATGGCAGTTGCACTTGACAATAATGGACGACATCAGGTTGTAATCATTGGTGGAGGCTTTGGCGGACTCTATACAGCAAAGCATCTTGCAAAAGCGAATGTGAATGTTACTCTTATTGATAAACGTAACTTCCACCTATTTCAGCCACTTTTATATCAAGTTGCGACAGGTACGTTATCACCTGCTGATATTTCCTCACCATTGCGAGCTGTATTCAGTAAAAGTAAGAATACCCAAGTGTTGCTGGGAGAAGTAAATGATATCGATCCCAAAGCACAACAAGTGATCATGGGCGATAAAGTAATACCTTACGATACATTAATTGTCGCCACAGGTGCTAACCATTCCTACTTTGGTAAGGATAACTGGAAAGATTTAGCTCCTGGCTTAAAAACTGTTGAAGATGCCATAGAAATGCGCCGCCGGATATTTTCAGCATTTGAAGCAGCAGAAAAAGAAACCGATCTCGAAAAACGCCGTGCTTTGTTGACTTTTGTGATTGTGGGTGGCGGCCCTACAGGAGTAGAATTAGCAGGTGCGATCGCTGAGTTGGCATACAAAACTCTCAAAGAAGATTTCCGCAACATCGATACTTCAGAAGCGAAAATTTTACTATTACAAGGGGCCGATCGTGTCCTCCCACACATTTCACCAGATTTATCGGAAGTAGCAGCACAATCTTTGCAAAAGCTGGGTGTGATTATCCAAACTAACACCAGAGTGACAAATATTGAAAATAATATAGTCACTTTCAAGCAAGGCGATGAAGTGACAGCAATTGCTTCAAGAACTATATTGTGGGCAGCAGGTGTTCAGGGTTCCCCAATGGCGAAAGTCCTAGCAGAACGTACAGGTGTAGAGTGCGATCGCTCTGGACGTGTGATTGTAGAACCAGACTTGACTATCAAAGGTTATAAAAACATTTTTGTAGTAGGAGATTTAGGCAACTTCTCTCATCAAGATGGTAAACCTTTACCTGGCGTTGCACCCGTAGCCAAACAACAAGGAGAGTATGTAGCTAAACTCATTCAAAAACGTCTTCAGGGTCAAACTTTGCCAGCATTTCATTACAACCATGTAGGTAGTTTGGCGATGATTGGGCAAAATTTAGCTATTGTAGATTTAGGCTTTCTCAAACTTACAGGTTTCCTGGCTTGGGTATTTTGGCTAATAGTTCATATCTACTTCTTAATCGAGTTTGACACTAAATTACTAGTAGTATTCCAGTGGGCATGGAATTATATCACTCGTAATCGTCGCTCTAGATTGATTACAGGTCGAGAAGCTTATGTAGAAGCAAAAACTGTTAACAATATAACCCAAATTGCTAATTAGCTTTAAAGGAGGAAATAGAGTGAAATCCCCTGCAAAGGAAAGCTCCAAGGGAAACAATGATTAACAAAATTGTTGCAACCTACTGTATCACTGACAATATCCAAGTCAGCTATTGAACATCTCGATCGCCTTCAACAGTTCGTCTGTGATAGCATATATAGCAATTATTTGGTTTAAGCCCTCCTTTTTTTCTGATTGGAGGGAATTTTATTGCTTAGCTGTCCCCAAGCGATCGCTCAAAAGAGTAATTAGCAACTTGGATCTTCTTTAAAGTTCCTCCCACTGCTGCGGTGATAGTTGACGCTCAACTTGTTCCTAGATAGCATCAAAATCTTGCCCTTTGAAGTAGCCATGCGTAATAAAATTCGAGTTCGTCAACACGTTAACCCACTTGCTCAAAAGTATGGAACACCAGCCAATCCTCTTGACTGGGAAAAAGTTTATGCCCAGTTCAACCAACCGCTACATCTAGATATCGGCTGTGCTAGGGGACAGTTTTTGTTAAGTATGGCCAAGATAGAACCCAACTGGAATTTTCTGGGGTTAGAAATTCGAGAACCTTTGGTAGTTGAGGCGAATAATTTGCGTGATGAATTGGGGTTAACAAATTTGCACTATTTATTTTGCAACGTCAATAACTCATTGCGATCGCTATTATCTTCCCTACCTCCAGGAACTTTACAGCGCGTTACCATTCAATTTCCCGATCCTTGGTTTAAAACCCGTCACGCTAAACGCCGGGTAGTGCAACCAGAATTAGTAGAAGAATTAGCTAATTATTTGGCAGTTGGGGGGGAAGTTTTTCTGCAATCAGATATGAAATTTATCGCCGTGGAAATGTGCGATCGCTTTGCTGCACACTCAGCTTTTCAAAGATTTGGTACAGAAGAATGGTTGGCTGAAAACCCGCTACCAGTCCCCACAGAACGGGAAGTATATACTCAAAAAAAGGGTGAACCTGTTTATCGTGCTTTATTTAAAAAGGTAGAGAATAATTCGTAATTCGTAATTCGTAATTCGTGAGGCAGTTACTCCACTTGGGGTTTCCCCAAGTGGAGTAACTGCCGAACCCGGAGGGGAATTCGTAAAACGCTTCGTTAAAATCTTGATTTTTACGTTGTTGGCAGTGCCCACCACAGCGTTAATTGAGAATAGTACAAGATATCAGAGGAAAAAATCATAAAGCTGAATCTTGCGCTGAGATGGAGATTTCATTAACAAACGAACGATTACGTCCCTGTGCTTTGGCTTGGTAAAGAGCTTGATCTGCGGCTTCAATCAAATGCAATGGAACCATTGTTGATGTTGGAATGACTGTAGCAATACCTATGCTTAAAGTGACATCAGGTTTTACATCTGATGCAATGTGGGGAATACTCAAATGTTGAATAGCTTGATGAATTTCTTGGGCAACCTGAAAAGCCCCATCACTATTAGTATTCGGTAAAATGACTACGAATTCTTCTCCGCCATAACGAGCGGCTAAATCCGTAGAACGTTTGACAGTTTGTTGCAAAGCTTGGGCAACAAGGCGCAAACAGTCATCTCCAGCGGCATGACCATAAGTATCGTTATAACGTTTGAAATAATCGATGTCGCATAAAAGTAGTGAGACACAACCTTGCTCTCGTAAAAGATATTGCCACACACAATCAAGCTTGTGATCAAACCGTCGGCGATTAGCAATTTGAGTTAATTGATCGACCATCGCTATATTTTCAAGTTCTTGGTTAGCAAGCTGTAATTGTTGATAAAGTTCTGATTGCTGAATGGCGATCGCCACTTGTGTTGCCAGTTGTTGAAGCAGTTCACTTTCCCAAGGTTGCCACTCACGCCGGGTGCTGGAATGCTCAACCACTAACAGTCCCCAAAGGCGATAACCTTGTAAAATCGATACAACTAGCTTGGCTGTGACTGGCAATTGTTCCAAATAGATGTCTGAATTAGCTTTGATAGTAGGCTGTTGATGGCACTGTCTGTGTGTTTGCACAAAGTGGGAGTCTGTAATTTCCATATTCTCTGCTGGTTGCCAGGTTTCTGCTACAGACTCTATAACAACTGCATTACTTCCATCTGGGTTACAGCGATAGATGATGACGCGATCGCTTTGGAGAAATTGTCTGACTTCGGCAACAGTTGTATTTAAAATTTCATTCAAATCCAAGGACTGGCGGATATGTTGAGCGATCGCAGCAATCATCCGTTCCCGTTGTGCTTGTTGTTGCAGTGTTTGTTGTGCCTGTTTGCGGGCTGTAATATCTGTAAATGATGCAACTACTGCATAGGGTGTTGATTCATTGGGCTTAAACAATGGTTGAGAATTAATTGAAATCCAAGTCAGTCTGCCATCAGGTTTATGAACTCCCATGACGACGTTAAATTGAGGTTGTCCGGTGCGTAAGGTGACAATGGCGGGATGGGTTTGGCCTGGAAAAGCAGAACCATCTTCGTGAATAGCTTTCCATTGCGGATCGATGGAAGTTCGTCCCATCATTTGGTCAGCTGTTAAGCCTAAAATTCTTTCGGCACTTTCGTTACAGGCAGTAATGCGTCCATCGGTTTTCTGCAAAACGATACCTTCTGCCATCGCTGTAATTACAGAACGATAGCGTTGTTCACTTTCTCGCAGGGCTTCTTCCATTCGCTTGCGTTCAGTAATATCAGTATGGGTTCCCAACACTCGTAAGGGACGACCATCCTCTGAGCGAGTAAAAATTTTTCCCCGGTCTAAAATCCACTTGTAAGTTCCGTCTTTGCACAGGACGCGATGTTCACTGACATACTGTTGAGTTTCACCGCCAAAATACTTTTCAATCTCATGGTAAACCCCCGGTTTATCATCAATGTGAACACGTTGATCCCATTCACTGAGAGTATTCCCAATCTCATCTTCTGCAAAACCTAACATTTCTTTCCATCGACGAGAGAAAAAAACTTCATTGCTTTGAGCATTCCAGTCCCATACCCCATCACCGTTTCCTTCTAGGGCATACTGCCATCGTTCTTCACTAGCTTTAAGTGCGGCTTCGATTTGTTTACGTGAGGTGATATCTTCAAAAATGTATAGTCGCCCAAAATATTGATCTTGACTATCTCGAATTTGGCTGGAAAAACGGCGAATCGTGCGCCCATCGACAAATAAAATTTCATCTTCAACTATGGAACGATTTTCCTCAGACTGTAATGGTTTACTGGATTCTATAAATGATGGTAAGTCAGCAATTAGGGATATACATTCAGAAATGATGTCATTGTTTTTTAAAGCACCAAGGCGCATCTGAGTTTCTAGATGTTCAATGCCCCAAATTTTACAGAAGCGGTGATTGAAATAGAGGATTTCGTCGGTACGATTGTCAACCACAAAGAATCCTAGCAAAGAAGTCTCAGTCATGGAACTCAACAAAGCTGAGCGCCAGCGCAACTCTTCTTCTGCACGTTGGTGTTCTTCTAGCGCAGTTTGCTGCTTGGTAATATCCTTTTCGTTGACGAGGATCATAGGATTGCCTGTCACCGGATCGCGGGTGCATCGTATATCCATCCCATGCCATCGAATCCCTTCATTAGTGAACACCTGGGTTTCAATGCTGAACATATGACCCAACTTAATTGCTTCCATAGCCTGTTGGCTAACAGTGGGGTCAACAAAGTGTCTCAGGAAAGCATTCTCTGTTGAAGAATTTGGCTGTAGGGTATCCCCATAACAACGCATGGTTGCGGGGTTTTGCATCAAAGGGACACCATCCATGGTGTAAAGCGAGATCATCAAGGTGGTGTCACGTAGCGCCTCAATTGATCTCAGTGTTTCTTGATCAATCTGATTAACAACTTCCACTGTACCTTCAACCAACATCGCTATCTGCCCTTGTTTAATTTCAATCCCAGAACAGAGACAGCGAACATAAACAGGTTTTCCTTGTGAGTAAAATGTCCAGTTTTCAGCGATGGTTTTCCCTTGCTGAAATTGGTGTAGATGGCTTTGCAGCCGAATGCGAGTAGACTCGGAAACTTCACTGAAGTTGCGACTGAGCAATTCTTCTCGACTTTGAGCATTCCAAATATGAAGGGCTGCGGAGTTCGCCCACCACATCTGCAATTTTTGAATATCGTAAATCCAAATTGGAGTTTGTAATCGTTCAAATGCCATCAAGTCTGCAACTGATATATGCTTCGGCAATGCCGTTTTTGTTGTAATAGATTCTTGATAATTTTTGTGCAGATTTTTTTTGATTGATCCCAATTTAAACTTTGGATGATTTAACAGCATGGCAGTAGTAAAGCTAGAATACTATGTCGATATACTTAATTAACTTGCCAAATTGAGGTATAGGATATTATCGAAGTAAAAGCGTACAAAAACTAAATACAATTACAGTTAACTTTCGGGAAATAGCGATCAATTCAAAATTAAACTAATGAACTACAAGATGTAGAACTCATTTATCAAATATGAAAAATTTCTAACTCCTGCCTGCTGTCTCAAAGTCTGTAATTTTCGTACGTAATGTCAACGAAAGCTACTGTATACTGCCTCACAAATTAGAAATTGGCGTAAAGTTCCATCCCAGCAGTTTAGCAACTTGCTCAGGAAGAGTAATTGGATCAAAAGGTTTGAGAATTACACCTGCAATTTGATACTTTTGTAGAATTTGCGAATCTAGCCATCGTGCTTTAGCACTGAGCAGAATTATAGGAATAGCTTGAGTTTCTGGACTATTTCTGAGTTTGGTCATCAATTTGAAACTCTCGATTCCACGGATTGAGATATCCAATATAATCGCATCAGGACGATCGCGTACTGCATTCTGCAATCCTTCTAATGGAGAATTGGCAGTTATCACATCCCAACCAGCTAAATCTTTGAGGCAAAGTTCTACAACTTCTTGCACATTGAGTTCATCGTCAATGAGCAATATTGTTTTGGTGGTTATATCTACCACCTCTAAAACCTCCATATCAAGTACACTCCAGAAAAGTTCAAAGTTGTTATGTAATTTTGATGCGTTAATTCACTAAGCCAGAGTGCAGCGCAATTACAGCAGCCTGAGTGCGATCTTTAACATTAAGCTTGCGGAAAATCTTGCGGATGTGCGCCTTGACAGTTGCCACTGTTATAGATAATTCTTCAGAAATCGCAAGATTGCTCTTTCCGTAAGCAATCAGTTGTAACAGACAAAGTTCTCTTTTCGTTAACGGATTGTCTGCTAATTGCTTCCACTGTTGGGAAGTAATGGCACGAATCATCACGGTTTGCGGATGGAAAATCGAAATGCTAACCCAATTCTCTAGAATTTCGTCGAAAGCACCACTTTGGGGAGGAAATGAACTAAGGGGAGGAAATGAACTAAGGGTTGTGGCTTCTTTAGACCTTTCAACCTGACGAGTATTCATATATCTTTCCTGTGATGTCAAAGATTTTTATCTGTAAACAAGAAAGATAAATTACAAAAATAAAGAACTAATGAAGAAATAGATTTCGTTACAAAGCTTAAAAATTAGTCTTGCCAACCGAGAATTTCAGCAATTTCCTGGGAAATGCTCATTGGTTCAAAGGGTTTGGTAATCACTCCAGCAATTCCCATCTGAGCAAAACGAGCGCGATCGCTCGGCAATACTTTCGCTGTGAGTAAAATAACTGGTATGGATGCGGTTGCTGAATTTGCCTGAAGTTGCTCGTATACTGTAAAGCCATCCATGTCAGGCATGGACATATCAAGCAGAATCGCATCAATCTGAGATTCTGTCTGGGCGATTTTTAAAGCTTCCTGTCCGGATGCAGCCGTCAGCGTGTCCCATCCTCCCAAGTCTTCCAAACAAGCTTGTACTAGTTCGCGGATTCTATCTTCATCATCCACAATTAATAATTTTTTAGTCATTTGTTAGTGGTCAGTTGTCAGTGGTCAGTTGTCAGTGGTCAGTTGTTATTCACTTCATCTCTCCATCTCCCCATCCCCTACTCCCTACTCTTTGGCAGAGTGAAGAAGAATGTGCTGCCGACACCAACAGTACTTTTTGCCCAGATTTGCCCACCGTGCTGATCAATAATACTACGACAGATTGCCAATCCCAACCCTGTGCCGCCTTTGCTGCGAGAATCAGAGGCATCTACTTGCTGAAATCTGCCAAAGATTGTTTCTAACTTCTCTGCTGGAATACCCCGCCCTTGATCGCTAATTTGGAACAGTACGTGATCTGTTTGCTGTTGCACACTTACAGTAATAGTGGCATCGGCAGGTGAGAATTTAATCGCATTGCCTAACAAATTGGTAAGTGTTTGAATAATGGTATCAGCCGCCGCCCAAACTTGAGCATCGGTAGGGTGAATATTAAAGCTAATATTTTGCTGGTTAGCGATCGCTTGTACTCCTGCTACGGCTTGTTCAATTAAATCAGCTGCATTGCAGGTTGTTTTTTCTAGGACAGCGCGACCAGACTCTAAGCGTTCCAAATCGAGAATATCATTAACTAGGCGCACCAAGCGATCGCTGTCGATGGCGGCAATTTCAATCATACGCTTGAATTTGTCTGGTTTTTTATCGTAGACACCACTTTTCAATAAGCCCATAGCTGCCCTAATTGCGGTTAAAGGAGTGCGGAGTTCGTGACTGACAATGCCAATAAACTCACTCTTGATTTGTTCAATTTTTTGCTGGTCAGTGATGTCTTCTGCAAGCCCAGCAATCCGCACCATTTGTCCTAATTCATTTTTGATTGGGAATGCGCGATCGCGAATCCAACGAATTGAACCATCGGGGCGGATAATGCGATATCTTTTATCGTATTGCCCTGTTTTTACTTGTTCGGCAATTTCAAGTTCTACACGAGGGCGATCTTCTGGGTGAACTGCATCTAACCAAGCCAAAGGGTTTTGATAAACGTTCTCACAACGACGTTGCCAGATAGTTTCATAGGCTTTGCTCACATATAAAACTTGCTGACTTTGATTATCTGTTATCCAAAATACTGCCTGAATATTCTCTGCCAACTGGCGAAACTTTTCTTCACTCTCGCGTAAAGCATCTTCAGTCTGTTTGCGGTCAGTGATATCTTGCTGAACTGCCACCAGAACATTACCATATTCAGGATGCTGGAATACAGAAGTTGTGGCACTACACCAAAATGGAGTTCCATCTTTTTTAATATTATGGACTTGGTATGTGGCTTCACCCTTTTGAAAGACAGCAGAGCGAATGGCTTGATTTACATCTTCAGCAGTTACAAATTCAGTGGCATAGTTGACAATTGAAACGTGCTGACTGTTGAGTTCGCCAGAGTCATAGCCAAACATCTGCTCAAATTTCGGATTGGCATAAACAATGACTCCGTTATCGGCTCTTACTAAGCAAATGCCTTCCGCCATGTTGCGGGTGATCACAGCTTGAAGTTCCAGCATTTGTTCTGCCTGTTGCAGTCGAGTTAAATCGCGCAGGCTAACAATAACGCCGGAAATGCTTCCGTCTGTTTCACGATAAGGCGTATAAGTAACGCTCAGAAATTGCGGCACTAAATTGGGGTAGTCAAACCATCTTTCATACTGAATAATCTCTCCAGCTAAACATCTATCTAACCGAGGCTGGACGAAGTTATCAAATAAATTTTCGCCTAAAACATCCCTCACAGAATGTCCTAAAACTGCGGTATCAATTTTGTTGCACCAGTCCAGATAAGCTTGATTAACGATTTGATATATGTAATTACGATTTATCAGTGCAATGCCATCTTTTGTACTAGATACGATGCGCTCATATTGTTGCAGAGCTTTTTCTGCCTGTTTGCGATCGCTAATATCAAATAATGTTGAGCGACTCATAACAAAATTGCCTGCTTGATCTTTGATTGCTGTAGCATTCACGCTTACCCACCGAGTTGTACCATCTTTGCTGACAATTTCAAACTCCAGATTATTAACCCAACCCTGCTGCTTAAACTTGGGAAAGTTTTCCTGAAATACTTGTTTCCCCTCAGAGGTGGCAATATCTAAAAACTTCTTGTGAAAGATTTCATCACGGCTATATCCTAGCCATTGAAGTTCTGTATCGTTAATCCGGATAAAATTACCCTCTGCATCCAAAGAGTGATAACCACAAGGTGCATTATTGTACAGATCCTCAACTTCATGTACATACTGCTGTAAAGCTGCTTCTGCTTGTTTACGCTCGGTAATGTCATTGTTGATTTCTAGGATCTTAATCGGTTTACCAGAATTGTCTTTTTGTAACACCCAACGACTAGCTACATTAATAGGTCGAGCGTCCCGTCTGAAATGGATTAGTTCTCCTTCCCAGTAACCCTTTTCTAACAGTTTCGCTGCAATTTCTGTCAATGGTTGAGGAAATTGAGTTTTCAGGAGGATATGAGAGATTTGTTCCAATGCTTCAGCTTTTTTCCAGCCGTACATATATTCGGCTCCTTCATTCCAAAAGCTGATCAACCCGTTTAAGTTGCGGCAGATAATGGTGTCGTGTGCCAGATCCAATAATTGCGCCTGTTCTGTAAGAATGAGTTGGGTTTGCTGCTGCTGTATCACCATTTGTATCAGGCGATCGTTGGTTTGGGCTAGTTGTGTTGTTCGCTCGGCTACCCGTTGCTCAAGTTCAGCATTCAGTTGTTGCAAGGCTAGTTCTGCTTGTTTGCGTTCTGTTAGTTCAGTTTGTACTTGTTCAAACAAACCTGCTTGCTGGATAGCAATGCTCACCTGTTCCCCTAACTGGCGCAGCAGTTCAATTTCTCTTGATTGCCATTCACGAGGAGCTACGCAGTGATGAGCAATCAATAACCCCCATAATTCATTTCTATTCAAAATCGGCACAACTAAATTAGCCCTCACTTGGAAACTTGCCAAAAGTTCAATATGGCAAGAGCCGATACCAGCAGTATAAATATCAGATTTGGCAGTAACTAAACCTTGTTTAAAGGGTTCAATGTATTCTGTGCTAAAGCAAGGATCATAGATATTGGTAGATAGTATAGCTGTCCAATTAGCACCAACAGATTCAACAACTACAGTGCCACTCCAATCAGGAGAAAATTGGAAAATAATCACGCGATCACAATTGAGAAACTGCCGCACTTCATCTACAGTGGTTTGTAGGATGTTTTGTAAATCAAGCGATCGGCGGATACGCACTGTCATATCCATCACTAACCGTTGTTGCTCAAGCTGCTGTTGTAGGGTTATTTGAGCTTGCTTGCGATCGTCAATCGCCATGACAGTTCCCGTCATACGGACAGGCTGACCCGCTTCGTTATAAAACGCCTGCCCTCGTCCCTCAAGCCAATGGATGCTACCATCTGCCCAAATAATGCGATACTCATGTTGGTAAATACTATGAGTTTGTAGTGCTTGTTTTACTGCCTGAGTTACTGATTCGCGATCGTCAGGATGCAAGTAAGTTGCAAAGGTTTCGTATTTGCCATCAAAGCTACCAACAGCCAAGCCAAATAACTGCTCGTGTTCTGGCGACCACTTGATTTCTCCTGTTAAAATATCCCAGTCCCACATTCCCATCTGCGCCGCTGACAGAGCCATCTGCAGTTGCTTAGCATTTTCCTGAGCTAGTTGTTGGCTAAGTTTTTTAATCTTCTGTTGACCGTGTTGCAGATTACTAGTCAGTAGGTTAATCGTCAAGGCAACCATTAAGAAAATACTTAACCGTAATAAATTCTCTAGTTGTTCAATCCAAAGTTGATGTTCAAAGGGAATAAAGAAATGCTCAAGTGCCAATGTTGACAGAAAAACTGCAAATATTCCTGGATGAAAACCGCCGTACCAAGTGCTGACAATAATAGCAATATAAAAAAAAGCACCAATAGTCCGAGAGATAAGCACTTCTAGCCAGAGTGATAACAATAGAGCAATCACCGTCGAGGCAATTGCAACTCCAAAGGGTAAAAATCGCTGGTAAAGCCTCATCCCTTTCCTCTCTCCCTACTCCCTACTCCCTACTCCCTATTTTTCACGCGATGTCTGACGAGAACCTGCTGCATGGCTACGCACTCGCTTGATGCGGCTCAGTACCCGTGTCACAAGTTCCGGCCCTAACACTGGCTTGGTAATGAAATCATCGGCTCCAGATGCGAAAGCCTGCTGGAGGGATTCTGCATCAGTATGTGCTGTCACCACTAAAACAGGTAAATTTCCCCATTGGGCATCCTGGCGCACAACTTGACATAAGTCTAGACCATTAACTATGGGCATTTCTAGATCTAGCACTACTAAATCTGGTGATGTTGCAATCAGCACTTCCCAAAAATGCTGTGGCTGCGAAAGAGTTGTTACCTCTAGCCCCCAAGGCGTTAACAATGCCGATAATCCAGTTAGCATTACAGGGTCATCATCTACAATTAATACTTTGGCCTCTGAAGTTTGGCGTTGAGGTAGAACCCTAGCAATGGCTTGAAAAATCTGCTTTGTTGTTGCAGGCTTGTGCAAAAATTGTCTAGCTCCCAAACGCGATACTGCCAGTCGGTCTTTTAGGGTATCTCGTCCTGTAAACACAATCACCGGAATATTTGGGTGGTGCTGTGCTAGTTCTGTTAATAGTGTTAATCCATCTTCTTCTGTTTGAGGAAAACTTAAATCCAGTAAAACGACATCAGGAGTTGCTAAGTCGAGACGCGATCTAGCTGTTGCTATATTTGGTGCAACCTTAATTCGCATACCCCATGAATCAGCTTCTAGCTGCAACCGCTCTGTCAGGGTATCATCATCATCGATGACTAACAAACGGTAAGTTTGTTTGATCGAGATACTTTCAGCGCTGGAACTGACACCAGGCTCGGTTAACTCTTGGTGTAATGCTGTTATCAGTTGCGAGAAATGAGAAATTTGCTCTCGTGAGAGGGGGGAATTTTCCAGCAGCAAATGCTCTACTGTTTTTGCTAGTCTTGAACCCTCTGGATAACCGAATGAACCCATCGAGCCTGCTAGCTTATGGGCTTCATGCAATGCTTGCTGCTGTAACTGTTCGTTTAAATTCCCCGCCAATAGTGCAGTTTTTGCTTGCTCTAGCACTGCAACTTGTTCCGCAAAGGAATTACGGTATCGCTCCAGCACCCGATTTACAGAAGTCATACTTACGGGTGCTGATTTTTTCTTTTCGTGTTTCGCATCTTGATTCGTTTCCACAACGGAGGTAAAGCGCTCAGGTGCAGCTTTGATGCGATAGCCCATGCCATACACTGTTTCTAGAATTTCTTCTACCAAACCTGCTGCTTTAAGTTTCTTCCGCAAGTCTTTAATATGAGTTGTCACTGCATTTTCAGTCGGTGCATCGTCAAATCCCCAAAGCCGGTCTAGAATCACCCCACGACTAAAGATACGATCTGGATGTTGCAAAAACAATTCCAGCAGTTTATATTCTGTTGCCGTTAGTGGAATTTCTTGTTGATTATAAGTGACTCTACTAGTACTTTGGTCTAAACAGAGATTTCCCCAACTAATTCTGGATGATGCACTTACCCCACTCCGTCGCAACAACGTGCGAATTCTTGCTAGTAATGCTTCCGGGTTGTATGGCTTGATGACGTAATCATCTGCTCCTGCATCTAACCCCGCAATAATATCTGCATTAGAATTTTTCCCACTTAGCAGTAGAATTGGTTTGCTGTAGCCATGCGATCGCAGTTGCCGACATAGGCTGATGCCATCTAGTTTTGGAATTAGCCAGTCCAGCAAAATTAAGTCATATTCAACCGACATCGCCAGATCTAGCCCAGTCTCTCCATTGCTTGCTATGTCGATACTATAACCATTTGCAGTCAACAACTCTTTCAATGCCGTACTCAATAATACGTCATCCTCTACCAACAAAATTTTCATATGCTGCATCCAAAGGAGATGCTTATGATATATCTGCTATCAAAGCGCAGATTATTTGCATGGTCAAGCTACTTTATTTTTGGCAAAAATTGTCCTCCAAAAACCTTGATTTTTTCCTTGACTTTTAACTTAAAGTATACGTGAGTTCGATGAACCTCTCCCCAACCCCTCTGTCTTGAAAAGTTCTGATGCCTGCGGCAAGCCCTACTCTTCGAGAACGGCTTCGCCGAACGGGTTCGGGAGTGACGCTCCTGCGTCGAAGATCGCTGCGCTAACGCAATCGACGGGAACCCTTACGGGTTCGGCAGTTCCTCCACTTGGGGAAACCCCAAGACCGGACTGCCTCACCGCCAAGATTGCGACTCCCTCACCGCAAGGCTTCTACGGAGAAAGCCTCCGCTCAGACTTTTCGCTCCGACGCGGAGAGGTGGCTCTAACCTTCTTGATAAAGAACGAAAAATTAAGGTTTTTAAGCCTAATTTTAGCCTTGACGCGCCAGCGTACGACACCACAAATCTGTGACGGTGCGTTAGGACTATTGTCCATAACGCACCCTACCAAACTATTAACTGTGGACGTTTGACAACCCTAAGCTTTATTTATTAGTCTGCCAGTTGCGTAAGTCCTATTAATATTACTTAATTATTTTTGCTGTAAAAAATAAAAATCCTCACAAAATCTTTAGATTTAAGGATTATTTTGAGAAAGTCACAAATCTGCTTTCGTAATTATGCAATACCTCTACTGTCTGGCCAATGCTAGTCTTACACTGCGAGTTGTTGAATATTTTAGTAACAATGGTCTTCCTGTTAAATTTATTACTGTCATCAGCCAATTCGATGGCTGGGTAGTCAACGTCAAAATGAAATCCTCTATTCCTGTGAAAAAGGATAAGGATATTAGAGCTTTCTTAGGTGAATTAGGAATTGTTTACTCCCCAACCGAGTTAATTAGTCAAGCTTTGAGCAGTTTGGAAGCTGGACAATCCGTACTGAATGTTATGCGTCGCTATCATGTTGTTGTAGTTTCTCATGGTAGACCACAGCCTGATGAGATTGAAATATTCCGACAAGATTTCATTCGCGGATTGGGCTACTGCCCACAAACCTTAGCATGACCTCAAATTGTTTGATATTACCGCTTGTTTGATTAAACTCAGTTTTATATCAAGTTCGGATGAATATTTGTCATTATGAACGAAGTTAAGTAATCGCCAAGATTTTGTGATTGCTACGCTAAGAAAGCGGGAACCTTCTTCGAGAGAACGCTTTACTTCGTTGCGATCGCTGCGGACTTTTTACAACTAATCATCCTAACTTGTTATTACTTGAATTTTGATACAAATTGGTCACTCTTAAGTAGGGGAGCAAGCGTGAAATAATTTGTATCAGTAATTGAGTGAAATGGTATAAATTTATTTAGGAAATTTCACTCTAATCAATTTAGTTAACTTTTTGTTACATACTTTTAAAGTATCCTGCCCACTTACTTAATCACAGGCAGCGTGACAGTAAACGTAGTACCAACACCAATTTCACTATTGACCAAAATTTCTCCACTGTGCGCCTCAATACACTTTTTAACAATTGCTAACCCCAAGCCAGTGCCAGGAACTCTACCAACATTTTCTCCTCGGTGGAAAGGCTGAAACAGTTGCTTTAGGTCGTTTTCAGAAATGCCAATTCCCCAATCTTGAATTCGGAAGGTCACTGTATTTTCTTGACCAATTAGTTCAAATTGAATTTTTCCTCCTGGTAGTGAATATTTAATGGCGTTGCCAAGTAAATTACCTAAAATGTGGCGTAGCAAGCTTTCATCCCATAATGCTTTGCTGAATTCTCCATAACTGGCGAACACCAAAGTCAATTGCTTTTCTCTTACAGTTAATTGAGCTTCTTGAACTAATAGATGACACAAGAGTTCCAAATCTAGAGGGCAAAGTTCAAACTGAAGTTTACCTGAATCAGCTTTACCTATTAATGACACCTCATCTAACATTTGTGCCATATTTTTGATGGCTGAACGAATGATTTGTATATGATCAAGTTTTTTCTCTTTGCTCAATTTATCATCGCTGTTTTGCAATAATCCAGCAGCTAAGAGAATAGTATTTAAGGGATTACGAATATCATGGGAGAGCATCGAAACAAATTCAGATTTGAACTGGTTCAGTTCATTGGCTTTCACCAATTCGGCTGTTCGTTCATCTACTCTAGTTTGTAACGTTTGATTAACTGTACGTAATGATTCTAAAACCTGCTTGCGTTCGATCGCATAATTGACAGAGCGAACCAACACATCTACATTTACCTGTCGCTTGACTAAATAATCTTGCGCCCCCTGGCGTACTGCCTCAATTGCTAGTTCTTCGTCGTTGAGATTTGTGAGTACAACAATTGGCAGGCTGGGAGCATGACTAATTATATGCGGCAAGGATGATAATCCTTGGCTATCAGGTAAAGTTAAATCCAACAGAATTACATCATAAGTGCCTTGATGGAGTTCTTCGAGGGCTGTTTGCAATCGCTTCACATGAACCAAACTAAACTCTTTGGACTGTGCTTGCTTCAGCAACTCTTGCAACAGCCTAGCTTCTGCCGGGTTATCCTCAATTAACAAGATTTTGACTGAGCTTGCAACCATAGTTTGAGTGCTGAGTGCTGAGTGGGGAGTGGGGAGTGGGGAGTGCTGAGTGCTGAGTGCTGAGTAGGGAGTGCTGAGTGCTGAGTAGGGAGTGCTGAGTAGGGAGTGGGGAGTGGGGAGTGAAGAGTTAAGAGTTAGGAGTTATTATTCCCTATCTCTGCTCCCCTGCTCCCCTGCTCCCCTGCTTCCCCTGCTTCCCCTGCTTTCCTGATCCCCTACTCCCCTACTCTCTACTCCCCATCCTCTTGCTGTGATGGTAGGGTAACAATAGAAAGCCAGAAATCTTCAATTCCTTTGACAATTTGGAATAACTGGCTGAGGTTGCGAGATTTAGTGATGTAGCAGTTCACATGCAAATCGTAGCTGTAAAAAATGTCATCCTCATTTCTTGAGGTTGTCAGTACTACTACTGGAATGCGTTTGAGTATAGGGTCGGCTTTGATTTCTGCCAGTACTTCTCGTCCGTCCTTTCTGGGTAAGTTTAAATCGAGCAGGATGAGGTCAGGGCGCGGTGCGTCAGCATACTCGCCTTCTTGACGTAAAAAAGCCATAGCATCCACGCCATCCCTAACCGTCACCACTTGGTGCGGTACTACGCTATTTTTCAACGCTTCTTGGATGAGGCGGATATCAGCTTTATTGTCCTCGACCAAAAAGATGGTTTTGTGTTTTTCTTCCGTTTCTACGCTCACGCTCACGTCCTCCCACTGGGATTGTAAAGTAGAAGGTTGCGCCCTCTCCTAGTTGTGACTCTACCCAAATCCGGCCTCGATGGCATTCAATGATCTTTTTGCAGATAGCCAGACCCATACCTGTGCCTGGATATTCATCGCGCGTGTGCAAGCGTTGAAAGATAACGAAAATACGATCACTAAACTGTGGGTCAATGCCAATACCATTATCGCGCACTGAGAACAACCATTCATCCTCTAGCCTTTCTGCACCGATATGAATTTGTGGTGGTTGGTCACTGCGGAACTTGATAGCGTTAGCAATCAGGTTTTGAAATAGCTGCATTAGTTGCGTGCTACCAGCCATGACAGTCGGTAAAGGATCATGGGTGATAGTGGCACCTGTTTCTAAAATGCGTTGTCGCAAATTGCTGAGGGCGCGTTCTAAAGCTGTTTCTACTTCTGTGAGTTGAAAGGCGATCGCTTGCGTATCTACTTTTGAGTATACCAACACGTCATCAATCAGGGTTTGCATCAAGCTGACTCCCTGGACAGCATAGCTGATAAACTCTTTGGCATCTTCGTCTAGTTCTTCATGATAGCGCATCTCCAATAACTGCACGTAATTCGCTACTTGATTGAGCGGTTCTTGCAAGTCGTGGGAGGCGACATAGGCAAACTTTTTCAGTTCGGCATTGGAACGTTCTAAATCATGAGCTAACTGAGCTAATTCATCGGCTTGTCGCAGCACAATATTCACAATAGCTTTCCGCAATTCTAGCGCTGCTTTGACTTCCACAGACCGCCAAGGTAAAGAGGTCAAGCGGACGGTTTCTTTCCACAATTCAAATGATTTACGCGGACACAACCGTACATTTCCGTCTGACTGGGTGACTTCAAAAGCATTATTCGGATCGCCGCCCCAATTTACAGTTTGAATTACTTCTGGTCGAAACCACAAAACATAATTCCGCCGGGAAATGGGAATAGCTAATAAACCGCTGGCGACGTTTTTAAACCTTTCGGCATCTGGATAAATTTGTGGTAGAGAATCTGTGTAGAAAACTTCTTCTTCAACGTTATTTTTCAGCCACTGGACTAAAAAATTCAAATCTTCTTCTTTGGGAGTTTCACCAATTACTGTACAATGCTCACCAAAACATACAGCTGCTCCTTGAGCGCTGGTTAAATTGAGCAAATTCGGCTGGTGTTTAACTAAACCATCAATAAAGTTTTCTTCTTGAGACATGTATTCAACCAAAAGTGATTGAATATGTGTCAAACTCATGCGATAGTCGTAATCTTCCGTTTCTTCTCTAGCTGAGATTTCTGCAAATATTACTCGTCCCAAAAATTCGCACGCTTTCCGCAATTCGTAGGAAACATATTTAGGTTCCTGATGATGGCAAGCAATTAGACCCCAGAGTTTTTGGTCTTTAATCAAAGAGATAGTCAACGAAGCACCCACACCCATATTGTGTAGATATTCCATGTGACAATATGCGGCACTTCTGAGAATTGAGTTAGTCAAATCAACGGGGCGATCGCTAACCGGATTAATCGCAGGTACTATTTGTACAGGTTCAGCGTAAGAATCTGGGATTAATCTAATTGAATTAGAAGCAAATAATTTTCTTGCTGGTTTGGGAATATCTGATTCCGGGTAGTGCAATCCTAGATAAGGTTCCATACTTTCTAGTTTTTCTTCAGCAATGACCGACCCATGTCCGTCATCGTCAAATTTATATAGCATTACCCGGTCAAATCCAGTGACTTTTCTAACTTCTTGAACAATTATTTGACAAAATTCACGAATATTTGAGGTTTTTTCTAGCTGGTTAATGGAAGCTTTTGCTAGATGATAAAAGCTTAAAAATGGAATATTTTCACGAGAAAAAGCTGGTTCTAATTCTAGAATCAAAATTCCTTCCGAATTGCGGTGAAAAACGGCATCAAATACTGCGTAGTCATCACCTTTTTTTCTTACCCAAATTTTTGTAGGATTGATATATTCCAGATTGCCTTCAAATAAGGCTGCTTTAATAGTCTCAACTTGGAAGGGGTCGAGTAATTCCTCTAGTTTTGTTTGCAACAGATTTTCAGGCTTAATGCCGAAAATATTCCATGTATTATTGCTAATCTGTAATATTTTTAGTTCAGGTTCCTCCAAAACTAAAAGCACTCCATGAGGCTGAATTTGCTTAAAAAGATGAATTGGAGCTTCTTTTAAGCTAGTTACATTAATATTTGGCAATTGGAAGTCTATGGTCATCAAATTCTCCTCTGTTATCTGGGAGCATCAAAAGTAGAATATATAGGTTTTCTTACCTATTGGTTTACCACACTACTTAGATGTTATTGTGTACTAAGTTGATCTATGTATAGAGGCAAAAAATTCATAAATCCCGAACTGGTAACGATGAATACTCTAAGTTTTATACCTCTTCGTTCACCAAGTTTATTATAGTTAATCTAATTTAAAATCTCCCATCTCTATCCAATAAGGATTTTTAAGAAAGCTAGCTGTTGATAGGTCAGTTCAGTCACTTTCCTCAGCTTTTTCCTAGGCTGATTGCGCTTTACAGTCTAACAGTCAGTAAACCTATATAGTTATAAGAAATGTGAAAAAATAAATGATTAACTAAACCATTTATGTATAGCTATGTAAAGTAAAAATTCAAGCTAAAGTTGTAAAGAATATAATTCCTACAAAAGGCTAGAATTTGCCAGTAAATACAAATAATTAACCAATATTAATTGATATTAAGCTAATAAGGTTTAAAGTTGTCAATTGTCAGTTCTTATTCCCCCCATCCCCCCTGCACCCCATCACCCCACAACAGCGGGACTCACCACCTTTTCAGGTCTTTGGGAAGGGGGACGCATTTCTAAGCCGAGTAAATTGAGCATTTCTCGGTCAGCATTGTAATCTGGGCAAGGAGTAGTGACAGTTAACATTTTGTTGTCGTCACTAGAAAAAATAGAATTTGCCCCTGCCATAAAGCACAAAGCTTGTTCAACTTGGGATAGTCTAGCCCTACCAGCACTGAGACGCACGTCGGAAACTGGCATTAAAATACGTGCTGTGGCAATCATCCGTACTATATCCCAAATGGGAACATCAGGCTGATTTTCCAATGGTGTACCTGGTACTTGGGAAAGAATATTAATTGGTACAGATTCAGGATGCGGTTGTAGGTTTGATAGGGTGTGTAACATCCCTATGCGGTCGTCTACAGTTTCACCCAAACCCAGGATACCGCCGGAACAGACAGTTACATTTGTCTGACGAACATTGTCAATTGTATGCAGGCGATCGCCATAAGTCCTAGTGGTAATAATCGTGCTGTAATATTCTTGAGAAGTATCTAAATTATGGTTATAAGCGTACAGTCCAGCTGCTTCTAAGCGCTTTGCCTGGTCTGTGGTTAGCATTCCCAGAGTACAGCATACTTCCAAACCCATGTCGGTCACTTCTCTGACCATTTCTAAGACTGTCTCGAATTGAGAATTATCCCGCACCTCGCGCCAAGCAGCACCCATGCAGACGCGACTCACACCTTGCTGTTTAGCAGTTTGGGCAATGCTGACTACAGTTTCTTTTTCTAGAAGTGCTTGCGGTTTCACCTCTGTTTTATAACGCGAAGATTGGGCACAGTAGCTACAATCTTCTGGACAGCCTCCTGTTTTAATAGAAATGAGTTTACAGACTTGTATTTTTGTTGAGTCATGATATTGACGATGAATGCTAGCAGCTTGATAAATAAGCTCTAGCAATGGCTGATCGTATATTGCGCGGATCTCTGCTTGCTGCCAATCGTAGCGTATTCCCGACATCACTATCCTTCTTGTAAACTGAATTTATCAACAGCTGTCTGCTTGTTGTCTTTCGTGAAGTACAGCGTTGGCATAGAGCAATTTTTAAGAAGTTGTACCGCCCCGCAGCGTTTTACTACTGATTGACTCTAATCCTAGCGCTGTAGATATTAGAGAACAGCTTATCAAGATTTTGCTTGTATGGCAGATTGACTGTAAAAATACTCACCTCAAATCTCTGCCACGCTTCCATACTCATTAAGCTGAACTTTCTCATGGGAAGATGCTGATCTAGCAAGAATAATTGCTGTAAAATTTATTAAGTGTAGGCAAAACTCATCACATTTCTGTAAACTGCGTTACATTTTCACTGGAATTTTGCTAAAACGATGGATACACAGCGTCACGAAATTGTGAAATTGCCTGCTCCTGCTACAAAATCGACAACTGTGAGTAGCTACTTTGTGAGAGCTATAGAAATCTTCAAGACAATTATTATCTCACATGAAATTCGTCAGGGCGCGATCGCGCCTATTGTCGGGGCTTTGATTGCTGTAATCATCTTTTTGATGTTGCTGTTAGGAAATATTTCCAATGGCTTCAAACAGCCAATCTATCAATTACCAAGATTTTCAGGAAATATCGAATTAACTGCTGATTATTCTCGGCAAGCTCTTCTCTCTGATTACCTCAAGACAATGACAGAGGTAATTTTAGAAGATAATCCTCAAAAAATTAAAGATAACTCAGCTATTTTTCGAGCAATGACTCAGGCAGTTTTACAAGAATTAGATCCTGGGCGTAAACGTTACGTAGTGATGTTTTTGCAAGATGCAAATCTACTCAAGATAAAATCTAATAAACAACCATCTATACTTTTAGGAGCAAATCTTACACATGCTAACTTGCAAGGTATGAATTTAAGGTTTGCCAACTTGCAAGGTACTAATCTTAGCCATGTTGATTTGCGTGGTTCAGATTTATTTGGTGCAAATCTAGCAAATGCTGCTCTTGATAACTCCTGCTATGACAACTTTACTGTTTTTGACAAAAAGTTTCAGCCACATGCAGCAGGTATGAGAAAAGTTAAAAGCTTGAAAAAGTGTGAATAAAGAACATTAGTGTCATTAAGTATTTTATGAAATCAGAACTGCCCTTAATTACAAGCAAACGTCTTTTATTAAGAATAGGAATTCAAGAAGACATACCCCAAATTCTCAAATATTTTAATGAAAATAAAACTTACCTGACTCCATTTTATCCTAATTGGGTTGATAAATTCTTCACAGAAGAGTACTGGCAATATAATCTCGAAAATAGTTTTTTGGAATTTATACATGACCAATCATTAAAACTATTTATTTTTCTCAGAAGAAACCCTCAAGAAATTATCGGAGTCATTAATTTTAATAATTTTGTTCGCGGTTCTGCTCACTTTTGCTATGTAGGATATAGCCTTGCAGAGGCTGAACAAGGTAAAGGCTATATGACAGAAGCTTTGAAAGCTGCCATTCAGTATTTATTTAATGAATTAAA
>NZ_JAECZC010000020.1:0-16006 GCF_016056305.1 Amazonocrinis nigriterrae CENA67 | reverse complement strand
CAAGAAGCCAATATAAGCTATCACTGCAAACATTTATGTTTCTCCACAATACTTCACTAAATCTATTGAATCATTACTTTCTAGTGATTAGTCATTAGTCAACGGTCAATAGTCAAAAAGTCTTTGTTTTGCACGCCAGTGTTTATAGCAAAGTGCTGAGTGCTGAGTGCTGAGTTAAGAGTTAGGAGTTAAGAGTTAGGAGTTAAGAGTTAGTATTTTCCCCCTCATCCCCCTCATCTCCCTCATCTCCCTCATCCCCCCGCATCTCCCTGGTTGTGGATGTTGTTTGCAGCGTAGATTCTAATAAACCAATGGGGCCATGTTACGCATCTGTCGTAAGGAATTTATACAAGCCGGGCAGTCACAGTTAAATAGGGTGACTGCCATTTCGCTTTCTTCGACGTTGAACTCTAGCATGGGAACATCATCGTTAGAAAACTCAACCTCAGTCTGATTGCTAGGAATTTGAGCTAATACTGAAGCCCTAGCACATACAAAACCAACTTTATGATAATTACGTACACAGGATAGTTTATCTGTGCTTTTTGCTTTTGGTTCTGTCGCTTGTGCTTGATTAAATATTGCTCCCATAGAGAGGAGTGAGCTAATCAGCACAGGCGTAGAAAGCAAGCTAAGTATAATTTTGTTCATCAGTTTCCTTCTCACACAATCCCGACTGCTCAGATTATTTTGATTAAATCTTACAGTTCAAGTGAATGTCCATCAGGAATACAAGAAACTTGCATATTTGTATAAGTTCCTGAATTCATGCTCAATCTCATCCCCCTCATCCCCCTCATCCCCCTTATCCCCGCATCAGCCTTAACATGCAAACTCAATGTTTTACAACATATTCCCAATAACCGTACCTTCACGGACGGACACCACGACCGTTAGTAAGATTAAAATTGCTTAACATTTCGTTACACTAAAAACATCGAGAGCAACAAAAGCAAATCTCTCGCAGATGAAATCAAAGGTGAACGACATGAATGGCACAATTCGCGTTGGTAATCTCTTCGGAATTCCCTTCTATATCCACCCGTCATGGTTTTTAGTTCTGGGCTTGGTGACTTGGAGTTATAGCAGCGGACTAGCGGTGCAATTTCCTCAACTATCTGGGGGATTGGCATTGGTACTAGGATTAATCACAGCGTTGTCGTTGTTTGCCTCTGTCGTCGCCCATGAATTAGGACACAGTTTCGTGGCAATTCGCCAGGGAATTGATGTTAAATCAATCACACTATTTATATTTGGTGGTTTAGCAAGCTTAGAAAAAGAGTCAGAAACCCCAGCGGAGGCTTTTTGGGTAGCGATCGCAGGCCCCTTGGTTAGCCTGATACTATGCGGTATCATTACAGTCATTGGTGTTACCACTGCTGCATCCGGCCCATTGGCTGCAATTCTCGGTGTCCTAGCTTCTGTAAACTTGGCACTAGCGTTGTTTAACTTAATTCCTGGTTTACCCTTGGATGGTGGTAATATCCTCAAAGCCCTAGTTTGGAAAATTACAGGCAATCCTTACAAAGGTGTAACCTTCGCTAGTCGAGTTGGGCAAATCTTTGGCTGGGTAGCTGTTACTTCTGGCTTACTTCCCCTACTGTTCTTTGGTAGCTTTGCTAATATTTGGAACTTGTTAGTCGGTTTCTTCTTGCTACAAAATGCTGGTAATGCAGCTCAATATGCGAGAGTACAAGAACAACTCACAGGTTTGACAGCAGAAGACGCTGTAACAGTCAATAGCCCAATCGTATCTGAAAACCTCAGCCTGAGAGAATTTGCTGATGAGCGGATATTAAATAGCCAAGACTGGCGTAAATTCTTAGTCACAGATAATAATGGACAATTGGTAGGTGCGATCGCAGTTGATGACTTAAGAACCATTCCTACAACACAGTGGTCATCAACTCAAATTAAAGAAGTTATGCGACCTATTGCCCAATCTACCACAGTCAAATCAACTCAACCGCTGTTAGAAGTAGTGCAGCTACTCGAACAACAAAAATTGTCAGCACTTCCTGTAATTCGTGATAACGGTGTGCTAGTCGGGATTTTAGAAAAAGCTGCGGTTATCCAACTACTGCAAAGCAGATACCAACCCAACCCTGCATAGTTCAAATACTCCTTCTCAAACCTCCCTCACAATTGCTGAGGGAGTTTTTTTGTAAGCAATTGTCAAACAATAAACCTCTTGCAAAAGTAGCTATTAGCGCTCTTTTCTTTGCACCTTAGCGTCTTTGCGTGAGGCAAAAAAGATTTATCTAAGAGGTCTTCACAACTCATCTAGGATTGTTATATTTCTCCACTAACAACAAAATCAAATAAATGATGCGCCATTTGCAACTTAGAACAAGGTGCAATTTCTACCTTACGCCCATGCGAATCTAAAAATATTGCTTGATTGTTGTCACTACCAAAACCACTATCAGGTTGATCGATGGGATTAGCAACAATAAAATCCAACTTCTTATTCTGCAACTTTTCATTAGCTGGCGTGACAATATCTCCTGTTTGTGCTGCAAACCCAATTAAACATTGATGCGGTTGTTTCAGCTGTCCTAATTGGGCGACAATATCCGGTACAGGTTCTAGGGGTAAGGCTTGGGGGAGCGATCGCTTGGCTAATTTCTCTGTACTATAGTCTCTGGGCTTAACATCCGCCACAGCCGCCGACATGACAATCACAGCAGCATCAGGTAAATATTCCAGCATTACCTGCTGCATTTGTTCTGCATTGATGATAGAAATTCCTTGTACTCCTAATGGTACATCCCAACTGGCAGGCCCATGTACCAAAGTCACACTTGCCCCTCGATGGAATGCAGCCTGTGCTAAAGCCAACCCCATTTTACCCGTGGAAGGATTGCCAATAAACCGAACTGGGTCAAGATATTCTCGCGTTCCCCCAGCACTAATTAACACTCGCTTCCCAGCTAAATCTCGCTTACCTTGAGTGTGTAACAGCGATTGGATGTGAGAAATAATCTCAGGGGGTTCTGCCATTCTTCCAGCACCGACGCGATCGCACGCCAACAACCCCGATGCTGTACCATTACCATGATATCGGCTATCTGTCAATAGTTGATGCCAATTTCGCTGCACCGCCTGTTGTTCCCACATATCTGTGTTCATGGCTGGCGCTAACAGCACCGGACAAGTGGAAGCCAGTACAGTATTTGTGAGTAAATTGTCAGCCATGCCGTAGGCTAACTTGGCTAAAGTATTAGCAGTTAAAGGTGCGATTAGCATCATATCTGCCCATTCACCCAACTCAATATGCAGCGGACGCGAGTGAATTGGTTGCCAGAAATGATCATCTGTGTATGCAGCGTGACGGGATAGGGTGGCTAAAGTCAGAGGTGTGATAAACTCTTGCGCTGAACGAGTGAGAATAACTCTAATTTCCACCCCAGCTTTAAACAACGTCGAAACCACCTCACAAACTTTGTAGGCGGCGATACCACCGCCTACGCCAATCAGAACCCTTGGCAATTTTAGATTTGGGATTTGAGATTTTGGATTTAAGGGAGATTGCATTGGCAATTTTGGATCAAGCGAGTGATACATTAACCCCGATAATCTCTAATTTTAGCCAGTCAACCACAATCCAAAATCTCAAATTTAAAATCCAAAATCTTTATGCTTCGTCGTAGGGTTCTAAATCTAAGAGGTACACATAGGGTTCAACTAACTCCGGACGCTGAAAAGCGATCGCGCGCAATAGATGCCAATCATTTAAACCCTCAAAAGCATTGCTGTAATTATCGAGTTCCAAACGATTCGCCAGCTCTTCCACCTCTGTTGGTGTCATGGCAGCAATTTCTTTTTTGGAAATGCTTAGAGTTTTCATAATGCTTGCCCCTCCCTTATGCAGCATTCGCACCCAGCATGGATTGAGTTGCGCTTGACGCAGCCACCCAATCTATATTACTCACTAGAGGGCATGAATTTCGTAAAAATTTTTAGGATTTTTACCTGAATTTAAAAAAAAGTTGCAACTGTGACTAACCAATTGCATTCACAACAAAATTTCGTAGCACCTCTAACATTTGTGGACTAATTTCATGTCCCATATCAAATTCATGGTATTCCGTCGCAACACCTAAAGATTTTATAGTGTCGCGTGCTTTGATGGCAGCTTGCAGCGGCACAACTTCATCCTTAGTACCATGCATAATCAAAGTCGGTGGCAAAGTACTTTTAGCTGTCGTTTCCACATCTGGATGCAAATATCCACTCATCACAACTAAACCTGCTAGGGGCAACATTAACCCTACATCCAAAGTCATAGCTCCACCTTGAGAAAAGCCACTTAAAATTGTGCGTGATAATGGCACACCAGTAGAACCTTCCAAAGATTGCAACCAATCTATTAACTGTTGCCGACTTTCTGCCAAACCTTCAAACATATTTTCCGTCCTCAAGTCGTACCACGCCCTCCCTATAGCCGAATAGGGATAAGGATAAGGTGCATTCGGAAATATAAACTGATATTCAGGCAATCTGAAAAAAGGTAATAAAGATGCGACATCCTCAGCATTAGCTCCCCAACCGTGTAAAGTGACTATTAGTCCGACGGGAGGTTGAGAAGTTGAGGGGGGGAAGGTAATGAATTGCAAAGACAGAGGCTTACTCCTAAAAATCTAACTCTTTTAGTAAATATTATCGCTGTCAGGATGATTGTGTATACTTGGGAAAATATAGCAGTGTGCTTTGATTTTTGAACTTACTTGCGTAGGCAGGGAGTAGGGAGTAGGGAGTAGGGAATAGGAAAGAACCCTTGTTGAGTTGTACTGAATTTTTTTGAATCAAATAGAAGTCCTGTATCTAGTCAAAATTTAATTAAAATTCATTAAATAAAAATATTAATTTATAATTTACTTTCATGTAAATTTTATTTTTTAAAAAAGCAAAATGCATAAGGAAAATTTTGAAGCATTCACTGACTCCCCAGCATTGAAAAAAAATGCTATTCACCTCTGTGGTCAAGAATTTATTGATAGCTTGACTAAAAAAGACTATATGCGAAAGATAGTGAATTCTGGGCAGAGGTTAATAAACAGCTAAATATTCCTGATGATGCTTATGAAAGCAAACAGGCTAGAGAAAAAGCTGAACGTGAACGACTGTTGTTAGAGAAGAAAGCTAAAGAGCAAGCAGAAGAGCAAAGATTACTGGCAAGCAAAAAGGAAATATTCAGTAAAAACAGAAAAGGATGGAAAATCACTGTCTTTCAACTTCCAGAATCAAATACAACATTTAGCAAAAAATTTCTAGCAGAGTGTACTAAAGATAAAGAATTACTACAAACTGTTTGGTTTTATAATACTCAAGGAGACGCATACAGTCAAGCTTGTAATCTTGCAGATAACTTTGAAATGCAACAAGAAAAATTCTTAATTTTTCTGGAACATTACACAGTAATGAAACCTTTATATCTAATGATTATATACCTGTCGGGTGGAGATCAACACAATTGCTACCTTAAAACTCATCAAGAGTCTAAAGAAAATTTTACTGGCATTAGCTTTTGGAATGGATTTGATTTTGAGATAATCAATGCTTTAGTAGCGGAAGGATTATTAGAACTATCAAACAGTAGAAAAACTCTGATAATGAATAAAACAGGTATGAAATTAGCAAGAGATTTACTACAAAAAATTAATCTTGATGGAGTAGACAGGCTCCTAGAGCAGCGAGACTATCATGAAGAATATATTAATCATATAAGTGAATTAGATATGATGGAATATGAAGAAGAAGAGGAACAATAGATGTTGACTTGGCACAATATCTGCCACCTGTAAGAGTATTAATAGTATCTGTAGGGTGTGTTATCGCGCAGCGTAACGCACCTTACGTATAAGATTTCAAAAATTAAATGTGAGTCCTATACCTGCCATCTCTAGCAGTCTTAATAGAGAAAAGTGATAACCAGATAATTATTCCTCATGGTCTTGAAGTGAACCAAAGCTTATGCAAAACTTGAGATCCTTCGCTTCTAGCCTAAATTTGAGGAATTGAGTCATGGCGCGTCTAGCACTGCTGAGTGTATCTAATAAAACTAATTTAATTGACTTAGCCCGTAGCTTGGTTGAAGAATTTGACTTTGATTTAATCAGCAGTGGGGGAACAGCCCAAGCCCTTAAAGATGCGGGTTTACCTGTCACCAAAGTTGCAGATTACACAGGTTCACCAGAAATTTTAGGTGGACGAGTCAAAACGCTACATCCCCGCATTCATGGCGGAATTTTGGCAAGGCGAGATGTCCCGCAAGATATCACAGATTTAGAAAATAACCAAATTCGCCCGATTGATTTGGTGGTAGTAAATCTTTATCCTTTTGAGGAAACTATTGCTAAACCAGGGGTGACATTAGCCCAAGCCGTTGAACAAATTGATATCGGCGGCCCTGCTATGCTACGCGCTGCATCGAAAAATTTCGCACATTTGACAGTATTATGCGATCCGGCTCAGTATGACGAGTATTTGCAAGAATTGCGGCAAAACAACGGCGAAGCGTCTTTAGAGTTTCGCCAGAAAGCTGCTTTAAAAGGATTTTTGCATACTTCTAGTTACGACCAAGCGATCGCATCCTACCTCGCAGGCACACAAAACTACAACCTGAGCGGCAGACAATTGCAATCTCTGCGCTACGGTGAAAACCCTCATCAACCCGCCGCCTGGTATCAAACTGGTACTACCCCCACAGGATGGGCAGCTGCAACCAAACTCCAAGGCAAAGAACTTAGTTACAATAACTTAGTTGATTTAGAAGCTGCACGCCGCATAATTTCTGAGTTCACTGATACCCCCGCAGCCACAATTATCAAACACACAAATCCTTGCGGTACAGCACTAGGCAACACTATTGTAGAAGCTTATCAAAAAGCTTTCAATGCAGATTCGACTTCCGCCTTTGGTGGTATTGTTGCCCTCAACCGTGAGATTGATGCTGCTACCGCTAGCGAGTTAACCAAAACATTTTTAGAATGTGTGGTTGCACCAAGTTGTGATGCAGCAGCGCAAGAAATTCTTGCCAAAAAATCCAACGTGCGAGTTTTGACTTTACCAGATTTGAGCAGTGGCCCCAAAGAAACAGTCAAAGCGATCGCAGGCGGTTTCCTTGTCCAAGCTAGTGATGATATGATCGCTGACACTAGTCAATGGCAAGTCGCCACCGAACGTCAACCCACTCCAGAAGAGTTAGCAGAATTACTGTTTGCCTGGAAAGTTTGCAAACATGTGAAATCAAATGCGATCGTAGTGACAAGCGATCGCACTACGCTAGGTGTAGGTGCTGGGCAAATGAATCGGGTCGGCTCAGTTAAAATCGCTTTAGAACAAGCTGGAGAAAAAGCCAAAGGTGCAATTCTAGCCAGCGATGGATTTTTCCCCTTTGATGATTCAGTCAAAGCAGCAGCAGCAGCAGGAATTACAGCCATTGTTCAACCAGGAGGTAGTGTACGGGATCAAACAGTCATCAAAACTGCTAATGAACTGGGTTTAGTGATGTTGTTAACGGGTGTACGTCACTTTTTACACTAGGCTGATGGCTGATGACTGATAACTGTACCTGATGCCATTTCACTTAATTACTGGTACAAATTCTTTCACCCCTGCACCCCTGCACCCCTGCTGCCTACTAGTATCAGCATAGTAAAAGAGTATAAGATGGTGCAGTTCATAAAGTGTCACTCATACTACTTACTGTAGAAGACAATAAGTGATATTCTTCAGTTGTGTGTGAGGAGCAAGTTAAAAATAAAAAGCGTCTGGGGTGGAAACACGGCAACACTCCCAGGCGCTTTTTAATTTGCGTGCAGAAATTGGTAATTTACAAAACTTTATCTAAAATATTTGCCATTTTATGAAAGAGGTGATAATATACTGTTGTGTGTGAGGAGCAAGTTGAAAATAAAAAGCGTCTGGGGTGGAAACACGGCAACACTCCCAGGCGCTTTTTAATTTAGGTACAAAAATTGTCCAGTTGGTAAACTGTCACATAATATACTCAATATTCAAGAAAACGAGTATATTCTCTAATTGTGTGAGGAGTAGGGTTAAAAGTAGAAAGCGTCTGAAGTGGAAACAAGGCAACACTTCCAGGCGCTTTTTAATTGGCTTACCAGTCAATAGTCAATAGTTAGCACTCAGCACTTTGCTACATATCTAACTTTTGACAAAAGTCCACTCCAGTACCTTAATTGGAGCTTTTTGAAGTGCTTCGGTTAGTTCGTCGTTGTTCTCAAATTTTAGCTGTTCTAGATCACAGGCTTCGACATTGACAGTAAAGCGATCATTTTCAAACGGCCAAGGTTTGACAGTAACTAAGCCATCTGCAAACTGCTTTATATCATAGCGTTGCTCGTCTGGGCCCTTACTAATTTCTAAAAACCGTTCATCGGCTGGTAGTTCCTGCATACAGAGGATGAGTGAAAGGCGATCGCACCACTGCATAAATGCATAAGCTGCATCTACTTCTTCCTTGGGGATACCCAGTTCCTTACGCCAACGTTGCTGGTTTTGCCGTTGTTCATCAAGAAATTCGTCTAATTCTTTTGATTGACCTCGTTTTCCTTCATTCAACCGACTCGTATGCATTGAAGTTAATAAAGTTACCCACCGTCCCCGGTAACGAGCATTCTTTATGGAATCTGCCAATGGTTTAATAGACCCAACACCTGGTGGAGTTAAGGTGAAATCTAGTGGCGCTCCCTTTTCAGTCAGATGATTCCCTTCCCATTCTTTCTCTAAATCATCATGATGGGAAATTGCCGCGATCGTCTCATAAATACGTGCTGGTGCATTTTGCCGTCGCCATTGTCCTGCCAATTGAGCAGCTAGCAAAGCATGAGCGCGGTGATAAATGATTTCCCAACCTTTTTGTGTTGCGTTGACAATCACCAGTTAGTCTCCTCTATCTAAGTTGTGATTTTTCAATTTGCCTGTGTCAATTTGGTTAATCACAAATAATTAATGGAAAATCGTTCAAAAAAACTCATCTTCTTCTGCATGAAAAGAAATGGATAACCGCAGAGTTTAGGGATAGAAAATGGGGAATTGGAATTTTTTTTCCATTCCCCATGTGCAATTCCTCATTCCCAAAAACTTTATAATTTATGCACATGAGTTTTTCTTAGCCAACAACTACTTTTTCAGAGCTAGCAAATTGACTAATTAAATTTCTCTAAATGTGCTAAAAAAATCTATCCTTAAGGCAACATGCCTACAGTGTCATCAAATGATCAGCTAAAACACATTTAAATTGCATAACTACTTCATCTAGTTGTTCTTTGTCATAGGTCATTAGTCATTTGTAATTACAAAGGATAAAGGACTAATGACTAATGACAATCTTAACCAGATTATTTGCAATTTTGACTCACATTAGCTTATTTCATGAAGAATGACTTTCAAGTGGGTTAGCAATATATTTGAATGTTGGCTCAGAATTCCAAGGGCCACGCTCATCTTTATTACCATTTGTAGATAGATTGTAATAAAGAGCGACAGTTTCATCAGGCTGAATATTGCCAAAGAAAGGATCTGTCAATTTACCCAAAGAATCTAGAGCTTTCATAAACATTTGGGTATGAGAAATCTCTCTTGTTAAGAGATGAACCAAAGTTTCTTTAGTTCCTTGATCTGTTGCCAATTTAATCAATTCTTCGTAAGTTTGGCGAGCGCCTGCTTCGGCTGCAATATTCGCTCTCAAATCGCGTACTACATCTCCACCTTCATTCAAGTAAGCCGCAGTCCAAGCGTTACCTTGACTATCTAAAAAGTGGGGGCCTATACCTCGTACAGCGAATAAAGTGCTTTTATAAGCCTCTGTTTGATCTGTATTCTTGGTATGAGCTTCAATGAGTTTACCAACCATCTCTAAATGGCTAAATTCCTCGATTGCAATGTCTTGAAGCATATCTCGGATGCCAGCATTTTCGACATGAAATGATTGTACCCAATATTGTAGAGCTGCTGATAGTTCTCCAGTTGCTCCACCAAACTGCTCAAGCAGTAACTGAGCAAAACGAGGGTTGGCGTCATCAACGTTTACAACATGAATTGGCTCTTTTTTGTGGAAAAACATAAAGTGTCACTTCAATGAACTTCAAAGATTAATTGTGGACAAGAGGATAGATGATTTTGTCTTTCCTAATAATTTTGTCCAGTGTTGCCACAGAAATTCAAATCCTGTTAATAGATAGCTATATTTTGGTAAGCTATAAAACTGACCTCAACAGGAATAATGTCTATTGATGAACCTTGTTCCAGGCTTATAAAAGTAGATGCATTCCCTATGTAAGGTTTGTTTTTAACATCTATTACAACTTATTTAAATTAAGCGTTGCTGCTTCTTCTCAACAGTCCCCAGAGGTAGATAGCAATAATTGCACCAATTACTGCAATAAAGAGACCCGGAAGAGTTAAACTAGCCGCAGTTAGTTGCAAAGTTCCGTATTGCAATAGTGAATACAAGCTACCACCGATGAAAGCACCGACAATACCTAAAATCATTGTTGAAAGGATTCCACCACCTTGATAACCTGGATAAATCGCTTTAGCGATCGCACCAGCTAACAATCCCAATATTATCCAAGCAATGATATTCATAACTTCCTCATAAATCTCATCTGTATCCACCTTAGCAATCTTGATTCATAATCATTTCCACCAGATGAGAGAAATACTAAAGCCAAAAGGTAGATAAAATATTTGATTTCAAAAAACAGTATTTTCATTCTTGAGGTGATTTGCAATTTTGGCTAAGACAAATCACTGATAATTCTTGATGTTTTCTACCTTCTCAAATTAATATATGACCATATTTGATTATTGAAATAATAGGGAAGCCACTACTGCGGATGCTGGGCGATCGCGTGCAGAATGTGTTGAGTGATAGCTATCCTATTAAAATAGGGTTCTAGCAAAATCACGTGTCTAACAACCAACTACAGCAATGTGAACTATGCCAAAGGGAGATGGAACATTTAACTATCCATCACTTAGTTCCGCGACAAAATACCAAACGCAAAAAACAAGACCCAGGCCCAACAGCAAATATCTGTTCTGCCTGCCATCGCCAGATTCATGCGTTGTTTAACAATAAGCTACTTGCCAGAGAACTCAACACATTAGACAAGCTTACCAATGAGCCGCAAATGCAAAAATTCTTGGCGTGGGTAAAAAAACAAGACCCAGGTAAGCGAATTTCAGTGCATCGTTAAACAATCAAGTGCGAGTCTCACCACTTGTATCTGAATGTAGATGCGCTCTACTAGTTTAGAGTAGTAAGCAAAGGTGATATCAATGATTGCAAACATCACTATGACTAACTCTCAACCTCCACTGCCAGAACCCCAACTAGAAAAAGCGGGTATTACCTTTGACCAGTATATAGAATTTACCCCAGAAAAGTTAGAACTGTGGGACGGATATCTAGGCTACGGTGGACAAAACCAGCTTGGCTTTCATTTGGCTGTTTTAAGAAATATGGGACTACTCACAGCAATTCGCCACACGGAATTGTCTCTGTGGATAGAAGCCCTAGACCGTCATCTCAGAGAAAAGCTAGAAACCATCAGCACTCAACCGGAAGTAGCCGAAGCTTTGTTAAATCGTCTGAATCGGGCAATGGAAGATTTAGCAGCAGTGGCAGAGTATTTAGAGGTAGAGGAATAAAATAAGTAAGTATTAATAGTGATTATTCTGGTTTACCGAACTGCAAAATTCGAGTAACCCGTAACGTTTTGTCTGCCTAATTTAGTGCGGTAATCATCATTTTATGAGGTGAAGAAAACCGAATATGCCATATTTTGGGGTAGGAATATTATGAACATGTAAGCACTAAAACAAGTGCAAAAACGATTAAACAAAAATTAATTAAAGGAATCAGAGTTATGGCACTAGTTCGTTGGAATCCCTGGAGAGAAATTGACACCCTACAACGTCAAATCAACAGTTTATTTGAAGATACCATAGTACCATCTACTCTGTTGGACAGAGACTTGATCAAAGTTCCGGCTGCTGAGTTACACGAAACTGGCGATACTCTGCATCTGAGGCTAGAACTGCCAGGAATCGACGCTAAAGACCTCGATATTCAAGTTACAGAAAATGCCGTTTACATTAGCGGTGAGCGCAAGTCTGAAACTAAAACTGAAAACAATGGCACTATTAAGAGCGAATTTTACTATGGTAAATTCCAGCGTGTAATTCCTCTATCTGCTCGGATTCAAAATACCAATGTCACCGCAGATTATAAAGACGGTATCTTGAATTTGACACTACCCAAGTCTGAGCAAGAAAAGAACAAAGTTGTCAAGGTTAATTTGGAACAACCTACTGCTTAGTGTGAAACTACGAATCCTCCAATAATTGATTGAGATAGCTAAAAGCCCAGTTATGAGATGACTGGGCTTTTTTGTAGGCGATCGCTCTTTTTGACTCTCAGAATCGGGGCGATCGCTTTAAGAGCTTTGCTGTAAACCTACTCGTCGTTGACGCTCTTGCAAAGCAGATAATTCCCATTCTTTACGCTCTTTTGAAATTTTGGGATTTCTATGTAACCAGTTGTAGAGAGCAATAATACTGTCTTTTGCATGAATATTACTTTCAAAAAGCAGAAACTGTTCTTTAAAGCCAACTAGATACCACCAGATAAACACTTCACCAAATAAATCTGGAATCAGAGTAGCTTTGACTTGACGGTACTTGATTGCTGTATACAAACGTTGATAGAAATTAGCTAATTGCAACAAATGAAAAGCCTCTTCAGGAAATTCTTGCCTAAGAGTAACTAGCGTGGAATTTGGATGATGTTCAATAAGTTTATTAGTGATGATTCTGGGTTTGTATAATTTACTACTGCAAAATTCTCGGTAAGTCGAAGGTAGTTTGCAGTTTGCTTTTATGAGTAGTGATAAACCAAGATATTATGCTACCCACAATCGTACCGACGAGGGCAGTTATTATTTTATCCATGCTTTATTTGAAGTTCACTCTTTTTTAATGCATGAATACACCATCTCATTTATTGATTCCTGAAATTAATGTCTGTTCAGATCTTGCACCTGAACCTGAGTACGCCTTGAACTTAAGTTCAAGGCTTATAGCTCAAGTCCGTTAAAACGGACTGAAATTTATGTTTAGTAAGGTTTAGCTTACTTCAGCTTTGAGCCAAGAAATAAATTTCTTGGCGGTAAATTAGGCAGGAGTAAGATTTGAGTTAACAAATCAGCTGGGTAAGTCCTGTTTAAATAGTACGTGAATATTGTTTGTCTCGTTTTTGATAATGTGTATCAAAAACAACAGCAATATTTCTCACCAGTAGTCTGCCGATATCTATAACTTGGATGTGGCTTTTTGATATACTCACAAGTCCATCAACTTCTAGCGGCTTTAATGCTTCTAATTCCTGGGAGAAATATTCATCGAAATTGATGTGATATTTCTCTTCAATATCTTGTTTATACAACTGAAAGTGAGACATGATAGACATAATTATATCTCGTCTCATAATATCATCTGGCGTCAATTTGATGCCTTTATTAATTGGTAGTATATCCTTAGTAACTGCTTGATAATAATCCTTTAACTGCTTGTGGTTTTGAAAATAAGCATCCTTTAACATACTGATGGATGTAGCACCAAAGCCAAACAATTCGGTTTCAGCGTGGGTAGTGTAGCCTTGGAAGTTGCGTTGTAGAGTGCGATCGCGTTGGGCGATCGCTAGTTCATCATCAGATTTAGCAAAATGATCCATGCCAATAAATACATACTGGCTACTCGTCAATTCCTCAATGGTCATTTTGAGAATTTCTAACTTTTCCTGCGGTTTAGGCAATGCTTCTTGAGGAATATTTTTTTGTGCTGGCTTCAACCAAGGTATATAAGCAAAGTTAAAGACAACAATTCGGTCTGGGTCTAGTGCAATGGTTTTTTTGACTGTTTCTCGAAATGTCTGGAGAGTTTGATAAGGTAGACCATAAATTAAGTCTACATTCACACTTTCAAACTTAGCTGCTTTAATCCAGCCCATGACATCAAACAGCATTTCTTCTGGCTGGATACGATTCACAGCGGCTTGCACTTGGTAATTAAAATCTTGGATACCAAAACTAATGCGGTTAAATCCAATATCCCTCAAGAAGAGAATGTAGTTTTTATCAACATAACGAGGATTAATTTCAATAGAAATTTCTGCTTGTGGATCAATGGTGAAATATTGAGTAATATTTTTCCACAATAATTCAACTTGATGGCGTTCCAAGTAGTTCGGTGTTCCGCCACCCCAATGGATCTGAAGCACCTTTCTATCTGAATCAATTAAGGTTGACGTGTTCTTGATTTCCCTAACCAAATTATCCACATAAGGTTCAGCAATTTTCTTGTTGTTAGAAATTACTGTATTACAGCCACAGAAGTAGCAAGCAGTTTGACAAAACGGGATATGGAAATACAAAGATAACGGAGTCTTTCTTTGGTTTGAAGAAGCGATCGCGGCTTGAAAATCAGTGGCGGTAAATCCTTCACTTAACTCTGTAGCGGGTGGGTAACTGGTGTATCTGGGCGCTGGAGTATCGTACTTTTTGATCATATCCAGATCAAATTTGACACCAGGTGATAAAAAAACCATTGGGTTACTTTCCAATAAATGTATAGGGATGGGGGGATGAGGAGATGGGGGATGGGGAGATGGGGAGATGGGGGGCTTTGGGGCCCCCTCTGGGGTTGGGGGGCAATGGGGAGATGGGGGGATGGGGAGAAAATAATAACTCTTAACTCTTAACTCCTAACTCCTAACTCCTAACTCCTAACTCCTAACTCAGCACTCAGCAACTTCAGTGCTGCCAGGGTTATCAGGACGCGTTAGGCTATTGAACAATACTTGACCAAAGGCTTTGATTAAATTTCCTTCTAGTTCTTGAGCCATTTGCATATTAAACTCGAAGGCATTATTAGCTTCTGCAACAATCCTATCTACCATTACATCATCGATGGGCAGTGCGTTTAGAGCCTGACGATACTTTTCTTTAAATGCTTTTTTGTCAGGAATCTGCTCAAAATTATAAAAAGATGTGCCTTCGTAGCCAGATAAGTTCAAGGTTGACTGAGCAATTTTTTGCAACATCTGACCGCCAGAGAGGTCGCCCATGTAGCGGGTATAGGTATGACCTATCAACAGAATAGGTTCGTTAGCAGACAGTTGCTGAATACGAGCAATGTAGGTCTTGGCGGCTTTTGAAGGGGTGATTTGTCCTTTCCACTCATTACCGTAATAGAACAGCATATCTTTCTCTAGAAAGGCTTGGCGATTCAATTCTGGGAAATAAACCGCACCAAGCACTGGATGGTTTTGGTGGCTCGCTATTGCTCCTTCTAGTTCGCTGTAGATGTAATACAAGTTGCCTAAAAATTTGGCGAAACACTCCCTATCCACAAGCCCTTTGAGAAAACATTTCATGAATCCCACATTTTCCGCCGCTGTGTGAGCTTGTCGCGTACCAGAGCGCAGTTTGACGGCTAGATTGCTACTCATTGTTGCTTCCTTGATAATTGGGAATTGGGAATTGGGAATTGGGAATTGAGCTTTGCCCCTTCGGGTTCGGCAGTGACGCTCCTGCGTCGCTAACGCTGCGCTAACGGAATCGGCGGAAACCGCCAAGACTCCGACTGCCTCACCAAGTGGAGCATGTGGCGTCATTGGGCATTGGGACAACTCTTTGCTAGTCCCCATTACCTAGTCCCCAGTTCCCAATCCCTAATCTTGGTCAATGCCAGAGTTAGAAGATTGTTATTCTATGTTTAGAGAGGATCTGCATCACTCTATCCAGCACGTATCACTGCCGATACAGATCCCAGCTATTTTTATTTTTCTCTCACAAAATTATTTAACTATCAATAGTTCTATAACTATACAGCCATTAAGATTTCTTTATATTTACGGTCAGTTGTCAGTTGTTATTCCCCCCATCTCCCCATCTCCCCTGCTCCCCCCACC
>NZ_JAECZC010000002.1:141933-361924 GCF_016056305.1 Amazonocrinis nigriterrae CENA67 | reverse complement strand
AAGATGAACCACTCATCTGCATGGATGAAGCGGCTTACGAGTTAAAAGCGGACGTGTTTGAGCCAATACCAATGACACCCGCAAGCGATCGCAAAGAAGATTACCATTATGAACGGCATGGTGTGCGTGCGTTATTTATATTTTTTGACCCCTTGAGAGGATGGCGGCGCGTGAGTAGTCGTGAGCATCGTACTCGCGTCGATTGGGCACTGGAAGTTCGCCAACTTCTAGATGTAGACTATCCCCACGCGCGCAAAGTCAAGTTAGTTTGTGACAATCTCAATACTCATCACATTGCCTCACTGTATGAAGCTTTTCCTGCAACTGTTGCTCATCGATTAGCTCGCCGCTTAGAAATTCACTATACCCCTCGTAACGGTAGTTGGTTGAATGTTGCCGAGATTGAGTTAAGTGTCCTTTCTCAACAATGTCTTGACCGTCGTATTTCCTCTGCCACCGAGTTAGAAAAGGAGTTATCTGCCTGGCAGAACCAGCGTAATCGCACGAATAGCCAAGTTCAATGGCGCTTCACAACAGAGGATGCCCGTATTAAACTCAAACACCTCTATCCTATTGCACTATTTTAGCCCGGTCGTGCTAGTAGAGTACATATCTGAAGACAGCGATCGCCCCCAATAAGTTCTGTGGAAAAATCCAGCACACAGTGCCTAGACTAGCAAAAACCCCAGGCATCGCCAACACTGACTCCCCATTACTGATTACTGATGACTGACTACTGACAAAAAACTAATTCAGCAAAGGTAAAAACTGGCGGATTAATCCAATTGTCACCGCTGGGAGTTCTAACTGTGGTGTTAATCCTACATTTTCCAACTGTTGAAATATGCGGATTGCTTGGGGATTATTCTGGGCAAGACGACGACCAATTTCAGGCCCGGTAAATTCCGATTCTTGCCCCCAAATAATCGCAGTGGGAGTTGTCAATTGTTGAATGTAAAGTGATAAATCAAAGCACAAGTCACCGCGTACAAAAGATAGCGCCGCATACTCAGCATTTGGTTGCTGGGCAGATTGTAAATAGGCTTCTACAATTTCGTCATAAATTCGATTAGGCTGGGCAAATTGCCGTTGTTCTAAGAAACTGCGAATACCGTTACTCGTAGCAACTCCAGTGCTATACAGCAAGCGATCAACAAAAGGAATACTGACTATTTGGGCAAAAAAGCTACGGGAGTAATTTTCGCCAAAGTCAGAAAGTCCCGCAGGTGTGGTCAGAATTAAAGACTTGAATAAATCGGGATGGGCGATCGCTACTCGGATTGTAAAGGCTGCCGTCAAAGAAGAAGCGATCGCTGTCACTGGCCCTGTACAAGTCTGCTCGAAAAACTCCCGAATTGTGGTTAAATAATCATCAATCTGGTAATTCCGTGCTGGATGCTCGGATCTACCCCAACCGATTAAGTCTGGTGCCAAAATCCGATATTCAGCAGCAAAGGCTGGATAAACTTTCGACCACTCATAAGCAGAAGACCCACCACCAAAACCGTGCAGGAACACCAAAGTTTCCTTTTCACCTTTTGCGATTGCATCGTTCTGCCAAGGTGAGCCAGCGGCAGTATAGTATGCCATTTTACCTAGTGAGGTAATTATTGAGCGTTGCTCAAATCCCTGTGGCTGAAACATAGGTAAGCTGATGTGTATTTAACTTGCACTCTTCTCGACTAGGGAAGTAGGGGGATGAGGAGATGGGGGGATAGGGAGATGGGGAAGATGAGGGAGATGAGGAGGCAGTGCGGTCTTGGGGTTTCCCCAAGTGGAGCAACTGCCGTGGGGATGAAGGGGATGAGGGAGAAATAACTCTCAACTCCAAACTCCAAACTCCGCACGTCTCAACTCCCAACTCCTAACTCCTAACTCTCAACTCCTAACTCCCTACAATTGCTATTATCGATGAACCAATTATTTATACACCTCTAGCCTGCGTCATATTAAAAATACATTCACAAAATCGCTCTGACTTGCTCTAGCCCAGTTATTCTTATACATTAGACAATCTAGTAATCAAGTAGGTAAACACTGTGGTAAAGGCTTCGTCTTTTTGGCAGCAATTAATCAACCAGTATCCCAACTGGTCGCTTCCAGAGTTCAAGACGGGAAGTCTAAGACAACGAACTTTCAAGCCTTTCTCTGGGCCAGGAGGGATGCTTAGCTTCCTGACAATTGTTGTTGCCATGCTGCTGTGGAACTGGAAACTTTTCTTGGCGCTGCTGTTTGGCGTTGGGGTAATGTTATTAGTGTACTCAATGCAAGAATGGGACTGGCAGTCGGGTTGGTCAGAGATTCACAGGTTTTTAAATAGTCCAAATCGTCGGTTAGCGTTAGCCGTTAGCAGTGGTGGAATTGCTACTGTCAGTACTTACATGGCAGCTGCCATCTGGGTTGACTCCAATAGCCCTTGGATTGCTGCTGGTACTATTGTGCAAGGTTTGGGGACGTTATTAACTTTAATTTTGTTGGTGTGGCAAATCGTCAGCTTCTATGGAAATCGAGAAGAAGATAATTTTGACCGATTATTGCTCGACTTAACACAACAAGACCCCTTGAAGCGTTTGATTGCTGTACGTCAACTAACTAAATTCATGACACGCAGAAAAATTGATCCTGCGGTGCAGCAACATGCTGTTCAATGCTTGCAACTTTTACTCAGTCGAGAGGAGGAAGCAGTAATTCGAGAAGCAGCATTTGACAGTTTGCAAGCTTTGGATCGCTTACAACCATTAGCATCTAGTCCAATGACTCCACTTGGTGTAGTCAAGTCCAAAGTCAAAAATCAAAAATTCTTGACTGTTGAGTGATGACTGTTGAGTGATGACAACTGACAACTAACAACTAACAACTGACAACTACAACTGACTATTTTCGATATAGTCGTCCGTTTTGGACTTGCACCACTGGATGATTGCAGCGACGCACCAGTTGTTCATCGTGAGTAGTGACAATTACTGTTGCTCCAAAGGTATTTAACTTTTGCAGAATCTGCATCACTTGCCAGGAGTTATCTGGATCGAGGTTTCCTGTTGGCTCATCTGCTAAAAGCAATGGTGGTGTCCCAACGATCGCTCGCGCAATACTCACGCGCTGTTGCTCTCCGCCAGAAAGCTGATCGGGAAAACGGTCAGCTTTAGAAAGCAAACCTACGAGTTTCAAAGTTGGTTCTAAACGTCTTTGAATTTCTTTACGGGTATACCCTTGAGCTTGCAACACAAAAGTGACATTTTCCGCCACTGTGCGCTGGGGAATCAGTTTGTAGTCTTGAAACACAACACCAATACGTCGCCGCAATAATGACAAGCGATCACCCCGCAAAGCTGCTACATTACAATCATCAATAATCACTTCTCCCTGTGTTGGTAACTCCTCACCATATAACATTTTTAACAGGGTTGATTTACCAGAACCACTTGGCCCGGTGATAAACAAAAATTCTTTTTGCTTAACCTCCAGGTTGACATCCAACAAAGCCTCATAACCGTTGGTATAGGTTTTTGTCACAGAGCGCAATTGCACCATCGCAGGACTATTACTACCATCTTGTTGAGGTGTACTATCCTCTCTATCAACGGATTTGTCAGTTTTTTCTGGAGTTTTTATAGCAGTTCTCATAAAACGAAGTACTAAAAGCTGGCGATTGAAATTTACCTTAAAACAAGGATTCCCAGGTTATGCCTGGGAATTTCAATTTGAAAGTATAAATATTAAAAATTTTTGGCAGTATTTTCAGTAATACTACTTTTTTGTTACCTAGTGAAGGTAAGTAATACAGCAGTGGAAGCATAGTTTAGGACAGTGCTGATTGTTCAAAGCCTTCAAATAATTCTGCCGTTATGGGGCAGGGAAAAATCCCCTATGCCCTATGCCCTATTCCCGACCTCAACAAATAATCTCGCTGCGTAAGTCCTGACCCTATACCCTACCCCCAGGTTTGACGATGGTTTCAGTATTTTCTCTGAAAAGTCAGGCTAATTGGAGACTCATATTAAAGATTTAGTTAAGTATGAGCTAGTTAGTGGATACTATGAACATTTGTAAAGCTATATTAGGAAAATAAGTATGGCAATACTGCTTTTCTATTAATTTGTTGAACTTTAATCGTTCGGAGTGGAAAGCAGCAAAAATACCTCAAGGGCAAAGGAATAAAATTATGCTCGCAACTTGCAGCGAGAAAAATGCTAATGATTTGCGTCTGCAATTAGATTCTACGTTACAAGAATTACCTGCGTGGGGGGTTGCAGTTGAAATCTATCTTCCGGGTAATAAATTGATGAGCCTCTTTGAGCATGAGCCATTATTGCCAGGAATTATTTTGACCGATAACCAGCGCTTTGTAGGGATGATTTCACGGCAAAGATTTTTTGAGATGATGAGTCGCCCCTATAGTTTTGAGTTGTTTTCGATGCGAGCTATTGAAAGTCTCTATAACTTTATTCAGCGTGAAGTGTTTATATTGCTTGCGAATACGCTAATCACAGAAGCAACTCAGTCTGCATTACAGCGATCGCCACAATTTGTCTATGAGCCAATTTTAGTAAAAACTGCATCGGGAGAGTATAAGATAGTTGATTTCCATCAGTTACTTGTAGCTAATTCTCAGATTCATGTTCTGACCTTAACAAAACTACAGTATGTAGAAAAACAATCTCAAATAGCTAAAGCAGGATTTCGTGACCTGCAAAATAACTATACCCAACTCTTGCAAAATGAAAAAATGGTAGCTTTAGGTCAACTAGTCGCAGGTATAGCTCATGAAGTGAATAATCCTATCAACTTTATTGCTGGTAATCTTGTCCATGCCATCGAATATACTCAGCAGTTATTAAACCTGGTTAATCTCTATCAAAATAATTATCCTCATCCTGTAGCAGAAATTCAAACTGCGATCGCTGAAAGTGAACTGGGCTTTATTAGCAGCGATTTACCGACATTACTAAATTCTATGCGGAATGGTTGCGATCGAATCGCACAAATTGTTCAGTCTTTACGCAATTTCTCTCGTCTAGATGAATCTGATAAAAAACTTGTTGATATTCATGAAGGTATCGATAATACTTTGCTAATTTTACAAAGTCGGCTCAATAGCCAAAAAACTCATCACTATATTAATGTTCTTAAACAATATGCCAACCTACCTTTGGTTGATTGCTATGCTGGGTTACTCAATCAAGTCTTTATGAATCTTCTGACAAATGCTATTGATGCTTTGGAAGAGTCAACAGAACAATCCATTGTCAAAAATTCTCAACTGGCGACTCAACCAGAAATTATCATTCGGACAGAACTTACAGATGATCAGCAAGTGGTAATTCGTATTGCTGATAATGGCACAGGAATTCCCCAAGATGTAAAAAAGCGATTGTTTGACCCATTCTTTACCACTAAGCCTGTGGGTAAAGGTACGGGATTAGGATTATCTATCTGTTATCAAATTATTGTAGAAAAACATGGCGGACAGATGAATTGTGTATCTACTCTAGGTCAAGGATCTGAGTTCATTATTAAAATCCCTGTCAAACTTAATACTTAGTTAAGGAATGGCAGAGGAGTAACTAAATTAATGTCACTCCTATACGCCAGTTGCTAACTAATTGCACCCCTTGCAGTCAATCGATAAACAAAAGCTTTCAATGCAAACTCCGGCAAAGCTAACATCCGCCGCCAACGCCAGGGTTCTTGATAAAGCCGATACAGCCATTCCAAATTATTTTTTCCTAACCAAGCAGGAGCGCGAGTTTTTGTCCCTGACCAAATATCGAAACTACCACCAACACCAATCCAAATGGCTTGGGGACACAAATGGCGGTTTTCAGCAATCCATAATTCTTGACGGGGCACTCCCAAACCCACAAAAATTACTTGTGGTTGCAATTGGACAAGAGTTTGTTTCAATTGCTCTTCTTCTTCTGGAGAATGATAGCCGGAATGAGTACCCGCTATGTTCAAAGTGGGAATTTGTTGCTGCCAAAATTCTGCCGCTTTGGTAGCCACCCCAGGCGCTCCGCCATAGAAAAATACCTTTGTAGTTGGCTGCTGTCCCACTTCTCGCAGCAGTGTTTCTGCTAGTTCAATTCCTGGACAACGTTGAACTTTTTGCCAGAAAAGCCACCGCAAATACAAAACTACTCCCGCGCCATCTGGAATCACTAGCTCAGCATCTTGAATCACTTTGGCAAGCATGGTATTTCGCTCTGCCTGCATAGTCATTTCTGCATTGAGCGTAACTACATGAGTACCAATGCTTTGTTGCAAGCATTCTAGCAACCAGCCTGGATAGTTACTCATGACATGAACTGGTATTCCCAGTACTGAAAACGCTTTAGGCTGTTTAAACATAGCCGATTCTCGAATAGTCTCACACCAAGTTCTTTAAAACGATAGTCTATCAAATTTTTTAATGGGTGAACGTGGAAATCTGAGCAAATAACAACTGGCTGTTTACAAGTTAAAAACCAGACAAATTATTTGTGTGAGGTAACTGAATCTACTAGCTAAAGATAATATACCCAAATTTAAAGGGTTATAAAAATAACTTATATTATACAAAAGATGAAACTAGGCTGATTTTGTAATGTAACTTTAATATTTGCATGGAAAGTGAATACTTGTCACATTAGCAATCCCTATACGTGTTAGCCTTATTCAGGGCAGTACCACTATATTTATTATTGGAAGAATGTCTTTAAACTACATCTATCAAGACTTTGAGTAAACTCGACTTTACAGTTAAGGTAGTGTAAAGGGCGGAAGTTGACTATGAGTAAAATTCGTATTGCTCTGATTGAAGATCATGACCTTACCCGTGTGGGTATTAAGACAGCACTGCTGCAAAAGGAAGAAATTGAAGTTGTGGGAGAAGCTGCCAATGCCAAGGATGGGCTGAAAATGTTAAGAAGTGTACAACCAGATATTGCGATCGTCGATATCGGTTTACCGGATAAGGATGGCATTGAACTCACGCGGGAATTAAAATCTACTGCTAATGGAGAAGAGTTGTCAACGCGGGTGTTAATTTTAACACTTCGGGACAACAAAGAAGCAGTACTGGCAGCCTTTGCAGCTGGGGCAGATTCCTATTGTATGAAGGATATCAAGTTTGATAATTTGCTGGAAGCAGTACGAGTCACTTACAATGGCAACGCTTGGATCGATCCAGCGATCGCTCGGATTGTATTACAACAAGCCCAACAAAATCCCCCATCACCGCAAACAACACTAACAGATAATAAAAACCTGACCCAAAATCCAGATTTTTTGGAAAATCAGGAAATTATTGACCCTTACACCCTGACAGAAAGGGAATTGGAAGTGTTACAGTTGATTGTCGAAGGTTGTAGCAATGCAGTGATTGCCGAGCGCCTTTACATTACAGTCGGAACTGTGAAAACGCATGTCCGTAATATTTTGAATAAGCTATGTGCCGATGACCGTACCCAAGCAGCAGTACGCGCCTTGCGTTCTGGATTGGTGGGATAAAGTTATTTTGGTGTGTAGCAATCCTTCAGGAAATTAAAGAAAGTTGAAAACTTTGAGTAATTTTATACGTTCAAAGTGGGTAACTTTAACTAAAGAAGTCACTAAGTGTAAAGGTTAAAGCATGAAGTAAGAAATTAGCATTAGACGCTTCACTCGCAAGTGAAATGCCAAAATCACATGACTCAATATTTATGCTTCATTTCTCTTGAGATGGAGTAATTTTATACTTCATCCTTGAGCTAGACTTTTTGAGTGTTCGTTGGTGATGGGGTGGGATAAAAATTGCACTATCTCGCCATTCAACTATTCAAAAATTCAAGTCAAATATGACTGACACAGGGGTAGACAAACTGAAGCTCATGATCGTAGATGATGAGCAAGATAACCTAGATTTACTCTACCGCACTTTTAGGCGAAATTTTCAAGTATATAGGGCTAATCATGCCTTAAGTGCGCTCTCAATTTTAGACAAAGAAGGCGAAATGGCTGTGATTATCTCAGACCAGAGAATGCCAGAAATGAATGGTACTGAATTTCTCAGTCGCACGGTAGAGCGCTTTCCCGATACGATTCGGATTTTATTGACGGGTTTTACCGATGTTGAAGATTTGGTGGAAGCTATTAACTCCGGTCAAGTGTTCAAGTACATCACAAAACCTTGGAGTCCGGAAAGGTTGAGGGTATTAGTTGAGCAGGCCGCAGATGCATATCGTCTAGTCAAAAAACGTACCCAAGAATTGCGTCGTGCGCTGCGGCGAGAATCTTTGTTTAATGCAGTGACAAGGGCAATTCGGGAGTGCTTGGACTATGGCACGATGCTACAAAAGATTGCAGCCATCATTGGACAAGCATTTGAAGCTACTTGTTGCCTACTCAGACCTGTAGAAGGCGATCGCTTGACATTAGACCAGTTCTCTTACCACGATCCTAAATCTGATTTAGCCAATTATGCCTTCGACCCTGACATTTCAATTGAAAAAGTGCTGCAAACGAGTCAGTATCAACTGATTCAAGACACCACCTATGAAGGTAATCCCTATAGCTACCTAGTTGTACCACTTTCCTACCAGCAAGATTTGTTGGCTGTGTTGACTATCTATCAGTGTGGGAGCGATCGTCATTGTTGGCAAGACGAAGACATTCAATTGATTGCAAGTGTGGCTGAACAAGCAGCTTTAGCCCTTTCCCAAGCGAAACTCTACCAGCATCTTCAGCAAAAACAAGAACAGATTCGAGCTGAATTAGAAGTTGCTCGTCAAATTCAACACAATCTGCTACGTCAAAGCTTACCTGAAATCAAAGGTGCAAAGTTACAAGCCTGCTGCTACCCTGCTCGTGAAGTAGGAGGTGATTTTTTTGAAGTGTTTGTCCATCCCAAGGGCGACTTGTGGTTGGCAGTAGGTGATGTTTCTGGCAAAGGTGTCCCAGCTGCTTTATTCATGGCCAGCGCTATTTCAGTGTTACGCCGAGAATTATCTCAAGAAGCACCAGCTGAGCCGAATATAGTCATGAAAAATCTCAACTACGCTTTGTGTAATGACTTGATTGGTAACAATTGCTTCATTACCCTTGCCTTAGCTTGTTATAGCCCCACTACCAGAGAACTAGTTTACGCTAATGCAGGTCATATATATCCCCTGCTTTGGTCACGCGAAGCCCCTATAGAGGAAAAACCCCACTATCTCAAGGTACGCGGTATACCGTTAGGTATCTTGCCTAGGTGGCAGGCACAGTCAGGTCGGTTGGTTCTGACTCCTGGAGATACGTTATTGCTAGCTAGTGATGGAATTACAGAAGCAACAGTATCAAATAAATTATTAAATTCAGAAAAAACCGAGGGTGTCATTCAGAGAGCTAGCCGTTCTATGCTGAATCAAGACGGTTTTTGGCAACTCTTGCAGAGTGAGGCGCAGCCGCTTTCTCTTAGCCGTTTACTAGCTCGCATCCAGGCAGATAACCACGTTCAAGAAGATGATCAAACTATACTCTCACTGGAGGTTTTGTAAATGATGAAAAGTGAGCTTCATGTACCAAGCGACTTAAATTATTTAAACATTGTCGAACATTGGTTGCTGGGATGCTTGAAAATTCAGTTAGGAGAATCCGTTGACTGGTCACGACAATCCAGTCGTTTGCGGCTGGCTTTGGTGGAAGCATACTCAAACGTAGTACGTCATGCCCACAAAGAGCAAGCGAATGTGCCAGTTTTACTGCGTTTGGAACTCAAAGAACGAGATATTGCTTTAGAGGTTTGGGACTATGGCGAAGGCTTTGATATGTCTACCTACTTCCCACCAAACCCTACAGATAAACAAGAAGGTGGCTATGGCTGGCTGATTATGAGTCGTCTGATGGATAAGGTAGAGTACCAGTTACAAGTTAATGGTGCTAACTGTCTGAAGTTAGAAGCTACCATACCAGAACTAGCAAAATAACCAAGGGCTAACATTGCTCCAGTCAGGTTTAAAACTGTAGCTGAATTCTATACACCTGTGCCCATTGCTTGCATTTTGGGTAGGTTTTCTCTATTGTGACTTGGGTATTGCTAAGGGTGTCTATGCAATACCCCTACACCCCAATGGCATCCTCGATCATGTGAAATTTTAATTAGGCGATCGCACGATGCGATGGAAGATTTAGTTTTGTAATAAAAAGCGCTTATATGTATTTTAAAATAAAAAAGAATGTATTAACATAGGAATTAAAGTATTATTTATAACATCTATTAGAGCTATGCGAGACGCAGACAATGATCGTCGCAGAAATCGGCCTATCAACATTCCTAACGGAGGTGGAAAAGAACCACCTTCTATTCATGAGCTTAAACATTTTTTGAGGAATGCTCGTGCTGATGCAATTCGATGGGAACGACTTGCGAAAGAAAATCAAGAGGCTGCATCTCAACTAACTCAAGTTCAGCAAGATATTCAAACTTACCAAGTTGAAGTTAACGACTTAAAACAGAAATATCTTGATGAACAAAACAATTATCAGCAGGCTCTACATCGTTACAATGAGGAAAAAGCTAGAACAACTGAGTTAATAGCCAAATATGAGCACGTCAGGTCTGAGCGAGACAACTATTTGACTCTATATAATGAGGCACAAACACAACTTAAATTTGAGCGGCGTTCCAAGGCTAGTATTAAAGGATGGGAAACTCGTCGTAAAGCTGAGAATGAAAGACTAAAACGGGAAATTGCCGATATGGTTGTTCTGCTGCGCGAATCTATGGCAAGTAAGGATGAAGCTATAAATAATCTCTACATCGTAGCAGAACGGATGGATAGAATTCAATCCCTGGTAGATTCGGTGGAAGACGAAACAACAAACAATCCTGTAGGTTTGGTACAAAAATTTAAACGCATCTGGCTTGCGATTAAAGAGATACTTTCGGAATAAACAAGCATCTTTATGAGCAAAAAATCAGCATCCACCACAGGAACACAACCTAAAGCAAAGTTGGGGGAGCAAATTCGTAATATTGCCGATAGACTTAAACAAGAGACTGAGGTGCAAATTAAAGCCACCTCTCGGATTTTAGGGGCTGCTGCTCAAATTTCCCAAAATCATGACCGACTTATTAATGAGGTAGTTGATATGGTTGAGGAAGACCTTAACCAACAAACCCAGACGTATCAAAAGGACATTTATACGGCTAATATTCTCAAGCAAGAGTTTAAAACATTACGTGAAGCCAAGAATCACTTTAATCTGAAAGCGACTAGTTGGGAATCCCTTGCTAATAAATTAAATGATTCATTTTCCCACAAGCTTATACCTGAAAAGAAACCTCAGTCATATCAAGTTTTGGAAAATAACGGTATGGGAGAACTTGAGTCTGATGGCAAAAATTCTCAAGGATTGACAGTTTATTTAGAAGCAGATGTTGCAGAAATATTTCCCAATTCTCAAGCAGTAAATGAAGCTTTACGTTTTCTGATTAGAGTTACGAAGAATAGTTACTGAAATAGTTTTAAAAGCTAGGCGAATTATATTCGCCCAATACTTTTTTACAGGATGATTAAGATATAAATATTTGACATGATGGGTGTGATACTCATGGTGCAAGACCAGATTTTGCTGAATGATTGGCATGTAATAGCGCGATCGCAAGACCTCCAACCTGGAACAGTCCTGCACAAGCGCTTATTAGGCTCAGATCTAGTACTCTGGCATAATGGCGACAAAGTTTTAGCTTGGCAAGACCTTTGCCCTCATCGTGGCGCTCGTCTTTCTCTAGGATATGTTAATGAACAGACCCTTGTTTGTCCTTACCACGGCTTAGCCTTTAACAGCGAAGGCAAATGTGTACTAATTCCGGCTAATCCAGACCAATCGCCCCCCGCACAAGCTTGTGTTAAAACTTACCAAGTTCAAGAGCGTTACGGCCTGCTTTGGGTTTGTTTAGGGACACCAAAACAAGACATAGCTCCGTTTTCTGAGTGGGATGATCCAGCCTATTGCAAAATTTTCTGTGGCCCCTACCACTATCATTCTAGCCCTCTGCGGGCGCTGGAAAATTTTATCGATCCGGCACACTTCCCAATTATGCATTCGGGATTATTTGCCCACGCCAGTCGTCCTGAGTTGACGCACTATGAATTAGAGTCTCTTCCAGATGGGATTAGTTTCAAATGTGGTTTGTGGGAACTAGATTTTAATTCGGGTAATCCTCACCAAGCACCACTGATTTTCAACACTTACGATTATCGCATCTTCCGTCCGCTGGTGGCATACTTTAAACTCGGGCCTGGAGATCATCGTTTAAATGTCTTCTATACAATTACGCCAGTCGATGAAGATGAGTGCGTGGCCCAATATTGGTTAATGGTAAACAGCGCCCGTGAAGTTCCAGTGGAAATCTATCTAAATATTCAAAATCGAGTTGCGAGTCAAGATATCGCCATTGTCGAGTCCCAACAACCCCGACGCTTACCTTTGGATTTGCAAGCAGAAGTACATTTACCAAGCGATCGCTATTCTATTGCATACCGTAAGTGGCTCAAACAACAGGGCGTTACTTTCGGGACTATTTAGAACTTAGCGATCGCTTGTCATTTTTTCAGTATAAATCCTTGACTTGGCACAAGGTGACACTTTCTCTAGCCATACGCAAAACTGGTCTCAAAGGATGTCTGAAAAGTATTTTACAAAACATCAAATTTATTGAAACCTAACCCCCTAACCCCCTTCCCTAGGAGGGAAGGGGGAACAATTCAAAGCCTCTCTCCTGCAAGGAAAGAGGTTAAAAGTATATTTTGCAACTTACGAGACATCCTCTCATACCATTTCACGAAATCACTGATACAAATTCTTTCACCCCTGCTCCCCCGCTCCCCTGCTCCCCTGCTGTCTAAACGGTAATCTTGAGGTGGGAAAGGAGTAGTCATTGCCTACTTTTGCGGACGCAAGGAAAGTAACTCTTGAGGAGAAGCGAGAAGTTTGATTTTGGCGTCGATAATTTGCTGTTGTTGATTGAGGATAAACAGCCACAAGACATTAACGCCACACCAAGGAGTTTGTGCTTTGCCTGTGACTTGAACTTTGATGAGATTATCTTCTAAAGTCTCGACAATTCCCTGACGGGGATAGGCTTTAATACCTTGGGCTTCTTGTTGTAAATAGGCTGCGATCGCATCTGACCCCACAATACCAGATTCAAAGGGTGGATACATCACACCATCATCGGCAAACAAGCCAGCAGTCGCCTGAAAGTCTCCTGCATTCAATGTTTCAAAATAACGCAGGATGCAGCCAGTTGTGATTCCCTCAATCTGAAATTCTTCTGTTGTTGTCACGTTGACTTGGTTTGCAGATAAAGATTCAGCAGCTTTCATAAAATTACCCATATTACAATCACTGACTTTTAATTTGAATTAAAAGCAGAGATATAGAAAGCTGCTAGCGGGGTAGATTGCTTCAATCTGTGTAAGTATTCCTATTGAACGATAATCTATTACCTTGGTAAGAACTTGTTCCCAAACTACAGCTTGGGAACAGGGTTTGACAGAACATTGAGGTTGAAGAAAATCCATAATGTGGTTAGTCGGCTAGGGAGACAGCACACACCCTAGCCACTACCTTGGTAAGAACCCCTGCTTATTGACCACAACCTTTTTATCGCTTGGGGTTGTTTACCTCTTGTTTACATATTGCATTATTTTTTAATAAAATGCAAATAAAATTTACATATCTATAAATTCCTAATGTTAAACACAGGTATTCATTGCATCATGTACAATCTAGTAGCTTTTAGACAAGCTCAGCTTTAATAAGAAAAATGAATGATTCTTGCGTAATTACTAGTAATGTGGTAAGAGAAAAAGCCAAAGAATTAGGTTTTCACAAAGTCGGAATTGCTGCTGTAGAGAGAAATAATACGGAAGCACAGAGGTTGCAAGCATGGATAGCGCTGGGTTACCACGCCGATATGGAATGGATGAATAACCCGAAACGCCAGGATATTAGTTTAGTCATGCCAGAGGCGCGATCGCTAGTGTGTGTCGCCTTAAATTACTACACACCAGATCAACGTCCCCAAAGCGAGGAATACGCTAAAATTTCCCGTTATGGGTGGGGAAGAGATTATCACAAGGTGATGCACAAAAAACTCAAGGCGCTGGCTACCTGGCTAGAATCACTGGATGCAAGCATTAAAGCCAGATATTATGCAGATACTGGCCCTGTGCAAGATAAAGTTTGGGCGCAAAAAGCCGGAATTGGTTGGATTGCCAAGAATGGTAATGTAATCACAAGAGAGTATGGATCTTGGGTATTCTTGGGAGAAGTGTTGACCAATTTGGAATTAGAAAGCGATCGCCCCCATACAGAACACTGCGGTAGCTGTACTCGTTGTCTTGAAGCTTGTCCTACAGGGGCTATTACCCAGCCGTTTGTAGTAGATGCCAATCGCTGCATCGCTTATCATACAATCGAAAATCGGGCGGAAAAATTACCAGAAACAGTCACACCACATTTGCAGGGTTGGGTTGCTGGTTGCGATATTTGCCAAGACGTTTGTCCTTGGAACCAGCGTTTTGCCAAAACAACAGATGTGGAAGATTTTCAACCTTATCCTGAAAATCTTGCGCCCAAGCTGATAGAATTAGCCCAAATCTCGAATGAGGAGTGGGATAGACGATTTCCGGCATCAGCGTTGCGGCGGATTAAGCCAGAAATGTTACGACGAAATGCCCGTGCTAATCTTGACGCATCCACACGAAAGAATGACTCAGAAAGTAATTATCTTTGATTTTGATGGCACGATCGCCGATACGGTAGATGCTCTTGTAGTTATTGCCAATCGTTTAGCTGTAGAATTTGGTTATGTACAAATCACCCAAGAGGAACTAGCCCTCCTGAGAAATTTAACTTCTAGGGAAATTATTAAATACTCAGGTATATCTCTATTTAAAATTCCGTTTCTGCTGAAAAAAGTTAAATCGGAGTTGAAAGACAAAATCCACGAATTTAAACCTATTCCTGGAATTCAAGAAGCGTTAGTAGAACTCCAATATCAAGGTTATAGTTTAGGAATTATTACGTCCAACTCTAAAGAAAACGTCACTGATTTCCTGAAAATAAATGAATTAGATAACCTCTTTGATTTTATTTACTCAGGAGTAACAATTTTTGGTAAAACAACAATAATTAATAATGTATTGAGGCAAAAACAACTCAAACCTCAATCAGTTATTTATGTAGGTGATGAAACCAGAGATATAGAAGCATCAAAAAAAGCGAATATTAAAGTGATTGCAGTGACTTGGGGATTTAATTCCCCAGAAGTCCTAGCTAAACAAAATCCAGATTTTTTAATTGATCAACCAAGTGAACTATTAGAAGTTATGAAAAATGTTAAATAGTCAACAGTCAAAAGTTCACACCATTGACCATTGACTATTAACTATTGACTACTTAATTTTTTGGTTGGCCCTTTTCTATAGCTTGTTGTACTAAATCATCACTAACATCAGTTACAGCATCATCCTTTGAACGCCCAACTTCTTTAGCTAAATCTTTATAATCATCAGGATTACCAGTTGGCTTTGCTTCAGATTTTGTCTCTACTTGTGGGCGTACTGGATATTTAGGTGCTGTTGCTGCTTGCGCTGCTGATGCACCTTCACCAGTGCGGTCAACCTCACTAACACTAAATTGCTGTGCGGCTGCATAATCAGCTTCAAAATCAACTTTTGGTGCCTTTTCTTCACCACTAGCTATATTTTCCGCAGCTAACTGTGCATCATGGGTAGGAGCTTCATTAACATTAGGCTTGATTTCTTCAGGCATAACTTAAACACCACTTAATAATTTTTCAATTGCTGGGGTGATTGTAGCAAAGTTACCTCTTGTAACGTTGGCATCTAGCGAGAGATTTTAACCTCTATTAAAAGATAGATTAATTAACTCTTTCTCTTGGAAGTAGAATCAAAGTTTCAAATTTTGGTAAGCCTTAACATGACCTGATAAAATATCATCGAGAAAAATTATGACTGCAAGTTACAATAAAACTGCTCCCCAAGCATTGAATAAGGAAACTCAAAATGCAGTAGAAGCATTTAACGCCTTAGATACAGATGCTAAATTAGCCTGGCTATATTTTGTTTATGAAAAACTGGGAGATTCTATCACTCCAGCGGCACCTGCGGCGGCAGAACCGGAATTAGCACCACTTTTGCTAGGCGATTATTTGAAATTATCAGATGACGAACAATTAAATATTATGCGGGATATAGTTAACCGCAAAGATACAGAATATTCCCGTGCTTATGGTGCGTTAAAAGAAAACAACCAACTGTTAGTTTGGTATGCTTGGGCGATAGCTATGGGAGACACTGTAGTTGACATTCCAGAAAATTACAAGCCCACCGAAGCCATTAACAATTTGCTTTCCCAAATCGAAGGGCTTGAGTTTGAACAACAAATATCAGTATTACGAGCGATCGCTGCTGAATTAGGTTACAGTGAAGTCAAGCCAATAGAAACACAAGCACAAACTGGCAAAACCCCAAGTCTGTAATTTCTGGTAGATGAGGGAGATAAGGGGGATGAGGAGGATAATTCTTTAATTCCTAACTCCTAACTCCTAACTCCTAACTCCCAATTCCCCATCCCCAATTCCCCATTCCCAATTTCGTATAAATTAGTTGAGGAAATGTAACAAGCGGAGGCGGGGATGACGGAAGGATCGCAACAAAAGCGAGTAGTGGTTGTGGGTGCAGGTTGGGCTGGTTTAGGCGCAACCTACCATTTGGCTAAGCAAGGGTATGATGTCACACTTTTAGAAGCAGGCCCCTATCCTGGTGGACTTGTGGCAGGTTGGCAAACAGCAGGAAAATCAATTGAAGCTGGCATCCACGGCTTTTGGTATCCTTACAGAAATATTTTTTCTCTCATCGGTGAATTAGGAATTAATCCTTTCACTACCTGGACTCGTTCCTCGCAATATTCACCTGCGGGGTTGGAAGTGGAATCACCCATTTTTCAAGACTTACCAAGACTCCCTTCACCTCTGGGTACTTTCCTCTACACTCAGTTTAAGCGTTTGCCACTAATTGATCGCCTCAGTGCTTTGCCTTTACTTTACGCTGTTGTAGATTTTGATAATTCTGATGCAGCTTGGCGGCGTTATGATTTTGTCACTGCCCGTGAATTATTCAAAGATTTTGGTGTTTCCGCCCGACTATATCGTGAAGCTTTTGAACCAATGTTGTTGGTAGGTTTATTTGCCCCAGGTGAACAATGTTCAGCCGCAGCAACTTTAGGAATGCTTTACTATTTTATTTTGGCTCACCAAACTGATTTTGATGTAGTTTGGTGTCGGGGAACAGTGGGGGAAAAAATATTTCGTCCTTGGGTGGAACGTATTGAAAAAGCTGGTGCAAAAGTGCTACCCAAGCATCGAGTTACAGATTTAATTATTGAAAATAATCAAGCGAAAGGTGTTGTTTGTGGTGATCAAGTTTTTGATGCCGATGCTGTAATTTTTGCTGTTGGCATCACTGGTATGAAGAAAATTGTCTCAACCAGTGCTAGCTTACAAAGTCGGGAAGAATTTCGTAATTTGAGTAACTTAGGGGCAATAGATGTTTTAGCAACAAGGCTGTGGTTTGACCGGAAAATAAATATTCCTCGTCCTTCTAATGCTTGCTTTGGTTTCGATGCAACTACGGGATGGACATTTTTTGATTTGAATGCCTTACATGATGAATATAAAGATGAACCTGGAACAGTAATTGAAGCTGATTTCTATCACGCAAATCAATTCCTGAGTTTGAACGATCAAGAAATTGTGTCCATAGTTCAGCGTTATTTAGCAACTTGTGTACCAGAATTTCGGCAAGCAAAAGTGATTGATAGCAGCGTCATTCGGTTGCCAAATGCAGTCAGCCACTTTGCACCAGGTAGCTATCGTTATATGTTGCCAGCTAAAACAAATTTTGAGAATGTATTTATGAGTGGCGATTGGATTGTCAACCGTCACGGTTCATGGTCACAGGAAAAGGCTTATGTAACTGGATTAGAAGCGGCGAATTTGGTAGTATCCTATTTAGGAGAAGGTACGCCAGCTAAGATTATACCTGTAGAAGAAGATGAACCTCATATACAAGTGGCGCGATCGCTCAACCAAACAATGCGTCAATGGGGTAAATCTATTTTGCCAGACTTTTGGTTGCCTTAGCATATTATTACTTCGTGTCTTGGTGTCTTGGTGGTTAATAATCAACCACCAAGACACCAAGAATCTGCCCTCAAGCAACCTGAGAAACTCGCTGTTGAATTGGAATTGTAATCACGAATTCTGTCCCTTTTCCTGGTGTAGATTCGCAACACAGACTACCGCCATGCTTTTCTACAACAATTTGATGGCTGATAGACAAACCTAATCCCGTTCCTTTACCTCTAGGTTTTGTGGTAAAAAAGGGATCAAATAACTTTGTTTTCACGTTTTCACACATTCCCGGCCCATTATCAGCGATATGGATGCTAACCCAGTTGTCTCCAATGGTTTCAGTCCGAATGGAAATTCTACTTGGTTGCTTTTGAATTTCAGCAAATGAACGTTTTTGATTGTACTCATCCAGTGCATCAATAGCATTGGCAACAATGTTCATCAACACTTGATTCATCTGACCACCAAAGCACTCGATTGGTGGCAATACACTGTATTCCCTAACAACTTCGATTTCAGGATGTTCTGGTTGTGACTTGAGGCGATAATTCAAAATTGTCAGCGTGCTATCAATACATTCATGAATATCAACCTCTGTCATACTAGTATCTTCTAGACGCGAGAATATTCGCATAGACTTAATGATTTCACGAATACGTCTTGCACCAAAATTCATCGAGTTGAGCAGCTTTAACAAATCTTGCTCAAGAAATTCCAAGTCAACCAATTCCTCTTGTGCTTGAATCCGAGGAGTGGGATTTGGGTATTCTTCTTGATAGATGTGCAGCAGATTCAGCACTTCTTGGGTATATTCATTGGCATGAATTAGATTGCCATAAATGAAATTTACAGGGTTATTAATTTCATGGACAATTCCAGCAACCATTTCTCCTAAGCTAGACAGTTTTTCATTTTGAATCAGCTTGATTTGTATTTGTTTGAGGTCATCATAAGCAAGGCTGACTTCTGCAATTTTTTGCTCTAACTGAGTATTTTTCTGTTCTAGTTGCCGTGCCAAATCATGCAATTTTAGGTGCAATTTCACCCGTGACAATACTTCTTCTTGCTGAAAAGGTTTGGTGATATAATCTACAGCGCCAACTTTAAAACCTTCAACTTTATTTGCAGTATCAGAGAGTGCCGTCATAAAGATGACTGGAATATCTCTTGTTACCGGATTTGCCTTTAATTGACGACAGGTTTCAAAACCATCAATTTCTGGCATCATCACATCCAACAAAATTAAATTGGGTAGAGCATATGTCACCCGTTCTAATGCCACTTTCCCTGATTTCGCTACCCAAACTTCCAAGCCGACCTGATCTAGAGCATCAGATAACACACCTAAATTTGCAGGATTATCATCAACGATGAGAACCGTTGCAGTTTGCTCAGTTAGAAAATTCATACTGCTTACTTGAGAGATTGAACGAGTGCCAAAATTTCTTGATCTTGAAATCCTTTTGCCAGCTGTTGCAGCTTTTTCGCCAAGGGGATGTATTTTTCATCCAGTTGTTCGAGGAATGCTGCCTGTTTTATAATTCCCTTAAAGTTGCCTTTCATTACTAATTCATACAGAATTTCTATTTCTGCGGTAGGTGGAGCTACTAAGGCTGTATTGTCTCGTTCTGGCTGACTCAAAGTATTTTGCTCTTCATAAATCCACTCCAGATGTAGATGTTGCCTCAATTTCTGGAACAGTTCCATCGCTTGTACAGGCTTGGGAAGAAAATCATCACCTCCCATTTCTAAGCTACGATGGCGATCGCTTTCAAACACGCTGGCTGATGAAACAATAATACTAATGTGTTTAAATGCTTCTGACTCTCGAATGCATTTGATTAACCCAAAACCATCGAGTTCTGGCATTAACAAGTCCGTGATCACCAAATCTGGTTGAAATTCGCAAACTTTCTGCCAACCCTCTTGTCCATCTCTAGCTTCAGCAACCTCAAAGCCGATGGGAGCGAGCAAATTGGCAATCACTGAGCGATTTTCCCATTTATCATCAGCAACGAGAATCTTGGGGCGGCAATTTTTGATACCAATAATTTGCCCATAATCATCGGCTTGAGATGTTTTGATCCATTCATCAGCGGCAGGCAAATTCACATCAAACCAAAAAATACTACCAATTCCTAGTTCACTCTGAACCTGAATTGTACTACCCATCAATTCCACAATTCTCTGGCTAATTGCCAATCCCAAGCCTGTGCCTTCTGTCTGGCGGCGGTTATCGCCTGCTTGCTCAAAGGGTTGAAAAATGGCTTGGTGTTTTTCTTGAGCAATGCCGATGCCTGTGTCGCGGACTTCAAAGCGAATTTTGCCTTCAGCAGCATAACTAATGGTAAAATTGACACTACCTGCGTCAGTGAATTTAATGGCATTGCTCAGCAGATTAATCAACACTTGCCGCAGGCGCTTTTCATCGGCACGAATGCCGACAGGTAATTCTGAGGCTAATTGATATTGGAAGTTAATGTTTTTCAGTTCGGCACGAATGCGGCACATCTCTGCAACGCCTTGGAGGAAGGCCGGAAAGTGGAAATCGCTCTTGATGAGTTCTACTTTTTGGGCTTCGATTTTCGACAAATCGAGAATGTCATTGATTAAAGTCAACAAATGGGAACCGCATTGATAAATTACATCAATACGCGATCGCTCATCTTCTTGCAAGTGTTTGGAACGCTGGAGAATTTGAGCATAGCCGAGAATACCATTGAGGGGAGTGCGTAACTCATGGCTCATGTTGGCTAGAAATTCACTTTTGGCAAAACTTGCTGCTTCTGCCGCTTCTTTGGCTTTGGCAAGGGCAATTTCAAATTGCTTGCGTTCGGTAATGTCGTTGTTAATTTCCAGTTGAGTAAAAGGCTGCCCATTGGCATCGCGCTGCAACGTCCAACGACTCGCTACAATGATGCGCCGACCATCGCGGGTGGTGTGGTGCAGTTCTCCCTCCCAAGATCCTTGCTCTAAAAACTCGCTTAAGACAATTTCTAGTGGTTTAGGAAAGACAGTTTCTAAGAATGTGTGAATGTACTGCCCAATGACTTCTTCCCGCTTCCAGCCGTAGAGGAGTTCTGCCCCCTGATTCCAGTAGATAATTCGGTCGTCCATGTCCCGAATAATAATACTATCGCTGGCTGAGTCTAAAATTTCTAGTGTTTGCCGCAGTCTTTGTTCAGCTTGCTTGCGTTCGGTAATATCGGTGTTGGCTCCTACCCACTCACGAATACTGCCATCTGCTGCTACAATTGGCACACCCCGCACGCTCAGGTAGCGATACTCGCCATCGTGACGGCGAATCCGAGTTTCGGTTTGATGAAGCGTGCGGTTGGTAAGTGATGCTGTCCATACCTCTGCTGTCTCTGCTTGGTCATCGGGATGTATCATATCCTGCCATCCCCACCCCCATATTTCATCTATGCTTTGTCCTGTAAAGGCACGCCAGTGGGGTTGGTCAGTGACAAATGCACCTTCAGCATTAGTACTCCAAATAATTTGAGATGTGGCTTCAATCAGCGAACGAAATCGTTCTTCACTCAATTGCAGTGCTAGTTCTGCTTGCTTGCGATCGTGAATATCGGTACATGTACCAATCCATTCACGAATACTACCATTTTCACCGAGAACCGGAACGCCTTTAGCTTGGAAATATCGGTAGCTGCCATCTGCTGCCCGTATCCTATATTCTGTGTCGTACAAGCTTTTAGCTTCCACTGCTTGCATCCAGATTTGAGATGTTGGGTCACGATCATCTGGATGAATTGCGTCTAACCAGCCAAGACCAGCCACCTCAGCTACGGTTTGTCCAGTGTATGCTCTCCATGCAGGCATATCTATCACCTGCCTGTTGGCATCTGTTGTCCAGACGATTTGGGAAGTTGCGGTGATCAAACAGCGATAACGTTTTTCGCTATGTTGCAGTGCTAGTTCTGCTTGTTTGCGATCGTGAATATCGGTAGATATACCAATCCACTCCTGGATACTACCATCTTCAGCAATAATCGGAACGGCTCTACTTTGGAAATATCGGTAATTGCCATCTGCTGCTCGTACCCTATATACTGTGTCGTACAAGCTTTTAGTTTGCACTGCTTGCATCCAGATATGATATGTTGGGTCGCGGTCGTCTGGATGAATCGCATTTAACCAGCCAAAACCAGTCACCTCAGCTAGGGATTGTCCGGTGTATGCTCTCCATGCAGGCATATCTATTACCTGCCCGTCAGCCTCGGTTGTCCACACCATTTGGGAAGTTGCGGCGATCAAAGAGCGATGGCGTTGTTCACTTAGTTTAAGTGCTAGTTCTGCTTGTTTGCGATCACTAATATTGCGTGTAATAGCGATGATACCAAGGATGTTACCATTAGCATCTCGCCAAGGAGCCTTTGTAGTCAGAAAGATGTCATCAAAAACAACTTCTTCGTAGGTTTCAGTCAGACCTGTGGCAATGATTTGGCGGTCTTTTGCCATAATTTCACGCGCAAATTCGGGCGGTAACAGTGCAAAATCGTCTTTGCCAATGATGTCCTCAATTTGCTGGTTATAAACCTTTGCCAAATTGGAGTTGAGGGCAACATGACGACCTTGACAATCTTTGACAACAATGAAGTCTGGTGTACTTTCCAAAATCGAGCGCAACAGCGTATTACTTTCTTGCAAGGCTGCTTCAGCTTGTTTGCGATCATGGATATCGATACAACTGCCAAACCACTCTCGGATACTGCCATCGGTTTCTAGCACAGGAATACCTAGCGCCAGCATGTAGCGGTACTCACCATCATAGTGTCGGACACGAAATTCTACTTCATATTGGTTGCCAGTTTTGACCGCTGTTTCCCATGCCTCAGCCAGAAATTCGCGATCGTCTGGATGAATCGCATCTAACCATCCCCAGCCTTGAGATTCTTCCCAAGTTTGCCCTGTGATTTCCCTCCAAGGAAGATTTTCCTCGGTCGAAAAGCCATCGGCTGAATTTGTCCAAACCATCTGAGAGGTTGCTGTGAGTAGCGAACGATAGCGTTCTTCACTATGCCGCAGTGCTATTTCTGCTTGTTGGCGTTCTGTGATATTCTCACTGAACATCATCACGCCGCCGATTTCACCGCCTGCTGTGTACCAAGGGCGGACTGACCAACGTACCCACTTAAAAGACCCATCTGCCTGTGGAAAAGGATCTGCATCGCATTGTGCAACCTCCCCTGCTAAACATTGCTGGTGAATCTGTTTCCACTTTTGGGGAATGTCGGGAAAGACTTCGTAGTGAGAGCGACCGATAATGTCGTCTGTTAGGTTATGATCCTCAAGCCATTTACGACTAGTGGCAAGATAGCGCATTTGGCGATCGCATATTACCATCGCTACGGGGGCATATTCGATTGCTTGGTGCAAATACGATTTGCTTTCAATCAAAGCGATTTCTGCCTGATTGCACCGAGTTAGGTCGGTTTCGCTGTTCGTTTGCGATCGCTCATTTGCCTGAGGGTTTTCAGATTGGAATCTTTGGCTCATGGTCAATCGTGAATTCCAGGTTGGATTTAAGGGCTTCTACTTAATTGAGAGTTGGATTCACTTCACCTGTGAAATTTTTTTGTGCGGAACTGTCCATATATGGATGTCTATAATACAGAGTTCTCTCTCAACTTAGAAAAATCACAGCGATAAAGTAATTTCTGACTCTCTGTTTCCATTGAAACCGCATTAACCCTCACCTGAGATCCGGGCGAAAACGGAAATACAGGTTTACAATACTTATTTTTTATTGATTAAAAACATCATTTTTTAGAATAAAGTAACAGACTTGAAATTATGACTATCGTAGGGTAGGGGCAATTCATGAATTGCCCCTACAAACACCCCACACCCATGCTCCTTTTTCACATACCTTGATCAGCTGCCTCAAAACCCGTAGCTTTGTACTTCTTGCAAAAGAAAACCGTTGTTTTTGCAATCAATACTTGGTGTGATTCCGCATTGCTTTATGGATTTTCTTCCATCGTTCTTTCTCAGCTATTTGGGAGCGTTGGTCTTGTTTACGCACAAGGTAGTTGAGTTCTTTTTGTAACTTTTGATAGTTGAGGAATCTTGAATTTCAAAGAATATGCCAAATTTTCTTGTGAGATGGGTGTCCTCACCCGTCTTTTGCATTTATGGCTGGATGCCCACCCTACAAGATGGATAATTTATTTCTTGGAAACCCCTTCACTCCCGTAAAGATTTCGTGCAGTTGAGTAAAGCGGGTGGCATTACAGCGATGAAGCTTGTGGCACCGGACTGGAAAGCACTGAAAAAATTTTTAGTGAACAACTTGTTAATTTATACAAAACTAAGGGAAATATATCAGTAAGTATTCTGATAAATCATCCTCGCTTAGTATAGCTGAAACTCGAATGAACGACCTGAATGCTAACAACCAGCTAGGCATACTCCCAACTAACAACGATTTTTCGTCTCTAGCCAGTATTGATAAATTAAGTATTAGCGATAGTTACGGTTTGAGTAATATTTTTTCGCTAAACGGCGTCATTGGGAGTAGTGCCAATCTCCAGTTTACCTTGACACAAAACCAAGCAGCGTTTGTTAATGAAATCGGGGTGTACCTGCTCGATGACGATAAAGGTAGGGTAAATGGCATCACCCCAGGTCAACAAGGCTATCAAGCAGCAGCTTTGAGTAAAGCACAAGTAATTTTCTCTGCTATCACCAACAAATTATCTGGCGGGATAAACTTTGTGCGTCAATTAAGCTACAACATTGGGCAACACTTTGGTTTTTACATGGTAGCAAACAGCACCACTGATACTTTACAGGCGAAATTAGCAAATGGGGAAACTCCACCGAATGTATTCTTTGCCTTGAATGCAGCTAATAGCGATCACTTCAACCATTTGCAAATCCAAGACCAAGGTAACAACAAATTCAATCTAGCTTGGGAAGACCAGCTTAAAGGAGGCGATCGCGATTTCAACGACCTAGTGCTGTCTATGGAACTAGTCAATACTCCCTCTTTGCTAGGGACAGGATTGCAAGGACAGCAACAAAGGGAAATCATTGATTTGCAGAGTGTAAGCGGTCAGGTGACAGCAGAATTTAGCCTCAACAGCAACGCTGTGTATAACAATTCCGTTGGCTTGTACAAAATCACTGATGCCAGTGGCACAGTAATTGATCCGTTGAGTGGTAAAGCAATTACTCCTGGGGAGGCTGGTTACGCGCTAGCAGCTATGCGACAAAGTGTATTAACTGCGACGCGTCTAGACAACGGTGCAACCTCAACAAATATAGAGGGGGGAGGACTGTTTGCACCCTACATAATTGCCAACGGCAATTTGCAACAATTCTTCAGTCAGCCTGGTGTCGGAGTGAATGTTTACTTTCCTTATCTGCAAGCAAATCCCGACAAGCTTGACCACATTCGTTTGTTGGCAGATAACACTTTTGCTTTTGAGGATACATTCGGCGGCGGTGAACTTGACTATGACGACATAGTTGTGCAAATTCATCTTACTGTTGGCAACAGTAACCAACCACCAATTCCTGTCCCAGTAGTTTCTGGAAGTTTGGCATTTACCGCAGCTTCTTATAGTGCAGATGAAGGTAATAACAGCACAGTAGGTCAAGTCGTTGCCACAATTCAACGTACAGGTGGTACTGATGGGGAAGTCAGCGTGGATGTGCAATTAGATGATGGTAGTACAGCCACCCTTGGCGAGGACTATACTAACAATTTGCCGATAACCGTCAACTTTGCAGCTGGAGAAACGAGCAAAGATGTAATAATTCCCATCTTGGGAGATACAAAAGATGAGATAGATGAAACCATCAAACTGAAGTTAGTTAATCCTACAGGTGGGGCAAGTTTGGGTAGTCAGCAGACTGCCACCTATACAATTATTGACGATGATGATTTCCCTAGCATTGTTATTGATGATGTCAACTTGAATGAAGGCAATAGCGGCAGCACAAATGCTATTTTCACCGTTAGCCTTTCGGCAGCAAGCGACAAAACCATCGCTGTAGATTATGCCACGACTGATAACACAGCTAATTTGCCAAGTGATTATACCATTACCACAGGTACTTTAACCTTTAATCCGGGGGTGACAACCCAAACAATCAGCGTTCCGATTATTGGTGACACTTTCTACGAAAATAATGAAACTTTTCTGGTTCAGTTCAGCAACGCCAATAATGCCACAATTGCTGACAATCAAGGAATCGGCACGATTGTGAATGATGATGCAGGCCCGACTTTTGACTTTAGTGCTGCCAGCTATACAGTGATCGAAGGTAATGCCACTGGCTTCACCACATTTGCCAAAGTGCAAGTAAACCGCACTGGCAATACCAGCAGTACAGATACGGTACAGCTGCAATTAGCCAACGGTAAAGCACCTAGTGGCACAGGTGGCGCAACTGCAAATATAGGAATTGATTACAACAACACCTCTATTACTGTTGTGTTCAATCCTGGAGATACTTCTGCAATTGCATCTATTCCCATAGCTGGAGATACTCAGTATGAGCAAAATGAAAATGTTGTCCTGACTTTAGTTAATCCCAGTGCAGGCAATATTGGTACAACGATTTCTAACGCCGTGCTAACGATTAATAATGATGATGACTTGCCAACTGTTAGCATTACTGCTTCTCCCATCAAAGCGACGGAAACTGGCACAACAAGCTTTTTCACAATCACTCGCACTGGTGACACTGCTACTGATTTAACAGTGAATCTAGCAATTGATAACAGTAGTACTGTCACTAGCAACACGGGTGGTGCTTTCTTAGTTGACTATACCCTCAGTGGTGGCAATATTTCTGGCACGGGTGCAACTAGAACTGCGATTATTCCTGCGGGACAGTCGTCTGTGATTGTGACTCTCACACCAATTGATGATATCCATGCTGAGGCAGATGAGACGCTGAAATTGAATCTGGCAGCTAATTCAGCCTATGGTATTGACTCTGTTGCTAACTCTGCCACAGTTACTATTACTGCCAATGATACGGTAGTCATTAATACCAACGACGACACAGTTAACTATAGTCTTAAAGAGGGTTCCTTGCGGCAGGCGATGCTGAATGCGATCGCTTTTGCAGATGCCGATACCATTACATTCAGCGGTGCGGGGGCATCAGGAACTATCAATCTCAAGTCAGCGCTACCAGATATTAGCGGTGCTAACGCTAATAACACCACCATTGACGGCCCTGGCGCTAACCTATTAACTGTGCAACGGAGTACAGTTGCTAGCACTCCCAAGTTTGGTATTTTTACCATTAATGGGGTAACTGCCACTATCAACGGCTTAACAATTACCAATGGCGATCGCATCGGTGGCAGTCCTAATAACGGCGGTGGTATTACTAATAACAATGGCAGTGTCACAATCACTAATAGCTTGATCTCTGGTAACAAGGCGGAAAACGGCGGCGGCATTGATAACTATGGAACGATGACAGTGCTAAATAGCACCATCGCTAATAACTATGCCAGCTTCCAAATTGGCGGTATCAGTAATGCTGGCAACAATGGTGCAGTCTTGACAATAATTAACAGCACGATTTCTGGTAACCAATCAGCAGGTCGCTACGGAGGCATAGCGACTGTTAACATTGGCACAACGATGAACTTGCAAAACAGTACTATCTACAACAACTCAGCAAGCATTGGTGAAGGTGGTATTTATAGTAACGGCACTACTGTTTATGCCAAAAACACGATCATTGCCGGAAATATTGCCCCCTCTAATCCAGATTTCAACGGCACTCTCACCTCTAATGGTTACAACTTAATTGGCAATACTTCTGGTGCAGTCATCACAGGCAACACCACTGGCAACATCACGGGTGTCTCTGCCAATCTTGGCCCTCTGCAAAACAACGGTGGTGCAACTCCCACACACGCCTTACTTCCTGGCAGTCTTGCCATTAATGCGGGTGACCCAGCCTTTGCATCACCACCACTCACAGACCAACGTGGCACAGGTTTTAATCGCGTCGTACAAGGCAGAATTGACATTGGAGCTTTTGAAGCTAACCTTAATCTTGGTGGACTGGATATCATAACGGCAAATTTAGGGGTAGATACTGTTTCAGTGCTACAAGGTAATGGCAGTGGTGGTTTTGCGCCCGCAGTTAACTATTCGGCTGGTCTTTCTCCAGAAAGCTTGGCTTTAGCGGTAGCAGACTTTGACGGAGATAGCAAACCTGACGTAGCTTTGGCAAATAGGAACGGCTTTAACGGTCAAGTCTCTGTACTACGGGGTCAAGGAAATGGTGCTTTTGCCGCACCCGTTGTCTATACCCTAAGTGCTTCTGCCAACCCAAGCAAGTTAGCAGCAAGAGATTTAAATGGTGATGGTAAACCCGATTTAGTGACAGGCAATTGGGGTACTGATAATGTCACCGTGCTACTCAATGATGGCACTGGCAGCTTTAAACCTGGGGTTAATTATGCCCTTGGTGGGGGTGTCAGTTCTACAAACGGTGTAGCTATAGGGGACTTAGATGGTGATGCTAAACCTGAGTTGATAGTCACAAATGCAAATTCATATAATGTGACAGTGCTACGCAACACTGGGAATGGTGCATTTACACCAGTAGGTAACTTTCCAGTAGGGACAAACCCAGAAGGTGTAGCAGTAGGAGACTTTAACGGAGATGGCAAACTTGATGTTGTGACTAGTCAAATTGATAAAGTAGTCAAAGTCATGTTAGGCAACGGTAATGGCACACTTCAACCTGCTGTTAGCTATGCAGTAGGCAATTTTCCGGAGAGTGTGGTGGTCGCAGACGTTAATGGCGATCAGCGTCCCGATATACTGACAGGGAATTACTATGATGGTACGGTGTCCGTTCTTCTGAACAATGCAGCTAGTCCTGGTACATTCTTGCCTAGTGTTAGCTACACAGCCGGCGGTTCCGGTGCTGGTTTACATGCTGTAGCTGTAGGAGATGTGAATGCAGATGGCAAACCCGACATAGTGGCAGCTAATGCTAATAAAAACAATATTTCGGTACTAATTAATATGGGAAATGGTACTTTCGCGACTCCTGTTAACTATGGGGTAGGAAGTAATCCTGTCTCTGTTGGACTTGGGTTTTTCTAAGCAATGCGGCATTTCTCTATGAAGTTGGAAGCCCCACCGCATAAGCGGATGGGGCAACTTTAAGTTTTAACTAAATTGTTCAATAATGCCGCCACCTAATACTTTATCCCCGTCGTACCACACCGCAGCTTGTCCGGGAGTGATGCTGAACTGGGGTTCATCAAACACCAGACGCACACGGGAGTTTTCCAGAGGTATAACTGTCACTGGTACAGCGGTGGAACGGTAACGAACTTGCACTTCGGCATGAATTGGGGTTGATGGTTCAGCTATGGAAACCCAGTTGACCCGATTGACTGTACATTCTAGTTGGGTTGCCTTAGTGCGATCGCCTACTATCACTTTATTATTGACTGCATCTAATTCAATCACATACAGCGGTTCGGCGGCAGCAACACCCAATCCTTTACGCTGTCCAATGGTGTAGTGATGGATACCATCATGCTGTCCTAAAACTTTGCCTGTGGTATCCACAATATCGCCTTTTTTGGGGGCAAGATACTTATCCAGAAATGCCCGCATGGAACCGTTACTTTCCACTAAACACAAGTCTTGACTTTCTGGCTTATCAGCGGTTTTTAGTCCGTATTCAGCAGCGATGCGGCGGGTGTCTGCTTTTTGCAATTCACCCAGAGGAAATACAGAGGCAGCTAGTAAATCCTGAGACAAATCATAGAGGAAGTATGATTGGTCTTTGTTGCGGTCAACAGCCCTTAATAGCTGGTAACGCCCAGTAGCTTCGTCATAGCTAATTTGGGCATAATGACCCGTGGCAATGCGATCGCATCCCAGTTGCTCACGGGCATATTGTACCATTGGCCCAAATTTGACTGTTTTATTGCACTGGGAGCAAGGCAAAGGCGTGATTCCCGCGCTATAACCAGTTACCAAATAATCAACAATATTTGTCTGAAAGACATCTCGAATATCCACAACCTGATGGGGAATCCCCAGTTGTTCACAGATATAAGCCGCGTCGATCATTCCCTCAGAGCAACATTGTCCTTTGCCTTTCATCAGCCAAAGGGTCAAACCAATCACTTCATAGCCCTGATTATGTAGGATAGCAGCGGCGGTAGAACTGTCAACGCCACCAGAAAGACCAACTACGACTTTTTTCATATCTTTAATATTTTGCTAAGCTAGTACCGTTTTGGGGATTAAAAATTAAAAATCCTTTGTAACGGTAACGCTAAACTCCGTATGCAATTAGAGGCTTTTCATACAAGCTTGACACGGTAACTTCGTGACTGTCCAATTCTAGCATATATCCTTCAAAGCCTTGGTAGCGAAGCACTTCAGTTTCTGTGAAGTCTTTTCGCTGTCTTGAGTTTGGTAATGTCAGTTCACAAATTCAAAGAGCGTCTTGCTGATTAATCAGTAGTTCACAAGGTTACTGCATATACGCTTGGAGATACAACTTATCTTGTGCCTATTTCCCTTTTTCTTCATCTAGCGCTTTCTGAATCGCACGTCTACAGAACTCGGCGGGGTCGTCATGTGCTTTGACTTCTTCCTTCATTGACTCAGTGCATCTAAAGCTAATAGAAGTTGTCATAGGTTCTTCTCTATCTGTGGTGAAAGGTTTTAGACTTTCTGGATTCCCTTTAGGGTTCGGCATTGTATCAAAATGTAACTAAATATAATGAAACGCGCGTATACACCTGTTTAATAAATAATTGGCGGGAACAACTTTCTCAGGGCAGTACCCGCCAATATCCACGTTAGAAATGGACAATTCTATTGTATGTTTAGACGTTCAGAACTTGAAGCGATGACGCTTCAAGAGTTAAAAGCGTTGTGCTTACGATACAGCATCAAGCCAACAGGAAATGCAGGGTACAAAAATAGCTTAATCACCTCTTTAATGGTATTCCCAGGATTAGCTTTATACCAAATTAGACAAGGCAGAGGAATAAAATCACCGAGCTTTGGAAGTATTCAAAGTATTGGGGAAGCACTTGATGAGATGAGTGAACCAACTACTGAGCAAATAGCGCTGAGCGCGATTTTCGCAGGAAGGCAAAAGGATGGAGTACCCAGACAGGTACGAGCAAGAAAGGCTATACACCCTATACAAGGTCAAGTTACTCCTGAGTGAGGTAGTTAATCTGTTGAGCCAATAGCACTATGAAATAAGCGTTTAATCATTTGTTTACAGCATCCCTGAAGGGGGTGCTTTTTTATTGGTTGTATCCCTTACCATGCTTACATTGCTGATTACTCTAAGTAATACTTGGAGTATTTTAGAAAGTAACAGGACTTACGCAAAGGTCATGGAAAAACGAACCACAGAGGCACAGAGAAGCCAGTGCGTTGCGGGGGTTCCCCCCGTTGAAGCAACTGGCGCGACACAGAGAAATGAGAGTTTGAGAGGTTTTTTGCGTAAGTCCTAAGTAAACTGAAAACGGCGATCGCAGCTGTTCAAGTTGCAATTGCAGCTGTTTGATTTATGGTTGATATTATGAATGCAGCGCTTAAGAAAAGGATGATAAGTCAGTCAGCAATCATTACCGCATCGCCAAATGTAATGAGTGGTACACCAGTCTTTGCAGGAACACGAGTACCTGTGCAAACCCTGCTGGATTATTTGAAGGCGGGAGAGTCCATTGATGATTTTCTAGAGGGATTTCCCACAGTGAAGCGAGAACAGGTGATTGCTTTTCTGGAAGCCGCACAAGCGCAGATTCTGAAGCTGGTTGCATAGTGTTACAAGCACCGTCTCATCGATTAGCAGATATAAGCGTGCTGATCCCTAAAATTTTGGCAATTGTAGACACAGCACCAAAGGGTGCAGCCACAGTGGTAAGTGATTAAAATATCATCATTAATTTTACGTAGAATTTACTATGTCGAAAATACGGGGTAAATTTATCAGACTTGAGATGGTGTCTTTGTTCTTGGGAGGCTTGGCGGTGCTATCCCCATCAATTCCAGCACAAGCGCAAATGTACAACAGCAATTTGTTACTGGCTCAGCAAGGAGTAGTTGACAGCTTACCGCCACCGCCAGATATCCAAACGATACCCTATGGGGAGCAGCCTTTACCGCAGTTGCAACCTTCCCAATCAGTACAGGAGTTTGGGCCTTCTCAATCAGTGCAGGAGTTTGTGCCTTCTCAATCAGTGCAGTTTAATCAATATGGGCAATATGGGCAGAATTTTCAGCGTTACTTAGTTTACGTTGATAATTATAATTACCAAACCCTGCAACAAGTACGTAGGATTGAACCAGGAGCTTACATCCGTTCATACCAAGGACGTTCTGTGATTCAGTCGGGAGTTTTTAGCAGACTATCTGGCGCTCAAGAACGGGTCAGACAACTCCAGTCATATGGTATTTACGGCGCACAGATTGTTAGCTCTGGTAACGCTCAACAAATACCTACTTATCCTAATAGGGGTGATAGAGACGTTTATAGAAGACAAAGTTCTAGCTACTATGTAGCTATACCTGCTAAATCGGAAGAGTTACCCGCGATCGCACAAAGGATCAGACAGAGTACAGGACTGTATGGCTTTATACTTCAAAGACAATCACCGCGAGGCCCACATGTAGCAGTAGGCCCTTTTCCTCGGCGAACAGAAGCAGAAGAATGGAACAACCGCCTGCACAATTTGGGATTTGGTGATGCTAGAGTTTACTACGGAAAGTGAATAAGTGCTGAGCAGGGGTGCAGGGGTGCAGGGGTGCAGGGGAGAATAACAACTGACAACTGACCACTGACCACTGACAACTGACAACTGAAAACTGAAAACTGATGCAAAACAGACAAGAACAAATTTCACAAGTTGTCGTAACTGCTGGGCAAATGCGGGATATTGAAGAGCGTATCTTTGCCGCCGGAATGCCTGTAGCAGCTTTGATGGAAAAGGTAGCGGGACTAATTGCTCGTCGCATTCAGGAAATCTATCCTCTGTTTGAACGAGGGGGTGCAGGGGTGCAGGGGTGCAGAGGTGCAGGGGTGCAGGGAAGTAGGGGTGTAGGGGGAGAAATTACTTCCTCATCCCCCTCATCCTCCTCATCCCCCCTATTGTTTTCAAGCAGCCGTGTGGGAATTCTTGTAGGCCCTGGTCATAATGGGGGCGATGCTTTGGTGGTGGCCCGTGAATTATACTTTCGTGGGTATGAGGTTTGGATTTATTCTCCTTTTTCTAAGTTTAAGGAATTAACCTCGCAACACTTACAGTATGTTCGGAGTTTAGGTATCCCATATTACCAAGACATAGAACAGCTGCCAGATTGTGATTTTTTGGTTGATGGGTTGTTTGGATTTGGTTTAGAAAGAACGCTTACCGATTCTATTGCTGCTGCAATTAATCAACTGAATGAATGGGATAAGCCAATTATTAGTATCGATTTGCCTTCTGGTTTGCATACCGATACGGGTGAGGTATTAGGTACTGCCATTCGCGCTACTCACACCTTTTGCTTGGGCTTGTGGAAGTTGGGTTTGTTACAAGACCAGGCTTTAGATTATCTCGGCAAAGCTGAGTTAATCGATTTTGATATTCCTTTGGCTGATGTGCAAGCTGTTCTGGGGGATACACCCAAAATTAAACGTATTACACCAGCAACAGCACTGGCTACTCTACCGCTACCCCGTCCACCCGTTACCCACAAGTATAAAGAAGGACATTTACTTTTGATTTGCGGTTCGCGTCGCTATGCTGGTGGTGCAATTTTAACTGCTTTGGGGGCGCGCTCAAGTGGTGTGGGAATGCTCTCAATTGCGGTTCCAGAATCTTTGAAACCGCTTTTGGTGTCGCATTTGCCAGAAGCGCTGATTGTTGGTTGCCCAGAAACGGAAACTGGAGCGATCGCTCAACTACAATTACCAGAAAAGACTGATTTAAGTTCCTTTAATGCGATCGCTATTGGCCCTGGTTTAACAAAAGATGCTACTGCCATTGTGCAAGAAGTAATAGCAAGCGATCGCCCCTTAATTATCGATGCTGATGGTTTAAATATTCTGGCACAAATGGGAACTATCCCCACGTTACAAAAGCGACAAGCCACAACAATACTCACACCCCATACTGGTGAATTTCAGCGGTTGTTTCCCGATATTGCTGATCCCAAGCTTGATAGAGTCAAAGCTGTGAGGGAAGCAGCAGCACAAACAGGGGCTGTGGTATTGTTGAAAGGAGCGAGGACAGCGATCGCTAACCCCCAAGGTTTAGTTTGGATTAATCCCGAAAGTACTCCTGCTTTGGCGCGTGGTGGTAGTGGTGATGTGTTAACTGGGCTACTGGGTGGATTGTTGGCACAAGTAGTAACTAAACAAATTGCTGTAGAAAACATAGTTGCAACTGCTGCTTGGTGGCATTCGCAAGCGGGTATCCTCGCAGCCGAAGAACGCACTGAATTAGGCGTAGACGCGTTTACATTGACACAGTATTTAAAATCATCAATTTTGTTTATAAAGTTGTAATTCTTTGAATACATCAGCAGCAATACTTTGTCTTAGTTCATAGGGAAAGATAACTTCACATTTTGGTCGCCACGCACGCAAGCGCATCATAATGCCATTATCTGAATGACGGTAATAAACTTGGTAGTAAGCGTCTTGCGGAGAACGATTCACCAATATTTTTAATAATGATTCCTGGTGTTGTAGTTGGGTAACTTCATGACAAATCAAACTTTGTGCTTGTTGATAAGTAATAGCTTTAAAAGTCTCGTGTCGGATGGTATTTTGAATGTAGCGCTCATTGTAATCACGGTCAAATCTTAGCAACATCAGGCTTGAGGGCAAGTAGAAATCAAACCCCCAAGCATTAGACATTTCCTGAGCGATATAATCTGGACTTAGGCAAGAAAATTTGGGATAATGCTGTTGTAAATTTTGGGGTATTTGTGCATTATTCCATTCTAAAGTTGTGATGTCTTGAATCCGGTCAAGACGAAAATTATACCAGTTACTTTTTCGATCTGGACTTTCACCATAAGCACAGAGATAAACTGCTCTTTGCATATAATAAATACAAACTGGATAAACAACACAGGTGACAAATTTACCTATTTTTGCACTATTATATGTAAGTTTGATTGGCGGGACTGGAGTCTTTGACCACAATTGTCTTAACTCGTATTGCCAATTACTGACTAAATCGATAGTACTGCTGGGTATGACATAATCCAATTGCAAGAAAAAACGCTGAATACCATTGATTTTTTGGGAATGATTTTGAACAATTTCGACCAAATCTGGGTGAAGAAAATTCAATTCATAAGCACTCAGTTTGCTAGAGTTAGTTTCATTTGTTAACGTAACTGGACGTGGCGGAAATTCGCTGACACGGTAATATTTTTGATTTTTATATATCAGCCAACCCAATTTTGCTAAGGTTTCTAGATCGCTTTGCAAGGAACGACGAGTTACACCAAACAAGGGTTGTTGCAAGAGTTTTTCTAAAGCGGATGCATCAATACCAGTGTGAGCAAGCATTGATTTTTGCCACTGGCTAGGAACAATTCCTGTTTTTTCATTGAATAACCACTCGGCTGTGGTTTTGGCGCATAGACAATGAGAATCGTGTTTTGAGGGGATTTCTTCTCCTTTAGGATGTGTGGGACTGAAGAATGCATTCCGCCAGTCTGCATAAGAGAAACAATCGTCTAAAATTACACGCTCTGAATTTTCACCATAGAGCGATCGCAACCATACCCACAAGCGTATTGCTCGCAGGAGATTTTGTTTGAGTGATCCGCGTGCTAACCACTGCAATAGCTCAACCTGTGGAACATCCTGAAAAACAAGAAAAGACACTAGCCGCATCTCAATAAATATATTTCATAAGATACAGCTTTTTGGAAGGTACTTCTTCCAAGTGGTTGTATGATGTAGCAATCAAATGAGGTGAAAAATCATGACTACGTACAAAATCGAGCTAAAAGAAGGAATTTTACGAGTTAGTTTTGGTGAACCCGCCCAAAATGACCAAATTGTCAAGGATGCAGCAGCCAGGTTAGAGGAAATGGCTACATCAGGAGAACTGACAGGAGGGTCGTTACTCAAAATCAACGGCCCGATTTCTATACCTGTAGCATTTGTTCTAGCACATAAACTTGCTCATATCTACGGAGCAGTTGCTTTTTTTGATCCTAAGTTAGGTAAATATGTGATTTGTATCACACACAATCCAGCGTATAAACTGGGAGACTTAATTGATTGATATTTGATTGATTCAAAAGATAGGTATAGCTATTAATAAGTTCTATGACAACGTATCACATTAATTTAGAAGGCGACGTTCTAAAAGTCAGGTTTGGTACACCTGCCAATGGCGACCAAGTAATTAGGGATGCGGCGGCACGTTTAGAGGAGATGGTAGCATCAGGTGAACTTTCTGGGGGAAAACTGCTGAAAATTGATGGCCCAGCATCGGTTGCTGTTAGTTATTTGATAGCACATAAGATATCTCAGCTTTATGGTGCGATCGCAGTTTTTGACCCCAAAATTGGCAGACCAGGATACAAGACTTTCATCACAGCGGTTTCCCAAACTCCGGCATACAAGATAGGCGAACTCATTGAAACCGACGAACCGCAGCAAAAGGGTAAGCCAATTATCAAAGTTGTACTTTGTGGCCCTCCACAGTCTGGTAAATCATGTCTGCGTGAAGGTTTAAAGCAGGCTATCAGCAATATTGAAGGCGCACCCTATCCTTATGTGATTACAGCTTGTCCAGATGGTGAAGGTGCTTGGTTTTCCGATGCTGCACGGCGAGATCTTGATTTAGCTAGACGGCTGAAGGATGAGTACAAAGCTAAGTTTACTGCTGAGTTTGCACAGAAAGCGGCTGGTTGGGTGCGGAGTGCGAGTACACCACTCAACATTATTGATGTGGGTGGGAGAATGACTGAAGAAAATCGTGTGATTATGCGTGAAGCTACTCATGCCGTGATTTTAGCAGGCGATGAGGGTAAGGAAAAAGTTCCTTTGTGGGAAGAGTTTTGTCGGGATTTGAATCTAGTTATTATTGCTAATCTTGATAGTGATTATCAGGGGAAAGAAGATAAAATTGATACTCATTCACCTTTGTTAACTGGTAGCGTTCATTCCCTCAAACGGGGAGAGGATGTTTCTCGTCGTCCGATGGTGCAGGCGTTAGCACAGTTGTTGGTGGGATTGTGTAGGGGGTGAAGCCTTGGCGATTAGAAATCGCGGCTATACAAACTCTCGTCCGCCTACGCGGACTAATGCAAAATCAAGGTATTTAACCCGCGCAGGCGAGTTGAGTCTGTGTAGCCGCGAATTCCATTCGCCTGGGCTTTAATAGAAATTACAAGATTACAAATTAGTTTTCATCCCCCTATGGGGATTTTTTATTTAATGCTATATAGCTTTAAACACAACTTTTCCGCTTTAGAGTTGATTTTTAGCAACTAGTAAAGATTGGCTATAAATTTTTTAGGTTATACAGGAATTTATAAAGCTTTCAGTCCCCTTGAGGGGAAGTAAAAAAATAGAATACTCGAATATTCAGCGTTTCTTCAAGGATTGCATATTTCAATCCCCTTTCGGGGTGTATTGAAAAATTTTGCTATTGGAAATATAAATCTTGAATTACTGAATATTACTTCAAGCAGTATATAAATATTTGGTTGAAAAAGTCAAGGTTTTATATTTGTCAATACTTGCATGAATTGTTACTTACATTTATATTTTACTACTACTGTTAGTTGAAATTACATTGTGTTACGCTGGAAACTATCCAAAATACCATACTACATAACGTATGTCAGAGTAAAAATTTATTCCAATCATTACTTAAATATACAGTAGTTCTTTTAGGACTATTACTCGAATGTGCAGTTGTTCTTAAAGAAATTTCGATTTTTCAAATATAAGGAGCCGTATGTCAGAAAAGCATTCTGTCTGCACAAATTTGGTTGTATCCAAAGAAGATTCATCTGCTAATAACTGCGGGACACAACCCACAAACGCTACACTTCCCGTTAACTCGAGTAGTAACTCTACAAAGATTGAATCTGCCGATAGTATAGAATTAACGCCACTTCAAAATGAAGATTCGGCATCTCTGCAAAATTCCTCTGTACCCACAGCAAAAGAGACTTCAGCCCCCAAGATAACAAAACATAGCCAGTTACCAGAAATAAAAAACAGTCGAGATATCCCAGAAACACCTAGAAATAATGCAGGATTGCAATACTTGGCAGTATTCCTAAAATTTCTTGAGCAACAACTTACCAGCCAAGTCCCATTATTTTTTATTGGTACTCTTGGTTTCATAGTCGTAGTAATGCTAATTAGTCAAGCTTCAGAAGGTATCAAAGTAAAACTAGACTTGGAAGTTTCACCAAAATCTAGCCAAGTTGAAAAAAATCGATAGCTAGTAGCAATTGTTACTAAATTTTAGATGTTACAACAGGGTAATTTATTACTCTGTTGTAACTAAGGATTGTTACAGTTGTTAGATTTAGAACCTAAGCTAGTGTGTATCAATTTTACTTGCTAACTGTAGTAAATTAGCACAAGCTTTTTGGAAGAGTCTACTTCCAGCATGGTATATAATTGCACACAGCCAACAACAACTAACGCGATCGCCAGAACTTATCAAACGATCTAATATAGATGTCCCATGATACAAACCTCAGCTACCTTCAATGCTGCCTTGCAAATTGTCCAACAAGCCGTTACCTTGTTGGCAAAGTGGGCTGATCCACAGTTAATCAATAAGTGTCCTCGCTTAACCGACGACCATATTGTGACCAAAGCCAAGCAAATTTTGTCTTGGAGCGATAAGCACGAACTCAAGGCTTTACGTTTGTTATTTGATTATGTGAAATTAGATAAAGCTCAAGATAAACAGCATTATTGGCAAGCAAAAGCCATTGAGAATAGTAATCCCACTATTCCCTATCCTCAATTAGAAACTATAACTGATTTCAGACAACTCAAAACAGAAATTAAAACAGCCATAAACGATTTAAACAATGACGATTGGCAAAACCTTTCTCTACTAACTTTAATTTTAGAAAAATTCGGTTCTTTTCTCAGCTTTGGTGAATCTGATATTGCTTTGGTCGATATAGCAAGAACTACTGCTGCTGTTGCTGCTGCTATTGCTAAAAACCCCAAGACAACAGAATTAAATTTAATAGCAGGTGACTTATCAGGTATTCAAAAATTTATCTTTACTATTTCTTCAGACGGTGCGCTTAAATCGCTACGGGCTAGAAGCTTTTATTTAGAATTAGTTACAGAAGAAGTAGTACAGCAATTGTTGATCAGGTTAAACCTTCCCCGTACCAATGTAATTTATGCTGGCGGTGGAAATTTATATATTTTGGCAGATGAAACAGACAATACTAAAAAGACAGTAGAGCAACTGCGTGAAGATTTTAATGAATGGCTTCTAGATGAATTTGAAGGCAAAATTTTTCTTGCACTGGATTTGTTAAAATTTCCCATTGCGGATATTACAACTGAAAAATTTTCTATTCATTGGTCAGAGGTAACGACTCAGCTAGCTGTACATAAATCTCGTAAATTTGCTAATCAAATGAGTAAGTTTACCGAACCTCGTGATAGCCATGAACCATGCCGTGTCTGCCACAGAGATGATGTAGAAAATTTAAAACCGCTTAATCCTCATGAGGCAGATTCAGTTTTGGCTTGTGAAACTTGTTGCAGTATGTTTCGTTTGGGAGGTCAGTTATTGCGGCTAGATGCTATCGTGCGATCGCCTGAACGAGATAATATTCCAAATGCAGAAAAAGAAAAATTAACATTAAGGCTACCAAATCAAATAGTTTACTACCATTTATTTAAGCAGAGAGAAGATTTAGTAAATATTCACAATTATGAAACTGCGTTTTTGGTGAATAACTGGACTGTAAAGCACTATCTTACTGGTAATGTTATTCCTCTGCTACTGGGAAACTATGCTCAAGAAAGTGAAGAAAAAGGAGTTCCTATTTCAGCTAAAGAATTGACAGAAATAGCCAGAAAATCAGGTGCAATTCCTAGGGTTGGCTATTTACAGATGGATGTAGACAACCTAGGGCAGATTTTTGCCAGAGGATTACGTCAATGTGAAAAGCAAACTTTACCTAGAATAGCTGGATTATCACGCAATATAAGCTATTTCTTTAAGGTATATCTCAATAGTTTGGCAGCAACACGTAAACCACCGAACATTCCTGAAAATATTAAACTAATAAATCCAGAAAAAAAACGACCCAATCTGCTATTTATATACGCAGGTGGAGATGATCTATTTGTTAGTGGAGCTTGGAATGAACTTGTAGAATTTGCCTTTGATGTTTACCAGTGCTTTCGTGCTTATACAGGTTATAATCCAGACATTACACTATCTGCTGGAATCAGCATTGCAGATTTTAAATTTCCTCTTTATCAAGCTGGTGATGAATCTAGAATGCTGGAAAAAGCTGCTAAAGAAAATGGCAGAGATAGTTTAGGGCTATTTGGTCAGGTCTTTAAATGGGATGAATGGCTGGGAACTGCAAAAATAACCTATTTTGATGAAGTAAACCAAAAATACCTAAATCCAGAAACTAGACCGAATATGTTGGGTATACTCCCATTTGTTGAAAGATTAGAACGGCAAAATATTGGGGTTAATTATTCTCGTAATTTTGTACGTAACCTGCTGATTACAGCAGAAATACAAGAGCGAGCTTTAAAAAAATTAGAAGAAAATAAAAAATTAGAAGAAAATAAAAAATCAGAGGAGGCTTTAGGAACTCGCTATTATTTGCATCTACCAAAGATTGCTTATACTTTGGCGAGATTACCCAAAAATGTACTAGATGATAGTGATTTTCGCACTTCCTTAAAAAGCCCGTATAATGCACCGTATTTTCGGGCGATCGCAACTTGGATTGAACTCTTAAACCGATCATCATAATCATATGCCAGAACCCATTAAACCAAAACAATCTTCTCTACCTGTAAATTCTAAGCAATCAGTTTCTCAAGCCAATATTAGTAAAACACAGAATATTGTCGAAGAGATTATTAATACTATTAATGACTTCAAGGGTTTACAAGCATATGAAATCAGAAAATTAGTTAAACACGCTGAAGAGTTTGGCCCTTATCTGAAGCAACAACGATTAGAAACAAACCAAGTTCGCAAATTTTTAGATGCTGTAAATCGCCTCAAAGCTGATTTAGCTGAAACAGGTGATTTTGCCAAAATTGAAACAGAAGTAGTGCTGCTGAAACCGAAATTGGCATACGCCGCAGCTAGACAAAAAGCTGCCAAACCATTAGGTGATGTCATGTCAGCTGCTATTGATAGGGTTCACAGCAAAGAAGATTTTGAGCGGCTAGTTCAATTAATCGAATCAATTATCGCTTATCACAAAGCTGAAGGTGGAAAATAATCATGCCAGTATCATACACACAAAAACCCTTACTTGGTAAATTAACCCTCACTAGTCAACTTTCTGCTGAAACTGGATTGCACATTGGTGGCGGTGGTGAAAATTTAGATATCGGTGGATTGGATAAACCTGTAATTCGTGATCCTCTAACAAAATATCCTTACTTACCTGGTTCATCAATCAAAGGTAAACTACGTTCTACTTTGGAAAGGTTATTAAAGAAGCCTCTAAATCGCACAGGAGGAAGTGGTACTTGGCGCTATGAAAGTGATGATTTAGCAAATGGATTGACTGAAGTTGAAGAGGGACGATTTGTAGCTTATGAAGGTGCTAATACTTGTCAAATAAGTCGTTTATTTGGTTCTACTGGTGGGTCAAAATTTTGGATGCCAATTAACACTGCAACAGCAGAAGGATTCACAGAAACTACTCCTACTAAAACAATAGAAGGTCAAAATTACGTCAGAATTAATCGTGGACGTAACGCACCGGCTCGCTTAATTATCCGAGATTGCCATTTAGTACCTGAATCAGCAGAAAAGTTAAAGCAAGTTGACACTGGTTTATATATGACTGAGTGGAAATTTGAAAACGGTATTGATAGAGTCACAGCAGCGGCGAATCCCAGACAGTTAGAACGTGTACCTGCTGGCTCAAAATTTCAGTTTGAATTGGTTTATACCGTAGAAGATAAAGACCAAGCCATTGAAGACTTACAAAATATTGCGATCGCACTCGCCATTCTCGAAGATGATGCACTTGGCGGACATGGTTCTAGAGGTTACGGTAAAGTCAGATTTCAACACTTCAATTTTTCCTATCGTAGCTTGGCACAATACCGTCAAATTACCAGCACTCCCGGCGGTTCATCGGGTTTACAAACATTAGAACCCATCGCCAACACACAAGCACTTTTAGATAACTTCGCAAGCTTACGTGAGTATATCGAACAACGATTATTACCAGGAAATGAATCATGAGTGTTTGGAAGTTAGTAAAACTTAACTTTGGTCGCAGTCCCGCGCACTTTGGCGATGTAGGAATTGGGATGGAAGAAACAAGCGATCGCATTCGTTCTGATACTTTGTTTAGTGCTTGGGTAAGCATCTATGCGCGATTATTTGGTAAACAAGAAGTTGAAGAATTATTACACCAATTTCCCCGAAAAGACCAACGCGAACTAATACCACCTTTTCGCATCAGTTCAACATTTATTTATCGAGAAGTTGGGAAAGATATCATTTACTATCTTCCCCGACCTCTGAAATTTCCTAATAAATATCCTGTTGATAATGATCTGGCTTTTTTCAAAACCTACAAAAAACTTAACTACTTACCCTTAAAGTTATGGCAGAGATGGTATCAAGAGGAAGGATTTCAACAGTCTGACATTAAGGAATTAATCGAGTATACCAACACTGGTAAATCTCATGGAGACTTAAATAAATTAAAAACCTTTGAATACAGCAAAGCCTTTAAAAAAGATAAAGTTCCAAAAATTGCTGTAGACCGTGTAACTAGAGCTACAAACTTTTATCATACAGGCTTTGTTCAATTCGATTGGGAAGACAATCCAGCAGGTTTATACTTTCTGTTGCAATTATCTCCAGAAGGCGAGAAATTAGTAAATAAGCTACAAGCAGCTTTGAATTTATTGGGAGAAGAAGGAGTTGGAGGAGAACGTTCTAGCGGTGCGGGAAGATTTCAAGCAGAGTGGTTAGATTTACCAGAAACTTGGCAAAGCGTAGTCGATTTTTCTGCTGGAAATTACCACACCCTCATGAGTTTATTTTGGGACACATCCTTACAAGATGGCTTTTTAAATCAAGCTAGCTATGACATTCAAGAACGGGGTGGATGGATTGCTGAAAATCACCTACGGCGTAAAATGGTGCGAATGTTTAGTGAAGGTTCTGTATTTCTCAAACCACCACAAGGAATGTTAGCAGATGTTACACCCAATAGTTTTGATAAAGATAAACATCGACATATTTACCGCAGCGGTATTAGCTTAAATCTAGCAATTAAAGCACAGGAGAAATAATATTATGGTGGTTTCTCCCGAATTTGCTCTCCAGAAACCTGAATTTTATCAATCCAAAAAGATACTGTTGACTAGTCCAATTTTACATATAGGCTCATCTGTATCTAGATTAAATCCTTTTGAATATGTCCAGACAGATAGAAAAGTCTATATTCCCAATCAGGAAGCATTAGCAAAAGGTTTATTAGCGCAAGGAGGAAGATTTTTAAACGAATATATTCAACTAATTGAAGAACGTCAAGATATCACCAAACTGTTAAAACAAGCCTTTGGTTCTGAATGGTGGAATGCTACCGACACAAATAATAATCCAATTTTTCCCAAAGAAGCCATCAGTCAAAAACTGGCATCAGAAAGAATTACAGATTTGCGTCCCATGATTCGCAATGGTATGGGGCAATTATTTATCCCTGGTTCTTCAATTAAAGGAGCAATCAGAACAGCCATAGCATATCATTTATTGAAACACGCAGACCGTTATCAAGTACCTTCATCAAAACGAGTTAGCGAAATTGAGAAAACCCTCAGACAAAAGCTAGGACAACTTAACCAACATCAGCAAAAATTCGTTGATGATGAGCTATTCATGGATAGCTTATTTTCAGAATTTATTCTGACATATCAAGATAGAAAATTTTCAGGTAAAGGGCCGAATACAGATTTTTTAAGAGCAGTCAAAATTACAGATACAGAACCGCTTTTAGAAAACAAAATCAAAACTAAAAAAGGTCAAGAAATACCTATTAATTTACCTGTTGTAGCTGAAGTCATAGTTTCTAGCAGATTTCCAGATTATTTAGCTAAATATAAAGCATCGCTCTATGTTGAAATGGTGCGAAATGTTCAGACAGAGTTCACCATTTCATTAGATACAGAAATGCTTTCATGGTTCAAACATAAACAAGGGATGAAGTTACCCTTTAATAATCTGGATGAACTATTGCAAATATGTCAAGAATTCACCCAAGAACAATGGGATTATGAACATGATTATTGGCAAGCTATTAAAAATAATCCTAAAGCATCTGGCAAAAACCTAGATTTTAATTATATCCGCGAATTTTACGAACCAGAAAAATGTTCTTATAGCTTGAGATTGGGTTGGGGTAGTGGAATGAACGGAACTACCGTTGGTTTATGTCTTGATGATGAACTGCGTCAAGATATCCGCGATACTTGTGGCATAAAAGCACCTGGTTTTGAAGCACCAAAATCTAGGCGAACTGTAATGAGTAATAATGGCGAAATCAAATTTGTACCGGGATGGGCTAAATTCAAGAGTTTATAATACTAATGCTAATTCATTCAACCTGGACATTAAATGTATCCGAATCAACAGTTTTACCACGTTCTTATAGCTTGGAACTGGTAAAACAACTGCATCAGAAGTTAGGCTTAGAAATGGGAGGTGAGGCAATTCCTGCTGTTTCCTACTCAGGAATTATCGGTTTAATATCAACTTCGAGAGAATTTGCAACATTCCATCCAGAGGAATTTTATCAATTATCTTTGTGTGGATTAAATGAAGTCTCAGCCAAAGCAATTTCTCACCTCAATCTTTCAAATTATCTAGAATTTTTGGGAGCAAAATTTAATATCATCAACCGTGAAGACGAAATCACCAGTTATGAAGAGTTGTACACAACTTTAGTGGCAAATGAACCAGAACCCATCAGAAGGTTTGATTTACGGTTTCTGACTCCTACTACTTTTGCTCAAGGTAGCACAAACTTACCTTTACCTGTACCTAGCTTAATGTTCCGCAGTTGGTTAGAACGCTGGAATCATTTTGCACCTGTTTATTTAGGAGGTGATGAATTAATTGCTTATCTTAGCAATGCAATTTTACTCAAAAATCATAAAATTCAAACGCGAAGTTGGCAATTAAATAAAGGTTTTGTGAATGGCTTTGTTGGTGATGTGACATTACAAGTTTTTAACCGTGCTGATCCCTTACTAGCGAATGTCGCTAACTTATTAGTGCAATATGCACGTTTTGCTGGTACAGGGATGAAGACACGTTTAGGTATGGGACAGACAACATTTAAATAATCCAAAATTCACTAAAAATAAGGAGTGCAATCTATATGGCTAAGATATTAATTTCACCTATCGGTGTTGGCAATTTAGTAAATAAAACACGCGAAGAAAGAAAGTACAAGCCAGCTACATATAAAATTGGAAATCAGCCACCCTATGAAAGTACATTTATGGCTTCAGTTTTATATAAACATTTTCAACTAGACGGTATTATATTCATTGGCACTGTTAGATCAATGTGGGAAGAAGTTTATAGCTTTTTTTGCACTGAAAATAAAGTACAAAAAGATGATGATTACTGGTTAAATTTAGCTATTCAGATTGAAGAACTCAAATATGATAGTGATGTAAATTATCTCGATTTATCACCTATAGAGAAAGTCTTGGGAGAGCGTTCCAAATGTATACTAATAAAATACGGTCTAAACGAAGATGAATTATGGGAAAACTTTGATAGAATTTTTCAAATTGTTGCATTGCTTCAACCAGGAGATGAAATTTATATTGATATAACTCATTCTTTTCGCTCTTTATCACTATTTTTATTCTTGACTATAACTTTTATTAAGGATTTAGTGAACGAAAAACAAATTAAAATCGCTGGTGTTTATTATGGAATGTTAGATGTTACTAGAGAATTAAATTATACTCCAGTAGTTGACTTAAAGCCCTTATTTGACATGACTTCTTGGATTAAAGGCGCATACAGTTTACAAAGCTATGGTGATGGTTACTTAATTGCTGAACTACTTAAATCTCAGAATGAAAGTCAATTAGCTAATCAGATAGAACAGCTATCGCAATCACTTAATATTAACTCTGTTAATGACATTAAGCAAAAGAGTTCTGCATTAAAAAGTTCATTAGAAACCCAAGTTGCAAAAACTCCTTTTAAATATATAAAAGATATTTTAGCAAGTTTTACTAAAAAGTTTTCCCGTTCTTCAGTAAAAGAATCTGAATATCAACTAACATTGTCTGGATGGTACTTTGATAATCACAGATATTCTACTGGTTACATCACACTAGCTGAGTCTATAATTACTTATCTCTGTGAAATAAATGGTAAAGAAATAAGGTCTGAAACCGATCGTAAGGCAATGAAGGATTTTCTGCATGAATCACAAAATAAAAATAGTGATTTAGCTAGGCTTTACTTTGATGTTAATCCAATACGTAATAGTATTGCACACGCTTTAGTAGATACAAAAAGTAGCAATGATAGAGGTAGCTTAACCAATGCAATAAATCAGGCTAAAAACTATCAGCAAATAGCTAGGAAAATATTTAGTACAGGTACGCTGTATCTTGGTTAACTTAAAAATTAGCTGTTATTGTGGTGATTGGTTGTAGTTATCTAGCGATCGCACCCCCGCACCCCCAAATTCTAAACCCAAACAGCGATCGCACACCCCTATCCCCATAAATGATCCTAAGCAGGAATAACACTGACACCATATTGGCTAAACTGAGTATCCCTGCTAATAATGATTAGATTTTCGCTCATAGCCTGAGCAATTAACATTCTATCAAAAGGATCATTATGATAATTTGGCAAGCTTCCTGCTTTAGAACCATGTTCGATAGTAATCAAAAGTGGTTCAAAGCAGTTCACAGAAATTGCTTCTGCAAGATTATCTGGTGCTGACAACTTGCCAATTGCTTTCTTAATAGCAATCTCCCAAGCACTGACTGCACTAACAAAAATTATATTTTCTGGATTAGAAATAATCTGCCTTGCATGTGTAGACAGTTTTGGCTAATTATTTAACCACCATAACAATGTATGTGTATCTAATAAATAATTGCTCATCAATCGCCGAGAAACGCATTAATGATTTCATTGGGTGTCACATCAAAATCATCAGCCATTTTTACCTTTCCCGCCCAAAAACCTGGAGTTCTAGGAGTAGCAGCAGGAGAATAACGAACCAATTTGACTAAAGGTTTACCAGCTTGACTAATAATTACTTCCTCACCCTGTAAAGCATATTCGATTAATTGAGAAAGATTATTTTCTGCTTCATGTATATTTGCTAATTTCATTTTTTTAGAGATAAATTAAGACTACTATTAATTAGTATAGGATGTCTGATACTACAAATTAATAGTGAAAAATTGAATATAATTCTGAAAATTTTCAACTGTTAGCTAAAGACCATCTAATTTTATTCTATCAACGAGAAGCGATCGCTAAACTCCTCCACACTGTACCACCAACCGCGATCGCTCATCTTCTCGCTTCATTCAGAAATACCGTAATGTTGTGCCTGCATATTCCACAACGCTGTATACTCGCCTCCACGTTGTAAAAGTTCTTGATGGGTGCCATCCTCAATTAAATGCCCAGATTTCAGGACTAAGATTCGGTCAGCCATCCGCACAGATGCTAATCTGTGGGTAATCAGGATGGTAGTCTTGCCCTCAGCTAGCTCAATAAAGCGAAGATAGAGATCATACTCGCTGCGTGGGTCAAGTGCAGCAGTCGGCTCATCCAAAAGTAGTAGTTGAGCTTTTTGGCGGACAAAAGCACGAGCTAAAGCTAACTTTTGCCACTGTCCTCCAGAAAGTTCTGTGCCGCCGAACTGCTTGCCCAGTGGTGTATTCTCCCTTGTGGGAAAATGCTCTACTAGTTTGACGATATCGGCTTTTTCAATTGCATATCTGAGAATATCTGGACGCTCTAGAGCAGCTAAGTTTCCTAAAGCGATATTTTCCCCCAGCGTCAGCGCATAATGCCCAAAATCTTGAAAAACTCCAGCAATTTGCTGCCGCCACTGCTCTAAATTTAAATTTCTCAGGTCTATACCATCGACTCTAATTCTTCCTATTGTGGGGTCGTATAGTCTGGTCAATAGCTTGACTAGAGTAGTTTTACCTGCTCCATTTTCTCCCACTATAGCTACTGTTTGTCCAGGATAAAGAGTAAAAGAAATATCCTTGAGGGCTAATCGACCATCTGGGTAGCAAAAGTCAACTTTCTCAAAAGTAATACCAGAACGAATCGGAGTTGGTATTTTCTCTCCAGGTATGCTTAGTGGCATTGTGCTGGGGCTATCGAGAAAATTGAAAAACTGCTGCATATAGAGAATATTCTCAAACAGATCCACCCAATGACCAACAAATCTTTCTAGATTATTTTGGAAGTAAGTTAATGACTGTACGAATAAAAGTACACTTCCTGGGCTGAACTCTCCTTTGAAAGCCTTCTGTACCACCCAGTAAAAAGAAAAACCATTGCCTAAACCACTCAAAATAGCTAAGCTAGATGACCAAAATGCTTGCTTGCCCCTCAGATGACGCATAGATTGGTGTAAAGACTGAAATGCTTGCAAGTAACGCTCCATAAAAAATGAACCTAGCTGAAACAACCTGATTTCTTTAGCATAGGTGTCAGTCAGCATCACTGAAGTGTAATAATCCATTCTCCGGGCTTGAGGGCTGTTCTCAAATAAAGTTTGCCAAATAGCTTTTCCATACTGGGAAGACACCACTATTTGGGGTATAGTTGCGATCGCAATTACCAGTGGTATCCAAAAAGCTAGGGGAACTAATAGCCCAACTATTACGAGCAAAGTCACAAAGGATCGACCTAATTCAACCAAATTCTCCAGTAAATTCAACGGTTTATAACTTACTTGTTGTTGGAGAAGCTGTAGCTCATCATAGAACTGAGAATCTTCAAAACGGCTCAGGTCTGAAAAACTATCAGCTTTCCGCATTAACAATAAGCTAATGTGAGCCGTTAACTTGTCATTGAGATTTCCCTGAAGTGCTGATACCCAAGGATACAAAAGCGTTTCTAGTAGTAAAGCTCCAACCCATCCTGCTACCAAAGGGGCTAGAATTGAATAGCTTAATTCTCTACCGGATGTTAAAGCTGTTGCTACAGCATCTACCACTAGCTTAGTAATCCAAACACTGATGCCAGGAAGAAAACCTTGTAATAAAGTTACACCAATCAGAAAGACTATTTCTGTAGGCGCTGCTGTCCATAACAAGGGCAGAGAACGAAATAAAGCTCTAGTGTAATCTTCAATCCAAAATCTTAAATCGCCCATTTTGATTATTCTGTGTTAAGTAAAACACTATTCATCCCTGAGCTTGAGACCTATATTGTATACTTACTCAATTTGAAATTTGCGCTTTTACATTATTAAAAGATTAGTCTCTAATTTCAGGATGGTTTTTATTCTAAAGTGTCTCTAGGTTCTCTACATCAGTAACACAAGGCAGCATGTCACTTTAGACGATAAAAAAATCAAAATAATCCTACTTAAGATATAATCTAACTAATTTCAAGAATAAAAAAATACAACTTTAGAAAGAATAAAAACCTATAGAAACAGATATTGTTAGAGAAATGAGATGATCGAAAAAAGGCAAGATGACGCTAACAATAGCAAAGATTTTCTCAAAGATAAGGTTTTAGGGAAAATTAATCCCCTTTGGGAGTTCCCTGCACTGATCAAAAAGTGATTTGACCTTTTGTAGACTAGTCAGACTCTGAATAAGAAGATTAATATTTTTTGTTTAACTATACCTCTATGGGGTTAATAGTTAAGCATGAATCCTTGTCTGATTTTTTGGTCATTCTTCGCACACACTCGTTCAAATACCTATTTTTCTGTGAAAACTGGTTGACGCGAAAACATGATCTCAGCTTTTCACAAACTCGAATGCAGATTTGCAAACAGGCTAATGAATTGAAGTTAGAAGGAGTAAGTGACCATGCTTGCAGAAAAAACACTGACCCAATCAACAATAGAAATGCGTTTGGCAGACAAAGCAGACAAACTAGAACAATTGCTGTTGTCTGATGAAGAAATAGCAGCTTTAGAAAAATTAGCAATGCCAGGAGTATTTGAATCTGCGACCACCCAAAGATGGTTTGCTAATTGCGGTGGATGTGGTGGCTGTGGTGGATGTCGCGGATGTGGTGGATGCGGATGTCGTGGATGCGGTGGATGCGGTGGATGCGGATGTCGCGGTTGTGGATGTCGCGGTTGTGGATGTCGCGGTTGTGGATGTCGCGGTTGCGGATGTCGTGGCTGCGGAATTAGCAGTCCTGGAGCAGTATCCGGTGTAACGGAGGATACTGATGAACTCGGATTTGGATACTAAATAAACCTGGAGATAGAACAGCAATTTAGTAATTCTAGAAACCGAGTTTTTGAATTTAGAGCCACAAAATCTTGCTCTAACAACCGATAAAAAACCCTGTTTTTACAGTTTTGCAGATAGGCTAATGAATTGAAGTTAAAAAGGAGTATGTTACCATGCTTGCACAAAAGACACTGACTCAAGCAACAATAGAAATGCGTTTGGCAGACAAAGCAGACAAACTAGAACAATTGCTGTTGTCTGATGAAGAAATAGCAGCTTTAGAAAAATTAGCAATGCCAGGAGTATTTGAATCTGCGACCACCCAAAGATGGTTTGCTAATTGCGGTGGATGTGGTGGATGTCGTGGATGTCGTGGATGTCGTGGATGTCGTGGATGTCGTGGATGCGGATGTCGCGGTTGCGGATGTCGCGGTTGTGGAATTAGCAGTCCCGGAACAGTATCAGGTGTGATGGAGGACACTGATGAGACCAGATTTGGATACTAAATAAACCTGGGGATAGAACAGCAATTTAGTAATTCTAGAAACCGAGTTTTGGAGTTTAGAGCCACAAAATCCTGCTCTGACACTTGATAAAAACCCTGTTTTTTACACTTTTTTTGACCAAGCCCTGAAGGGGCGAGAATAGGGAATAGAGAATAAATTAGCTCCTGGCCTTGAAGGTTTAAAACCTCATTCATGGTATGTGGCTTAGTTTTCGCCTGTTCCCTTTCATTTAATCAGTGTTATAGCTGCAAAAACAGGGTTTTTTTATTTTCTGAATTACCATTTAATATTCTGCTCATTCTGGATAAAACCGAGTTTTCATATTTTTCTATTTTTTATATGGAGTTTGGGACAATAAAACAAAGCCTATGAAATTAAACCATGATCAGCGCCTGCGTTTACTAGAACACGTCGTCATTCACGTTATGCCTCCAGATTGTAATGGCGAAGAAACTATGATATTCAATACGACGCGGCGAACGTTGACAGTAAAAGGTCAAGCACTACATGATGTGGAAAAGATTGTTTTACCTTTACTAGACGGCTCCCGAACAATAGGAGAAATCCGGGCTGCCATTGGGGAAAAATTGACAGATTCTTCACTCAATCAATGTTTAGAGTTTTTGATGGACAATCGCTTAGTAGAAGAGTATTTAGAGGATACAGTTGATTTAGATAGTCGTGGTTATTTACTTCCTCAAATTAGCCTTTATCATGAGTTAGGCTTTGAGCAAAAAGATGTCCAGCAGCATTTAGCTAACGCTAGGATTGCGATTTTTGGACTCGCAGGTTCGGGGCTGGTAGCAGCAACAAACTTGGCTAGTGCTGGTATCGGTTGTCTTTGTCTGTGCGATGATGGCTGCACACTTGCGTCCGATTCTCTGATGATGTCGGGCTGGGTATCTAATAAAAACGGTGCTTTTCCAACTGTGGAAGCGGCTCGACAAATTGAGGCGATCGCAGGAATAACCCAAACTGAAATTGTCACAGATCCTTTAAATAACGACGAAACAGTCAATGCTTTGCTTGAGGATGTTGACCTGGTGATTGTTGCAACTGATGCAGTATCTGTCAATCTAGCCTATCGCCTCAACAGACTATGCTTGAAGATGCAGCGCCCATTGCTACCAGGCGGGGCGGCTGGTGTTGAAGGAACTGTTGGGCCCCTGGTCTTTTCTCAGGATGGGCCTTGTTATCTGTGCTATCGGATGCGGTCTATGGCTTGTGCCAAGCTTCCAGAGGCAGAATTGGCAATTGAGCAGTTTCTCAACCGAGAACGCCGTTCTCAACCACGGCTGCGAGAAAATTTGCCCATAGGCCATATGTTGGTTGGTAGTTACCTGGCTCTTGAGGCAATTAAAATTTTGCTCGGTTTGCCCATCGTCACTGATGGAAAATTACTGCATCTAGACTTACTCGGTACAAAGCTAACTCACAACGTTGTGCTGAAAAAACCTGGTTGTCCCCATTGTTCAAAACAGTCCCAATAAAAAAATTTCACAGCCACAGATTAAAAAGGAACTAGGGATTGATGACTGGGAACTAGTATTTTTACTCAGCACTCAGCACTCAGCACTCAACAGTACAGACGATTCGGCGAATCGTCTCTACTCAGCACACGACAGGAGAAAATAAAGTGAATGCAGCGATCGCACTTCCACGCTGGCGCGATTTAGTCAGCCCCCATACTGGAATTATCCGAGCCATCGATAGGTTCACCAAGCCTTATACAGAGTTCGATTTGCCGGTTTTGTGGCAAGCTGAATTAGCAAATTTCCAGCTTCGTAAACAGCAGGATGATTTACGCTACGGCGTAGGCAGGGGTATGACTGATGAACAAGCGATTTTAGGTGCTGTTGGCGAAGCCGTAGAGCGTTACTGCGGTGGTATTGTTGATGAGCGGCAAATAATTGTCAGTAGCTACGAAGAATTAAGCGATGCCTACGGCGGGGAAAGTCTACAGGCTGTCCATCCTCCAACTTTTTTTTCGTTTTCTGACAAACAATACTCTAATCCAAATTTTCCTTTTCCGGCTTTCGATCCGGCAACGCAGACTTCATGGATGGCTGCCGTTTCTCTGGCAAGCAACCAACAGGTTTTAGTTCCAGCGTTCTTGGTTTATTTGGACTCGGACAGCGACCTACCAGGGGATTATATTTTACCTGTCACTTCTAACGGCATGGCTAGTGGCCCAACTCTTGAGTTTGCTGCCTACAGTGGTTTGTGTGAGTTGATTGAGCGCGATGCTTTCATCATTACATGGCTAAATCGCCTACCTGCTCCCCGTATATATTTCACTCACCGACCAGGAATTGAAACTGAAATTGCACGCCACTACGCCAGATTTGGCATTGAGCTAGTTGCCTTTGATTTCACCACTGATATTAAAGTCCCGGTTGTCATGGCAATGCTAATTGACCGTTCGGGCAAAAGTCCGGCAGTTGCAACTGGTCTGGGATGCCATCTCGATGGGCCAACGGCTTTTCGCAAAGCGATTTTTGAAGTTTGTCAAGCCCGCTTTGGTGACAGAGAACGTATGCTTACCGGTGCTGGAGCGAATCTTCATCAATATAGTGATGTTCAGAATTTGGACGATCACAGCGCTTTTTTCTACAACACGGCTCGCCTTGGTGAGTTGGATTTCTTGTTTGACCATGAGCAATGCGTAAAGGTCGAGGATTTACCGACTTACAAGTCTTCAGCAGAAGTAGAGAAATTGCAATCACTAGTTGCAAGGTTGCATTCAGTGGGTGCTGAACCTTATTTAGTGGAGATTACAACCCCTGACATTGCGTCGCTTGGTTTCCGAGTAGTGCGGACTTTGGCAAGTGAACTAGTTCCTATATATTTTGGCTATGGACAAGAGCCACTTGGTACTCGGCGGTTATTCGAGGTACCAGCAAGGTTAGGTTATGGTGGTTTACGTAGTGAAAGTGACCTGAATCCCTGCCCACATCCTATGGCTTAAAACGAGGAAATCAAAGCAATGCACAAAGCCAACGAACCTCTGGAGTTAGCTCTTCTGTATCATTTGAACTCTCCAGTACCTAAAAGTTATGTAAAACCTGTTGCGGCTACTGAAATGCGGTATCTGCCGGAGGCTCCTTTTCTGGAACTTCCACAAGCACCGCGTGATAATTTGTTGAGTGAGCTTTTGGTGCGGCGAAGTTCAGTGCGAGCGTTTGAAAATACGGTTATGCCGCTGATTTCATTGGTTCAGTTGCTCGACGCAGGATGCGGACTCAATGGGTTGCGTCAAATAGACGATCACATCTACGAAGGTCGCAATTCTCCATCTGCGGGAGGACTTTATCCGATTGAAATTTTCGTATCCACCCAAGCGGTGGAAGGTCTATCTGCCGGATTATATCATTATGAACCACGCGGTCACGGGCTACATCGCATCAATGATGCCACGCCAACAGACTTTATAGAACCTTTATTGCACCAGGATGACATTGCTAACGCCAATGCTTTGTTTTTGTTCACATCTGTGTTTATGCGAAATATGTGCAAATATGGTGCCCGTGGCTACCGCTTTGCTCTTTTAGAAGCTGGTCATCAAGCTGAAAATATATGTTTAATGGCTGTGCAATTGGGTCTTGGCAGTCTTTGTATAGGTGGATTTTATGACATGAGTGTGAACGCCATGTTGGGCATTGACGGGAGACATCATGCTGCACTTTACTGTGTTGCAGTCGGTACTTGTAGCGGTAGAGATAGCGGTGTGATGTAAAAGTTGAACAGTGGGCTAGTACTTTGTCAACTCAAAATTGCGCCTGTGAGCGCAAGCTAAAGAAGCAAAGGAGCAGAGGAACAAAAAGATTTTTCTTGTGCTATCAAGTCTTTAGTTAACTTGCCAGTCTACTAAATACTGGGGATTGCTTTCTTTGAAACACAAGGCAAGAGGTGAAGCAGTAAAATCTTACTTTAATACTTCTAATATTTCGACTTCGTGAGCAATGCTAGTAGGTTGAGGAATTGGCAAACCATCTTCCAACATCCCTTCTATATGAAATTCAATAGCCTCTGCAATTAGTAGCTTAACCTCTTCCAAAGTTTCACCCACAGCTACACAACCTGGTAAATCAGGGACATAAGCACCGTAGCTAGTTTCTCCCTTTTCAATCACAACTGCATAACGCATCAGTCTTCCTCCAATTGAGCCTGTCTCCAGATATTTTTCAGAGTACCAATTGGCACATCCACATTTGGCTTACCAGCCACTGTTACAGTACCGGGTTTATTGGGATGTTTGAATTGTCTATGACTACCTTTTGTCCTTACAAGATACCAACCATCGGCTTCCAGTCGTCTGATAACTTCCCTTACTTTCATACTACCGCTTATCTGTACAGGTGAACTTTATGTTACAGATATAGTGCCTTTATACTTGATGAAAGTAAATACAATTTTGTCCGTCATTTTGACGGTAATTTTCAGCATTTTTATGCTACATTTCAATTAACCAATAGGAAGGTTGCCCGGATTCACTGCATGAATAAATTCACTACCCGATCGCGGTCTTCCTCTTTTATAACGAGCTTCTTCTGGTTTACCCCATCCCAGTTGCAAAATTATTTCTAAAAAACTCGAATTTTCCCACTTCCATAAACTTGCCCATTCTGTGATTTGAGCAATTCTTTCTACATCAGGCTGGGTAATTTTTTGATGTTGTTTGCTATTATTAAAACTCAAGTATAAGTCCATATCTCCACTCACTTCATACCAAAATTCTAGAATGGAATTTTTTGCAGCTTTTAATATTTCCAAATCACTGCTAAGTGCAATTAATTCGGCATCTACTTCTGGATAGCGTAAGCTTTTACCTTTAACATTCATCTCACGCCAGACAATCCCTGACACTTGATTTTCTTTTTGGTAGTCGTGAATAGCAGCTTTAAAATCTTGATATGCTGTGAACTTTTGCAGCCCATCAGTTCTAATAAACTGGTCAATTACAGGATTGCCAGAAACTTTCACTTCTAATTTTAAACGCTCTCCTTTGAGGCAAGCTTGGCGTTCAGCTGCTAAAATTTGGATTAGCTCCTCAGTAGTGTAAACCTTTGACATCAGAAATTGTTAGTTGTCAGTTGTCAGTTGTCAGTTGTTAGTTGTCAACAAAACTTTGGACTATTGACTTTTGTTAGTTGTTAGTTGTCAGTTGTTAGTTGTCAATAAAACTTGGGACTATTGACTTTGGACTATGGATTAATTTCCTCACTGGTTAAGCTAGTTATTTTAATATTATCTCTTGGTATCATCGAGAATACAGTATCAGAACCAACTAAAAATTAGGGTAGACCAATTTGATCTACCCCAAAAGTTACTTCGCTAACTCACTGCTGAACTCATTGAAGGCACGCCGTTTTAACTCTACGGATTCAGAACGGGGTAATAAATCAAACACTTCACGAAATCTATCGTCTATTTCTTCAAAGGGCACTTGTCCCTGCTTATTCAAAATTACCTGACCTGACTGATCAAAGACTACAACTTGAGGAACAGCTCCAGAGTAATAATATCCTGGTTGTGTGCGATCGTCGGTCTTGTTAGGCTCAATGGCATCCACATCAACAGGTATAATCTCCGCCGCCCTGCCATAGAATTCTTGTACTCGTGAAATAGTAATCGCATATTTCTTGCAGTCCCTGCTGTCATCAACATAAAACGCCAACATGGCAGGTTTATGTTTCGCTAAAGTCTGTGCTAGCGTTTCTTTGGAAGGAACCAGGGAACCATTGCCAGCATAAACTACAAAAACGTTGCCATCGAAACTATCATCATTGATACCTGCTAAGGCAGGCGGCATACTGATAAAGAACAGACAAGTTAGGATTAACAGGCATTTCGATACCAACCGTCGCCAGTCAGCAAGTTGTTTATGTAAAAAAAGAAACCTTATACTACTCATCAAAAGAAACCTTGCAAACTACTAGTTGTCGAAGTTGGTGCTGAATTATGATTACACCCGCGTACTATTTTTTAAGATACAGCGTATGGTGGGCATTGGGCATGGGGCATGGGGAATGGAGAATTGGTAATTGGTAATTGGTAATTGGTAATGGGTAATTGGTAATGGGGAATGGGTAATTGGTAATTGGTAATGGGGAACTCGGGGCCCCCTCTGGGGATAAGGGGCGATGGGGAATTGGAAATGGGGAATTGGGAATTGGGAATTAGTTATTTTTTCCTTATCTCCTCATCTCCTCATCTCCCTCATCCGCCTCATCCCCCTCATCCCCCTATCTCCCCATCTCCCCATCATCCTAAAGGCTGGCATTTTGAGTCAGGATTCGCTAAACTCACGCTTATTAAAATTGCAACTTCAGGCTATCAATGATAGCAACCGCCAGAAGATTAGGATACGAATGTGGGTAAGAAAATAAAGTTTATAGATAGGCTGCGACTCGGTTTCGCGGTGTTGGTAGCAAAAAGCGTCACGTTTTTAGTGCGATCGCTGCGTCTGGGTGCTGCTAGTGTATTACCAGGCTCTATTGCCCGTCGCATTGAACCCCGACTGTTACAATTATTGAGTCAGCAAGTCAAAAATGGGGTAATTCTAATTGCTGGTACTAACGGCAAAACCACTACGTCGCTGCTCATCAAAACGATTCTAGAACGCAATGGCTACCGCATCGCCCATAATTCTACAGGCGCAAATCTGGAAAATGGTTTGATGACAGCGCTGTTAGAAAGCACGAATTTGGTAGGAACACTTGATGTTGATTACGCGATTTTGGAAGTTGATGAAAATATTGTACCGAAAGTATTAACACCGCTCCAGCCACGAATCATCCTCTGTTTAAATTTATTCCGCGACCAACTCGATAGGTACGGGGAAGTAGACACAATTAGTAAACGTTGGACAAAGGTAATTTCTACTCTCCCGCCAGAAACGGTAGTTATTCCCAATGCTGACGACCCGACTTTATCTTATCTCGGTCAACAGTTACCCCAACGAGTCTTATTCTTTGGCTTGAATGAACCAGAACAATATTTAGAAGCAATTCCCCACGCAGTTGATTCTATTTATTGTCCGAGATGTGGACATTCTTTAGATTACAAAGGTGTTTATTTATCGCATTTAGGAGATTTTACTTGTCCTAGTTGCGGTTTTAGTAAAAGTCAACCATCTCTTGAAAGTAGAGAATGGCAACAAATTCTTGTTGGTTTATACAACAAATATAATACTTTAGCTGCTGTCACAGCCACAAAAGAATTAGGAGTTGATGAAGCAATAATCAAAGATACTATTAACAACTTCCAAGCAGCTTTCGGTCGGGCGGAAGAACTAGAAATTAACGGTAAACGGGTGCGGATTTTATTATCAAAAAATCCTGTGGGGACGAATGAAACAATTAGAGTAGTAACTCAAAGTACTGACACAACTACATTATTAGTATTGAACGATCGCACACCCGATGGTACAGATGTATCGTGGATTTGGGACGTAGATACGGAGAAATTAGTCGAACGCGGAGGGACTTTAGTAGTCAGTGGCGATCGATGGCGATCGCGGTAATGTTATTACTATTGAACGTCGCGCTCAGTGGCGGGGTTACAATGTTAAGGTGTTGCCTTTGGATCAAAATGCTACCGCAGCTGATATTAAAAGTGTAGATGTGATTGTCGGTGGTGGCGCACAAGACCGTCAGCAAGAAATTGTCATGCGCGATTTGCAAGGTGCGAAAGCTGATGCCATGCGTGAAAAAATCGAAAATGGTACACCAGGGGTATTTACCTGTGGTTCTCCCCAACTACTAGGACATTATTATGAACCAGGCTTAGGACAACGCATTGAAGGTTTGGGAATACTCGATTTAGTCTCTGTGCATCCTGGTGAAAATACTAAGCGCTGTATTGGTAACTTAGTAATTGAAGTTACAGCTTCACGTCTGGCGCGAGATTTAGCAGAAATGACAGGAAGCAAACCGTATTTAGTCGGCTTTGAAAATCACGGCGGACGTACCAAGCTGGGGAAAGTCGAAGCATTGGGGCGTGTGGTGTATGGCTTGGGCAATAATGGTGAGGATGGGACAGAAGGAGCATTTTATCAGAATGCGATCGCTACTTATTCCCACGGCCCATTGTTGCCGAAAAATCCCTTTGTGGCAGACTGGTTAATTCAAACAGCACTGCGGTTGAAATATCAGCAGGCGATCGCGTTGCAACCTTTAGATGATACCCTTGCACTACAAGCGCGGGAAGCCATGTTTAAACGGTTGAAAGTTATAGCCGTAGTCACATAGGTTAGGACAGTGGTGATTGCTCAAAGCCTTGAAATAACTGGGTTTATACTCAGCACTCAGCACTCAGCACTCAGCACTTTGCTATACTTTACCAACTCCTACAGCTGCTAAAGTTTAATCCTCTGAACTTGCACATTGGCTACCGCCAAGACGCAGAGAACGCAGAGAGAAGAGTTAATAAAGGTATTCAGATAGTTCTTATTTTCCACTCGAAAATACCTATATTATTCTCTGTGTCTCTGTGTCTCTGTGGTTCATTAAATCAGTAATACTAATTGGAAAACGGAATCTCTTGAAAAACACAGGGAGTAGGGAGATGAAGAGATGAGAAAGAAATAATCCCCAATCCCCAATCCCCAATCTCCAGTTCCTCTAAAATTGCGATCGCTCGACTGAAAATGGTTTACGATTGCGGTCTACTAATCCATCCCACTGCACATCTAAGGTACTACCCATTTGTTGCTGTTGTTTTGCCCACATGGATAATAAATCCAAACAAGAGTGATCTATATAAGCTAGTTTGTCTAAGTGGATATGTAACTCGCTTCCCGGTGGCACTTTTTCTAAAGTCTTCGCCAATTGCGGTAGCCGTACAAATGTTGCTGCTCCCTGTAAATAAATGTCTATTTGTTGATCGTTATCGTGTTTGACAACTTGAATATTTAAGATAGAAATTTTGTAAATTAGTGTCATTGCTGTCAGGATAATACCAATCAGTACACCCGTGAGTAAGTCTGTGGTGACAATGCCGATTAAAGTGGCAAAGAATATCACTAAAGGCATACGCCCGTATTTCTTCAACTGACGAATGTGTTCTACTTCAATTAGTTTGTAACCAGTGAAAACTAGAATTGCTGCAAGGCTAGATGTGGGGATCATTCTCAGTAAAAACGGTGCAGCAATGACTAAAAGCAGTAACCATACACCATGCAGCATTCCCGAAAATCTGGTTTTTGCACCTGCTTCTACATTGACAGAACTGCGAGCAATCACCCCTGTCATCGGCAAAGCACCCAGTAAGCCGCAAATCATGTTACCGAATCCTTGCGCTGCTAATTCGCGGTCAAAATCAGTTCTCGGCCCGGTATGCAGTCTGTCTACGGCTACCGCAGAAAGCAAACTTTCTGCACTGGCAATGAAAGCGATAGCGATCGCATCCAACAGAATTGGCGCATGAAATAGACCTGGTAAACTTCCCAGTCTCGGTAGTTGAATAGTCTCTAGCAAATTTGCAGGAACATCAACATAAGAAACTGGTAATTTATAGACTGTGGCAATAATAGTAGAAACAATCACACTAATCAGCGCACCAGGTAATAGTTTCAAACTACGCGGCTTATATTTATCCCAAAGAATAATAACAATCAGGGTCGTCAAACCTAGCAGTGCTGCAATGTGATGAACACTTCCAGATGTAGGATATATAGCTTCGTGGATAGCGCTGGGAATAGCAACTAAGTTATCGAGACCATGTGTACGTGGTTTGTCATCCAGCATGACGTGAAACTGAGAAGCAAAGATGAGTATGCCAATACCCGCCAGCATTCCGTAGATGACAGCTGGAGACATAGCACGAAACAACTGACCAAGTTTAAATACGCCTGCGAGAAATTGTATCGAACCCGCCAATATGAGAATTGGCCCCACCATTTCAAGGCCATATTGTTGGACGATTTCTGCCACAATCACAGCTAATCCAGCCGCCGGGCCACTCACCAGCAAAGGAGAACCCGATACAGCACTGACAACGATTCCACCAACAATTCCTGTGATTAATCCGCGAGCTGGGGGAACACCAGAAGCGATCGCAATTCCCATACACAAAGGCAAAGCGACAAGGAACACCACAATTGATGCTGGTATATCGCTAGTGAATGAGGATTTATCTTTGAAGCTCATCAGATTTTTCATTCTTAGGCTCCTTTGATGAAAAGTTTTAATAAACGCAGCAAAAAGTAGATTTACACTCAACAAAGTACAAATCGAATTAGTTTGACTAATTTTGATGGTTTTATATTTGGCGTCTTAGTACCCAAGCACCAAAGTATGAACTAACCAAAATTAAAAGTGCTATTAAATACAAAAAATATTAGGCATCTAAGTGATTTCCTGTTTTTAACAACAACTTTTGAACTGAGATTGAGGCTTGACAGCCCCAAAAGCTTCCGCTACATGGTTTCGGAATAGATTATTTATAACTATGGTTACTATTCATATTTCTTAATGTGTACTAATAGTATGAAATATTGCATGAAATATCGATGAATAAATTATGAGAAATTTTTCATATAGGGATTAAAAATGCTGAGTGCTTTATTAGTGCTGAGTGCTGAGTTAGGAGTTAGTTATTTCTCCCTCATCTCCCATCTCCCTCATCTCCCTCATCCCTCTCATCCTCCAACTTCCCCAGAACGCAGGCGATACCCCATACCTCTGACCGTTTCAATCAGGTTGCTGCCTAGCTTCTTGCGGAGATAACCTACGTAAACATCAACAATATTTGAGCCTGGGTCATAGTCGTAACCCCAGACGTGACTCAGCAGTTGTTCTCGGCTGAGAACTCGTCCAGGATAACGCAAAAAAATTTCCGCTAAAGTAAATTCTCTAGCGGATAGTTCAATGGGACGATTAGCAACTTTCACATGACGGGTACGCAGGTCGAGGACAATATCGCCTGACGAGAGTAAAAATTCTTCTTTACGTTTGGGCAAATAGCGATCGCGCAATCGCAAGCGGACTCTAGCCAAAAGTTCTTCAAATCGAAATGGCTTAGTAACGTAGTCATCAGCCCCATTTTCTAACCCATGTACCATTTCTTTGACATCATCACGCGCACTGAGAATGATTATAGATAGTTGCTCACCCTGACCGCATAATTCCTCTAAAACTGCCCAGCCATCTTTGCAGGGAAGACCAATATCAAGGATTAGTAAATCAAAATTACCACTACAAGCCATGATAATAGCTTCTTCGCCGTCCTTGGCAATAGCGGTAGTGAATCCATTAGCTTTTAGACCTTTTTCTAAAAAGCTAGCAATGCGAGGTTCATCTTCTGCTATTAAAATCCGGTTCATCCAGCAATAGCTCCTAAAACCAAATAAGGAAAGGATGTATGATTTGTGGAACAAGGGAATATCATTTAGATTTGAGATTTGTAATTAAAAAATCAGTGAATAAACTCTTGATAAATGATAACTTTATCTATCAAATTTATTCCTGAAATGAGTTTCACATCATATAAAACTCCTTGGAAAACCATTTTTATATTTTAATTACAAATTACGAATTACGAATTACAGATTACTATTGTGTGGTTCTATGGGAATAATCAAGGTAAAAGTAGATCCAAGAAGTGGGTAGCTAGAAAGTTCGACTGTACCACCATGAGACTCTGCGATCGCTCGTACAATTGATAATCCTAAACCGGCACCTTCGGAACGACGGCGACTACTAGAACTGCGAGCAAATCGCTGGAAAATTCGCTTTTGGTCACTCAAAGAAATGCCTTCACCTGTATCACGTACCCAAAGATGCACTTTATCTTTAATCAATGCTGAACCGAGGGCTATCATATCGCCTTCTTGAGTGTATTGAGTTGCATTCTGAGCTAAGTTAATTATTGCCTGTGTTAGCCGCTGGCGGTCTGCGACAATCCGACATGCAGCCACGGACTCCAAGCGCCAGTCTCGTACAGCTAAAGCTTTGGCTTTGGCATACAATTCTTCTGTTAAGGAAGTGATTTCTACAGTTTCTAAATTTAGAAAATTAGGTTGTTCAGCTTTTACTAGTAATAGCATGTCATCAACAAAGCGACTCATGCGATCGAGTTCATCGGTGACTAATTCTATGGTTTCCTGACGCTCTTGGGGATCATCACCCAACAGTTCTAAATTACCCCGGATAATTGTAATTGGCGTTCGCAGTTCATGACTGGCATCATTAATAAAATCTCGTTGACTGGCGAAAGCTGCTTGCAATCTTTGCAGCATTTCATTGAAAGTGATGGTTAGTTCGGTGATTTCGTCTGAACCTTTTACAGGAATACTTCGTGTCAGGTCAGACTCAGTAATTGAGCGAGCCGTTTCAGTAAGTAGATGTAGGCGTGCAAGGACTTTTCCAGCTACAAACCAGGCTATTACGGAAGACACAATTACGATAGCAACTGTCACCTTGATAATGGCAAAAACTACCTTATTCACTTCTTGTTGTTCGGTAAGCTTGGATTGAGCCACTACAAACACCCCGTGAGTTTGCCCTTGAATTATCGGCTCTGCTCGATAAATGATAGTATCATCAGGGGTTTTTACCTGATTTTTTTCGGGCTTGGTTAATTTAGCCAAGTACTTGATTAAATCTGAATCTTGTCTCAAATAACTGGGGAGAACTGTAGGGCTTGAACTGTGAATTTTACCATTCAACAGTGTCAGCAAAAATTCCTCATGGTCAGGGATGTTACTGTTAATAAATTTATCAAATATAGAATCAATATCAGACTCAAATCTTTGACCTATTTGATGTTCTTGGTGAGTCCGACCCCCGTCTTGATCTCGAAGAGTAGGGTGGCTAGTAAATAATCTAAATTCTGCTATTTCCTGCTCCAAAGACTTTTCAATCCGTTGTTCTAAACGCATCAATAGTAGGTGACGAATTGCTAGAAGCGATACTAAAGCAGAGATAGACATCAGCACAACATACCAAACCAAGATACGGGTGCGAACGCCAAAGAAGATTCTGTACCATTTGAGAATTTGGTTTATCCGTGTCATTCTTCTGTTGTTTGTTTAGGAATAAAAACACGGCGTATATATAATAAGTTCCTTGTTAAAGGAAATATTTGTGTTACGAATAGCAAGGTCGTCTCTTGAGAACTACATAAATCACTATTTAATTTAATAATACTTTAAATGGTGTTATTAACAACATAATTACTTCATGGTTGGCTAAAAATCTGTCTAAAATTAGATTTTATTTTCAGTCCATAGATAGATGACGAAAATTTTATATGATGAATTACGCAAGGGTGATATTTTTTTGGTGTGGATTGTCAAAAGGAGCCAGTCGTGTAGACGGGTTTCCCGACTTGAACGAACTGGCGTTCAAGAGTCAAGAGTCAAGAGTCAAGGTTTTTTGACCCTTGACTCTTGACTCTTGACTGCGATCGCAGAAAATATGTGTGCCAGTTGCGTAAGTCCTGATCAATTTAATTGCTCAATTCTGCTTCTTAAGCCATTGCTATTGAGTTTTTTCAACATTTCATCAGCGTTATAACGGTTGCTAAAGACTCCAGCTTGCATAACTCTTTGACCTTGCCAGATTGTGGGAAATGCTCCCGGTGCAAACAATCGTACTAAATCCTGCTCTTTTTCAGTAGGAGTTTCTACAACCACACGGTAACGTACACCCATCTGTTTACTTCTAGTAGGCGGCGGATAACTCCCACCATAGGCAGTCGTATAAGTTTGAGTTATTGGAACTTTTCGCATATTGCGAGTATTTCCAATAGGGATATTGCCATTGGGAACAGGCAAAATAGATGTATCACTCTGGACAGGAGTTTGTGGTATTCCTCCAAGTATTGTTGGGTTAGATGGCGGCTGTGCTACAGAATCAGGTGCAACAAACTCGATTGTTTTGGGATCAATATGCACATAATTCAGTTGTGCTGTCTCAGGCTTAATTGCTGGTAGTGGGGCGATTTTTCCCGTTGAGGGAACTTGAGTGTTGGGCGGTATTTCTCTGGCTGTCAAGCTGCTAGGAACGGGAAAGCCGCCTAACCCTTCCACTGTTGAGGTGGGTGGTTTTTGATTATGTGTAGGTGTTGGCAGTGGTACAACTGCTGGTTGCAAAGGCAACAATTGACTGTTGTTGAACGCCAGTTGCTTCAACGGGGGGAACCCCCGCAACGCACTGGCTCCTGTTGTGTTGTCAGTGGTATCAGATTGTGTAGGAGCAGAAAAGCTAATTTCTTGGCTTGCTGGGATTTCTGGAATTTTAGTATTAGGTAAAGCAGCGGTTATTGAGTTATTCGCTACGGATGTTGCTTTCGGGTTGAGATCTACCTTACCAGCGATGCGATCGCTATCCAATGTATTGCCACTAGCAGCAATCACTTGTTTGGCAGCACTAGCATTAATGTCATAGCGAGAATTATTACGAAATTCATTAGCACCAACTTCGTTAGCGTTACCCAAATCTGGCATTGCTTGGGCTAGAGCTACTAAACCATCTTCTTTACTATCTTGAATTAAATTATTCCGTAAAATCGGGCGAGCATTGGCTTGCACTAAAATCCCAGAACGGTTGTTCTGAATTTGATTACCTACTACTACTGGGGCAGCATTTTGGGTAATATTAATCCCAAAACCAGTTTCTACAAAGACATTTTCCCGCACTTGGGGCTGGGAATTGCCGCCAATAGTGATGCCATTTGCCCCATTGCGATAAAAGTAATTCTTGCTGATTGTGGGGGCACCCTTACCAGCAACAGAAATCCCATCTTGAGTATTGCCAGTAAATGTATTTTCTGTAATTACTGGATTGCTTGATTCAATCCACAAACCGTAACCACGAGGATTGGAATTGGTGACAGTTACCCCAGTCAACCTTCCTTGAGTTGCACCGACTATGGTGACATTTTGACCGCCAAAGCTACGACTGAGGTATTCACCACCTCCTTGGATTGTAATACCGCGTCCTTTGTTGGCGGCGTCTCCTTGAATGGAAACACCCGGTTTGAGTATGAGTGGAAATACTTCTCCAGTCTCGGCGCTATAAGTACCTGTGGCAAGCTGAATTACTGTATTGGCAGTGGCTAACCGTAGCGCTTGGGTAATTGTTTTCACAGGAGTACTTTGACTACCATTGCCCCTAGTGTCGTCTCCAACACTTGGGTTGACAAACAGTACATTAACCTGAGACATTGTTGTTTCATTCAGGGGCATCCGTTCTGGTACAGATGGCATTTGAGCAACGGCACTGCTAAGGGTTGCACCTAGCAGCAATGTCATGCTTGCCAATCCTACGCCAACTACGAAATAGAATACTGAAAAGCCAAAAACTGAAGGTATTGCTAATTCCAGGCAAGGGTTTAGTTTATCAACCTGGGTAATTAGCTTTCGTTGCAAGGTATCTGCCCTGCGATATTTAGCAAAGACAATGGGGGGAATCAACTTTACACCACTCCTTAGAAGTTAGAAGTAACAATAAATTCTTATACCCTCAGAAACATAGTATGTCGATAATGTAATCTACATATTGACCTATTGGCTATTTTGCATACAAAGTAATAAATGAAGGGACAAGGGGAGCAGGGGAGCAGGGGAGCAGGGGAGATGAGGGGAATGAAGAAATAATTCCCAATTCCCTCCCAATTCCCAATTCCCAATTCCCGATCCCCAATCAATTAACAATGCGAAGAACACTGCAACTATGAAAGAGGCTGGCTATTACGATGAACAAAGCACTGATGGGGTTGTTGTAATGGTCGAGCCATACAGCCAAAAAGAGCTAATACAGCAAGTTGTTTACCGCATTTTAGATGCTAATTTAGATCGCGCTCGTGAAGGCTTGCGAATTATCGAAGAATGGTGTCGCTTTGGGCTAAATAATGCCCAGTTGACTGGGGAATGTAAACAAATGCGGCAGGAAATAGCTATTTGGCATACTGCTGAGATCAGGGCGGCGCGAGATACACCAGGCGATCGCGGTACTGAATTAACCCATCCTCAAGAAGAACAGCGCTCTAGTGTAAAATCTTTGTTGCAAGCTAATTTGTGTCGTGTGCAAGAAGCCTTGCGAGTATTGGAAGAATACGGCAAGCTTTATCACCCAAATATGGGGACAGCATTTAAGCAGATGCGCTATCGAGTTTATACTCTGGAAAGTAATATTATGGCTTATCACCGTCACCAACTTTTATTGCGATCGCATTTATATCTTGTCACTTCGTCGTCAGAAAATTTATTGGCAACTGTTGAAGCTGCCCTCAAAGGTGGACTAACTCTGGTGCAATATCGTGATAAAACTTCTGATGACAGTTTGCGTCTGGAACAAGCCACAAAGTTAAGTCAGCTATGTCACTCCTACGGGGCTTTGTTTATCGTCAATGACCGAGTGGATCTGGCTTTAGCAGTGGATGCAGACGGTGTGCATTTAGGACAGCAAGATATGCCTATTGCGATTGCCCGACAAATACTTGGGCCTCAGCGCTTGATAGGTGGCTCTACGACAAATCCTGAGGAAATGCAAAAGACAATTGCTGAAGGTGTAGATTATATCGGTGTGGGGCCAGTTTATGCAACTCCTACTAAACCAGATAAGCCGGCAACAGGTTTAGAATATGTGAGCTATGCTGCAAAAAATAGTTCAATTCCCTGGTTTGCCATTGGGGGAATAGATGCCAATAATATCAATGATCTGATCGATGCAGGAGCAGAACGTGTGGCGGTGGTGCGATCGGTGATGCAAGCCGAACAGCCTACCCTGGTGACACAATATTTACTTTCCCAGCTCAATCGCATCAAGCCACAGCCATAATTAATTAAAAATTAAAAATTAAAAATGCTTTTTTGTAACTTTGTGACAAATTCCTACGGACTGTTACTCACAGCAAAAGGTGAAAATCTCTCCCAGTCCCCAATCCCCAGTCCCCAGATAACTTATGTCTAACGAGATTACCTTTGAGGTAAATGGGGAAACTCGTAGCTGCTTATCCCAAACTCTTTTACCTGATTTATTGCAGCAGTTGGGTTTTAATCCCCGTTTGGTAGCAGTAGAATATAATGGTGAAATTTTACATCGCCAGTTTTGGTCGCAGACAAAAATACAACCAGGCGATCGCTTGGAGGTAGTAACGATTGTCGGCGGCGGTTAGTTCAATACACGGTTGGGGAAGGTTTTATGTAGCAGATTCCGATTTATACAGCAAGCGGTGCAAGGTTTTACGCTTAGCTAATTCTTTACCTTGGCGACCGAGTTGTTCGCGCAGTTGCTGGTCTTTGCACAAGCGATTAAAAGCCTGAAAAACTTCGTAGCCCGACTTAGGATTTACCAAGAGGCCATTTTCCTCATGGCGCACTGCATCAATCACAGAACCTAAGCGAGAAGCAATTACAGGCTTACCAAAGTAACTTGCTTCTAAGTAGACAACGCCAAAACCCTCTAGACTGCTAGCTTTGGTGTCTAATAAAGTCAGCATGGCAAATATGTCACAGGCTGCATAATAACCAGATAATTCATGAGGTGGTATATATCCAGCAAAGTGGACTCGTTTGTCCACCCGCAAGCGATGCGCCAGAGATTTCAGTTCTGCTTCACAAGGGCCTTCGCCGCAAATTATGTAGTGGACATCTACGCCAATAGTTAGCAGTAGTGGTATATTATCAATCACGCGATCAAAGCTTTTGTGTTTCACCAACTGTCCTACTGAGAGGATCACTACTGCTGTTTGGGGAATGTTGTAGGTCTGACGTAGGCGCAGGCGTAACTCATCTAAATTTTTTTGGTTGGTTTCGCCATCAAATTTTTCTGGTCTGACTACAGGATGAATTACATGGGTAGGAGTTTGTAAGCGGAAAGTATTTCTGAGGTAATCTCGTGTATGAGAACTGTTACAAACTATGCCTTCGGCTCGTGTCAGTGTCAATTTAAAGAGCGATCGCAAAAAAGGGTTGCCTAAAGCACTAACAATATCATTACCATGCAGGTAAATAAAAAAACGTACAGGCAGGAGATAACTCAATAGCAACAGCGCCGGAAATTCATAGCCGTGACCCCACTCGATATAACGGTAGTGATAGCGAAAATACAGTCTGATAGCGAACACAAACGACCAGACTAAATTGAAAAGAGGCTTTAAAAAACCACCGACAAAATGTCCCAGCCAGTATCTAGGGTTTGGCCAGCGATAAACGGGAAAATGCTGAGCCTGATCAAATACTTTATCACCCGAACAGCCAGCAGCTAGAACAATCACCCGTTCCGGATCTTGAAGGCAACGATTATAGAGATATTCTCCAATAACAGCCTCTTTTGGCAAAAATAGACGGGATATAACTAGAATGTCTGGCGATGCAGTTTGGTCACGGATTTTTGTTCCCAGTTGTGAAATATGTTCCATGTTAATTTTGATAACTTTAATTTCAATAATTGCTAATTGTTGATAATCAAATTAACGTGAGGTAAGTTAGTCTGATTTTGCTCCTTGTAATTGATAGTTACTCACTCGCTACTGCCCTTGTTTTTGCATGTTTTTTGAAAATCAAAATTCTCCATCAATCTTGACATTGCCTTAGCTAGAGCTTGGCAGTTAACTGAAGGATAAAGTAGGATATTTTGTTGTTCTTTGGTAGTTGCTACAACAACAGGATATTTTTCCACATGGAATTGGCGGCTACCAGTACTCCAACTGATCTCAGGAAAAGGCTGGCTCCTCAAATCACACTTTTGATGAGTGCTGTCTCCACTACATAATGTTGAACAACAGCTTTCATTGATTGTCTCATCGTGAAATTTACTGACCTGTATCTAATTTTCTCCTCTTTTGTCATGTTCGCCAATAACTACTTTGTAAAACCTAGGAATTTACATATTGTTTGTTAAAAATTTTCATAATCTGTAATTAATTCAAGCATGGCATAAATATTTGTAGTTATCATTGTCACTCTGGGGTACAGAGATTATCAACACCTCATCTCCATTCTTCTGGGAAGAAATATATTACAAATATTTAAGTAATATTGTAAAACATTAAATATATAGTTGTGATTATTCCTTATGTAAAGTATTTATTAATTATGTGTTTTGTTTACTATTTCTCAAGCCGAGAAATTTTTCAGGAAAATTACGATGAGCGGAAACTAAAAATTGGTCAACAGCAATTATGGCTAAGTTGATTTTTCTCAACTCCTAAAAAAATTATTAAAAATAGCTATTTTTAAGAGATTATCCTGAATAACCGTACATGTTATGCCAAAATGCCAAAAATTTTTGGTATTTTGCTAGCCTATTTCATTAGTTTGCTATCAAAATTAACTATTTGATGTTGGTTGCCAAAAAAGTACTGCAAGCCAACTGTTTTATAGCAATCATTCGTCATGAATAAATGACATTCAAAAGTACATCACAATATTATTGCAAGCAGTTGGTGAAATAACTGCAATACTGTAGTTTAAATTACTGATTTAGATGATCAAACGTGCTTATAACTCCACACTAGAGATTTGCTAAAGATGACAAATGGTAAATGCACAATCTTTGCATAAAAACTAGTTTCTATAAATAATCATAACTAAAAATATCTTCAAGTATCAATTGATGGGGAGCTTTCGGTACAGGGGTGCAGGGGAGCGGGGGAGATGGGGAGCTTTCGGTGCAAGGGACAATAACAACTGACAAATGACAACTGACTCAGCACTTTTTAAGTATCTGAAGAGGGAAATCATTAAGTGATTCCAAAGTCCCACAATATAAGATGTATTTTGAGGTACGGTTATCTACTACAGAAATCCTCCCTGCGTCTGCTGTCTAACCAACATAAGACGCGGTAGATTGAATATATAGCCGTCAAGCTCAAGGCTAATGTATCTGGTTGGCATCACCACACCGGAACATCGCTACCAGCATGGGGAGCATCATAAGCAATACCATTTTTCAAGTGACTGTGCTATGCGTAAAAAATTACAACAAACCATCAAACCGCTGTTAAAAACTTTCTTTGTCCTGAGCCTAGTGTTAGGTATGGCACTTGGTCACGCCGATGGAGCATTAGCTGCTAGTGGCGGTCGAATCGGCGGTGGTTCTTTTAGAATGCCTTCTAGTGGCCGTAGTTACACACCGCGCACCTACGCACCTCCTGGTGGGGGTGGATACTATGCACCCTATCCTGGTGGTGGTTTTGGTGGTGGTTTTGGCTTTCCTTTCCTGATTCCCTTCTGGGGTATTGGCGGAGGGTTTGGCGGTCTATTTAGCATTTTAATTTTCTTAGCGATCGCTAACTTTTTAGTACAAAGCTTCCGCCGTGCTAGCAGCAATGACACTGAAGAAACAGGCTACAGCAGCAACCCTAATGTTTCTGTAACTCGTTTACAAGTTGGGTTGTTAGCTCAAGCGCGTGATTTGCAACCTGAACTCAACCGCATTGCAGAAACTGCTGATACCAACTCTCCAGAAGGAAGAGCAGAAGTTTTACAAGAAGCTAGCCTAGCTTTGCTTCGCCACCCAGAATACTGGGTATATGCAGGTGGTGATACACAACAAGCTAAGTTAAATTCGGCTGAAAGTCAGTTCAACCGTCTGGCGTTGGCAGAACGTAGTAAATTTAGTGAAGAAACTCTCTCTAACGTCAACAACCAACTCAAAGCAGCCCTTGCTAAAGAAGCATTACCCCCTGCTGATGAAATCGATAACCCAACTCGTTTAATTAGTGAAGGCCCTGGCGAATACATTATCGTTACCTTATTGGCAGCAACACTAGGCAAGTTGGAAATTCCCCAAGTCAGGACTACTGATGACTTGCGTCAAGCTTTGCGGCAAATTGGTAGTATTCCTAGCGATCGCCTTTTAGCAATTGAAGTTTTGTGGACTCCTCAAGCTGAAGGTGATGTCCTCACATCTGATGATGTTCTAGCTGAATATCCAGATTTGAGATTGGTTTAAACACCTGGATATCTTACGCAAAAACGAGAATAATTGCGTACTACCTTTCCAAATTTAACTAAACTGATCATCTTGAAGGCACAAAGAAAAAACTTTGTGCCTTCGCTTTTTGGTCAAAGTAACTTTCAGTTATCCGTCATCAGTTATCAGTTATCAGTCATCACCTTTGACAGATCATGCGATTTATATGTGCTTTAGCTAAGAATAAGTTTACAATATAAAAATCAACCAGTTGGTAGCTAGGGTTCCGCTGTTTAAAAGCAGGGCAGGGCCGAGCGCTACATCAAGTCGGTATAACGGCAGTCACCTAGAGGAACAAAATGCCAGAGGGGATTGGTTGACATACTTTCGTATGTCTTGATCTACCCAAACATTTTGTATCATGACTGTTTTAGCACTTTCATTAGTTCTTACTGCGGCTTTTGTTCATGCTAGTTGGAATCTTTTAGCCAAACGTGTTGCTGGTGGCGTAGCCTTTGTTTGGCTTTTCGGTATTCTCTCTACTTTAATTTATGCACCCCTAGCAATTGGTATCTTAATTTGGCAGCAACCTAAAATTGGTTTTGCTCAACTGGCTTTTATGATTGGTAGTGGGGTGATTCACACAGGGTACTTCTTACTTTTACAACAGGGGTATCGAGTTGGTGATTTGTCCTTGGTATACCCGTTGGCGCGTGGAACCGGGCCAATGCTTTCTACAGTAGCGGCTATCGTCACCTTAGGAGAACGACCTACAGCGATCGCTATCGGCGGAGTTATCCTAATTGCTGTGGGAATTTTCCTATTTACAGCTACTGCACCTCAAACTGGAACGTCAAATCGTCTACAAGCGATCGCATTTGCGCTTCTTACTGGTATGTGTATAGCAACTTATACCCTTTGGGATAAATATGCCGTCAGCCAATTGTTCATTCCTCCCTTATTGCTAGACTGGTCTTCTAATCTCAGCCGTGCAGTACTCATAACTCCTTTAATGTTGAGACAATCAACACAAGTAAAAAGATATTGGCAGTTCCATCGTTTTGAAGTGATTGGGGTAGCTTGTTTGTGTCCATTGTCGTACATCCTTGTACTTACTGCTTTGATTTTTAGTCCAGTTAGTTATGTTGCGCCAGCCAGGGAAATCAGCATTGTGATTGGTGCAATTATGGGTACACAACTGTTAGCTGAAAAAAATGCTAAACGAAGGTTATTTGCTTCTAGCCTGATGGTTTTAGGAGTCGTTGCACTCGCTTTTGGTTAAAAATAGCACCATTTCACGAAATACCTGATATAGATACATGAGTAGGGGCGTACAGCTGTACGCCCCAAAGAGCCGATTAATGTGTTGCAAATATTTTTGGAAATGGTATTACCTCTGAAGTGCTGGCTTCTCTAACTGGCTATGATTTCATTTTAAATGCCCTATCTGTCGCAAACATTTTTTGAATTGGTATAAAATGGTATAAAGTTTACTAAACATCCCATACCGAAGACAACACAACCCGAAAACCAGATATCCTCAGTCCACCATCTGACTCATTCCAGCTACGACTGGCGCTGCGACAAAGTTCTGCACTAAAATTCCAAGAACCACCGCGTAGCACCCGACGATAAGGATCGCCGCCAACTTCCCATACTGTTCCATCTGTGGGTGCGCCATCATAATTGTTATGCCAAGGATCAGCACACCATTCCCAAACTAGCCCGTGCATATCATACAATCCAAAGGCGTTTGCTACTTGAAAACTACCGACATCGGTAGTTTCTTTACGAAATCTAGTTTTTGTTTCCAGTAGGTAAGTATTGCTGTCGCTAAAAGTTGCGAACTCAGGGGTAATTGTTTCGCCAAAGTGAAAAGATGTAGTTGTACCGGCGCGACAAGCATATTCCCATTCTGCCTCACTGGGTAAACGATATTCGCGTCCGGTTTTTTGTGATAATCTCAGACAAAATTCTACAGCTTCGTGCCAAGATACATTTTCCACCGGTCGATTTAAACCTTTAAACTTGGAAGGACTGGGATTTAAGGCTTGTTTGACTTGGGGTAAAGCTGCTACTGCTCTCCATTGTGCTTGAGTGACAGGAAATTTCCCCATAAAAAAAGGTTTGATGGTGACTTGGTGTTGGGGACGTTCGTCAGCATCTCCTTCAAATCTTGGTGAACCCATCATAAATGTACCACCAGGAATAAATACCATTTCTAGGGTGATACTCTTACTCAATTCTTCTATAAAGAATTTAGCACTGGGGCGATCGCGGCTGACTTCTCTACCAGCTGTGTCTACTGTAACTACTTCAAATTCAAAGGTTTCTAAGGGGGGTAATGGAGGAGTAACTTTTTGTGGCGGCGGTAATGGTACTAATGTGGGTTGGGTAGTTACTAACATTTCTGATTCCACATCTGATTTCACAGCAGATGTTTTGCTCAGGAGCAAATCATTTAAAACTTCTGCTGCTGATTGATATCTTTCACTAGCCAAATGTTTTAGTAACTTCTTCAAAATTTTACTCAAGTCTTCACTAATAGTTATGCCTTTTTTCTGTAAATTTTCTTGCCACAACCACCTACCATTCATGGCATCATAAAGTTCATCATTAATTTGACCGTAAGTATCTTGTAAAGGCAGACATCGAGTTAAAAGCCGCACACAAGTTACACCCAAAGCATATAAATCACTGGCATGACAAGCAAATCCAGCCATTTGCTCACTTGGAGCATAACCAACAGTATAAATAACCGTTCCTTGTCTGGCTAAACTCGTTTGCGTTACCTGTTTTGCCCCACCAAAGTCAATTAAAACTGGTTTGCCATCACTGGCGCGGCGAATAATATTTTCTGGTTTAATATCTCGATGGATGACATTACGCGAGTGTATAAAATCGAGTACTGGTAATAAATCAATTAAAAGCTGGCGAATTTGTTCTTCACTAAAAGCTTGTTGCTGAACTTCTCGTAACAAAGTTTGCCCTTGAATAAATTCTTGGACAAGATACAAACTGAAACCTTGTTCAAAATAAGCCAGCAATCTCGGTATTTGAGTATGATTTTCCCCCAATTCATACAACCGAAATGCTTCTTCTTTAAAAAATTCCGCAGCTTTGGCGCGTTGTACTGTTCCTTGAACTTGAGGGAAGAATTGCTTAATAACGCAAGGAGCATCTAATCTGTCTGCGTCTTCGGCTGCATAAGTTCTGCTAAATCCACCTTCACCTAATAGGCTCAACACGCGATAACGGTTTCTCAGAAGTTTGCCAAAGCTGCTTTGTCCGCAACTCATACAAAATCTATTGCCGTCGGGGTTAAATGGATTTGAGCAATTGGGATTTTGGCAGATTTGCATAATGAAGAGGAAATAGCATCTTGTCCCAAGTTAGCCCCAATATTATCAAATTGAAAATAGATATCTATACAAATAAATTCGTCTCATCTTGCATATGTGTATATACTTGCATTACAAATTACAGATAAAGAAGCTTTATTTATTTGTTGCTTATTGTACTTCTGAAATAATAGTAGATGTGAAACCACAGATTTGTATTACAAGAAGTAATAATAATACTTAGCTATTTAACTTGTCAAGGGTATTTTCATAGTAATAATTAACTGAGATATTTTAGTCTCTAAATTAGCCAAGTTAAAAATAACAAGTTAGATTTTTTGTTATTTGCTACATATTATTTCCTTGCCAGTCTAAGAGATACTTTATAAAGTAAACCTAAAATTGTAGGGGAGCCAGTGCGTTGCAGTGAGGCAGTGTCCTCGCTTTTTGCCTCCCCTACTTAATATTTACTTTATAAATAGCCTCTCACGGCGTTTCTGATTATCATTAAATAAGCATTTGGGCTTTCTCTAAGCAAACCCGAAATTTCTCAGCTAGCACCTGTACACAGGGTTCATCAAGTAAAGAAAGGTGAGAACCGTGAATATAATCGATATCTAAATTACCCATCACTATATCACCCCAGCCAAACTGAGGATCGTATTGCACTCCTACAGCATCACTGCGATTTTTATCCTCAGTCCGAAACAAAGTAATATTACCTGGATACTTTTGAAAAGTATAGTTGCTTAGAGCTTGGGCGTTAGCACCAATAATGTCTAAATACTTTTCGGTTTGTGGCGAATTTACAGCAGCATTTAATACTTGGGGAGCAATGTTTAAGTAATGTTTGTATCCTTGCTGTAAATGGTAGCTAACCACCTGACTCAAACCTACAGCCTTGTGCCAAATGTAATGTGGCCCCTGCTGAATTAAATTGTCTAAATGTATGGGAATTCGCTGCCAAAATGATAACCTTTGGCTATAACCAGGACGACAGGTGTCAAACATAGCAACAAGTCCCACTTTTTGCCCTTGTTTGTGGAGTTGTTGCGCTATCTCAAAAGCCACTACACCACCAAAAGAATATCCTGCGAGAAAGTAAGGCCCTTGCGGTTGAATAGTCTGAATTTCTTGGATGTAATGAAAAGCCATATCTTCAATACAGACAAATGGCGATTGTTTTCCGTCTAGTCCTTGGGGTTGCAGTCCATAAACAGGTTGTTCAACTCCTAAATAAGTTGCCAAATTCCGGTAACAAAGAATTTCTCCACCCAAAGAGTGAATTAAAAATAAAGGTGGTTTAGAACCTTGAGGTTGAATCTTTACAAGAGATGACCAGCAAGCTTTTGATTGATTTTGTTTTTCACGGATAATTTGTGCCAGTTCTTCGACTGTACCGGATGGAAATAGAGCAGCTAAAGGTAGTTGATGACCAAATTTTTGCTCTATTTCTGCAAATATCCGCACAGCTAATAAAGAATTTCCTCCCAAGTCAAAGAAGTTGTCTTGAATGCCAATAGGATGAATGCCTAAAACACTTTCCCAAATTTGTATTAATTGCCGTTCTAAATCATCACGAGGAGATACACAATTTTCGAGTGTAAAACTGGGTGCTGGTAATGCAAGACGGTCTACTTTCCCATTGGGTGTTAATGGTAATCTATCCAAAAATACAAATGCGCTAGGAATCATGTAGTCAGGCAATTTATCCCGCAAATAATCCCGTAGTTCTTGAGTAGTAGGTTTTGTTTGCTGTTGAGCAACAAGATAAGCTACCAATTTTTTATCATTGGCAATATCTTCACGAGCTACCACTACAACTTCTTTGAGCTTACCCGTTTTAAAAAGCGCCATTTCGATTTCAGCAACTTCGATGCGGAAACCTCTAATTTTTACCTGAAAATCTTTTCTGCCCATGTGTATTAGGCAGCCATCCGGCTCAATACGTCCTAAATCTCCAGTACGGTAAATTCTTTCTTCTCCATCTTCAGAAGTTGGTAAAAAAGCTGCTTTTGTTTGTTCTGGTTTTTGCCAATAACCAAGAGCTAAATATTTACTTTTAACGGCAATTTCTCCAATATCTCCATAGCCAACTTCTTCACCAGCTTCATTCAGCAGCACAATCTGCATATCTGAAACTGGGTAGCCGATAGGTACGGTACTGTTAGTAATTTTGCTATGATGATCAACAATAAAATTACAAAATGTGCCTGTTTCTGTAGCTCCCAAGCTGGCATATAAAATACTCTTCGTAGAAAAATATTTTTTATAAGCTTCTATATCTCTTTGTAATGTCGCTTCCCCTCCTAATTTCACTAAGCGAATCTTAGGAAATTGTTCTGTACCTGTGAAAGTATCTACAAAATGCCGAAATAGTGTTGCAAAAGAATGATAAATTGTAATATCTTCTTCAATCAACCACTTTTTTAGATTAGTGAATCCATCTTCTTTAACATTAAATATAAATAGAGATGCTCCGTTTAGCAAGGTATAGAATATACATAGTATGCCACCTAATGCACCACATGAGTAGAGAAATACTACGCGGTCTTCTGGACTGATAAGTAAAGTATTCGTGTCATTCATGCAGTAATGCAAGCTATGATGATGATTATGAATAACTCCTTTGGGTTTTCCAGTTGAACCACTCGTGTAAATTAAATATGCTGGTGCATCAGGTGAAATTTCTATGTCTGGATTTTGACTAGAAATTTCTTGATCTATATCATCAATATTGAATATTTGACAGCCATTGACAGCTAACTGATTCGCTAAAGACAAATTAAGATTATTGGTGAGAATTAGATTAATTTGTGCATCCTCTAAAATATAAGCTAATCTTTCTTGAGGAAACCCTGTATCTAGGGGAACGAATATTTTTCCTGTTTTTAATATACCAAAAATACTGGTAATAAAATTCGCACTTTTTTCTAATAATAAGGCTATGACTTCTTGTTTTTCTCCACGTTGAGAAAGAACACTATTGGCTAAACGGTTAGCTCTGTTATTTAATTCTTCGTAAGTTAGTGTTTCTGTCTTATTTTTAACTGCGATCGCCTGCGGATATTTCTTGACTATTGTTTCAAAGCGACTGCCAATTAACTGATGGATATCTGTTTTTTGGAATTTAATAAACCCTTGGGGTGTGTTTAGCCAATGGTTACAGACAAATGTCCTTAACACAGACATTTTAGGCAAAATTCTTGAAATATTAATCATGGTAAATTAAAACTAAGTTTTTTAAAAACCTAATAAATTTCAACCTAAAGATGACTTGAAAATATTTTGCATTAGAAAATTTTCAAGCTGAGTTTTTTGACTGTGCTAGTTTATTGAAATTTCTCAAGAGAGAGGAATTTTCTAATTGAACTTTATGTGGAGATACACTAGGAAATTACTGGAAGTTCAACTTGAGATTTTTCACCCTGTTCTCAAACATAACACCCAGAGGTTTGAGATACATAACAACTTGGGTAGAGTTGAGCTAAACAAGATATGCTGACTTCAACTATCTTGCTTTTGCTCTATCGATATTACTTATACTCTTGACAAGGACAAATACTATTACTTTTTGAGTAAAATTGCCAAGTTAAATGTATGCACTTTCATCAAATCTTTATTTATCCTTTATAGGACTTACGCACACTCTACGAATTCTTGGCGTTCTTGGCGATGCCAATTGCAACAAGAGCGGCTCGCCGAACGCCAGTCACTTATGGGGGGAACCCCTCTTAACTATTACACCTTACTTATTCTTGTTCTTGTCTAGTTTCTCTTGCACAGCGTCTCTACAAAATTGACCAGGATTGTCTTGACTTTTAATTTCTTCCTTCATCTCATCCGTACATCTGAAAGTAACAGTGCTGGTTAAGTCTTTACTGGGGGGATTATCAAAGTTTTGCGGATTACCTTTAGGGTTAGCCATTGTTGAGAAATGTAAATACAGCTTTATTTTGACGTACACGCCGAAATAAAATTTTCAATCGGTGATGCGTCTCCCGGCAAGTTGATACATCACCGACATCCACCTCTCGATGGATACCATCATTGTATGTTTTCTCGCTCAGAACTTGAAGCCCTTACGCTTCAACAGTTAAAGGCATTATGTTGGCGTTACAGTGTTAAGCCGACAGGCAATTCTAGTTACAAGAGTAACTATATTGTCTCCCTGCTAGCTCTCCCTCAGATGGCTATCTCACAATTTGACCAAGGTAAGGGGATAAAGCAACCTACTTACAAGCAAGTGCTAGACCTGGGGGAAATGTTAGACACAATAGGAGAATTAACCGATGAACAAATGGCGCTGATTAGGTTAACCCAGGACAAGAAATGGTTGGATTTACCCGAACGGTACAAACAGGAGCAGATTTACAGGCTATACAGGATAAAGCTTTTACTGACTGAGGCTTACAGCTTAATTAACCAATAACTCTAAGAGGATGTTTGAAAAGTATTATGCGAAACATCAAAGTCATCCAAGACCTAACCCCCTGACCCCCTTTCCGAAGCGGAAAGGGGGAATTCAAAGCCTCTCTCCGTTTCGGGGAGAGGTTTGGAGAGGGGTTTCTAGTATACTTAACGACTTTCCAAACATCCTCTAAGGCATCCCTCAGCAATGGGGGATTTTTTTATGATTTCGTTTTACTCATATCTTGCACCTAGCTGGGTAAACACGCAAAAAGCGAATAAAGGATGCAAAATATTACAGGAAGCAAAGGCTTGTCTAAAATAAAAAAGGTAACTATTAATACTGAAAGCTAACTAATACTACGGTTTTGGCAGCCAAAACAACAGATGCTAGGATACTGTACGTTTCAAAGGGGATGACCACCATGAAATCGTCAGATTTGCATTTGAGACTGAAAACATGAGNAAACGGGGCAAATTTCAAGAGTTTAGTGATTTAATCAGGGTCTATAATGGTAAACGTGGCCTGCATCTGGTCGTAGTTTATTTGGTAATTGGAAAATGCCGCATCCCTTGGAATTTTAGGGTTTGGAGAGGTAAGGGAACACCTTCCCCAGCACAGCTTGGACTGAAACTTGTTCAAGGTTTACCAAAAATCTTAACTGAACGCTTTGAGACTATTATTTTAGCTGATACAGCCTTTAGTAGTATAGAATTCCTTGAGGGTATACGTCGGTTGAAATATCATGCTGTTACAGGTGTAGCTATTAGCCGTAAGTTAGCCGACGGTAGACTTTTAAGACGTTTACATAAAACTTGGTCAACAGGTTTATTTGTTTGGTCTAAGCTTTCCTGTTACTGTTTCTTGGTATTACTTAAAGCGCGATAATGGCAAGCTGGAAAAGCGTTTTGTTCTGTCTACCCGTCCAATTAAAGCTTCTACTCTTAAGTGGTGGGGTAAACGGAGATGGCAAATTGAGGGATGGTTTAAAACTGCAAAGCATCGTTTTGGCTTGCACCGTTTTGGGCAAGGCACTCTCAAGGGGATGTATCGCTGGCTAATTCTTTCTTTAACTGCCTACCTCATTGCTCATTGGACTTATCTCCATATAAAGTCTGCATCGCCACCTGATTGGGGGCAAGCGGCACAAATAGCCCTTGAATCTATTTTTCCACAAATAGTTATGTATCTTATTTTACTTGAAATTGAACGTCTTGCTCATCTTACACGTAGTTCTGGTTTTGACATTCACATTTCCAGGTGCAAGATTTGAGTTTAGGCACATCGAGCAAAAATCAAAAAGTTTAGTACCAGAGGGCAAAAATGGCACTGATTTCTAAAAAACTGTATTCCTAACTCTGTCTACCCTGTAATTTAGTTAAACTAATATTTAAACCAATAGTTAAACTAATTTTTCCCCTGTAACACTACCTTACCTACTGGTAGAAGGGGATAATATGATTGAGCATTAATTAAGCATAACTAGTATCGATTTTTACTAAAAAACTAGTTGAAGAAGAATTCAGAAGTCAGAATTCAGGAGTCAGAACAAGAGCGTGGGGGATTCAGACCCGCCACTAATTGAAGACCGCTAAATCGAAGATTTAGCGGGGGTCTTAAACCCGCTTATTCATCCGCCAGTCATACAGAATTCATGCGCTCATTCTGACTCTTGACTCCTGAATTCTGTTTTGATAAATACTAGACCTGAAAAACCAACCAAAATAACAGTACAAAGGTACTAAAATACATGATTGAGCTATTCAACCAAGTTCAATCAATTATAGTGATATTGAATTGTGCTGTGATTAAAAAAGCTCACAGTGTAAGGAAAACGGAGAGGGGGGGATTCGAACCCCCGTTGAGTTGCCCCAAAACACATTTCGAGTGTGCCGCATTCAACCGCTCTGCCACCTCTCCAACTATTTATTTGTAGATTTCAGTAACCTTGGCGTATTTTAACTTTGGTAGCTCAGGTAACTGCGATCGCTAACCACAAGTTGCTTTGCGTCTAGCATCCTTAGTTATCATAGCATGTCAATAGACACTACCATCTCTATGAGCTTTTGGATGAGCGCAAAGATGGCACTGCTTGGGTTTGTTCACAAAATCCCTAGCCGACTGACTTAGAAGCCAAATATGTATAGCAATGGCTGGCATTGCTGAAATAGCCTAAATCTCATAGTACCAAATGTCTTCTTCTCGCAACACAATTCTATGTAAAGATAGACGGTTAATCAAACCCTCCTGCTCAAATTGCCCAAGAACACGAGTAATTGTCACGCGAGTAGAACCAAGCATTTCAGCCAAGTCTTCATGAGTTAGACGCATATCTATTAAACGTCCCTTCTCAACTTCTAAACCAAACTTTTTGGATAACCATGCTAAAAGCTTGATGAGCATGGTATCCACTTTTTTATAACTACGGATGACCATTAATTCTTCAGCTTGCTGGATGTGAGCCAGCAAAGTTTCTGCTGGTTGATGCCATTCTTCTAAAGGTAAGACTGTCGCCTCTACTTTTGTCAGACATTCCATCTGAAATGGTTCCAATTTGGACAACGTTTTGCCGACGATATCTCCGCGTCCCCACAATCCTAAAGCAACAGTTGTACCATCTTCCAGATACGTAAAAGTCCTAACAAAACCTGATTCAATCTTCCAAAGACTATTTTGATGCTCTGGTAGAAATGAACGACGTGTAAAAAGCTGCTTTGTATTTGTACTAGATGGGTTAGCAGGGCTTGAGTATAAAGATACCATAATATATAATACGTTTTTTTGATCAACTAACCGTAGTATATATATATCAGGTTATAAAAGCCCATGGGTATTGAGTTAACAAAGTTTCTAGAAATCAGGGACTGAGGACTGGGGATTAGGGACTAGGGACTGGGGACTAGAGACTGAGAAAAGGTTTTCCACTCTCCCCAATACCCAATCCCCAATACCCTATACCCAACATTAAATTCCAGCACCATCAAGAAATTCTTCAATCATCAAATCAGAATTTTTAGTTTGAGGGTTGTCTATTTGTTCGTTGTCTACCTCGGTTGAGGAGAAACTCGGCTGAACTTGTAACTGCTCAAGCTGCTTCTCTAAAGCCTTGACTCGTTCAAATAGAGCGCGAATCACTTCTGCTTCTACGTCGCGTACTTTATCATGAGCTAGAACATCTATATTCGAGTCATTCTGACGAGTTACACGTCCTGGAATTCCAACTACAGTTGTGTTACTGGGTACATTTCGCAGGACTACCGAACCGGCTCCAATGCGGACGCGATCGCCAATTTCAATATTGCCCAAAACTTTTGCACCTGCTCCGACAACTACATGACTACCTAAAGTTGGATGGCGCTTGCCGCTTTCTTTTCCTGTACCACCGAGGGTAACACCTTGATAAATCAAAGCATAATCACCTATAATTGCTGTCTCACCAATTACTACACCCATACCGTGGTCAATAAACACACCCTTGCCAATTACCGCTCCAGGGTGAATTTCAATCCCTGTCAAAAATCGACTAATATGGGATAAAAATCGAGGTATAAAGGGAAAACCCATTTTATACAGTCGATGTGCCACACGATGGAATAGCAGGGCTTGGAGTCCAGGATAGCAGAACAATACTTCAAGCCAGTTACGGGCTGCTGGGTCACGCTCATAAATTGTTTGCAAATCAGTTATTAGCATACTCAGTTGAAGTCATCGTTGGTAGGCGAGGCTTTGCAATCACAAATGCAGGATAATTCCTGCAAAAAAATCAACCGATCTTGGGAATTTTGTAAGATAATCTACGGTAAATCGATAGACTTATAGCCTTTCGATGAGTGATAAGTCGGATGCTATCACATTCGACACTTAAAAAAAATTAATTTCGCTTAAACTGCGATAAACCCATTAATTAACCGTAGTATATAGAGTACTGACTTGAATAGCCAAAACTACGCTCTCCTGGATCTCTCTTCTAAAGTTGAATACGCTTTATTAGCACTTTTAGAACTGGCAAGCCACCACGGGAAAAAAGTTCCTTTGACAATGAGCGAGATCACTGCCAAACAACCTATACCAGAGCGGTATTTAGAGCAAATTCTCACGAACCTGCGGCGTGCTGGCGTGGTACAAAGCCAACGTGGCTCCAAAGGAGGTTTCGTTTTAGTTCGTGAACCTTGGCAAATCACCTTATTGGAGATTGTCACTTTAGTAGAAGGTGAGCGCAAAGAGAAAGATAGCTCTAGCTCTACAACGCTAGAAAAAACTCTGGTTCATGAAATCTGGGATCAAGCCAATGCCGCCTGTATTGAAGTTTTGAGTCGCCATACACTCCAAGACTTGTGTCAAGAAAGAGAGGCTCGCGCACAGCAGAGTCCAATGTATTACATTTAGTCAGCAGTCCACAGTCAATAGTCGAAAGTTTGCTAACTAATGAACGCCAGGAAAGCTCAACAGAGGGAACCTCCCTACCCTTCGGGTTCTGCTTTGCAGTACGGGTTCGCAGTTCCTTCAAGTCGGGCATTGCCCGCCCAACGGACTGCTCACCGCACGCAACTGGCTCCTGTTGACTGATGACTGATGACTAATTATGCAAATTGTTCATTACATTACAGAACTTGTAGGACGGACTTCTTCAGTTCGATTAAACAAGATTCCCCAAGCTTCGAGAGCGGTGACGCAGATTTTAGTGAACTTAGAAAGCATGAAGCGAGCTGCTTCTATTAAAGAGATGATTGGTGCGAGCATGGTAGAAGCAGCAGAAGAAGCAGGCTTGATTCATCCTGGAAAAACCATTTTAGTGAAACCAACATCTGGCAATACGGGAATTGCGCTTTTCATGATGGCAGCAGCTAAGGATTACTATCTTATTCTAACGATGCCTGACACGATGAGCCAAGAGCGACAAGCTATGCTCAGAATTCATGGCACTCAACTAAAGTTAACGCCAGGGGTGCAAGGAATGGGAGAGGCGATTGACTGTGCAGAGCAAATTTTAGCTCAAACGCCTAATGTCCACACGTTACAGCAATTAATAGCAAATTTTCCAGTGATCGCGCCTACTTATAAATTATGCTATTTATGGCTTTTAACTAAATATCGGTGAGGAAGCGGGGAAAAATCGGTGATTTTTTATTTATAGATAGCTCCAAATAAAATTCTCCAACTCAAGATTTAAAATGAATCGGAGAATATGGTATAAAAGAGGTTAATTTCAGTAGGGAAATCAAAATGTAATTGTGAGACAGGAAACGAGACTATAAGCATATATTTATAAGCTTTTCTAGCGATTTACTGTCTCACAAACGAATTATGATTAACACAATTATAATTTAACAATCAGTTGTAGAGTTCAAGGGCAAATATTAGGTAAAAATCGGTTAGTTTTCTAAAGCTGCTTGAGACGATAACCCAATCCATGAACTGTTTCAATAAAATTATCAGGCGCACCTGCGTCTTTAAGTTTATATCGTAAACTCTTAATATGAGACTTAACAGTTTCTTCGCTCGGTGGATCATCAAGAGACCAAATACGCTCAATAATTCCGGCTCGACTTAGCACTCGCCGACCGCTAGAAACCATTAATTCTAAGAGGGCAAATTCTTTGGGTGTTAGCTGTATTGGTTGGTCAGCATAGGTGACTTCATAAGTGCTGGGATTTAAACGCAGGCTACCCCAACCAAGGTCTGGAAATGAGGCTGCGGCACTATTGCGGCGTAAGAGTGCGCGAACGCGAGCCATTAGTTCTGGCATTTCAAAGGGTTTTACCATATAGTCGTCTGCCCCAGCATCCAACCCAGTAACTTTGTCAGCCAGGGTGTCGCGTGCTGTTAACATGAGGACAGGTATTGTGTGGTTACGCGATCGCAACCGTTGACAAAAACTCACACCATCCAACTTAGGCAAGGTAATATCTAACACCACTAAATCATATTCCAAGCCCTTAATACAATCCCACGCTTCTTCTCCATCTTGGGCTATATCCACCACATATTGACGGTCAGTCAGGGCTTCCATCAGCATTTCTGCTAGCTGGACATCATCTTCAACTACCAAAATCCGCATTTCCAGAATATTTGTGAATCAAAAAACTACAATTTAATTTGACTTAGGACGAGGAAACTTAGAAGGTAGCTGAAATGTTTTCACTGGTACACCCTCAAGTGCCTTTTGCATAAAATCACGCCAGACAGGAGCCACCATACCTCCCCCCGTTGCGTGACCGGATAATTGTCGATTGTCGTCCCTCCCTACCCAAATAGCAGTTGTTAACTGCGGTACAGTACCAATAAACCAAATATCTTTCTCTGAAGAGGTTGTACCGGTTTTTCCAGCAACTGGACGGTCTATAGCTGCACCTCTACCAGTTCCTTCGTTAACTACCGTTTGCATTACATCTAAAGTTGCGGCTGATGCCCAAGGGTCAAGGACTAATTTGGGTTTAGGAGTATTATCTATTAATACATTACCACTACTGTCAGTGATACGGGCAATAATCGTCGCAGGTGATTGCCAGCCGTAATTAGCAATAGTCGCATAAGCACTAGCCATTTCTAGCGGTGTCACACCAATTGCACCCAGTGGCAAAGAACTCACGGGTGCCATTGGACTCATAATTCCTAATGTACGGCAAGTTTCAATTACTTTATTCATCCCCACAGCTTTACCAAGCTTTACCGCAGGAATATTACGAGACAGAGCAAGGGCAGTGCGAATTGGTATTGCTCCCATAAAGGTATTATCGTAGTTTCGGGGATAATACCAACCATTACCATCTCGATATCCAACTGGAGTATCTAGTATCGTTGTATTTGGCGTAAACCTACCACTAGCAAAAGCAGTATAGTACACAAACGGTTTAAAAGAAGATCCTGGCTGACGATGGGCTTGAGTTGCTCGGTTAAATTCGCTAGTTTTTGCATCTACACCACCCACCAAGGCTTTAACAAAGTGTGTCCGAGGATCGATCGCCACCAAAGCCATTTGATTATTGTATAATCCTTGATGTTCGAGAATTAGATGCCACTTCTTTATAGTTTTTTCTGCCATCATTTGAAAGTTAGTATCTACCGTAGTTTGTACCTGCATTCCGCCTTTGAGCAATGTTTCACGCCCAAACTTTTTAATTAATTCCTGGGCTACGGTATTGGTAACATAAGGCAAAGCACTACCTTGAAATGACCTGATTTGGCCAAGTTTGATTTTTTCTTTGAGAGCATCATCATATTCTTGCTGGCTAATCCAATTCAGTTCCAACATCCGCCCCAGTACTTCTTTTTGTTTTTGTTTTGCCAAGTCCATATTTACAAACGGGCTAAATTCTTCTGGGGCTTGAATTAAACCTGCCATCATTGCTGATTCGGCTAAAGTTAAATTTTGTGCTGATTTTTTAAAGTAAGTACGTGCTGCTGTTTGCACACCATAGTTATTGTGACCCCAATAAACTTGATTGAGATACATCTCCAAAATCTCATCTTTACTGAGAACTTGCTCTAAACGAATTGCTAATACTGCTTCGATTATTTTTCTGGTAAAAGCACGCTTTTGAGATAAAAACAGGTTTTTAACCAACTGCATGGTGATTGTAGAACCACCCTCTCGCACATCGCCAGCTGCCAAATTGACTAGTGCAGCACGTCCAATACCACCAGGATTAATACCGTGATGTTCATAAAAACGACTATCTTCGCTAGCTAACACAGCTCGTTTCAAATTAGGGGAAATTTGCTCTAGAGGCACTACTTGCCGATTCGCTTCCCCATGTATACGCGCTAAAAGCTTGCCTTTAATATCATAAATATAAGTTGTTTCTGAAGGCACAAAGTTTCGTAGCTGCCTAACATCTGGCAAATTACGGAAACTAATAGCTAAACCAACTAGTCCTCCAGCTACAATAGAACTTGATAGCATGAATATTGATAGAAGTATGCCACCAGTTACTTGACCAACTTCTTTGAAAAATTCAAATCTAGGCAAAGTCTCAAGTTGTGATTTTTTTTCTTCAAAAACTTTAAAGTAAGACACAGCAATTTAAATCCTTTACTTATAAAAACTGTAGATTTTTTTTAAATCACCAGACTGTAAATTTAGCTACTTCCAAAAATAGTTATTTTAATAATTAAACATATTAAATATATTATTGGAGTTTTTGGTAACGAATAATAATTGAAGTTTTTTCAAAAAAAATACTTATTAAATAGCATTTGACTTTAGTAGATACATTCTAATGTATATGCAGTTAAAAAATAGGTAAAAATCGGGTAAAAATCGGGTAGCTACAAAAGTAGTCATAGACTAACCTTTTATTGGTAAAATATTTCCTAGGATATAAGGTCATTGATGAAATATTAATTTGAAACATTAATTGTTTTTTCTATGAAATGGTCGCTAGAAGGAAAATGGATTACCTCTGGCTTTGGCTTGTGCTTATTATTAATGAGTATAGTTAGTCTGATTTCTTACCAAAATGCTACTCAGTTAATTACAAGTAGCAATAAAGTCAAGGACACAAATGAGGTAATGAAAAATATTACGGATATATTTGCTACACTAACTGATGCAGAAGCAGGACGCAGGGGTTATATATTATATGGAGAGCAATTAGAACTCAAACGTTACTATCAGGCAATGGAAAGCCTTGATATTAAAGTTAAACATTTGCAACAAAAACTTGCTGAAGATCACTATCAAGAGCAGCAAATAACGAAATTGAAATTTTTCATAGCTCAAAGAATTGAACTATCTAAACAGTCAATAAACCTCAAGCAAGTAGGAAAATCAAGCTTTGCTGTTCAAGCACCTATAGTTACTCAAAGCAATCAAAATCGTAGTCAAATCCGCGAAACACTTTCGCGAATGCAAGATAGGGAAGAACAGTTACTACAAATTTCAGTCAAACATTCCCAAGACAATATTCATAACCGAATGTTGATTGAATTCCTCGGTACTTTCTTGAGTTTTGCCATTTTATTAGGTGTTTATGCTCTACTATACCAACAATTACTTAAGCGTCAGCAAGCCGAAGCTATTCAACGGACTTTGACTCAAGAAAAAGAACTTAGTGAATTGAAGTTACGCTTTTTTTCAATGGTATCTCATGAATTTCGCACCCCGTTGAGTATTATCTTAGGCTCGGCTCAACTATTAGCTCAAAGTAATCAGCAGTGGACGGAAGGGAAAAAACTCAAAAATCTGGATCGGATTCAATCTTCAGCGAGGTCAATGAACCAGTTGCTAACTGATATTTTGACATTGACTAGGGCAGAAGCAGGGAAATTAGAATTTAATCCAAAACTTATGGATTTGGAAGCATTTTGTATTAATTTAATAGAAGACCTGCAATTTTGCAATCAACAACAGCATACTATTCAATTTATTAATCAAACTAACTGTACTCATGCCAATTTAGATGAAAATTTACTTTATTCAATTTTGAGTAATTTGCTTGCAAATGCCATGAAATATTCAGATCCAGAAGAAAGCATTTTCCTCATTTTAAGTTGTCAGTCAGACGCAATATTTTTTCAAGTCAAAGATAATGGGATAGGAATTCCTTCAGAATTTAAACAGCATTTATTTGAGCCTTTTCATCGTGCTAATAATGTAGGTAAGATTGTTGGCAGTGGACTAGGATTAGCTGTAGTGAAAAAATGCTTAAAAATACATAATGGAGAAATTTATGTAGATAGTAAGTTAGGAATTGGAACAAGTTTTACAGTCAAAATTCCTCAACTTTCAAGAAATATATTCCGTAGGGTAGGAAATAGGGATGAGTTCTAAACCAAGTCCTGTGCAAAAGAAAACTGCTGCTAAGATTTACTAGCAAAAGCTTGGTTGATATCCAGCATCAAAATGGTAATTGGTTCCCCTTTCTGATTAAGAATAGCAATTCGGCTTACCCAAGTTGGTAGTCCGATATGGTGAAACGATTGGGGTATGGGTTGAATGCTAGTTTCACTAATAGAAAGCATGTTTGGAGGTGCATCAACCTGAATACCGTATAATTCTCCAATTCTTCCTTGAGCAATGATCAAAAAACGTCCAGAATGATCATTTTCTTGTTGATTGCGATCATGATTACACTCAAGATAAGAGTAGAGATTAAAAAGCATGACAGTACGCTGTCCCATTTGAGCAAGTTTTGTTGCTCGAAGCGTTTGACTTAAATCATCAGGACAAGTAACAACTTTAAAAACACTATCAATAGGTAAAGCCAGAATATAGGTAGAAACCTTAAACGTAATGTACTTCTCTTTAGCTAAATATTTAGTCATCATTAATTTATCAATTATTTATTAATAATAAATATATTTAATCATATCAATTTCGGCTAATTCCTTACAATATAGTTGGTCTTTTCGGTAATAGGTCATAGGTAATTGGGAATTGGTTTTTACTATTACCCATTACCCATTACCAAACCCCACGATATAATAAGTGTTTAAACGAACTTGATAGAATTCATGTTTTTCTGCATCTGGTGCGTCTCTGCGTGAAGTTAATATATTAGTTAATATTGTTCATTTACCAAGTATAATTGTCCTAAGAATAAATCAAGCTTGTTCCTTGGCAAGCAATAATTTGAGAGAGAGTTAATATTAACTCTTGGTCAGAATAAGGTTTCGTTAAATATGCTGATGCACCAAGTTTCAGTGCTAATTGGCGGTGTTTAACAGCAGTACGAGAACTTAAAATTAAAATTGGAATTTGGGATAAACCTTTATCAGAAGTACAGTGTGCAAGAAACTCAAAGCCATTCATGCGAGGCATTTCAATATCACAAATGATTAAATCCACGTGCTGTTGTGCTTGACAAAGAGATATTGCTTCGTAACCATCACGGGCTTGTAAAGTGTGATAACCAGCTTTTTGTAGCGTAAAAACTAACGCTTGACGTAAAGTGATAGAATCATCAACAATTACCACTGTACGCTTGTTATCTTCTATTTTGGCTGGTAATGCTGCTTTTGGTTGAGAATTTGTTGTCAGCAAATGAGTAGGTGGGCCGATCCATGTTTGTTTCCAAGATTTCATCACCTGCATTTCCTGATTAAGGATATGATCTAATAACCCAGCACCGTTAATCACAAGCGTCAACCGTCCATCAGCTAAAATTGTGCCACCATGGATATATCCAGGAGTGGGTACTAACTTGCTAAAGGGACGAATTACTAATTCTTGTTCCCAAATAATTCTATCTACTTCTAACGCAAGTACCTGTTCTTGGCAAAGAACAATTAGCAACGGCAATACAGTATTATTTTCAGTCGTTTGTACCTCAGAAGCAATTTGTGCAGGTTGGCGGCTGGAATAATCAAGAATTTCCTCAAGTCGGTAGATACGGACAAGTTCACCTTCGTCAAGTTGGCTATTAGTATTTGTAGCTAAACGTAATACTCTACCATGTTCTGAATATTGAATTTGCCCTGTTTTTGGTAAAAGAATTTGGTCGATAGTATCTACTGCTAATGCATAAACTTTTTTACCTGCTTGACACACTAAAAGTTTATTGATGCTCAGGTTTAAAGGTATTTGTAAAGAAAATGTTGTACTTTTTTGAGTTTCACTGTGTACTGCAACAGAACCCTGGATAGTATGAAGTTGTACTTTTACGACATCTAGTCCCACGCCCCGCCCTGAGATATCATTAACTTGTTTTGCGGTAGAAAAACCTGGTTCAAAAAGTAATTCAGCTAATTGAGATTCACTCTGAAGGCGACTTTTTTCAGCAGTGATCAATCCCTGTTCGATAGCATGTTGCCGGATGGCATCAAAATCAAGCCCTTCTCCATCATCGTGTACATCAATAATTAATTGGCTGCCTTGATAATAAGCGCGAATTTCAATTTGACCGATTGTTGGTTTCTTGCGTAATTCTCGGATTTGAGGTGATTCAATTCCGTGGTCAAAGGCATTGCGAACAAGATGTAGAAGTGGTTCATAAAGACGTTCAGCAATTGCTTTATCAACGAGAACTTCATCACCTTTAATATTTAATTTAATCTGCTTATTATGTTTTTTTTGTAACTGTTCTAAGACAGGATACAATCTATTTAAAATACTCCCTAGAGGAAGCATTCGTGCTTCTAAAAGTACATCACGAGAATTAGTTAGTAGTTTTTGTTGTTTTTTTAAGAGTTGTGTTGTTTGACGTTTAAGTTGTTCAAAAGTATCAATTTCTTGTTCAATTTCAGCAGCTACTTCTAATAAATTTTGAATGATTACATAAAATTCACTATAGGTATCAAGTTCTAAAATATCAAAATTATCGGAGTTTTTAGCAGCTAAAACAGCACGAACAAAATTTAAGTTACCTTTATTTTGCAATTTATAAGGCATGAGTAATGGATTTGACCAATCTTGCAAATCAGTCAACATTTGCTGAAATTGTCGCCAACGATTGAGCAATTTCCGCAAGGAACTTCGCTTTTTGCCATCTTGTAAAAATTGTCGATTTTGGTTTGTTAGCAGTTCTGCATTGAGATAATTTAGTTGTTCAAGGTGGTCAACATTGACTCGTACAACTTTAGGAAAAGGTGTGGTAGGAGTATTATTAATTTCTTCAGATAATGGTAAAAATTCTACTGGCTGAGTTGTTTGTGCAGTAGGTTGAGTTTCATGCATTTTGGCAATTACTACTTCGTTGGCGATTATTTGAGCATCTTTTTGAGTTGAAATAGCAACTTTTTTGAGTTCGCCAGTAACTAAATGAGATTGTGGAAGAAATGCGGAACCTGTAAGTTGTAGTAAAGCTGCACTAGGACATCCAGCTTCGGGGTTTTCACTTTTGAGAATTTCAGCACAGCAAGAACGAAAATCTTCCAATGCTAAGCGGGAAATTGTGCGTGCAGCTCGAGGATTTTGATCAAGTGCGGCAATTGTAGCTTCAGCAATAGCTAAGAAACCGAGAAGTCCGATCGCCTGTCCATAACCGCGAAACAGTTCTGCTAAATTACGGAGAATAGTATCACTATCTTTGGGTTTAGTATGAGCGATCGCGACAGCAGTTTTTTCCAGTTCAGGACAAATACTATCCTCAAGCAGCATTTTGATACTTTCAAAACTCACTTCTGTAGCTGTTTGGTCTTCTTGCTCCTCTATTAAAAAATTTCCCAGCTTTGTCTGCAAGCGTGTTAAAACTGTTGAAAAAGCCTCAATTACGTTATTAGTATCGATATGCGAACCAGTCAGTTTTGCCATTAAAGGATCGCGCAAGCATTCATAACTTTCAAAAAATAAAGCCTGCATTTCTGAATCAATAACTACTTCTGGTGTTTGAATAGCACGAAAAACATCTTCAAGGGTATGAGCGATATTTTTAATAGTCTCAAACCCCAAAGTTGCTGCAATACTTTTCAGTGTATGAGTTGCTCGCATCAGAATACGAACTTGTTCAAAGTTATTTTTCCCTGCTTGTAAATTCAGCAATGCTTGCTCAATCGTACTCAGAAGTTCTGGTGCTTCTAAACAAAAGTGGTGAAAAAGTTGGGCTTGGTAGTTTGAGTCAGACATTGTATTTGGAGGTGAGTGTGGGGGTCGCGGGGGAGCTTTCGGAGCAGGTGGGCGGGGGAGAGGAATTAGGAGTTTTTAGTTTTCACTTTTGAATGTTCCTTTCATTAACCAGGGTGATGAATTGTTAATCATGGTTACGAAACTGCCTATAATTTGGTTGTAAATTCTATAAAGCTCTCGACCTGTATTAATATCCAAGTAATTACATTCGACAGCAAATTGTATCCATGTTTGAGTTTCGGCAGCTTCCGCTTCACATTCGTTTAACTTGGCGACGAACGCTGCTTTATATCTTCTTTTTCGCCATGTTTCTGCTAAATTTGCACAAACTGATCGAGATGAGCGACGAATCTGATCTGTTAGAAAATAACGTTCCTCTTGGGGAAATTTTTTAGATAACTCAAAAATCTTCATAGCTGCATCAAAAGCCATTTGATACACTTTTAAATCTTTGTGACTTTTAATTCCTTCTCTCACCATCTCCCCATTCCTTTTTCACATCAATTCATCAACCTTAAAACTTCTCCCCTGCTCCCCCGCTCCCCCGCTCCCCTGCTCTTAATCGTTACCTTCTACCTGAGAACTGCGAGTTACCTTGAACTGACTCGCGCTGAGTTGCAAATCTTGTGCCATTACCAATAGTTCTTTAAAGGAAGCTGATAATTTAATCGAATCAGCAGAAGTTTTATTGGCAATTCCTGCTACATCAGTCATGGTTTGGGTAATGGATTGGGACTGTTGGTTTTGCACTTGGGTAGTTTCGGTAATTCTTTCTACCAATTCGCTAATTTGAGTTGTAGCTTCAACGATCGCATTTAATTGCTGGCGAACTTCTGTAACTAACTTTGTACCCTCAACAACTTGCTGGATGCCTGTATCCATTGCTGCTGCTACCTCCGTGGTTCCCGCTTGAATTTCTTGTACTAGTTCTTCAATTTCGGCGGTGGCTTCGGCAGATTGTCCCGCAAGCGATCGCACTTCATCGGCAACTACTGCAAATCCCCGTCCGTGTTCTCCGGCTTTGGTGGCTTCAATTGCGGCATTGAGTGCTAAAATTTGGGTCTGGGTAGTAAAATTACTGATGAGACTCACCACACGAGAAACTTTTTGACCAGATTCGCTCAAACGTTTGATGCGTTTGCTGGTTTCTGCCACTGTTTCCCGAATCCCAGTAATCCCGTCCACGGTTTTGTTCATGGCGGTTTCACCTTCTTTGACAGTCTGGTTGGTTTTCTGCACAGCTTCTTCAACCAATCTGGCACTGGTAGCAACAGCTTCAGTAGAAGCTACCATTTTCTGAATTTGCTCGACAGCTTGGGAAAGGGCTTGAAACTGTTGCTGTGCTTGGTTAGCCAGTTCAACAATTGAGGATTCGCTGTCTTGGGAGGTACTAGCGACTGCTTGGGAGGCTTGCTGTACCTGTGTAACTAACTGCCGCAAGTTTTCCAGAGTGTTATTGTAAGTGTCAGCAATTTTACCAACTTCATCGCCTGTGACGGGGGCGCGGACTGTTAAATCTCCTTGGAGTGCCGGTTGTACTGCAGATAGGAGTTGGGCAACTTCTTGTTGTAATGCTTCGTTTGCTTGCTTTTCGCGTTGGGCGGCTTCACTGAGTTGTTGGGATTGAATTTCTAGTTGTTCCAAATACTCAGACTGTTGCAAGACAATACCCAACTGCGTCGCTACTTGAATCAACAAATTGACTTCACCTTCTTCCCATTGGCGGGGTGCTGTATTTTGGTAAGTCAATAACAAACCCCAAAGTTGCTGTTCGCCTTTAAATAAAGGTGCAGCAATGTAAGCTTTGGCTCCCCATTGTTCTAAAACTTCGCGGCTGAAGGTGAGGTCAGCTGAGACTTGGATATTATGAATTGCACTTGGCTCGTTTTTGCGAAAGCGACCACCTGAACTTTCTTGTAAAACGGGGTCTGCAATTACCGCCATGTCGCTACCAGCAAGTTTGAGATAGCCGCTACCAACATCTTCAATAATAAATTCGCCGCTCCAATCTGGATTAAAGCGGTAAATGGCAACGCGGTCTACATTCAGTAGTTGGCGCAGTTCTTGGGTGATGGAACGAAACAGAGAGTCGGGATTAAAGTTTTTTTGTTGCAGGCGTTCGACAATGCGCTGTCCAATTTTGAAGATAAATTGCACAAAATTAGTTTCTCGCTCTGCCAACTTGGAAAGCTGTTCAGATTGTTGCCGTACTTCTTCGAGGTATTTTACTTGTTTGAGGGCAATCCCTACTTGAATACCAACTTGGATAAGTGAACTTAATTCCCCATTTTCCCAAGTTCTAGGTTTATCGTTTTGATACGCTCCCAACAACCCCCACAATTTATCTCCAGTGAACACTGGCACAATCATATATGCCCTTGCTTCCATTTGTTCTAGAAGTTCGATGTGGCAAGCAGCGTGTCCGATGGTGTAAATATCATTGACAACAATAGAGCCGTTGTCTTTATAGCGACCACCTTGGGATTCTTGTAAATAAGTATCCTCAATGCTGGGAATAATATCTAATAAACGATTCCAGCCACTAGCAGCGGATTCTGCAACAAAATGCCCGCTCCAGTTGGGATTAAATTGATACAAAGCTACCCGCTGACAGCCAAGCATTTGCCGGGTTTCTTGGGTAGCAATTTTAAAAATTGTATCGATGCGATCGCTAGCTAAATTCCCTCGTGCTTGTGCTGAGGAGCGGAAAACCGCTTCCAGATCCATTGTGCGGGAAAGTCGGGTAGTAATCCGAGCTAGTGCTTGTTCGCGGGCGGCGGAACGCTCCATTTGTTTGGAGGATTCCTCAATTTTTAACTGTGCTTCCATCTGCTGTATGGCTACAGCTAAAGGTGAACTGATTTGCAGCAAAAAGTTAACTTCTGACTCTAGCCAAACACGAGGCCCAGAATTCTGATATGCTGCTAACAATCCCCAAAGTCTGCCATGAACAAACAAAGGTACAACTATATAAGCGCGACACTGGTACTTTTCTAAGGTTTCCAGATAACATGGCGTATAGCCCATACCGTAGATATCATTGATTTGCTTATACCTTCGTCCGCGAGCATATTCACCTCCTTTAGTATCTCTGAGGTAGGTGTCTACTTCCTGGGTTGAAGTCATGGACAAGCTTTTGACAGTGCAGCGATCGTATTCTGCTAAGTTACCGCGTAAACTACTATCGCGCTCCTGGGCGCTTAAGACTGCTATCCAACCGCCACCCACAGATTCAGCAATAAACTCTCCAGACCAATCCTCATGAAAATGATAAATACCTACGCGATCGCATTTCAAGAGGCGACGAATTTCCACTGTGGTAAAGCCAAACAAATTCTCAAAATTTGGTGACTGACCGATTTTTTGTGTAATTCGGGTAATTAATTGTTCTTGTTCTGAACGTTCTTGAAGCAATGCTTGAAATCGTAATGGTTGCATACACAGCAACAAATCGCGCACAATTTGATTGAGGAAAGTAATTTCTTGCTCTTGCCAAATGCGGGGGCCAGAGCATTGCTGAACAGATAATATTCCCCAAATTTTGCCATCCAGATGCAAAGATATATTTAAGCTAGATTGAATTTGAAATTGTTCCCAGAGTTTGCATTGGTCTGGGGTTAACGGCGCAGTTTCGATATCATCATAACGAATTACAGACTCTTTTTCGTAATCTGTGAATTGCTCAAAACCAAACACTACCAGAGGCATTTCATCGCGCATTGCTGGTGTAAAACCACGCGCAACGGACTCAGCAACAACAGCGCCAGAAGTTTTTTCACCAAATTCATAAATTAATACGCGCTCAGTTACTAAAGTCTCGCGGATAGACGTAACCGCAATTTTATAAAGCTCTGTCACCGAGAAAGTTTGTTGCATTTTTGGAGCAATTGCTGTAACTTGTTTATTCAATACAGCAAGCAAATCCTCTGAAATTAATCCTTGAATTTGCGATTTTTTGGCAGGAGTAACTTCAAGCGATTTTTCAACATTCGTAGACTCTGGTTGCTTTCTGGATAACCTGGTAGAAGTTGAAGGCTTTGTGGTTTGGGTTTTATTTGGGGTTTTTGTACTACCGTTTTTCGTCAAATCTAGTTCAGCAGTCATAATTAAGACCTAATTGTAATTGGTTGATGTAAATAGTAATAAATAGCAATATTTAGAGATTAATCAAAGTTTATATTTTTAGAAAAAATTGCACAACAGCTTTGGGATTAAAAACTGTTGAACCTTTCGGTAAATATCCTGTAATAAAGGGAAGTAACCTTGCAGAGAATGAACCAGGTTTTGCAGATAAGATTTTTTTCATGTCGTGTAGTTCAATTTCATTAACTGATCTCACAATCAATCCAAAGCAATAGTTATCAACTTGCAGAACAATAGCAATTGGTTGAGTGCGTAGTGGTATTTGCTCAAAAAGAGGTGTACCACCAGTCATATGTTCCAAATCCATTAACCACAACATTTCACCTCGCCAATTATAAGCACCCAAGACAGTACTAGGAGTTTCTGGAACACTTAAAACTTCATCCAGGCTGATCCGCATAATTTCTGTGATTTGTTCGAGCGGAATCAAACTATTTCCAAATGTACTAATAGGGAAACTTAAAAAACGTTGGCGATTATCTTCTATTGGGTTATCAAATAGCGATTGAGAGAGGTTAGCTGTTTTGAAAACAGAATCAAGAGATACAAGCATGAATTTAAATCTCAGTTAAACTTGTTTTATTTGTCTAGTGATTTTTTGTATAACCAATAATAGGAAAATTTAAAAGTCAGGAAAATTTAACATCCTATTCATCAGCTTATAATGGGAGATGAATTATAAACTCTGCTCCTTCGCCAGCTGTAGAATTGACCTCTAAAGAGCCACCGTGCTTTTCAAAAATTATTTGTCGTGCAATAGCTAACCCTAAGCCTGTTCCTTTCCCCACAGGCTTTGTAGTAAAAGCATATCCAAAAATCTTTTCTTGAATTTCATCAGGAATTCCCATTGCATTATCCTGAATGTGAATGACAGCATGTGTACCTTCCTCATTCAAGGCAGTTTTAATTTTAATTTGAGGTTTTTTTGGGCTATTTAGATATTTATGGTGATAATCCCTTAAAGCATCAACAGCATTTACTAATAAATTCATAAATACTTGATTCAATGGCCCAGGAAAGCAGGTAATTAATGGTAATTTACCGTAGTCTTTGAGAACTTCAATCTTAGGTTGCTTATCGTAGGCTTTCAGTCTATGTTGAATAATTAATAATGTACTTTCTAACCCTTCATGAATATCAAAAAGAACTTTGTCTTCATTATCATGTCGTGAAAAAATTCTAAATGATTCACTAATATCTTTAACTCGCATAGCACCTTCTCGCATAGTGGTTAAGATATTTGATAAATCTTCAATTAAAAAGTCTAACTCTATTTCTTGTGCATGGTTGCTAATCTCGTCCTCAGTTGCTTTTTGCTGATAAAGTCGTAAATGGTCAACTAGTTCGTTAACATAGGTCGATGCATATATAGAATTAGCACTAATAGCACCAATGGGATTATTAATTTCGTGTGCAATACCTGCAACTAACTGTCCTAGTGTGGACATTTTTTCATTTTGTATTAACTGAATTTGAGATTTTTGCAATTGGTCTAATGCAATAGTTAATTCTGTAGTTTTTTCTGCTAATTGCTTGTTTAAGTTTCTCAGATTGAGATGAACATTAACTCTTGCTAATATTTCTTCTTTTTGCAAAGGTTTTGTAATGTAATCGACAGCACCTAAATTAAATCCTTTGACTTTATCTTCTGTTTGAGATAAAGCCGTCATAAAAATCACAGGAATATCTCTTGTTACTTCTACTGACTTCAAATGACGACATATTTCAAAGCCATCCATATTTGGTAACATGATGTCTAATAAAATTAGACTAGGCAAAATCATTTCCACCTTTTCTAAAGCAGCTTCGCCACTATTAACAACAATAACCTTGAAACCAGACTGTTGTAACATACCCAATAGAACTGTTGAGTTGGTTGGGCTGTCATCAACTATCAAAATAGGGTTGTCTGTAGGTGAAATCATATCTTTTTTTTATCAGCTTATAACCCAGTTTAAAAAGTATATTTATACTTCAAAATATAAGAAATTAAGTTGCTTATCAAACTTAAATATTATCGAATTTCTATTAAATAGAAATTCGATAATATTTTGTTAATTCTATATTAATGAAGGTTTAGTGTGTTCATTTTTTCAATCGGTTAAAGCTGGTATAATCAAATCGCAATACAGAAACTAACTGCTCCTGCATTAGACCAGTGAAATAAAATGATACCAATTTGAACAATGATTACGACAGATGGATTATCCAAAAGCTTAGCTACTAATCCTTTTTCAATCCAAAATCTAAAATATAAAATGGTATAATTTATACACTAATTTACCTACTTTTAGTTGGTTAATCACTAATGTTTTCTGGAGATGCATGGATATTTATCTCCACCGGAGTGAGCCATAGTTCAGGCTCTATATTAAATATTAGCGACTTTAAATCAATGACTACATCGAGGACAATACATAGAAATATTTTGTTTTTTAATTTATCTGATAAGTAATAATTAGTATGGTATAACTACTTAATTAATACTATTAATATTAATTTTTCTATGAAGTAAATTATTTTTGCACTCAAGCAAAGATGAGAAAAATAAATATGATTGAAATTCACAGTTAGGATTTTAGGACTTACGCGCATTGTCATATTTTTTTCGTGTGGGTTGTCAATGGTCAAAAGTCAATAGTCCAAAAATCAAGGTTTTTTGACCCAGTACTCTTGACTATTGACTGCCATCGCAGAAAATATATGTGTCAGTTGCGTAAGTCCTGGATTTATATCATGTCCGTTTAAACACTTATGATACCTGTGGAGGTCGGGAATTGGGAATTGGGAATTGGATTTTACTATTAGTCATCACCCATTACCTATTACCTATTACCAGGCAAACCGACTATATCGTAAGTAATTAGCCGAACTTGATATTACGTGAAATTACACGCTGTAGGAGCAATTCATGAATTGCTCCTACGTGAATTTGGTATTAGCGATCTACTTCACTCACTGGGGTGAGGCTCGAAAAATGGAATGCCAAATCCTTGAGTCGCCAGCTTTTTGGCGATCGCTTGTAAGTTGATCATTTCTTGACGTGCAGAGACAATATTGTTGGCATCTTCCATATCTCCTTTTGCATAAGCTGCTTTTAAGTAGCCGAGAAGTCTGTGGTAGCCATCCAAGGCTTCTTTAGCATCTGGATGATCACTAGGCGCAGGCGTAATATTTCTCAGGTATGCTGGTCTAGCGCCATTAGCCGACGACCCATCTTGATAAATACGGAGTACCGTTTCGATTTCGCGGAACTTGCTAAAATGCTCCATACCATCGGCAATGATTCGCCCAGCCAGTTGATAGAGAGTGTCTGGATATTGGGGCTGACCCAGTGTCGCCAATACCCGTGAATACTGACCATCAATACCACCACTGGGGGCTTCCACGGCGATAAAGTCAGCCAAGGCTTTTCTATTGAGAGGACGTAGTTGTCGGGGACGAGTACGACCGTTACCCACAGGAATACGATCAGCAACTTCTAAAGCCGGGCCATAGGCTTTTGTCGTCAGTCCTGCGTGGTCGAGTTCCCAAAGCAACTGATTCACCCAACGCAGGTGACGCATTTCACTCACAGCTACCAACAACAACTCGTGACTGACGAAAGTTAAGTCATTGCGGAGTGTTGGCCAGATGTTCACATCTGCCTCTTCAGGAGCAACTAAAGAGTAAAGGGCGTAAAGGTACTCCAAGCACAGAACATGTTCTAAACCAGCCAAATCATACAACTTAGCTGCTAGCACCTCTGGATTTTTGTATGGATTAGCATTATCAGGTGCTGGTGGTCGATATATCTGCGAGATTTCTTTACCCCCAAGCACAACAGCTAACTCTTGTCAGCGTTGGCTAATCTCGTAGTGATCCATTTGGAAGGGGCGGTTTTGTTGGGGAGTCCCCAAAGCACCAGCACGACCGCCTAGGGAACGATCCGATCGCAGCCAATCAATGGGTGTATTCGCCCGTTCGGGGTCGGCTGAAGCACCAGATGGTAGTGTCGGTTCACCCAGAGTATCTTCGCCTAAAACGATATCCGGGTGATTGGAAGCCCAATAAAAACAAGCACAGTCACGGAAATCGTGCTGCCAAGGAGAACAAAGACTCTGAGTTAACTCTCCAGGTCGATAGACTTGTTTGATAACGCCGCTTTGAGAATCAATAAAAACCCGACGCCACCCATTCAGTTCAAGTTCAGCGCTGGATGGCGGATTGCCTTCACCGCCTGCTTGGCGTTGCCAAAGTTTGATTTTCACTAAACCAGGCTCTAAAGAACGCACCAAACGCCAGACTATTAGACCATCCAAAGGACTAACGCCAATTTCTTGAAACCCGATGGCACTCAGGGCTGCAACTCTTTCCAAAACTCACAAGTCGGTGCGAGTCACTGTACAACGTGCTGCGATCCTCGCTTGTCCCGGATCTGCCAGTAAGGGGGAAAGATCCTGCACAACTGTAGCAAAGCTGCCTTGACCACGGTTGTCTGTACGGTGTAAATCATGCACATTCGCACCGCCATCAATGCTCACGGACACAGCAAAAGCATTGTCCCGCAGCAGTTGTATATCAGACTCAGTAAGTAGAGTTCCATTGGTGGTGACAGAAAAACCTACCGAGATGCCGCGACGAGCCGCCAGTTCATTGGCATATTCCACACTGCGGTAGAGTGTGGCTCGATTCAGAAATGGCTCACCGCCAATAAAACCAATGGTGACTCGTCGTTTCTGTGCCTGCTCAATCAGTCGCTTGATTGTTGTTAACGCTACTTCCACCGACATCAAACGTTGCCGTCCACCAAATCGCCCTTCATCAGCATAACAATAGCTACATGTCAAGTTACAAGATTGGGCTAAATTCAAAGAGATGGCAGATGGTTCTTGGTCGGCGTGCCAAGGACTAACGGCTGGTTGAGCAACTGCGTGGGCGCATAGCTCAATTTTCAGGCGGTTGGGCTTATCGTCTTGGTTTGCCTGATACCATGACAGTTGGGGTTGTTAGTCCGTACCAAACTAATTTTGAGCAGGTTCAAGAGCTAATTCAAGAAAATTTGTGTCTTAAAGCTACGCAGTTCCACTTAGTAGAACGAAGACCAGTTTCTCCACAGTGGGCACAAGCACCTATTCAAGGTCGCAGGCTGGCTGTGGGAGATGCAGCACTAGCATACAGCCCCATTGCCGGACAGGGAATCCGTTTTGCTCTATCAAGTGCTTTAGCTGCTGCTGCTGTGGTTCGCACCTGGCGAGATTCACCAGCAGATGCAAATTATGCGACTCAGTATTACCTGGAACTGGTAAACGCGGAAAAGTTACGACATTTATCAAATATCAATTCTTTATCTAGCAATCAGCCTCTAGCTACGAACCCAGCAAAACCATCTTTTAATAATACTGCCCTGCCATCTAGAGTTTATTACACTGGACAAACCAAGATGACAGGACTTTATATCAATGGGTTGATAAAATGCACAGAAGCGATCGCTTTGCCTGATGGTGACATAGTACGCTGGCTAGGAAACTTTGACCTGTTGACCATGCGAGACTATTGCACTAAACCACTGGCGACTACCAGCTTAATCGAGCAATTACATCAGCAGCAAATAGGTGAGTCAGAAGCCCTCTACTTAATTCGCTGGTGTTTAGAACGCAACATAATCTCAACCGCAGATATAAAAGGGAATTGGGAATTGGGAATTGGGACAACTGACAACTGACAACTGACAACTGACAACTAACAACCCACCTACAATTCCATAACACTATCCAGACCCCGTTTCAATCCTACGAAAGAACTCACTTGGCCAATAGCTAATAAAGTTCCTTTGACATAAGGTTCTGCACTACTTCCTGCTTCATGTCGAATTATTAGCTTTTCTTCTCCCAGACCAAAAATTGCTTCCACCGCTAAAGTGTAACCAGGTAAACGCAACGAATGCACTTGTGTCCCATTGAGTGTTGCGCCTCTACTTTCTTTTGCACCTTGAGTTTTTTCTATGGGATTGTATGGAATTGGCTGTTTAACTCGCCCTAGTCGGGAAGCAAGTTCCCTAGCTGTCCCACTGGGAGCATCTACTTTCTTTTCAGAAGCGTAATCTATAATTTCCCAAATGCTGGTGTACTTGGCTGCTAACTCGGCAAAACGTTGCAGAAGCACTGCTGTAATTGCAAAGTTACCAGCTGCTAAAACTCCTACTTGATGCTTAATTGCCTGTTCATTGATTTCCACGAAGTCTTCATCTGTAAGTCCAGAAGTACCAATGACTACATGAATACCATTCTCAATAGCTTCTAGGACGTTGCTTTTAACTACATTTGGTTTAGTGTAATCAACTAAAACATCACACTTTTTAATTAAAGCTTCTTTAACAGAACTACTAATGATTACATCTGATGATGTCTCGATGATTACATCAGCCAATTTCTTGCCAGCATGAGTTCTGGAAATTGCACCTACAAGATTCAAGTCTTGTTCAGCGTCAATCGCTTTGACTAAGGAACGTCCTACCCACCCTGTCGCACCAGCTAAACAAACATCTATTGCCATTGTTTTTTAGCACGCGAAAATTTCCTTAGCTCACTGTAACTCATAAGATGCTTGCTTTACAAAGTGATTCTGAAATCGCACCACGGGTAACTCCAAGTGGTATTGTCAAGCAGTGAGTAGTAAGAGCTTTGGATTTTTTCCCCACAAAAAAACCGTAGTTGGACTGCTACGGTTTATTTGAGTGAAATACTGAACTCTGGCCTTTTATAAAAAATTGGCGTCTTACAACTTCAGCTCTTTACCTATCGGGAATCTCTTTGGAACTACAGTCTAGCTACTTGCTATAGGTTCGTCATTACTTACTTTAGAGATTTAAGTAAGTGAGTTATTCATCTAAAGTATCCGTGAGATGTTATTTATTTAGTAAGCTTAAAAAGTCTAATCAGCTATTTCTTGCGTAAATATACTTATAAATTTTCTATTTAGTATACTTAAATAAATAATTTGATCATTTTATAAGTTAAAATAATCACTTTACTAGTAGATAAAAAATTCAGTAAATAGCTAACATAAAATTTTGCTTACAGGCAAAAAACACTTTTTGAAAGCTACTCGTGTCGTTGCCTGTGGCTTTTTTAATATGGTAGATGTAGTTTGTTTGTAAATTTATAACTTTTGTTGCATCTAAATAAATTTTAGCAAGAGTAAATAGCGATCGCAGCAGGTGCGAACCTCCAAAAAAAACCCCGCTGAACAATCGGGGTTTTTTTGCGACAATATTGCTATTTTGAGACTGTATTAAATCCGAAAAGCACAGCAATTATTAGGATTCAGGCAAATCTTACCTTGTTCGTTGAAAGTATTCTTTCTCTCTGACTACGTATATATCTGTCTATCTATAGAGTTAAGATTTCGGTTGTGTGGACAATGGTAGAAATAAAGCCTTAGAGCCTTACTCTAGAAACGTCTGTGTGTTTGCGATCGCAATTTCCCGACTCATGCCAGGAAGCCTATTATGAAAACTTTCACAAGAAAAGCCACAGCTTAACATCTGTGGCTGACTAATTAATTTGAACTAACATTCTGCTTCCAGACGGATTAGCGAGACTTCTTATGAGATGAAGCTGTAGATGAACCTTGAGCGGACTGTGCCTCTTGAATTAGCTGTGGCTTAAGTTGCTCAAGTTTTTGAGCGGTCTGCTCTTCCTGTTGCAAGTTTTGCTGTAGCAGTTGCACAACCTGGTTCTGCCCCAAAACCTCAGCATTCTTAATCAAGTCACGATAGGTGACAATCTCTAACTGTTCGACTTTCGCCTGTTCCCCTGCTAGTGCCAAATCTACAATTGTTGGATTATCGCTAGCCAGTAATACTAATTTTTGACCATCACTAATTAGACCAGCTGCCACATCACAATTGACCCGTTGTGGTTGCTGCCCCAAAGTGCTAAAAACCTGCTCTAGATTCTTAATTTGTTGCTCAGTTTCCCGAATATGGGTTTCAATCAAGGACTTCAACTGTTGATGTTGAGAATACTGCCAGCTTAACTGCTGTCCTTCCAAAAAGCGAATTTCAGCATCGTAGATAGCCCCAATTTTGTAGAGGAACTTATCGTGCAAGTTAGTGATTTTTTTTGTACCTGGACGTTCGCTTAGTTGAACCATTGTTATTCTCCTAAAGGTTTGACCCTTTACTCAAAAGTCACCCCTTTAACGTAAGTCCGTCATCCAAGTCTTCTCTTCATACAAAAGACACAGCTAACTGTTAATTCTGACTGCTAAATCAAATACAAAACTTAGTGTCCAATTAATGCTTAGTGATTTTTTACACAAAATAGTGCTGTTCGGTAATGCCACCAAACTCTTACGCCTTCACGATGACAGCCTGATTCGCTCATCAGGTAAAGTAAAGATAAGTAAAGAAGGTGCTTAGAACCAAAATGGCTGCTCTACGCTTAGAAGAAATATCTACTCAGTTAGAAAGTCCAAATTTACGCGATCGCATGGTAGCTCTTGCCAGTCTGCGCGATGTATCCCCCGAAGACGCAGTACCTTTAATTAAAAAAGTATTGCATGATGAATCTCTGCAACTGCGCTCAATGGCAATATTTGCCTTGGGAATCAAGCCAACGGCAGAAAATTATCCAATTTTGGTAAAAATTCTGGAAAATGACCCAGACTATGGCATTCGCGCTGATGCTGCTGGTGCTTTAGGATATTTAGGTGATGCTAGAGCCTTTGAGGTGCTGGCGCGGGCATTTTATGAAGATACTGATTGGCTAGTACGTTTTAGTGCGGCTGTTTCTTTAGGTAATCTTAAAGATCCACGCGCTCATCAAATCCTCATCCAGGCTTTGGATAGCGAGGAAGTAGTATTGCAACAAGCTGCAATTTCTGCACTAGGGGAAATTGAAGACATTGAGTCTGTGGATAGTATCCTACGCTTTGCCCAATCAGATGATTGGTTAGTTCGGCAACGTCTTGCAGAAGCTTTAGGTAATCTTCCGACTCCCAAGAGTGTATCAGCTTTAAAATACTTGGAAAAAGATGTCCATGCTAATGTGCAACAAGCAGCGAGAATTTCCCTCAAAAGGCTAGAGGAAAAAGAAAATCAAGTTTAGTATTAGTATTTCCTACTATTTTTTTAATCAATAATTTAGTGGGATTTTTAGCATTTGAATGCAGGGTAATTTCATTCATGAATATTGAAGAGTTTTTTCAGCTGAGTGCTGGTAAATGGTTTTCCCATCGTAGTACTCACCATTTGGCTTTTAATCAATCTGAAGATGGCAAATCAGATATTATTATTGAGCCACTGGCAACAGACCATCCAGAGGTAATCAAACTATGTCAACTATACGAAATTGCTCCTAGTTCAGTTGCTTGTAGTGCCAGAGTTACCTGGAACCAAACAATAGAACGGAATAAACAAAAACACAGCGGATCTACTGTGATAGTTTCAGTACCCGATGTGGATAATCCTGATGAAGGCAAAATACTGCGGGAAACAGGTAAGGAAGCTCCTGTAATTGGCCGTTATAAAATCGGCAGTGATGGGGCGCTGACTCTAACTGTAAAGTCAGAAACCATGTATTCTGAAGAACGCTTATGGTTTGCTAGCCCCAACTTGCGGATGCGTGCGCGTGTATTCAAGCGTTTAGATGGCTTTAGTATGGCTGACTTTACCTCTGAGATTCGCATGGGTGGCACCCCATCAACTACAAAAGTGTCACAGACTGCTAATTCATCTACTTAGATTGTCATTAGTCATTAGACTTCTTGCAGAAGTCGGGAAAAGGGGAAAGGGAAAAGGGGAAAGGTTTGGTATGTTCCTTTCCCCTTTAACATGAGTCACTTTTCCCACAAGAGTGCAAAAAACACTTGAGGTGACGCAAACTAAGAATTTCTAGTTTCCGCCAAAGTAATCAAGCCATAATAAAGTAAGGCTCCTTGTCAAAGCAGAAAATCATGGTCAATGTATCACTCAAGCAGCGAATTCCTCCTTTAGAGAATGGCGATCGCCTCACTCGCTACGAATTTGAGCGACGCTATCAAGCAATGCCCCATCATGTCAAAGCAGAATTAATTGAAGGAGTTGTATACTTGGCATCCCCATTACGCTTTGAAAGTCATGCTGAACCACATGGTCAGGTAATAGGTTGGTTGTGGACTTACCAAGTTGCTACCCCTGGTGTGAGATTAGGAATTGAGCCTACAGTGCGCTTAGATCGAGACAATGAACCGCAACCAGATGGAGTGCTATTAATTACACCAACAGCTAAGGGACAATCTCGTTTGAGTGAAGATGATTATATAGAAGGTGCGCCAGAACTTGTAGTAGAAATAGCCGCTAGCAGTGTTGCTATTGACTTACATGATAAGAAAAAAGTCTATGGTCGTAATGGGGTAAAAGAATATATTATCTGGCAAATATTTGAGAACAAATTAGATTGGTTTAGTCTGCAACAAGGAGAATATTTATCCTTAGAAGTAGATGCAGGTGGAATTATCAAAAGTCAAGTATTTCCTGGTTTGTGGTTGTCGATGCCACATTTACTCGCTGGCAATATGCAACAAGTATTGGCTGTGTTACAGTTAGGATTAAATTCGCCAGAACATCAAATATTCGTGCAGCAGTTGTCTGGCGAAGGAAGATAAGCTTAAATTATTTGTCAGTTGTCAATTGTTAGTTGTCATTTGTGGCAATTGGTGTAAGATATCAAAAAAGCAACTTGTTATACCAATTTAAAAAATAATCTGACAGATAGATTCACATAACCCAGACATACAAAGCGATTCCCAATCCCAAATCTAAAATCCAAAATCCAAAATGTATTATTAGTCTATTTTTGGGGAATAAAACTAGCGCTTTTGGTTGCACTATCCCAAACTATCCAGTTAAAAGAATTATCTAAATCAACAGCATTATTAGAGACTTTGAAATATAACTTATCTTCGCCTTTGGTTTCAATAGCAAAGTCGGCGTTTTGGGCATAAACTACTTTAAAACCTCTGTCTCGCAGACAATACATCGCCCAAGCTTTCAATGATTGTTTATGTGGTTCGTGGGGAATTGGTGGTTTTATAATTGTCTGTTCTATTACTTGAAATATTTGCATTAGTTTGGCGCTCATAGTCGATGAATTCACTAGTCTTTTTTCAATAATATAGGACAATACGGTTCAGTTAAGGCTTGTATTCTTGATTAAAGTAATTTTTTTTAACGTAGACGCGAAGCGGCTTCCCGAAGGGTACCGCAGAGACGCAGAGAACACACAGAGAAGGAAGAAATGGCTTAACTGAAATGTATTGGAATAATTTTAGTTCATCCCCAAATTTTTTTGAGGCTGAGTACAAAACCAGGTAAAACATTTTCGTCAGAAAGTGTTTGAGGTGAGTTTAAAATTTCTACATTTTGTCCGGGACGATAAATTTCAACTTCCTGCTTTTTTCGATTTATCAGCCAACCTAATCGACATCCATTTGACATATACTCTTGCATTTTTTCTTGAACTTTTTTCAAATTGTCAGATGGTGACATGATTTCTATGATAAAGTCAGGACATAAAGGTATAAACTTTTCTTTTTGTTCTGGAGTCAAACTATCCCAACGAGATTTTTCTAGCCAAGAAACATCAGGAGAACGATCAGCACCATTTGGTAAAGTAAAACCAGTTGAAGAATCAAACACTTCGCCTAGTTGCTTTTGTTCATTCCAAGTTGCTAATTGTAGAATTAAATTAACATTACTTCTACCAGTTTCTCCTCCCGTTGGTGGCATGATGACTAACTCTCCTTGGGCATTGCGTTCTAATTTTAAATCGGGGTTTTCTTGACACAACTGATAAAACTGTTCTTTTGTCAGTTTGATAATAGAATTAAGATTTAATGTCATTGCTGTCATAGAAGTATTTTCCGTTTTTTGAACGCTGACAAAGAATTATTTAATGCACATCTGGATCACAACGAATCTCAATCATAAAGCCATCGGGGTCGTAAAAATATACACCTCTACCAGTAGGACGGGTGACTGGGCCATGAGCGATCGCAATTTCATTTTCTCTTAGCACTGCCACTGCTTGCTCAAATAACTGTGGATCTATGTCAAAGGCTAGATGGTATGCTCTGGTAAAACTGCGTTCTGGATCTGGATCTGGTGGTGTTAAATCGGGTGTGCCAAATAAATCCAGAATTGTACCATCGGGGGTGATGAAGTTGGCGACTTTCCCAGCTGCAACAAGTTCCACCAAAGTTGCAGGGACTTCATCACCTGTGAGTTCGTGCAAACCCAGGATATTCCCGTAAAAGTATCGGGAAGCTTGCATGTCTTTGACGTTGAGGGCGATATGATGCACTTTACGCAAAACGCCTCGTGCAAGCACACTATTTACAGATTTGGGGCTAGATAGCATAGTTATAGCTGGGGACTGGGGACTGGGGACTAGGGACTAGGGACTGGGTGAAAAGCCTTTTTGTGTCTAGGTTTTATCATCTGTTGATGTCCTAACCACCTTGGCTATTGCTATAAATAAAATTTCCCTACTGAGATAGAAGCTAAGCTGTTTTTTTCAAGTTTATTATTTATCTTAAAAACTTAGCATGGCTTTTGATTATTCTTTAGACTTTCCCAATATCGATTTTCGCCAACATCCTGAACTCTATCGCGTTGGAAAAGGTGAGCAGGGTGTGCTTTTGGTAGAACCATACAAGTCAGAAATTCTGCCTTACTGGCGGTTTAAAACTCCTGATATTGCCAAGGAATCCAGCGAGAAAATCTACAAACTTTTTCTTGATTATTTAGAGCAAGATGATTTTGTAGGGGCGGATATGGCACGGAAGTTTCTGCAAATGGGTTATACTCGCTCTCGCCGTTATGCTAATCATAAAAGCGGTAGAAAATATAAACAAAATTCAGAGACATCAAGCTCGAAAAAAGAGATTTTACCCTACGAAGTAGATCCAGTAAAAGCAGAATCAGCGGCAATATTTAAAACCAAGTGGATAGAAGCAAAGACGAATGAGAAATATCAAAAGCTTTTAGCCAAGCATAAACAGATGTATGAAATAAATAGTCATTAGTCAGTTGTAGGGGCGGGTTTTGCAATGTTACTCAATTGGTAGCAAGTTAATCGGTAAACCCGCCCCTACAGTTGTCAGTTGTAAATATAAATAACTAATGAACAATGACAAAAAATTAAAAAAATTTTGCAATTAGGGCTTGCAAAGTATAAATTTATACTTTATATTATAAATGTACAGTCAAATGTACAAGAAAGGCGATCGCTCTCCGTAGCAAGGCACTGCGATCGCCCTTCTTAGAACCCCTAATATAGGAGCCAACATTATCATGACACAAGAAAAACAGTTTGGAGATGATCAAAACTTTGCCAAAGGAGAGTTTGAGGGTTTTTTGCCAAGCGAAGATTCAGATGTACCCACTCCTAAGCAATCTTTTGCAAAACTATTGCCTACCAGAGAACCGATAAAGCATTTACTGATAGGTTCTCCCAAAGCCGTTACTGGGACAATCCACTATTTGCAAGTGATTGGCTATGCAAACGTGGGAGACTGGAGTCAACTATTACCAACCGGCAACCCTGATGAAGTGATGAGTATTCTAATCCGTCAGATTGTAGTTTCATAACTTTGAAACCCCCGTTTCCTCAAAGAAAACGGGGGTTTTTTGTTGTTGGATTTTAGATTTTGGATTTTAGATTTTGGATTTTGGATCTGGGATTTTGGATTTTAGATCTGGGATTTCGGATTTTAGATCTGGGATTTCGGATTTTAGATCCGGGACTTCGGATTTTAGATCTGGGACTTTGAATTTTAGATCTGGGATTTTGGAGTATAGCTGTTGCCATTAGTTTTGTAGGGTGCGTTAGGACTATCGTCCATAACGCACCGCCAGAGATTTTCGGTGTCTTACAAACAAAGTCAAAGATTTGAAACCCGTGTAGGCGGGTTTTGTTTGTGTAGCCGCGATTTCTAATCGCCAAGGCTAGGTGCAAGTTAGGAAATTAGAGAAACTCACAGCATGGAGAGCGATTAAATTAAGAGTAACGCGATCGCATCCCCCCTCATCTCCCTCATCTCCCTCATCTCCCTCATCCCCCTCATCTCCCCACCTCAAACTGACTGCGGTCAAACAACCACCCATCGCCGACAATCTCCTCTAGGCGTTGATTGAGTCGAGGGAGAAAATATTCTGGATCATCTAGCCGTTGTTGGACAACCCAATTATCAAAAGTTTCCTGTGTCTCAATTTTTTGGGCATTCGCCGCCCCTGATATCATCTTTACACTAAGTTCTAGAAGTTCCTCAAACTGCGGATGACCTTTACCTCGGTGCTTGCAAAACAAAATAGCCGTTGCACCTAGCAAAGCTTTTAGTTCATCACCTTGAGCCACTTTGTTATATAAAGCCTCAATGTTACTTGCCAAGGGAGCTTGAATCCTCAGCGTCAGCCAGACTGCTTGAGCTAGGTAAACCAAACCGTTGCTTTCGTCTGTTAAGCCTAAATTTCTCAGAATTGTTACTAAATCACTGTATGCACGTATTTGTGCAAGTGTGGAAGCAACTTTCTCTAAAAGTGCGATCGCTTTTGGTATATCCGCTTGGTGAGCGAATACCTGTGCCATGTTGTTAAGGGTAGCGGCTTTACCTTTGACATCGCCAATCTGCTCCTTTATTTCCAAGGATTGCTCGTAGAGTGCGATCGCTTTTGGCATGTCTCCTTGGTTGGCGAATACCAGTGCCATGTTGTTGAGGGTAGCGGCTTTACCTTTGACATCACCAATTTGCTCACGTATTTTCAAGGATTGCTCGTAGAGTGCGATCGCTTTTGGTATGTTCCCTTGGTCAGCGAATACCCCTGTCATGTTGTTGAGGGTAGCGGCTTTACCTTTGACATCATCAATTTGCTCACGTATTTTCAAGGATTGCTCGTAGAGTGCGATCGCTTTTGGTATGTTCCCTTGGTTGGCGAATATCCCTGCCATGTTGTTGAGGGTAGCAGCTTTACTTTGGACATCGCCAATTTGCTCAGATATTTCCAAGGATTGCTCGTAGAGTGCGATCGCTTTTGGTATATCCCCTTGGTCAGCGAATACCCCTGCGATGTTGCGGAGGTTAGTGGCTTTACCTTTGACATAGCCAATTTGCTCACATATTTCTAAGGATTGCTCGTAGAGTGCGATCGCTTTTGGTACGTCCCCTTGGTGGGCGAATATCCCTGCTATGTTGTTGAGGGTAGCAGCTTTACCTTTGACATCGCCAATTTGCTCACATATTTCTAAATCTTGCTCGTAGAGTGCGATCGCTTTTGGTATATCTCCTTGGTGGGCGAATTGTAGTGCCATGTTGTTGAGGGTAACGGCTTTACCTTTAACATCGCCAATTTGTTCACATATTTCCAAGTCTTGCTGCCACAGTGCGATCGCTTTTGGGATGTCTCCTTGGTGGGCGAATATCCCTGCTATGTTGTTGAGGATAGCAGTTTTACCTTTGACATCGCCAATTTGCTCAGATATTTCCAAGGATTGCTCACAGAGTGCGATCGCTTTTGCTATGTCCCCTTGGTCGGCGAATACCCCTGCCATGTTGTTGAGGGTAGTGGATTTTTCTTGTAATTTCTCTTCAGGGCAAAGGTCTAAGGCTTGCTGATAATGAGTAACAGCTTCTTGCACAAAACCTAAAACCTGTTCCGCAGGGGCGATGGTTCCCAAAATGCGGTAGTCTTGAAAAACTGCCAAGATTTGCTCACATAAATCTAAAGCTTCCACAAACCGGGAATTGTTCACCCAAGAGCTTGCAATTCTACCCCCAACGCTGACAACAATTTCTTGTTCTTTCGCAAGTAGCCCTAAACGCACAATTTCCAATCCTTCTGCTTTTGTTTTTTGCTTAGACTGCTCCCACCAAACTTGATGAATTTTCCTCACGGCTTGCTGTCGGGTTGCTTGCCATTCTTCCTCACTCAACACTGGTTCTAACAGCGGTTCTAAAATTGTCGTCACTCGGTAATTAGCTGGCTGTGTCGGGTGAGTGGTGGCGGACTCCACTAAACTAAGACTGACAAGCTTATCCATAACCGCCACGAAATCAATTTCCTGATTCATAGCCGAACTCCCAAGGCGACTAGAAATTCCCTCCCCTAAATCCTCAGTCCTCTTCAGAGGACTTTCGCTATTAGCCTGGGACTTCGAGTCCCAGGCGGGAGAGATAGCCCTAACAACATCCTCCCTCACCGGCAGATGAAACACACTCAACCGTGCCAAAAACTTTTGTTCTTCCAATTCCAAAGCATCCAGCAGAGTTTGTGCCAAAATATTTTCACGAAACTTTTGCTCAGTCTTCTCCAGCCGAGTGAGTAATTCATCCGCCGCTAGTCCTGGCTGCTGAATCACTTCTAACAGCCACTTCAACAAGCGGGGATTACCATCAGCTATCTTAATAATCCGCTGAGTTCTTAACTGTTGCCTAACTTCTTGATCTAAAGGAAAGCAAATTTTATCAATATCACTGCTACTCATCGCCGCTAAAGATTCCAAATGCAGGCGATGATCTGGCAAAGTATCTTTCTTTAAATAGCGACAAGTGACAATCAGCCGACTTTCTGCCCCGTTTTCCTCCAATGCTGCACAAATCGCTGCTAAAATTTCGTAAGCTTCCGCCGTCATCCGCAGTGAACCATCTTCAACGTTAGCTTCAGGGATGTTTTGCTCAAAGTCATCCAGCACCAGCAGCAAAGGTTGATTGTGTTCGTTTTCAATTACCTCAAAAAAGTTTTGCAACCGTCCTTTAACAGACACCTTTGGTTCATTCAACAGTGCAGGCACATCTGCAAATCGCTCATACTTATTAGAAAGCTTATTCAGCAAACCTTTCTCATCCAAAGGCCCAATCAACACGACTCGCGCAAAATTGGGACGCTGCGCCTCTACCCGCCTACATAACCGCGCCGCCAAGCTACTTTTACCCAGTCCACCCATCCCCGCAATCAACACACCGATGTAGTCGCTGGTTTCCTGCAAAGCCTTGATACACCGTTGTAAAGGTCGCCTGCGTCCGACAAACTCAAATTGTCCAGCAACTTTAACTAGATTATTCTCATCGAGAAATTCTTGTTCTGGCGTTGTAAACTTCAGCTTTTCACGATTCTTTGTTCGCAACGGTGTTACGAGTTGCTGAATGGGACGCGTATCCCGATACATCCGTAACAGATGCCAGTCGGTGCATTTTTTGTCAATCATCTCCTGCTGCGCCGCTTTCACCGCCGCTTCCACAGTTGCCCCCGTCGCCAAAGCTTGATAAAGTGCTTGTGCTGCTATAATACCCGTGCGGTCATACACCGGACGCGCCCAACCTAAAACAATACCCGCCCCCGCCTTCACCAAAGCCTGCGCCATCGAGGGTACTGTCCCCTTATTAGCAACCTGTCCTGTATGACAACCAGAGAGAAAAGTCACACGAGGCCAGCGTCCGCGAAAAGCTTTAGCTAAATCATCAACAGTTGTAAGTTGGATATTCCCGACTTCATCCTCAGTGATAAAGCAAGGCGTATTATCTGGTATTGTTGTACCTCTTGGCAGCAAAAAGCGGTAATCTTGCGTGTAAATTATCCCGTGTCCCGTGAGGTGAAAGACATCAAAATAGTCTTCGGGATAGGATTTCACCAAATTAGCTAACTCCGCAACCGAGCCACTTTCCTCAACAATTAACGCTAAAGGCTGATCCTTAGTTGCTTGTAAAATATTCGCTTCTTCCCGCTCAAAATCTAAAGGTGGAACTCTAGGATCTTCCGGTGAAGTCGCCATAAACAGCAACCGCAACGGCCGATTTTGCACCCCCATTACTTGAGTTTGACGCTGCTGCACAGAACGCACTGGTAAAACAGAAATATCCAAACGTTCGCTTAAAAACCCTGCACCATCATGTAGCAATTCCCAAGGTAAATGCGCCAAACCCAAAGCTACCCGTTCTGTTTCTGGGTTCAACCCCTGCGCTTCACTGGTTTGAATCAAATCGAGATAAATCGTTTGCTCATCCGCCTCATTCAACGACTTTCTCAGCCATCCTTCTTTCCCATCCAGCCATTGATAAATTCGCCGTCCCAACTCAGTGAGATCATGTAAGCTATCTCGTTCTTTAGAATAATAATTTTGCTCACACAAATCAATCAGTGCCGCCAACTCCACTTTATCCAAGCGGCGTGAACCATAGTGACAGCGCAGTTCAAAACTTTGCTGTTGACTCAGGGCGAAGGTGAAAGTCAAAGGCATGGCTTACAGCTATAATTTCCACAATAACCTTCACCGTATTATCACCCAATTCCCGAAAACTTACCTCTCCGCGCCTCTGCGCCTCTGCGTGATCAATTCTTTTACGAACCGCAGAGACGCAGAGGACACAGAGAAATAATTGTTATCGCCGATACTCATCCCCACAATCGCCGATGAGTTGATACAAATCCCGTGACTTACGAGATATGATGTCAATGCGATCGCAATCCTCAGCATCTAATTTCAAACCGAAAACCTTAGCATTATCTGCAATATGTTCCGAGACACCAAGCCTTGCACCAACTATCACCCCACCCACCGCAGGCTTATCTAATATATAACGCACCGCCACATTGGCAATGCTGACTTGATGCTTATCAGCAATTTCTTTCAAAGTAGAAAGTAACTCTTGAAATAATTGCCAACCACCCCAACCATCAATCATATTTTTGTACTTTCGCAAGCTAGCTGTACCCAAATCAAAACCTCGCGGTTCCGATTTTCCCAAATACTTTTCTGATAACAAACCGCCGCAAACACTACCATAAGTAAAAAGTTTTATATCATGCTGTTGACAAAACTGAATCATATTCACTTCAGGACGGCGGTCAACTAGCGAAAATTGCACTTGATTAGAAACAATTTTTATGCCTGCTTCGGTAATAATTTGTAAATGTTCCGTATCAAAATTAGTCAAAGCTAAATGCTTAATCTTGCCCTCAGTTTGCAGTTCTGCCATATACTTGAGGGCATCCAAATAATTTTTATCTTGATATTCCCACCAGTGGAACTGCATCAAATCTAAAGATTCCACATCCATTCTTCTCAGAGAAATATCAATATTTTCCTCGACTAACTTTTTCGTCATTTTCCCAGGACGAGGAACCCATTTTGTAAAAGCTTGCAAATTAGCTAAAGCTTCTTGACCACGGTTAGCAATAACTTGACGGCGAAATTCTCCAATAAAATCTTCTGCTGGGCCATAATGGTCTGCTAAATCCCAAGTAGTAAAGCCAGCATCCAAATATTGAAACATAGATTGGATAGCCGCTTTAGAATTGATGCGTCCGTGTGCGCCAGACACTTGCCACATCCCATTTAATAACCGACAAATATTTAAATCAGCAGTAAATTGAAGACGACTTTCTACAGGTAAACTCATATGGAAATTAATGATTTATTTAGGTCAATTTTTTAGATCTTTCCCTTCGTGTCTTTGTGATTAAAGATTAAATTGTTCACCAGTAAGACACAAAGGCACAAAGAAAAATGCATAATTTTATCAAGCAATCCCTAACTCCTAACTCCTAACTCCTAACTCCTAACTTTTATCGCCAGTCTTTCTCAGCTTGTTCTAGCACGTAAGCAGCAACATCTTGGATTTGCTGTTCAGTAAGACGGTCTTTATAAGCTGACATATTACTTTTACCATTAGTGACAATAGATGTAATAGCTTCTATCGAATCCATACTATATTTTTTCAGCGCTTTCTTTTTCAAGTTCTTACCCCGCCTGACAATATTACCACCATTAATATGACAACCTGCACAATGAACGCTAAAAACTGCTGTACCGTTAGCTGTATCTACTGCACTTACAGGCAAAGTAAAAGCAGTTGTCAATATTAAAAGTACCAATAATATTAATCTTAGTAGTTTTTGCACTCAGTTTCTCCTGAGAGGAATTTAACAAAACTAATTTTACAATGATTCAAAATCAGCTGTAAATCCAGCAAATTTTGCACAATCTTCCTGAAAAGCTTCAGCATCGCTGACATCCTCAATTTTATATGCCATAATCCGCATACCATCTGGCAATTTTTTAGAAGCAATACATTCGGCTGCATACTTCTCTACCATTGCTTTGAAATCACTACCATACTGCTTCCATGCATCATTTGAGCAAGTGATATTTACCCGCCACATACATAATTCTCATTTACGACTAACTGCTACTTATCATCTCACAAATTGACAACAGATTACACATAACCTGCAATTGTAGGGTGCGTTATAGCAACGCTTAACGCACCACATTTCTCTGATGACTGATGACTGATAACTGTTGACTGTGAGCAGTGGAATATTTTTTACTGAAAATCCCTAGAGTACTTATACCAAATTGATAAATGATGCCGACAGATTGATTCGCCAAAGCCATATGCACAAGGTGATTCACAATCTAAAATCCCAAATCAAAAATTGTATTCCTTTTCTATCTAAAGGAAGTGCCTGCTCCCAAAGGATTACGCCATAATGTGAATGTAAACCATGTCTATAAACTTTTATCCAAATTAGTTAATTCTCCAGAGTGTAAAATGACTAACAACATCAAAGACCAAATTCAAAATGATCTTAGACAGGTTAAAGAAACTGGACAGTTAAGAACTGAAAGAGTCCGTGAAATTGTGAAATCAGCAGTTAGTCAGGTAGCTTCTGAGTTAAAAGAAGGCTCTAGCGAAATTCGTAATCTTGTGAAAGATGCTGTTTCTGCTGTGGTTGACAGTTTGCAAGGTAAAGGCACAGAAATTAAAGAAGAAGTCACAGCATCCATAGAAGGAGCGCTAGAAGGGATTAATACTAAAAGACACGAAGCAATTGCTAGAACTCAATCAGAATTGAAAAGATTACAAGCTCAGCTTGATAGTGAAGAAGAAAAAATTCAACAAGAGGTAGATGTAATTTTGGCAGAGATTGAAGAAACAGGTCAAGAAAAAACAGCTAGCACTAAAAATGCTATTGATTCTGCTGTTAATACTATCAAAAATAGCGAAGAAGTTTCTTTGTTAAAGAAACGTTACGCTCAACTGCAAGCACAACTCGCTATTGTACGAGCTAACTTAGCAGCGCGTTATGGTGGACGTTCCGAAGAGGTAAAAGGTTATCTAGACGACGCGAAAAACTGGTACAATCAAGCCCGTCCGCAAGCAGAAGCTCTAGCCACCCAGGTAGAACAGAAGCGATCGCAGATAGAAGATAAACTAGGTGAAGCTGGTACATCCATAGCTAGAAAGGAACGTCAAATTAAACAAACTCTCAGAGAGTTACTGCTAGCAACCGCTGATTTGTTCAAAGACAAAGAATCTGCTGATAAAGAAAAAGAAATTGTTAAGAAATAACTTCTTTAACGTAGAAGCTTTCCCTAAACCCCTCTCCAACGCGAAGAGGGGCTTTAACATTTTTATACCATTTCCAAAAATATTTGCTACACATGAATCACTTGTAGGGGCGTACAGCTGTACGCCCCTACTTGCTGTAAATCTGAATAAATCATGTTTCTTTACCATTGGTATACAACAAAATTCCCGACTTCTCTAAAAAGCCGGGAATCTTTTTTTGGGAGAAGAGAGTGAGTATTACCCACCCCATTTACTTAATAGATATTAGTGAAATCAAATTCTATTTAGTAAACGTTACCTTCTCTATTTAATTGTTCTTCATGCTTGGCAATAACCCAAACTGCATGAATACTACCAGGAAGCCAACCAAGAAGTGTAAGTAAAATGTTAATCACTAAAGTGGGGCCAACACCAACTGTGAGGAAAACGCCTAAAGGAGGCAGTGCTATACCTAAAAGAAAACGAACTAATTTCATAATTTTGCTACAATTTTGTGACTTTGTTTAATTACATTCTGTGAAAGATGTATGATTAGGAATTACGCCTAATAAATCATCTTCTTAATTAAGAGAATTGATGCAGGGTAGAAAATCGATACGACTACTATTTCTACCCTTACTGAGACTTATCTAGAGGGTAATTCACCTTGGGTTTTGACATCACCACTGGTTAAAGCCAGATTTTTCTCTGCAAAGTATTTGTTAATGAATGTATTAGCAAAAGATAGAATCACTGGCCCAAGAAGAAAACCGATAATTCCATGAACGGAGAAACCAGGAACCAGTACTGCTGCTAACCAGAAACACAAACCGTTAATGACCAGCGAAAAAGCACCAAATGTTAGAAAATTAAGTGGTAAAGAAAGTGTAGACAGAACTGGCTTCACTGAACCGTTAATCAAACCAATTACTAAAGCAGCAATCACAGCTGCGGGGAAATTAGCGATATCAACCCCTGGAACAACTAAATCAACAATTAACAAGCTTAATGCTGTAGCTACTGCGGTTAAAAGTGGTGTCAACACTGTTTTCTCCTATAAAGTTAGAGATAGATGGTTTTGAAAATCCTTATTCCATCATTAACAATGCGCTCAGCTTTTACATCTCTTGCAGGATAGATTGAGCTTCTATCGCTTGGCTGAATTATTGATAAACTGCACTATCTCAACTTAGATGAGTTAAGCGCTACTCAATTAGGTAACTCTAAAAAATATATTACCCTGCAGCATCGGTTATTGACTGTCAACTAAAGCGCGATCGCCTGCTGCAAACACCAGCCTTTATAATTATTTAACTCGTCTCAAATTTAAGATTTATTTAAGAGAAATGGATGCAAATTACTCAGATTTAGCTGTATAATCTTGCTTATAATAAAGAGATGATTTATACAACACTTGTTCTTGATGAGTTTCTAAAGTGCAATCAGATAAAGGGTAAGTTACACAAGTCACTACATAGCCAGCTTTTATTTCATGTGGCTGGAGAAATTTTTGCTCACTTTGATCAACTTCACCGCTAACAAGTTTGGCAACACAAGCAGAACATTCGCCTTGCTTGCATCCAGATGGTAAGCGAATACCAACTTCTTCAGCGATATCCAAAATATATTGATCATCAGGTACTTCGATGGTACGGTCTAATCCCATTCCAGGATTGATGAGTCGAACTTGATAAACTGCCATAAATAATTCGTAATTCGTAATTCGTAATTAAATAACACTTTAAAGTAAAGGTAATTTTCCCCGACTCCCCACTCCCCACTCCCCATTCCCTCTTATTGCTTGAATGCTTTCATCGACAAACTAATCCGCTTCAATTTCTCGTTAACTTCCAGCACTCGTACTTTCACGACTTGTCCAACTTTCACAATTTTTTTGGGATCGTCTACGAATCTGTCGGCTAGTTGAGATATATGCACTAAACCATCTTGATGTACGCCAATATCTACAAACGCGCCGAAGTTGGCGACATTAGTAACGATTCCCTCAAGTTCCATCCCCACTTGCAAGTCGGTAATTTCCTTGATTCCTTCTTTAAAGGTGGCATACTTAAATTCCGCACGGGGATCTCTACCTGGTTTTTCCAGTTCGCCGAGAATGTCACGTAGTGTGGGTTCACCAACGGTATCGGTAACGTATTTCTTCAAATTTGTCTTTTTGAGTTTTTCGGCAATTTGTGTAACCTGATTTAATGGCACATTGAGATCGGATGCGATCGCTTCCACAACAGAGTAACTTTCTGGATGCACAGCTGTATTATCCAAGGGGTTATCACCACCACGAATCCTTAAAAAACCCGCAGCCTGTTCAAAGGCTTTTGGCCCCAACTTCGGCACTTTCAACAGTTGTCGGCGATTTTTAAAGGCTCCATACTGATTGCGATAGGCAACAATGTTGTTAGCAACCGCTGCTGTAATGCCAGAAACAAAAGTTAAAAGTTCCTTGGAGGCGGTGTTCAAGTCTACGCCTACGTAGTTGACGCAGCTTTCTACAGTTTCATCAAGCTTCTTTTTCAGCAATTTTTGATCAACATCATGCTGATATTGTCCCACACCAATGGATTTAGGATCGATTTTCACAAGTTCTGCCAAGGGATCTTGCAAACGGCGACCGATACTAATGGCACCACGCACCGTCACATCTAAATCGGGAAACTCTTCTAATGCCACTTTGCTAGCAGAATATATAGATGCACCGGACTCATTGACCATCACTTTAATTGGTTTACGGTCTATTGCTTGTAATACTTGCAATACAAACTCGTCTGTTTCGCGGGAAGCTGTACCATTACCAATGGCAATTAACTCAATTTTGTATTTTTCAATTAGATTCTTGATAGTTAGTGCAGCTTTAGTACGTTGTTCCGCAGCTTGATGGGGAAACACTGCCTGATATTCTAAGAATTTTCCCGTTTGGTCAAGGACTGCAACTTTGCAACCAGTTCTAAAGCCGGGATCAATTGCCAGTGTTGGTTTCATTCCCGCTGGTGCAGACAGCAGCAACTCTCGCAGATTAGCTTCAAATGTCTTGATTGACTCAATATCTGCGTAAGTTTTCTTTTCAGAAATCACTTCCCCCACAAGTGATGTTTTCATCAAACGGTTGAATGCATCCTTCAACATCGCTTGATAAAAATCCCTGATTTCGCGAGTTTTTGTGCGAATTCCCTGGGATTCCAGATAAGAAAGTACTACATCTTCATCAAAGGCTATTTCAAAGTTTAATACGCCCTCAGATTCACCTCGACACAACGCCAGCATGTTGTGAGGTGCGATATTTTTCACCTTAGCTTGGTAGTTGCGGTACATCTCGAATTTAGTTGTACCTTCTGGATAATCATCTTTGATGCGGGAGACAAATAACCCTTCTTCTAAAAGATATTCTCGAATATATGCCCGTAAATCAGCTTTTTCTGCCACTTCTTCCGCTAAGATGTCCGCAGCACCTTTTAATGCTTCCTGTGCTGTTTTTATTCCTTTTTCCTCAGAAATATACTTTGCCGCTTCTGATTCTAATGACGCAGAGACAGCATTTTTCACATTCAACGACTTGATAAATTCTGTTAGCGGTTCCAGTCCTTTTTCTCTAGCGACTGTGGCCCGGGTACGTCGCTTTGGTCGATAGGGTAGGTATAAATCCTCAAGTTCAGTTTTTTGTAAACAAGATGTGATTTTGGTTTTCAGTTCATCGGTGAGTTTACCTTGTTCAGCGATCGCATTTAAGATTACTGATTTCCTTTCTTCCAATTCTGTTAAGTATGTATACCTATCAGATAAATCGCGCAGTTGAACTTCATTCATCTCACCCGTACGTTCTTTACGATAACGGGCAATAAAAGGGATAGTCGCACCCTCCGCCAAAAGTTCCAGCGCGTTTTGCACCTGATAAGGTTTGAGGTCTAGTTCAGTTGCCAGTAGTTGAGGAATGTTCAGCATCGGGTGTTTAAGTTGAAAAATTTACTCCTAGAGGTAATATGCTAGATCGTTCTCACAGTTCTAGCACCAAGTGTTAAGCTTATTTACGGAATAATTGCATATTCTTGACTTTATGAGCCGTTTATTTCTATAGGCTGTTGTAGTAAAAACCACCTAAGATGTAAAATTGACCACAATAAGAAAAACATTGTGAATCTTCCTGTACCAACACTTCTACTTTAGTTCAGAGGTTAGTAAAAATGCCTTTGTTTTTTTTAGTTCCACTCTTTGCTGGTTTAGTAACTGGCTATTTCTCGAAAAAATGTACAGACGAAATTGCTTATTTTACAGGTTTGTTTACAATTATCAGCCTGATTTTGAGTCTGATTTTAGCCCCTTGGCAGATCCAGCTTGTACTGTTAGTTTTGCTCATCGTTGGCTCTAACAGACTCTTGCAGGAATAATGAGTAAAAACAAACTCAAGCTAGTAGAAAAAACTCAGAGGAAGCAAAGAATAGTCAGTGCGACGAACTAATTCTTCTTCTGAATTAAACTATTCAGTACAAAATTATACATTAATTTATGGCTTCACAACTGAAGCCACAAGTCCCGATATAGACTTTATAAACAATCTGGTTGAATCAATTAAAAGCTATCAATCGATATACACTCAAGATTTTCGCAGCTCCACAGATGATGCATCTGTGAGATATCAAGATAACCTGATTTTTATAAATGAGTAATTATGCTTAAAATTAGCGTTGGCGATCGTTTATTATCCTTGAAGCGTTAAAAGCGACTAGTGGTAATTGTTTTATAATCACGCAACTTGCACTCAACAAGGAGGCAGCATTATGAGTTCAGCACTGCCTCACCCTTGGGACTTCCCTGTGCAAGGCAGTGGCTCAAAAATCTCAAATTGTATTAAGCTGTTCCGCATTGAAGTTGCAGATCTAATTGTGTTGACCGATGACCGATAACTGATGACAGTCATCAGGAGCCAGTTGCACAGTCAGGGTTTCTCGACTTGAGCTTTCAAGCGCGTTCATCGGTCAACGACCTTCTCCTAACCCAGACGCTACGCGAACATGAATAATTATGCTATTTAAATGTGTTTTAGCTTATTTTTAGTAGCTGTTAAAGTTCCCCTTCTGACCGTTACCAACCATACCTAAGACATTCAGCCGGGAATTGTTCAGATTATCTAAAGTTCTATTTAGTACTGAAGCATCTGTTTTATCCATCTTCACCACCATCAAAATGCCATTGGTGTGGGGTGCTAGTAGGGTAGCATCAGCCAGCCCAGCTAGGTGGGGGGCATCATAAATTACTAAGTCAAAGGTGTTCTGGAAATCTGCCATCAGACGCTGCATCTTTTCAGACGAAAGCAACTTTGTGGGATCTGGTGGTATTGGCCCAGCAGTGATTACAGATAATTTGCTTATAGAAGGTAGTTGCTTAAGTACTTCTCCTACTGGCAAGTTTGTAGAAATTAAATTACTCAATCCCCACACGTTATTTAAACCTAATAGAGTATGAATCACTGGTTGGCGAAGATTGGCATCTACAAGTAGTACTCGTTGCCCCATTGCTGTAGCTATTTGGGCTAGATGCAAAGCAATTGTAGACTTCCCGTCACCAGGCGTAGCTGAACTAATGATAATGGAATTAATCTCGCGATCATTATTCAGTAGTTGAATATTTGCATAAAGTACTCGCAAAGCTTCTAAAAACTTTGCGGAATAGTTGCTGTAATCTAACTCAGGTATGATGCTTGAGCCGGCAATACTATCAGAAAAGTGATTTGGTACTGTTACCAGGGAAATTTCTTGAGCAAGGGTGCAGTCTTGATTTTTTTGAACTTGCTTTTCCAATTGATTATTGACTAATAAGGGCATTTTGACCTTTTCTTTCAAGGTGTTGACGCTAGTGCTTTCTTGATTGTTTTGAACTTGCTTTTCAAATGGAATATTTCCTAATAATGGGAATTTGACCTTCTCCTTTAGGGCATCAACATTATGGTAGGTATTGTCAAGCTTTTCTATCAGTAAGGCAACGCTAATTCCAAAGAGAATACTTGCACCTAATCCCAGTATTAAGTTGCGCCGGAAATCGGAAGAAACAACGGGATATTCTGGTTTAGTTGGTGCTTTAAGTAACTGCCAACCCAGTTCTGTCTGAGAAATTTGAATTTGCAGGGTTTCGCGAGTAGATAAAAAACGATTCAGACTCTCAGTGGCAATCTGTAATGACCGCTGTAGTTCCGTGTATTTTCGTGCCAAGATTGGCCATTGCTCACGTTTGAATTGAAGTGCCTGTTCTGCTTTAGCCAACTCTCGACTCTGCACCTCTAGAATTTGAATTTGATTGGCTACTTCTGCAATTTTTGTATCCAAAACGTACTTTGACTCTTGAGCCAATAAAGTTGACAAGCTTTGCCTTTTTTCTTTCAATGTTTTGAGAGTTGGGTTATCGTTTTGTAAACGAGTTGATTCCTTAGCGATCTGAACATCTAATTCTTGAGCTTGATTAAGTAACTGCTGATACAAAGGAGCATCATTTAATATTGCTAATCTTCTATCTTTTTGATTTAAAATAGCAAAATTAGCACGAGTTTCTGCTAATTTCTTATCAATCGCTTGCCGTTGTTCAGTTAAGTAACTAACTTGTTTGCTAACTAATTCAAGTTGGCTATCTGGATCGGCAAAGTTGTTGTTTTGCCTAAACTTTTGCAGTTCTTTTTGTAACCGATCAACTCGACTTTGTGCAGATGGCAACTCTTTTTCAATAAACTTAATTCCCTGACGCAACTTAGTTTGCCTTTTTTCTCGGCTATAGTCTAAATATTCTTGAGCAATTTTGTCTAGTACAACTTTAATTTGATTTGGATCATGATTTCGATAGCTAACTTGTATAATCTTTGTTTCACCTAGACGAGTAATACTCAGTGAGTTGATTAGAAAATCATAGTTAATATCTGGATAGAAAGCTTGCAACTGTTTAACAATACCTGCCATTAGTTCAGGACTCTTGAGAACCTGAATTTGACTTTCGTAATCTAGGCTAGACTGGCTTAAGTTAGGGTCTTTAACAATATCCACCATTTTGGTGTCATCATTAACAGGTTCTACTAACAACTGAAAATTGCTTTCGTAGTCTGGTTGCTTTGGGTTCAACATTAAGGTGATCACAACTGTGGACATCATAGTTATACTGACGCCTCCAATCACAATTGCTCGTCTTCGCACAACACTAAGAAATTCTTTGAAACTCCAGCCATCTCGTTGTGATTCATTCCATGAAACAGGTTGATCCTGAGGAAATGGAGGTACAGAGTTATTATTGCGATCAGAATTTGAGGGTTGAAAAGAATATTTTTCCATCACTTATTAATATTTTGTAATACAAAAGGCAAAACTTGTACATGCAATTTGCATTCATCCAAATTAGCTTAACAGCTTTTAAAAGCTTAGGTCATGTAGCTGAAAATACAAGAGACTGTTTCTCAATAATTATAGAAGGTTCAGAATTGAGGTGTTAATAGCCGTTTTAGATGACATTGAGATACTTGATATCAGGCGTATACACAAAATAGTAATTTTGTACTATTATGGGCTATCCTGACCCAGACAACTGCCTTGCTCAAAGCTGGTTATCGTACTGCACAGCAGAAATCGTAGATCCTTGCTGGCCAGCTTCTAGCAGATTGGGGTAGTACAGTGACCACTTGCTGTACTCCTTATGAAAACCTACAAGTTATACCAATTCTCTAAAATTCGGCAACCATTCAAACTCCAAAACCCAGTACATAACTGACGAATCTTAATTACGAATTACCCTTCAGGTGATGCTTGCAAGCTCGCTAATACTCTTGAGATCGGCAGTTGTGCGGCTGTCAGCAAAGCCTTTTGGCAGGCGCTTATGGGGAACTCGGAACTGGAAATTGGGGGAGAACCCCCAAGACAACGTTGCCTCACTGCGCTGGCTCCTCAAGTGGAGGATGTGGCGTCCAAGACGGCAAGTTGCTCACGAATTACAAATTGGTATTAAACGTTGCCATGAATGCAAAATATTGCTCGACTACCTCTTAGCAGCCAATTTAATATCAATTTACTTTGCGTACAGGTAGTAAATATTTAATAACTACTGAAATAAACAATCTCATGGATATACAAACCTAGCAGTTCAATGCAGGTTATCTTGCATGTAGGAGTCTATCTCTAGAGTTTGAACTCTTTCTCTTGTTAATAAAAAGTTGTAATAGACTCATTAAAAATATTAACGAGTAGCTAATTTATTAATAATAATTAAAGATAGGAAAATATACTGGTTATAATATCTATTTTGTGAAGATAAAGTTTAAAGATATACTACTAAAATGAATTTTTGATAAAGTAGAATTGTTAACTTTGAAACATGGTATTCTAGTATTCAAAATTACATGTAATAATATACTTTAGGAATAATACTCTAGCTAAAAATTACATGCAATACAAATGAACAAGCAAAAACAAGGTGAAAAAACAGCAAATAGGCTCATAAGAATAGTAAATTCCGAATTTCTCAAATAAAATTCAGTATTAATGCGAAATAGTGGTAATCTCTATAGAAGTAACTCCTTGGACATCAAAAAAGTTTTCCTATAAGTCTGTAGAGCAGCTAGCTGTAGGGAAAATTTTATCCCTAGTAAAAAGCTGTTCGTCGCTACTCAAACTTCTTTTCCTCCTCGTTGTGTTCCCCTGTCCAAAGGAAGTGCATCTATATAAAGCGAATAAGTGGATAGCTAGTATTAGTCAGCTAGTTGCCAGCAAGGCTAGTGTACGTATATACAATCTCTGTCAAGATAGTTGTATAGCAGGTGAATAATAAATTATACCTGGAGCAAACTGAAAATTGTTTTCAATACCAGGTAAGTTTGTCATGGAAATTAATGGTTTAAGCAGTTCAGTAGTATTTTCAATAAAATTTATAAGTTGAAAGCAGGATAGAGGCGATGAGACTTAATCAATGGATTAATCACAAATTGTTGCAATCCATTTCTACTCGGTCAGAAATTAAGAATGAGCATTCTGTAAAAACTCAACAGTCAATTAAATTGTCAGTAGTCACTCAGTTTTTTCCTCCAGACTATGCAGCTACAGGACAGTTGATTGAGGAACTTGTGAAACAGTTAGGACAGCAAGGGGTGGATGTTGAGGTGTTTACCAGTCAGCCTGGATATGCATTTCAATCTCATACGGCTCCAGCTGTTGAACGTACGGAGAGAATCCGAATTCAGCGATCGCGTACTGCCCAACTTTGGCCAGGAAGGATTCGCGGTAAAGCTATCAATGGTGTTCTATACACTTTGCGTGCTGTACTCTATCTATTTAGAGCTTGGCGTCGCCGAAATGTATTATTGCTGACTACTGCTCCCCCGTTTTTACCAATTATCGGATACTTGGCTTATACCTTGTTCCGGTTACCTTATGTTTGCATACTGTATGACCTCTATCCCGATATTGCGATCGCGCTGGGAGTAGTTTCAAAGGATAGCTGGTTGGTGCGATTGTGGCGTGCTATCAATAGACAAGTTTGGCTCAACGCCAAGGGAATTATAGTTCTCAGTCCAGCGATGAAACAGCGAGTACTCGCCAATTGTCCACAAATAGCCGATAAGATTTCTGTAATTCACAGTTGGGCTAACCCTGATTTGATTGTGCCAATTACCAAGCAAGAGAACTGGTTTGCTTGGAAGCATAACCTAGTTAACACATTCACTGTTCTCTATTCTGGCAATATGGGCCGCTGTCATGACATTGACACCATGCTAGAAGCTGCCAAAGAACTGCAAGACGAGCCAATTCACTTTGTATGTATTGGCGGTGGAGCCAAACGCGATGAGTTAATTAAGGAAGTAAATCGATTAGGGCTGAATAATTTCACATTTTTACCATATCAAGATAAGCAGGTACTACCCTATTCCCTGACAGCTTGCGATTTATCACTAGTGAGTGTCGATGAATCTACCGAAGGTTTGGTTGTTCCTAGTAAGCTTTACTCAGCTTTGGCATCTGGGCGACCAGTGGCAGTGATTTGTTCACCGTATTCATACTTAAGACAACTAATTGCCGAAGCTGACTGTGGTGGCACATTTGATAATGGAGACAGTCATAGTCTAGCTCAATTTATTCGTTTACTCAGTCGTGATCCCCAGCTTGGGGAACGAATGGGTAAAGCAGGCCGTCAGTACTTGCGATCGCATTTCACACCTAAGGTTATTTCTCAACAATACCTTGATGTCTTACAGCAGGCAATATTGCCTGATGAGGTAATAACTATGTCTCAAAGCCAGACAAAATAATTTTTGTGAATTTAGCTTTGAAGTCATAAAACCTTAGCAAATGCCAACAGCATAACCAGTCTTGCAAGCTAAGTTCTAATGGAAATCAACTCAACACCGTGAGAACTGCACCTATTGGCTGATTTCGCAAAGACAACAATTTACAATCAATTTGCTGACAATTTTTCCAAATCATTCAGGAGGTATTCATGTCAAATCCAGAGAAAGTATTTACCAGTATTAATAGAATTTAAAATTGCTATTTTTGAGTTTGGTAATACTTTCTCTATACTGGAATTCTTTACAATTTAGTTACCACCTTTTTAAGTAAAATTTTTTTGTATTTGAAAATAAAGTTTTTGCTTTGCTTGGGTACAAATGCTAAAGCAAATTAAATAAAACTTTATAGCAGTATTTAATTAAAATAAATTTACTTAGCATAAGTCCTATGTAATTGCAGTAATTATCATCAAGATATTTGTTTTTTTATAAATGTGTTTGATAAGTCTAGATGAAGGCTTATCCAACTTGTACTTAAACGTTTGAGTTTAAATATTATGTGAAATTTACTTGAAAAAACAATACAATGTCAAACTATGTTATGATTTACTTATCCGTAAGATTTTAGATATCGCCACTTAGTTGAGGATTCAAATAATATGATATAACCAAATAATTTTGTGATACATACCTGATTCTTTAACCAAAAAACTTGTGTGGAAGCACCAAAAAAGTTGCCTCTGTTTTTACTAGTTTCTATTAAGAGAAAAACTAGGTAAACAGAGTTAGGAATTTTATTAATCTAATTTAATAATCATCTCTAAATTTTGGGAGTTGGGCTTTGATGGTCAAATTGATCTCAGTCCCTCCAACGTAACCTTCCTTGTTTTTTGCTGTTTATTTATATGGGAGGTCGAATTGCAGAGAAGGTGTGACCGCAATCGGAAACGTTCAAAACGACGGGCTATTTACTGCCCAGTTCATGGCTGCTATTTAAATAGCGTTAGTCAAAAATATCAGATATTTGCCGATCAACCAGGTCAGTTGCAACAACGGGGTATGAGTCGGCGGAATGCATTAATTCTAGTAGCAAACAAAACCGCAGTTCCTATCGATGGTGAGTGGTTAGAAGCTTTTTGGTGTGAACACTGTCAGCAAAAGAATTGGTATCACGTCCGTAAGTCTGATGGACGCACCTATGAACTGTCGTTAGCACCACAACAGCTTTGGCAACAGGTAACAGGGGTGATCGATCCTCAAGGCAACCCTTCTGTGGGTGAGTTTACTCGCAGACATGCAAAGCTCGTTGGCTTTCAGGGCATGAAAGATTTCCAGTTTGTAGTTTAAGCGTTAAGCATAATAGTCTTCAACTAGTTGTAGTATGAGTAGTCAAGGTATGCCATCTGAGCAGACGTTAGTAATTGAAGCTGGACGTAGTGAGCGCCAGTATTGGCAAGACCTGTGGCGCTATCGGGAGCTGTTCTATTTTCTTGCTTGGCGTGACATTCTGGTGCGTTACAAGCAAACAGCGATTGGCATAGCTTGGGCACTGATCCGACCATTTTTGACGATGGTAGTTTTCACCGTAGTGTTTGGAAAATTAGCAAAATTACCTTCACCAGTGCCTTATCCAATTCTCGTATTTGCTGCTATGCTCCCCTGGCAGTTTTTTTCTGGTGCCCTCAGTGAGTGCAGTAATAGTCTAATTAGTAATGCCAATTTGATCTCTAAAGTCTACTTCCCGCGTCTAATTGTACCGATCAGTGCAGTAATTGTCAGTTTTGTAGATTTCATGGTTTCTGGCATAATTTTGCTGGGATTGATGGCTTGGTACAACTTTGTTCCCGATTGGCGAATACTGACACTACCGTTGTTTATTGGCATTGCTTTTGCTGCTTCAATGGGAGTTGGACTGTGGTTGGCAGCGTTAAATGTGGAATACCGAGACTTTCGTTATATTGTACCATTTATTGTCCAGTTTGGATTGTACATATCACCAGTAGGCTTTAGTAGCAGTGTTGTGCCAGAGCAGTGGCGTTTGCTTTATTCTGTGAACCCAATGGTAGGTGTAATTGATGGCTTTCGCTGGGCTATTCTAGGTGGCGATGCAACAATTTACTGGCCGGGATTCGCAATATCTTTGGTCTTGGTGATACTTCTACTGGTAAGTGGTATCTGGTATTTCCGTAAAACGGAACGGACTTTTGCTGACATAATTTAGACTGGACTAGATAGATGTCTAATAATGTAATTCGAGTAGAGAATCTCGCTAAAAAATATATCATTTCTCACCAGCAGGGTAGTTCCACTAGTTATCGCTATAAAGCTCTGCGAGATGTGATTGCTCATGGAGTCAAGTCTATAGGTAAGAAATTCCTTCAGCCTTCTGAGCAAAAAATGCCCAATCTATCCCGTGAAGAATTTTGGGCATTAAATGATGTTTCTTTTGAGATTAATCAAGGCGAAGCCATTGGTATTATTGGACGTAATGGCGCCGGAAAATCGACACTATTAAAAATTTTAAGTCGAATTACTGAACCGACAAAAGGACAAGTTGTTATTAAAGGTCGGGTGGCAAGCTTACTAGAAGTAGGCACAGGATTTCATCCAGAACTAACCGGACGAGAGAATATATATCTTAACGGTTCTGTTCTGGGTATGAGTAGAGTAGAAATTAAGAAAAAGTTTGATGAAATTGTTGCCTTTGCCGAAGTCGAGAAATTTTTAGATACTCCGGTCAAGCGTTACTCTTCTGGGATGTATGTGCGCCTTGCTTTTGCTGTGGCAGCTCATTTAGAGCCAGAAATTTTAATTGTGGATGAAGTTTTAGCAGTGGGCGATTCAGCATTTCAAAAGAAATGCTTGGGAAAAATGGGGGATGTATCCGCCAAAGAAGGACGGACAGTCTTGTTCGTCAGTCACAGTATGCAAGCTATTGCACAACTGACCAAGCGTTGCATACTGCTTTCCAAGGGTAACATTGAGTTTGATGGTGATACAGCAAAAGCTGTGCAACTATATATTACTGGGCAAAAAGCTGCTAATGAGCAACCCGCTTACTATCAAGCTCCTTTGAATAAAACTGGTAACTATGTAGCTTGGGCAAAAGTACATTCCTCTGAAGGAGAAGGGATTCACTCTTGGGGACAACCCATTACTTTCGAGTTTGCCCTACATGTAACTAAACCCCATGAAAGTCTGTGGTTCTCTTTTCAGGTAGTGAACGAGCTTCGACAAGCTATGTGTATTTTCTGGTTTTACGAGCCGGAAGCACCGTTTCGCCAAGAACCAGGAACTTTTATTCTGCGATGTGAAATTCCAAAATTTAGGCTTTACATGGGTTCGTACACCTTAACAACATGGTTTTCTGAGCGCCGTAGCAGTACTCTGCTAGAAAACCTCACGGGAATTTGCCCGTTCGAGGTCACAATGCACAATTTCGAGCGTCAAGAGTATGAATGGCAAGCTGATGAGTGTACTTACTTAGAAGATGCTGTTTGGAAAAATGTTGAAAAATATTAATTTAGCTTTAGTTAAATAGGCAGATCAGTAATGGCAGTAAATGATGACGTTAAGTTGGGTAACAACGTAAAAATTTTTCATCCTCATTTAGTGAACCTCTATGGTTGTGTAATTGGTGATGACACAAAAATTGGTACTTTTGTCGAGCTTCAGAAAAATGTCATTGTAGGTAGTCGATGTAAAATTTCATCACACAGCTTCCTTTGTGAAGGCGTCATCCTTGAAGATGAAGTATTTATTGGTCATGGAGTTATGTTTACCAATGACCTTTATCCGCGTGCAACTAATGAAGATGGTAGTTTGAAAACGGAAGACGATTGGTATGTAGTCAAGACTCTAGTCAAGCGCTGTGCATCTATTGGTAGCAACGCTACTATCTGTCCAGGGGTAACTATAGGAGAAAAAGCCATAATTGGGGCTGGGGCAGTAGTGACTCGTGATGTTCCTGACTATGCAATTGTAGCCGGAGTACCAGCTCGGGTGATTGGTGATGTGCGCGATCGCTGCCAAAACTCAGAAATGACAGCCAGTATTTTGAGCTAATATCAATTATGTGTAAACTTGAGATAAATCAGTACTAGTATAAATCCAGAAAGTAAGGTTATTTAAGACTGCAATTTACAGTATTTTAATCTATATAAAGATTTACCCCTATTGATTATGAATCTCAGCATATATATTGCTGAGATTTCTTATTCAAATGATTACGTAAGTAACACTCTATAGGCAGGTATAAACTGTAAGTTTTTGGTATTTTGTAAGAAGTGAAATCATAGAACTACTTTTTACAATGATTACCAAATCAGGCTTATCCTACCAGAATTTTTTTAGTTCAAAACTAGCATATTGTCTAGCTTCTGTTGTTAGCTTCGCTAGCATTTTAGTTAATGTTACTCCATCGGAAGCAGCTCAAATTAAATACAGTAGTCAAGGTAATGTTAGTGCTATTGATGGCTTAGTTATAGATGACATAACTTATGACATTACCTTCAAGTATGATACTTTTGTTAACTTGTTTGGTTATGTTAACAGCCCCAATTTTAATTCACCAACATTTTGGAACAATCCCCAGAAAGCGAAAAAAGCTGTAGATAGCATCATAGCCCTATTTGACAATCAACAAAAAACTACCACACAATTAAATAGTATTTCATACATTTTAATTCCATATCAGGGTGTAGTTGCTAGCAATTCCTCAACCTACATCAGGAATAAAATAGGTAACCATATTACATATTGGTCTGATTTTAGAGGAGAGAGTAAAGACATTGAGTTATTAAATTATGAAAAAGCTAATTATGCTGTTTTTACAAGTAAATCCAAAGTTCCTGAACCAAGTTCAACAGGAATAATAGTAGTGGCATTCCTATTAGGAATAAAGCATTTTCAAACAAGAGCATTAAAATATAAGTAGGATATAATTTCAGTAAGTGTGTTTATTGTATTAATAAAATGCACTAAAAGTACAAAAGTTTAGTTCGTAAATAAAACTGTTGACAAACTTTTGTATAGTCCTCATACAAGCACTTTTGAAATTTTAGATTCTACATTTTGCCATCTTTGTCTTCCATATGTAGGAAAAATTTAATTTTCTCTACACAGGTTAAACAAAGCACCATCTGACTATTCCTTTAAATATCTAGCGCTTGATACTCCTTCCAACAGTTCCCTAATACTAATGCGGGAATGTTGGTAGGGGTATCATTATATAGTTGCGAAAGTCAAGATAATTGCTCTTAGAATAGCAACTTTTTTCTACTAAATCACAGCCAATTGCAATCAATCAATGTAGTGTTTAGTAGTTCGTTGAAAATAAATTCAGATTAATTACAAGCAATGGGAAACATGATTAATATCGGTGTAATTGGCTATGGTTACTGGGGCCCTAACTTGGTACGGAATTTTGCAGAAATTCCAACTGCCCAAGTGACAAAAGTCAGTGATTTTAAACCAGAACTTTTGGCAAAAGCACAGGCTCGTTATCCCACCATTCAAGTGACCACAGACAGTCGAGACATATTTAAAGACCCCAAAATTGATGCTGTGGTGATTGCCACACCAGTTTCAACTCACTTCGACTTGGCTTTGGCAGCATTGCAGGCTGGTAAGCATGTACTAGTAGAAAAACCAATGACAACCTCCTCTGAACAGGCAAAGCGCCTGATTGAAGAGGCAGAAAAACGCAATCTAGTGCTAATGGTGGATCACACCTTTGTCTACACAGGCGCTGTACGCAAAATGCACGAGTTGATCACCAGCAAGAGGCTAGGAGATATTTACTACTACGATTCTGTACGTGTCAACTTGGGGTTATTTCAGCATGATGTCAATGTCATCTGGGACTTAGCAGTTCATGACCTCTCAATCATGAACTACCTATTGCCATCCCAACCTTATGCTGTCTCAGCTACAGGTATCAGCCACGTTCCGGGAGAACCAGAAAACATTGCCTACTTAACGTTATTTTTTGAAAGCAACTTGATTGCTCACATCCATGTCAACTGGTTAGCACCAGTGAAAGTACGCCGCACATTGATTGGCGGTAGTCAAAAGATGATTGTTTACGATGACTTGGAACCTAGCGAAAAAGTCAAGATTTACGACAAAGGAATCACCGTCAATGGTAATTCGGAAAGCGTGTATCAGATGCTGATTGGCTACCGCACAGGCGATATGTGGTCTCCTCAATTGGATATGACGGAAGCATTACGGACAGAAGGATTGCATTTCATTAATTGCATTGAACAAGGCTCTCGTCCAATTACCGACGGAGAAGCGGGACTGCGGATAGTAAGAATACTTGAGGCTGCTACCGAGTCGATGAGGCAGCGTGGTCAATTAGTTGAACTAAATTTAGCAGAGGTAGCAGTATGATTCCATTTTTAGACCTAAAAACTCAATACCTGAATATTAAAGACGAAATTGATACTGCTGTACTGAAAGTACTGGAGAGTACCCAATTCATCTTGGGCAGTGAGGTTACAGCCTTAGAGGAAGAGTTTGCCCAATACTGTGATGCTGATTATGGCATTGCTGTGAATACAGGGACAAGCGCCCTGCACTTAGCATTACTAGCAGCTGGCATTGGTGCTGGTGATGAAGTGATTACAGTACCTTTCACCTTTGTCGCTACTGTAGCAGCCATCTGTTATACAGGTGCTACGCCCGTCTTCGTAGATATTGACCCTGTTTCATACACCATAGATGTAACCCAAATTGAAAAAGCCATAACCGAAAAGACAAAAGCGATTTTGCCTGTGCATTTGTACGGTCAACCAGCGAATATGGAGCCAATTATAGAAATTGCTCGTCGTTATGGATTGACTGTAATCGAAGATGCAGCACAAGCTCACGGTGCTGAGTACAAAGGACAGCGTGTAGGTAGTATCGGCGATATTGGCTGTTTTAGTTTTTACCCAGGTAAAAACTTAGGGGCCTATGGTGAAGGAGGGATGATAGTTACCAACAATCCTGAATATACCCGTACCATGCGGATGCTGCGCGACTGGGGACAAGAACGCAAGTATCACCATGTTTTAAAAGGCTACAACTATCGCATGGATGGTATACAGGGAGCAATCTTGCGAGTGAAACTGCGCTATTTAGAGGCATGGACAGAGGGACGCATAGCAAATGCCAAGCAGTATGATCAGCTACTGGCTAATTCTGGGTTGGTAACTCCCACACTCATGCCTTATAGCCGCCACGTTTACCATGTATATGTGGTGCGATCGCCCCAACGGGATCAATTGCAGCAAAAGCTCAATGAACACGGCATCCAAACAGGTATTCATTATCCGATTCCTGTACACTTGCTAGAAGCTTACCAAGACTTGGGATATCAGGCTGGAGACTTCCCCCACGCAGAAAAAGCCGCCAGTGAAGTTCTTTCACTACCCATGTATGCCGAACTCTCAGCCGCACAGATTAAGACTGTTGCTGAAACTCTGCAAAGCCTTGTTCAGGGAGTGACTGTTTAATGTACGATGCCCGTCCTGGTTTAAACTCCCAACGCCTCGTCAGGCTAATACAGCAGGCCATTGAACGCTGCGAACTGCAACTCGATAACTTGACTGTACTGACAGAAGCAGCCACAGGAGCCTATGCAGTCACGCCCGTAATCGCAGCGATCGCTGGTGCAAAAAAGGTGTTTGCCATCGCTCGCAGTAGTCGTTATGGCACCTTAGAAGAAGTCAAAGCCCAAACACTAGAACTAGCCGAAATAGCAGGAGTAAGCGATCGCCTGGAATTTATCACTGAGAAAACCCCAGATATTATCGCCCAAGCTGATATTGTTACTAATAGTGGACATGTCCGTCCCATTAATGCAGAAATGATTGCTCAGATGAAACCTACAGCAGTCATTGGCTTAATGTACGAAGCATGGGAGTTTAGACCAGAGGATGTGGATCTCATAGCTTGTCGTCAACGGGATATCAAAGTCGCAGGTGTCAATGAACGCCATCCTGGTGTGGATGTATTTTCCTTTTTGGGAATCATGGCGACCAAGCTGTTACTAGATGCAGGCGTTTCTGTTTATACAAGCAATATTTTATTGCTGTGTGATAACCCTTTTAGTGCATTTATTGAGCGTGGTTTAGTCAATGCTGGTGCTAATGTAGATACTGTTGACAGTATCGCCGCAGCGCCCATTGATAAAACCTATGATGCCCTGTTGGTGGCTTTGCAACCGCGCCCAGAACCAGTATTATCTGCTACAGATGCCGCTGCGATCGCCAAGTATTGGCCAGGCGCATTGGTAGCTCAGTACTGGGGAGACATAGAGCGCTCAGCCTTTGCATCCCATAACATACCACTATGCCCAGAAGTAGAGCCGAAACCAGGACATATGGGTATTCTGCCCTCAGCAGTAGGCCCTGAACCAATTATCAGACTGCAAACAGGAGGGCTGAAAGCCGCAGAAGTGATTTGGCGACAATCTTTACAGTCCAATAATTCAGGTATGGAATTTGTGCAACTGCTGTGAATGTTAGGTGGTGAATGGTTAATGTACTTTTAATCGGTATCGGTACGACTACCTTCAGCGCGCTCAAATCTTTGCTAGCAAAGTGCAACGTGCAAGGGGTAGTCAGAAATATAGATGCTGAATCATATGCAGATGATCCCGTTGTCAGCCTAGCTGAACAAGCGGGTATCCCCATATTTTCAGATACCTCTCAAAAACAAATTAAATCCCTCATATTACAATTTCAACCAGATTGTGTGGTGGTTTCTTCCTATAACCAAATACTGCCACCGGAACTGATTGAACTGTCTACATTTATCAATGTTCATTACTCGCCTTTACCTTATTATCGCGGTCGAGCCAATGTCAATTGGGCAATTATTAATGATGAACCTTGTGCAGCGATCACTATTCATAAAATATCGCCTGGTTTGGATGAGGGAAATATTTTATTTCAACAGCTAATACCCATTGGTTTGAATGATAATGTAGCCGATATTTATAACAAGTTAAATCAAATTCAGGAGGAAAACTTACAAGACACAGTTATCAAAACCTTGAATGGTTATGAAGGGATACCACAAAATCATACTGAAGCTACTTATTGTTGTACTCGCCTTCCTGAAGACGGTGAAATTAATTGGTCAGCTAGCACTATAGCTATAGATTGCTTGATTCGGGCATTGGTGTCTCCTTTTCCTGGCGCTTACACTTACTTTCAAGGGAAAAAGTTGCTGGTGTGGCAAGCTAAGCCTGTGGATAATCCCCCCTTATATGTAGGGCGCATCCCCGGTCGAGTCATTGGCAGATCCAAAGCAGAAGGATTTGTCGATGTGCTGACAGGTGATGGCATACTCCGAATTTGGGAAGTGCAATTCCCAGGGGAACAAAAAACAGCACCAGCCAATATAATAAAATCTGTAAAAAGTACCTTGGGTTTAAGTAAATCTGATTTACTAAATCGTATCCAAATTCTAGAAGAACAAATTATAAAACTCCAAGAAAATGCAAAATAGTCGAGTATTAATTACAGGTGGTGCAGGTTTAGTTGGTTCCCATATTGCCGACTTGCTGGTAAAAGAAGAAGTTTCTGAAATTATTGTTTTAGATAACTTCACACGCGGACAACTGCAAAACCTGGCTTGGGCAAAAGAGCATGGGCCTTTAGTAATTGTAGAAGGCGATATTCGAGATCAAAAGCTTCTAGCTGAAGTCATGCAAGGTGTGGATATCGTCTTTCATCAGGCAGCAATCCGCATTACTCAATGTGCGGAAGAACCGCGTTTAGCATTAGAAGTTTTGGCAGATGGCACTTTTAATGTTTTGGAAGCAGCAGTGAAAGCTGGTGTGAAAAAGGTAGTCGCTGCTTCATCAGCCTCAATATATGGTATGGCGGTGGAGTTTCCCACAACTGAATCACACCACCCATACAACAACCGCACCATCTACGGTGCAGCCAAGACTTTTAATGAAGGCTTGTTACGTAGTTTCTACGATATGTATGGGCTGGACTACGTAGGTTTGCGTTACTTCAACGTCTACGGGCCACGTATGGATATTTACGGTGTTTACACTGAGGTATTGATTCGCTGGATGGAACGTATCGTTGCTGGAAAGCCACCGTTGATTTTCGGTGATGGCAAGCAGACAATGGACTTTGTGTATATTGAAGACATTGCTAGAGCCAACATCTTGGCTGCCAAAGCCGATGTCACCGACGAAGTGTTTAATATTGCTAGTAGCGTAGAAACCAGTTTGAATGACCTTGCCTACAGTTTGGCTAAGGTGATGGGGTCAGATTTACAACCAGAATACGGCCCAGAGCGCAAAATTAACCCTGTGCAACGGCGACTTGCCGATGTGAGTAAAGCCAAGAAATTGCTGGGTTTTGAGGCAGAGGTGTCCTTGGAAGAAGGGTTGCGGCGGTTGGTTAGTTGGTGGCGCGAACAAAAGCTGACAAAGGAAGCAAGCAATGTCTGAGAAAATGCAGTATATCCCGATCGCCAAACCCTGGATGGGTGAACCCGAAGCTGAAGCCGCCAAGCGTGCTATTATATCCGGCTGGGTGACTCAGGGGCCAGAAGTCGCCGCCTTTGAGCAGGAATTTGCAGCTTATGTAGGGTCAAAGTATGCTTGTGCTGTCTCCAACTGCACCACAGCATTGCATTTAGCACTGTTAGCTGTTGGTGTGCAGCCTGGGGACGAAGTGATTACCGTCAGCCACTCTTACATCGCAACTGCTAACAGCATCCGCTACTGTGGTGCCACACCTGTGTTTGTGGACATTGAACCACAAACATATAATATTAATCCTGTGTTGATCGAAGATGTAATTAGCGATCGCACCCGCGCCATTCTCGTCGTTCATCAAATGGGGATGCCTTGCGACCTCAAAGCCATTTTGTCAGTTGCACATCAATATAATCTACCAGTAATTGAAGATGCAGCTTGTGCGATCGGCAGCGAGATTATGTGGGATGGACAGTGGCAGAAAATTGGCAAGCCACATGGCGATATAGCCTGCTTTTCCTTTCACCCCCGCAAAGTCATCAGCACTGGTGATGGTGGGATGCTGACCACCAATAACCCCGAATGGGATAAACAGTTTCGTCTGTGGCGACAACACGGGATGAGTGTTCCCGATACCGTGCGCCACGGAGCCAAACAAGTAATTTTCGAGTCTTACCCGATGTTGGGCTATAACTACCGCATGACCGACATCCAAGCAGCAGTGGGACGGGAACAACTCAAACGTCTACCGGAGATTGTGGAACGTCGGCGTTACTTAGCCCAGCGCTACCAGGAACAGCTAGCAGATGTGCCAGGATTGAAACTACCAACAGAGCCAGCTTGGGCAAAAAGTAACTGGCAGAGTTACTGTGTACGCTTACCAGAGAACTGCGACCAAGTGCAAGTCATGCAGGTGATGTTGGATGCTGGTATTGCCACAAGACGCGGGATTATGTGCGCTCACCGCGAAAGTGCTTATCAAATTGAAGCTTGGTCTTGTGGTACTGGTCGGGAAACTTGTAAGTGTGAAGTAGGAAAATGCGATCGCTTAACTGAAAGTGAACAAGCACAGGATCATGCCATTATTTTGCCATTGTTCCATCAGATGAGCGAAGCAGAACAAGATAGAGCGATCGAAGTATTGAAAACAGCTTGTCAGGTTTGAGTAGAAAATCGCTAAAAATTGGCAAAACCTCGCAAAATAACTATATGGATAAAATTGCTAACGATCAACTCAGCCTTTGGCGAGAAGAAGGTAGTCGTCTTGTACCACAAAACTTTGAGGTTTTTAGCAGCCTTGTTGCACAGGCGAGAGATTTTGTACAACGCGGCGAGTATGATATGGCGGCAGTGTACGCACAAATAGCATCATCATATGTATTTACGCGCCATAGCGGTATTTTTGCTAGCCCAGAGCTAGAGCAAGTCTTGCTGATGATTGGACAAAAGGCCATACGAAGCAAGCATTATTCATCTAAAAGCACTTCCTTACCTGGAAAAATCAAACATGTACTGCATGTTACAACCGGAGTCTGGGGCATAGGTGGACATTCCAGACTGCTTTGGCGTTGGATTCAGCAGGATAACGAGCGAGTACACTCTGTTGTATTGACTCGGCAATCACTTACCGATACCCCTAAACTTTTCAGAGATGCCGTACTCAATAGTCACGGTAAGGTATACGTCTTGGAAGAAACAGTCGGTAGTTTCGTCTCTTGGGCCAAAAGACTACGTGAAATTGCTGCATCAATGGATATGGTTGTACTACATACCATCCAAGACATCATTCCTGTTATTGCATTTGCCAATAAGGAGCAATCTCCACCAGTTATCTTTGTGAATCATGCAGACGAGCGCATTTGGATGGGAGTCGGGATCAGTGATGTAGTTGCTAATCTGCGCGAGTCTGGTATGCGCCTATCACTAGAACGCAGAGGTATTGAGCCAGAGCGTAACGCCCTACTTCCAATTATTCTCAATCCCATCTCTAGAAAGCTCTCTCGCGCAGAAGCAAAGCGACAACTTGGTCTTTTTGAAGACAGCATAGTACTGCTCTCCATTGCTAGAGCAGATAAATATAAAACAATCGACGGCATTAGTTTTGCTGATGCACATGTTACATTGCTGAAACAGCATGAGCAAGCAGTTTTACTGGTAATTGGCCCAGGTGATAGCGAGGATTGGTCAGGCGCTATAGAGCAAACACAGGGCAGAATTAGAGTATTCGGGCATACCGAAAATACCGCAGTATTTTACCAAGCTGCCGATATTTATGTTGATTCCTTCCCCTGGATCTCGAATACATCCTTGCTGGAAGCTGGAAGTTACGGTGTACCATTGGTGACTCGCTATCCCTACACCTCTAGTGCATGTGAAATCTTTGGTGCTGATATGCCTGGTCTAACTGGCAATCTCATTCGTGTGCAGAATCTCAAAGAATACACAGCAGTTCTGTCGCACTTAGTTGAAGATGAAAACTTTCGGCTATCCCTTGGGGAAGCAACTAGAAGCAAAATTGTAGAAACACACATAGGAAAAAACTGGCAGCGCTCTTTAGAAAATCTATATTCCCTTGCCGCTACTTTACCTAGGATAAATGCAGTATTGACTACCAGAGATCAAATGTCTCTGACTGAAATGGATCTCTTACTGCCTACCGTCATATTTAGGCAAAACAATCCCGACCTAGAGCAAATGATTCTGGACAGTGTAAGATTAATGCCATTAAAGAAGAGATTTTCTATATGGTTGAAACAGTTGAAAACAGGTGATTTTGGTCGGATGGGTCACATTAGCTTCTTGCTACCCCTATGGCTTTACAGGCGCTTACAACATTAGCACAATAATCCATATTGCTCAGTATGATAATGCTATCTAACATACTGGGTGCGCCTCAATTTAGCCTTTCCGATTTCAATAGCAATTGAATTATGAATAAGCAACCATTGGTTTCTATAATTATTCCTTCTTACAATTCTGAAAAATATATTAGAGAAGCTCTAGAGTCTTGTCTACAACAAACCTATAAACATATTGAAGTTATTGTAGTCAATGACGGGTCTACAGATAACTCTCCCAGTATTATTGAAGATTTTGCTGCTTGTTATCCTGAAGTTATCAAAAACTATACTAAACAGAATGGAGGAAGTGCATCTGCAAGAAATCTTGGGGTTAAAAAGAGTCAAGGTGAATACTTTCTTTTTTTAGATACTGATGATGTACTCATGAATGATGCGATTGAGTCTTTAATTATGGGTATCCAAGAACAGAAAGTTGATACTGTTGTGGGAGATTGGATTAATTTTTTTGAAGACTCTACACCAGAAAGATACATTAGTTCTAAATTCTTCTATCACAATGACCCTCTGGCTAGTTTGATTAAACAGCCAATGGTAGAATCAGCAATAATAATAAAAAGAAATCCTCAAACCTGGAATGAAAAATTAGTTGTCAACGAAATATTTGATTATTTTTTTAGTTTATTTGCTGAAGGATATTCTATTGGTTATGTCAACAAAGTTATTACAAAAAAAAGACAACATTTTAGTAAAGAGAGAATAACGGTTAAATATGATCATTGGCATCCATCAGATTGGTTAGAAATATTGAAAAACTACAAAAATGAATTGAAACAGCGAGAAATGTTGACATTTTCCAGAGAAGAAGCCATTGATGAACATATTCTTACTTATCTGTATGCTGCTAAAAGAAGAAATATAAAAATCAATAATGAGTATTTCAATATTTTAAACAATAAAAATTTACAAAAATTTCATTGGTATAAGAAATTTGGTGTTTCAGGTTTTGTAGATAGCCTTGGCCCTAAATTAGGTTTAACAAGTTTCTATCTCTTAAATAAGATTATAGGTAGAGCTTAAAAGCATAGGAAAAATTTTTATGTGCGGTATTGCGGGAATTTGGAATTTAAATAACCAGCCAATTGATCAAAATGATCTGCTTCAATTTACTAATTCTCTGACGCATCGAGGCCCAGATGGCTATGGTATTTTCCTTGATCCTGATGAAACCATAGGCTTGGGGCATCGTCGCCTAGCCATACTAGACCTCAGTGAAAAGGGAAAGCAACCCATGTCTTATGGAGATGGGAGATATTGGATTACCTATAACGGCGAGATTTATAATTTTTTAGAAATTCGCAATCAGCTTGAGGAACTAGGACATCACTTTCATACGCAAACAGATACGGAAGTTATCTTAGCAGCTTACGTTGAATGGGGGCATGAATGCCAATTGGCCTTTAACGGCATGTGGGCATTTGCAATTTGGGATAGGTTAGAAAAAGTTTTATTCCTGAGTAGAGACCGTTTTGGTGTTAAACCGTTCTACTTTTATCAGACTAATCAACAATTTTCCTTTGCTTCAGAAATGAAAGCATTTTTATCTTTAAAAGGCTTTCAGGCAAAAGTAGATTATGATGTTATGGCTGCTGCTCTTGCCAGTAGCTGGAATATAGAATCTCAGGAAAGATGCTTATTCAGCAGAGTTAAACGTTTACTTCCTGGACATTACGCTATCGTCACGCCAGAGAAATTTGACATTCAGAGATGGTGGGATACCCTAGAAAATTTGCCAGAAATTCCACCGACTTATTATGAACAAACTGAAAAATTTCTCTCTTTATTTGAAGATGCTTGCCGTATTAGAACACGTAGTGATGTACCTGTAACTTCTTGTCTTAGTGGTGGATTAGACTCTAGCTCAATCGTCAGTACTATTGCTAGTAAACGTAATTCCTGGAATGAATCAAAAGAAGTAGAACATGCTCAACGAGCATTTATCGCAACTTTTCCTGATTCACCTAATGATGAGCGTGCCTTTGCCGATTTGGTAGTTAATCAATCCAAAGTAATTCCAACTTATTGTTACCTTGATCCTATTCTAAATGCAGATACTATAAATCAGGTGTTGTGGAATAGCGAAGACATATTTTTCAATCTGCCAATTGCAATTTGGCTGACTTATCAAACTGTGCGTCAGCATGGTTTATACGTGACTATGGATGGTCATGGAGCAGACGAATTACTAGCAGGTTATCCTCAGCATATAACAGCGGCGATTAGTGCCAATTCAGGCCTTTTTCATCCCAGACAAACATTGTCTTTAATGAATATACTACAAGGAGTTTATGGACAAACTAGCCAATGGCCCAAGTCCAGCCCATTGACTCTTATATTCCATGCGACTCCAGGTTTGGCAGAAATGTACAATTTTGCCCATCGAATTACAAGATTGCCTCAGAAAGTGAAAAGCTTGATCAGTCGCTCGAATGATAATAGATGGTTGCAAACTAATTCTAGATTGACTCCAGGATTCAAAGATCCACTATCAATGGATAATTTTTCTCTAGCTCTCTATCAAGATTTTCATGTAACTGTCTTACCAACTCTACTACGCATTTTTGATCGAGCCTCTATGGCACATGGAGTTGAAGTGAGAATGCCTTTTTTAGATTGGCGGTTAGTAACATATTGCTTCGCTTTACCAATGACAAGCAAGCTGGGTGATGGCTTTACAAAGAGAATCTTACGCACTTCCATGAAAGGAATTATCCCAGAAGAAGTGCGGTTAAGAAAGCATAAAATTGGTTTTGCGTCACCAATGCAAAAATTATTTCAAGAACAACAATTTACGAGTTGGGTGAAGGAAATAATTAATAGCGATGAATTTGTTAGTTGTGAGTTGTGGAATAGTAAACAAATTCGTCAGTTTTGTAATCAACATTTGTTAGATGGAACTTGGGATTATCACTTAGCCGAGAAAGTATGGCCATATTTGAATGCAGCAAAATGGATAGATATATTTATTAATGGTAATATTCCTACGCAAAATAATGCTGATTTAAGCGTCATCAAAAATTAACGTAAATAACTATATAGGTTGTGAAATGACTTCTATTCTAATTATTGGTTCTTATAACGGTCAAGATTCATTTGGCGATAAATGTTTGGTTCGCTGTGTTGCTCAACAACTTCGTAATGTTTTTGGAAAAGACACAAAAATTATCTCTCATATTGATACCAATTTAGAAATAAGTCAGTACGAAATTCCAGAAGTTGATTTTAAAAAAGGAATTTCACTTTTGTATTGGACATGGCATAATAAGCTCCGTCATCTTCACTTGCCTAAAGTTTTACAAAGATTAACTGCTATTATCACCCTACCATTTTATCTAATAGCAACTCAAGCAAATCGCCAAGAGTTCAGGCGCATTAATCAGGAGATCAAGGAATCTCCTATTGTTTATTTTTATGGTGGTACTCAGTTGTCAGAACAATGGTTTTGGTATAATTTTATACCTTTATTTTTGGCAGCTGTTTTATGTCGATTGTATGGTGTTCCCATGTACTTTGGGCCCCAACAGTATGGGCCTGAGAACAAATGGCAGCGTCGTTTTTTACTTTTGACTTTAAAGTATCTTGTCAAAGATGTGAGGGTACGCAATAAAAACTGTTTAGAATTGCTTAATTTACCTGAAGCCAAACTTTGCTACGATGAAGTTTTTAGTTGTGATATACGTTACTCGATCATTAAAGAACATTTGCGAGAGTCGAAGTTTATCTTAGTTAATATGCGAGGAACAAATTTCTTGAGAGATGGAGAAAACAGAGAATTTGAAGATTTTTTAAACCTCCTCGCTGCTGTTAACAATCGTTTAAAGTTGCCATTTAAACTATTTCAAATGAGTGGCGCGTCTTTCTGCGATGATACGAGGATATTGGATTATTTGGAAAATCATGAAAAATTCCCAAAAATTTCGCTAGAGGTTTTACCACTTATAACTCAAGAAGAAGAATTAATCGAAATAGCAAGTCAGGCATATGGAACCATATCTATGTCTTTCCATGGTTGTATTCTCTCCATGCTTGGTGGTTGTCCTTCAGTTCCAGTAACATCGGGAGACTATTACGATTACAAATATGTTGACTTTGATAAGTATACAGGATGGCAAGGAGTTCCTCTCGTTGTTTTAAATAACTTAAATACTGAAAAATTTGCTGAGCAGATTTGTGAATATTTTTCTAATTATTCGATAAAGCAAACAGCGATCGCTCGTGAAAAGGCAGCAAAGGCAATAGGAATGTGGTATCAACAAATACCTTTTAATGATGCAATAACTAACTAGTACTGACATTGAAGGTTGAGTAGTGACACCATTAGTTTCCGTTATCATTCCTTGCTATAATGCAGAACGCTTTCTCACAGAAACTATTGAAAGTGTTTTCTCCCAAACCTTTGCCGATTACGAAATTATTCTGGTTGATGATGGTTCAACAGATGGCACGGCAGAGGTAATTAAATCTTTTGGTTATAGAGTTAGAGCAGAATTCGGTTCAAACCGAGGAGCAAGTGTAGCTCGCAATTTAGGCACTGCCTTAGCTAGGGGTAAGTTTATTCAATATTTAGATGCAGATGATCTTTTACGACCTGATGCTTTAGAAAAAAGAGTTCATGCTCTAATCAGCAACGATGCAGATGTGGCGTACTCAGATTGGCAAAGGTTAGAGGAGAATGAAGCAGGTGAATTTCTCCTAGGTAATATCATTGCCAGACGGATTGAAGATGTTCATGTCGATCCCCAAATTGCCTTGTTTACAGATTTCTGGTCACCACCCGCAGCCCTTTTGTACCACCGTCGAATTGTAGAAGCTATTGGTGCTTGGAATGAATCTCTGCCGATCATTCAGGATGCTCGCTTTTTATTAGATGCAGCTTTGATGGGGGGTAAATTTGTTTATGTTCCTGGCGTACAAGCTGATTATCGAGTCCACAAAGCTAATAGTTTATCCCGCCGTCACCCGATTAAATTTGTTTTAGATTGTTTCAATAATGCTTGCCAAGTAGAGGAGTTCTGGAAAGCTAATGGCGGTATAACTCCAGAGCGTCAAGTCACACTAGAGAAAGTTTACGGGGGAGTAGCACGATTTTTCTTTGAGTACGATCGCTCCAAATTCTACGAAATCCTCGCTAGAATTCACAATCTGAATCCAAACTATCTGCCTTCTGGCCCCAGAATTTTGCGCCAGCTATCAAAATGGTTTGGATATGAACAGGCTGAAGCGATCGCCCTCAACTATCGTCGCATGAAACACTTTGTTCACAGCTTAACCAAGAAGATTCCCCTTACTTCGACCTAATGTGAAAGTTATTCAAGTCCCCTTCTGTTTCTACCCCGACCCTGTTGGTGGTACTGAAGTATATGTTGATGCTTTGTCACGTAACTTACAGCAACAGGGAGTCGAGGTTTTAGTGGCTGCGCCTGGAGAGGTCAATCAGTCATACCAGTATAACCAGCTACCTGTACGTCGCTTCGCAGTCTCACCAAAAGTGGAAAATCTGCGGGAAATTTATGGAGAAGGCGATCGCCAAGCCGCCTTGGAGTTCAGCCGCATTTTAGAAGCAGAACAGCCTGATTTAGTGCATCTCCATGCGTTCACAAGCGGCGTTTCCCTGCGGTTAGTCCAAGCTGCTAAAAAGCGGCAAATACCTGTTGTCTTTACCTACCATACTCCCACGGTGAGCTGCCAACGGGGAACTATGATGCGATGGGGCACTGAGATATGTGATGGAAAGGTAGATTTACAAACTTGCGCTCAGTGTACATTACAGGGTTTGGGACTAAATCTAACTAGTGCTAAGGCGATCGGTAGTTTGCCGCCTCAGATAGGGCGTTGGCTAGGCAACTTGAATTTACAGGGGGGAGCATGGACAGCCTTGCGAATGACTGAGTTAGTTAGCTTGCGCCATACTGTTCTACAGGCTCTACTATCTGAGGTTGACCACATTGTAGCGGTGTGCAACTGGGTCAGGGATGTTTTACTAGTCAACCATGTTCCATCTGACAAAATTACCGTTATCCGCCAAGGGCTTTGTCAAGACTTACCAAAAAAAGCCGACCATAGCCACAACTGTACTACACCAATCTTAAAAATTGCTTTCTTAGGTCGCCTCGATCCCACAAAGGGAATTGATATTCTCATCCAAGCGTTGCAAGCAGTGCCTGAGTTACCAATTAGCTTAGACATCTATGGCATTGCTCGCGGTGCAAATGACCCCTACCAACAGGAATTACATAATTTGGCACTAAAAGACCCCCGCATCAGCTTCAAAGCTCCAGTTGCGACGACACAAGTGACAGCAACCTTAGCCAACTATGACCTATTGGCTGTTCCATCTCAGTGGTTAGAGACTGGGCCTTTGGTTGTATTGGAAGCGTTTGCAACTCAAGTGCCAGTCATAGGTTCTGATTTAGGTGGCATTGCTGAACTGGTTGAGTCTGAAGTTAACGGCATTTTAGTAGAACCTGCTTCCGTTGTAGCTTGGAGTCAAGCCCTCCAGCGACTATGCCAAAACAGGGATCTATTGATGCAGCTAAAAGCTGGTATTCGTCAGCCTCAGACTATGGCTACCGTTGCACAAGAGATGGAAAAGATTTACTTAAGTTTAAAGACTACAAAATAAACTATTGCCTTTATGAGTGAAAATCAATTGATCAAATTGCTGCGAACAAGCGCTCGCCGGCTAAAGCTTGGTAAAGCACTTCTGAAGATTCATCATCTGAGGGCGCTGACTATTCCAGGAGCGATCAAGATGCAGATCGCTAAACGTCGCTACCTAACCAGTATCTTAAACGCTAAGCCTATTCCAGCAGGAGAAGGTGCCATAGAAGTACATATGCTTCTGCATCACAAGCGTATTTATGAAGGTCTGTGGTCATTGTATTCTTTTACTTATTTTTGTGACCAACCATGTCGGATAGTAGTCCACAATGATGGGTCGTTAACTAACTTAGATTTAGAGAAATTAAATAAAGTTTTTCCCCAATGTCAGATTATAGACAGGGAGACAGCTGACTCAGTAGTGGTCAGCTATTTTAAGAGTAAAAGATTGGTGAAATGTGCCGAATTCCGTCAAAAACTGATATTTGCACTGAAATTATTTGATCCCTTCTTTTTTACAAAAAATAACTCCTTTATATTGCTAGATTCTGACGTATTATTTTTTTCTTACCCCAAAAAACTAATTGAGGAAATTACAGCAAATACATATCCTTGTGAACTAACTAATTTATATTCTACTGATAATAGTTATAGATATTGCTTGCAATCAACAGATTTAGCAAATTTCTTAGGTAAAGATTGTATAGAAAAATTTAATCCAGGTGTGGTTCGCTCTCGTCAAGATACCCTAGACTTTGAAAGAATAGAGAGATATCTGCAACATCCTGATTTTTGGAATGCAGATGGTACAGGTAACTATTATGCTGAACTAACTCTATGGGCTATGGAGTTAACCAAATCAAATACCGTTCCCCTACCAGATACCTATGCAATTTGCCCTAGTACAGATGAACCTGACCTTGTGGCTGGCCACTACTGTGGAGGTGGGTATTGGGCTAGTTTGTTCTACATTCGTGGACTTCCTCGACTTGCGGCAACTTTTTTGAGCTGATGGTATTAAGATATTAAGCATGATTCAACAGCGTAATTGCTCAATCCAAAAGTAAAACGAATAAAGCTATTTAGGAAATGTATTGAATTGTAAAAACAATAGGAATTTGGTTCGTGTAAAAATTAATATTAGTGAAACTTTATTCAGAGTAAAGTTAGTGCTAAATGAATAGCATAGACATATTTAATGGTGTTTGATCTAGCAATTGCTGTGAATAATTTGAAATTACAACCTTGCTAACTAATGTTGCGTTTAGCTTACTTTGTCTCTCACCCAATTCAGTATCAAGCTCCTCTGTTGCGACTGATAGCAGCCGACCCCGAAATTGATCTGAAAGTTTTTTTCTACAGTGATTTTTCTTTAAAAGCATATCAAGATGAAGGCTTTGGGCGATTAATTGAGTGGGATGTTCCTCTGACAGAGGGTTATAATTATCACTTTTTAGACTGCTGGCGTATTCAGAAACAGCAAAGCGGCTTACAACAGTCACTTGCCAAAGATATTGCTAAACAGTTAAAGCAAGGACAATTCGATGCAGTTTGGGTGCATGGATGGTCTTGGCTTTGTGGTATCCAAGCAGTATTGGCAGCAAATAACTTGGGAATTCCTGTTTTGCTAAGAGGAGAAGCTAACAACTTAAGCAAAGCGACCAATCCCATTAAACAAACGGTCAAACAAGTTTTTCTGAAATGGCTGTTTGAGAAAATAGCAGCGTTTTGCTATATAGGAACTTCCAACTATGAGTTTTACAAGAGCTATGGGATTGAGGACGATCGCCTGTTTTGTATGCCTTATGCCGTTGATAATGACTATTTCCAGAAGTGTGCTGTGCTAGCTGGCACTAAGCGTGAAGAACTACGGCGATCGCTCAATTTAGATCCACATAGACCGATTATTCTTTATGCTGCCAAACTGATTGATGTCAAGCGTCCCTATGATTTGTTAGCTGCTTATCGATTGCTTTCATCTGATGGCGTGCAAGAACCAGAACCTTACCTGTTGTTTGTGGGAGATGGAGTATTACGCCCAAGTCTGGAAGCTCAAGCCCAAGAAACAGGTTGGAAGTCAATTCACTTTTTAGGTTTTCAGAATCAGTCCCAAATGCCTGCTATGTATGATTTGTGTGACGTATTTGTCTTACCATCTGGTTTCGAGCCTTGGGGATTAGCAATTAATGAAGTCATGAATGCAGGTAAAGCAGTGGTTGTCAGCGATCAAGTAGGCTGTGCTTTGAACTTGGTGAAAGACAAACAAAATGGACGGATTTATCCTGTAGGAGATATTACCGCTTTAGCAGAGTCAATTCGCTGGGCGATCGCTAAGCATGATTTTGCAGGAGATTACAGCCTGGAACTAATTGAGAAGTGGAGCTATCAAGAAGATATACAAGGACTCAAACAAGCTTTAAACTTTGTTATACGAGGTTATAAATGAGCAACCTGAGGTCAACGGATTAGCTATTAAGTGCAAATAAAAGTAGATCAAATGAAAAAAATATTAATTGTAGGAGAAGACTTAGAAATAGGGCGTACCGAGGAAGTTTATGCGCGAGGATTTTCTGCCTTAGGCTGTGAGGTACGACATTTCAGTTGGAGGGAAGTAACATCAAGTTTATCTTCAGGTGGTTTGTGGGATAAAGTTGCTTGGCGATTGGCATGGCAATTACTAGGAAAGTCAGCAAATCATAAATTAGTAGAACAGGCAAATCAGTTTCAGCCTGATTTAACTTTAGTAATTTCACCTCGTTTAGTTCACCCTGATACTATTTTAGCTTTACAGCAAAAGGGTTTAGCCTTTGTATTTTATACAGATAATCCTGTAGATGCTCATCACACACACACTAATTCCTGGGTAAAACGGGGATTTCCCTTATGGAATGCGGCTTTTATTTGGAGCCAAGAACTTGTGAAACGTCTGATGAAAAATGGCGTTAAACAAGCTTTTTTTCACCCCTTTTGTAGCGATGTTGAATATCATTTTCCCCAACGGCAGACTAACCCAATCTACGATGTAGCGTTTATTGGTAACTGGGATGGTAGCCGCAAAAGAGAGCAGTATTTAAAAGCGATCGCTGATTATCGATTAGGACTTTGGGGTTCCAATTACTGGAATACTCATTGTCAAGAAGTATCCTTGAAAGGTCTGTGTCAAGGAATGTGCAGTTATCAAGAAATTCCTCAAATTTTAGGCTCTGCTAAAATGGGTCTCAATATTCTCCGTCCCCAAAATGAAGATGGACATAATATTAGAACCTATGAAATTCCAGCAACAGGAACACTGATGCTCAGTGAAAGAAGTCAGGAATTACTAAACTTATTTTTAGAAGACAAAGAAGCTGTTTATTTTTCCAATCCTGATGAATTAAGACAGAAAGTTGAATATCTTTTAAAAAATCCTGATGTCATGGAAGTGATTACTGAAGCAGGTTATCAAAAAGCATTAAAAAACAGAATTACTGATCGAGTTACAGAAATTGCTGCTCTTTATGAAAAAATCAAATTTGAGCAAGACAATTCCTTGCAGCTAATACATAGTCAGTAGGCATAGTTAAACTATGAAAGTTACTGTTTCAGTTTGTGGGCGATTCCATGCATTTAATTTAGCTAAACAATTGCAAAATCAAGGGAGTTTACATAAATTAATTTCTACTTATCCCACTTTTGCCATTACTAAATTTGGCATTGATCAAAGATTGATTCATTCAATTTGGTATTTGGAAGTTTTATATCGAAGTTGGTATAAATTACCAAGTTGGATCAAAGGTGATTACAACTTAAATCTATGGTTTTTAGAACTATTTGATCGCTCAGTCACAAAATTTTTATCACCTGATTTTGACTTATTTGTCGGTTGGTCAGGCTCTAACTTTTGGTCTCTGCAACGCGCTCAAGAATTAGGTGCTAAAACAGTCATTGAGCGTGGTAGTAGCCATATGCGTTACCAAACAGAAATTCTCCAAGAAGAATATGAAAAGTGGGGATTAGAATTTACTGAAACTCATCCTGGGATATACGAGCGAGAAATCAAAGCTTACGATGATGCTGATAGAATTGCGATTCCTAGCTTATTTGTCAAGCGTACTTTTTTAGAACAGGGAATCCCAGAAAGCAAACTAATTCATGTACCTTATGGAACTTCTTTAGCAGAGTTCTATCCTCTTCCCAAGGAAGATAAAATTTTCCGAGTCATTCACTGCGGCGCTTTATCACTGCGTAAAGGTGTGCAGTATTTATTGCAAGCTTTTCATGAATTAAACTTACCAGATGCTGAGTTGTGGCTTGTCGGTTCAATGAGTTCTGAAATAGAACCTTTTTTAAAAAGATATCACAGCGATCGCATTATTTTTAAAGGCACACATCCTCAGAATCAACTGCGTTGGTTTTACTCTCAATGCTCAGTATTTTGTTTAGCTTCCATTGAAGATGGTTTTGGTATGGTGATTCCTCAAGCAATGGCTTGTGGTCTACCTGTGATTCATACAACTAACACAGGTGGTGAAGATATTGTGCGAGATGGTATTGATGGTTTTTCTGTTCCAATTCGAGATATAGAGGCTCTTAAGGAAAAGATTATTTTCTTCTATGAAAATCCCGATAGGCGACTTGAAATGGCAAATTACGCTTTGCAGCAGGCTCGCAACTCTCTTTCTTGGGATGACTATGGACAGAAGATAATCAGTGCTTATTCCAAAATATTACAATAAAGTTGCTGATTTTTACGATTATATATAAATGGAAAAAAAAACTATCGGAATACTGATTTACGCCAATCCTGACCACTATCCACCGACAATTAACGCTGTTCATTTGTTATCTGAACATTTTGATGTAGTTTTGATTGGTCGTAATCAAGATCCTCCTTTTTGGCAATACCCAGCTAATGTCAAGGTGCATCGTTTAGGCAAATATACATCAGTAAAAGAACGAGAACAACAATCGGCTGTAATCAAAGTTCGGGAATATATTAATTTTGTAGCACAAGCCAGTCGTCTTTTCAAAGATGTATCTCTTATTTATGCTTATGATACTTTTGGTTATGCAGCGGCCTATCTTTCCCAGTTAATGAAAGCTAGGTCAATTCCCTTGATCTACCATAATCATGACCTTGACAATCAATTGTTTCCTTTGTCTACTTTGTCAGGATGGGTTCAAAGAGGTGAACGTCAGTGGGTACATCAAGCTAATTTTGTTGTCTTTCCATCTCAAGAGCGAGGTTTTTTATTCAAAAAAGTCACGAATTTTCGGGGAGAACTAATAATAGTACCCAATTATCCCAGAAAATCATATTTTCCTGAACATCAAGATTTTGCAAATATTATATTAAAACGGTTTGAAAATATTCAAATTCTCTTACAAGGCTCTATTTCTATAAAAAGTTCTTTACTGGAATTAATTGAATCATTAACTTTTTTAGATAATTCAATAAAACTTAAGCTGATTGGGCCTATTCAGGAAACAGAAAAATCTTTAATGAAAGATTTTGCACTTGATCAGCAGGTTGCTGACCGGACTCAGTATTTTATGCCGGTGCCCTATAATGAACTTGCCTCACATACTTGGCTGGCTACGGTGGGTGTATGTTTATATAAAAAAACAGATATTAATCATCAAACAATGGGGACAGCATCAAATAAAATCTATGAGTATGCTGCTTGCGGATTACCTGTGATTGTCAGCGACCAGCCAAACTATCGAGAACATCTTGCAAGTGAGAGTTGGGTTCGTTTTGCTGATCCTGATGACTCCCATTCTATTGCATCTGCTGTTCAAGATATTTTGAGCGATTTTACGAAATATCAAGCAATGTGCTTAGCGGCTAGACAAGCTTTTGCACAAAAGTATAATTACGAGTCTGCTTTTTCTCCTTTGCTCGTGAAAATTGACGAATTAGTAAATTGTAGTCAGCTAGCAAAGCATTAGATAAACAAACAGTTGGTTAAGGTTAATTATAGATTATTTCATCAGAAAAAATGAATAAAATAGCAATTTTGATTCCAACCTTTAATAGCGCAGCTACCATTGGCGAGACGCTTGAATCTATCCAATCTCAAAATGAGTGGCTCACTAAAATTTCTGCTGTCTATATTGCCGATGATTGCTCAAGTGATGACACTGTTGCATTAATTAAATCATTATGGAAAATCTCAATTCCTTTATACATTGAGCAAGGAGACCACAATGTTGGTCAGTGGAATAATGTTAACCGAGCCATAGATTTCATTAAAAAAACTGTAGATTGGGTTCTCATTTTGCACTCCGATGATATCGCCAAAAAAAATTGGCTAGAGATGATGATTGGCAGGATAGAAGCTTGTTCAGAAAAGGTAGGTAGTATTTGCTCAAGCTGGGATAGTTTAATGCCTGATGGGTCTTTAAAACAGGGAGAAGATAATCCTAGTAGAGAAATTGAAATAATTGAAGGTAATGATAAATCTGTCAGAGGTACCTTGTTGAAAGGTTGTTGGTGGCATATATCAGGCTGTGCTATTCGAGTTAAAGCTTTTGAAAATTGCGGAGGCTTTAATCAAAAATTTTCATATCAAGCTGATTGGGAGTGGTTATTGCGCTATCTTCATAGTGGATGGTCTGTAGAGTACATTCCCAGAACATTAATTTTGTATAGATTATCTACAGGTAGTGTGTCTTCTAAATCATTTCAGAAGCATTTAGATATTACAGAATTTTTAGAAATTATACCTGAGTATATTAATTTATTAGAATCTCGTGAACTACGTCATCTGTATGTCCAAAGGATTTATGCTCTTGGAAGGCGTGCATTCAAATCTTTAATTACACTAAATACTACGAGGTTTATCCAAGCTTTTCAGGTTGTGTTTATCTTGTTGCTAAGCTTGAGAGAATGTCAAAAACAAACTAAAATTCTTTATTAGACAAAAATAGTAGCCAGCTTTGTTAAAATTCTATTTTACTGAATTAAAAGCTCGGATAACTATAATCTTATGGAAGAGCGGCAGTGGTTAACCTTTTGGCTATTCATTTGGGTTGTAGTTGTAGGTTTAGTAATCCGCAATCAGTGGAATAAGAAATTACCTAGCGTCGGTCTGCCAATGATTTATTTGCTCCAGCTATCTATATTGCATTGGTTCGGAGCTATGATTTATGCCTTCCCGTGGTACAGACCCAAGTCTGCCTATTTAATTAGCCAAAAAATTTCCCTAGCTAGTACAGCTATAGGTTTTACAGAAACTGTCTATGGTGTCATAGGATTTGGAGTTGGCAGTATTATCCTCGCTCCCTTGGTTGCGAAAATTTTCAAACCTTCAAGATTGTGGGATGTACCGAGTCAGCCTAACTTAAAATTTCCCAAAAATTACATGTTATTGGGGGTGTTCTTTTATTTTGTTTTAGGGCCAATCTTTGGTCACATTCCTAGCATTAGTGTCTTGGTCAATTCAGGTTTTGCTCTGTTGTCCACAGGGTTATGTTTGGTTTGCTGGAAAGCTTGGTGTATGCGGGATAAACAAGCCTTGTTACGGTGGTTGCTGCTGAGCGGTTGTATCCCCTTCATTAGTATATTAGGTTCGGGATTTGCGGGTTTTGGTGTGATGGCAGTTGTGCCTGTGCTGACCTTCGTATTTAATTTTTACCGCCCACGTTGGAAGAGCATCATCATTTTGTTATTGTTTCTGGCATTTGGTTTATCCTTCTATATAAACTACTTTCGCGATCGCGAGGAAATTCGTGCAAAAGTTTGGGGTGGAGAAGGAATTGAGGCACGAATTGAGCAGTTACAGAAAACACTAAGTAACTTAGAATTTTTTAATCCGTTAAAGCATGAACATTTAGAACTAATTGATGGTCGTCTCAATCTTAATCCCCAAGTAGGTCTAGGTGTTAAATACATCTCCAGCGGCGCCATTGATTATGCTAATGGTGAAACTTTGGAAGAGGCAGCAATAGCAGTAGTTCCTCGAATTTTATGGCCAAATAAGCCAGTAGGCGGAGGTAGTGGGGATCTTGTGAGCCGATATACAGGTATCAAGTTTGGTGAAGGAACCAGTGTAGGGGTGGGAAATGTTTTAGAGTTCTATATCAACTTTGGAACACAGGGAATAGTTTTAGGATTTGCCGTTCTGGGGACGGTGCTACGAGTCATAGATATAGTAGCAGCAAAAAAATTAATCTCTGGTAATTGGGAAGACTTTACTTGCTGGTTTCTGCCTGGACTAGCTTTTATTAATCCTGGCGGTTCTCTAGTAGAAATTGTAGGAGCAATAGCAGGCTCAGTGGTTCTGGTTTACCTGCTAAAGAAGTTTTATCTGCAAAAAGCAAGGTCGTTAAGGACTTTAGGAACTGCTTCTTATCGATAAGACTCCTAAGCGTTAATTAGAGGAACAATAAAAATATGGCGATCTATAGCTATGCACAAATCTAGATATCACTGCCACCTTTGGTGTCCAGATCTATTTAACGCGACAGGAGGAATCCAGCGTTACTCGTCTTTCTGTTTCCAAGCATTGCAAACTCTCTACCCGAATTTCGCCTACGATATTTTGATTAAGCACGATACTGATGTACCAACAAAATCAGCTAATTTGTGCTTTCATCCCACTGGTAACTGGCCCTCATCTTTACGCACTCCAGCTTTCGCAGCTCAACTGATTGGTTTGGGTTTTTGGCAGCGTCCAAACTTAATATTATCTACGCATCTCAACTTCAGCGTTCCTGCGTATCTGTTGAAACGGCTATTGGGCATTCCTTACTGGGTTGTAGCACATGGGATTGAAGTTTGGAACCTTCAGAACTCCAATCGACAGACAGCACTTAAACATGCCGATCGCATTTTAGCAGTTAGCCATTACACTCGCGATCGCATCCTCCAAGAACAAAACCTTGACCCCGATCAAGTTGTAGTTTTAGCCAATACCTTTGATGCCGATAATTTTCAGATTGCACCTAAGCCTGATAGTCTGCTCAAAAGATATGGCTTGAAACCCCAACAACCTATAATACTCACTGTCGCTCGTCTTTCTCAGTCAGAGCAGTATAAGGGCTACGATAAAATTCTCACTGCCTTACCCCAAATTCGTCAAGCTATCCCCGATGTTCATTATATTTTGGTCGGTAAAGGAGACGACCGACCGCGAGTTGAAGATTTGATTGCTAAATTTCAACTCCAAGACTGCGTAACATTAGCTGGTTACGTTCCTGACGCAGAACTTAACTCTCACTACAATCTCTGCGATTTGTTTGCCATGCCGAGTAAAGGTGAAGGATTTGGTATTGTGTATCTAGAGGCACTTGCCTGTGGTAAGCCTACTCTTGGAGGTAACAAAGATGGAGCATTAGACGCCCTTTGTCAAGGAAAATTAGGCGCACTTGTTGACCCAGATGATACAGACGCGATCGCTCAAACTGTAATTCAAATTCTCCAAGGTACTTATCCTAATTGCCTAATCTATCAACCAGAGGCTTTAAGAGAAAAAGTAATTCAGGAATTTGGTTTTGAACGCTTTCAAAAAACTCTTGGCAGCTACTTAGAAAACCATTTTCGGTCAACTTCAAGGAGATGAATCTATGTTTAATCCAGATTTTCTCAACTTCAGCACCAGTGAAATAGTTAATGACCTGAAAACTAAAGGATACTTTGCTTTTGAGCAAGCATTGAATCCACAATACGTTGATGAACTTGTTCAAGAAATTGATTTCGATCAACTGCTGCTCAATACTAATGATGTCGGTGTAGTTGTAGCTCAAGATATTAAATTTTTAACCCATTGCCTAGCTAGCTCAAAAAAAACCTATGATGTCATTACGTCCCAAAAAGTTTTAGATATTTGCAAAGAATATTTTACCGATAATTACAAACTCACCAATCATCGAGTTTATCAAACTTCTAAAAATTCGCATATGCCCTGGCATACAGATAATAATCGCCAGATTGGCAAGCAGTTGTCTGAAAAACATAATATGCCAGGTTTATTATTTTTATTTTATTTATCAGATGTAGAAAAAAATGCCTTTCAATATATCAAAGACTCTCATAAATGGTCTCGAAAATATAGCCATGAAATTTATCTAAGTGATAGTTATATTGAAAGTAAATATAGCGAAGATATTCTGACATTTCCAATGAAAAAGGGAAGCTTTATTCTGTGCGATATCCACGGAATCCACAGAGCAGAACCTTTTCATGATAAAACCTACAACAGAACTACCTTACTTTTTCAAGTTGATCAGGTTGGTAACGACAATATTGGACATGGTGAAAAAAATATAGTAAATACCGAGTATCTAGAAAATCTCACTCCAGAAGTTATGGATTACCTGGGATTTGGTTTTAGAAGAGATTACCCGGCTTTTCCTAACACTTCAATTGCCACCATGACACTGCCAGATATTTTAAAACTACAAAAGCAGTTGTTACCCAAAACGTTAGAGGGACTGAATAAAATTATCCTAAAATCTCTATTACCTGCTGAGGCAATCATTAATGCCAAGCGTTTTCGATGGTATCTTAAATCAAAATACTCTAAACAAAAACCAAGTTCATAACACCAAATGAAAATTTTGTTGATAGGGAATTATCAACCAGATGCAATTCAAAGCATGGATATATTTGCCTCCATGTTGGAGAATTACTTAACCCACTGTGGACATCAAGTGCGAATTATTCGTCCAAATCCCTGGTTTGGTAACCTTGTTTCATCAGCAAATGTCTTGAGAAAATGGTTAGGCTACATTGATAAATTAATTCTCTTTCCAGCACAATTACGTCAAGCATTACCTTGGGCAGATATAGTGCATATATGTGACCAAGGTAATGCATTTTACACAAAATATTTACAAAATGTACCCCATATTGTCACTTGTCATGACTTATTCCCAATTCGTGCTGGTCTAGGAGAATTTCTGGAACATCAAACTGGATGGACTGGTAAACAATTGCAGCAGATGGTATTGAGGGGACTCAACCAAGCGCAAAAAGTTGCTTGCGTTTCAGAACAGACTAGAAGCGATGTGTTACGTCTTGCTTCTCTTGATGAGAGTGCTGTATCTCTGATTCCTATGGGTTTAAACTATCCTTATACCCCTATGCCATCTCCAGAAGTACAGCAACGTTTAAACACTTTGGGTATCCCTGGTAATTGTCAATTCATTCTGCATGTAGGGGCAAATCACTGGTATAAAAATCGGTTGGGAGTTTTATCAATATTTTCTCAACTGATCCTGCAACTGCAACAACCAGAATTTTACTTGGTTATGGTAGGTAAACCCATGACTGAGGAAATGCGCCAGTTCATCAAAATACATAATTTGGCTCAAAAAGTAATAGAGTTAGTAGAAATTGATAACGAAAATTTACGATGTCTTTATTCTGCTGCTACAGCCTTACTTTTTCCTTCCCTTTATGAAGGCTTTGGTTGGCCAATTATAGAAGCTCAAGCTTGCGGTTGTCCTGTGTTTACTTCCAACCGTTCTCCGATGAAGGATGTAGGAGGAGAAGCAGCTATATATATAGAACCAGACCAGCCTCAAGAAACAGCAGCAAAAATTATTTACTATCTTCCAACACTAGGAGAACTTAAACCCAAAGGATTTGTTAATTCTCAAAAATTTTCAGCACAAAAAATGATTTCCGAGTATATTAAACTTTATCAGCAAGCTATTAATGAAAAATCTTCAATTAAATAAAAAAGAGTTTAATTTTCTTGCTGTTGTCTGTTTGTTTAAACACTGCTCGGATCTCCTTTATGAGAGTTCTTCATGTCATTCCCTCTGTTCCTCAGATCCGAGGTGGCCCAAGCCTTGCTGTTTTGGATATGGTCAAGGCATTGCGGGCTAAGAATGTTGATGCCGAAATTGCTACAACAAATGACAATGGTGATGGCTTACTTGATGTTCCTTTACAGAAGCGAGTTGAGTATCAACAAGTTCCAGTGTGGTTTTTCCCTCGCTTTTCTCCCACTGTCAAATTCTTAAGAGAGTACGCTTTTTCTTGGCAACTAACAGTGTGGTTATGGCATAACATTTCCCAATATGACCTTTTACATATTCACGCTATTTTCTCTTATGCATCTACCATTGCAATGGTCATTGCCCGTTGCCAAAATATTCCTTATATTGTAATTCCACATGGCTTACTATGCGAGTGGTCTTTGCAGCAAAGCGCCCTCAGAAAGCAAATTTACCTGCGGCTAATTGAGCAAGCTAACCTCAACCATAGTCAAGCTATCCACCTGACTTCCCAACTGGAACAGCAAGAAGTAGACCAGTTGGGATTGAATGTACCTAGTTTTGTATTACCTCACGGATTTTCCCAACCTCAGCTGATTTTGAATGCCCGTTATTTACTCCGGCAACATCTTAATATTCCAGTAGATGAACCGATAATTTTATTTTTATCACGCCTGCATCCTAAAAAAGGATTACATTATTTGATTCCCGCCTTGGGTAAACTCACTGATTACCGTTTTACTTTCGTAATTGCAGGTAGTGGTGCTAAAGAATACGAAGCGGAAATTGAGGCTCTTACGATTTCAACTGGCATTCGCGATCGCACCCATTTTACTGGATTTGTGGCTGGAGAGACGAAAAACCTACTGATACAAGGCTCAGATTTATTTGTCTTGACATCCCATGCGGAAAACTTCGGCTTATCAGTTTTAGAATCTTTAGCTGTGGGTGTTCCCGTCCTTGTAACTCCTGGCGTGGCGTTAGCTGCTTTTGTTGAACAACATCAACTCGGTTACGTTCCCCAACTGGATGTGCTGGCGATCGCCAAAACCATTGAACAATATCTCACTCATCCTCAAGCAGCTCAAGATATGGGCGATCGCGCTCGTCAAATAATTTTAGAACAATATACTTGGGATAAAGTAGCAATGAAAATGCGTGGAATTTACCAAGATATTATCCTAAATCATACTGTGAAAACTGCTTAATATTAATCGTTATGTGTGGCATTGCCGGAATTTTAACTAACACTGAAATCCAAAATAACTTGGAAAGCTTGATGTTGAGGATGCAAACTGCTCTACAGCATCGTGGCCCTGATGACCAAGGAATTTATATTTCCCCAAATAGACAAGTTGCTTTTGCTCATACTCGCCTTTCGATTATTGACCTCAGCACTGCTGGACATCAGCCGATGTCTACACCTGACGGTCGCTACTGGATTACTTTTAATGGAGAAATCTATAACTTTCGACAATTGCGACGTGAATTAGAGACAAAAGGAGAGCAATTTAATTCACAAACAGATACTGAAGTGATCCTGAAACTTTATCAGCATCAAGGAGCCGAATGTGTAAAACATTTGCGCGGCATGTTTGCTTTTGCTATTTGGGATAATCAAGAACAAACTTGTTTTATTGCTCGCGATCCTTTAGGAATTAAACCACTATACTATTGGCAATCTGGCTCAACTTTAGTATTTGCCTCAGAACTGCGAGCAATTCTGGCTTCTAAATTACCTAAAATTGCCTTAAATCCACAAGGTTTATATGGCTATTTATTGAGCGGATCAGTACCAGAACCTTACACATTAATTGAAGATATTCACTGTTTACCCGCTGGTCATTGGTTACATTGGCATTCTGATAAACTTATCCAACAGCAGTATTGGCAAATTGACTTTACTCCTGAAAAAATTTCTCTCACAGAAGCTCAAGAGAAAGTCCGTAAGGCTCTGATTGATTCTACTGAACATCATTTTATCAGCGATGTTCCAGTAGGAATATTTCTCAGTGGTGGTATTGATTCTACTTCAGTTGTCGCCTTAGCACGTCAAACTCAAAAAGGGAATTTACGCACTTACTCAATTGCTTTTGCAGAAAATGAGTGGAATGAAGGAGAACTGGCTCAAAAAATTGCTCAAGAATTTGGTACTGACCATACAGAATATAAAGTTTCGGCATCCTTAGGGCGAGAACTCTTACCTCAATTTTTAGCAAGTATTGACCAACCCAGTATTGATGGTTTCAATACTTTTTGTGTCTCTCAAGTTGCCCACAAAGATGGCACGAAAGTAGTATTATCTGGACTTGGGGGAGATGAGTTTTTTGGTGGTTATAAGACATTTCAACAAGTACCAAAGATGCTGCGCTGGGGACAGCAACTCAGCAAAATTCAACCCATCAGTACTAGTCTGGGTAGAGGATTAGCACTTTTGGGGAAATCACCAAGAATGCAGCGTTTAGGAGACTTTTTACAACAAAAACCAACAACAGCAGCAGCCTACGGCAGTTTCAGGGGTATTTTCTCCCACACTGAAGCCAGGAAAATTCTTCACTATTACTTCAAAGATTCCCCGACTCAACTGCCTTTTTCCATTTGGGAGAGGGGTATTTTTCAGGATATTAGCCTAGCCAAAAATCTCCCAACTTTAGAAGATGAAGTAAGCTTATTAGAACTCAGCTGTTATATGCGTAATCAATTATTACGAGACAGCGATGTTATGAGTATGGCGTGGGGGTTAGAATTGCGAGTCCCCTTAGTTGATAAGACTTTACTAGAAGCGATCGCTTCTATTCCTAGCACAATGCGGCTAGCACCAGGTAAACAATTATTAATTCAGGCAATTCCTGAGCTACCAAATTGGTTACTTAATCGTCCCAAACGAGGATTCTTTTTTCCTTTTCAGCAATGGATAGAGAACGAGTGGAGCGATTATTTCCCAGCCCATGAACTGGGCAAAGATATTAACCTCAAATTATGGTATCGTCGCTGGAGTCTCGCAATTCTTCAGTATTGGTGGCAGCAAGTTAATGCATGATCCATCTAATAACATTCAAAAAGAATCATCAAAAACTGAAATTTTGGAGCTAAGCCAACAATTTCTATGAAGTAGATTTGGGGGCTATTATGTGGTTATAACCAAGATTTGTTTTATTTATCTCTCCAGAATGATAAAACAAAGATAATGACCTTGGTAAGCTATTTTTTCAAAACGCCAAAGTTTTGGATACACATGAAAGTCCTACACATTATTCCTTCAGTTGCGTCAGTACGAGGTGGCCCTAGTCAAGCAGTTCTAGAAACAGTTAAAGCCTTACGAAAGACAGGTATTGCAAGTGAAATTGCCACTACTAATGATAATGGCAATGATTTACTCGATGTACCTCTTGGCAAATGTATAGAATATCAGCAAGTTCCAATTCGGTTTTTTTCGCGTTTTTCTCCCCAAGTTCACTCTATCAGAGAATTTGCTTTTTCTAGTCAGCTAACTGCTTGGTTGTGGCAACATGTTTCCAATTATGACTTACTACATATCCACGCTATTTTTTCCTATGCTTCAACAGCGGCAATGGCGATCGCTCGTCTTCAAAGTATTCCCTACATTATTCGACCATTGGGACAACTTTGCGAATGGTCACTTCAGCAAAGTGCTTACAAAAAACAAATTTATCTCAACTTGATCGAACGGGCTAACCTCAAGTCTAGTCGGGCGCTTCACCTGACTTCTTTTCAAGAACAGCAAGAAGTTTCTCGTTTAGCGCTGGATGTTCCTAGTTTTGTCCTACCCCACGGACTCTCTATTCCTTCTCCTATCCCTAATGCTCGCGATCAACTCCGGCAACATCTTAAGATTCCAGCAGATGAACCTGTAATTTTATTTTTATCCCGTCTGCATCCCAAAAAAGGACTAGACTATCTGATTCGCGCTTTAGGTAAACTTACAGATTACCGTTTCACCTTTGTAGTAGCAGGCAGTGGTACTAAGGAATACGAAGCGGAAATTGAGTCTCTTGCAGTTTCAAGTGGCATTCGCGATCGCACTCATTTTGTGGGATTTGTGGCTGGAGAAACCAAAAACCTGTTTATGCAAGGCTCAGATTTATTTGCTTTGACATCCTACGCTGAAAACTTTGGCATTGCAGTTCTAGAGGCTTTGGCTGTGGGGGTTCCCGTCGTTGTGACTCCTGGTGTGGCTTTAGCTGCCGTTGTTCGGGAAAACCAACTAGGTTACGTTCCCGAACTCGATGTGGTAGCGATCGCCCAAGCCATTGAACAGCATCTCACTCATCCTCAACAAGCTCAAGATATGGGCGATCGCGCTCGTCAAATAATTTTAGAACAATATACTTGGGACAAAATAGCAGCCAAAATGGTTGACATTTATCAAACTATTCTTTTGAAATCCTAATTATTTCCAATTTGAAAACCTATTTCATAGTGCAGCAAGCAGTACATCATAAAATGTATAAAATAGATACATAATAACTTGCTATTAAGCATATATTGCAGTGTTCATATCCAATAAATACTAGCTAGATATCAAGCACAAATTATGGTAATGTAGTGTATGTCTAGTAACTTGATTTCATGATTATGTAATCAAATTGCTAGATATATATTTCAGTATTTTTTAATTTTTGCCAAAAAATTTCTAGCAATGGAAACGAAAATAGCCAGATACGTCCGATTAATCAAACAAGCTTTGACTGATTACAAATGGACTTTATACTATTTTCAAATGCTAATTTTGAATCCCAAATATCGGAAATTGGTAGGAAGTTTCTTCTCCTACATACTTCCCAAAACTACAAATCGTAAAATAAATAATGAAATCCAAAAAGATCTTCAATCTTTGAAACAAAATGGGTTGCTAGTCTTGGAAAACTTTGTGACAAAAACTCAAATTCAAGATATCAAGTTATACTTGTCCACAAAGTTATGCACAGATCGTCAAAGACCAGGAAGAGAGACATTTATCGCCCCAGGATTCGCTCCTAAATCCTGTATTCATGCCTATTATAAACTTGAAGACACAATTAACATTCCCCATGTATTAGAACTGGCTAATAATCAAAGAATTTTAACCATAATTGAGGAGATATTTGGAGCAAAGCCCACAATTTCTATGATACACATCTGGTGGTTATTGTCTGGCTTTGATGCTCACGCAAATTCAAATGAACGATATTTTACACATCCCGGAGAATTTCATAGAGACGTGGATGATTGGTCAGAAATTAAGTTGTTTATCTATTTAACTGATGTCGATGAAGATTCTGGCCCCCATGCATATATTAAAAAATCCCACACATGGTTACTGCCACCTAAAACCAGAGATTTAGACATTAATAATCCTGATTTCCCTATCAAAGATAACTTAATAAAACTTACTGGTGAGGCAGGCTTTGCTTGGCTTGAGAATAGCTACGTACTCCACCGTTCTCTGGTTCCTAAAAATAAGCATCGGTTGATTGTAGCAGTGACTTACACCTTGTTTCCATTACCATTTGGGCCTAAAGTTCCCTTAAGATCATATTCAGATGGCAATCAATTCGATTCCTACGTCAATAGAATCTATTTAAAATTTCGGTAATTGAGTAGGGTTAGTTTGAGATCTATTTACCCTAACATCCTACACCAAAAACTTTGGTCTATTGCTGCCAGAGGCACTAGATGTAAGTATTCTCGTTCTTTTCACTCCTGGTGTGGCTGTAGCTGCTGTTGTCCAATAGCATCTAATACAGTTCGCTTAAGAAAGCTATTTCTTGAGGCAACCAGGGAAGAGTTATTGTATAAGTTATTTCCTCTGTGCTCATCTCTCAAAAACTTATCCGAACCGTATTGCAATAACATCAAGTTGCTTCCTTAAACTCACACCATTATCTTGATTTGTCAAGATTTATATAAAATAAATTTTAATATTATTTAACTATAAAACATCTTATGTTACCGTCAGACATAACTCCATTGATTCTTACTTACAACGAAGCTCCAAATATTCGTCGCACCCTGGAGAGTCTCACCTGGGCAAAGTCAATTGTAGTAATTGACAGCTTCAGCACCGATGAAACTTTAGAGATTTTACACTCCTATTCACAAATACAAGTTTTTCAAAGAAAATTTGATTCTTTTGCATCACAGTGTAATTATGGTTTAGGAAAAATTGCATCTGAATGGGTGCTTTCTCTAGATGCTGATTATGTCTTAACTGATGAGCTAATTAATGAAATAAAAACACTGCCAACAGAGTCTGATGTAGACAGTTACAGTGTCAGATTCAAGTATTGTATCTTTGGTAAACCTTTGCGTGGAACTCTACTTCCCCCCCGAAAGGTACTCTATAAAAAACAAAAAGCGATTTACAAAGATGATGGACATGCCCATAGGGTTTGCGTAGAGGGTAAATCGAGTACGCTATCTGCTTATATTCATCATGACGATCGCAAACCCCTAAGCCGGTGGTTGTGGGCACAGGATCGCTACATGGTGATTGAAGCTAAAAAGATAATAGAAACACCAGAAAGTGAACTTAGTTTTAGCGATCGCATTCGTAAACAAAAAATCCTCGCTCCCTTGATCATCTTAATTTATTGCCTGATTCTCAAAGGCGGTATTCTTGATGGTTGGCATGGTTGGTACTATGCACTTCAGCGGGTTTTAGCAGAAATTCTGTTGGCAATCAGGCTATTTGAGTATGAGAAAATTCAAAAGATAGATATGTGAAAATACAAAAATCAGATTGGTTCAAATAGTAAAAATGCATTAATTAAACGGTTAATAACCTATGAATTTGCAAGAACAACAAGAAATCGAATTGCAGCGACGCTACTACGCTGAAACAGCCGATGAATACAATCAAGTACACGTCAGCTCGAAGGATGAACATTTTTTGGCATTAGGTTTTATGGTGGCAGCCTTGGATTATCTGGAGATTCAGTCTATTCTGGATGTTGGCTCAGGAACAGGACGAGCATTAAGTTACATTAAGAACAAACGACCTAATATTCAGATAATTGGTATAGAACCAGTCAAAGAATTAAGAGAAATAGGATATTCTAATGGTTTATCTGATGACGAACTAACTAGTGGTGATGCTACCCAGATTGAGTTCGATGACGGGCAGTTTGATCTGGTGTGTGAATTTGGAGTATTACACCATATCAGAAGGTCAGAAACAGCAGTATCCGAAATGTTGCGGGTTGCTAAAAAAGCAATATTTATATCAGATTCTAATAACTTTGGACAAGGTTCACCATCGTCCAGGTTGATCAAACAGCTAATAAATGCTTTCGGTTTATGGGGCTTTGCCGACTTCATTAAAACTAAAGGTAAGGGGTACACTATCTTAGAAGGCGATGGACTAACCTACTCTTATTCAGTTTTCAATCATTACAAGCAAATTAAACGTTGTTGCAAGAGTGTCCATCTCTTAAATACCAGCAATGGAGGAATAAATCCCTACAGAACGGCAGGCCATGTCGCTTTACTTGGAGTCAAATAATTATATAGAGGGTGATGCTGAATCCAAATAAAACCATGCTATAACTGCTAGGTTGCGGGCGCTGCTCACCCTCACCAATATTCCCCACCCTTAATTATCAGAGCAATTTAAATATTTCAGGTTACTAAACTCAGTCTTAATCATATGAATATTCTCGGAATCAATGCTTACCACGGTGACGCCTCTGCTAGCTTGATCCAAAACGGTCAGCTGGTTGCCGCAGTTGAAGAAGAACGGTTTAATAGAGTCAAACATTGGGCTGGATTTCCCGCAGAATCTATCCGCTATTGCCTGAAAGTTGGTGGTATTAGTGCCGCAGACTTGGATCACGTAGCTGTATCCTTTAACCCCAAAGCTAACCTGAATCGTAAACTCCTGTTCACCCTGCAACAACGTCCCTCGCTATCGTCGCTTCTAGATAGATTTAACAAACAAAGTAAATCCGCCAGCCTCCAGCAGCAGTTAGCAGAAGCCTGCTACTGTCAAGTGCAAGATATCAAAGCCACCATCCATTCACTGGAACACCACACCACTCACCTAGCCAGTGCCTTCTTTGTTTCCCCTTTTGAAAAAGCGGCGATCTTATCCGTGGATGGCATGGGAGACTTTGTGAGTACCCTTGCTGCTGCTGGTGAAGGCAACCATCTAGAGTATTTCTCTCGCACTCACTATCCTCACTCCATCGGTTATCTTTACAATGCCATTACTCTTTATTTGGGTTTTCCTGCCTATGGAGATGAATATAAAGTCATGGGATTGGCACCTTATGGAGAACCAGAATATTTAGAAGCCTTCCGCAAAATTATTTATCCCAAGGGTGATAGTTTTGAGTTGAACCTTGATTACTTCACTCACCACGAACAAGGCATTGCCATGAAGTGGGATAATGGAGCGCCCATTGTTGAACCTTTCCACAGCCCAGAATTAGAAAAATTATTGGGGCCAGCACGACAACCCTACTCAGAAGTTACCCCCAAGCATCAGAACATTGCTAGTTCTGTGCAAGCGGTGACAGAAGAAATTATTTTTCATCTACTTAACCGGCTAAGCGATCGCGTTCAAAGTGAAAATCTCTGCTTGGCGGGTGGTGTGGCAATGAATTCCGTTGCTAATGGTAAGATTACTCAAAATACTCCCTTCAAAAATATCTATATCCCGGTGGGGGCAGCTGACAATGGTACATCAATTGGGGCAGCTTTCTTTGTTTGGAATCATGTCCTCAAGCAACCACGTCAGTTTGTTTTGAACCATGCATACTGGGGTTCAGAGTTTTCTGATGAAGAATGCTTGCTATCATTGCAATCCCACGATTTGCAACCGAAACATCTAGACCGAGAAGCACTATTACACCAAGTTGTTGATGCCCTTTGTGAAGGTAAAGTAGTTGGTTGGTTTCAAGGCAGAATGGAATTTGCTGCTAGAGCTTTAGGCAACAGATCCCTGATTGCCGATCCGCGCCGTGTTGATATGCGCGATATTATCAACCTCAAAATTAAATTTAGGGAAAAGTTCCGTCCCTTCGCTCCCAGCATTCTCGAAGAACACGTAGGTGAATACTTTGAGATTGATGCACCAACACCATTCATGGAAAAGGTGTTTAAAATTCGCCCAGAAAAAAGAGAACAAATTCCTGCTGTCACCCATGTTGATGGTACTGGCCGCTTACAAACTGTCAGTCGTCAAACTAATCCTCTCTATTGGGACTTGATTAATACTTTTGCCCAACGTACTGGTGTTCCCATTATCTTGAATACCTCCCTCAATGAAAATGAACCCATCGTCAGAACGCCAAAAGAAGCCATTCAGTGCTTTTTGAGAACACACATGGATGCTTTGGTGTTGGGTTCTTATTATGTAGAACGCAAGGATATTAAAACCTCATCTTCTACCAATTCGTAATTTTTGAATTTGTAGCTTGCTTTTTTCACTCTTAGTATTAGTCATCAGGAAAGAGCGATCGCGCACGGCAAAATAGAGTCAGAAATCAAGAACTAGCAAATCAGTGAGTCTGTTGATGAAAGTATTTCATCTTGTGAGACAGTATTGGATTTTTGCTCTAGCAGGTTTTATGCTGATCCTGCTGTTATTCATACCCATTCGATTAGCGATCGCTTCCTACCAAGCCCCACAACCCCAAGCTATTGTCACCCTCGGTGGTAGCCCATATCGAGAAAAATTCACTGCCCAATTTGCTCAAATACATCCCTCGTTGGATATTTGGATTTCCAGTGGTAACCCTCCAGAGGAAATCCAAGCCATTTTCAAAACTGCGGGTACTCCAAGCGATCGCCTTCACCTTGACTACCGTGCTACTGACACCGTTACTAACTTTACAACCCTCGTTTCAGATTTTAAACAACGTCAGATTCAGCACCTGTACCTGATTACCTCTGATTTCCACATGCCCAGAGCCAAAGCAATAGCCACTATCGTTCTAGGTAGTCATGGTATTACTTTTACTCCTGTTCCCATCTCCTCTTCCTACCCCAGAGAATCCATGATTCGTATCTTTCGTGATTTTGGACGCTCTGTAGTATGGATTTTTACAGGGCGTACCGGAGCCAGCTTGAGGGCTAGTCTGTCTCGTCCACTATTTTCTTAGTCTATACTCCTCCGCGCAATTATTTAGACCGCAATCATAATATGTATTTTAAAATACATATTATGAACTTTATAGATCCTAAAATTTATGGAACCTTGATTGTTAATTAGGACTTACGCGCATTGTCATATTTTTCTCGTGTGGGTTGTACTAGGTCAAAAGGAGCCAGTCGTGTGGTGAGGCAACGCGGTCTTGGGGGTTCCCCCCATGAGCGATTGCCGAAAGGGTTGACCGACTTGAACGAACTGGCGTTCAACAGTCCAAAAATCAAGGTTTTTTGACCCTTGACTCTTGACTATTGACTGCCATCGCAGAAAATATGTGTGCCAGTTGCGTAAGTCCTGTTAATTTTGATCTGCTTTCACCGGAAATTCCTTATACAAGTGCGTATAAATATCAAACTCAAGTTACAAAAGCAATAAAAACTGAGATGGTAAAAAACTGGGCGTTGGCGATTGGTATTAATCAGTACGACTTCCTACAACCGCTAAAGTATGCCAAGCGGGATGCAAAGTTAATCCAAGAGTTTTTTCGCAACGAAGCAGGTTTTGATCGGGTTTTCTGGTTTTCTGATGAATCACCGGATCTTGGTAGCGAACCCACTCGTCCTTACCGTGCTAACTTGCTGCGACTGTTACAGCAGTTATTTGCAAAACCCTTTATGGAGGCCGGAGATAACTTTTGGTTTTTCTTTAGCGGTTATGGGATGGTAGACGCTAACCAAGATTACCTCATGCCTTCTGATGGAGATCCAGAGGACATAGAAAACACAGCTATTTCCATTAGTGATCTCACCGAATGCCTCAACCGTTGTGGAGCTGATAATATCGTCCTGATTTTAGATGCTTGTCGCCGGCAGCACAAGAACAGTGGAGAAGGAATTGGGCGACACACACAAACAATAGCACGTCAAACTGGAGTTATCAGTATCCTATCCTGTAGTCCAGATGAATATTCCTATGAAATTGACGCATTACAAAAAGGTGTCTTTACCCATGCGCTACTAGAAGGCTTAGGTACTCAGGGACAATGTGCCACTGTTGAGCGGCTGAATCAGTATCTCGGTTTTCGAGTACCGCAACTTGCATACCACTATCAGAAGGCTCGACAAACACCTCATATCATAGCTGAGCCGATCAAGTCCCGCTTGATTCTCGCACCTAAACATGCAACTAAGCATGATATCAGCAAGCTACAAATAGATGCTGTGCAAGCTGAAGTTAGTCAGAATCTAGAATTAGCAGAGCAATTATGGATTCGGGTAAATGCTGCGGCTTCTAGTTCAGATATAGATGCAGTCAAAGAAATTGAAAGAATCGCTCAGTTGCGGGTGGAAGCTTGTGCAACTCAAAAACAGCTAACACCTCAAATACCTTCTTTGAATGGTTCACCTCTGCATGAAAACAGGAAGTATGCCCTACACTCGAATCTTGACGGGCGCAGCTGCAACCAGAGTTTGGGGCTAGGGCGTATACCAACTGCCAAACATCAACAAAAATCAACCTTAGCAAGACCAGACATTGCAATCAATGACCTCAATTCAGAACGGGGAATTGACTACAAGCCTTTGCACGATTTGCTAGCAGCTGGTGAGTGGAAACAAGCAGATCGAGAAACTCTCGCTGTGATGTTGAAGATTGCTGGTCGAGAAAAACAAGGCTGGCTGAATATTGAAGCTATTAACCAGTTTCCAGAAACCGACCTTTATACCATTGACCAACTTTGGCTAAAGTTCAGTAATGGACGCTTTGGTTTTAGTGTCCAAAAGCAAATTTGGGAAAGTGTCGGCGGTCAAACTGATGCTGATTATGAAACATGGTGCAAGTTTTGCGATCGCGTCGGCTGGCGTGTGAATCAAAATTGGCTATTCTACTCGGATCTCAGCTTCGACACTGATGCACCCAAAGGACATTTTCCCGCAGCAGCAACGGTGAATCTTTTGACAGTTTGGCGGGGTTGGGTAGTAGGTTTATTCTCTTGTCTTGTCGGATTCTCTGCTTTGGCGTTGAGGCTGGGAAAATCTCATTGATGAAGTGTGGGCGATCGCTGTTTTATACCTTGAGTGCTTTCCTTCTCCTTAACTTACTTGACTGCATATGTAAGTTATATTGTGTATGAGAAACCATTCTTAAACTTAAAACGCTACTTTAAGTATATTTAAAAAATATAGACCAAAAATATAGACCTTGTAAGGGTGAGGAAACCCCTACTGCCTATATGCCAACTGCGGCTTTCACCGATTTGTTAGACTGATGACACCAGGATTTTTCAGGCAAATCTCTGATAACGCCAGCAGACGAGGCTATTCATGCTTACAAGTACGCTACTTCTCTCAAACCAACTCCCCACCCTGCAATATTCATCTACAACGGAGCAATTCGATGAAACTTGGGAAGCCCCCCTGGCTACCCTCTTAGGACTAGGACGCGCAGCGGGTGCAGACTTCATCGAATTTTTCTTAGAACGTCGCAATTACATTAATTGTGGTGCAGAAGATGACGAAATCACCAGTATTACACCAAGTCTAGGCACAGGTGCGGGAGTTAGGGTATTTCGCGGCAAAGCCGATTGCTATGTCAGTACCAATGACCTTTCATTCTCAGGTTTGAAAGCTGCCTTAGAAAAAGGTCTTTCCATCCTGGGATTAAATCTACCAGCACCTAATGCTTTTATACCAGAAATTAATCTGGAATTATTCAGGGACTACGCTACAAAACGCGGCAAAGATGGATGGCTACCTTTGTGTAGCTCAATTCGGGAAATGGGAGAAGTCCTCCTAGATGGTACTGCCAAGCTCAAGCAAAAAGCTCGCCACATCCAATCGCGCCGCGCTACTTATTTCCGGGATTGGCAAGAAGTGTTAGTCGCCGCTAGCGATGGCACTTTTGCTCGTGACATTCGCCTCACCCAGTCAGTAGGATTTAACCTTTTGTGTGCTGATGGTGCAAATCGTGCCTCCATTGGTGAACGTGCTGGTAATACCAGTGATGCCAACTTCTTGAGAACCTGGGATTACCAACAAGCCGCCGAGCATATAGCAGAATCCGCTGGTAAAATGCTGTATGCAGATTACGTAGAATCAGGCACTTATCCCATCATCATGGCAAATCATTTTGGTGGCGTTATTTTCCACGAAGCCTGTGGGCATCTGCTGGAAACTACTCAAATTGAACGCAATACCACTCCCTTTGCTGATAAAAAAGGCGAAAAAATTGCCCATGAAAGTTTGACAGCTTGGGATGAAGGGCGGAGTGAAAATGCCTTCGGTACAATTGATATGGATGACGAAGGTATGCCTGCTCAAAGAACCCTATTAATTGAAAAAGGCGTTCTCAAAAACTTCTTAGCAGATAGAACAGGTTCTTCGCGCACCGGACACCCCAGAACTGGAAGCGGCCGGCGTCAGAATTATGTCTATGCTGCTGCTAGTAGGATGCGTAATACTTATATTGCTCCTGGCGAATATACAACTGAAGATTTATTTGCCTCTGTTGATAAAGGTATTTACTGTAAAAAGATGGGTGGTGGTAGCGTTGGTGCTACAGGCCAATTTAACTTTAGTGTCGATGAAGCTTATTTAATTGAAAATGGCAAAATTACCAAACCACTAAAGGGAGCCATCCTCATCGGTGAAGCCAAGGAAATTATGAATAAAATTTCCATGTGTTCCCAAGATTTGGAACTTGCCCCTGGTTTTTGTGGTTCTGTGAGTGGCAGTATCTACACCACAGTAGGACAACCCCACATCAAGGTTGATTCGATAACCGTAGGTGGACGATAAGTATTTTGGATTTGAAATTTTGGATTTTGGATTGTGAATGAGCAACAGTATTGGTTAGGCATGATTGTTCAAGATTATAGCTATGGCTTTTTCTCAACCATAACCATACAAGAAAATTACACGCAATAATATCCAAAATCCAAAATCTAATCCCAAAATGACTTGATTTAAATCCAAAATCTAAAATCCAAAATCCAAAATTGATTATGGCGAGTATTAATGAAATTGCAAATTATGCCAAGGATAATGCAGACAAGCTTGGCATTAATAAGTTCGATATTTATGGCTCAACAGTAGATGAAACTACCGTGCAAGTAGATCAAGGTGAGCCAAAACAAGTCAAAGCTTCAAATCGCTCTGTTGTTACTGTTCGCGTCTGGAATGAAGACAATACAATGGGTGTCACCAGTACGACAGATGTAGATCCCAAAGGACTAGAATTAGCTTTAAAAACAGCTTATGAAGCTAGTTTTTTTGGTGTTAAAGAAAATGTCCCTGATTTTAGTCCAGAGGCTACTATTCCTATTGCCAATACACTTCATGATAAAGCTACACAAGCACCTGTTTCTGTTCTCATAGAAAGATTACTTCTTGCCGAAAAGGAAATACTAGCGGCTCATCCGGCAATTCAAGGAGTGCCTTATAATGGCTTGGCACAAAGAGATATTGACAGGTTTTACCTCAATAGCGATGGTGCAGTGCGAACAGAATCTCACTCCTTAGCATCAGTTTATCTCTACAGCAAAACCGAGGAAGAAGGGAAAAAACCCCGCAGTGCAGGTGCTTTAAGAATCAACCGCAGTTTAGAGAATCTAGACATTGATGGTTGCATCAAAGAAACTGCCGATAAAACTATCAGCCACTTGAATTATGAGAAAATCAAGACTGGTAAATATCGAGTTGTTTTCTCACCAGAGGCTTTTTTAAGTTTGTTGGGTGCTTTTTCTAATTTGTTCAATGCTCAAAATATTTTGGACAAACAAAGCCTATCTAATCCTGATGATTTAGGTAAGCAAATTGCTTCTCCTTTACTTTCAGTTTATGATGATGCCCTGCACCCAGAAAATGTTGCGGCAGAAAGTTTTGATGGAGAAGGAACTCCTACTCGTCAGGTGTCGCTGATTGAAAATGGCGTTTTAACCGGCTTTCTCCATAGTGCTGGGACTGCTAAAAGAATGAATGCCAAGCCAACAGGTAATGCTAGTATTGGTGCAAAAGTCAGTGTCAGTCCTAATTTTTTCCACGTTTTTGCAGCAGCAAGCCCTGAGCAAGAATTGAGTTTAGAAACTGCTGAAAATGTGATTTTTATCGATAATTTACGCGCTCTTCATGCCGGGGTGAAATCTTTACAAGGCTCTTTTTCTCTGCCTTTCGATGGTTGGATAATCAACAAAGGTGTCAGGACGAGTATTGAGTCAGCAACAGTTGCTGGCGATTTCTTGGAACTGTTGAAGTCAATTATTTATGTAGAAAAAGAGGTCGAGTTAACACCAGGCGGAGTAGCTCCCAATGTCTGGGTTGATGAGCTATCAATCACTGGTGAATAAAGTTTAATAAGTAGGAGTTGGGAGTTGTAAGGGCGGGTTTTGTAAGAAACTCAATTAGTCAGAAGATAGGCTTGCTAAACCCGCCCCTACAGGAGTTTTTAGTTTTTAACTCATAACTCATAACTCTCATTCTCCGCCTCCGATACCGAGATTGATATCAAATCCATCAGCACCATTTAAATTAGTTCCAATCATCACGGCACCATCTACTTGAGCATCATGTAAATTGGCTTCGCTTAAATCCGCATTCGTCAGGTTAGCATTATTAAAGCTAGTCCCACTGGCAAAGGCTTCTGTTAAATTAGCACCTTCTAAATTAGCACCTGTTAAATCTGCACCTTCTAAATTAGCACCTTCTAAATTAGCACCTTTTAAATTTGCATTCCTCAAATCAACACCTATTAGGTGAGTGCCTTTGAGGTTTACGCCTGTTAAATTACATCCAATACATTCTCTAGTTTCTAGCAAGCGCCTGACAGGAGTTAAGTTTTCAGCTTTTACAGAATTAGGAACAGCTAGAGAGAGGCTACTGAGTAAAGCTGCTGTGGTCATAAATATTGGTTTCATAGTTTCTTTACCTCTGTTATTTTCAGAAGTTATGAACTACTAAATTTCTACAATACCATTGTCTCAAATTCCAGAATTCTGTCCTCATGCGAGCGGGAGAATTGATTTTTGATGAGAAGTTGAAGTATTCTTCCCTGAGCTATAGTAAGAACATTAAAACAATCTGCCTATCAGAATAAATCTGAGGCTGATTAAGTAAATTTCAATTTTAAACAGGACTTACGCAACTGGTACATATCTCCTTGATAAGAGTCAAGTGTCAAAAGTCAAAAGTCCAAAAACCTTGACTTTTGACTTTTAACTTTGGCCAGTTTTTGCAAACAAATCTGACAATTGCGTAATATAGCTGGGGACTGGGGACTGGTGACTGGGGACTGGGTGAAAAGTCTTTTTGTGTCTAGGTTTTATCATTTGTTGATGTCCTAACACTACTGGCGACAGCTATATTATGTCCGGCAAATTACTTATAATAAGTCATTACGAGCGCAACGAAGTAGACGAAGCAATCACAAGGTCTCTGCCATTGCTTCACTTCGTTTGCAATGACAAGTATTCAACCGCATATGATATAAGTCCTGTCAAATTTAATTCGTTATAACTTTCAGCAACACATAACTGTAGTAGGATATTTTTTGATTTGCTAATTCTTTAGAGGCTCCTGTTTGATTTTGAATTTTTAATTTTGAATTGCTGAAGTCTTGCCGCTACCCAATAAATACAACAATGCCATGCGAACGGCGACGCCACTGGTAACTTGTGATTGAATGAGACTAAATTCGGGATCATCCATCAACTCAGAGCTAATTTCAACACCACGGTTAACTGGGCCTGGATGCAAAACTTTGACGTTAGGCTTGCACAGTTGCAGCTTTGTGCGTGTAATACCAAACATGTGATGATATTCTCGCAAACTGGGCAGCAAATGAGCAGTCATACGTTCTTTTTGCAGACGCAAAGTCATGACGAAATCAGCATCTTGCAAGGCTGGTTCTAGATGCCAATGCAGAAATAGTTGGCGATTTTGCGAGTGGGAAGTGGGAGATGAGGGGGATGAGGGGGATGAGGGGGATGAGGAGATAATAAACTCTTGATTGGTGTTTTCTGACTTTTGTACCTTTGTAAGGTCTTGCGCCCCTTCTGACTCCTCAAAGATATACTGGGCAAATAACTTGGGTAAAAGGGTAGGTGGTGCGGCCAGATGCACTTGGGCACCGCTGGCTGTTAAACTCCAAATATTTGATCGCGCTACACGAGAATGCAAAATATCCCCAACAATGGCAATTTTTTTACCTTTTAACAGTTCCAGTCGGGGATGGGCTGGGTCGATGAGCGTACAGATGGTAAATAAATCCAGGAGTGCTTGGGAAGGATGTTCATGTTGACCATCGCCAGCATTGAGGACGCTAACTCTTACACCTAAACGATCCATTTCAGCTGCGATCGCATTTGGTACTCCGGCTTCTTTATGGCGAATGACCATGATATCAGTTCCCATGGCCAAATAAGTTTTCGCCGTGTCAAGAATTGTTTCTCCTTTAGTCATAGAAGAAGTGGCTGCGGCGAAATTCAATATATCTGCACTCAAGCGTTTCGCAGCAAGTTCAAAACTGCTGCGAGTGCGGGTAGATGGTTCAAAAAATAAATTCGCCACCACATGTCCCTGCAAGGTTGGTACTTTCTTTGTCCGCCGTGATAGCACTTCCTGAAAACTGGCAGCTGTTTGCAAAACAGTATCGTATTCAGCAGCAGTAAAGTCAGCTAGCGAGAGAACGTGATGACGATTCCAGGTGGTAGTAGGCATAAATAGCTATTAGTTGTCTAGGTAGAGGTATGAGTAAGTTTCCCAGGGCTAACACTTCTCTACAGCTTTTTAATGTAATTCGTAATTCGTAATTCGTAATTCGTAATTCGTAATTCGTAATTCGTAATTCGTAATTCGTAATTCGTAATTGTAGAGACGATTCGGCGAATCGTCTGTACTCAGATTTAATCTCACGTGAGTTCGATAGATTCTGATGAATTCGCTTTTATTGTTCTCCCCGTTTTGGGGAGAGGCTTAAAAACCCTATTCTTGCCTACCAAATTATAGATTTCTTGCCCCTTCCGCCTATTAACTGGGTAAATGCAAAATTTTCAAAGCTACAGAAATTAGGCTAAGGAACGTTAAGAACCCAATTGTATCTAGCATGGTTGTTACTAGGGGGCCGCTAACTAAAGCCGGATCTAGCTTCAGCCGCTTTAAACCCATTGGCAGCAAAGTACCAAGAGTTACAGCTACAATCGTGTTAGTTGCCATTACCATTCCTGCAACTAAAGCTACCCATCGCTCTTGAGGACGCGCCCAAATCAAGGAAAGTGCAATCATTGTCACTGCTAAAGCTAAGGCTGTACCCAAGCCTGCACACAGTTCTTTGCGGAGAATTTTCATTGTATCTTTGGGTGTCACTTCACCTACACCCAAGCCTCGGATTGTCACCGTCAAGGCTTGAATTCCCACTGTACCACCAGTGTTAGAAAAAATTGGCATAATGACTGCCAGAACGGGCACAGCGGCTATTACCGATTGGAAAGGGGCGATCGCACTGGCTGCACCAATATACAAACCCATGATTGCTAACAACCAGGGTAAGCGCTTGCGAATGGTAACTTGGGGAGGCGACAAAGCATCTTCATCACCACTGACACCGGCTAATTTTTGAATGTCTTCTGTGGCTTCTTCTTGCAAAATATCCATGACATCATCAATAGTGATAATGCCGACCAATCGGTCTTCGCGGTCAACCACAGGTATAGCGATTAAGTCATAGCGCTGCATGATTTGGGCGACTTCTTCTTGAGAAGTTTCGGTTCGCACTTTGATCACGCGATCGCTAGCAATATCTCTGATTAAGACATCGGGAAAGGTAAAAAGCAACTGACGCAGTGAAACAACTCTTACCAGTGTACGATTGTCATCTGTCACGTAGGCATAGTATATACTCTCCTTATCTTCGTCCTGACGGCGGATTTTACTGAGTGCTTCTCCTACAGTTAAGCCTTCGCGTAACCGTACATATTCTGTTGTCATTACCCGCCCAGCGGTACCTTCTGGATAGCCGAGAATAGTGGCTGTTGCTTGCCTTTGTTCTGAACTCAGTTGTTGTAAAAGTCGTTTGACGACTCCTGCGGGTAACTCATCAAATAATTCTGCCCGTTCGTCAGGACTCATTGCCTCTACAAGTTGTACTACTTGCACATCATGCAGAGAATTGATCAGTTCTTCCTGTACATCTGTTGGTAGATATTCAAAGACATCAATTGCCTGACCTTTGTTGAGTAGGCGAAATGCGATCGCCCGCTGTTGTTCAGGCAATTGTGTAATGTATTCTCCTACATCTACAGGTTGTAAATGGTTTAAATCCCATTTGAGCCGATTTAGATCGGTAGCTTCAATGAGCGAGTTGCGAATATCCTGTGTAAGCATGATACCTCCTAAAGTCTCCCCCGCGCTGGGAGACTGCCTCGCCAGCTTAGAGGAGGATAATACTGCCATCTTGTGGACTTTTGTCCATAAAATCTCAACGCAACAACTTAGTATTAGTAAGCAATCAAGCCATTTCCAAGTCAGAAAGCTGACTCGGAATGTCGTCATCTAATTATAGATGCTGACTAATAGTATGCATAATTTGTGGTGTCATTCACAAGCACACTATTGATAATCTTGATTGTATTTGAAGTTAGTGTAAATTTTACTACTGTTGCCAGCTATGTCAAGCTTATCTCAGGATTTCCTGGCAAACTTTACAGAGATAAAATATTTACAGGCTAATCGGTATACCTGGTTTGAAGAGGAAAGGGTAGTGCGATCGCTCAACGGTCTATCAAGTCAAAATCGCCCCACCCATTAACCGCTCATACCGATACTTCAATTCTGCTTTCATCAAAAACCAACGCTCTAGGGTTGCATCCATTTCTATCACTTTCTCTGCTGCTTGCCGCGCCAACAGCAAAACTTCTTCATCTTCCACCAAACTTGCCAAGGTAAAATCTGGCACTCCTGATTGACGAGTCCCTAGCACTTCTCCAGGGCCGCGAAACCGCATATCCATTTCCGAGATAAAAAAGCCATCTTGGGACTGTTCCAACACCTTTAGCCGTTGTTGAGCATCAGGACTTCTGGAACTGCTCATTAATAAACAATAAGACTGAGCCGCACCACGACCAACACGCCCCCGCAATTGATGCAGCTGCGATAAGCCGAATCTCTCTGCATTTTCAATGAGCATTACCGTTGCATTGGGCACATCAACTCCAACTTCCACAACAGTGGTAGAAACTAGAATTTTCGTTTCATTATCTCTAAATTTGGTAATTGCTTCGTCTTTCTCAGCCGAACTCATGCGACCATGCAACAGCCCCACTTGAAAGTCGGGAAAAACACTTTCCTGTAACTTTTGATGCTCCTCCACAGCCGATCGCAAATCCAGTTTCTCTGATTCTTCCACCAACGGCAACACCACATAAACTTGTCTTCCTTGGACAATTTCCCGGCGCATCAAATCGTAAGCATGGGTGCGTTGCTGTCCTGTCAACACAGTGGTTTGAATCTTTTGCCGTCCTGGTGGTAACTCATCTATTTGGCTGACATCCAAATCCCCATGTATCGTTAGTGCTAATGTCCGAGGAATCGGTGTAGCTGTCATAGTTAATACATGGGGTTGTTCACCTTTTTGTTGTAACAGCGCCCGCTGTTTCACCCCAAAACGATGCTGTTCATCAATCACCGCCAACCCCAATTTTCGGAAGTTTACAGGGTCTTGAATCAAGGCGTGAGTTCCCACCAACAAAGGTAATTCACCAGTTTCTAGCTGAGAATGGATTTGTCGCCTTTTAGCAACTTTTGTAGAACCCGTCAATAATTCCACTGGTAAATACAGCAGATTAAACCAGCCAACTAACTTGCGGTAATGCTGTTCTGCCAAGACTTCCGTGGGAGCCATCAGTGCAGCTTGGTAGCCAGATTGAATTGCTGCGAGGATAGCAATGACAGCAACCACAGTTTTACCAGAACCAACATCGCCCTGCACCAGACGATTCATCGGTGCAGGTTTTTGCAAGTCGTTGAGGATGTCGTTGAGGACTCGTTGCTGCGCCCCAGTGAGTTGAAAAGGCAGCAAGTCGTAGAATTTTTCAATTAACTGACCTTTGGGGGCAAGAATGGCACTGGTTTGGATAGCCCTTGCTTGCTGCTGACGTTGCAGTAAACCGAGTTGCAGGTAGAAAAATTCATCAAATACCAGGCGGCGACGGGCAACTTGTAAAGTGGCGCTGTCGGTGGGAAAGTGGATGTTAGCGATCGCATCCTTCAATTCCATCAAACCATACTTCTCTCGCAAACCAAGGGGCAAAGGGTCTTTCAGATGAGCCGCAGATGGCAAAGCGGCAATTACGGCTTGTCGTACCATACTTGCCATTACTCCCTCAGTCAGGGCATAAATTGGCACTACCCGCCCGATAGTTAGCGACTCAATGGTATCTCCTGGATTTGCCAAAACTTCCAATTCTGGGTTATCCAGCGTCAAGCCATATTTACTACCTTTCACCAATCCGCACGCAGCCACAACACTACCCACTGGGTAGCGACGTTTTAAACTTTCTTGCCAAGCACGACTGGTAAAACGTGTCCCAGCAGAAAAGCGATTAATTTTAATTTGACCTGTATTATCTTTTACTATTAGTTCTAAAATCGATAATTTCTTATTCTTGGGGCTAGTAAAGCAATTGCAACGCTTCACCGTCGCCACAATTGTCACAGTCTCACCCGCTTGTAACTCGCGGATATTCACCTGACGCGCATAGTCAATATGGTCACGAGGATAGTAAAAAAGCAGGTCACGCACAGTATACAGACCCAAAGCCGCCAATTTGTCAGCTTTTCTCATACCTATTTCAGGTAACTCGCTGAGTTTTTGGTCTGTTTTCGGAGCCAGTCTGCGACTAACTTCAGCCACAATTGAAGACTTAGGATTTTGGTAAACTTTGGATTGATAAGCTCTCCCCTGCACCTCTGCACCTCTGCTCCCCTGCACCCCTGCACCTCTGCTCCCCTGATCCTTTGGCTCCTCCTGCTCTTTTTGCAATTGGAACAGATACCTGCGAGTTTCTGCTACTAAATGTTGTCTGTCTTCCATCCCCAGATTGGGATAACTAGCAAATTTAACTGCTAATTCTTGCCAGTGGCGGCGTTCAATAGAGGGCAAAACTGTGGGGAACTTGCCAAAAGTCAGGCTCAGAAATTCACTGAAGCGGTATTGTTTACCAACCAAATCTGTAAAGCCATTTTCCGCCTCTATTGCCAAGGCTTTGTGCAATCGTATCCAATCTGGTGTGTCATTAGTCATTGGTCAGTAGAGTTAAAAGTTAGGAGTCAGGAGTTAGGAGTTATAAGTTTTGAATTAATAACTCATAATTCATAACTCATAACTTTATTCATACCAACTAGCACGCCATACAGCTTCCGCTTCCGCAACTGCGCGTTCCCGTTGCTTTTTTTGATACTCTCGTCCTAGCTTGTTTAGTTTAGCTAAGATACTACGAATTTGCTTGCGACCAGATGAAAGTGCCGCATCGGCAAATTCTATTTCTCCCAGTCGCAGATTAATAGTCATAATCTGTGTCAGTCCACTGTTTTCTGCATCCTGCTCGTTTTCAATTTCAATTACCAAGTTTAAAAGGTTAGGTGGCCCTGGCATCACCTCGGCAGATGCTTCTGATGCAGCCGCAGCAGCTTCTAAAATTGGTTCTGGTAATTTTTTCGGTAAAATACCAGCTTTTTGTAATACAACATTAGCCTCATGGGAGACTTTTTTTAGCGTCTGTTGTGTGAGATATTCCAGGCTTTGTTGCCATTTTGCCAATTCTATGGGGTTAGATGGGTCAGGAGAAGTCAGGTAGGGTAGAGGTATGGTGTAAATTCCTGGAGTGCGGCTTTCTGTAGGTTTGGGGAGATTGGGTAAATTTGATTCTAAACTCTCTTCTTCCAAGCTGCTTATTTGCTGCTCAGGAAGTTGCTCTTCTACTTGCTCTACTTTCTCTACCTCTTTTACTTCCTCTGCTTCCTTTACTTGCTCAGTTTTAATATAAGTGAGCAATTGCTCAGCTGCCTGTTGACCCAATTTGCGGATAGTTTGTTGCAATTGTTGCCGTTGATTCAATGACAAACTCAAAAAGTTTTCAGGATACCCTTGAGTACATAGGTGGTAAGTGGCCAGAATCAACTGCTTTTGTAAAGCTTGCCCGGCATGAGTTAGATAACTAGCATAAGCGCTATGGAGTTCTGTGGCGATCGCGCCTATCGCTTCTTGCAGTGCTGCAATATCCCGCTCAATTTGCTCAATTGCTCTTGCCATATCTTTTCTTGATTGACCACCTGAACCTAGTTATGGTACAAATGTACGTATTTATTCTAAAATAATCATCGTCAGAATTTGAGATTTTAAACTTTATATTAATAACTCAAGACCATTCATCACCAAGCATCTCCTGAAAATAAATAAAATACAGGTCAGTTTAAACTATACTGACCTGTTTTTAAAAGGGGCTTCAGTCTTTTGTCATCAGTCTTTTGTCAGTAGTTAGTAGTCAGTTGTTGTTTGCTATTGACCATTGACTAATGACTCATGACTAAATTTATTTGCTACCCATTTGTGCGGCAACTTCGTCAGCAAAGTTACTTTCTTGCTTTTCAATGCCTTCACCCAGCACATAGCGAATAAAGCGCCGCACTTGGATGTCTTCACCGACTTTACCCTTGACTTGTTTTACCAAGTCTTCTACGGAAATGCTTTGATCGCGAATGTAAGGCTGATCCAGCAAGGTCAATTCTTTCAAACGTTTTTCAATTCGCCCTTGAACTATCTTTTCTTTGATGTTCTGTGGCTTGTTCCCCAAATCATCCCGGCCCATTTCAATGTCTTTTTCTTTTTGGACAACTTCGTCAGGGATTTGGTCTACGCTGACATATTCGACATTGGGACAAGCTGCAACTTGCATGGCGGCATTTCGAGCCAAGTTTTGAAACTCTTCATTAGCAGCCGCAGACTCGGTTTGAGAGTTTGCCTCGACTAACACACCAACTCGACCGCCAGTGTGAATGTAGCTGTCTACTACACCTGGTGTGCCTTCTGCTAGGGCAAAATTCACAAAGCGACGTAGCTGGATATTTTCACCCAAATTGACGATGCTTTGTTTGATGAACTCTTCTACGGTCAAGCTTTCATCTTCAATGTAGGGTTGAGCTAACAAAGACTCAACACTATCAGCAGTCGCCGCTTGTTTAGCGAGATTCTTAACTAAAGCTTTAAATGCTTCGTTACGGGCAACAAAATCGGTTTGGCAGTTAACTTCTATGAGTACACCTACTCTACCATCGGGCTGAATGTAGGTGTCTACTAGACCTTCTGCCGCAATGCGATCGCTTTTTTTACCCGCTGAAACCAAGTTCTTTTTGCGTAGCCAGTCTATGGCTTGTTCGATGTCGCCATCAGTTTCTTTCAGCGCTTTTTTGCAGTCCAGTATGCCCGCACCAGTTTTTTGGCGTAGGTCTTGGACGAGTTTTGCAGATATTTCCGCCATGTTGCCTTAATTCCTAACTTGACCTCGAGTTGTAATTACTCACGGGTGTTGAGTATTTCTATCTTACTCAGAAGGATGATATGTGAAGTATGAAGTAAGAAGGATGAAATTTCAGCCTTCAGTCTTCAAAAGCTCAAGCACATCTCGGTTGCATAATTACTCCTAAAGGTCGATGACAGATGACTGATAACTGTCATCTGTCATCAGTTGTCAGCCATCAAAATTATGCAATCTTGACGTGTAACAGCTTACTTCATCAACCTTATTCTTCGTCTTCGTCGTCGGGAATCAGCGAGTCGCTATAATCGCTTTCATCGTAGTCGTAATCTTCCTCAGCACCCTCGTAATCTTCGTAATCTTCTTCCACATCCAGTTGACCGTGGCGACCTTCGTAAATAGCGTCCGCCAACTTGCCTACTATCAGCTTGATCGACCTAATGGCGTCGTCATTGGCTGGTATGGGAATATCTACTACATCTGGGTCACAGTTTGTATCCAGCATGGACACAATGGGAATTCCCAGTTTTTGACATTCTTGAACTGCGTTGTACTCCCGCCGTTGGTCTACAATCACTACGACATCGGGTACTTTCCGCATTGTTTTAATGCCACCAAGGTATTTCTGAAGCTTCGCCATTTCCCGACGCAGCATGGAAGCTTCTTTTTTCGGCAATAAATCGAGAGCGCCACTTTCTTCACGGCGTTCTAAATCTTTGAGGCGGTCTGCTCTGGTTTTGATAGTAGCCCAGTTGGTGAGCATTCCACCCAACCAACGCTGGTTGATGTAGTGAGAACCACAACGAGCTGCTTCTTGAGCGATAATCCCGGCTGCTTGGCGCTTTGTACCGACGAAGAGGAATTTCTTCCCTTGCTCCGCTTGGGTTCTCATGTAGGTATAAGCATCTTCCATCAATTGGGCAGTCTGCACCAAGTCGATGATATGTACACCATTGCGAGCAGTGTAAATGTAAGGAGACATTTTTGGGTTCCAACGGCGGGTTTGATGCCCAAAATGAACCCCTGACTCCATCATTTGAGCCAATGAAACGACTGGCATATATTTTTTAACTCCTATTCGGGTTAAACCTCCACCCAGGTGTATTTCCCAAAGCAGGAAACACCCGAATTCCTGGATGTGCGGAATTTAGTCAACTTTTCTAGGATAGCACATTCATCCTTGGTAATGGGGAGTAGTGACTAGGGAGTAGTGAGTGGTGAGAAAATTCCCCATTCCCCATTCCCCATTGCCCCTTATCCCCAGAGGGGGCCCCGAGTTCCCCATTCCCTATTCCCCATTCCCTATTCCCCTTGTAATTGAGCGTAGGCCTCATATACACCTTTGACGTTGTACCAATTGAGGAAAATTCTGGCAATTTCTAAAGCTAACTGTGGTCTACCTGAATTAATTAGCCATTGCAACAATGGCGCCATTGTCTTTTCGTTAAGTGTGCCATTGAGTGAGAGAATTCCCCAAAGTAAGCGATGTAGCCAAGTCATTTGAATCATCATCCGCACTTCCCATCTAGGATGCTTTTGATAAAACAAAACTCCCATGCGTCCGCGTTGAATTTCTTTTTCTATCAAGCTGGGGATTTGCTCTAATCTAAATGCTGGATGCCAGTGATATCCTACTGCGGCTGGGCATTTAATCAGTTTTAAACCTAGCTTTTTGAGCCTGACGCCTAATTCTAAATCTTCCCAGCCGTAGAGTTGAAAGCTAGTGTCAAACAGTCCAGCTTTTTCTAACCAATGTTTGGGTATTGCTACATTTCCTGTGGCGAAAAAAGCTGCGGAAAAATCTGTCAGCTTATAGGGTTCTTCTGTGGGATTATCGAAATTACAAGTATTAATAACTGCACCATAGGTAAAAAAGCGATCGCTACCCAATTGCTCTTTTCCTTGCAAGAGCGCATCTGCATGAGCTTGCAAGAAATTTTTCAGCACTACTAAATCGCTATCAATAAAAATAATGATGTCTCCTATTGCCTGGTTGACACCCAAATTACGCGCCGCAGATGGGCCAGCATGATCTTGCTGAAAAGCTAGCACATGCGGAAACTCATCTTTGTGTGCTGCTAACCACTCCAATGTGCCATCAGTAGAACCATCGTCTACCAAGACAATCTCATAACCAGTAATTACACTAGATGCACTTAATTCCTGCACTTCCAAGGCTCGGAGGCACTTCTCTAAAATTGGCTGGCGATTATAAGTCGGTATCACAACGCTGAAAAACACAGTCTCACCCACAACAGTATTACTTATCTCCAGGATAGGACAGGCGGGCGCTAGACACTGTTCCTCATAGAATCATTGCTGAATAAGTGTTTTCAATATGTTCAACTGTTTCAGCTATAGATACTACCTAATTACTTGTAGTCAAACTGACTCTATTTTTGGCTAATTTGAAGAGTAAGTTGTGCGATCGCGCTACTCATTTGCCATTCATACTTCAATGGAAAGTTAAACTGTTGCAAAAACAAGCAAATTATGCATTAGGTATAGTTGATTTTTTAAGTTAGAAATAGAGTTGATCTGTTCATGCTGATTACTAAGATTTATTTATTGCAATTATGCACACATTAAATATACATTTTATAGGTTGAGTAAGCAATATTTTTATGTAAAAACACTTAAAAAAATTAATTAATTATACCTTGAATAATTGATTTTTACTTTTCCTACTTTTCCTACTTTTCCTAACTTTTACAAATCATTATTAAAAAGGTAATCAATACTGTAGGATTTACGCGTTTAAAAAACATGACATAGATGTATAATTAACAGCACTGTTTTCAATAATGTTAGTAATCATGCTAAAAATAGCAGTCAATTGACAAAAATTATTTTGTCAATTGACTTTCGGAATTTTTGATACCAGACAGAAAACTCATCTCAGGCTTATTCCCTGATATTTGCTAAAGGCTGTTTGTAGTGGAATTTCCTCAGCCAGGAAATAGTACAGATAAATAGTACAATTGAATTTTTGGATTTAGAGTTCTTTGTTTGCTTCCAAATCAGCAAATTATTCTGGATTTGGTTGTTTTACTCAACTATTTTTTATAAACTTTTTGTTTCGTTTGCAAATTAGCATCGTAGAATTGTTAAATTTTGGGCAACTGTATTGATAATATGTAGTTACTTGACGTTATTTCAGTAATCCTACTCATGATACTTAAGTAACAGATGCGGTAAAAGAATTGTAATCTCATTTACTAAAAACTTCAAACCCAAAATAGTAGATTGAAAATCAACTTATTCAGACGAGATAGAGACGATGCGAATACGGCGAAGCGTCAATTGCTCCTGGCACTCCGTCGGCGTGATCGAGTTGCTATTAATACTCTAATTATACACTGGCAAAAAATTCTGGGGGGAGAAAAGTTAACAGATGTGATAGTTAAAGAGGTTATGTCTGAATGCGATTCTGATAGCTACCGTTGGTTTTTTGAAACTTTTTTTGGGGAATTAAAGTATCAAGAAATACAGGAGCAATCACAAAATAATGTCTTTCGCATTCTAGTAAATTCTGGTTTAGAACCAGGTAAAGATTTCAGCTTTGGCATAGATGGCAACATGATTATCAGTGATCGCGCCAAGGAAACTTTACTTAACCAACTGCCGCTGAAAAATCAGAAATTGTTGGAAGCACAGTTACAATCTCTTCCGGTAAAAGATCCAATTATCGCCATCGAAAAACAGTTAGGATGTGCATTTTTCACCAATTTAACCAAGATTGCATCCCAAAAAGTACAGTTACTGAGTAATTCTCAAGCAGCCGCTTATCTGGGAGTACTGCTGGCTGGTTTGGTAAAGCGTCATCCTGCACTTCAAGATGTAGACTTTCCTACACGATTTATTTTTAATGTTCTCCAAGGTTTGCCACAAGAACGAGCAATGGCAATTATGAATGATGAACAGACAGATCCTAAGTTCGATGAAAGTATCATCTACCAGGATTTAATAGCATCACTGGCAGAACACAAATCCCATAGCTTTGCTGAAGGAAAAAATCTAATCAATCCAGACCATCTCACAAAACTGGATTTAGTTTGGTGTGGTGAGCGTCGGATTTCAGAAATAGTAGCGATGATTGAAGACTGGCATCAAAATAACAGATAGGGAGATGGGGGGATTGGAGATGGGAAGATGAGGAGATGGGGAGATGGGGAGATGGGGAGAAAAATCAATTTCAAATTCGCTCATAGTACTTGCGTAAGAAATAAGCGAAACCCTGATTTTCATGTAGGGGCAATTTATGAATTGCCTAAAGTAGGGTGTAGGTTTGCGTAAGTCTTAACTAATAGGACTTACGCACTTTTGTTTTTTGAAAGTTATAGCAGTCGAAGCATAGTTGAGGACAGTGCTGATTGCTACTAGCCTTGAAATAACTTGCTTTCTACTCAGCAACGCGCTTGTGCTACCCTGCGGGTTCCGCTTTAGCGGTACAAGTCGGCAGAGCGCGATAGCGCACTGGCTCCACGATAGCGGGTTCGCCGTTAGGCGTTCTCGTACCTCTACGCTTAAGCAAGCTAGCAAGAGCGTCTTTGAAGGAGAAGAGTAGCCGCACCAAGCGTTTACAGCACTCAGCACTCAGCACTTTGCTAGAAACTACGCTGGAACTACAAATTTCTCGCTACCAGCAAGCCCAAAGGCAGTATGAATGACTTGCAAAGCCTTAACACCTTGCTCTTGTCCAACAACACAGCTGATTTTAATTTCTGAGGTAGCAATCATTTGGATATTGATTTGGTGTTGAGCTAGCGCTTCAAACATTTTTGCGGCAACACCTGGTTGTCCTACCATACCTGCACCAACAATACTTACTTTAGCGATCGCACAGTCTAATACAACTTCACCCCATCCTAACTCTGCTGCCACTTGGGTGAGGATTTTTTGTGTATTTTCCCCATCGATTCGGCTAACGGTAAAGGCAATATCCCGTCTGGGAACATTATCAATTACCCGACAGCGCTGAGATTGGATAATCATATCAACGCTGATGTTGTGTTGTGCCAATAGTCCAAACAGCTGCGCCGCCATCCCCGGCCGATCTGGTACTTGGCGGATAGCAAGACGTGCTTGGTTCATATCTAGGGCAACGCCGCGGACTAGGGGAGATGAGGGAGATGAGGGGGATGAGGGGGATGAGGGGGATAAAAGAATTAATTTTTCTCCCCCTGCTTCCCCTGCTCCCCTGCTCCTCTGCTCCCCTGTGCCCCTGCTCCCCTGCTCCCCTGCTTCAATCTCAAAGGCAGTGCGAAGTGCTGCCACAGCGCGATCGCAGTCTACTGCATCTACTACGCAACTGACTTTGACTTCGCTGGTGGAAATCATCTCGATGTTCACTTTTGCTTCTGCTAGGGTGGCAAACATCTTGGCTGCAACGCCAGGACGCCCAATCATGCCTGCACCAACAATGCTGACTTTGGCAATATTTCGTTCTACCATCACCTCCGCTTCTTCAGATTTGGGGTTGGATTGACTTCTCAGTGCTGGGGCGATCGCTGCTGCCACTGCTTCTGCTCGCTTTAATATTGGTGTTGTCACGGTAAAGGCAATGTCATTACTATTACCTTCATGAATTGACTGAATAATTAAATCTACGTCTACATTTTGCCGGGAAATTTCGCCAAATAACTTGGCTGCAACACCTGGTTTATCTGGTACACGTAATAAAGCGACCTTCGCTTGGTCTGTGTCAAATTCTACATGGTCTACTGGACGGGCAATTTCTAAATTAATCAGCGATCGCTCTTGGACTTTGGCTGATGTCACCCAGGTACCTGGGTCATCTGTCCAGCTAGACCTGACTACTAGGGGTACACCATAGTTACGAGCAATTTCCACAGCACGGGGATGCAGTACTTTCGCCCCCAAGCTTGCTAGTTCCAGCATTTCATCGCAGGTAATTGCATCCATTAACTGGGCTTCAGGAACTAGACGGGGGTCTGTAGTTAAAATCCCTGGCACATCTGTATAAATTTCACAAAAATTTGCTTTTAAAGCTGCTGCCAAAGCTACTGCTGAGGTATCGGAACCACCACGACCCAAAGTAGTAATTTCCATTTCTCCAACGCTGGAGATGCCTTGAAAACCCGCAACTACAACTACTTTACCATCCTTGATATGGCGACTGAGGCGATTGGTTTTAATATCTAAAATTCGAGCGCGGGTGTGTTCTGCTTCGGTAACAATTCCAACTTGAGCGCCAGTCATAGAAATTGCTGGTTGTCCGAGTTCTTGTAATGCCATGCTGAGTAAAGCAATGGTGACTTGTTCACCAGTGGAAAGCAGCATATCCATTTCTCGGCGGTTAGGATTTGGAGAAATTTCCGTAGCGAGTTTGACGAGTCCATCGGTGGTTTTGCCCATTGCTGAAACCACTACAACAAGTGAGTTTCCAGCTTGAACAGTTTTATAAACACGCTGTGCGACAGCTTGAATGCGTTCGACTGAACCGACAGATGTACCACCGAATTTCTGAACTATGAGCGCCATAACTTTTATTTAATCAATGTGCTTGCTTTTATCAACACCCGCGCCGGATTAGGAAACTGTAAAAGGGACTGGGGATTAAGGATTAGGGATTGGGTTAGTAAAAATTATAGGATTTGCTTTGAACCTTCCCAAATTTTAGAATGTTTTCCCAGTCCCCAGTACCTAGTGCCCAGTCCCAAAGCGGTGTACCTAGAGCCAGAGTCCCTTCGGTATAGTGGGGGAATCCTCGCCGCGACCAGTTAAAAGTATTAATAGATATTTAGTTTACTAATTTATCAGAATCAGTTGACACAAAAATTCTGAAATTTACCTTTCAACAGTGTTTTTTTGCGTACTGTATCTCAACGAAATAGCAAGATTGAGAGTTAGCCTACTATAGGCTGAGTCAGTTGAGGATATTTTGCTAATTATACTCACGCCATGAGAAAGCGATCGCTGCTCAGTCTACATTTTAAATCGAGCGATCGCCTTGACAACACCAGTATTCAAGGTGTGAGTTCAAATAACGTTGAACATCAGCGTTCTATGGGACTAGTTAAGGCAGTGCGTCAACGACATCGACGCAACACCCCAAGGTCGCTTGACATCTGAGCATCTGCTTTCACTTGACACCAATGGTGGGGACACCCATCCCACTATTGAGGAAAGTTTATTTTTTGGAAATCCCTCACTCATTTCATAAACATAGAAAAACTGGATGTAATTCTAATAAGAGCAGTAAACATAAAAAAGCTGTATCTGAGCAAAACCTTATTATCACTGGTTTTCTCAATTTTGAATTTTGAATTTTGAATTGCCCAGGTGTGCTGTATGAAAAAATTTGTGTACTGGTTAATGGGTGAAAGAGCAGGACGAACTATAGTTGGCACTTGGAATTGGCTATGGGGAATGCCTGTGGAATCTGGTGGCAAAGTGGCTGTGGCTGTAGCTGAAGAATCGTTGCAATCAATGCAGGAATCGGTGCAAAAACTGGCTCAAGCTGTAGCTATGCAAGAGGCTTCTTATCAAACAGCCAAAAGTAAATATCAAACAAAAGTCAAAGAATTACAAACTTTAGAACAGCAAGCCAGTATTGCCCAGCGCAGTGGTAATCAAGAAGCAGCACGGATGGCGATGACTAAAGTAATTCAGACAGAGCAGATTTTGCCGAAACTGGAGGAGATGGTCAAGCAAGCTGAAACAGCTGTTAATGCTTCCAAAGACAAGCTTAACCGGGAACGGATGAAACTAGAAACCTACAAAGCTGACATGCAGAATATGAAAGATATGTCAGAAGTGAATGAAGCATTAGTGATGATTGCTAAAGTCAATAATGAATTTGATATTGGTTCAGCTAAAAGTGACTTTGAAAAGGCTAAAAATGCAGTTGAACGGCGGAATTCACAAAGCAACGCTTTAGCAGAAATGTCTGAAAATCCAGTTGAGAAAATCCAAGCTGACATAGAACTCTTAACTATAGATGATGAAATTTCTCGCCGTTTGCAAATGTTGGATTAAACTAACAAATAATTAACAGAATAAATAAACAGATATGAAAACAAAAAACAGCCCACCTCCAATTGTTTTTATTATTTTATTTCTAATTGTGTTTGGTGGTGGTTATTGGTTCTTTTTTAAGCGCCAACCAGCATCTACAGTCACAACTACTTCTACTAATACAACCTCTGTAAATCCGGCTTTCCCACTTCCAAATTCAGTGCCTAGCGGTACTACCGTAAAGATAGACGGTTCTACTAGCATGGTGACAATTAACCAAAATCTCAAAAGAGGTTTTGAGAAGCAGTTTCCTGGTACTAATGTTGTGGCTACTGCTAACGGTTCTCAAAATGGGATTGCGGATCTGATTGCTGGTAGAGTGGATATTGCAGCAGTATCTCGACCTTTAACTGCACAAGAACAAAGTCAGGGATTAGTAGCAGTTGCTTTAACTACGGATGCGATCGCTATTGTGGTTGGTAAAGCAAATCCTTTCAATCAAGGATTAACTAGCGCTCAAGTAGCAGATATTTTTCAAGGTAAAATTAACAACTGGTCAGCAGTCGGTGGTAACAGTGGAACTATCCGAGTCATTAATCGACCAGCTGTCAGTGGTACCCATCAAGCATTCCAAGAAATCGTGCTGAAAGGGACTAATTTTGGCACAGCATCAAACTTTACAACACTATCACGGGATGCCACAACTCCCCTACTCCAAGCTTTAGGAACTGATGGTATAGGCTATGCTACCTTTGCACAGGTTGCCAATCAGCAAACAGTGCGAGTTGTTGCCATTGATGGGTTAAATCCAGACGCCAGTGGTTATCCCTACCAACGACAACTTTATTATGTCTATAAAAACCCTGCAAATCCTAGTGTTCAAGCGTTCTTAGGTTATGCAACTTCGCCTCAAGGGCAGCAAGCTATGATTTTGGAGAATTAATTGATTTAGAGATAGAAGATTGTAGGGGCGTACAGCTGTACACCCCTACTCGTGTATTTAATTCAATAAGATTATATTTATACTTTTCAAAATTCAACTTTGCTCTTTCACCCATTGTCTAAATTCTCTGAGTGTTGGACTTATACCTAAAGTTCGGCTGTTCAATAAAACGGGGAATTACTTCAACAATTGGTAAGTAGCTATATCTTCACGTTTAAAGGTGGTTGAACCAAAAGAAATCCGGAAAATCACAAATCCAAAATGTAGATTTGATTGTAATCTACAATGGTAATTGATTTATGCCATCAGAACCCGCTTTTATTGATTATATCTTAGGTATTGCTACTAAAAATCTTCGTTTATTTGATAATAAAGACCCTAGAATTGATGGAAGCATTGCAGGGGAAGATTTACCTTATGATGCTGGTTTCAAATTTAAAACTTCTGTTCAGGGTGTTATCAAGGCTATTAGAGCTTGGATTCCTGCTACTGATGATATAAACCAAAGCCACAAAGCACGATTATGGGATGTAGAAACTCAGCAATTATTAGCTGAAGCAGAATTTACAAACATTGTGGGAGACTCTTGGAATGAAGTAACTCTCAGTACACCTATCACAATTGAGCCAAACAAAATTTATCTTGTCTCTACAGAGATTTTAAAAAGACTCCCAAGAACAGGTTTTTTCTTCAACAATCCTTACACCAAAGATGCAATTACTGTATTAGGTGCAAGCGAGTCGGTGAACAGTGTTTTTGCATACTACGCCCCTGGTTACAATGATCGAGCCACACAATACCCGGCTTTTCCTAGTTTTAGTTTTCAAAACAGTTACTACTATCAAGATATAGTCTTTGATGCGAGTGCTGAAACTCAAACTATTCGCGTCAGAGAACACGTAACAACTCACCCAATCTTCTTAGAAAACTTAAAACAAGGTACACAGGGATGGGACAATATTAATTATGCTCAAAATTTAGAGATAGCTGCTTTTCTTTCTTCTGAATCAATCAATAAAGGAGAATTTATTGATGTCAAAGCAAGTTTAGCAGTTGCAGGAAATATCAAAATTGAGGTATTTAGATTAGGTTACTACAATGGGGTAGGAGCTAGACTACTTTATTTAGTTGATGATATTCCTGCAATTCCCCAAAGTACAGAAATAGTTAACCCTGCAACTAAATTAGTTAGATTTAACTGGTTGACAACCTACACATTACAAACAGATGCAACTTGGGTCACTGGTTGTTACTTGGTCAAACTCACAGACAAAAGTACTGGTAAGCAATGTTTATCCTTCTTTGTGCTGCGTGATGATAACTTAGAGTCTGATATTCTTTATAAATTTGCATTTAGCACCCATTATGCATATAATAGTTTTGGCTATAATTCTTATAATCGATATTCTGCCTACTCAGGTGGAGAGCGATCGCTTCAAATTTCTCTAGACCGCCCTTGGGAAGGAAACACATACAATTCTGGTACGCCTAATAGTAACCCACTCAGGTGGGAATACCAAACAATTAGATGGTTAGAGAAAAATGCCTATCGTGTTTCTTACTGCTCTGGACAGGATATAGATAAAAATGGCTCAGGATATGTGAAAAATTATTCTGCCTTTATGATTAGTGGCCATGATGAGTACTGGAGTTTTAAAGAGTATAAAGCCATTAAAGAAGCAATAGAATCAGGTGTGAGTGTTGTTTCACTATCTGCAAACACTTGCTATTGGAATATCAAATGGAGTAGTGATTATAGAACTGCTGTTATCCACAAACGCAATGAATATTTAGCTGGCGGCGTAGTCAGCAATTATCAACTAGATACATTAAATGTGCCACCTACCTATAGATTCCGTGATCCAGAAGTATTTGGTAAAACAATTGATGGATGTACAATCACAGCGGAGCTAGGATTATTAGGTGTTGGGTACATAGGTGATACTAATGCTCTTTACGGTGGCTATTCGCTACAAATTAAAAAAGATGATCCGGTATTGAGAGGAACAGGCTTAAAACCAGGGGATCAGATTCCTTTATTAGTTGGTTATGAATGGGATCATATTGATCCAGATCCCAGCGCACAGCCACAGACAAAAACAGGCACACCCAGCTTTGTAGATTCAATTATCTTTGAGTCAACAATAACAGATCCAATACCTGACTCGTCTAACGTTTCACAGTCTTTTATTGGAGATTTAGCTTTGAGTGCAGTACAGACAGCACAGGGGGTTTACTTTACTGCCCCTAGTGGAGCTAAAGTATTCTCTGCGGGTTCATTACAAACTTCTTGGGGCTTGGATTCTTGGAAGGTTTTTCCGAGTAGAGAATCAAAACCTTACCAACGAATTATTTACAATATGCTAGAAGATATAGGAGTTTGGTCAGGTTTTGAGCCACCACAATCTTCTTGAGTAATTAGCAGTCAAGGAAGAGATGCTGTTTTGAACAGGGGGTCAGGGAAAGAACAGACAAGGGAATAAGGCCGCATTTATCACAAGTCCCGCGATCGCAACGCAAATAGATTACACCTCGATTTTATAATTGAGTTGATGCTCATCTCCAGGCAGCCCTCGAAAACCCCAATTGTGCTTCGGAGTTTCAAAAATCGTCATTTCTAAATCTTGTGGTGAAATTCCCAGTGGCTGTAACCGCTCAAACAGTAAACGAATCAACTGCTTTTTCGCCTCAATACTGCGTCCCTCGATCATACTAAATTCAATAATGGTGTAACGCTCGGTGCGCCCTTCTGGATAGAAAAAATCATCTCTTTCGAGGAGAAAGAATCGGTGTGCGCGTTTCTCAGGTGGATACTGAAGTGCATCTACTACACAAGAATGAATGACATCGGAGAGTTTCGGCCTAATCGGGTTAAGATGCTCTCTCAATCCGTAAATTTTGGTCTGTACCATATCCGTATGTATTGCTTCAATCGCCTAGCAGTCAAAACTTAATCTAACGTGAATCAGCCGTTAACAGAGCGCACATATCCCCGCCAGGAGATAATTCTTGCCAATTTCCAATTTCCACAATATCCAATAGCCGAAACCCCTGGTTTCACGTAGCGGTAATACCCTGCGGGAAGCCGCTTTGCGTCTACATGAATTGCCGCTACTGTAATTTTGCCTCAGTCTGATTTTTAATAAGCAAAGCTAATAACAGCAATTACCATAACAAAACTTACAACACTTGATTAACTTTTGTAAAGCAGTGTAAATTACTATCACAGGCAAAAACAAAAGCGCCTGATACATACAACACAAACGCACTTATAAAACCATGACAGCAACCTTACAGCAGCGCTCTAGCGCCAACGTATGGGAGCAGTTCTGCAACTGGATCACCAGCACCAACAACCGCCTATACATCGGTTGGTTCGGCGTACTAATGATCCCCACCCTGCTAGCTGCAACCACCTGCTTCATCATCGCCTTCATCGCCGCACCCCCCGTAGACATCGACGGTATCCGCGAACCAGTAGCAGGTTCCCTACTGTATGGAAACAACATCATCTCCGGAGCAGTAGTACCAAGTTCTAACGCAATTGGTTTACACTTCTACCCGATTTGGGAAGCAGCTTCTTTGGATGAATGGCTGTACAACGGTGGCCCTTACCAACTGGTAATCTTCCACTTCTTGACCGGCGTATTCTGCTACCTGGGTCGTGAATGGGAATTGTCCTACCGCTTAGGAATGCGTCCTTGGATTTGCCTAGCATTCTCCGCACCCGTAGCAGCAGCAACCGCAGTATTCTTGATTTACCCAATTGGACAAGGCTCCTTCTCTGATGGTATGCCCTTGGGTATCTCTGGAACCTTCAACTTCATGATCGTCTTCCAAGCAGAACACAACATCCTCATGCACCCCTTCCACATGTTAGGTGTGGCTGGTGTATTCGGTGGAAGCTTATTCTCTGCAATGCACGGTTCTCTAGTAACTTCTTCCTTAGTTCGTGAAACCACCGAAAACGAATCCCAAAACTACGGATACAAATTCGGTCAAGAAGAAGAAACCTACAACATCGTAGCTGCTCACGGTTACTTCGGTCGTCTAATCTTCCAATACGCTTCCTTCAACAACAGCCGTAGCTTGCACTTCTTCCTAGCAGCTTGGCCTGTAATCGGAATCTGGTTCACCGCGTTGGGTGTCAGCACAATGGCGTTCAACTTGAACGGTTTCAACTTCAACCAGTCTGTGATTGATTCTCAAGGTCGCGTCATCAACACCTGGGCTGATATCATCAACCGCGCTAACTTGGGTATGGAAGTAATGCACGAGCGCAATGCTCACAACTTCCCTCTGGACTTGGCTGCTGGTGATGTTGCTCCTGTTGCTATCAGCGCTCCTGCTATCAACGGTTAATTCTTCTAGCCACGTCAAGTAAAGCAAAAAGCGCTCTCCCATTCGGGGGGGCGCTTTTTAGTGTTAGTGGTCAGCCAAAAGATTGCTGGCTATAAATAGTTGTTGCATTGTGCTTTAGATGACTTTCTAAACTATCGCTCAAGGTGTTAAAAGAGTTGTTGTTGGATAATTGTCCTAAACAAGAGTTCGGCAATAGCTAATTTTTTTACCCCTTAATAAATTTTCATGCTGAAATACATATCTGCGATCGCAGCTGTCTTTATGTTCACTTTGGGGTTTACATCTACAACTCAAGCTGCAACTTCCCGTTCAAGTTGGGTGGTGAATGAAATTTACCAATACAACCATCCATTTGCATCACAGTTACCTCAAGAACTGGCGACGAAAATGCGAAAAATGACAGTTAGTCCTTTTGCCTTTTATCGGGGGACGGCTCACATATTTTATCGTGATATGCAAACTTTACCAGGATCAGCATTTGTCAATTCTGCCACATCAGCCATCTGGTTAGAGGGGGATATGCACATGCAAAATCTTGGAGGTATGAGAGATAGCAATGACAACAACGTTTTTGATACCACTGACTTTGATGAAGGCTATCTTGGGCCCTACGTTTGGGACTTGCGACGTATGGCAGTTTCTATTCTGTTAGCGGCTAAAGAGAATGGTTTGAGTTCTAGTGATGCTCAAGATATTGTTCGCAATTTCTTGGATACTTACCTCAACAAGATGAGTGATTTTAAGGGAACTAACGATGAACTATCTTACCGTCTCGAATCTGGCAATACAAACGGTGTGGTCAAGGATTTGATTCAAAAAGCATCAAATAACAGCCGTTCTGACTTGCTAGATAAGAACACTATCTTAGATAACAATGGTAATCGAGTTTTCCAGACAACTTCTGTACTTGAGCCTGTATCTAGTAGCACATATTCAGACATTAGTAATGCTATGAGCAGCTACATCGCCTCAATTCCCAGTAGTAAACGCTATAGCAATAGTTACTATACCTTGAAAGATATCCGTCTCAAATTAGGTTCTGGTACTGGTAGTCTTGGTAAGTATCGCTATTACTTGCTGATTGAAGGCCCAAGTTCAGCAACCAGCGATGATAGAATTTTAGAGATGAAACAAGAAGGCAGTAGCGCAGTTGCGATCGCAGTTCCAGGTTTGCTACCAACTTCAGTCTATGGAAACCATGAAGGAGAGAGGGTAACAGTTGCCACTAAAGCAATGCTCTCTAATACTGATCCCTTGGTTGGCTACACTACGGTCAATGGCATCCCATTTATGGTGCATGAAAAATCCCCTTATCAGGTAGACTTTGACTATACCTTGCTCACCACCAAATCAAAGTTCATGGATGCGATGGGGTATGCAGGTAAGGTTGTTGCTAAGAACCATGCAATCTCCGATAAAGACTACGATGCTGCAATTATTCCTGACAGCGTTGACAAAGAAGTAACTGATATTGTCAGCGGTAATAAGAGTGAATTCAAAGATGAGATTGTTAACTTTGCGTTAGACTATGCAGCTCAAGTTGAGTACGACTACGCTAGTTTTGTAAATGCCTATAATCAAGGGGTGACGCTCTACTAGGGGTAATTCGTAATTCGTACTGTATGCAGGATAAGGGCGTAAAATAACAATAAGAATGCCAAGAGTAGGTCGAGTATAAACTAATATAATTTAGTTTACAAAATTTATCTGTTGGGGTAGACGCGATATCATAACTAGTGCCATTGATAAGAAGATTCGCAATTTTGAATAGCCAAACTACTTTAGTTCAACTAGTGAACTAAAGTAGTTTGAATATTACAGTAAATTACTGTAACTATCAACCAGAACTTTACTGCCATGGGACCGCTCTGTATTAAGACTTTCACCTTAACCTCTGCAGTAACTAATGTGGAGGAAGCGACAAAAACTCCACAACATTTCTGGTCAATATGTTTACTGTTCGTGTATCTGCCGTCGCTCTCCTTCGACACACGACAATGGGTCACAGCGGAATAACACCCAGCCAGTAATTTTTTGTTACGAGTTCATCATAGCAATTTCGTCACTTCAAGTTAGTCTTTCTCAGGTAATAACTGCATTCAAACTGAGGAAATAACGATGTTATTTGCTAGTATATATCAAAGGTCTAATTGCATTTTTAGATTGTGTGAATATTTGAAGATGCATACACTGTGAGAGGCTATTGACTGAATTTAAAAAATAATAGCGCTTGTACAACTAGAGACAAGCGCTATTATTAAAATTGAATTCAGGGATGGAAAAGTTTAAAATTAATACCCCGAAATTTAGCATTAATTGGTCAGTTTTAAATTTATTAGACAGCACTACGACGAGTTAACAAGTTCCACAAGAAAACTGCGACAAGCGCACCAATAACGGCTACTAAGATACCAGGAATACTTAGAGTAGGAGCTGCTAGTGTCAAATTTCCTGTACTGAAGAAAACTCCCAAACTACCACCAATGAAAGCACCGATAATTCCTAGAATGATTGTTCCTAGAACGCCACCACCTTGATGACCAGGGTAAATAGCCTTGGCAATAGCACCAGCAATTAGACCTAAAACAATCCAAGCAAGAATGTTCATTTTGAGTTAATTTTGGTAATAGATTCTTGTGAACATTTATACAGTAACAATTCAACTTTTGGATTTTAATCTATCAACAGAAATAATTATTGTATCCTGAAGGAATACTTTAATAACTGCTACATTACAACAGTTTGCAAGTAAATGAAGTACACAACGCAAAATTCATTCATCAGATGGAAAGCTTCTAACTCCTGCCTGCCCTTCGGCTTGGTGTAGTTCCCCATCTGGCAACAAGTCCTTACGGGTACTCTTCGAGAACCCCTACCATAAGAAAGTGGGAACCCTCTCCCAAGGGAGAGGGAACGACTTCGTTGAACGGGGAACGGCAGTGGCTCCCTATGAGCAACTGCCGTCCGGCTATGCCGACACCCAAAGCACGTGGCGTGAGGCCCCAAGACCGCACTGCCGACGCTCCTACGTCGCTACCGCTACGCTAACACCAAGACGGGGACTGCTAAACCTCCTGCCTCCTGCCTCAAAGCCTGTAATTTTTGTACCTCATGCCAATGAAAAATGCTGTATTTCATCTACATCTGCTGGATACGAATAAATTACGCCTGAAGTGAATTCAAAAAAATCTTGTTAAGTAAGGGTTTTGAAAATAATCCCAAATCATCCTTTAGGAACTATCAAAAAATTACAAGAGTTTCAATAGTTAATTCACATTAAACCTAATTGATAAAAAAAAGCTCCTAGCCGGTCTAAGACTAGGAGCCTATCAATTCATTGCTTGGTAATTGTAGTATAAGCATTTTTCATTATTTCCATCCTCTACTTGAAGAATTAAACTCATGTTTCAACTAAACTTGTGCTGAAACAAATAAGATGAGAAAAATAAAAACACGTATAAATCTTCAAGCACCCGCCAAGAGGCGTGGGGAAGGAAATTGTCAATTGCGAATGGGAAAAAGCGAATTGGTTTGACAATAAAATAGGAACACGCTAATTCTCGTGTTCCTGCTTAGTGTTATATTTTAGACGTTGCTGATTGATGAGATGAATTGAGATTTTTGATTAGGACTAAAACTCTTGCAAGAGGTTTGTCGTTGAGATGCCAAGCTCTTGTATCATGTCCGGTTAAACAGAAGTCAATTGCGTTGGCGGAACGCCTTCTTGCAGGGTACGAAGTGAAGCAATCCCAAAGTCTTTGTGATTGCTACCCTTCGGGAACGCTCTTCGAGCGAACGTTCCACTCGCTGCGGACATATCGCAAGTGATTAGGCGGACATGATATTAGTAGAGGTCTTCTTCCTTGTGAGTTGCGATTTTCACATTAGAGGTTGGGTAAGCAACACAGGTTAGTACATAACCTGCTTCAATCTGATCGTCGTCTAAAAATGACTGGTCAGACTGGTCAACAGTACCCGAAATTAATTTACCAGCACAAGTTGAGCAAGCACCAGCACGGCAAGAGTAAGGTAGATCAAGACCTTGGTCTTCGGCAATGTCTAAAATATATTCATCTTCAGGAACATCAATTGTAGTTTCGGTTCCTTCTTGATCGACTAGTGTGACTTTATAAATGGTAGCCATTCAGTGATCCTCTCTTTTGTCAACGGCAGTATAAGTTATGCTAAAGCAAAGCAAACGGCTGGTTTGATATCAACCGTCGGTTTAAATTCACTTCAATTCTGATACTACGAGAAAAACTTAAGGATGTAACTGCAAATCAGCCCCGATTAGTAATGAAATTTAGTTAGTTGTAAAAGATAAGATTTTTTAATATAAATCAATGCCAAATAATGCTGTGGTAAAAAAATGATACTTTGAGAAGGCTAAGTCCAGTTTTCCAGAAATCACATCAGTAGTACTGAGTTACCAAAGTGCAGATGCCTAGGGCAAGCCCTAATATCGTGTCAGGTTAAAGACTTATCATTAAGGCTGCTAGGGAGCAGGGAATCTTGGGCCCCCGCTTCCTTCGGTCGTGGGAATTAGGGGAAAGGATAATTAGGCAGACTTGATATTACCTGCGCGCCAAAAATGCTTGAGAGCGAAAACATTCATCCGATCTTTGCGTAGCAGGGAGTAGAGATGTTGCGACCACAGCGTCTGTACGGGAGTAGTGCAAAACGAAAAAATATAGTCTTTTAAGCTTTGTTCTCACCCTGATTGTAGTTAGATTATGTTAGCAAGTAAAAATGTTGATACTTGACAAACAACCTCTGAACAAAGATATCAAGTTATAGACATATACCAATAAAGCAGGAACACGCAAAACTTAGCGTTCCTGCTTGACGTTAGATTTTAGGCTTGTTACGAAATTAGTTTGAAAAAGCACATACACACAGGGAAGTTCAAAAAATCAATTTTCAAGCTTGATGTTGCTAATTGCTGACTGTCCACAGTCAGCAATAAACAATTAAAAGGAGTATTTTTTGATTTGTCAGTCCCGAAACCGAGGTTTTTCTATGATGTGCTATTTTCGTGTTAACGACATTAGCAACTCTTGCAAGAGGTTTATCGTTGAGATGCCTAACCCTTAGTAGAGGTCTTCTTCCTTGTGAGTTGCGATTTTCACATCAGAGGTTGGGTAAGCAACACAGGTTAGTACATAACCTGCTTCAATCTGATCGTCGTCTAAAAATGACTGGTCAGACTGGTCAACAGTACCCGAAATTAATTTACCAGCACAAGTTGAGCAAGCACCAGCACGGCAAGAGTAAGGTAGATCAAGACCTTGGTCTTCGGCAATGTCTAAAATATATTCATCTTCAGGAACATCAATTGTAGTTTCGGTTCCTTCTTGATCGACTAGTGTGACTTTATAAATGGTAGCCATTCAGTGATCCTCTCTTTTGTCAACGGCAGTATAAGTTATGCTAAAGCAAAGCAAACGGCTGGTTTGATATCAACCGTCGGTTTAAATTCACTTCAATTCTGATACTACGAGAAAAACTTAAGGATGTAACTGCAAATCAGCCCCGATTAGTAATGAAATTTAGTTAGTTGTAAAAGATAAGATTTTTTAATATAAATCAATGCCAAATAATGCTGTGGTAAAAAAATGATAATTTGAGAAGGCTAAGTCCAGTTTTCTAAAAATCATATCAGTAGTGCTGAGTGATTACTCCTAAGTCTTAACTGTGCGCCTCCTAACTTAATAATTAAGCACTGTTTTGGTGAGGATGATGTACAATTCAGAGGCAGTTTGGGGAAAAGTAACAGTGCGTGTCGGCTTGGTTGGTACTGGATATGCGGCAAAATTAAGAGCAGAGGCATTAGTGAATGATGAGCGATCGCATCTAGTGGCGATTGTAGGTCACGAACCGGAAAATACAGCAGCCTTTGCAAAAGAATACGATACTGTTGCCTTGAGTTCTTGGCAGGAGTTAGTCGAGCGCGAAGATATTGATTTGGTGGTGATTTCTACAGTGAATCGAGATCATGGTGCGATCGCGAAAGCAGCCCTATCGCAAGATAAACATGTAGTTGTAGAATATCCCTTGTCAGTGGATGCGATCGAAGCTGAAGAAGTTGTTGCCCTAGCCAAAGCAAAAAACAAACTGCTGCATGTAGAACATATTGAACTCTTAGGTGGTGTGCATCAAGCTTTGAAGCAACACTTAGAGAAAATTGGCAGCGTGTTTTATGTGCGCTACAGCACCATTAATCCCCAAAATCCCGCCCCCCGCAAATGGACTTATAACCATGAGCTTTTTGGCTTTCCCTTGATTGGGGCACTTTCTCGATTACATCGTCTGACTGATTTGTTTGGTAAAGTCTTTACGGTGAACAGTCATCAGCGATACTGGGCAATAGAACCAGAATACTATCAAACCTGTTTTAGCATTACTCAGCTATGCTTTACTAGCGGACTGTTAGCACAAGTGGTCTATGGCAAAGGCGAAACCATTTGGCAACCAGAACGCAAGTTTGAAGTTCACGGCGAAAAGGGTGGTTTAATTTTTGATGGCAACACAGGATTTTTTATCCAAGTAGGGGAAACAACACCAATAGAAGTTGGTACCCGTCGGGGGTTGTTTGTCAAAGACACTACTATGGTGTTAGACCATCTGTTTAATGGTACTCCTTTGTACGTCACCCCAGAAGAGAGCTTGTACACCCTTAAGGTTGCTGACGCTGCCAAAAGAGCTGCCGAGACAGGATTAACTATATTTATGGCAGATACCCTAGACAAGAGTTTATGAGAACCGAACCAATCGTAATTTTATCTTCACGAGAAATAGAGAAAATGCGTCAAGCAGGACGCTTGGCAGCTAAACTATTACAACATTTGGAACCACTTGTCAAGCCTGGGGTTAGTACTCTGCAACTGAATGATGAAGCCGAACGTTGGACACAGGCTCATGGTGCAAAAAGCGCACCTCTGGGCTACAAAGGCTACCCCAAGTCAATTTGCACGAGTGTGAATGAGGTAGTCTGTCATGGTATTCCCAATGCTAGACAGATTCTTAAGGAAGGTGACATCATCAATATTGATGTGACGCCGATTTTAGAGGGCTACCACGGCGATACATCTAAGACATTCATTGTAGGAAATTCTTCGCCCAAGACAAAAAAGCTGGTGGAAGTGACCGAAGAGTGTCTGCGGCTGGGTATTGCTGAGGTTAAACCGGGAGGACGCATTGGAGATATTGGCGCAGCCATTCAAGAGTATGCAGAGGCGCAAGGCTTTTCTGTGGTAAGAGACTTTGTAGGACACGGCATTAGTAATATTTTTCACACTGCGCCTGATATTCCCCATTACGGTACACGCGATAAGGGTAAGCGTCTTAGACCTGGGATGGTTTTTACCATCGAACCAATGATTAACGAAGGTACTTATGAAGTGGAAGTTCTCAGCGATGGCTGGACAGCAGTGACACGCGATCGCAAGTTATCAGCTCAGTTTGAACATACCATAGTAGTAACAGAAGATGGCGTAGAAATCCTCACCTTACCTGAAGGCGAGTAAGTAGACTATGGTGCAAACTCTAGCGGCGGAGAACGTTACCCTTGAGCAATTAATCACGCTCTATGGTTTAGAGTTAGTTGATGGGGAAGAATTTTTTCGAGAATGGCAAGATGATCTACCAGAACTGACAAACACTGAAAAGCAGTTACTAGATCAAATTAAGGCAGGCTACATCAACTTACGAAACTATCCGCCGTTACTAGAAAACACAGTCAACACCATTATTTTGTCACCACTGTTATTCATTGGTAAGTTTTATTTACCACCTTTTCACATCAAATTAGAAAAATCTATCGAAATTGAAAGCCAAGACCAGCAAACTACGATCAAAGGTAGGATTGATTTTTTACTTTTGCATCAAAAATTTTGGCTGACAGTTATTGAGTCAAAACAAGTAGCGTATTCTGTAGAGGCAGGACTTGACCAACTTTTAGCTTACATGCTGGCTGCGCCCCAGTCACAAAATGAAGTATTTGGCATGATTACTTCCGGTGGCAGCTTTATGTTTATTAAACTGCTAAAAGGTAATCCTCCTCGTTATGCTACTTCAGATATTTTTGATGTGCGTAACCGGGGGAATGAATTATATGATGTCCTGCGGATTTTAAAGCGGATTAGTCAAATTACAGTAATACATGAGTAGGGGCGTACAGATGTACGCCCCTATAGCTTTTCCTGTAGCTGGGTCTTTGACTTGTCTGGAAACTCGTTCAATGGATAATTTTAAACCTTGACGATATACGTCTGATAAGCCTTTGTTCAGGATAATACCTAGTCCCTAATCACCAGTCCCCCTTCGGGTGACGCTCCTTCGTCGCTAACGCTACGCTAACGCCAGTCGCTCATGGGGGGAACCCCCAAGACCGCGCTGGCTCACCAGTCCCCTTTACTGTTATCGTCCCAGCTTATTAGGAATATCTTGACAACCACCGGGAATAGTGCCTCTAGTTTTTTCGCCACCCCAAGCACAGCAGTAGTAGCGGATAGTATCGGACATCCGTTGCACATTGCTAAAATCGGCATTTTCCACTACAGCACCAGTCTGTTCTCCAGTTTCGTAGTTTGGTGGTTCGGTGCGACTGCGGGGTGATGCTTGATCTACTGAACCATAGAATAGACGAATGCCATTTAAGTCAGCACCGCTGAGATTAGCATCATACAAAATGGTGCGGGAGAGGTTGGCTTTTACCAAGTCACAACCGCTGAGGTTCGCGCGGACTAGGTTAGCTTCGCTAAGATCAGTCCAACGCAAATCTGTGTTAGAAAGGTCAGCAGCGGCTAACATCACTCCTAAATCGATGACACGCACACCTGCAATCCGGTCTTCAGCATAACCGCCAAAGCCATTGAGGATGGCTCTACCTAAATGGCGATCGCGTTTTAGGGGTGTCAACAACTTAGAACGGGAAAGAAACCGCAGAATTTTAGCTTTACCACTACCATCTACACTACTCAAAATTGCCGCTGTTCGTCCTTCGGCGATCGCTCTTTCTTGCGGCCAGTCTTCTAATAATCCTTCTTCATCTAATACTAAGTCGGAGACGCCTTGGAAATAGGAATCAATTGTCTGCTGCTGGGTGATAATGTTTTGCTGAAATGTCAACAAATTCTGCTGAATTGTCAAGTCTTTGGAAATGACATATTGTCGCCACGCTACATAAACGGCGATGATAGCGATGAGAATTTGCCCCAAAGCGCCAAACCAGTCCGCCAAACTCCCCGCAATATCCCAATTAATCTGACTTCCCCAAAGTAGCAGGCGTTCACCTATACCAGTAAACTTTAATGAGCCGATGATGGCTACTACTAGTCCCACAAAGGCAACAAACAAAGTTCTATCTTGGGGTGAAAACCACTCAACTACTACATATTGCAACCAAGGCAATAACATGGCTAAGGATAATACCAAAGTAATTAGGGTTCCTGTGATACCAATCAGCCAGTTGTTTAGGATAAATCCCACAAAAGTGATGGCGATCGCAACTATTGTAATCAGTAATGCCCTTGGCTTAATTGTTAACTGATTGGCAATACGTTGAGGAAAGCTGGAACGGGCTTGTTGCAGCGCAGTTGTATGTTGTGGAGATTGCAAAGACCCAATTGCAGCCAAGGCTTGTTGTGCAGCCAGCCCTTCTGAGCTTAAATGATTCTCATTTGCACCACTGTCAAAGTCATCTGGTTGCAAGTCGTTTTCAGGGCCGGATTCTGGGGTTGGTGGATTGGGGGAGTTAGATTTAGTGGTCATGCTTTATATTTTGCCCCAGTACATTCAATTCCGCACCTGTTATATATTAACTGGCACTGGGTAGGGTCTGGCAAGAATCCAATTTCACAATTAAATGCTATTCTGTAGGGCTGTTTTTTTCATTAGGAATAATTTATTTTACCAACAAATAACTTAGGGAACTTTCAATAAACACAGGGAGTGGGGAGTAGGGAGTAGGGAGTGGGGAAAGAAAGTGTTTGTTTGATTTTTAGCCAGTGGATTTAATCATTTTGAATTACTGACTTTTGACTACTCCCTCGTGGGACACTTTCAATAAAAAAGTAAATTATTTGCTTTTTTATACTCGATATTGTAGTATATTATGCATTTTTTGTTGCAGAACTCATACATTTTAGCAATCAAGAAATTTAGTTAAAGAAAAAGAGTAGTCTTTGGTAAGATGAGAAAATTAACAAAACCATGTTTTAACATTGTATTATAGATTTTGTAGGGACAGCATGGGATTTTGGCGTAGTTTGATTGTCTCTGGCTTGATCAGTTTCTTGACGTTTGGCTGTAGTTATGAGGCAAACTCATCGACAGAAAATACTAAGGAAGTCGTACAAGAAACCAATGTTTCTCAGCTATTCATCAAAGCAAAGGCTAGCCAAAAGGCGGAAGATTTCTTTAATCAAGGCAATCAATTGTTAGACGCGCAACGCTACGAAGATGCGATAGAAGCATACGACAAAGCAATCGCCATTAAATCTGATAGTGCTGAGGCTTGGATTAATCGTGGAAATGCCCTTGCATCATTGCAACGTTACAAAGAAGCACTAGCATCATATGACAAAGCGATCGCCATCAATGTCAACAAAGATGAAGCTTGGTATAACCGAGGCAATGCGTTAACTTCATTGCAAAGTTACAAAGATGCAATCGTGTCATATGACAAAGCGATCGCCATCAAAAAAGACAAATCCGCAGCCTGGGTGAATCGAGGTATAGCCTTAACAAAGTTACAACGTTACCAAGAAGCATTGGCATCATACGACAAGGCGATCGCGATTAAGCCAAATAAGCATGAAGCCTATTACAACAAAGCTTGTGCTTATGCATTACAAAACAATGTAGAATTAGCAATTGAAAACTTGCAAAAAGCTATGTGGCTGGTTCCTGATAAGTACCAAAAGTTAGCAAAAACTGACCCAGATTTTAGTAAAATACGCAGTAATCAGCGTTTTCAGGAATTAATTAAATAAGTAGTTGTGTCATTTGTTAGTTGTCAGTTGTTAGTTGTGAGGGTTGTAGGCATATTTACTTTATATGACTTGGTTAAAAAATGAAAAAATTGTTAGTTACTGGTGCTAGTGGTTTTTTAGGATGGCACCTTTGCCAACTAGCAAAGCAAGAATGGGAAGTTTACGGTACTTATTCCTCCCATAAACTAGAGATTCCTGATATTAAATTACTAAAAGTTAACTTGACAAACTTTCAGGAACTCAAGCAGTTATTTAGTGATATCAAGCCAGCAGCAGTTATTCATACAGCAGCCCAATCACAACCAAATTATTGTCAAACTCATCCTGAAGAATCATACAAAATTAATGTAACAGTATCTTGTAATATTGCTGGACTTTGTGCAGATACTTCTATTCCTTGCGTTTTTACATCCACTGACTTAGTTTTTGATGGCTTAAATCCTCCTTATAAAGAAACAGATATTGTGTGTCCTGTCAACATTTATGGTGAGCAAAAAGTCAAAGCTGAAGTCGGTATGTTAGAACGCTATCCCATAACAGCAGTGTGTCGAATGCCGTTAATGTTTGGCAGAGAGACACCCACAGCTAAAAGCTTTATACAGCCGTTTATTCAAAATTTAAAAGAGGGTAAAGAACTCAGTCTATTTATAGATGAATTTCGTACACCCGCAAGCGGGACAACAGCCGGCAAAGGATTATTATTAGCATTAGAAAAAGTTAACGGCTACATTCATTTAGGTGGGAAAGAAAGAATTTCTCGCTATGATTTTGTCAAGTTATTAGTAGAAGTATTTCAACTTCCTGACACTCAAATTAAATCTTGTCGCCAACAAGATGTAAAAATGGCAGCACCCAGACCAGCAGATGTATCTTTAGATAGTTCTAGAGCCTTTGCATTGGGGTATCAACCTTTACCCTTAAAAGAGGAATTAGAGAATTTGTTGTTTAGTTAGCCAGTGGCGGAAACTGGAGTGATAGAGACTGTAGTAGTTTTCTTCAGTAATTCGTTGTTGGTGTAAAAACTCAAACCAGTTTTCTAGCACTTGTTCTACATCATATTCATCTGCATCGATTATATGAGCGATCGCACTTGTTGAAATCGCTTTTTGCTGCTGTATTAAAACATTCAGCACAGCAATGCTGAAATCTTCCTTTGCTTCATCAAGCATCTTTTGTAAATGCTGTTGATAATATGCTTCTAAACCAGGCGGGAGTTGATGGAAATCAAAACCTTCTGAATAAAAACCTTCATTAATAGCGTTGATGATTTGGCTGAGATACATGAAATTATTTTCGCACTCAGCAATGAGGCGTTTGATATTAGACCCCTCCTCCAACCCCTCCCCTTTTAGGAGAGGGGAGAAATTTTTTTGTTCCCCTCTTCCCTCATAGGGAAGGGGGGGAAGGGGGGTTAGGTTCTTTTCAATATAAGCTTGGACATCTTGTCTATTTTCTTCTGAAAAATCAGCTAAATCAAGACTTTGTGACGGCGTTTCAATTAATAAACCAGACTTTTCTCTCAGGAAAGGACGGCGGGTGAGGAGAAAATACACACCATCTGGGAGATAGCGCGGAAGATAAAACAAATTTGTACCAAGAGGTTGGCTGTTGTGGTCAATGCAATTCAATGCATCAATGGCAATTATTATTTTTTGATTGAGTTCTAACTTTTCGCTGATTTGTTGAAGAAGACTAGACAAAAACCAGCTTCCCTCTGTGGCGTTATCAGGGAGAGAGTTGTAATTCAGAGAGTATTGATTAATCAGTTGTGTGCAGATATTTCTGAGAAATTCATCAGCAAGATTTTTACCCTCAAATTCAGTGTTGTAATAGACAACATGAGGATTTTCTGTCACATATTTAGCGAGGATAGCACTTTTACCGCTACCGGGTGCGCCGATGATAGTGAAGTAACCCCGGCTATAACATTGGAGAAATTCATTGATAGCCGTAAAGACAAAATTACGACCGACAAAGTTACGGCTTTTTTCTTGAATAATTTGGTCAAACTCCGTCGGATGTCCTCTAGGATTAGTTGTACTGGGTAGTTTTGGTGGTGAATTCATGATGTTTATGACGTAGCTGATAATTAGAAATTAAACAAATTCTGGCTGTGAATTTTGGTTTAATTGCAGATATTCAATCATCAATAAACGTAAGTAGTCTAACATTTGCAAATAAACTTTAATTTGTCTGTATGCTTGGTGACTGGCAAAATAAAACTGAGCGATTGCAGGAATATCAAAGAATCGCATATTTTGTAATTTCTCAATAGCTTGTTGTTGATTTTCAATCCAACCTCGCGTTTGAATTTGACTGGCGTAACCTCTAATATTTACTGTTAAAAGCTCTATTTCTTCTAAAAGTGTAAATTCTTCTTCAGAAGTAGAATATAACGATGCAATTTCTTTTCTTTCTTGTTTAGTATTGCAGTAATCCTGGGTTAACTGTTCTAACAATTGAATAATGTAGTTTCTTTCTATTTCATGATTTTGAGTCTTTAAAGTTGCTTCACTCATCATTAACTCCATAAGTAACGATTTTTTCTATGCCAGATTTATCAGACCGTACAATTAAATATTCATTACCCTTGCGATCAACTGCTGAACCATCCGATCGATACCCAGTTTTGGGAACTCTTACTCCTCTCTTTTTATAAAAGTTATCAGCTTTTCTTAAATATTTTAATGGATCGAACTCTTTTCTAGAGGCATGGTCTAGAATACTTTGAGAAACACTGATATATGTAGAAGCATCCCAGTCAGCTAAGTATTGCTTAATTACAGTAACTTCGTCTTTAGTATATCCTTGACATAATTTTTCTAAAAATGGGTCTTGTGTTGGTTCATCTTGCATCAATTTTGACTATAGTTGCTTTATTTAAAGTTTAAATCAGGTGTTTTAGACTATTAAAAGATAGTGGAGGTGGCTATGTCCATACAATTGCTAAGACGGAAATTCACAGTTGAGCAATATCATAAGATGGTTGAGTCGGGGATTCTTGCTGAAGATGACCGAGTGGAATTGATTCGGGGAGAAATTATTGATATGTCGCCTATTGGGACAAAACATGCTGCTTGTGTAAATCGACTTGTTAATTTGTTGGTGGAACTGTTGAGTAAACGCGTTATAGTTGCTGCACAAAATCCCATTGCGTTGAACAATAACTCAGAACCTCAGCCAGATGTGGTATTACTTAAACCCCGTGATGATTTCTACGCCACTGCACACCCCCAACCCCAGGATATTTTTTTATTAATTGAAGTGGCTGATTCGACTATTTTGTATGACCGGGAAGAGAAAATCCCTTTATATGCAGAAGGTAACATTATTGAGGTTTGGTTAGTAGATATTAACGAGGAAATTGTGGAAGTTTATCAACAACCAACAGCCGCAGGATATCAGCATATGCAAAAGTTCGCTAGCGGTCAAAGTTTATTAATTCCATGTTTCCCTGATGTCAGCATTACTGTTAATGAAATTTTTGGCAGATAAAATTATTTTTTCCCTCATTCTCCTTTCATATCATGTCCGTTTGATTAGTTATACTTTCCACAGTCATTGCACCCCACCCCCAACCCCTCCCCGCGTGCGGGGAGGGGAGTAAAAGCGTAGCTTTTGCGGGGTGGGGTTCTTCGGTTTTGATAAGTAATCAAGCGCAAAGATTATTTAAATCGGTATAATTTAGCGCTCATGATATCATTCCCTCAAGACGTAAAAAATGCACCCTACCTGATTGTTCACCTGCGACAATTGTCACGCCATCTGGTGCAACTGCACAGCAATAAATGGAATAATCCCCTGTGAAGGTGGCAATAACCTCCCCTGTTGCCAGATTCCAGACTTTGAGGGTGTTGTCACGGGATGCAGAAATCACCTGTTGTCCATTGGGGGTGACGGCGACGGCATTTACCGAGTAACTATGACCGTTGAGGGTGAATAATTCTTTGCCATCTGCCAGATTCCAGACTTTGAGGGTGTTGTCAAATGATGCAGAAATCACCTGTTGTCCATTGGGGGTGACGGCCACGGCATATACCGAGTCACTATGACCCTTGAGGGTGAATAGTTGTTTGCCATCTGCCAGATTCCAGACTTTGAGGGTGCCGTCAAATGATGCAGAAATCACCTGTTGTCCATTGGGGGTGACGGCGACGGCATTTACCGAGTCACTATGACCCTTGAGGGTGAATAGTTGTTTGCCATCTGCCAGATTCCAGACTTTGAGGGTGTTGTCATCTGATGCAGAAATCACCTGTTGTCCATTGGGGGTGACGGCGACGGCTTTTACCGAGTCACTATGACCCTTGAGGGTGAATAGTTTTCTTCTAGTTATCAAATTTCTAATAAAGGTAAAAAATCTTTGTTTGCCATCTGCCAGATTCCAGACTTTGAGGGTGTTGTCATCTGATGCAGAAATCACCTGTTGTCCATTGGGGGTGACGGCGACAGCATTTACCGAGTTACTATGACCCTTGAGGGTGAATAGTTGTTTGCCATCTGCCAGATTCCAGACTTTGAGGGTGTTGTCATCTGATGCAGAAATCACCTGTTGTCCATTGGGGGTGACGGCGATGGCATTTACCCAGTCACTATGACCCTTGAGGGTGAATAATTCTTTGCCATCTGCCAGATTCCAGACTTTGAGGGTGTTGTCAAATGATGCAGAAATCACCTGTTGTCCATTGGGGGTGACGGCGACGGCATATACCAAGGAAATATGACCGTTGAGGGTGAATAGTTTGCTTTTAGTTATCAGATTTCTAATAAAGGTAAAAAATCCTTCTTTGCCATCTGCTAGATTCCAGACTTTGAGGGTGTTGTCATCTGATGCAGAAATCACCTGTTGTCCATTGGGGGTGACGGCGACGGCTTTTACCGAGTTACTATGACCGTTGAGGGTGAATAGTTGTTTGCCATCTGCTAGATTCCAGACTTTGAGGGTGTTGTCATCTGATGCAGAAATCACCTGTTGTCCATTGGGGGTGACGGCGACGGCATTTACCGAGTTACTATGACCGTTGAGGGTGAATAATTCTTTGCCATCTGCCAGATTCCAGACTTTGAGGGTGTCGTCACTGGATGCAGAAATCACCTGTTGTCCATTAGGGGTGACGGCGACGGCATTTACCGAGTTACTATGACCGTTGAGGGTGAATAATTCTTTGCCATCTGCTAGATTCCAGACTTTGAGGGTGTTGTCATCTGATGCAGAAATCACCTGTTGTCCATTAGGGGTGACGGCGACGGCTTTTACCGAGTCAGTATGACCAGTGAGGGTGCGGATTAAGCGTCCCCCTGGTGGCGTTAAGCTATTAGTCAAGGGACACAGCCAAGGGGTAGTCGTCTTTTGCTTGATTTGTGCCAATAATCCCTGAATCTCCTGTGGCATTTCCTGATTTAGTAACCGTCCGTGCAATTGACTCGCTAATTGTCGCTTGTCTGTTACTAAAATATGTGCTGATAGCCTCAATGCATCTTGAAGCAATTTGAGACTTTTGACTTTCTGTGAGTTGTATTCTGGGTTATTTAAAGTTTCTGCATGATCAATCAAATCATAATCTTCAATGAGCGGCTGCACCCCAAACTCAGGATGGTTAATCTTTGCCGTTAAAAATTCAAAATTAGTCAGAGTTTGGTAATACTTTTCTAAATTTCCCGAACTTACCAAATTATAAGGATATCTGCCCAGATAAGCCTTGCGGGAGTAGGATTTTTTTGCTCTTGATTTCTTTTCAGTTTTCGTCATCTTCCTGGTTCTCCCGTTCCCAGTAATCAACAATGCGTTGATTCACTTCTTTATATAGCTGACGCTTTGTATCCAAAATCGGTTTAGATTTGAGGAAGTCTAGAAAACTAGCATGGTAGATGCTGTAACAAGTGTCTTCATCTATTGGCTGTTGCTTTAAATATTCAACCCACTTGTTTAAAATCTGTTGCACCTCATATTCATCTTCCTGGGCAATATCAGCAATCATTTCACAAGGGATAGGTGTACCAATTTCCACTAAAATAAACAGGATAATCACCATCAATTTATTCGGTGCAGAATCCATCTTCATCCGCAGCCAATGAGTTTGATAATATTGCTGAAGACCATCTGGTAATTGCTTTAAATTCAAATCATCATAGTCACCGCGAGCAATTCCCGGTAAGACATAGCGCAGGTACATAAAATTATTTTCACTTTTTGCCGCTACTTGCTCTACAAAAGTCTTGCGATTGATATTGCGGTCTTGAATCCACTTGAGTAATCCGGCTCGATAATCTACATCATCATCGAGAAAAAAGCGAATATATTCTTCAATATCATGACGATTGACTTCGTTATACTGACTTGCCGTTAAATCTAACTCAACTTCCCTTACTCCTTCAGTGTACAACCGTTTTTTACTAGGTTCATAGCGCCTTCTAGTCAAGAAAAAATAAACTTTTTCAGGAAGAGTTTTAGGCAAATGTAAAATATTTTCTGCCCCTGGTTCTTGGTCAACTTCATCCAGTGCATCAACCACAATTACCAGACGTTCACCACTTTTAAGTTGTTGACTAACTTTCACTAACAAAGCAGATAAATCATCATCTTCAGCATTTGACAACTGATAGCGGTTAATTAGCTGCTGCCGAATACTTTTGAGAAACAATTCCGGACGATTGTTCTTTTGTTGTAAAACATTAAAGTAACAAATAGCTTGATTTTGCTGAACATACTTGGCAGCGATCGCACTTTTCCCCATCCCCGCATCTCCAATCACAGTAAAATACCCATTGGGACGACTCAAAAACTCGTCAAAAGCCTCAAATACAAACTTCCTTCCACAAAAGTTACGAATTTTTTCTTTGATTAATGACTCAAATTCCGGCGGAATAGGTGATAAATTAGAAATATTTTTACCAACTTGACTAACTTCTTTAAATTGCAGCACCTCCGCCGGTGTCATAGTGCGGCGAGTGACATTAATAAATTCTTGATAAAAAGCCTCAATATAGGGACGAATAAATAGTTTAATATCTGATATTGCAGCTAAATTTAACTCTTTGATAATTTCATCCCCGACATCGCGGGAATCAACAAAGTGTAACACTGCATCAATAAAACTTGCTTGATTATCTGAAGTAAAAGCCTTCCAAAATTTATCTTTAATTTCGTTATCTCTAAAAAGTTTCAGAATAGATACAGGTCTAGTCTTGCCATCTTCTAACACCGCATATTCAACCAAAGCGTAATTATAAACACTTTCAAAATCCTTCGGTGGCTGTCTCAGATCAAAGTTTAAAGATTTGAAAATCTTGATCACAACTTCCTGGCGCGTAACTTGGGGAGTAGCAGCAACAGCAATCTTAGTAATTGCACCAATTACAGGGTCAAGCTTCATCTTTGCTAAAATCTCGTATAATTTTGACACCTTTAGCCTATCCTAACGACAGATGACAAAATTAAGCAAATACACACACATAATAGCGATCGCTTGAGTAAGCTGCACTAACTCTTCTCTCTTCCTTAGTGTCTTTGTGCCTTGGTGGTTCCTTCTAATACCATTTTAGATTTTGGATTGAGAATAGCTTTGTGTGTCTGGGTTGGAGTGAATCTCTCTGTCCCATTCTTTTTTATTGGTATAAAATTTATCTTAAATTACTTGATAAGTATAAAATTATACTTTAAATTAATAAATGAGAAAGGCGATCGCCTCCTGCAAGAGCCTGCAATCGCCTTTCTCAAAACCCCTTAATAGGGAAAGGCGATCGCCCTCGGCCAAGAGTTCGCGATCGCCTTTCAAAAACCCCCCACAATAGGAGTTAAATATAATCATGACACAAGTATAAAAGTTCGCTCAAGCACAGTTGTCAGTTGTCAGTTGTCAGTTGTCAGTTGTTAGTTGTCAGTTGTCAGTTGTCAGTTGTTAGTTGTAAGGGTTTCAACTATATTTACGTTTTGTAACATAGTTATGTTTATTTTTACTCACTGAGCGCAGCAATTGCATTTGCCTGGGTGGAATCGCGTTTAATAATGTGCGATCGCTTTATACCAATTTGGTATTCACAATGCGGTAACGGTTCCACAACTCAGTGTAATGGTTCCACAAGTTAGTGTAACGGTTCCACAACTTAGTGTAACGGTTCCACAAGTTAGTGTAATGGTTCCACAAGTTAGTGTAATGGTTCCACAAGTTAGTGTAATGGTTACACAAGTTAGTGTAATGGTTCCACGACTTAGTGTAACGGTTCCACGACTTAGTGTAACGGTTCCACGACTTATTGATATTATGTTCGCTTGATTATTTATTAAATTGTAAGAACTCCACCCCACCAAAGCTACGCTTTGTTTCCCCTCCCCGTTCACGGGGAGGGGTTAGGGGTGGGGTGCAATGACTGTGGTAATCATGGGTAAATAGGTAATGGGTGAGATGTCAATACGGTTCGGATAAGCATTTTAAACTCACAATAGGGTTTGGGGAAAAGGTTACTGGGCTTGGGTTAAAGGTTTTTCTTCCCCTTTTCCCTTTCCCCTTTCCCCTTTAACCGAACCGTATTGGGTGAGATGTGATGACTATAGTAGAATCCAATTCCCAATTCCCAATTCCCAATTCCCAATTCCCAATAAAAATCCCCCCAACCTTCTCAAAAACAGATTGGGGGGAGTAAATTTTAACTAAATTATATTGTTCTATGCAGAATAAGCATCCATTGGCAGACAAGAACAAACAAAATTCCTGTCCCCAAAAGCAGCATCAATGCGTCCGACAGCAGGCCAGAACTTATGTTCACGAGTCCAAGGCGCAGGATAAGCAGCTTGTTCACGCGAATAGGGATGAGTCCATTCTCCAGTAATCAGACTTTCTGTCGTGTGCGGTGCATTCTTCAAGACATTATCTTCAGCATCCGCCTTGCCAGATTCAATTTCGGCAATTTCTTGACGAATAGCAATCAAAGCATCACAGAAACGATCCAATTCTTCTTTTGATTCGCTTTCTGTTGGTTCCACCATGATTGTACCCGCCACAGGCCAAGAGACAGTAGGCGCATGGAAGCCGTAATCTATCAGCCGCTTCGCCACATCATCGATTTCGATGTTTGCGGATTTTTTGAGCGATCGCAAATCTAAAATACATTCATGGGCAACTAAACCATTTTTCCCTTTGTACAAAACAGGATAGTAAGCCTCTAGTCTCTTAGCGATGTAATTAGCATTGAGGATTGCCACTTTTGTTGCTTCAGTCAAACCAGCCGCACCCATCATGGCAATGTACATCCAAGAAATCACTAAGATACTAGCACTACCCCAAGGCGCAGCCGCAACAGCACCAAGATGTTGGGAATCAGGAATTTTCTTCTCCCCACTCCCTACTCCCCACTCCCTACTCCCTATCAACGGGTGTCCAGGAAGGAAAGGTATCAAATGTGCTGCAACGCCAATTGGCCCCATACCAGGGCCGCCGCCGCCGTGAGGAATACAGAAGGTTTTGTGCAAGTTCAAATGACAGACATCTGCACCAATATCGCCGGGACGACAAATACCCACTTGGGCATTCATATTTGCCCCATCCATATATACTTGTCCACCGTGGCTGTGGACAACAGCGCAGATTTCCTCAATTCCCTCTTCAAACACACCATGAGTTGAAGGATATGTCACCATCAAAGCGGCGAGTTCATGACTATGTTTTTCCGCCTTCGCCTTCAAATCATCAATGTCAATATTACCTTCAGTATCGCAAGCAACTGCTACCACCTTCATTCCGCACATCACCGCACTGGCCGGGTTTGTCCCATGTGCTGAGGTAGGAATCAAACAAACATTGCGGTGTGATTCTCCTCGACTTTCATGATACTGCCGAATCACTAACAGTCCGGCGTATTCACCTTGAGAACCAGCATTTGGTTGTAGAGAAACTCCTGCAAACCCGGTAATTTCAGCTAACCATGCCTCAAGTTGCTGGAACAAAATTTGATAACCCCGTGTTTGGGATGGGGGTGCAAAGGGATGTATCTTACCAAATTCCTCCCAAGTCACTGGTATCATCTCAGATGTTGCATTTAACTTCATCGTGCATGAACCCAAAGGAATCATTGATGTCGTTAGCGACAAATCCTTAGATTCTAACTTGTGCAGATAACGCAACAACTCAGTTTCGGAATGATAGCGGTTGAAGACTGGGTGAGTTAGGTAAGTGCTTTGGCGGAGGTGGGGGGATGAGGGGGATGAGGG
>NZ_JAECZC010000002.1:139716-141452 GCF_016056305.1 Amazonocrinis nigriterrae CENA67 | reverse complement strand
ATAGGGAGCAGGGGGGCAGAGGAGCAGGGGGGATGAGGGCGATGAGGGAGAAATAACTAATAACCATTCCCGATGCCCCTTCGGGTGACGCTCCTTCTCCCAAGGGGAGACGCTACGCGAAGGTCGCTAACGCTGCGCTAACGCCAGTCGCTCATGGGGAGCCACTCCGTTGCGGGGGTTCCCCCCGTTGAAGGAAGTGGCGTGGAGACCCCCAAGACCGCGCTGGCTCACCAATTCCCCATTCCCAATTCCCAGTTTCAAAGTATTTATTGCAAAATATTAAATAGTTGCGTCTGGAGTTTCATTAGTGGTAACGCACGCGCCTATACCCAAGTCTAGCGATCGCCAGGTATCAGATAAAAAAAATCAAAAGTTAAATAGTTTTACGCAAAGGCACATTGGCCCTAACTCTGATGAGATTAAGCAAATGCTTGATTTCTTGGGGTTTCCTAATTTAGATGTTCTCATCGACAAAACAGTACCGCAGACGATTCGGCTGAATCAACCGCTACAGTTGCCAGAAGCGCAAAGTGAGTACGCAGCACTGGCAAAGTTAAAAAAAATTGCTGCCAAAAATCAGGTTTGCCGCTCATACATTGGTATGGGATACTACGACTGCATCACTCCACCAGTGATTGCGCGTAATATTTTGGAAAATCCTGGTTGGTATACAGCCTATACTCCCTATCAGCCAGAAATTGCTCAAGGACGGCTGGAAGCCCTACTCAATTTCCAAACCATGATTATCGACTTGACAGGTTTGGAAATTGCCAATGCTTCATTACTCGATGAAGCCACCGCTGCTGCTGAAGCGCTGAGTGTGAGTTATGCTGTTTGCAAAAATAAAGCAAATGCCTATTTTGTTTCTCGTGACTGCCATCCCCAAACCATCGATGTTTTGCAAACACGGGCGAAGCCTCTGGGAATTAACTTGATTATCGGTGATCATCAGACATTTAATTTTGATCAACCAATTTTTGGGGCAGTTCTGCAATACCCTGCAAGTGATGGCACGATTTATGACTACCGCGCTTTTATTGAAAAAGCCCATGCTGAGGGTGCATTGGTGACGGTAGCAGCAGATCCCTTAAGCTTAACCTTGCTCACACCACCTGGTGAATTTGGCGCTGATATTGCTGTAGGCAGTACACAGCGATTTGGTATTCCCTTGGGGTTTGGGGGGCCTCATGCGGCATACTTTGCGACGAAAGAAGAGTACAAGCGGCACGTTCCTGGACGAATTGTCGGTGTATCAAAAGATGCTCAAGGTAAGCCTGCATTGCGTCTGGTTTTGCAAACCCGTGAACAGCACATCCGCCGCGAAAAAGCAACAAGTAATATATGTACAGCACAGGTATTGCTGGCAGTGATGGCGAGTATGTATGCTGTCTATCATGGCCCGGCTGGACTCAAGCAAATTGCTGAGGATATCCACCAACTAACTTTAACTTTGGCGGCAGGATTAAAGCGCTTAGGTTATAAAATCAGTTCTGAAAATGTTTTTGATACGCTGCGGGTAGAGTTGGGAACAAACAACCTGCAAGCAATTCTCGAAGCTTCTCAAGCACGCAATATCAACCTGCGGATTTTCGATGCTGATGCTGTTGGCATTTCCTTGGATGAGACAACTACATCAGAAGACTTGATAGACCTGTGGCAAGTTTTCGCAGGCAAAGATGACTTACCCTTCACCATAGAAGAATTAACTCCCTCATCCCCCTCATCCCCCTCATCCC
>NZ_JAECZC010000002.1:0-139535 GCF_016056305.1 Amazonocrinis nigriterrae CENA67 | reverse complement strand
CCCCTGCTCCCTATCCCCCCATCACTCCCCCTGTCCCTCTACCAGGGCGCTATACTGATCAGCGGTCAATGCATCATTCAATTCATCAGGGTTATTAACGCGTACTTTCAATAACCAGCCTTCTCCGTAGGGGTCTTCTGACACTACTTCGGGTTCATCATTTAAAACATCATTACGCTCTACCACTGTACCTGTTACTGGTGAATTTAACTCTCCAACGGCTTTCACTGATTCAATTGTGCCAAATTCGTCACCCTTCTCAACAGCAGTGCCAACCTTTGGCAATAATTCTACAAAGACGATTTCACCTAATTCCTTTACGGCAAAAGAAGTAATGCCAATGGTAGCAATGTCACCATCTAACCACACGTATTCATGAGTATCCAAGTATCGGAAATCACTAGGATAATTAGCCATATAACTTACCCTCCCATATTACAAAAATTGTTGTCCCAACAGTAATGCTCGTCATATTTGATCATGAGCTTTACTGTAGATTGAGTAGTTTACAACACATTATTCCTTAAAAGCTGCAAAGCATGAAGTAGAAAGTGTGAAGTATGGTATTTCAGTTAAGCTTTAGTTTTTGACTGATAAAAGGGACGTTTAACTACAACTGCTGGGTAAGTTTTACCGCGAATTTCTACTTCTAACTCTTGACCAACTTTTGCTAGCTTGGTAGGAACGTAAGCTAAAGCAATGGGATAACCAAGTGTAGGAGAGATAGTACCACTAGTTACTTCTCCGATGACTTTACCACCTGATAAAACTTGGTAGCCATGACGGGCTATGTTACGTCCTTGCATTTGTAAACCTACTAGCCGACGCTGTACTTTAGTGGCTTTTTGTTGTTTCAAAACTGCCCGCCCAATAAAATCACCTTTGGTATCGAGGTGAACCAGCCACCCCAAACCTGCTTCTAAGGGAGTTGTATTATCGTCAATATCTTGCCCGTAAAGTGCCATTGCAGCTTCTAGGCGTAAAGTGTCTCTTGCACCGAGTCCGCAAGGGATGACACCAGCTTTATAAAGATTTTGCCACAACTGTACCCCCACATCTGGATCTACCATCACCTCAAAACCATCTTCCCCGGTATAACCTGTGCGGGCTATAAAGCCAGGTTTACCGAGTACCGTTGCTTCTAAGTGCCCAAATGCTTTGATTGGTTGTAAATCTTCTTGTACAAAGGGCTGGAGATAGGTGATGGCTTTTGGCCCTTGTACAGCGATTAAAACTTTTTCTGGTGAAAGGTCTTGGAATTGCACTTCATCCAGGTCAAGGTGCTGTAACAACCATGCTTTGTCTTTACCTGTGGTTGCCGCATTGACAATGATCAATGCCCGTTGTGTATCAGTGGTGTCTTCACCTTGATAATAGACAATGATATCGTCAATGATTCCCCCTTGCGGATTTAACAATACTGTGTATTGCGCTTGACCTGGTTGCAACCGATTCAAGTCTGAAGGAACTAGACTCTGGAGTTGAGAAATCAAGTTTTTCCCCTGGAGAGTAAATTTACCCATGTGGGAAATATCAAACATTCCGGCTGTATTTCTTACAGCTTCGTGTTCGCGGGTAATGCCACTAAATTGCACAGGCATTTCCCAACCGCCAAAGCTGGTTAGTCGTGCTTTGAGTTCTACACCCAGCTGATATAAAGGAGTTCGCGCCAAAGTTTGAGCGATGTCTTCAGTATTAGTCACAGGAATTTTTGCGATCGCACCTCAACATCTATAATCCTACGGGATGATCAACAAAGCATGAAGGCTCAAACCATGACTTAACACTTCACACTTCATCCTCTATACTTCGTTAATGATATAAGTGTTGAGATTTGTTAAGAAAAGATTATGAAGTATTGGCAACTACTAGCTAGCTTTGTCCTAGCTATGGTTCTTTTTTTGTTTCCCCTATCGGCACAAGCCGCTAGTTCTTCTAGTATCACCCGTTCAGCTGGCGAGGAACTCAAGGGTAAAGATTACTCTGGTCAAAGTTTAGTTGGCATTGAATTTACCAATTTGGATTTAGAGAATGCTAACTTTAGCAATGCTGATTTACGTGGCGGCGTGTTTAACGGCACAGTGTTGGAGGGGGTAAATCTGCATGGCGCAGATTTTAGTGAAGGCATAGCTTACTTAGCCAAGTTTAAGGGGGCTGATTTGAGTGATGCAGTGTTCACAGATGCAATGATGTTGCGATCGACTTTTGATAATGTTGACATCACCGGCGCTGATTTCACCAACGCAGTTTTAGATGGCGTGCAGGTGAAAAAACTCTGCACTAAAGCGAGTGGTGTGAATTCTAAAACTGGTGTAGATACTCGTCAGTCTTTAGGATGTAAGTGAAGGGGAATGGTGATTGGTGACTAGGGACTGGTGACTAGGGATTAGGTAAGGTTTTCCCAGTACCCAATCCCCAATTACCAATTACCAATTACCAATTACCAATTACCAATTACCAATTACCAATTACCAATTACCAATTACCAATTACCAATCCCCAATCCCCAATCCCCAATCCCCAACCCTATCCGTAGATGAATTGTCAAAACCTGCTTAACCCGCTAATACATAAGTAATGGCACTACAAACCAGGGTTATAAGCATGGAAACCAAACAGCTAGGAAAAACGGGTGTCTTTGTGAGTGCAATTGGCTTGGGTGGAATGCCGATGTCAATTTATAATCGCCCTCCCGAATCACAATCAATTTCAGTTATTCATCGGGCGTTGGATTTGGGTGTTACGTTCATTGACACCGCTGACTCCTACTGCAAAGATGAATCAGACAAACACCACAATGAACGCCTGATACACCAAGCACTTGCCAGTTACAAAGGTGATGTTAGCCATGTGGTTGTAGCTACTAAAGGCGGTTTGATGCGTCCAGATGGCAATTGGACACGCAATGGCAACCCCGAACATTTACATCAAACAATTCGCGTCAGCTTTGAGGCTTTAGGTGGCAATAAACCCATTGATGTTTGGCAATATCACTCACCCGATCCAAACTACACCATTGAAGAATCCCTAGCACCAGTCAAAGAAGCAGTAGAAGCTGGTTTGATTCGGTTCGTAGGAGTTTCTAACTTTTCAGTGGAACAAATTAAGCGGGCGCGGGATGTAGTGGATATTGTCTCAGTGCAAAATCAATACAGCCCTTGGGAACGACAGCCAGAAACTGACGGTGTGTTAATGTATTGCGAACACGAAGGATTGACCTTTTTGCCTTGGAGTCCCTTTGGTGGTAGTCGTCGCCATCAAAATTTACAAGATATTCCTGCGATCGCAACTTTAGCTAAAGAAAAAGGCGTATCAGTTTACAATATAGTCCTAGCCTGGTTGCGTTCCAAGTCGCCTACTATTTTGCCCATTCCTGGTGCTAGCCAAATTTCCAGCATTGAAGATTCAGTGCGTGCAATCAATGTGAAACTATCCCAAGAAGAAGTACAAAGAATTGATCGAGCAACATCAACAAGGTAGGAGTTAGGAGTTAGGAGTTAGGAGTTAGGAGTTAGGAGTTAGGAGTTAGGAGTTAGGAGTTAGGAGTTAGGAGTTAGGAGTTAGGAGTTAGGAGTTAGGAGTTAGGAGTTAGGAGTTAGGAGTTAGTTTTTATTCTCCTTGTCCCCCCATCTCCCTCATCACGGTTCCTCAATTTGGGGTACAATCAAAAGCCTGCCAATAAATCATGATGCTTGCTGACAGGAGATATTTCTTATGGCCCGGATGTACTACGACGAAGATGGCAATTTAGACCTTTTTGCAGGAAAAACCATTGCAATTATCGGCTATGGTTCCCAAGGTCATGCTCATGCCCTCAATTTAAAAGATAGTGGTTTGGATGTAATTGTAGGTCTGTATCCGGGCAGCAAGTCAGCAGAAAAAGCCCAAGCAGCTGGGTTAACTGTGAAAAATGTCGCAGATGCGGCTAATGCTGCTGACTTTATCATGATTTTGTTGCCTGATGAAGTGCAAAAAACAGTTTACAAAAACGAAATTGAACCAAATCTGGAAGAAGGCAATGTGTTAGCCTTTGCTCACGGGTTTAATATTCACTTTGGGCAAGTTGTACCGCCTGCTAACGTAGATGTGGTGATGGTAGCACCCAAAGGCCCAGGACATCTAGTGCGGCGGACTTATGAACAAGGCCAAGGTGTACCAGCACTGTTTGCAGTTTATCAAGATGCCAGTGGTCAGGCACGCGATCGCGCAATGGCATATGCTAAAGGTATTGGTGGTACTCGTGCTGGTATTCTTGAAACTACTTTCCGCGAAGAAACTGAAACTGATTTGTTTGGCGAACAAGCAGTATTGTGTGGTGGTTTGAGTGCCTTAATCAAAGCTGGATTTGAAACTTTAGTAGAAGCTGGTTATCAACCAGAATTAGCTTATTTTGAATGTCTGCATGAAGTCAAATTGATTGTTGATTTGGTTGTAGAAGGTGGTTTAGCTAAAATGCGCGACAGCATTTCCAATACCGCCGAGTATGGTGATTACACTCGTGGCCCTCGAATTGTCACTGACCAAACCAAAGCAGAAATGCGGAAGATTCTCAGCGAAATTCAAACTGGACAATTTGCACGAGAATTTGTTCTGGAAAATCAATCTGGTAAACCTGGCTTTACCGCATTGCGTCGCCAAGAAGCAGAACACAAAATTGAAGAAGTTGGTAAAGAGTTACGTGCTATGTTTAGCTGGTTGAAGAAAGCTTAGTACAATTTTTGTTTTAATATTTCAGATTGTAGAGACGTGAAATTTCACGTCTTTTTCATTTTGGAAGTTTTTGGCTGACAAAATATAGTAGTCGAAGCATAGGTTAGAACAGTCTTGATTACTCATACCAATTCTGTATAAAGATGCGCCATATAGTAAGAAACGAACCACAAAGAACACATAGACGCGTTAGCGGCTTCCCGCAGGGTAGAACGCAAAGAAAGAAACAAAGAAGAAGTAAAAGAAATTTGGCGCAGTCTTACAAACAAATGGTATCAAAACCTTGAAGCAACTAGGTTTCTACTCAGCAATCAGCACTTTGCTATACTATGTCGGCGTGCATAGCGCAGTAAATTATTTAACTTCCCTAAAAGGTGGTAGTTTTTACTGTCCGACTTTCTTCAGTTCTATTCTAGCGTTTTCGATAGCTGGGATAATCACTTCAAATTCTTCTGTTTTCTCGTTGACTTTACCTTCTGCTTTAAATGCATAGACTGGTTGTAAAAAAGGCTGATCATCAATTGAACCAGAGTCTTCCCAGTATTTAATTTTCACATCCTTTATCAAAGCATTTTTGAGTTTAGGATTATCAGTTGTAACTGTTCCTTTCTTCTGTTTTGCTTCCTTGAAAGCTTGGTCTACAGTTTTTAGTGGTTGTTTTCCAGCGTCCTCAATCTCTTTATAGAATTTCGATACACCAACGACTTCACCTTGATTTCCTACATCTACAATAATTCGAGAAACTCCATATACTGGTTGACCTGCAATATATCGATAAAAGTAAGCGCTTTTTCCTATAACCTTTGGAGTTTGAGACAAGTTACTTAGTTCTTCAGTAACAGCAGTAACAGTTTGGAATTGAAAGTCAGGTGGTAACCATCCGTTAGTCTTTAAATACTCGGTTGCTATACGAGAAACCTCTGCATCAGAAGGAATATTATTAGCTCCTGTAGATTGGAAAATTTTGGAATCATCTCTGTATTTCCAAGTTCCTGTTTGAGTATTTAACAACAGCCGCTTTGTTCCTTCGTTTAGCAAAAGAAGCGAATCACCTTTGTGATCAGGTCTGTCATTGTCAGATTTCGGCTGACCCTTCATTCCAAATTTAGATGATAAAGAGCGGAAGTCTTGTTCTGAAATCTGTTTTGAAACGAACTTATAAACTGTTGCTTCTTTCGGTAGATTAGAGATAACTTGCTCTGGTATTGCCAGTTCATAGGTAACTGAAAGTTCTACTCTTTTGGGTTGAGCGAGTATGAGTGCGGGGATCTTGGAATCAAATTTACGATATGGAGAACCATAACTAATAGTACAAGCGCCTAATATGATTGTTAAAACAGTCATTTTTAACAGTATTCTTAATTTCATTAGTGCTAAAGTTCCTCTTTTGTCATCAGATGAAGCCCTTGATACATATTATTAATTTTATTTTCATTAACCGTAAGCAAGGTCGCACCTCGTCTGTTGAGAACGAGGCTGAGTAATAACACTAGCAATCTTGCAAGTATTATTACTCAGCCTATAACTTCACCTCGCCCATCGTCTAGAACTTGATTTCTTTGCTGAGAATTTTAATTTGAGTGTCTGGATAGTAAAATTGAAGAATTTTCGGACTTGACCAACCTAACTTGGCTAAATTTTGAGCGCCAGTTTGACTTAAGCCGACTCCATGTCCGAGTCCTCCACCAATAAAAGCATATCCCCACAGCTTGGATTGGCCTCTGTTGATAGGTTCTATGTAAAAAAGCGTACTCACGGGAGCAGCAAAGGCACTACGAACTTCGTCTTTATATAAAGTAAAAGTGCCGATATCTGTTTTGACAGCGAATTCGAGAATACGTCCGCTGGTACTTCTTTTAACAACAGCCATCGCTTGAATAGTCTTGAATTTAGCATATGGGCTATTTTTCACTCGCAAAAATTTCTGCAAGTCTTTAGTAATATCCTCTAGGCTAGTTTCTTTGTACCAACGAAACATGTCCCAGCTGCTCTCATTAAATCCTTGCTGCATAGTGATAAACTTTTGGAAGTTCTTTTCGTCTGCTAGACTCTGCTGAGATAAGTTCCAAAAATTAGTAGGAGCATCAATTACTGGGCGCAAATAAGGACGATCTTCACCATTCCAAATATCACTAAAGGAAGCGGTGACACCGCCAGTAGTAGAAGAATACAAAGCATCTACTAGCTCATTGTTATAAGTTAGTACCATACTCCTAGTGGCCGCGATCGCCTGGTCTGTTTTCTTAGTTGTGCCACTCAGTCCGTTATAAACTTGACAGTGAGTATCAGCACATAACTGATAGTTATCGGTAGCAAATCTACGTAAGTTTCTCAAGGCATAAGTCCGGGCGATAACTGCCTGGGCTTCCATGGCCGCCTTTGGCGCATTTGTGCCAATTTCATAAGGCACAACTCCGCGCAAATAAGTTTCTAGAGGTACTTGGTTAACTAGAGTGTACGTCCCGTAGGCGTTGGGCTGTAAATTTAACTGTCCGGCGTAAAGCTGAGCATTCTCTGGTTTGTCAGTTTTATTCACTCTAATTAAGTTTTTATCAGTGGTAATCTCTAAGGAATTCAAGTTGTAGCGCTTGCCATTCACAATCCAATTAACTTGCGGTATTTCCTTACGAATTTTTGTATCAATATATGTCGTTTCTTGATTAACAGTTTGTACACTTTGGAATAGCAAACGCCGCAGCAAGGGAGTATTGTAAACGTCCCGTTTTGCCCAAACTTGCCAGCGTTCTGGCTGGGCTATTTCCACCTCTATCCCCTGAGAACGCCATTTATTAGCACTATCTTCAGCTGTTTCAAAGGTACGGTAAGTACCTAAAACTACAACTTCTTCAATTACAGGTCTCGGTAAAGCTTGCATTACTGTTTCCAGCTTTACGGGATTTTGCGTAAACAGGGTCTGCTGTTTATTACCTACTTTGAATTTTAATCTTAGGCGATCGCCTTTTGTGGGTTCTAGTTGCAGCTTGGCTTTTGGCTTCTCTCCAAATCGCTGCACAATCCCAATTTTTAGTTCTACATCAATATTACTCTCTGGCCCCGATGCGGCTGTCAGACCCAACAAACAAAATGTCGTTAGCACAGAGTAAGAAAAACGCCAAAGAGAAAATTTCATGACCTGATTTTGCCCCTTAATGCGGCGATGGGGCGGATTTTCCAGTTGCTTTGTAACGTAGTGGTTTTGTCGCATGAGCGCTCCAATGATACCATTACCGATTTTGCGAGCCAAATTAGTTGCAAAACGAAGTCATTATGACTATGATTTATATATAGAGATAAAACAGAACTAGTTGGGTCAAATCCTTATGGTGAGAGTCCAAGAAATTCCATTAAATCAAATTCAGCGGCCGTTGCCCCGTGCCAACGATCCCAATAAGGTAGAAGCCTTAATGGAATCAATTGCTGCCATTGGGCAGCAAGAACCCATTGATGTCCTAGAGGTAGATGGACGGTACTATGGCTTTTCTGGTTGCCATCGGTATGAAGCTTGCCAGCGTTTAGGCAAAGAAACGATTTTAGCCAGAGTCCGCAAGGCTCCCCGCAGCGTTTTGAAGATGCACTTGGCATAGAAAATAGGGAATGGGGCATGGGGAATTGGGCATGGTCAAAGTTACTAATGCCTAACACTCAAATACATATAACCTAATTAGGAGAAAAATATGTCATCTCAGGGAACAGTTAAAAATGTAAATATTGGTATAGACGAAGCAAGTAGGGCAAAAATCGCCGAGGGGCTATCTCGCCTATTGGCTGACACCTACACACTGTACCTGAAAACTCATAATTTCCATTGGAATGTTACAGGGCCAATGTTTCAAACGCTGCATTTGATGTTTGAGACTCAGTATACAGAACTAGCCTTAGCAGTTGATTTAATAGCCGAAAGAATTAGAGCGCTTGGCTATCCTGCACCAGGAACCTACAGCGAATATGCCAAGCTGAGTTCGATTCCAGAAACTCCGGGAGTTCCTAAAGCTACAGAAATGATCCGCTTACTGGTGGAAGGACAAGAAGCTGTAGTGCGAACTGCACGGTCAATCTTTCCTGTTGTGGAAGAAGTTAACGACGAACCTACAGCTGATCTGTTAACTCAGCGGATGCAAGTACACGAAAAAACAGCTTGGATGTTGAGAAGTTTGCTGGAAGAATAGGAATTGGGGACTGGGGACTAGGGACTGGGGACTAGGGACTAGGGACTGGGGACTAGGGAGTGGGAAAGAATTTAGTTCATTAAAGAATGTTTTTCTTCCTAATCCCCAGTACCCGATACCCAATACCCAGTACCCAATACCCAATGCCCAATACCCAATCCCCAGTACCCAATGTCCAATAATCATTTCACCAAAAAGTTGCAAAATTTAATGCAACAAGTGGGTATTTCTAGTTTCAAAGCGCTGAGTCGTGCTGCTGGCGTCTCAGAGCGTCAGATTTTGCGACTGCGACAGGGAAAGTTAGAGCAGATGCGGTTGGATGTGCTGCTCAAACTGTCGCCAGTGCTAAAAGTGCCATTGAGTGAATTAGTAGCAACTTTCTCGCCAGTAGATTTGGTAAAAGAGAAAGCAGCAACCACTCAGGAATTGTTACAAGAGATTGCAGATTTAAAAATAGAGTACCAGCGATCGCTACTTGAGATAGAACAACAGCGAGAGATATTGTTGCAACAGTTCCAGCATTCAAGTTTACAAATGTTGGAATCTTTGTTGTTGCAATGGCCCACAGCAGCCCAAAAAGCCCAGGAAAATCCGCAATTAGCAGCGGTGAAAATAGTGCCGTTGGTACAAAAACCCTTAGAAAAATTGTTACAAGCTTGGGGAATCGAAGCGATCGCATCGGTAGGAGAAGAAACATCATATGATCCCCAGTTGCACGAATTGATGAAAGGAACTGCACAACCAGGTGAAACGGTGAAAGTACGTTACACTGGCTACCTTCAAGGTAACAAACTGCTTTACAGAGCCAAAGTCAGCCCTGTGGGAGAAAGTTAGGAGTTAGGAGTTAGGAGTTGGGAGTGAAAAATTATCCCCCTCATCTCCTCCATCTCCCCCATCTCCCTCATCTTTCCCATCTCCCCTGCTCATTTGTAAGTTTTGCTATCACCTGTTGAGTAATCCCAGACATTGGGAATACTAAAACAACAGAGGCAATAGCCTCAGAAAATTTCCACGCAAAGAGTGATAGTACATCTTACCTCCAGGCATCGGAGGTTAAAACGCTTACAAACAGGACTTCGGGCATGTACAAGGGCAGCAAAACAAATGAGTCCCCTCATGAGTTATGGGAAATTCCAAGCAATTTTCCACTGAAAAATCAGCACGAAAGTTTTTCTATAGCTGTTGTACTACAATTGCTCAACAGCACGGATGACCCGATTTTTGTCAAAGACCGCCAACACCGCTGGGTATTACTCAATGATGCCTTCTGTAAATTTTTAGGGTGTAGCCGAGAAGAACTGATTGGTAAGTCAGATTATGACTTCTTGCCGAAAGCAGAAGCTGATATTTATTGGGAAAAAGATGAACTTGTTTTTCTTACAGGTATTACCCATGAAAATGAGGAATCTTTTACCGATATTCAGGGAGTGTCGCGCTTTATTTCTATCAAAAAATGTTTGTTTGCAGATGATGCAGGTAATAAGTTTTTATTTGGTAGTATTCGAGACTTAACACAATATAAGCAGCTAGAAACAGAACTGTACCAAGCAAAACAGCTACTACAAGTGGTGATAAATAATATTCCTCAAGGAATTTTTTGGAAAGACTGTAATTTAGTTTATGGGGGCTGCAACCAAAAGTGTGCCCATGACGCATGTCTGGATTCTCCAGATCATATCGTTGGGTTGAATGATTACGAGCTGCCTTGGGCAAAGGAAGAATCTGATTGGTATCGAGAATGCGATCGCCATGTGATGGAATCAGGTATACCACAAAATCACATCATAGAAAGAATACAGAAGCATGATGGCGAGTACTATTGGTTAGATGCCAATAAAATTCCACTGCGCGATGCCCAAGGTAATGTAGTAGGTATCCTTGGGACTTACGAAGACATCACAGAGCGCAAACTCACTGAGGAAGCATTACGTCAAAGCGAGACAAAATTGCAGAAGCTATCGGCAAATGTGCCAGGAATGCTTTATCAGTTGATACTGCATCCCGATGGTTCGCTTTCGTGCCCTTATGTGAATTCTGGTTCTTACGAGATTTATGAGTTAACACCACAACAGATTCAAGCTGATCCCAACTTGATTATTACAATTGTCCACCCAGATGAACTTGAAAATTTTGAACAATCCGTCGCTATTTGTACTCAAACCTTAGAACCTTGGCAGTGGGAAGGGCGAATTGTTTTGCATACTGGACAAGTCAAATGGGTACAGGCTGCATCTCGCTTAGAACAACAAGCTAATGGCGATATTCTTTGGGATGGTCTAGTAATGGATATCACCCGCATTAAGCAGGCAGAGTCAGCACTCCAGCAAGCTTATGGGGAACTGGAAAGACGGGTAGAGAAGCGAACTCAAGAACTGGCACGAAGTAACGAGGCACTACAGGCTGAGATTGCCGAACGGCAACAAGCAGAAGCAGAATTGAGGTCTTCTCAGCAAAGACTAGCTCTTTTGATTCAACAAACACCAGTAGGTGTAATTGAATGGAATGTTAACTTTGAGATTCAAGAATGGAATCCGGCAGCAGAAAGAATTTTTGGATACAGCAAAACAGAAGCTCTCGGTCGTCATTTTGCGTTTTTAGTTCCTGAGGCTGCTAGAGAAAAGGTCAAGCAGGTAACGGTTGCTATTTTAAAGCAAAAAGGTGGAACACTGAGTGTCAAACAAAACCTGACAAAAGACGATAGAACAATTATCTGCGAGTGGCATAACAGCCCTTTGATAGCTATGAATGGCGAGGTGATTGGTGTAGCATCAATGGTGCTTGATATTACCGAACGCAAGCAAGCGGAGCAGAGCCTGATGCTTTACAAGCAAGCTGTAGAATGCTCAAGTGATGCCATTGCTATAGCGGATGCAACAGGGAATCATATCTATCAGAATCAGGCATTTTGCAAATTGTACGAATGCGAAACGGTAGAAGACTTTATCAAATTTGGTGGTGTCTTTGGCAGTTTTACTAATTCAGCAGTTGCTCAAGAGATACAGCAGGCTACGATTTCAGGTAATTCCTGGATAGGTGAAGCTCAACAACAATCTCGTGGTGGTCGGATTATGCATACCTTCGTCAGGTCATATGCTCTCAAAGACTCCACAGGTCAAAAAATTGGTTTAGTTGGTGCGATTACCGATATTACAGAGGCGAAACGGGCAGAAGCTCAACTGCTAGAAAAAGAGCAATTTTTACGCAGTGTTTACGATGGATCTGAAAATCCTATATTTGTTGTGGATGTTTTGGAAGATGGTGATTTTTGCTTTTCGGGTTGGAATCCTGCTACAGAGACTTTAACTAGTATTAAAAGCGTCAATGTAATTGGTAAAAATCCAGAGGATATAGTTGGTGAGATAGAAGGTAAAGCATTTCGTCAGAGATATGTACAATGCGTAGAGATAGGTATGCCGATGACCTACGAAGAGTGCCTGGTTTTCCGAGGTGAAGAAAATTGGTTCCTAACTACAATTAATCCACTCAAAAATCATGAAGGTAGAATTTATCGTTTGGTGGGAACTACGTACAATATAACTGAGCGTAAACGAGCAGAAGCTCAGCTAAAGCAGCAAAAAGAAGATTTAGAAATAGCACTCAAAGAACTCCAACAAACTCAAATGCAGCTTGTCCAAAGTGAGAAAATGTCAGGTTTGGGACAACTGGTGGCAGGTATTGCCCATGAAATCAACAATCCTGTGAACTTTATCTACGGAAATATCGTCCATGCTAATAACTATACCCAAAACCTACTGGAATTCGTGCAACTCTACCAGCAACACTATCCCGATCCCATAGTTCAAATTCAGGATTTAGTACAAGAAATAGACTTAGAATTCCTGATTGAGGACTTGCCTCGACTGCTCAATTCTATGAAAGTTGGGGCACGGCGCATTCAAGAGATTGTACTATCTCTACGCACTTTCTCTCGTATGGATGAAGCCGATATGAAAGAGGTTGATATTCATGAGGGCATCAACAGCACGTTGATGATTCTAGAACATCGCATTAAAGCTACACCTAACCGTTGTGCCATTGAAGTTATCAAAGAATACGGCAACTTGCCCTTGGTGGAATGTTACCCTGGGCAGCTTACCAAGTATTTATGAATATTTTGGCAAATGCGATCGATGCTTTGGAAGAGAGACTGGGGAAAGATGTCTCCCAGTCCCTAATCCCCAATACCCATCGCCCCTTAACCTCGATTCCCCAGATTCGCATTCGTACACAACTTCTCAAGCCAAATCAAGTAACAATTGCTATTGCTGATAACGGGTCGGGAATACCAGAGGTAGCCAAAAAGCGGGTGTTTGAACCTTTCTTTACTACTAAGCCTATTGGCAAGGGTACTGGTATGGGGCTGTATATTAGTTACCAGATTATTTCTCAAAAGCACGGTGGCTCTTTGGAATGTATTTCTCAACTAGGAAGTAGCACTGAGTTTGTGATTACTATTCCCCTTCGCCAAGAGTAAATAACAGGGTTTTCTTATTTCCTATGTTGTAGGTAGAATTTAGAACAAATTAGATAACCCTGCTACTATCAGCTTGTGTTGGGTAACCCCAAAGTTTTATCTTACTTTTAAGTTTTACCAGATTTTATATGCTTAATAAGCTGTTAATAACTTTCTTTTAGATTATTTATTCCTCCAAAATCGGTAAATTTATTGTCTATTTGCTGATCTACAATTAGTTTTAATAAAAGTATTTTGATGCAACGGATACAAAAATTACCTATGATAATGAGTTATATTTATTTACAGTAGTAATTATTTAGATTTTTTATTAGAAAAGTTAACCTAGTCAATATTTTAAAATTAAAAAAAATGACTAATGTTTGGGTTTCATTAATTAAAACTAATGCTTAACAAATAAAAATATGATTTTTTATCATAAGTGTATATTTATAAAATAAAAATATTTATGACTACAAACCTTGTATTAATAAATTCCTCATTAATGTTTACAATACCACAATTTATCTCAAGAAAAGAGGAGCTATCAGCTAGCTGTTAATAACTCTCATTTGACTAAAATCAAGTCCCAAATACATGGCTATATATCATTAGGATTTATTATGAATCACTAAACATTAAATAACTCATAGCTCTTATTTTGTTAGCTTTTTTAAAGCCTGACTATTAGTATATAATACTAGCAAAATCGACACCTTCTATTCCAAAAACTTGGTCGCAAATTATGATGAATCAGGAATTGAAAGTTAAAGTTATTAAGCTCAGCGGTATTGTCAACACCACCAATTCACAAGAATTGCGAGAAAATATAACTAATCTTCTAGAAAGCGGTGCAAAAACTGTGCTAGTTGATTGTCAAGATGTAACGTTTATGGATAGTTCTGCTCTGGGTGCTTTGGTATTAGCATTCAAAACATTACGGGCGGCAGATACTAAGCTGGTTCTCTGCTCGATTAATGAACAAGTGAGAATATTATTTGAACTGACTGGTATGGATAAAGTATTTGAAATATTTCCTAATCAAGATAAGTTTAATGAGGTTGCACTATCCAAAAATTAATTAAAAAAATTTAATTTGTAGGATTGATAGATCATCATCAAAGGCCTCTTTGGAGTTCAAGGCAATCAGGTAATTCAATATCTGATCTAGTTGGTAATCAACAGTATGTTGTAAGCTAACAAGTATATGAATAAAAGCATCTAAACTCCAAAGTGTGCCATCTGATTTAGTAATTTCGTAGACACCATCACTAAAAATATAAAGACTGCTATATTTTTCCACATGGCAAAAAGCATCAACATATTTTGCCTCTGGAAACATGCCAACTGGCATACCGGGAGTTCTCAAGAGTTGAACTTGAGTATTTTTTTGAGATGTGCCAGAAACCAATATTGCTGGTGGATGACCTGCACTTGCGTAAATTAACTGCTGGTTGATTCGGTTATAAACTCCGTACCAGATAGTAAAGTATTTATCATTTTGATAATTCATCTGGAAGGTTTCATTCAAAGCTTTGAGTACATCACTGGGTTGATAGTAATTCAAACTTTTGAGGGCGCGGGAACGTAGCAGATTCAGCACTGAAATAGAGGGAAGAGTAGCTTTGAGTCCATGTCCAGCAGTATCTAATAAATAGACTGCTAGATAATTATCATCTAGCCAATAGTAATCAAAACAATCGCCACCGAGTTGGCGCGAGGGAATAAATCGGGAATCGACCTCGAAGGGTTCAGTGAGAGGTAAAGGTAGAAGCGATCGCACGTATTCTGCTGCTTCTGCTAGTTCTGCTTCTAAAAGTAATTTTTGAGTCTGCAAATCCCGACTCAATTGATGTAGGCGTAATCCGGCTCTCACTCTTGCTTTGAGTTCATTTTGCTCGATTGGTTTGGTGATAAAATCATCAGCACCAGCATCTAGCCCTTTGACGCGATCGGCGACCGAATCCAAAGATGTCAATAAAATAAAGAACGTTGTGGATAAATTGGGATCTGTTTTAATCCGATTACAGACTTCTAATCCATTCAAACCCGGCATTATCCAATCGCATATAATCAGTGCGGGACGCCAAGCTATTGCTTGTGCAATTCCTTCCTCTCCGTTACTGGCAGCAACTACTTCATAACCCTGCTTTTCCAACATCCTTTTCAGGAATATTTGTATTGAAACGTCATCATCAATTACTAGTATTTGAAACATGTAAAATTATGGTATGATTGAATAAAAAAACTAATTGTAAAAAAAAGAAATAATCAAAATATGCTAACAGGGAATGGATAAATAGGATGACTATAGTCATACTACTTACTCATCCCCTATTGTCCCCCGACTTTATGACCTTTTGCTAGTCATAAACAAAATATTATGGAGGTGAAAGGGGATTTAGCCACAAGAGGGTAGCGCGTTTTAGCTGGTTCAAGTCGCGGTATACTTCTTGCTTAAACCATTGCCCTAAAGCATCAAAGGGAGTAAAAGATGCTCCTGGTTGCCATTTAATGTCTTGACCTAGGGGTGTGGTATGAGTTCCTGGTAATGTTTGTGTTGTTACCATTTCAGGAAAGCGTTCTTGCAAGATTTTGGTTAAAGTCGCTGATTGATCAATAGTATCGTTGCTAAATTTGATTAATAAATTGCGGCGGATGTTGTAGCGTTCAAGGATAAGCTGGTTAGTTTCCAGCGGCGAGGGGGTAAACTCAATTGCCAAAGTAGAATTTAATTGCTCTACTAACGGAATAGCATCCTTGGCTGCATAATTATTGAAGGATATTAATATATTTCCAGCCCGTTCTACAGGGAAAAGACTGCCAATGAGCAAATGGAGTTTACAACCCATACTGTGGCCGATGCCGTAGATAGGAAGGTAGAGTTTACGTAATGCCGTAGATTCATGTAGTCGTTCTAAAGTGCGATCAAAATTCAGCAGTACAGATTTAGCGATCGCAATATGATCTAGAGTATTGACAAACGGCGTAGCAATGATGACATAACCCTTACTGGCCAACTGTTCCAAGAACCAGCGATAAGTCAGGTGAGGTGCAGTGGCGACAAATGCACCTCCCAAGAAATGGATGATACCGATGGGATTACGGGGAATGATTACCCAATTACCTCTAACTTCTTTCCAGTCCATGCCTGTAGGCGATCGCTTTATTTACACTACTTTATGTTAGACCCTGAATTGCAGCCTTGGGTTAGTTTGTGAGAAAAGCGATGAGGTGGGAGTTAGGAGTTAAGAGTTGGGAGCGCTAAGTTAGCAGTCACAGTGTAATCTTCCCCTACTTCCTTATCTCCCTCATCCCCCTATCCCCTCTACCCCTTCTTGACTCTGCAATTTTTTCATTTCAGATTGCACATCTAATGCAATTTGAAATGCTTCATTTAGTAACCGTCCATGTTCTGTAGCCTGTTCAGTAACTTGCATAGCCGTTAAAGTTGCTAAATTATTGACAAATAACTCTGTATTCCTCAGAATAAAGCTTTTGTTTTCTCTCAAAATTCTTTCTGTTTTTAAAGCACGGACTAAATCACTTCTGGTAAGTTGTAGTGCTTCTATGACTTTTTCCCTTTTCTGAATCCTAACTTCTGGATTTCCAGCTTCTTCTATTTGATCATTGATATCTATTGCTTTAATAACTGCATTATATCTATCAACATCTTGTAAAAGAATTTGCAGGGAGTGTGTCATGTGAGATTTAAGAGTTTTTAGTCTTTTTTTCCACCAATAATATAAAAATATTTGTGTGAAACTACCACCCCATATCAATAAAAATATTAATAATAACCAAGATGGAATTGTAATCCATGTTGCAAAAATTTTAATGAAAATATCAAATAATACATAACCGAAAACAACAGTAGAAAAACTCAGAAAAACTACAGTTGCACCCTCAGAGCCTTTAATTTTTTCTAAAATATCTTTGACAATTTTCTTGAAAGGATTAATAATAATTATTAATTCATCCTTCACAGGCAAATTAGTCAAAGTTTGTAGTTCTTTGTGACTAATCTCCAAGCCATGTAAATCATTACGCACAGCTTTCCCCATTTTTGGAAAAATAATTAGTTTAATACAATATAGCAATCAAATATATAGATCGCTCATGAAATAGGCATTTTATCCAAAATTTATTAATTGAGTGAATGGGTTAAGTTGAAATATTTAAGATTTGTAGAATATGATACTTGGGTAATCAACTATTTCTTGTCTGAAACAAGGTAGAATAAGGCATATTCAACAGCCTACTAATCTAGAGCATATACAACAGGTAATTATCCTAACGAACTGCTTTTAAAAACCCAATAATAAGATCATATCTCAGAAACTAGTGCTACAGCCTCAATTAAGTATAGGACTTCTGCAAACAAGAGCCACAACCCTTACTTTCACGTAGCGACAATTGATGAATTGCTGCGACAATGTGTAGTTTTGCCGAAGTCCTAAAATAAGCAAAAACCTAACTCCCCAGCTTCCTGATCCTGAGAGGATGTTTGAAGAGCCATTTTTAATACCCGAATCCTTGGTTTAAGGAAGTCGAGGGTAGTGTCAAACAAAAAATGTAGTATTTTAAGCTTTGTTCCCATATTAATTTTACTTAGATTATGCTTGAAAGCAAAACTATTGATACTTGACAAACATCCTATCACGCCCCTAAATACGGCGATCATGCATCTATCAGCGTAATACTTTAATTTTAAATAAAAATACTGTGAAGCCAGTAAAGGAATAATGAATCATCACATATTAAAAGCTACTAGAGAAACTGTGCATTTAGGTGGTTTCTCGCATCTACTAAAACCAGCACTGACTATTGATTCCGGCGATACTATAGACATAGAAACTTACAGTGGTTACTACGTTTACGACAAAGCCCCACCAGAGTTTCTCACACCAGAATTTCTTGACATCTGCCAAAATCTTCCCCCAGAACGTAAAATTGCAGCGGGGCCGCATTTATTGACAGGGCCAATTTACGTGCGGGATGCAGAACCAGGGGATGTTTTGGAAGTAAGATTAGAAGCGATCGCACCTAGTTTACCGGTTGGCTTCAATGCCATTCGTGCAGGTTGGGGTGCTTTACCACACCAGTTTCCTCAACCCGCCCTGAGATTCATTCCCCTAGATTTAGTTAACAATATCGCCGAATTTCCCGATAATAGCGGTATTAAAATTCCTCTCAAACCCTTTTTTGGTATTCTTGGTGTTGCTACCCCAGAAAATGCGCGAACTTCTATTCCACCAGGCTGTTATGGTGGTAATATTGATAACCGCGAACTCCAAACAGGTTCCCGTGTATTTTTGCCTATTTTTGTTCCAGGTGCGCTGTTTTCTATTGGCGATGGGCATTCAGCACAAGGAGATGGCGAAGTTAATGTCACCGCTATTGAAACTTCCATGAACGGTAGAATTATGCTCAAACTTCGCAAGGATTTGCAACTAACAACACCCCTTGCTGAAACATCTACTGATATTATCACAATGGGGTTTGCTCAAACATTAGATGCAGCCTTGGAGCTGGCTTTGCAAAATATGATTGATTTTTTGGAGAAATTTACACATTTGTCGGCAGAAGATGCCTATGTTTTGTGTAGTTTAGCTGTGAATTTTCGCATCACTCAAGTTGTAAACAGCCCTCAAAAAGGGGTTCACGCTATGCTACCAAAATCAATTTTTTCAAATAAAATTAGTTTGTAATTAGTAGGAAAAAAATAGTTTTGTATGTCTAATATACTTATCCAAATGTTGCTTATCGGTCTTGTGGCTGGTGTTGCAGGCGGTATGTTTGGTATCGGTGGTGGTGCAATTATGGTGCCAGCAATGGTACTGCTAGTTGGTCTAGATCAGAAGTTAGCTACTGGCACTTCTATTGCTGCACAAATCTTGCCAATTGGTCTGCTGGGAGCAGCAGTTTACTATCGTAGTGGCAAGATTGATCTCAAATATGCTGTACTAATTGCTGTTGGTTTATTAATTGGAAATTTATTTGGAGCTTTGTTTGCTAATCAGCCATATATTAGCAGTGAAACAATGAAAAAGCTATATGGCATCTTTTTATTATTGATTGGTATACGGTATTTAGTAGGACGTTAAAATTGGGAATTGTGAATGGGGAATTGGGAATGGGGAATTGGGAATGGGGAATGGGGAATTGGGAATGGGGAATTGGGAATGGGGAATTGGGAATTGAGAAGTAAAACAGGCTTTATGAATGAGGACTAGACCTAGTTTGTGTACTTCACCAATTGAAATCTGCCGTATATGGCTGTGCGTTAGGCTCAAGCCTAACGCACGCTAGTTAAGACTTATTTTATAAATCAACTGTCATTGTCATTGTTCTTTGCTGACAGTCAACAATCAACAACTTCAAGCAGAATAATTAATTTTTTGAAGTTACCAAAAAATAAATTATTGCAGTTGTTCAGTGGGGAAAGCACCAGGTTGTACAGCTAAGTTGACATTTTGTCCATTACGACTCAATTCTATACGCAAATTTGAGCCAACTTGACTATTTTCTACTGCTCTTTGAACGCTATTAGCATCTGTAACTAATTCACCATTGAGTTTTTTAATCACATCACCAGCACGGATTCCTGCTTTAGCTGCTGGGGAGTTAGGCATAACTTTTACAACTAAGACACCTTTATCTTCATTCACACTCAAACCGCTATTGGGGTCTGAGTTAATATTTTGCTTTAACTGAGGTGTTAAACCTACCATCTGAATGCCTAGATAAGGGTGCTGCACTTTACCTGTGGCTATCAGTTGATTGGAAATACGTTGTGCTGTGCTAATGGGAATGGCAAAGCCTAATCCTTGTGCGCCCTGGATAATAGCTGTGTTCATACCAATTACTTCGCCACGGGAATTCAGTAGAGGCCCGCCAGAGTTACCAGGATTAATCGCCGCGTCAGTTTGAATATACTCAACTCGCTTATCTGGGGCACCAATTTGATTGCTACTGCGTCCGGTGGCGCTAATGATTCCGGTTGTCACAGTATTATCTAACCCCAGAGGATTACCGATCGCGATCGCCCATTCTCCTGCTTGCAGTTGATCTGAGTTACCCAAAGCTACCGTAGGCAAGTTATCTGCCTGAATTTTGACAACCGCCACATCTGTTAATTCATCTTTCCCCAGCACCTTTCCTGTAAAACTGCGCCCATCCTTGACGGTAACTGTTACTGTATCAGCACCATCAACAACGTGGGCGTTAGTGAGGATGCGTCCATCACTACTAATGATAAAACCTGAACCAGTACCCCGTTCTACCCGATTTTGTTGTTCTGGTAATTGAGATCCAAAGAAACGCTGGAAAAATGGGTCTTGGCTGAATTCATCTGGTACCCTGCTTTTGACAGTTCGGGAGGAGTCAATTCGCACTACTGCTGGCCCTACCTTTTTCACCACCTCGATGACAAAGTTAGGATCTGTAGCAGCTGGTAATGGGGGGGCTGCATTGACTCGACTCACTGCTAAGTTTGAAGCACTAAGAGACAACTGCTGATGATGTCCAGCCAGATAGCCGCCTGCTAATGTCATACCCGATCCCAGCAGCACCAACGAGACAGAGGCTGCTGCTTTTTTCCAAGGAGTGTTTTTATAGGATTTATTAATTAAAGGATGATCGCTGTCATCGCGTATTTGGTTTTTCATAGCTGTCTGGAAGGATATTTGGATATATCACTAATGTAGACAGCATTTATGGCAGTTTTGTTACGGTTATGTAGCGTTATTGTGAAAAGTTTCACTATTTACGTAAACAATAGCCAAACCCCTTATTTCCACATAGATAAACGTTGCCAGAGGCGGCTTCACGCTTACAAATCAACCAAAGTGCGAGGATTTTGGTAAACTTGCCCCACTAAATCATTCCACATTCCATGCAGCACCTAGCTTATTACACTATTCTAATCGCGCCGCGCTACTAAAAGTTCAAAATTTTCTGAAGTAATCAACAATACCTGATTTAGTATAGGCGATCGCTTTCTTTTGGCGATGGTATTAATTATAGCTATATATTGCCTTATTCCTCACTCAAATCAAAATTAACCCGCTCATAAATCTCACGTAAGGAAATCTGGAAATTGAGAGAATCTAGAATTAAAATAGCGTGTTCACCTTCATATTCCTTAAAAAGCCATTGACTTTCTGCTTGTTTAGCAAATTGTTCTACTGTAAAACTATACTGGTCAATCATAATATATTCTTGAAATCCAGAAATTGAACGGTAATATTTAAACTTGTCTGTTTTGTCATAATTTTTAGTTGAATTTGATAAAACTTCAACTATTAACAAAGGATTAGTAATAATTGTTGTACCAGTTCCCTCGTAAACAGGTTTACCTTTAACGACCATAACATCAGGATAAGTGTAGATTCGATATTGAGGTATGGACAATTTTACATCACCAATGTAAATCTCATAATCTTGTCCTTGTATTGTTAGAGGAAATTTTTTATAAAAGTTACCTGCAATTTTATTGTGGTTAGTTGTTCCCCCTGTCATGGGTAGAATTTCTCCATTTCTGTATTCATTTTTATATTCAGCCTGTTCTTCTAATTCCAGATACTCTTCTGGGGTGTAATTGCACTTCTCTGTTTGTAAAACCATATTTACTACCTCCATTAACCGTATCACTACAGCATAATTAGGTTTTTTGAACTGTATTAATTCTAGCGACGGAATGAATGAAAACCCTTTTACTCTTTGTGTCTTCGTGTCTTTTGTGGTTAAAAATTTTTACCACAAAGACGAGGCAGCGCGTTGCGGAGCCAGTTGCGTGGGCGGGTTTCCCGACTTGAGCAAACTGGCGTGAGGTTCCCTCCGTTGTAGCGACTGCCGTCACAAAGTCACAAAGTATTTTCTAGTTAGATAGGCAAGAATAATGCCAAAATGTTTGAAACTCTAACAAATGACGAGTTCACTTTATTGTTGCCGATCTAGTTATTTGAATATCTATTAATTTGGATATTCATGAGAAACAAACGGGACTGCGACGATTTCCCCCTCAGTTTCTCCGACTTGGACTTTCAAACCTATACCACCAGCTTTGCTCTTGATGTAACCTAGTCCAAAGTGACCTTCAGGAGTTTCTGTATAACTGGTCAGTTTACCGACTTTTTCATCAGCGATCGCGATCGCACTTCCAATTTCCGCAGCAGCACTGAGGCGAATACCCCATAGGTATTGCTTTACACCTTTATAGGTATTCAACCGAGCGATGGTTTCTTGACCGATGTAACAACCTTTGTTAAAAGAAATCGTCTGCCATAAACCCACTTCCAGGGGATTGTAATCATCTGTAAGTTCTAAATCTGGCGCTGGTCTACCTTGTAATATTCGTAACGTTTCCCAAGCGCGATCGCTTAATTCTACTGCCCCTAATTCTAAAATCTGACTCCACACCTTTTGTTTATTGGAAGCTGGCAAAATCAGAGTATATCCCACAGTAGCCAAGCCGCTACCCACAGCTACGACAATATCATCAACTGAGATATGATTCCCGTAGGGTTGACCAATAATTGCTCCTGCACCCAGCTTTTCTATCACTGTGTCACTGTCTGGCCCGACTAAGCTAAAGGTAGCTGTTTCATCGGTGACATCCGCTAACTGTACTTTGTCAGCAAAGAAAATATATCTATCCAACCATTGCATCAAAAACTCACGGCGGCTAGGTGAAACTAACAACAACACTGCATCATCAAGAACATAGGCAGTTACCAAGTCAATTGTACGGGCTGTAGATGTCACCATTACAGTATCACAACCCTGTCCTGGCTTGAGACTTTGGAAATCGTTAGTACTTTGGTTGTGTAAAAAGCGCAGACGGTCATCATCAGAAACACGGATGCGTCCCCAAAAAGAGCGATCGCATACAGCAACCCCTGCTGTTGCGGCTTGGATAGCTGCTGCGTCTTTACCGTCAATTGCAGATGTAGCCATAGTGGTGAAGAGTGCCCTGTTTCAATGTTTTTGCATTGGCAATCTTAGCAAAGAATGATAGCTGCGATCGCTGTATATGGTCTGAACTTAAAGTATGAATAGAAATTCAGAGTACACAATGATTCTAAATTCTGGCTCCTGATCCCGTTTTTGTCACTCTTGTCAGAGGTTATTTATAAAGTAAAAATAAAATTTTTGTAGGGTGTGTTAGGCGCATATTTCAATATGATTTGTAACGAAAAATATCTGAAAAGCGCCTAACGCACCGTTGATATGACGGTGCGTTAGGCTAAAGCCATAACACACCCTACTTAAGATTTACTTTATAAATGGTCTCTCAGAGAATAATCTGAACTCTTTAATTGAAAAGACCTTGATTCCTTTTTAGTAGAATGAAGAAATTTTCCGTCTCATAAATAGTTAGACTGACTAAATTTATGGGCACTCTTTTTGTAAGAGATAGTTAGACAAAGAGATGGCATTATGCAGAAATTGGGTATTATTGTGATTACTCTGGGTATTTTGTCTCCACCCGAAAGTGGAATTTCCAGTACAGAAATGCGACGTAGGTTAGGGTTGAGTGAAGTTTAAAAAATAGCAATAAAAAAAGAGGTCAACCCCGACCTCTTTGAAACTCCCTAAAATAATGTTCGGTCTATATATAAAAATTACGCCAACCCGGTATTAGCACCTTGCTTACCTGTAGCTAGTTCTACCTTCACGATTTTGCCGCCTGCTTTTTGAATCCGTTGCTGTTCGCTGAACCAGTTTTCATAAGGAACAAGCTTGGTGAAGTAGGTATTTTGTAGTTCGCGTTGGGTACGAATCCGGGTTTGGCTGGGAACACAAGCAGTAATTTTGAATAACCGCGCCATGTTTTAAATCTCCTGTGGTAAACGTGAAAACTTTTTTATCTCAAAAGAAACGGGAGTATGTATTTTACTCAAATCTTAAAATCATTCATTCCAAGGCTGGAAATCAAGCATCAATACTAGAACGTTAACACTCATCACTGAGCTATTCAAGAAGATAAGCGACAAAACTCTCTAGCACTCACGATTGATTTCCAGACCTTAATTTCGCACCTAAAATACTTAAGTGCAAACTAGCTATTAGCTCAAGCCAGAGGAGATATAGTCTAGGTAAGTACCCATTTCCTTACCAGCATCTGCACCAACCAAAGCAGCAGTTACTTCTTTGATTGCTTGGATAGCTTGTACGGTAGGGCCAACGGGAACACCCAAAGAGTTGTAGGTTTCTTTCAAACCGTTCAATACGCGCTCATCCAGGATGGAAGGATCGCCAGCTAACATAGCATAGGTTGCATAGCGGAGGTAGTAGTCCAAATCGCGGATACAAGCAGCATAGCGACGGGTGGTGTACATGTTACCACCGGGACGGGTGATGTCAGAGTACAGCAAGGACTTTGCAACAGCTTCTTTAACGATCGCAGCTGCGTTAGCGCTGATTGTGGTAGCAGCACGGACGCGCAGTTCACCACTTGAGAAGTAAGCTTTCAACTTCGACAAAGCAGTCGCATCTAAGTACTTACCTTGAACGTCCGCAGAGTTAATTACAGCGGTAATAGCGTCTTGAGCCATGTTGTTAATTCCTTATTTCCAATCGTATTGCAATACTTTTGTTTCGTGTCGAGGAAACAGCTTTAGCCGCCTAGAGCACCAATTAGGTAGTCAAAGTAAGCACCAGCTTCAGCAGCGTCTTCGCCAGACAGCAAGCTATTTGCTCCAGCCTTCAGCCCACGGATACCTTCAATAATGCCATCGATGGGGGTGCCGAGGGACTTGTACATTTCTTTAGCGCCTACAACACCAATTTCTTCGATGGGGGTAACATCACCAGAAACGATACCGTAGGTAACAAGGCGGAGGTAATAGTCTAAGTCACGCAGACAAGTAGCTGTCATTTCTTGACCGTAAGCGTTACCACCAGGAGACACAACATCAGGGCGCTTTTGGAACACTTGGTCACCTGCTGCCTTGACAATGCGCTCGCGGCTTTGGGTCAAAATATCAGCAATGCGGACGCGACGCTCACCACTTGTAACAAAGCTCTTGATCCGATCCAGTTCGCCAGGGCTGAGGTAGCGAGCTTCTGCATCAGCATTCACGATGGACTTCGTGACGATACTCATTAATGGATTCCTCCAATACGAATGAAACCAGAATTTGATTAAATAGGTGCAACTTTACATTGCTCCTTCCGCAGTATATTTTCCGGCATTGTGTTGAGCATTTATGACTGCTCTTAACACTTTGTAATATTCCTTTTCAGATTTGCAACAAATTGGGTACTGGGGATTGGGTATTGGGTATTGGGTATTGGGTATCAAGGAAGAATTTTCCCAGTCCCCAGTCCCTAGTCCCCAGTACCTAATCCCTAATCAGCCTGTATGCTACCGAGGTAGTTACCTGCTGGTAAGGATGAAAAGCGGTGGTAAGGCACTACATCTTCACCAAAGTAACCGATATACTCTGGGCTATCGACAATTGCATCTACAGCGCCTCGTAAGCCACGGATAGACAACAACTCGTTGTAGGTACCAATTTCGTCCTGAGTTGCTGGTGCGCGTCCTAGCAGGTGACGGAATAGGAATTCAACCACCTTGGTGTTGGGATAAGCTGTACAGAAGCGTTGGCGATAGATTTCCGAACTAGCCAGTTCTCTAACAAACTCGCGCACGGAAATTTCCTGGTTCTGCAATTTGCTGTCCAAGTCAGCGCGGCGGAAATTATCAGGAACCTCACTGCCGAATAGATCTAGCACTTGAGAGTAAATAGCAGCGATCGCTTGTTGCATTTCTGCTGCGTTAGCGCCTACACTCAAACGATAAATCCGTGCAGATTGGCGACGCTCTACCGACTGTGTAACACCATAGTTGCTGGAACGACCCAATCCCACAGTCAACGGTTCGCTGCTTTGTGATGATACATCTGCGATCGCTAAGCGCGGTTTGACTGGCTCAAAGCTAGGTACAACCACATCATCATTTTGCTTAGTTAGCTGGTTGTACAACTTCTCAGTATTCGGGAAGTTTGCTGCTGGTAAGGTCGGGAAGCGACGGTAAGGAACCGTATCTTCGCCAAACACTTCAGCATATTCCTGACTACCGACGATCGCAGTGATAAAGGCGCGGAGTCCCTGAGTTGCCAGAATTTGGTTATATTTGCGGATTTCTGCCTGGTTTAGAGGCGCTCTTCCCAGGAAGTGTTTTGTTCCCAGTTCAATCACCTTGGTGTTGGGATAAGGCGTGTAGAACTCTTTGCGGTAAAGGCTGGAATAACCTAAACCTTCAATGAACTCTTTAACAGTAATTTCGCCATTCCCTAACTTGCTTTCCAAAACTTTGAATTCTCTGGAAGTAGTGACATAGGGTGCAATATCACGCTCGAAAATTTGGCGATAGGCAGCACTGATGGCAGTTTGTACCGCCACTTTATCCTTGATACCAGCCACCAACTTGAAGATTTTCGTTTGTTCGCGCTGTTTAGAAACACCTTGATTGATCCGAGCCTGAACATCGGGTTCTGTACGGGTTTGAGTAACTGTACCCAATGTGATAAACAGCGGTGTTTCTTCCTTCTGAATTGAAGGAGCGATATCTTCGCGAATACTGCCAACTCGTAGCGACCTCTGTGACACACCAGCAGGTGTCAAATACCGTTCGTATGGAACTGTATCTTCACCGAATGCCTCACTGTATTCAACGCTGTTGATGATCTCATCAACCACCGCATAGAAACCCTGCTTAGCAGCGATATCAAAGTACTTATTCGTTTCCTGACGACCGTAGGTGGGACGACCTAACAATCGCCGATGAATGTACTCAATCGCCTTCATCACATACAAAGATGTCCAGTAAGTTTTACGGAAAACATCGGACTTCGCCAAAGCACGGATAAATTCGCGCACGGAAATGTCGCCGTTTTCCAGCTTGGTTTCTTGCACACTCAGGCGTTGACCTTCGTAGACATCGCGACCGAAAACTTGCAGGTAAGCGGCTTTAATCACTGCTTGCGTGGAAGTTTCGGAGAATTTGATGCTGGCACCTTTACCAACTTTTTTACCGAATGTGGCAGGAATTTGATCCAGCTTGAAGACTTTCGCGCCTAGACTACCAGGTGCTACACCCCGCGCATCGGGATTGCTGTTTTGGTTATTGATACCGGGCCCTTGGTGAATCAAGATGCGCTTGGTATCTTTACCAAAGAAAGCTGGTCTGCTGCTGGGGTTGCGAGTTTCTTTCGGGAAAATCGCTCCAAATTGAATTTCCAACGGGTCATTACCAGAACCGTAAGGATGCTGATCTGGTAGTGGCTGTTCGTAAGCAGCGAATGTTGTGATGAACTGAGGTACTTTGCGGAAAGGCGCACTGTAGTTAAACAGGTCTTGCTGTGGCCCCCAGTTGCGACATTCTTGTGCTTCTTGACCAAGACCCCGCAAATAAGGTACTGTCTCTTCGCCAAAGTAATCGCCGTATTCTTCAGAATCTACTAAAGCATCTACTAAAGCTGGCAGACCACCGTCAGAAATAATAGAGAAGTATTTTTGTACTTCTTCACGGCTACTTGGCCCGCGTCCCAAAATGTGACGGAAAGCTAATTCGATAACTCGGCTGTTAATAAAAGGCTGGTAAAACTGTTTTTGGTAAAGTGGAGATTTTGCCAGACGGCGAACAAACTCTTTCATGGAGATATCGCCATTCTTCACCTGAGATTCTAGGTAAGATATCGACTGTCCATAAGCGCGGGTAATGTCACGCTCAAAGATCTGCCGATAGGCAGCTTTGATTACCTCATTTTTTTCACTGGCTGATAAACCAGGCTTCATGACAAACTTCGGACGCCGTTCTGACGCATTGAAGTAAATCTGCGGCAGTTGCAATCCTTGTTGGTCGCCAGAGGGACGTTGACGGACTTTGTTAGAAGGTGTTGCTCCTTGGAATTCTATCAGCAAAACATTCATGTACTGAGTCACAATGTCTGTGGCTTCAGCATCTTGACGGAAAAATGAAAGTGAAGCGGCTTTGATTTCTTGCAAAGCGACTATGGTTGCTTCGCCAGAACAAGCATTTTCAATTATTTCCCGTAAACCCCGTGTATTCACAGCAATGATGTTGGGGTCGCCTGCGACGATCGCATAAGTAGCATAGCGTAAGAACCAGGACAAGTCCCGCAAGCTCTTGGCCATGTTGCTTGGGCCATAGCGAGCCACGTTGATTGGTCTAAAGCCTTGAGGTACTGGGCCGCTGGGGGATGTGTTAAAGATTGAGCGTAAACCTTCAAAGAACCCACCACGACTTTCAACGTAGGTAACGGTTCCCAGTTTCATCCCATCTTGAACATTGCCACCACTAGCAGCAGCACCAGCCATAGCTAGTTCTGGTTCTCTGGGCTTTTCTAAAAAAGCCATTGGCGAACCACCAACGAAAATCCTGTTGGCAGCCCTAGATACGATAATCTCGGAATTGTCTGTCAGTATCTGGGCAATTTCTAGACGCTTTGCGCCAGATGCAAAATAGCTTGCCAGTTCATTCAGTTCGCCGGTTCCCAAGAAACGGTCTTGTTGCTCCGCTTGGGTAATGGTTGCCACAGCTAAAGTTTGATATAGTTGCGGACGCGCAACTGAGCTTCCACCACTTGCCTTAACACTCATCGGATTTGTAAAACTCCCATCATAATTATTTATGTGTTAAGTCTGGGTTGCTCTGAGGCTTGACACATCGGTGTGGTTATGCCTTAAGAGTACCGCCTTCAAAACGCCAGTAAATTAACCCAGTCAGCTTTTAGATTAGAACGTTTTGCGTTTTCACTGGTGATTTATTAAGAAGTATGTAGAATCTGTAGCCTTGATCATCAAGTTAGAACATACACACTCTTACTTCCATGAGACAAAATTATAGTTTTGTTACAAAGTGTTACAAAAATCACAGGAATGCTTTGCTTCGTTCTTAATACCTAATTCTATTAGATTGCGACAATATCTACTCTAGTGGGACTGGGTACTGGGTACTGGGAAAATGTTCACTCCTAAATTTGAGTGGGGTTTGAATCCCTCTCTCCATAATCCTCCTAGTCCCCAGTCCCTAGTTCAACAATTCTTCAAAACGGCAACCAGCATCTAAAAGTTTATTTTTTTACAAGACTAAATAATTATGGTGAGTTAAGGTTTAGTAATCAGTAATCCTAGACCAGTAAATCACCATGTATAAAAGTCATAACAATAACAATATTTTCAGTACTTTCGTCTCTGTCCTAGCTATAGTTTTGACCATCACTCCTGCCAATGCACTTCCAGGGCAAAACATCAATACCGTTATCAAATGGGCAAAGACCAAATCTCAACTATTACCCTTGAGATATAACAGCGAAGCGCATGGTTATGAAAGTTCAAAGGGAAATTTGTACTTTTACGCTGATGTAACTTCTCAAAATGGGATAGTAAATAAAGAAGGAATAACTGTTAGTGGTGACTCTAGTGTCAAATTCACTACCAAAACTTCCCAAGCAGTGAAACTATTAAAAAATATCTACAACTCCAACATTGCCAATGACTTCCAAAAATCAAAGTATGTCACAAAAGTTGGTCGTGACCAGTTTTATCGCGGTCAAAATTTTGCCTACATCACTGCTCAGGTACAGGGTGGTTCAGCATTTCAGATAATTCAATTAAGTAAATTACAGGGAGAAATTAATAATGCAAAATACTGTCAAACACACGAATGTGACCTTTAATTGATTAGTCTATTTTTATTTTATAATTCTTCCTAATGGCTGTTTAACATAAGCATTTTCTCTAAACAAAGGCACGCAATCACTAACGTTGTACATAGCTGCGAGTTCAACATCTGCCTCGAAACCTGCTGCAATTAACTCTTTCCCAGAACTACATTTTTGCAAATAACTTAGTAAATCTTTCTGGAAAGTCTGAAATGTTGCCACAGCTACTTCAGCTTCTGGTGAAAGACTTCCTTGCAAGTAACTGAGAATTGCCCCAGCACCAATTAAATCTTCAAATGCAGGTCGTAGGCTACCATCATCTTTCCACCTTTCGCCAGCAGGAATCACTGCAATTTTATTGCCGTAGTTTTGGGCAAACTGCGCCACAGCTTGGCAATTTCGCAAACACCCAGCCATAGTAGGTGTATTCCCAGTTTGTAAAGTTAGAAAAGAACCATTAGGTGAAGGTAAAACTAGTCTAGTTCCAGCAGGAATTTGAGTTACCGACTTTGGGGAAAGAGAATATCCGGTTGTAGTCCAACGTTGTCGATGACTTGCCAACTCCGCCTGTACTGACTTGGCATAATCTATAACTGATTCATCTTTATATGGGTAAGGAAAAATTATTGCACCGTTGTTGGTGGCAATTTCTACACAAGTAGAAAAAGAAAGAACATCAACTATCACAATCACATTACTGATAGAAGCAAGTTGAGCAACCCCTTGTGGCCCCCACTCACAGCGCAAATCAAACTCTGATTGGTCGTAAATCATGAGAGCGATCGCAAAAAAACAATATTATGAAAATCAAACCACAGATAAGTAAGTCTGTGTAAATAATTAAAGCTTTGTACTCACTACTTTAGTACTTTAGCCCTGACTATGAACTACTGCTCACACCTAAATATAAAGCTTTGAGCGAAGTTGAGGCAGTAAGTGTATCGCCATTTATAGATTATTCGGTTGCAAAGTTATAATCAATATAAAACTTCAAAGGCAAAAAAATCATGAATTTCGCTGTCAAAATTTCCTCTAGTGATACAGCGCCCAAGTCAACTTATGATGTGCTAATTGAAAATCAACCAGATGGCACAGTTAAAGCAACATTGCTAGGTTTACCAGAGTGTCAAGGTATAGGCAATACAGAAACAGAAGCAATTGAAGAAGTTAGTCAAAGTCTGCAAAGTCGGTTAGAGAGTGCCAAAATAGTTACTTTAGCAATTGAAGCAGCTCAATCAGAAAATCCTTGGTTGAAATTTGCAGGAATGCACAAAGATAATCCTCTGTTTGATGAAGTAATTGCTTATATAGAAGAAGAACGTAGTGAACTTGATATACAAATGGAGGCATCTCATGCAAACTTTATCAATGAATTTGAGAATGAAATTAAACAATTGGGACTGACAGAATTTGCAGAATTTGACGATTTTCTAAAGCTTGTTCATTTTAAGCACTACAATCAATACATGCAACCAAAAGATGCGGAGTCTAATTTATAGTGGCTAAGTTATATATATTAGATACAGATCACGTATCACTTTTTCAACAAGGAAACCCAACAGTAATACAGCGTATCAGCCAAAAGAAACCTGAAAATCTTGCTGTAACTGTGATTACACTGGAGGAAAAAATTAAAGGATGGCTGAAAAGTATCAAGGATTGTAATAGCAACCTTTCCAAATACAATACTAAATTAGTATGGGCTTATAAAGGCTTGGCAGATGAAATAGAGTTTTTCAAAAATATTCGATTACTGGCTTTTGATAATGATGCTTATGCAATGTACCAGCTTTTATTAATTAAAAGACTTAAAGGCATAGGTACGTAAGATTTACGTATTGCGGCAATTGCACAATCTGTAAGTGGGATTTTAGTAACCCGCAACTGGAAAGATTTTGAAAAAGTCACTGCTTTGACTCTAGAAGATTGGACAAAACCTTGGCCAAATGTAAAATAACTAAAATTGGTGGTTGTTTAATATTGAGTATTATTTAGTTAATTTAGGATGAAATGCGAGGTAAATTATAGCTTTTTTATTATTGAAATTTGCAATTTTAACAAATGATTTTTATTGCTTCATAATACAAGAAATAAAAAATTACTTAAAGATTAGTGTTTGTACTTAAACAATATCCATACTTGCCTAAGTTGAAATAATCCAGCGTTGCATTTTCACAATAGCGATCGCCATCATCTGTCTACCCTAAGTGTCCAGCATTCGCTAAACTCAGAATTGCTGCGATTTTACTTACCATGTCAGACCCCCAAACTGTTAGCGCTGCTGTTGCCAAACTCTACAACACATACCCTTTTCCATCTGACCCTCTGCTGGATGAACCACCTCCAGGTTACAATTGGCGCTGGAATTGGCTAGCCGCTCATAGCTTCTGCACAGGTCAAAAACCTCAAAGGCAAAACATCCGCATTTTAGATGCTGGTTGTGGTACGGGGGTGGGTACTGAGTACTTAGTTCACCTCAACCCTCAAGCTGATGTCGTGGGAATTGACCTCAGTGAGGGTGCTTTGGCAATGGCAAAAGAACGTTGTCAACGTTCTGGGGCTAACCGGGTAGAATTTCATCACCTCAGCTTGTTCGATGCGGAACAGTTACCTGGTGAATTTGATTTAATTAACTGCGTTGGCGTTTTACACCATACCCACGATCCGATTCGCGGGATTCAAGCTTTAGCTAAAAAGTTAGCCCCTGGCGGCTTTTTCCATATTTTCGTCTACGGTGAGTTGGGGCGCTGGGAAATTCAACTCATGCAAAAAGCGATCGCCCTCCTCCAAGGAGACAAAAAAGGCGACTACCGCGATGGTGTGCAAGTCGGACGAAAAATATTTGGCTCTTTACCAGAAAATAACCGTATTGTCAAATACGAAAAACAACGCTGGTCAATGGAAAACCACATGGATGAACACTTTGCGGATATGTATGTTCATCCCCAGGAGATTGACTACAACATTGAGACGCTGTTTGAATTAATAGATGCTTCTGGCTTAGAGTTTATTGGCTTCTCCAATCCTGGTTTTTGGCAATTAGAAAGACTTTTGGGCAAAGCCCCAGATTTAATAGAAAGGGCACAAGGGTTAAGCGATCGCCAACGCTACCGCCTGATAGAATTACTAGATCCAGAAGTTACTCATTATGAGTTTTTCCTTGGTCGTCCTCCCCTGCTGAAAAATGATTGGTCAGAAGATGAAGCTTTGTTAGCAGCAATTCCCGAACTCAATCCCTGCATGGACGGATGGCCAAGTCAAGCTATCTTTAACCAAGATTATCAGATAGTCAAATTGTCGCAAGACGAGTTTGAATTTTTACAAGCCTGTGATGGCAACTTGACAGTAAAAGAGATATTGGCAAAGGTACAACTGGGGTTAGAAGGAGTCAGAACCATCCTTAAGCAACATTTAATTTTATTGACACCGGGTCAATAGTTAGTGGTCAGTTGTCAGTGGTCAGTTGTCAGTTGTCAGTTGTTATTCTCCCCTGCTCCCCTGCTCCCCATCTCCCCTGCTCCCCTGCTCCCCTACTTTGAAAGCTCCCCTGCACCAAATGCTCGCTAAGTGGCAGCTTTTAATAAATCTAATGTAGATTAAGAGAGTACCCAGCGATTGCTCAAGATATTGGGCATAACACCTCAAAACAAGTTGGAGTTTGGCAAAATTCAGCAACAGGGCGATTTCTCCTCGAGCCGCTGATTTGATGAACACCAATTTAATGGTTACACTTGATGCTGATGATACAACGACCCCGGAGGACAGTTACTCACCTAGAAAAAGGCGAAAATTAGCAGAAATTGAGAATTATCTCAGCTTCACCTGGCGATCGCTCTCTAACTTCTGTGAGCGCGTATTTTGCAATTTATGTAATGGTCACAAGAAGTTAATTGTTTTTTTCTAAAGTATTGTTACCGGATCGTGATATGATTCAGCTGACTGAATGTGCAGTCATCATGTTTAACTGTACTGGTTTCAAGTCCCGTGAGCTTGTCAGACGAATCAGTTGTACCCGCTCCCACAACAGGACAAGATGCTATATCTGGTTCTGAAGACACAGAATCAGATAACTCCATGGGAGAGTTCTATCAACTTTACCAGAAGTTGTTGGTAATCACACTTGTCTTGACGGGGATTATTTTTATCTCTGTGTGGATTTTTTATTCCTTAAACATTGCTCTGAATTATTTGATTGGGGCGTGTACAGGTGTGGTTTACTTAAAAATGCTGGCTAAAGACGTTGAGCGACTCGGTGGTGAGAAAAAGCGTCTGAGCAAAACTCGTTTTGCTCTATTCATTGGGTTGATCGTACTGGCAACTCAATGGCGTGAGTTACAGATTCTTCCAATATTCTTGGGATTTCTAACTTATAAAGCCACGCTCCTCGTCTACATGGTGCAAACTGCGTTCATTCCTGATTCTTAAAAAATCAGGCTCACAAAGACAATAATCCCATCCTCGCTCGTTGGGGAAAATGCTTGAAGAATGCAAATGCTTAGTGTCTTAAACGCCTTTAATTCATTTCCCCTCGCCGAACTAGAAGTAGGTCATCATTTCTACTGGCAGTTGGGAAATCTAAAAATTCATGGGCAAGTTTTTCTCACCTCATGGTTTGTAATTAGCATTCTAGTAATAGCTTCCATAGCTGCTACTCGCAACGCCCAAAGAATTCCCAGCGGCATCCAGAATTTGATGGAATATGCCCTAGAATTTATTCGAGATCTGGCAAAAAACCAACTTGGTGAGAAAGAGTACCGCCCTTGGGTGCCATTCATTGGCACATTGTTCTTGTTTATCTTCGTGTCGAACTGGTCAGGCGCTCTGATTCCCTGGAAGCTAATCAAGCTGCCGTCAGGTGAATTGGCGGCTCCCACCAATGACATTAACACGACCGTAGCATTGGCACTGCTGACATCTTTAGCGTACTTTTACGCGGGTTTTAGCAAGCGGGGTTTGGGCTACTTTAAGAAATATATAGAGCCAACACCTGTGCTGTTGCCGATCGCAATTCTAGAAGATTTTACTAAGCCCCTCTCCCTAAGCTTCCGTCTATTTGGCAATATTTTGGCGGATGAATTGGTAGTAGCGGTGCTAGTGCTGCTGGTTCCTTTATTTGTACCTCTGCCTGTAATGGCTTTGGGTTTGTTTACTAGTGCCATTCAGGCCCTAGTGTTTGCTACCCTAGCTGGAGCATACATTCACGAGGCAATGGAGGGACACGGCGGCGAAGAGCATGAGGAGCATTAAATCAGTAAAAAGTCAACAGTGAACAGTTATCAAGCGATCGCGCGAAACTGATAACTGATAACTGATAACTGATAACTGTTAAACTTCTCAGTTGATAGCACAGTTCCAACGAGCGTATCTGCTCAAAACGTCGCCGAGAGCGATTTGTAAGAACTTGGTGCAGCGTGAAAAACACGTCTTTACTAGTTAACGTACTTTTGTAGTTCTGTAATCAAAGCAAGGAAAATCAACATGGATCCATTAGTTTCTGCTGCTTCAGTTCTGGCTGCTGCTCTAGCAATTGGTTTAGCTGCAATTGGCCCTGGTATTGGTCAAGGTAATGCTGCGGGTCAAGCAGTAGAAGGTATCGCACGTCAACCCGAAGCTGAAGGCAAAATTCGGGGTACTTTGCTGTTAACCTTGGCGTTCATGGAATCCTTGACCATCTACGGTCTAGTTATTGCCCTGGTACTGCTGTTTGCTAACCCCTTCTCAGCATAAGCCCTAAAAGTTTTTGTTAATGTGGAGACGTGAATTATCACGCCTCTACAACCACAATTTTTGGTATTGAGTCATTCAGACATCGTTGACTACCAAATTTGGAATTTTGGATGATCAAAAGTTTTCAGTACATGCCGTATTTGCTTGTCAGTGGAACAAATCCAAAATCGCCAATCCAAAATCGCCTGACCCTTGTTGGCTATGGGTCTCTAAAATACGAAAGGTTGGATGATGTTGCTAGCCATGAAAACTGCTACTCCAGCCAAAGAGGAGACAAATGTTTGATTTCGATGCTACCTTGCCCTTCATGGCATTGCAGTTCCTGCTATTGGCAGCTTTGTTGAATGTAATTTTCTATAAGCCACTGACCAAGGTACTAGACGATCGCGATAATTACATCCGAACGAATACCCTTGATGCCCGGGAGCGCTTAGCGAAAGCTGAGCGCTTAACTCAGGAATATGAGCAGCAACTAGCAGAAGCTCGCCGTCAATCGCAAGCTACTGTAGAAGCAGCTCAAGCTGACGCTAAGAAAATTACTGCCGAAAAAATCGCTGAAGCGCAAAGAGAAGCTCAAGCTCAAAGAGAACAGGCTGCTGTGGAAATAGAGCAACAAAAACAGCAAGCTTTGCGTGAATTAGAGCAACGAGTTGATGCCCTTAGCAGGCAAATTCTAGAAAAATTATTGGGGCCGACTCCCGCTAGATAAGCTAGCAAGAACAGGTTCCGTGAAAGCATACAAAGCATCTGGGCATTAGTCCAGAGCGCTTAATTAAGTGTCAAAAAAAGGCACTTTTTTCCCTTCAGGAAAAGAAACTTGATTGACCTGCGGGACAAAATAGTTAATTTACCTGCGGGAAAATACAATGTATTAGCAAGCAAGCAGCGCACTTGTAGATGGGTATCATGGGCACATTCTTATTACTTGCCGCAGAAGCGAACGCTGTTGGCTCTGAATTGGCAGAAGGCGCAGCAGAAGGTGGTTTCGGTCTAAACCTAGACATTTTAGAAACCAATCTGATTAACCTAGCGATTCTGATTGGCATACTATTCTACTTTGGACGTAAAGTTTTAAGCAATATCCTGAGCGAGCGAAAATCCAATATTGCCACCGCAATTCAGGAAGCAGAAGGGCGCTTAAAAGAGGCACAGATTGCCCTTTCCCAAGCGCAAGAACAATTGACCCAGGCTCAAGCTGAAGCACAACGCATCCGCAAAGCAGCCGAAGAAAACGCCCAAAAGGCAAAAGAAGCCACGTTGGCAAAAGCAGCGCAAGACGTAGAACGCTTGAAACAAACAGCAGCAGCTGATCTGAACACCGAAAGAGAGCGAGCGCTTGCTGAACTGCGGCAGCGAGTAGCCGCCTTGGCATTGCAAAAAGTTGAGTCAGAACTGCGAGCTGGTATTGCTGACGATGTTCAACAAGCAATTATTGAACGTAGCATCGCGCAGGTGGGAGGACGCTGATGAAAAGTACGGTAGAAACAGCCGAAATAGCCCAGCCTTACGCACAGGCTTTATTGTCAGTAGCGCAATCAAAAAATCTGACAGAAGAGTTTGGTGAAGATGCTCGTTCCCTACTGAATTTGTTAAAAAATTCAGACCAACTGCGGAACTTTATCGACAACCCCTTTATTCAGCCAGAGAATAAAAAAGCAGTTATCACCCAAATTCTTGGTGGTGAAAATGCTAACCCCTACTTACGCAACTTCTTGCTGCTATTGGTAGACAGACGACGCATTTTGTTCTTAGAACCAATATTACAGCAGTATTTAGCGTTATTGCGGCAGTTGAATAAAACCGTGTTAGCGGAAGTAACTTCTGCTGTTCCTCTCTCCCAAGCCCAAGAGCAGGCAATTAAAGAGAAAGTAATTGCCATCACCAATGCTCGCCAAGTAGAACTAGAAACAAAAGTAGACAGCGAGTTAATTGGTGGTGTGATTATTAAAGTCGGCTCGCAAATTATCGACGCCAGTTTGCGGGGTCAGTTGCGCCGCCTTTCTTTGCGCTTAAGCAGCTAGAAAATGTCAGTTAGGAGTTAGAAGTTAGGAGATAGAAGTTAGGAGTTAGAAGTTAGGAGTTAGAAGTTAGGAGTTAGGAATTAAATTAAAAGTAATTTACTAGCATTTTTAACTTTTGCGTTTTTAACTCATCACTCCTCACTCTTAACTCGTCACTCTTAACTCTTAACTCATCACTCCTAACTCCTAACTAAATCAATTCTTCCGTCTCGAAAGCAAAACAATAGACACATGAGCATTTCAATCAGACCAGACGAAATCAGCAGCATTATTCAGCAACAAATCGAGCAATACGACCAAGAAGTCAAAGTTGCTAACGTTGGTACAGTCCTGCAAGTCGGTGACGGTATTGCCCGGATCTATGGTCTGGAAAAGGCTATGGCTGGGGAGCTATTAGAATTTGAAGATGGTACAGTCGGTATCGCCCAAAACTTAGAAGAAGACAACGTGGGCGCGGTACTGATGGGTGAAGGTCACGACATTCAAGAAGGTAGCTCTGTAACCGCAACTGGCAGAATTGCTCAGGTGGCTGTAGGAGAAGGCTTAATTGGACGAGTTGTTGATGCTTTAGGTCGTCCCATCGATGGTAAGGGAGACATCAAAACCACAGAAACCCGTTTGATTGAATCTCCAGCACCTGGTATTATTGCCCGTCGGTCTGTACACGAACCCATGCAAACGGGGATTACAGCTATTGACTCGATGATTCCCATCGGTCGAGGTCAGCGGGAATTGATTATTGGCGACCGTCAAACAGGTAAAACAGCGATCGCTATCGACACAATCATCAACCAAAAATCAGAAGATGTAATTTGTGTTTACGTTGCCATCGGTCAAAAAGCTTCCACTGTTGCCAACGTAGTCCAAACACTACAAGAAAAAGGCGCACTTGACTACACCATCGTTGTTGCTGCTAACGCCAGTGACCCCGCAACTCTGCAATTCTTGGCTCCCTACACAGGGGCAACAATTGCTGAGTACTTCATGTACAAAGGTAAAGCTACCTTAGTAGTTTACGACGACTTGTCTAAGCAAGCTCAAGCTTATCGCCAAATGTCCTTGCTACTACGTCGTCCACCCGGACGGGAAGCTTACCCTGGAGACGTATTCTACATCCACTCTCGTTTGTTGGAACGTGCAGCTAAACTGAGTGATGAATTGGGTAAAGGTAGCATGACCGCCCTACCAATTATTGAAACCCAAGCGGGTGACGTATCGGCGTACATCCCCACCAACGTGATTTCCATTACCGATGGTCAGATCTTCTTGTCCTCTGACTTGTTTAACGCTGGTATCCGTCCCGCTGTGAACCCTGGTATTTCAGTATCCCGCGTGGGTTCTGCGGCTCAAACCAAGGCAATGAAAAAAGTTGCCGGTAAGATTAAATTGGAACTGGCGCAATTTGACGACCTGCAAGCCTTCGCGCAATTTGCTTCCGACTTAGATAAAGCCACCCAAGACCAGTTGGCACGTGGTCAACGCTTGCGGGAACTACTCAAGCAACCCCAAAACGACCCACTGTCAGTATACGAGCAAGTGGCAATTCTTTACGCTGGTATCAACGGTTATTTAGATGATATCCCCGTTGACAAAGTAACCTCCTTCACCAGAGGTCTGCGCGACTTCTTAAAGACCGGCAAACCCCAGTACGCCCAAGCAGTGCAAAGTTCCAAAGCACTGGGTGACTCAGAAGAAGCAGCTTTAAAAGAAGCGCTAACCGAGTACAAGAAGACATTCAAAGCTACAGCGTAATAAAAGTTAAGAGTGAACAGTTAGGAGTGAGGAGTTAATGAAACACCCCTAAACTCCTAACTCTCAACTCCTAACTCCTAACTCCAGATAAAAGATTATGCCTAACCTCAAAGCAATACGCGATCGCATTCAGTCAGTCAAAAACACCAAAAAAATCACAGAAGCCATGCGCCTAGTGGCGGCGGCTAGAGTACGTCGGGCACAAGAACAAGTACTGGCTACTCGTCCCTTTGCCGACCGTTTAGCACAAGTTTTGTATGGTCTGCAAACTCGTCTGCGCTTTGAAGAAGCCAACCTACCACTACTGAGAAAACGCGAAGTAAAATCAGTGGGGCTGTTGGTCGTCTCTGGCGATCGCGGTTTGTGTGGCGGCTACAACAGTAACGTTATCCGTCGTGCCGAAAATCGCGCTAAGGAACTCCAGGCTGAAGGTGTAAATTATACATTTGTGGTTGTTGGACGCAAAGCCTCACAGTACTTTCAACGCCGTAATCAGCCCATTGATGGCACATACAGCGGCTTAGAGCAAATTCCCACCGCCAAAGAAGCCAACGAGATTGCCGACCAACTACTTTCTTTATTCCTTTCGGAAAAAGTTGACCGCATCGAATTAATTTATACCAGATTTGTCTCCTTGGTTAGCTCCCGTCCCGTCGTGCAAACCCTGCTACCCCTCGATCCTCAAGGGCTGGAAGCAGGCGATGACGAAATCTTCCGCTTGACAACTCGTGGCGGTCAATTTCAAGTAGAACGGGAGAAAGTGACTCAACAAGTCCGCGCTTTCCCCCGTGACATGATTTTCGAGCAAGATCCAGTACAGATTCTCGATTCTTTGTTACCTCTGTATTTGGGTAACCAGTTGTTACGGGCGCTACAAGAAGCTGCTGCTAGTGAACTAGCCGCGCGGATGACAGCCATGAGTAATGCTAGCGATAATGCTGGTGAGTTGATTAACACCCTAACGCTGTCTTATAACAAAGCCCGACAAGCAGCAATTACTCAAGAACTTCTTGAGGTTGTTGGCGGTGCCGAAGCATTAACTTAGGGAATTACAGATTGTTAGTTGTCTTCATAAATAGCTAATTGCTAGTTGTTTGAAAATTAGCAGTTAGCTATTTTTGTTATTTAAATGTTGCTAGGTAATATTTGAAACAGTGTTGATGTATTTGGGCGATCGCTCCTCATCCAATAGTTAACGTGAGTTCGACGGATATAAAAAACGCCGCTTCCATTCCTCTGTCCCTATGGAAGAGAAGCTTTGAAACCCTGATTTTTTCGTTGAAAAAGGTGAATATTTCTGCCCCTCTCAGCGTCGGAGAGGGGTTGGGGAGAGGTTCATCGAACTCACGTAATAGTTAAGGAAAAACAGGGAAGGTTTCCAATTTCCCTGTTTTTTGAGTTTGTGTTAATTTCTACAAACTTTAGGCAATTAACTTAAACAATGGTGAAGTTGCTTGCACTCAGGGAAACTCCACCTGTTATAGTTGCTAACTGTCGCTGAGTAAATCCACTGCCACTGCCATCAAGGTCAAAGTACAGTGCGCCCGTAGTATTATCGTAGACAAATCGTTGATCGCTGGTGGTTGCGGCTGTGCCAAGGACAAACTGACTCTGTGATAGTGAACCTGCTATTAAACCACCACCAAAGCCATTAGCTGATACTTGAATCAAGTCTTGACTCGAATCGAATTTGTTGATGGTATCGACGCCTTCAGTGTAATTATTATAAGCAAAGGTGTCTACACTAATAGAATTAATAGAATCACCAGTCAACACATCATTGCCATCGCCACCGATCAACAGGTTGTCATTACTGTACTCACTAAATTCCACAGATAAAGTATCGTCACCTGCACCACCCTTTATGGTATCACCACCACCATAGCCATTAAGGCTATCGTTGCCATTTCCGCCCAGTAAACTATCACTGTTGAATGTACCAGTGATTTCTAAACGCTCAATATTCTGGAAGCTAATCTGATAGTTGCCAGAAGTAATTGTGCCATTGGTGGTAGTTGAGTCTAAAGTGGTGACGATTCCCACCTGAGTATACCCGGAATAGACACTTAAATCATCGTTACCCGTCCCACCATCTACTAGACTGTTACTGTAAGCGGACACAGATAAAGTATCGTCGCCTGCACCACCATTGAGGGTATCATCACCAATGACCCCACCGAGGTAATCGTTGCCATTTCCCCCTAGTAGACTATCATTGTAGCCTGTACCAGAGATAGACAAAGCCTCGATATTCTGGAAGTTAATTTTATACGTGCCATTTGTAATGATGCCATTGGTAGTGGTTGAGTCAACAGTTGTAAAAACTCCGGCTTCAGCAAAGTTGGAGTAACGAGCTAATAAATAATCGTTACCCGTCCCACCATCTATTGTTACTGTGTCAGAAAAAAATGAATAGTCGGCTACAAAAGTATCATCACCAGCACCGCCGTTAATAGTATCATTACCACCATCGCCTCCATTAAGGGTATCGTTGCCATTTCCGCCTAATAGGCTATCATCAGACAATGTACCAACAATGCTTAAACTCTCGATATTCTGGAAGATAATTTGAAACTTGTTAGATGTAATCGTGCCATTGGTGGTGGTTGAGTCAACAGTTGTGACGACTCCCTCCTGAGCTGAAGAGAAATTAACAGATAAATAATCGTTACCCTTCCCCCCATCTACTGTCTGAATTCTTGAAGAAGTCGAGTCAATCAACATACCGCTTAAAAGCAGGCTATCATTGCCATTTCCACCATTGAAGGTATTGCTACCAACGTCAAAATTTATAAACTCGGAAGAATAAATTAAGGTATCATTGCCATCCCCACCATCCAGCACATTGTTACCTGAGCCAGATATAGATAAGTAATCCTTGCCTGCGCCACCTTTGATGGTATTATTACCATTACCGCCCCCCAAGAGGCTATCATCGCCCGCTCCACCGCACAGACTGTTATTTCCTAAACTATCTTGGAGATAATCATTGCCATCGCCACCATCAAGCTTGTCATTTCCTGCTTCTCCATAGATTTTGTCATCTCCAGCAAAACCTCGAATACTGTCATTACCATCTCCACCATAGAGAATGTTACTGGCAGAATTACCTAGAATCCAGTTATTCAGTGCATTACCCTTGCCGTTAATGGCTTTACCTGTGAGAGTCAGGTTTTCTAGATAAGCACCCAATGTCCAGTCAACAGATGACTTGACTGTATCAACTCCGCCAGAGTCGCCACCCGAACCATTATCTTCACTGACAATATCCCCACTACTATCAACGATGTAAGTGTCGTTACCTGACCCACCAGATAAGCTATCGTTACCAGTCCCACCATCTAAGGTATCGTTGCCACTATCTCCAATTAATGTGTCATCACCACCCAAGCCTTTGATGTTGTCACTATAGATTGTGCCAATCAAGGTTTCTGAGTTATTTTTACCAATGATCGTTGCCATATTTTTCTCCAATTTAATTCAGAAAAGTTTGACTTTTTACGATTCACCTCTTACCTTTATCTAAATAAATTCAGAGGTTGTTATCCGTTCTCAAGGATAAAGGATTGATAATTCCTCCTTTATCCTTAATACTTTCAAAGGTCAGGAGTGAGAGATTTTCTCTGTTATGGTTTCCTCTTGGCTTTGTTGATTTGGGGGTGTTTTAACTATCTGAAAATTTCTACCACATCATCAAAAGTATTGCACCCTCGCATCTAAACCGTTTGAACGTAACATTTGAGAAACTCTTTCTGCTCCGGCGCGATCGCTAAATGTTCCAGCATTCACATAATTTCCTAATCTGGATTGTGCTGGGTAAGCATTGGGTACATATTGACGCACTTGATAGAGTGTGTCGTTATTATTAATTGGCACTACTACTACATAGTGATTGTTATTAGGTCGATTACTAACTGGAGTACTATTGATGCCTAATGCTTGCCAAGTTTGACTATTGACTGTTCCAGTCACATTCAGACCATAAGATTGCTGAAATGCTGTTACAGATTGGCTGGTGTATTCGTCGAAATAGCCATCTGGATTGCCATTAAAAAAGCCAAATTGGATTAAACGCTCTTGAACTAATCTGACATTTTCTCCTTGGTCACCTACGGAGAGAATATTTCTGCTTGGTTGATTGGCATATCTATTTTCCCATACTCTACGTACTGCCTCTAAGACTTGGATATCGGCATTGCCATCGGCATAGAGGTTATTGTCTCGTTGGAATCGAGCGATCGCATCCCTTGTCAAAGGCCCAACAGTACCTGTAGGATTGGTGTTAAAGTAGCCCAAATCCCGCAGATATCCTTGCAAGTCTCTCACTTGCTGTGTTGAGATATTACCTCTGTCTGGAACTTGAGAGTAACCCAATAGTGCGTTCCAAGTTTGTTGATTTACTACCCCAGTGGCAGGTATACCGGAATTTCGTTGGAATGCAATCACAGCATCTCTGGTGATACCTTTAAAATTACCTGTGGGATTGGCATGAAAGTAGCCTAACTGCTGCAAACGCTGTTGCAGTCTTGTGACTTCCGGGCCACTGCTGCCTTGCGAGAGTATTGGATATTCACCACCTACACCAAGAGAACTTGATATTGCTTGTTGCGTTCTGTTACTGACAATACCATCAGCACGAATGCCAGCAGCTTGTTGGAATCGAACCACTGCTTGTTGAGTTTCTGGGCCAAAATAGCCTGTGTTTGCGCCGTTAAAGTATCCTAACTGCCGCAAGTTCGTTTGTAGTCTAGAGACTGCTGCACCTGTGCTACCTAGGCGCAGTCCGTTAGTTGTATTCGCACTAGCAGTTCTACCCTGACAGGCTTGTTGTAGTGCTTGTTGAGTACTGCTACCCACAACCCCATCAGCAGTTAGTCTTTTGGCTTGCTGAAACCTCATCACTGATTGCTGGGTTAAGGTAGCAAATTTGCCTGTGACAGAACCATTAAAGTAGCCTAACTTTTTCAAACACCTTTGGATGTTGGCAACTTCAGTCCCACTACTTCCTACTTTCTGAACTGCTAAAGCTTGCTGTGCTAGACTCAAAAGCCCTATAGTCAGTGCTATGGGTAAAAGACTGATGGCAGCAGTACTAGAAAGCTTTTTCCACCGTAAAAAGTTGAAATTCATTTTGATCGGAACAATCTTGATGCTTTCGGATGCTTCGTAGACTGAAGCTAGATGAAGATGAACAATGGCTTCCATAATTTTTGCAGCTATTTTTGGGTTATACAGATATCTTTGCTGTGACAGTATTGACTTTACACAAAGCCTTACTACCTTGTTTATATCTTTGAATAACGTCAGTTCGGGTTAAGGACTCAATTTTGCTCACTTGGACGAAAAAATAAGGGTTTGAGACTGTCAAAACTAACAACAGAATCAAGGTTTCAGCTTATGAAGAACTCAGGTTTGATTAGGATCAAACCTGTATTGAAGTTCTCAAGGGGTTAAACCACCTTCACTGATTTTTGGTGACAGCAATCCATGCTTTACAAGGAATTTGTATTGATTAACATCACGTCGTTATAATTGTTTCCCTACATAATAGAAAAATAAATTTGCTACAAGGCCAATTGACTATGTATCAATAAAAATCAGAACTGCTCTTGCAAACTTGATTAAACTGCTATCTATTCGTGATTTCACCTGCTTGTTTGAATTTATTGCTAGGAAAAATATACCACTTTGCCTGTGATTAACTTGTGCTTTTCACATTTATTTTAAGTAATTTGTCAAAATTAGAGTAGATAATTTTACTTTTGTTTAGAGAAAATGATGACATAACACTGATGAAACCAGAGTAATAATTTGTTAAAGAAAAGTTACTCAAGAGTGTGAAATAAATAGCTCTCAACTATCTATTTTTCCAAAAGATGATACTAATAGCTCTGTAAAATCCCTGTTGATGACTTAGAAAATTATGTATGTAAATTTACTTTATTTGGGATAAATGAGTCTCTGCTCAAAAACCTGCGGTATTTAAAACTCTCTATTTAGGCAGATTCGCGAAGTAAAAAACTCAATTAATTAATCTACCTACAGGATGATGCAATTATCTCTATTTTACACAAGAAAGCCACAACACAATGTTAAACTTTAGCAAGCAGTTGTATAAGTTTAGCTGCGATCGCTATCTAAAATTCCAGTAGTATAAGTTTGGTTTATGCCACAATCAAAATTTGAAAAATTGGCAGTTGTATATATTGGCAAAAATTGGGGATACATTCAACCAGTTGCAGTCACAAATAAACAGTTGTTAGGTGTTTAATATGATGTTTTAGGAATGATGAAACTGATAACTGTTAATCACACTGGGAAAATAGCGATCGCCCCATAGTTGGATCATATTGCAGGCTTTGATCAATGTATTGCAAGTGTATCAACTAGTGACAAAATGAGCTATATCGATAAGATAGGAAAGTATATTTACCATTCCACTGTCTAGCTGTGCCGATTTTATTTTGGCAAGGTTTTATCCATGACTCTGCCTAACTCAGTTAAGTTTAATACCAATAGTGTTCCCACTGGCTCTACAACTCGCCAATACAAAGTGATCGGCTTATGACTAAGTTCAACAATTACCCAAGGCGTTCACAATTTGTTGCGCTTTGGCAACAATGGAGTTTGAAATCGAAAGCAACTGTTTGGGCGATCGCTTTGACGATGCTACCAGTGCTGACTGTGGGTATATTCAACTACTTTAGTAATAAATCGATTACTGAACAATTCACCCAAGCTAGACAAGCAGATCCCGCAAATCTCACTGAAGCCGAAGTTGCACTCCAGAACCATCAATTATTCCTGTTGCTCGAAACTGGGGTGATATCTGTGGTGACAGGAGCAATTGCAGCTAGTATTGCCAATGGTGCTATTCGTCCAGTTGTTTCTGCTGCCAAGATTTCCAGTGCTTTAGTGAATAGAATACGTCGAGAGGATATAGGGACGCGAATTCGCGTTGAAGGCAATGATGAACTGGTGGCACTAAGGGCGAATCTTGACTTGATTCAAAATGAATTGCAAGAGGTGTTCTCGAAACAAGAAACAGAAGCCGAGCGATCGCAGTTATTAATGTACATGACTCGTCGCATTCACCAGGCACTCTCCCAAGAAGATGTCCTGAGAACCACTGTTGAAGAAGTTCGCGCAGCTTTTAGAATAGACCGTGTGGTCATTTTTCGCTTTGACGAAAGGGGAGATGGAACGTTTGTAGAAGAAGCAGCCGCAGCTGGTTTGCCTAAGATATTGTGGGCGACTGTTGTTGATCCCTGTTTTAAAGAAGAGTACATTAAACAATACCGTCAAGGTCGCGTGCGAGCGATTAATAATATTTATCAAGCAAATATCAGCAATTGTCACATCGGGTTATTAGAGCGATTTGCAGTCAAAGCAAATATAATCGCACCGATCATCAAGGATGATGAGCTATTCGGCTTGTTAATTGGACATCAGTGTTCTGCGCCTCGGTATTGGCAACAGTTTGAGATTGATTTATTCGCCCAAATTGCCACGCAAGTGGGATTTGCCCTCGACTATGCCAAGTTTGTAGAACAAATAGGCACGAAAGCTGAACAAGCCCAAATAATGATTAATATTACCCGCAAGATTCGGCAATCACTGAATGAAGAAGATGTCCTCAAAACTACTGTTGAAGAAATTCGCAAAGCGATCGCTGCCGACCGGGTGATAGTCTATGGGTTTGATGCCGAATGGTATGGTACTGTCATTGCAGAAGCAGTGCTGCCTGGTTTTCCCAAGACATTACGAGCCAACATCAAAGACCCTTGTTTTGTTGAAGGTTACGTTGAGCAATACCAAGCAGGACGAGTGCAAGCAACCAACAATATTTATGAAGCCGGATTGAGTGATTGTCACATTAACCAACTCGAACCATTTGCAGTCAAAGCAAATCTGGTTGCACCGATTCTCAAAGATGATAAATTGTTTGGTTTGCTAATTGCTCATCAATGTTCTGCACCCCGGTTTTGGCAACAGCTTGAAATTGATTTCTTTGCTCAGTTAGCCATGCAAGTGGGATTTGCTCTCGACCATGCGAGATTGCTTCAGCGCATTGATGCAGAAGGAATGCAAACTCAGTTACTTGTGGAAATTACCCGCAAGATTCGGCAATCACTGAATGAAGAAGATGTCCTCAAAACTACTGTTGAAGAAATTCGCAAAGCGATCGCCACTGACCGGGTGATAGTCTATGGGTTTGATGCCGAATGGTATGGTACTGTCATTGCAGAAGCAGTGCTGCCTGGTTTTCCCAAGACATTACGAGCCAACATCAAAGACCCTTGTTTTGTTGAAGGTTACGTTGAGCAATACCAAGCAGGACGAGTGCAAGCAACCAACAATATTTATGAAGCCGGATTGAGTGATTGTCACATTAACCAACTCGAACCATTTGCAGTCAAAGCAAATCTAGTTGCACCGATTCTCAAAGATGATAAATTATTTGGTTTGCTAATTGCTCATCAATGCTCTGCACCCCGCCAATGGGAACAGTCTGAAATTGATTTCTTTGCTCAGTTAGCCATGCAAGTGGGATTTGCTCTCGACCATGCTAGACTATTGAACCAAGTAGACCAAGCCTATGCATCGGTTGAATCTGCTTTGCAACAGCAGCAGCAAGAAAAACAAGCACTGCAACTTCAAGTATCAGAACTTTTGAGAGATAGTGAAACTGTTGTGAGAACTCTCTGCGCCGAGACACTCACACAAATTAAGTCTGTAACTTCTACTCAGAATCAAATTCAAGCATTAGCTAATTCGACTCAAAAACTGCTTCTCACAGTCGAACAAGGAGAACGCCAAAAACAGCAGTTCAACGACACAGTACAAGACGGACAACAAAGCATCAACCAAGTTGCAGAAAGCATTTCTACAACCCAAATCACAGTTACAGAAGCAGCAGCCAGAGTCAAACGTTTAGAACAGCCATCCCGACAACTCTTGCAAACAACAAACCAGATTAATGAGGTAGCATCACAGATAAAATTCCATGCGATGAAACTTGCTTTTGAAGCAACTCGTGCTGGTGAAGCAGGTAAAGAGTTTGCTGCTATAGCCGAGAAAGTGCTTGCCTTGGGACAGCAATTAGATGCAGACAATACAGAAATTAAATCTTTAGTGTCAGAAATTTATACAGTCAATAACGACACAGTAGCGTTAATGGAGGCTGGAAAGCAAAGAGCGATCGCTCTTACTCAAGGAGTAGAAGAAACCCAGCAAAAACTCAGTCAAATTAATGCGATCGCTGTCCAAGTTTACGTACTGATTGAGGAACTGACTCAAGCAGTTACAAACCAAGTGGAAACTTCAGAAGCCGCCACACAATCTATTTTAGAAGTTGCAAGTATCGCTAACCAGACAAAAGAACAAGCTGCCACAGTTGCGAAGTTCTTAGCTAAATTGAGATAGATAACTGCTGATATCATGTCTATTTAAATAACCGTTATTGCGACCGTAAAAATAATTCTTGCAACAACTTTCCAAAGCGCGGTAAATCAAAAATAAATGCAAGAAATGCGGATAAGGGTTTACGTTTTTTCAGTCCTGATGGTGTTAACTTCCAGTTAGCAGATGCGCCATCAACTAGGTGCATACCTCCAGCTAATTTAGCATTCTGTTTAGCTTCTTCTCCTTTAACATAAGCTACACCTCGACCGCCAGATAAGTGACTATAGTTATGATTTTGATGAATTGCTGTGACTACATCTGTGGCATCAACAACAGGAATTTTCATTTGATGAGCATAGTAAACCACCCAATGATCCCAATGACCGCGCCCCACAGCAAAAGAGGGAATTTCCGCATACAGTGGCTTAGGAAATACAAAGTAATCTTGACACACAACTGATGCTAATTTCCCTTGTTGTACGACCAAATGGCGCAACTCAGTTTCCCAAGTAGGTTTTTCAAATTCTAGTGGTTCTGTAATATCCACATCTACCCGTCGTCCTGTGATCAGGAATTGCTTAAAAGATGAATCTTGCAGCTGCTTGACAGCAATTAAAAAATCATTCAATAGAATAATATCAGTATTGACATAAGTTATAATCAAACCCGGAGCCAGTGCTTGAGCCTGCCAAAATATACTATCTAATAATGGTGTGCCATATTCATTACAATTAATATCACTGATATGGACTACACCAAGTTTTTTAGCAATTTCATCTGTGCCTTTTTCGTTACCAAATAAAATAATCTGGGGTCGAGGTTCTAGTAAAGTCCAACTCTTGATAGCATTTTCCTGAATAATCCCAATGTGTCCTTCAAAGGGTTTCGGTACAGTAAAGATTGTAATTCTTTCGTCAGATATATGCATAATAAATCCTCTCTCACATCATATAAGGTGAGTTAATTTTTGAGAAATTGAGTTTGAATATTTTGTGTCAAAAAGAAGGGTGTAGGGGGTAGGGTATGGAGTGTAGGTAACTGAAGAGAGTCTGACTACAATTCACACCTTCACTTCTTTTCGACATACTATGAAAAGTTAAGGCTGTAATTACCTTTGGCAGGAAAGTATGGAAGAAATTTCTGTTTTTTGAGTCGATTCATGTGATAGTTTTGACTTGAGTAAATGCTAGATTCTTACTATTAATATCAAGCATTTACTGGCAATTTTGTCAATTTAGATGCTAAATTACAACAATATTTTTATATGTCAAAATATCAATATTAAATAACATTTAAACCTTTTGGTAGCGAATGATATCATGTCCGGCTAATTACTTACGATATAGTCGGTTTGCCTGGTAATGGGTAATGGGTGATGGGTAATGGGTAATGGGTAATGGGCCAGATGTGATGACTAATAGTAAAATCCAATTCCCAATTCCCAATTCCCAATTCCCAATTCCCAATTCCCAAAACTTATTGTTCCACCCGTTCAGTATTACCTACTTTTACCCAACCTTCTTGTTTGCTATTCTCTACACGAATCTTTTGCCAGCCTTTATCTGGACTTTCTTCCAAGACGATAATTTTTTCATTCACACCAACTCCACCGACGCGTTCAGCATCTTGGCTTGGTTTTGCTCGCAAACTCAAGCCTTGCGACCAAGTAACACGACCTCGGTAAGCTCCTGGTGGCAATGATGCCGAATCCGTAGGAGAATCAGAGGGAGTTGCACTAGGAGTAGTTTTAGGCTCAGCTTTAGATGAAGAGTCTTTGGTTTCTGTATCAGCCGCTTTAGGTGGCTTATTTTGCAAAGAGGGGTGGTCGTTGGCAAAGATTGGTTTTGCAGGAGGGATGGCAGTTCTATTCATGAAATAGAGTCCAACAGCAACACCGCTACCTATCAAAACAGCGATCGCTAAGAAAAAGCCTAGTATAAACTTCAGTAAACCAGAAAGCATAGTTAGTAATCAATAGTCAATAGTCAATGGTCAATCGTCAGTGGTCAATCGTCAATAGTCAGTGGTCAGTTGTCAGTTGTGAGTCAGTGTGGTCTTGGGGGTTCTCCCCCAATCCCCACTCCCTTCGGTCGTGGGGGTCCCGAGTCCCCCATGAACAACTGACGTTAGCGCAGCGTTAGCGAGCCTGCGAGCGTCACCCGTAAGGGTCAGTTATGAAAAATTATTAACTATAGACTATGGACTCTTGACTAAATACTATTTTAGGTTTTGTAGCCAGTACACTAACTCACAGTCATCAGCCATCAGTCATCAGAAATATTATTGTAACTGCCGCTGAATGCGATCGCTTAAAGGACTGTGTTTCGAGGCTAAACGCGCCCTTCCAGCCGCAGCCCATTCTTGCAGTTGTTGAATTTGCTCTACAGCGGTTCTTGCTAAAGGTATAATTTGACTGGCAGCTTCTAATATATCGTCAGTAGTAAAATCTCGGTTTTGGCTAAACCCAATATGCATCGCTTCAATTAAAGTTTGTTCAATTTCTGCCCCGGAGAAATCAGGTGTTTCGTATGCTAGCCTGTCGATGTCATAACTTTTCAAGTTATGGGGGCGTAGTCGGGATAAGTGAACGTTAAAAATTGCTTTTCTTTCTTCTTGCGTGGGTAAACCCACAAAGAAAATTTCATCAAAGCGCCCTTTTCTCAACATTTCCGGTGGTAGCGCTTGGATGTCGTTGGCGGTGGCGACGACAAATACAGGAGATGTTTTTTCAGCTAACCAAGTAATAAAAGTCCCAAAGACGCGGCTAGTAGTTCCTGCATCTCCTTTGCTACCAAGTCCAGAAAAAGCTTTATCGATTTCATCAATCCATAAAACACAAGGGGCGAGGGCTTCTGCTACTTGAATCATTTGGCGAGTACGCGATTCTGATTCACCTACTAACCCACCAAATAATCGTCCTACATCCAAGCGTAGCAAGGGTAAATGCCAGTGATGAGCGATCGCTTTTGCTGTTAGTGATTTACCAGTGCCTTGAATCCCTACTAACATTAAACCACGGGGGTGCGGTAATCCATATTGACGCGCTCGCTCAGTAAATGAACCTCCGCGACGAATCAACCAATCTTTCAAGTTATCTAGTCCGCCAATGTCGGAAATTTGCTCAGTGGCGGGGTAAAAGTCGAGAATTTGGGTTTGGCGTATAGTTTGGCGCTTTTCTTCCAGAACTAAATCTACATCTTCTGGTTGTAATTCGCCGTGAGAAGCGATCGCTCTAGCCAAAACCCGGCGAATCCTCTCCATAGAAAGCCCTTGACAAGAGCGCACTAAATCATCTAAAAATTTACCAGAAAGAGAATTGCCTGTACTTTGCAGTAAGCGTTCCACCTCTGTTTTAATTTCAGGGGCGGCGGGTAAAGGAAACTCCACCACCGTTAAAACTTCCGTTAAGTCGTCAGGAATAGCGATGCGTGGCGACAGTAACACGATATTTTTCGGTTGAGACTTGAGGAGTCGGGCTAGGTTGCGGAGTTTGCGAGCGATCGCCACATCTTCTAAAAAACGATGATAATCTCGCAAAATCAAGACCGCAGGCGCAGAAGCCAGGATTTTTTCCACAAATTCCAAAGCTTGTAGCGGGTTACGTCGCCCAAATCCTGCATCATTGGGATTACCTTGATAGCCATCGACAAAATCCCAAGTATACACTGGGCGATTACCTTGGTTTGCTGCTTCTTCCCGGATAGCTGCTTCTAAGCGCTCCTCTTCATAGGTAGGGATGTAAATTAAAGGGTAACGGGCACGTAGCAGTAGTTTAAACTCATCGCGGAAGGTCATAAATTTTCTCCTATCAATCTGGAGTAGCCAGGCATTTTCAAAGTTAAAAAAATAAATAAATTTTTTGTAGGGTAGCACAGCTGTGCTACCCTAATTTGGATATATGGACGTACAGACTGTTCACGGTTAATAATCAAAAGTCTATTGAAAAACAGTTGATGTAGTCAATTTTATTAGACTGGGAACAACAAGATTCCCGACTTCCCACAGAAGTCGGGAATATGAAGCTCTTAAATTTTTAGACTCACATAGGCTGGCTATATTGAGAAACAATATTTAATTCACTGATTTATTTTGCTGTTGTATCTGTTGGATAAAAAACTCTTCCAAAGAATTACGTGACAAGTTCATAGAAGTGATTTTCCCACCCATCAGGCGGAGACTGCCAAGAAAATCATAGTAATCTTCTTGTAGTGTACCTTGCCAAGAACCATCTGGATCAAACACCAGACCAGGTATCCATTTTTTGAGAATTTCCCAGTCACCACCTTGACCTTTGACATGATATGTGCTTTGTGTACCCAATAGTTCATTCAGGGAACCAGAGCAAATTAATTCACCTTGAGAAAGAATAGCAACGCGATCGCAAATTTGCTCAACTTCACTGAGAATATGGCTGTTAAAAAAAATCGTTTTACCAGCGGCTTTCAGTGACAAAATAATTTCACGCATTTGGTAGCGTCCCACCGGATCTAAACCAGACATGGGTTCATCCAGAAATATTAATTCTGGATCATTAATTAACGCCTGTGCCATACCCACACGCTGTAACATACCTTTCGAGTAGCGACGCAGAGGCTTTTTGCGTGCATCAGCTAATGGTAAACCCACTAATTCCAACAATTGCGGAATCCGTTGGCGTTGTACATTTGCAGAAATTCCAAACAACCCAGCGGCTAGCTGCAAAAATTCCCAACCAGTGAGATACTCATATAAATAGGGATTTTCTGGTAAGTAGCCGATGCGTTGCTTAATATCGCGATCGCCTAGTGGTCTACCAAACAAAAGTCCTCGTCCAGCAGTGGGACGGATAATCCCCAACAACAGTTTTAAAAGCGTTGTTTTACCAGCACCATTTGGCCCTAGTAACCCAAAAGTTTCGCCTTTATGAACTTTTATTGAGCAACTTTTGAGAGATACGATTTTTTGATTCAGCCAAAAGCCTGTGCGATAGACTTTTTGCAACTCAGAAGTGAGAACTGCTGGCGGAGGGCCTGTAACAGACTTCATCACAGTTTAATTACCAATTACCAAGGTGACATTTGCGACTGCAATTTAGTATACAAAACAGAATTCAAGAAGCTTTGGGATTTTGATTCCTCACTCCCTCAATTCTAACTAAAACAAGCTAAATGCTTATCAGCTTACTAATAGCAGCTTAGCCAATGTTTTGACAAATGCGTTCGTCTAAGACTTGGCAAGAGCGATCGCTATTAGGTTTGTCAATTATCGCAAACAACTACTAAATTGACACTCTCTTGTCAAAGTGCTGATTAATTTCAGCACTCACCACTCAGCACTTAGCATTCAGCAGTAGAGACGATTCGCCGAATCGTCTCTACTTAGCACTCAGCATTCAGCACTTCTCAAAGAACACCCTTAGAACTAGGAATTGTACCAGCACGACGAGAGTCAATCTCCACAGCTATTCGCATTGCTCTAGCAAACGCTTTAAATGTCGCCTCGATAATGTGATGGGAATTAATGCCATCTAGTTGGCGGATGTGCAATGTCATTTGGCTATGATTTACCAAGGCTACAAAGAATTCGCGCACCAACTGAGTGTCATAGGTTCCCACCCGTTGGGTAGGAATTTCCAAGCCGTAGCTGAGGTGAGGACGCCCAGAAAAGTCCAGTGCAACCTGAACTAAGGCTTCATCCAACGGCGCAAGAAAATTACCAAAGCGGACAATACCTTTTCTATCGCCTAGTGCTTTACTCAAAGCTTGTCCTAGGGTAATACCGACATCTTCATTGGTGTGATGGTCATCAATTTCCCAGTCTCCCGTAGCTTTGACATCTAAGTCAATCAGCCCGTGGGAGGCGATTTGATGTAACATATGATCCAAAAACGGAATACCCGTAGCTGCCGTACAGATGCCTGTACCATCCAGGTTGACGGTAACTTGCACATCAGTTTCGCCAGTAGTGCGGTGAACAGAGGCAATGCGAGAAGTTTTAGTAATTTGGCGATCGCTTATTTGCATAGGGAATGGGGAATAGGGAATGGGGTATGGGGAATGGGCTATGGGTAATGGGTAATGGGTAATGGGTAATGGGCCAGATGTGATGACTAATAGTAGAATCCAATTACCAATTACCAATTCTCTTTTTCCCAATTACCAATTCTCTTTTTCCCAATTACCAATTCCCCATTCCCAAATCGTATTACATTCCCATGATTTCATATCCTGCATCTACATACAGGACTTGTCCAGTAATTCCGCTGGCTAAATCACTGGATAAGAAAGCAGCGGTATTGCCTACTTCTTGCTGAGTCACGGTGCGACGCAGGGGTGCCACTTGTTCTACATGATGAATCATGTCCAAAATGCCTCCCACGGCTGAAGATGCCAAAGTGCGAATTGGCCCGGCTGAGATGGCATTCACTCGAATATTTTGCGGCCCTAGTTCAGTAGCTAAATAACGCACACTCGCTTCTAATCCCGCCTTGGCAACTCCCATGACATTATAGTTAGGAACCGCCCGCACACCGCCTAAATATGTCAAAGTGATAATACTACCTCCCTCTGTCATCAAAGGTTTAGCCGCACCACTTAACTGTACCAGTGAGTAAGTACTGATTTCTAAAGCAGTACTGAAACCAGAACGAGAGGTTTGGCTAAAATCTCCGCTCAAATCGTCTTTGTTGGCAAACGCCAGACAGTGGATGAGAATATCTAGCTTTCCCCACTGATCGCGGATACTTTCAAAGGTAGACTGAATTTGTTCATCGTTTTGAACATTACAAGGAAGAAACAAGCTAGGGCTGAGAGGTTCCACCAATTCTGCAACTTTTTTCTCCATTTTGCCTCGGTCATCTGGCAAGTAGGTAATGCCCAGGTTAGCCCCTGCTTTGTGCAGTTGTTGAGCTATACCCCAGGCAATAGAGCGGTTATTGGCAATACCTGTAACCAAAGCGTTTTTTCCAGTCAGATTAAGCATAAAAATTGTCAGTGCGATCAATCATTAGGAGCATACTAGAATCTGATACCGACTTGCCATCAAAGATTGTAATTGGGGATGAGGGGGATGAGGGGGATAAGGGGGATGAGAGGGATGAGGAGGATCATCAAAAAAGCCACTCTCCATTTCTCGCTACTCCCTGATCTCCCAGTTGTGATTTATGAATACAACTTAATACAGCAGTTTGCTTTTAAGTGAGGTACAAAACGCAGAACTGATTAATCAGATATAAAAAGTTTCTAACTCCTGACTTGAAAGTGCTGAGTGCTGAGTAAAAATCCCAATCCCTAGTCCCACTTTCATGCAAAGCTCGTGAAACTTGTTTCATTGGGACTTCCTCCAGGATAGCTGCCTCAAAACCTGTAGCTTTTGTACTTCATGCCAACGAAAACTGCTTTATCAAGCTCATGTGTATTTATTTTGCACAAAATTTGCAAAAATAATGATTGGAGGACTTACACACACAGGCACGAATTCTTCTCTTCGAGACGCTTCGCAAAGGCGTTCTTGGCGTCATGGCAGTTCGATTTATTCAACTATGAAGCAATTTGTGCGTAAGTCCTGATTGTAATGAATGTTTAATATAAAAAAAATCTCTGATAATCCTTAAGATATTCTCAAGATATGATGAATTTTTCAACAAAAAACCTGATGATTATAAATGTACAAGAACCTATAACAACTACTAGCTAAAAACATGATAAATTGTGTATCATTATGAACAAATAACTATCAATTAGTGAGTTTAAGTATAGGAAAGTACAGAAAGGTTGACGGTGCTTTATTGAATTTTCAGGTGTATTCTTAGGTAATCAGTTTTTGTTTTTCCGGCATTGGGTAGGGGAAGGGAGATGATCGTGACACAAGATAAAGCCCTAGCAAATGTATTTCGTCAGATGGCGACCGGAGCGTTTCCGCCGGTTGTGGAAACGTTTGAACGCAACAAAACGATCTTTTTTCCTGGAGATCCTGCCGAACGAGTTTATTTCCTTCTAAAGGGTGCTGTGAAGCTTTCCAGGGTATACGAGGCAGGAGAAGAAATAACGGTAGCACTACTGCGGGAAAATAGTGTTTTTGGTGTGTTGTCATTGCTGACAGGAAACAAGTCAGATAGGTTTTACCATGCGGTTGCATTTACGCCTGTGGAATTACTGTCAGCGCCAATTGAACAAGTAGAGCAAGCACTCAAGGAAAATCCAGAATTATCAATGTTAATGCTGCGGGGTCTGTCTTCGCGGATATTACAAACAGAAATGATGATTGAAACATTAGCTCACCGAGATATGGGTTCAAGGTTAGTGAGTTTTCTGTTGATTCTCTGTCGTGATTTTGGTGTTCCTTGTGCAGATGGGATCACAATTGATTTAAAGTTATCTCATCAGGCGATCGCAGAAGCAATTGGTTCGACTCGCGTTACCGTCACCAGGTTACTTGGTGACTTGCGTGAGAAAAAAATGATTTCAATTCACAAAAAGAAAATCACTGTGCATAAACCTGTCACTTTAAGTAGACAGTTCACTTAAAAACAATTAGGAGGGGGATGGTGGCGTGTATTGTTTTATTAAGAAAGAATAAAGGCGTCACCTCGCTAGAATTCAGGAGAATTATCTGCGACTGGTTTGTAAATCATAGATTTGTGACACCCGCGCTGATTGGAGATTTAGCAATCCAACCAGAGAAAACCGCTACCTATTGGGTTATCCAAAGGTGTACGCCTAATAACTGGTAGAGGATTGGAAATTCCTCAAAATTACATTCTGACTTCTGGATTCTTCTTCATAAAAACCTTACACCCATAGCTGGAGTAAATCATAAATCTTGAGTAATTTCAGCTATTGCCAATATTCCCTTCTCCACAGATAATGACTGAAAGTAGTAGGCTGTATCTGGAAGCATTTCGGTAGCTGAAGATGACCACCGGGTACATCCTAATAGCAGCAATTTTAATTCTGGGAGGCGTGATTGCCACCGTTGGCGATCGCATAGGTACGCGAGTAGGCAAGGCCCGCCTCTCATTATTCAATCTCCGTCCCAAAAACACGGCTGTATTGATAACTATCTTGACTGGTGGATTAATCTCAGCATCAACCCTAGCGATTTTATTCGCTGCTGATGAAGGATTGCGGAAGGGAGTCTTCGAGTTAGAAGATATCCAAAAAGACCTCAGAAACAAGCGAGAACAACTCAAAACCGCAGAAGCCCAAAGAAGCCAGGTAGAAACGGAACTCAATCAAGCAAGAAAAGAAAAAACACAGGCGCAGCAAGACTTGCAGGCAATTAATCAGTCATTGCAAGCCGCAAACGCCAAACAACAACAAACACAAGCCCAACTCAACCGTACCATTGGTCAACAAGCCCAAACCCAGGCTAGACTCCAAGGCACTCAAAGCCAGTTGGGTAAAGTGGTAACGCAGTACCAACAAGCCATAGCTGAACTGGAAAAGGTTGATAATCAAAGAAAAGAACTGCAAACAGCAGTTGCACAACTCAAGGCAGAACGCGAAAGATTGTACACAGAAGCGAACAAAGCTATTGAAGAAGCCAAAACGGCAATTCAAAAGCGCGATCGCGAACTTGCCAACCGCAAGCTAGCAATTGAACTGCGCGACCAAAAAATTGCCCAACTCGATCAACTCATTCAAAAGCGCAATCAAGAAATCGCTTCACGAGAACAAGTAATCGCCAAACGGGAATCTCGTCTTAAAGACTTAGAAAATCAACAAGAACTTTTAGAACAGGAAGTGGCAAGGCTGGAAAAATATTACCAGTCATACCGAGACTTGCGTTTGGGTAAGCTGGCTTTAGTTCGCGGTCAAGTTCTGGCTTCTGCTGTAGTTCGAGTTGACCAAGCAACCGTAGCCCGCCAGGCAGTAATGCAACTTTTACAAGAAGCCAACCGCAATGCCAACATAGAATTAACTGAACCTGGCACAAGTCCTGCAAATGTGGAAATACTGCGTATCACTCAAGAGAAGGTTGAACAGCTGATCAAGCAGATTAATGATGGTCGAGAATACGTAGTGCGGATTTTCTCTGCTGGTAATTACGTCAGGGGAGAAAAGCAAATCGAATTTTTTGCCGATGCAGCGCGAAATCAACTAGTTTTTTCAGGAGGTCAGATTCTAGCTTCAACCACTGCCGATCCCAGAACCATGACATCTTATCAAGTGCGGCAAAGACTGGATTTGCTCATTTCTGCCTCCCAATTTCGTGCCCGTAATGCCGGAATTGTCGAAAGTGTACAAATAGACGGCACTTTTCTCCGCTTTTTGGGCCAACTCAGGCAGTATAACCAACCATTGGAAATTAAAGCGATCGCGGCAGAGGACACCTATACAGCTGGGCCTTTAAGAGTCAAGCTAGTAGCAATCATCAACGGACAAGTGATTTTTAGCACTTGAACTGGGGACTGGGGACTGGGGACAATACGGTTCGGTTAAAGGGGAAAGGGAAAAGGGAAAAGGGGAAGAAAAACCTTTAAGCTTTTCCCCAAACTCTATTGTCAGTTCAAAATGCTTATCCGAACCGATTGGGACTGGGGACTGGAAAATTGTTTTAAAATTTGGGAGGGGTCAGAGCAAATTCTGTAATTTCTAACCTGATTAAAATTACCCCAATCCCTAATACCCAATCCCCAGTCCCTTTTACTTACATATGACCTTCAGGGAATTTTCACCAACGCAACCAGTCATTTTAGGCTTTGATCCAGGTAAAGATAAATGTGGTTTAGCAGTCATGGGGCTGGATCGGCAACTATATTATCACGAGGTTGTGCCATCACAACAAGCGATCGCTACTATTGAGACACTACGTCAAAAGTTTCCCATCTCCTTGTTGGTGATGGGCAACCAAACCACAGCTAAGCGTTGGAAACAGCAGCTGTCTGTTGAATTGACACCAGCTTTGAATATTATTTTAGTAGATGAGCGTTACACGACCTTAGAAGCACGCGATCGCTATTGGCAAATGTACCCGCCTAAGGGACTAACAAAACTATTGCCACAGGGTATGCGGCAACCACCACGACCAATAGATGACATTGTTGCCATCCTCTTAATCGAAAGATACTTAAATCGTCTAACTGAATCAGCAGTGAGGAAAGAAGATTAATTTTTAACTCCTAACTCCGCGCCTCCTAACTCCTAAAGTTCAGCTCGAATAGTAAAAGCATAATCTCCTCCAGGTTCTAGCTGGTAATCTTGTTGTTCCAAGAAGCGACCGAGGGGTTCTTTGATTAAAGCACGACCTTGAGAAGGCTTAACAGAAAGTTCTCCCCGGCGGAAATGCCATTGGAAATGCCACTCAAAATCACCCGCGCTGACTTCGCCCTCAAGGAATCCGTGTTGCCAGGATTGGCGGGTAATTCTGACATGAGCGATGGTTTCTGGCAGACGTTTAGCACTCACGATGCTTTATGTCAAGTGTGGGATAACAGCCTACATAGTAGGCTACTTATTTTATTTACCAAACATAGCTTAAATAGACAAACTCACAAAGTGAGTATTTGTAGTTGACCGAAAACCTACGGTGTACACACCAGTGATTTAATCACTTCAAATCTCTGACGCTGCGTTAGGACGCTTCGTCCATAACCCACCCTTGTATAGCCGTAGCCAGATGTGTTAGGACAATCTTGTGTGTACACCGTAGCCTATAAGTAGGAGCCACTGCGCTAGTGCGCTTTGCCGACAGACGCGCGCAAGTGGCGTCAGAGGCTTTAAAAGATTGATTTTTCGTTCTTCACCAAGGATGTTAAAGCCCCTCTTGGCGTCAAAGAGGGGTTGGGGAGAGGTTCATCGAACTCATACCATTTCACGAAAAATCTGATACAAATTTTTTCACCCCTGCTCCCCTGCTTTGCTGCTCCCCTGCTCCCTATTTGTATCAAAATTAAAGTGAAACGGAATGGGTAGGTGCAAGATCTCAGCAGGCTTGATATAAGAACGTTAATTTTCTCTTATTTGCCCTTTTATTAAAGAACTTTAAAATAATTTAAGTTGTGTTTCGCTATCGTTCAAAGAACGATACCAGTTAAGAGACTGTTTGTAAATGATTATGAAGCTGTGGATTGAGATTTTATACAAATTCAAGCTGTGTAGATAGTGCATTGTTGATCTATGCGATCGCCTGTTTTTTTCATCTTTACATTTATTTAAAAATAGACTCTCAAGTACTCAAAAAAGTTCATTAAGAAGCAGCTTATTAATTTGTAATCTACTGAGTACTGATTCTATGCAAGTAATACTTTAAGTACACATAAATAAAAAATCCTTTTTCCACTTATTTAAATATATTAGTCAAATCCATAAATTGTTTTGGGTAAAGTTTAAATGTCTATCCTTTGTAAGAGAAAAATTTTAATTTAATTCATCCTTATGATAGATGAATAAATTTATTTATGATATTATTCTCTTAATAAGAAACATAATTCAACTCAAGTCTCTGCCAATCTTTACAGGTTAGAGGCTTTTTCATGCACTGTCTACGATCAGCCGCTTCTTCTCCAGAACGACTTAGGAGAACGCATCTACGCATTATTTAAAAACATTGTATCTATTTTAATAAAAATTATCTCAGTAATATAAAAGCATTGCGATCGCTGTCCTCAAATCCACAGGAAAGTATTTTAGGCAGAATCCTGCTGCTTTTGGAAGTGTTTGCTGAGACACCAGGAAAGGTAGTTGTGAAGGATGAGCGCAAACGACGTATGTTACAATATGTTTCAATGAGTTTGCGGAAATTACGCAGGAATTTGAAAACTAAAGGAAAAAATAACAGTATATAAGCGGGTTACAATCAAGTTTTTGTGTCAGTACTATATAGTGCAATAGATGTTTAAGTCCCACTAAGAAACTAGATGGTAAGATTTATCAAATAATTTCTCTCCACAGATGAAAAGTATTATTGGCTTCTGTTTTGCTAATGCTAAACACTATTTACATATCTCAAATGTTGGCATCTGTCTTAGATAATATAAGCATAAATATACTTGATCCGCATCAAGAATTCTTGTGGACAACCACCACTAGCTACATTAATTCTAATTTTCTGACTAGATTATTCTGCTCTAATTTATTCCAGACGGTTTGACGCTCACTTGCATAGTGGCTACAATTGTTCATAACTAATTACAGCAATTAGTTTTGCCTACAATGGATATTTGGAGATACAATCCAGAAAATAATCATTTTTCAACAAATAGTAGACACCTAATTAATTGCTCTACTATTTTTATTTGACAAATTTCATATTGATGACTGAGCTATTTAGTTTTTGTACCCTTCTCTAAAATTCAGCTATATTCTGACCAATTTTACTTCCAAGTATCTTTGAGAAGATACTTGAAAGCTGCCAACCAGGCTTAAATCCTCAGCTTTAAGTACCAGTAATTCTCATAATTATCCAAATAAATCTGGATAATTTACCCAACATTATTTGCAGAATTTCTTGGATAAATTAACACTAATAATTATCTTGAACCCCTTTATTCTTCTAATCTAGAACCTATTTCTCAATCTAAGAGTGTTTATGCTTACACTTATTTCTCATTAACTGACAGGTAATTAGTAGATGGACACAATTAGCTAAAGCAACCCGCTGGTGTCAGTGCTTTGCCCTCCTACCTGCTACTTAAAACTTTTCCATATGGCTACAAACTTCTGAAATTTCATACTCAGTCACTCAGAAAAATTAGTTTATGGCTCACAATTCCAAAACCTCTCAAGTTGAAGCAGCGCTTTTAATTGCTCCTTCTGTCGAAGATTGCCGAGTACTGTTGAGGGACACAGAAACCAATAGTTCACAACTGATGGCTTATGTAGTTTTAAAAGAAGCCTTCTTTCCACAACAGTTGCAGTCCCATTTGCAAGCACTTCTACCTCCAGAACTTCTGCCATCCGCTTATGTGCCGTTGTCTAGTTTGCCACTATTGGCTAACGGAGAGATTGATGAACAAGCTTTGACGCTGCTGCCTGTGATTGACTTTGATGTGGTGCAAAGATCGGAAGCGCAATTGCAAGCCTTACCAGAAATTGACCAGGTGGCGGTGGTGGTTCAACAGCAGGCTAAAAGCTTACCGCCACTACATCTGATGGATTTGCTACCAAATTGGCAAGCCGCCGTTGCTAGCAGTGATTTAATAGATAAAACAAAAGCGTATCCGGGAGAGGTGAACAAAAACAAGTTGCCCTCAGACAAACTAGCCATCAGTCATGGTGAATTGTTGCAACTAGATGAGACAGCCCCAAAGACTCTAGCACAAGCTTTACAGCGGGCAGCTAAAGATAGCCCAACTAAAGGAATCGTTTACATCCAGTTGGATGACAGCCAACGCACTCAAACATATAAAGACTTGCTCTTAGAGGCACAGCGAATCAAAGCAGGTTTGAGAAAGCTGGGCTTACAGCCTCAAGACAAAGTAATTTTCCAGTTAGAGGAAAATCAAGATTTCATCCCAGCGTTTTGGGGTTGCGTGCTGGGGGGCTTTGTTCCAGTGCCAATAGCTCCTGCACCAACTTATGAACCAGGTCAAAGTGCCACTCGCAAGCTAGAAAATGCTTGGCAGATGCTTGGACGACCAACAATATTGACAACAGCCAACCTAGCCCCAGCTATTCAAGCTTGGTCACAAGTCTTGAACTTAGAAAACTTGCAACTCACAACTATTGACAACTTGCGTCAATGTGAACCAGACCAAAATTCGCATCTGAGTTTAGCTGATGATACAGCCGTGTTAGTTCTGACCTCTGGTAGCACAGGTATGCCCAAAGGCGTCGTCCTCAGCCATAACAATTTGCTTAGTAGAACCGCTGGCTCAATTCAAATGAACGGTTTCTCCAGTGAGGATATTACTTTAAACTGGATGCCACTAGATCACGTTGCTGGCATCATCTATTTTCATATCCGAGACGTTTATTTAGCTTGCCAGCAAATTCAGGTTCCCACCCAACTAATTCTTCAACAACCGCTGAAATGGCTTGATTGGATTGAACAACATCGAGTCACCATCACCTTTGCGCCCAACTTCGCTTTTGGGCTGGTAAATAACTATGCTCAAGAGATTAGTGAACGGCATTGGGATTTATCCTCTGTAAAATTTCTCTTAAATGGAGCTGAATCCATTGTTGCTAAAACAGCCAAGCGGTTTATGGAACTGCTTGCACTTCATGGACTAAAAACAACTGTCATGCACCCTGCTTGGGGTATGGCTGAAGTATCTTCTGGTGTTACCTACTCACATAACTTTTCCCTCTCCTTAATCGATGATTCATTTGTGGAGGTAGGAGTGCCTATTCCTGGGGTTAACGTGCGGATTGTAGATAGTCATAACCAAGTAGTCACGGAAAATACCATTGGCTCTCTGCAAATAAGTGGTAATACTGTGATGTCTGGTTATTATCAAAACCCAGAATTAAACCAAGAAGTTTTCACAGAAGACGGTTGGTTCATAACTGGAGACTTGGGTTTTCTTAACCAGGGATGCCTTACAATTACTGGACGTGAGAAAGACGTTATTATCATTAATGGTGTTAATTACTACAGTCATGAAATCGAATCGGCAGTAGAAGAAATTCAAGGTGTAGAAGTTTCATATACTGCTGTTGTTGGTGTTCGGGGTGCTTTTGACCATACTGATAAGTTGGCAATCTTTTTTAGCTTAGCTGTAGTTGATTCAGTAGAACTTGGGAAATTAACTAAAGAGATTCGCAGCCAGGTAGTGCAAAATATTGGTATCAATCCTGATTATTTGATTCCCGTAGACAAAGAACAAATACCCAAAACTTCCATTGGTAAAATCCAGCGATCGCAACTCAAGAAATCCTTTGAAGCTGGTGAATTCAATCATATCCTCAAACAGCTTGATATTTTACATGCCAATGCCAACACCATTCCCGACTGGTTCTACCAAAAAGTTTGGCGGTGTAAGCAAGCCGCAACATTAAATCCTCACCCTTGGACAAACCTGACTCTAGTATTCCTTGATGAACTAGGATTAGGGACTTTCTTATGTAACCAACTAGAACAACAAAATCTTCCCTATGTCTGTGTTTCCTGGGGTTCAGATTTTGCCCAACTCAGCGCTAACCACTTTACTTTAACTCCCGCCAATCCAGATCATTATCAGCGCTTGCTCTCGACCTTAAAAGCAGATAATCTCACCATTGGGCAAATTCTGCACTTGTGGAATTATCAGGAATATGGCGGCGAAATCAACAGCTTAGAGACTCTTGAGGAAACACAATACTTAGGAATTTATAGTTTGTTGTTCCTCAGCCAAGCCTTAGACAAAGTTCAGGGTTCTGAACATCCAGTCAAGTTGTTGTTTATTTCCAGCTACACCCAGTCCACACAACCAACAGACAAAATAGCTTATGAAAAAGCTACTGTTTTGGGTGTCGTCAAAACCATTCCCCAAGAAATACCTTGGTTGAACTGTCGTCATCTTGATTTGCAGCCAAACCAGGTAGAAGAGAATGGAACTTATATCTTGCAAGAACTCCAGGTTTTATCAAAAGAACCAGAGGTAGTTTATCGGGATGGGAAGCGTTTTGTTGCAGGTTTGGAAAAAGTAGATTTACAAAAGCACTCAAAACAACAACTTGTCTTCAAACAAGGAGGGATGTATTTAATTACTGGCGGACTTGGAGGCGTTGGTGTTGAAATTGCTAAATATCTGATTAAGTCTTTTAACGCCAAGTTGCTGTTAGTCGGTCGGACTCCTTTATCTGAGCAAAACGTGACATCCGAAGATATATCAGCAAAAATTCAGGCCTACCAAGAATTACAGCAGCTTGGGGGCGCAGTGATTTATGAAGCGGTGGATATCTGCGACCTCAGCAAATTACAACAGGTGGTAGAACAGACCAAGTTACGCTGGGGATGCAAACTCGATGGGGTAATCCATTTAGCAGGAGTTTATCACGAGCGTTTACTCTTAGATGAAACCCAAGAGAGTTTAGCCGCCATGCTGCGTCCCAAAGTATTTGGTACTTGGGTGCTACATCAGATGCTTGTGAACCAAAAACAAGGAGTTTTCATTAGCTTTTCGTCATTGATGAGTTTCTTTGGCGGTGCTACTATTGGCGGTTACACTGCTGCTAACACTTTTGTTGAAAGCTTGAATCAATACCAGCGTTCTTTCCATTTATTGCAGAGTTATTGTTTCGCTTGGACAATTTGGCGGGAAATAGGCATTAACAAAGGTTATCAAAGGCAAGACCTGACCCGCGCTCAAGGTTACTATGATATGAATCCTCAACAAGGGGTGTATTCGTTCTTAACTGGTTTGTACCATGACCAAACACCCCTAATTGTTGGTTTAGATGGCAGTAATCGCAAAATTCGCCGCTTTTGTGGAGAATTTGGGGAATTACAGAAATTAACTGCCTATTTCACCAACAACAAAGATTTAGAAGTCGTGGGCTTATCAGATGTGACGGTGCAAGACCGCTTTCAAGCAACCGTCAACTGTGATTTTGTGCAGATTCCAGAAATGCCCCTCACCGCCACTGGCGAAATCGATCGCAACTCACTAACTAAAGGCATAACCCACACAGGTGATAACTCACCCGCTAGAGAGTTTGTAGCGCCTAGTAACGAGATGGAACGACAGATTGCTCAAAGCTGGCAAGAAGTTTTAGGAATACCGCAGATCAGCATTGACGACAACTTCTTTGAACTAGGGGGAAATTCTTTGCTAGCTTTCCAAGTTATTGCTCGTTTGCGCGAAACTTTCTCTATCGAGTTGTCCCTAAATCGTTTTTTTGCATCTCCTACCGTAGCTGGTTTGCAACAGAGCATTGAAGCGTTAAGAATTGCAGCCCAAGAGTGGAATGCATCTGTTGAGTACGCAGAAATATATGAAGAAGGAGTACTATAAATGACAACTTTAGATTTTGTGTCTCACCTCAATAGCTTAGGGATTAAACTTACTCTTGATGGGAATCAGCTAAGCTATCGCGCTCCCAAGGGAGTGATGAACCAAGACCTGAAAAAAGAACTGTTAGGACGTAAAACAGAAATTATCGCCTTTCTCGAAGAAGCTAAGAATGCAATACCCTCCAATGCTGACCCAATAGTGCCTGTAGAGCGATCGCACAATTTGCCTTTATCTTTCGCTCAAGAAAGAATGTGGTTTGTCTCTCAAGTAGAAAGCAAAACCCCCTATTATAACACAAATTTTGGGTTACACTTTCAAGGGGCGCTAAATATTGACGCTTTAGAGTGGAGTCTCAACGAAATTATTCGCCGTCATGAAAGTTTGCGGACAACATTTCCCGCAGTCGATGGTAAACCTGTGCAAGCGATCGCTAAAGAGTTTAAAATCTTCATGCCCATCATCGACTTGCAAGGCTTCGCAGCCGCACAGGTGCAAGAAGTTATCACCCAACAGGTTAGCCAGCTTTTCGACTTAAGTAACGGCCCCTTGTTGCGAGCTACCTTACTGCGCTTGGGTTCAGAATCCCATACGCTGGTCTTGAGTATGCACCACATCATTATAGATGGTTGGTCAATGGGGATATTCTTCGACGAGCTGTCTACCTTTTATCGCGCCTTCACAGAAGGAAATTTGGTGTCTCTCCCCGAATTGCCCATCCAATACGCTGATTTTGCAGTTTGGCAAAGACAGTGGTTAACTGGGGAAGTGTTAGAAAAACAACTCAACTACTGGAAGCAACAATTAGCTGGTGCTACACCCTCCATAGAAATCCCCACAGATAAACCACGTCCTTTAGTCAAGAGCTACCGGGGTGATAGCAAGCAATTTGAAATCGATCGCAATTTGACCGAACAACTCAATAGCTTAAGCCAAAAGCTAGGAGTTACATTATATCAAATATTGCTTGCGGCTTACGTAATATTACTTTATCGGTACAGCGGTCAACAAGATATATGTGTTGGTTGTGCGATCGCTAACCGCAATAGTCGGGCTTTGGAACCAATTGTTGGTTTTTTTGCCAACACTCTGGTGCTACGTAACCAAATTCAAGGCAATCCCAGTTTTTCTGAGTTTCTGTCTCAGTTACGGCAAGTTGCAATGTCTGCTTATGCCCACCAGGATGTATCCTTTCAGCAAGTGGTGACAGCATTGCAACCAGAACGTTCTCTAAGCTACCACCCCCTCTTCCAAACCATGTTTGTCTTAGAGAATTTCTCCCTAGATCCATTCGAGTTAGCCGATGTTACCCTGACTCCGCAAGTCGTAGAATGTGGAACAGCAGGCAGCGATTTAGGCTTGTTGATTTGGGAGACAAAAAACGGACTGCTAGGTTGGTGGCAATATAGCAGCGATTTGTTCGAGGAAGATACCATTGCCAGGATGGTAGATAATTTTCAGACTTTACTGGCAGCAATTGTTGCTAATCCTGAACAACCGATTGGTGAATTACCGCTGCTAACTGAGAAACAGCATCGACTGTTAGTAGAATGGAATCCTAAACTCAGCAATTTGACTGAAGATCAATGTATTCATGAGTTGTTTGAAAAGCAAGTACAACTCCAGCCAAATACAGTAGCAGTAGTTTGGCAAGACCAGCAATTCACCTACCAACAGTTAAACGCTAAAGCAAATCAACTAGCGCACTATTTGCGAAAACTAGGAATTGGTGCAGAAGCTTTAGTTGGTATTTGTGTAGAGCGATCGCCCTTAATGATAATTGGGTTGTTGGGTATTCTCAAGGCTGGAGGTGCATATGTACCGATAGACCCAGCTTATCCAAACGAGCGATCGCAGTTGATTTTAGCAGAAACTCAACTATCAGTATTGTTGAGTCAATACCATCTAGCACAGCATCTTCCAGAACATCAGGCAAAAGTGATTTGCTTAGATTCACATTGGGAAGTGATTGTACAACAAAGCCAAGAAAACCCGCCTCATCAAACAACGCCTGCAAACCTTGCTTATCTCATCTACTCATCGCAGCGAGGAGTTTTAGTAGAACATGGGGGAGTTAGTCAACGCCTGAGTTGGCTGCAAAAGTCCTTTGCGTTGTCAAAGTCTGATATTGTCTTGCACAAAGCCTCTTTAGATCAGGATATAGCCGTTAGGGAAATCTTCTGGCCTTTGGTTGTGGGAAGTCGTTTGATCATTGCAGCCAACAATCAAGACAATCCAACAGACTTACAGCATTTGATTGTTAGTCAACAAGTGAGTGTGATCAATTTTGTTCCCAGCGCACTTTCAGCTTTCATTACCTGCTTGAGTGGAGAGAAAAAAGTAGAATTGCGATCGCTGCGTTTGGTGTTGTGCAGTGGCGAACCGTTGCAACAATCGTTAGTTGAAGCGTTTAGAGGGCATTTCATAGCTGAGTTACACAATCTCTACAGTTTACCTGAAACTGCCGGCGAGGTGACAAGCTTAAAAGTTCAGTCCCTCGGCACACAACCAACTCTGCCTATTGGACATCCCAGTTATATGTCAGTTTACATTTTAGATCAGCACTTACAACCGGTACCAATCGGGGTAAAAGGGGAAATCTATGTAGGTGGGACAAATTTAGCTAGGGGTTATCTCAACGCTGAGGAAGAAACAGCCCAACGCTTCATCAAAAATCCCTTCAAACAAACCTCTGATCAGCGATTGTTCAAAACAGGTGAATTGGCACGTCGTCTTCACGATGGTTCTTTAGAACTGCTAGGGAGTATAGATAGGCTGGCTTGGATTAAAGGTTATCGGGTAGAACTTTCAGAAATAGAAATAGCTTTATTAGCATCTCCTAATGTAGATGATGCTTGGGTGCTGGTGCGACAAACAGAAACAGCAGGGCCACAACTAATAGCTTATGTAGTTTTATCAGGAGCCTTCTTTCCAGAGCAACTACAATCCCACTTGCAAACTCTTTTACCAACTCACTTACTGCCGTCTGCCTATGTACCCATATCTGCACTACCATTAACACAAACTGGACAAGTCGATGAACAAGCTTTAACTCGGCTAGAAGTTATTGAATCCGACTTGGTGCAAAGATGGGAAAAACAACTGCAAGCACTGCCAGAAATTGATCAGGTGGCAGTGGTGGTGCAACAGCAAGTTACTACCCTTCTACCGCTGCACTTGTCTGATTTGCTTGGTGATCATCAACTCACCACCAGCAATGGAAGCAATAAGCAAGTCCTCACGACAGTGTATCCGCAAAATCAATCAGGGTCAAACAGACCAGCCATCAGTCACGGTGAACCCCTGCATCTGTCAGAGGATGCGCCAACAACTTTAGCACAAGCTTTACACCGTACAGCTAAAGAAAGCCCAACTCAAGGAATCGTTTACATCAACTCAGATGGCAGCCAACGCACTCAAACATATCAAGATTTGCTGTTAGAGGCGCAACGAATTCTGGCAGGTTTGAGAAAGCTGGGCTTAAAGCCTCAAGATCAGGTTATTTTCCAGTTAGAGGAAAATCAAGATTTCATTGCAGCCTTTTGGGGTTGCGTCCTGGGGGGATTTGTACCAGTACCCATTGCAATCGCTCCCACCTATGAACGAGGCAACACTACCACCAGTAAACTAGAAAATGCCTGGCAGATGCTAGGGCAACCAACAATACTAACCACAGCAAAGCTAGCACAAGCAATTCGTTCTTGGTCAGAGACATTAAACTTAGAAAACTTGCAAGTTGAAGTTATAGATGACTTGCGTCGGTGTGAACCAGACCAGAATTGGTATGTTAGCCAACCAGAAGATTTAGCAATCTTGCTGTTGACTTCCGGTAGTACAGGCATTCCCAAAGCAGTGATGCAGACTCATCAGGCTTTGTTAAGCCGTTCGGCTGCTACGGCTATCATGAATAACTTTACAAGTAATGATGTTTCGTTGAATTGGTTGGCGCTAGACCATGTAGGCGGTTTAGTGATGTTCCATATTCGGGATGTCTATCTTGGTTGCCAACAAATTCAGGCTCCTACAGAATTAGTTTTGGCAAATCCTCTTTTATGGTTGGATTGGATAGAGCAGTATCGAGCGACGATTACTTGGGCACCTAACTTTGCTTATGGGTTAATTAACGACAGGGCGCAAGAACTGAGTAAGCGTAGTTGGGATTTGTCTTCCATGCGATTTATTCTCAATGGTGGCGAGGCAATTGTAGCCAAACACGCCCGCAAGTTTTTGCACTTACTTGTTCCTCATGGGTTGTCTGCAACTGTCATGCATCCATCATGGGGGATGTCTGAAACTAGTTCCGGCGTAGTTTTCTCGCACAACTTTTCTCTAGACTCAACCACAGATGATGATTCCTTTGTGGAAGTCGGGGCACCGATTCCGGGTTTTCAAGTGCGGATTGTAGATACACAGGAACAGGTTGTTACAGAGGAAACTATTGGACGTGTGCAGGTCAAAGGGGCTTGTGTCACCTGCGGTTATTATCAAAACCCCAAAGCTAACCAAGAAGCTTTCAGCGAGGATGGTTGGTTGAATACCGGAGACTTGGGATTTCTACACCAAGGGCGTTTAACGATAACTGGCCGCCAGAAAGATGTGATTATCATTAATGGTATCAACTATTACAGCCATGAAATCGAATCAGCAGTTGAAGAGCTTGCTGGCGTTGAAGTTTCATATACTGCTGCCGTTGCTGTCCGTGGTGTTTTTAATAACACTGATAAATTAGCAATCTTTTTCAGTCCTGTTGTTGCTGATGAAGCAAACGTGATTCAACTGACTCAGGAAATTCGCAGCCAAGTTGTAGAAAAGATTGGCATCAATCCAGATTATCTGATTCCTGTTGAAAAACAGATAATTCCTAAGACTGCCATTGGCAAGATTCAACGTTCCCAACTCAAAGAGCGTTTTCAAGCTGGTGAATTTAAAGAGATTCTCAAACGGTTTGATATCTTGAAAGGTAATGCTAACACAGTTCCAGACTGGTTTTACCGCAAGATTTGGCAGTGTAAAGAAGTAGTAAGAAATAGCGATCGCCTTCAGTCAGGTTTTAATCTAGTGTTTTGCGATCGCTTGGGATTAGGGGAATTAATCTCTAGAGAACTAAATCAACCTTGTGTTTGTGTGGAAGCGGGGGCAAAATTTGCCAAACTTGATAGTGAAGTGGGAAGCGATCGTATCCTTCGCTATAGCATCAATCCTCATCAACCCGATGACTATCGCCTTTTACTAGAATCCTTAGCAGCCGCTAACTTGCACATTGCCCAAATTCTCCACCTCTGGACTTATGACGAATATACCGGAGAAGTTTCCAGCTTAGAAGCTTTGGAACAAGCCCAAAAGCAGGGAATCTACAGTTTGCTGTTTTTGGTGCAAGCTTTAGCTAAAACTCAACGTTCCGAACATGCGGTGAAATTGCAAGTTATTTCCAGCCATGCACAGTTTACCTCAAGTGCTGACAAAATTGCTTATGAAAAATCTACTCTCATGGGATTTTTGAAGACAATTCCTTTAGAGTTGTCTTGGTTGCAATGTCGCCACATCGACTTAGAAGTTGCATCTATGGAAGTGAACGCAAAACAGATTCTGCGAGAACTGCGCGTTGCTAGCGGTGATACAGAAATTGCCTATCGTCAAAATCGGCGTTTGGTATCATCTCTTGCCAAAGTCGATATGTCCCAGCAACCAACTCAAGAAATTCCTCTCAAGCAAGGCGGAATTTATTTGGTGACAGGAGGATTGGGTGGAATCGGTACATATCTGTGCCAATATTTGATGAAAGAATACTCTGCAAAACTGATTATTGTAGGTCGAACAGAGTTACCAAATCACAGTGAATGGTCAAAGTATATTGACCAAGAAACACATCTTGCAAAGAGGATTAAAAATTACCAACAAATTGCAGCAGTTGGTGGTGAATTTATTTACCAAGCCATCGATATCTGTGATTTGGAGGGTTTACAAAAAATTGTTGCCCAAGCCGAGACAGAATGGAATCAACCACTGTCAGGAATTATTCATTTAGCAGGTGAAGGTAACTTAGAATACCACTGGAAAGTAATTGATGATCACTACATTACAGTGGAAACCTTGCAAACCTTCGATTCTATGTTGCGGCCGAAAGTTCACGGGACTTGGACACTCTACCAACTGATTAAGAATCGCCCTCAAACAGTGTTTATTTCCTTCTCTTCAATCAATAGTGTATTTGGAGGAGCTAGTTTTAGTGCGTATTCTGCCGCCAATAGCTTTTTAGATACTTGTTCTCTGTATCAGCGACATCATTTACATTCCCAAACCTACTGTTTAAATTGGACAATGTGGGATGAAGTAGGGATGAGTCAGAAAAATCCAGCATATGCAAGGGATGCTGCTCGTAGTATAGGGTATTATATCATTTCCAAAGAGCAGGGATTAACTTGCTTAATTGCCGCTTTGTATCGCAATCAGACACAGTTGATTGTGGGTTTAGATAGCAGCAATCGCAACATTCGACGCTATACACAGAATGAATTTCAGAACATTCAGAGATTAACTGCTTACTTTACCAGCAATAGTTATATTGATAGTTTGTCAGAAATTGTAGTGCGCGATCGCTTCAGCAAGAAAACCATTTGCAATTTTGTCCAGCTGGAAGAAATGCCACTAACTGCAATAGGGACTATTGAGCGAGAAAAACTACTAACTTTCACTACTCAGGCTAGCCAACAACCTAGTAAATTGGTAGCACCGCGCACAGAAATTGAACGTCAACTCGCAAGTATCTGGCAACAAATTCTGAGTGTCCCACTCATCAGCATTCACGATAACTTCTTTGAATTGGGGGGACACTCATTACTAGCAACTCAACTAATATCTCGTGTCCAAGATGTGTTTCAGTTAGAGGTGCCACTGGGTAGCTTATTTGAGAATCCAACAGTGGCACAACTGTCTATTTTCATAGTACAAAAACTAGCTGAACAAACAGATGACGATATCTTGGCACAGTTAGAACAACTTGATGAAGAGCAAGTAAAACTAATGCTTGCAGCCGTAAATACTTGAGCCTTCTTTTACTGTTTTTTTGGTGTAAGAAGACCGAAATATTCTTGATATCACGCAGAGACGCAGAGACACAGAGAAAGAGAAGATAGGTAATCTTGAGACTTATGGTAAAAGCTGTTATTTTCGCGTTATTCTTAGCGTCTTTGCGACGGCAGTCGCTCATGGGGGAAACCCCCAAGACCGCGCTGCCTCGCCTTTGCGTGAGCCAAAAAAGATTTATGCAGAAGTCTAATACTTTAGTATTTTGAGTTTTTTCACCAATCATTAAATTCACAGAGGATACTCACTTGAGCAATATCTCTAAAAAAATTGCAGAGTTATCTCCAGAGAAATTAGAACTTCTCTTAAAACTACGTCACCAAAAACAGGAAAACTCACAAAAAAAAGAAATAACCCCTCAAAGTAGAGAAACCAGCTTATTTCCTCTATCCTTTGCTCAACAACGCTTGTGGTTTCTAGACCAGTTGATACCAGGTAATTCCTTGTACAACATCCCTTTTGCATTGCGTCTTGTTGGTCAGCTAGATATCTTAGCTCTCAAGCGCAGCTTTAATGAAATTATCCGCCGTCATGAAATCTTGCGTACCTGCTTTCAGACAAATGAAGCAAAGCCGGTGCAACTAATTGCCTCTACCTTTGAGTTAACCCTTGCCACTATCGACTTGCAAGATTTACCTCCAGAAAAACGCGAGGATGAAGTCCGCAAACTGGCTAGTCTTGAAGCTTCCCAACCATTTGATTTAACTCAGCTACCGTTGTTGCGTGTGAAGTTGTTGCGCCTAGCACCCACTGAGCATGTGTTGCTGTTGGTCATGCATCACATTATCTCAGACGGGTGGTCAATCGGAGTGTTCACTCGCGAACTCGCTGTACTCTACGAAGCCTTTGTAACTGGCAAACCTTCTCTGGGAGACGCTGCGCGAACACACTTACCAGAACTTTCCGTCCAGTATGCTGATTTTAGCGTGTGGCAGCGGCAGTGGTTACAACAACAAGCACAAATCGAACAACTGCAATATTGGCGCAAACAGTTAGCAGATATTACTGTACTACAACTGCCCACTGACTACCTGCGAGCAGCAGTGCAGTCTTATGCTGGCGCCATCAAAATTCTTGAACTCCCCCAAAATCTCAAACAGGCGCTAGTGCAACTCAGCCAGCAACATGATGTGACTCTTTTCATGACCATGCTTGCTGCTTTTAAAGTCTTATTGCATCGCTACACAGGTCAAACAGATATTGTAGTGGGTTCGCCAATTGCCAACCGTAACCGCAGTGAAATAGAAGGACTAATTGGCTTTTTTGTCAATACTCTAGTGATGCGAACCTACCTTGACGCCAACCCTAGCTTTAGCGATTTGCTTACCAGGGTGCGAAAAGTAGCTTTAGGAGCCTATGCTCATCAGGATTTACCTTTTGAAAAACTGGTGGAGGAACTGCAACCAGAACGCAATTTGAGTCAAAATCCATTATTTCAGGTGTGGTTTAATCTGCTTAACTTCAAGGATGTGCAATTGCAACTGTCTGGACTGTCTGTAGAATCCATATTCATACCAGAAGTAGCTTCCAACTTCGATTTAAGTCTGTATGTTACAGAACAAAAACACTTAATCCAATTAACATTAGTCTACAATAGCGATTTGTTTAATGCAGATACAATTGCTACGATGCTCTTGCATTACCAGACTTTGCTAGAAAGTATTGTCGCTAACCCAGAACAGCAAATTTCTACCTTACCCCTTTTAACAGAAACGGAACGTTACTATTTAAAAAGCCGTGGTAATGTTGTCTGTCCATCCAACCCCTTAATTGAATTTCGCAAACAAGATATTGAACAATCAATCCCAGCTAGATTTCAAGAGCAAGTTAGGAAATATCCCCATAAAATCGCTGTCCATACAAAGAATTATCATTGGACTTATAGTGATTTAAACTGTCATGCCAATCAAGTAGCACAGGCAATCCAGAAACAATGCACATTCCAAGCAGATAAAATCGCTCTATTGTTTGAACATGATGCCCCAATGGTTGCTGCAATTTTGGGAGTTTTAAAGGTTGGTAAAACCTATGTTCCCTTAGATCCAAATTACCCCAGCGATAGGGTTGTTTACATTCTAGAGGATTCACTGGCTAGTGTTGTGATTACTAACAACAAGAACTTAGCCCGTGCCCAAGAATTAATTAAAGGTATTATCCCACTGATTAATATAGATGATATCAGCTTTTCTGGCGATTATAATGAAGAAAATCTAGAAATTTCACCAGATAATATTGCCTACATTCTCTATACATCAGGTTCTACAGGACAGCCGAAGGGGGTTATTCAAAACCATCGCAATGTTCTACATTTCATCAGAAACTACACTAATAATCTTCACATTAATGAGCAGGACGGATTTACGCTGCTATCATCTTACAGCTTTGATGCTGCGATCATGGATATCTTTGCTGCCATCTTAAATGGTGCAACTTTATATCCAATCGATATCAAGGATGAGGGTTTAACTTATTTATCACAGTGTTTGCAACAGCAAAAAATTACAATCTATCACTCAACACCAACTTTATATCGACACTTTATTAGTACTTTGACTGAAAATGAGCAGCTAAATAACATTCGTTTAGTTGTCTTAGGAGGAGAGGAAGTTGTCAAAACTGATGTTGATTTATATAAACAATATTTCTCCGACGAATGTATTTTTATCAACGGTTTAGGGCCGACAGAATCTACCGTCACCTTGCAATATTTCATTAATCAGCAAACAGAAATTACTCGTAATACTGTTCCAGTTGGTTATCCAGTTGAAGAAACAGAAATTTTATTGCTCAATGAAGCTGGCCAAAAGACTGATATCTACGGAGAAATTGCTATTAGAAGTCCTTACATCGCGCTGGGTTATTGGCAAAAACCCAACTTGACACAAGCTGTATTTCTCCCCGATCCAGAATGCGCTTCGAGGCGAATTTATCGCACAGGAGACCTCGGTCGTATCAGACCAGATGGTAGCATTGAATTTTTAGGACGAAAAGATTTTCAGGTCAAAATTCGAGGTTTCCGCATTGAGTTGGGAGAGATTGAGGCAGTACTGAGTCAACACCCATCAGTTCACTCAGTTGTCGTCATAGCTAGAATAGATACTCTAGGGGAGCAACGCTTAGTTGCCTATATTGTGCCACAACATGATTGTCCAACAACAATTAGCGAGTTACGTCAATTCGTGACAACAAAGCTGCCAGAGTACATGGTACCTTCAGCAATAGTAATGCTGGAGTCTCTGCCTTTGACACCCAATGGCAAAGTAGACCGCCGCGCCTTACCAGCACCAGATTTGCAAGTTAATCGCTCGGCTAGCTTTGTTCCACCTCGTGACACAATAGAACTGCAATTAACACAAATCTGGTCAGAAGTTTTAGAACTTGACTGGATCGGATTACAAGATAACTTTTTTGAGGTTGGTGGTCATTCCCTTTTGGCCGTTCGCTTGATGGCTAAGATTCAGCAGCAGTTGGGGAAAAATCTTCCTCTAGCAACTCTCTTCCAAGCGCCAACGATTGAACAATTAGCAGCTATTCTCCGACAAGATTTAGATTCCTCTGTCTGGTCGTCTTTGGTAAAGATTCAACCAAGCGGTTCAAAGCTGCCTTTCTTCTGTGTACCTGGAGCTGGTGGAAATGTAATTTACTTATATGATTTAGCACGTCATCTTGACCCAGACCAACCATTTTACGGTTTACAAGCACCAGGTCTTGATGGCGGAAAGTTTTACACCAGAGTCGAGGACATAGCACTGCACTACATCAAAGAAATACAGACTGTTCAACCGCAAGGCCCCTATTTATTGGGAGGTCATTCATTTGGCGGTAAGGTAGCCTTTGAAATGGCAATTCAGTTGCAAAAGCAAGGACATGAAGTAGCTTTACTAGCCATTTTCGATACCACAGCACCAATTATTAATTACAATAAACCGATAACTGACGATTGGGATGATGCTCAATGGTTGACTCAGTTTGCAAAAGTGGCAGAACTTTTATTCAAAAAGAATCTGAAAGTGTTTTACGCTGATCTCCAGTTTCTTGATCCAGATGAGCAATTCAAGTATCTGCTAAAACAGTTTGAAATAGCTAACGTCTTACCACTGGGAACAGACATCAGGCAATTTCGCAATTGGGTACAAGTTTTTAAAGCTAATCGTCAAGTTGATTATGTGTCACACGAGGTCTATCCAAATCGAATTACTCTGTTTCGTTCCAGCGAGATGATTACTGACGAGGCTTTTGGTCAGATAACTTCCGAGATGGCAGAGGATTCAGCGTGGGGTTGGGACAAAGTTTCTGCCCAACCGGTGGATATTCATTTCGTTCCAGGCGATCATATTACGATGATGACTAAGCCTCATGTCCAAGTCTTAGCCGAACTGTTGACCAAGGCTGCAACGGCTAACGGATGACTGATACTGTTTTACTTTGATGTTGATACAAATAGGCAGTAGGGGTGCAGGGGTGCTTTCGGTGCAGGGGTGAAAAAATTTGTATCAGATTTTTCGTGAAATGGTATAACTGACAACTAATACCAATTCTCTAAAATCCAGCAACACATTCAAACCCCAAAACCCAGACCATATCTGAGTACAGACGATTCGGCGAATCGTCTCTACAATTACGAATTACGAATTGGTATAACTTCTACTATCAGTCAACTGGTGTGCTTTTGCGAGACTTTTGGCAAGCCACGTTGGGGATTTAAAAATGGAGGTATGGGACAATCTAATGTCATCGCGATCGCTCTCAATAAATCTGCCTCTGATGCTGTAACTTTATTATCCACTAGTACAGTGTGGGCGCAGGCATCAACAAGAGCTTGCTTGAGTTTGGGACTGGCAAGGCGAAGGCGTTCAAGACTATTTTTTACTTCAGTAAAATTACTGTTGATTGCTGTGTCTGGTTTTTCTTGCTGTCCGGCTTTGGGGAGTCTAAAAACGCCAGAACGAAAAGCATAGGCGATGGCATCAGGTTGAGATTGTCCGACTCGTGCAAGTGCTGACAGCACCAAGATGCTATCTGGCCAAATCTGTTCTATGGATGTAAATTCTATGGTTGTAGCTGATGCGGCATTTATATAAGGTTGGAGACGATGCCACAGTACTAACTGCAAGACGAAATTCCAGAGTGATGAACTTTTGCTGGCTATAACTAAACCTTGGAGGCATTTACACAGCCTCTGACATTCTTTGGCGGAGTTTTGCCGCAATGCGGGTACTGTCAAATCCACAAGAGGTAAACGAATAGTAGGGTCTAACTGGCTGATTTGGCTACTGAATTCCAAGGTTTTCTCTACTAACTCAGCAGGCTGTACCTCGCGCAACCAGGCAATTTGGCGTTCTTGCACTGGCAGATTATTAGTCTCCAATGCCAGCGCGAAAATAATCGCCGTCGCACTTTGCTGTTCTCGTACACCCAAGCGTAAAGATTCTGGCAACTGCGACAATAGGGTTTGAGCATGGGCAAAATTTTCAGGTGCAACGGTTCCTACCTGGTTAACTATCTGTTCTGGGGTGGCATTTGCACCACCACCGCCAGCAAAGCCCATTGTCAAAGATTCCTGATAATGAGAACCTGTAGTAGAAGCTGGCATTGTTTTCAAATTACGAGCTTTCAAACCCCCGATACGACGGATACGTTCTGTCAGGGGTGGGTGGGTAGCAAGCATTTCTTCCCAAAAAGAGGGGTTGAGGGCATTGCTAAAGAACATATGACTCGCGGCTTCTGCACCTGGCGAAATCAAGCGTGAATCTATCTGTTGGAGTTTTTGCAGTACTCCTCTAATGCTATCGGGGTTGCGAGTGAACTGTACTGCCGAAGCATCGGCAAGAAATTCGCGTTGACGAGAGATTGCGGCTTTAATGAGGCGACCGCAGAATAATCCAATACTACCAATTGCCATTAGTGCTAAACCAAAAGCCCATAGAGGCAGACCTTTTTCTTCGCGGGAACTATCGCGAAGCCGCCACATTAATTCTCCAGTTAAATAAATAAACAAAATTCCGTGTAATAGTCCCATTAAACGCAAATTCAGCCGCATATCTCCATTGAGAATATGACTGAATTCATGGCCGATAACTCCTTGTAATTCATCCCGGTTCAAGTGTTGCAAACTGCCACGGGTGACTCCTATGACTGCATCGTTAGATGTAAACCCGGCAGCAAAGGCATTGATGCCAGTTTCTGATTCCAGCAAATAGACTTCTGGCACAGAAATACCAGAAGCGATCGCCATTTCCTCGACTATATTCAATAGTTGTCGTCCTTGTTCATTTGCTGTTTCTGCTAGTAAAAGTCGTCCCCCCAACTCTTGGGCAATTACTCTTCCCCCTTCCCGTAGACATAAAATTTTATACAGGCTTGCCAAAGCGATGGTAATTATTGTGATCCCAGCTACGCACAGAAATAATCCTGGATACCACCAAAACCGAGGCGCCATGCCCAAGAGCAACAATGCAGCACTATAAATTGCTACAATCATTACTGTGATGGATAGACAAAACAACCCAATTAATTTTTGTGTGTTCTGGCGTGCTAGATCCTGATGTTCAAAGAAATTCATAGATCATGTAGGTGGACATAATTAAATGTAAAATGGCAGCGATAAAAATCCCTACTGTTGGCGCTTTTCCCTCGTACCACCTGCCTTGAAAATACTTTGTGTCTTTGTGTCTTTTGTGAGGCAGCCCCCGTCTTGGTGTTAGCGTAGCGGTAGCGACGTAGGAGCGTCGGCAGTGCGGTCTTGGGGTTTCACGCCACGTGCTTTGGCTGTCGGCATAGCCGCCCAACGCAGTGGCTCCCCAAGTAGAGCAACTGCCGATCTTCGCAGTGGTAACGAGCTTGCGAGCGTCACCCGAAGGGTGGTTGAAGATTTTTTACCACCAAGGCACGAAGACACAAAGAAAATAGGGTTTTCATTCGTTCTAGTGTACGGAATTAATGACGGATGATTGTCTAAAAAGACATGCGTGGGACAGTTTTGATTTCGGGGCTAGCTTCTGGTAACAATTCTGCAACAGAAAAGTTAAAACTATTGGCTATTAAATTGCTGGGGAAAGATTCACTTTTAGTGTTGTAAAGTGTGACAGCATCATTAAAAGCCTGACGGGCAAAAGCAATGCGGTTTTCAGTGGAAGCAAGTTCTTCCATCACCTGACTCATGGTGCGATCGGCTTTTAATTCTGGGTAAGATTCTGAAAGTACCATCAAACGACTTAATGCCCCACTCAGTGCTGCTTCCGCATTGCCCAACTGCTGCATTGCTTGAGGATCACCGGGATTTTGCACAGCACGGCTGCTAGCATTAATTGCAGAATTCCGAGCGGCAATCACTGCTTCTAAGGTTTCCCGCTCATGTTTCATATAACCTTTAGCAGTTTCCACTAAATTAGGAATTAAGTCATAGCGGCGTTGTAACTGCACATCGATTTGAGAGTAAGCATTGTTGTAGCGGTTGCGAAACTTGATTAAATCGTTGTAGCTATTAATGATAATGACAGCAACTATGGCAATTACAGCAATAAAAAATATTAGAAATGCAGCCATACTCATAGATTTACATCCATAAACCTTGCAAATGGATAAATTAAACTTCTTTGAGCGGGAAACTTCTCTTTCACCAATCAAAGTAGTCGCCATATCCAGCTCAGTTTGCCTGGATATAAAAATGAGTCTACTGCCAGCAAGTTTGCTTCGTCCTCTGTAAATTCAGTTAAGTAAATATATTTATAAGTAATACTGATCATGCTACACTGAACAGGGCGATCGCCTGACTCAGTACCTCAACATTCTCCACTAAACTTTTAACATCGGTTGCCAAAATTAGTAAACCCATATTTAAATTCAAGCAAGTGACGCTGCGGAGGATACAAAGATAATTCAGATAGTCTCGAATGTTCAGCAGTTGATTTTGCCTACGGAATTAAGCGAAAACCAAAGGGATACAGTTAACTTTTGGTCAAAGTTTAGACTTACAAATACAACTGATCTTTGTTCTTCATTGAATCTTTAACTGGAACTGATACAGTTTATAAGAAATTCAAGTACAGATCAGAATATTAGGTTGTAATGTTAAGAACATGAGTTAAGTAATAGCTTCATTGTTTATCAGTAAGCTATTGTCTTGACTTCACATATTGCACTGTTTACCGTAAAAACCGTCATTAGTGATTAGTCATTTGTAAGCACAAATGAAGCCCACTAACTTCAAGGGGGAAACCCCAACGAACAGTTTGATGCCAGTTGCAAAGGCTGTTGGTAGAGCCTTTCGGCAGTCGCTCATAGGGGGCATCCCCAAGACTGTACTGCCTCACCGCGCTGCCGACGCTCCTACGTCGCTACCGCTACGCTAACACCACGCAACTGTCCTCTGCAACGCAGTGGCTGCTAATGACAAGTGACCAAAGACAATTCTCACGAGTCAGTGTGCAATGTCAATGGGTAACAGTTCTGTTATTCTTATGCTGCTTATAGGTATGAGAATGACTCATCATGTCAATTTATAAAATTACTGCATTTGTTTGAACATAATGCAACTATACACACCTACTGAAATCCAACAAACCCAACAAGATCTTCCCTACTTAAATGAAATCATGGAGTGGGTTAAGAATTTTTTAGCAAGCCCTCACCCCAATTTAGGTAGATCTGGCTCAGTTTGCCCTTATGTGGCTAATGCTATGAGATTAAACAGTATTCGGATGGCGGTTATTCGTGCAAAAAGTTTGGATTTACCGCAATTAGAAGAAATTGTTCAACGCTATCGTGACATCTTCCTTGAGATAGATTCAGAGCAGAAAGAATTATCTATTTATAGAGCTTTTATACTCATATTTCCAGATATGTGTATGGATGAAGATTTGAAATTAATTGATCAAATTCAACGAAAACTTAAACCATTGTTTGTGGAATTAGGCTTAATGTTAGGTGAATTTCACAAGCATACTCAAAGTCCTGGTCTGCACAACCCAGACTTTCGTCCACTGCGTAGCCCTATTCCACTACTAGCTATTCGTTTTATGGTTGAATCAGACCTTCCTTTTCTGCAAAGTCCAAATGATCCGCCCCATTTACGTATAAAGTATCTCGAAGCTTATATAAAGCTTTTCGCTGATCAGATTATAGATAAAACAAAGTTAGATAATGCTTATCAAGCATTAGCGTTAGCGAAAGAACAACTTAAACAAGAAAATGCGGTTTTACTATAAATTTACCTTTGTAACATCAGGTGATTGCCCCGATATTTGTAAATCCTTCTTTAGATAGAAACTTTAACTTGTTCTATTAACATAAATTCATTCCAAGAAGTACAAAGTCAAAGAATAGGGTAAACTCATCCCACCCCTAAAAGGAGTGGGCTTTCCTGCTGGCTTTCTGTACAGATGTTTCCTTTCCTTTGATACTTCTACACCCAGATATCCGAGGTGCAATCACCACCAGGATAGCGCATTTCATGAGCGCGAGCCGGGCCTGCTGGTTCTTTACCAAAATCAACGTAGAAATCTTCGTTGATTTTCAGTCCCCCCTTTTCAGTATCGCAGTCAATCTGCAATAAGTAAGAGCCAGACTTAGACAAGTCAGGGTAAAACTGATTATCCCAACTACTAAATAAAGAATTTGTGACATAAAGCCGCTTACCATCCAGACTTAGCTGTAGCATTTGCGGCCCACCAGCCAATTTATGTCCTTGAACTTCGCCACTTTTCCCTAGCAAACCACCGCACCAAACTTGACCGGTAAGTTGGGGATGGCTAGGATCACTGATATCGTATTGACGAATATCTCCATGTAGCCAGTTGGAGAAATAAACGTAGCGATCGCACATGGAAATTAAGATATCAGTAATCAAGGATGGTACAGGGATAGGCCAGCCTTCTAATTCCACCGATGGCACATCAATTACTTTCTCAACTTCCCAATTACCGTTAGACTTGTGCCAATGCCAAACATTACTACTAAGTGCAGCTGCGACAAATCCGTGAGTGCTGTCGGGGTTATGGTGAAAGCGCACTTCTAAAGGAATTAATCCTTCTTCCCCCAAATCAAAACTTTGGATAATTTCCCTTGTTGACCAATCCCAAAAATGTATATGGTGGCCATATTTACCAGCAGTTACATCATTTAGATCAAAACCAGGATAAAAGGTTTTAGGTGCGCCCCACTCGCTACTTACCATCACATTGTGACGCGGCTGATACCAAAAGTCATAGTTAAACTGCATGGCATCAGCTTGACGTTCCCATTGTCCAACAATATCAAAATTATCATTTAGTAACAAAAAGCCACCAGGGCCATTACCCTCGCTGTCACCTAGCATGGAAATCATCACATGACCATCTGCTAGACAATGTACCGTGTGGGGTGCAGTTAAGTTGGTCTTGGCTTTAATTTCTTCTGGTTCAATAACTTTGTACAGTTTTGGTGCTTTCGTCTCTACTGTATCAACTATATAAATACGGCTAGACCGTAAGCCAGGAATTACAGTATACCGTCGGGATTTACTAGCATCACCATGACAGGAACTACAGGTATTCCAACCAAAATGATGCAATTCATCGCCAATGTAAGGTACTGGTAGGCGATGAATGACTTGGGAATAAGTCGGGGAGTCTGGATCAACATCTATAGTTGCTAAATAATCAGGCTCTTCAATACCTGTACCTGTATAAAGAGCGATCGCATAAAGTACTTTTTCTCGTTCTGCCTTAATGGCTGCTTCAACAGAAGCGTAACCAGGGCCACAGCAAGCATGAGTCATAGTTTAACACCTGAACAAGCTTTGATAAATCGCAATTACTATGAATTTTTACACGTTCTGCTACAGATGGCCATGCCATAAGGTGTATTAGTTGGGTTATGGCATTCTATAGATTGCGATCGCTGACACGTTTTTGGGGTGAATTGTATTTTTACTATCGAGAAATTGAATCTCTAAATATAGAGCTATAGTTTAGTGATTAATATTTCTTTTTTTTACTTAATGTTAACTTTCTTTATCTTCTAATTCATTAATTTGGCGATAAAACTGCTGCAAATAACTCAAGTCGCACGCAAAAAAGTTTTCTACTACCGCAGGCGTAATTTCCTCCAAAGCTCCTAGACGAGTAATCACACGGGATAAAATAATTATCGTGGCATAGGCTGGATTCGATTTAACACGAGGGTCACGCAACGGCACAATTTCATCGATGGCCCTAGATAAACGCATTATACCTTTGCGGTGCAAATTGCCGTCCGCATCTAAATATCCTTTAGGTAAAGTAAATTCAAACTCAGTTTGTAACATTCGGTACTCAGCTAATGTACAGGCCAGTAGCGTCAAGTTAATAAATCAAGATTAGCTTACCTGAACCCGCTTTAATTCTTCAACCACTACTTCTATCTCCTCAATTTCATGTTCACTACCAGCAGCTTTCACATCAGAAATTGTATATCCAGTAGGCCAGGCATTTTTGAATTCTAATCGAAACTGCTCATTAGCTGCTTGATTGTAAATTACTAAAGAACCATCTCGCCTTTGTTCGCTCCACTTTCCTTCTTGAATAGCAGCTAACCAGTTCCACATTGTCATAGAAATAGTTAAACCCCGGCGCAGAATAATATTAGAATAAGTTACATTTCCAGGAATTTTAGTACGGACAATTCTGCCGTTAGTATTTCCTGCTTTACCCCAAGTCAGGGGTGTAACTTCGGAAATTTCTATTACCTGTTGGGTAGTTTTAAAGCCTTGACATTCCATAAAGTAACCATCTACTGGTTCTTGACTACCATCTAGTTTGAGTTCTAGATAAAAACGGCTATTTGTCAAAATTTCTGGAAATTCAGACATAAATTTTCACGTCTTCAAAAAAGGTGAAATCAGTACAGCAATTCTAAATAGCTGGTGGACAAAAAATCATAAAAACGAACCACCAAGTACGCAAAGTACGCAAAGGAAGAAAAGAGAGAATATGTTCACAAATAATTTAGGATTGCTGTATGAATGTAAAAGATAAAGCCTGAAGGATGAAATTGAAGCCTTCAGACTTGATCTTTACTTCTTACGTTCAAAGTAGGTGAAGCCAACTGTCACTGTTTCTGTGAGTAAATCTCCACTACCTGCTGAAAAATCTCCTGTTCCATAACTGGTAGGAAAGACATCTGTAAATTCGTATTGAACTTTTTCATCTTGACCATCATAGATAGAAAGTTTGCCTAGTTTGCGATTCTTGCGACCCTCTGATTTACCTCCTGAGAGGGCTTCAGCATGGCATTTGTTATACCAATCAAGCAACTGTTTAGAATCAGCAGTTGCCACACACTCAATAGTAATCTCAGAGCATTCTACGCCACCAATAGTAGCTTGTGTCTGAGTTTTGCCATCCTTAGTTACACCAATAGGTGCATCCCCTCCTGCAACTGTCATTTTCATTTGCATACCACTGATTTTCTGTATCAAAATTTCAGTCAGACCATCAGCTTCAAAGTAAAACTTGGCATTAGAAATAAATTCTGCCATAAACAAACCTCCAGGTAATTAGGTAATGAGTAATTAATCAGAAGAAAAAATTAAAATCTATTTAGTACGATTGATATTTTCACAAGTAAGGGTGTAAGTTTCTTCGATATAATCGTTGCCATTCACATCTAAATCCCCAATTTTATACTCAGATGGCCAAGCTTCTTTTAAATCCCAACGGAGAACTTCATTTCCATCAGTATCATAGGCAACTATAGAGCCTGTTTTTTTACTATCTAACCATTTCCCTTCGCCTTTTTCAGCTTTGGGCATACACTTTTTAAACCAAGCATACATTTTCTTGCTAGTGCTATCATCATCACCACTCATCAAAGTTGAAACTTCAATTGTAAACAGTCCTTCAAAACCAGCAGAGTTAATTTGTCTAATTGTTGTTCCTCCTTTAGTAGACATCAAAGGTTTATCTTGTCCTTTGACTTTTGCTTCAAATTTGACTCCACCAACTTTGGTAAAAGCCATATCGGTCATACTATCTATTTCAAAGTAAAAATTACTGGCGGCGATAGGTTTAAGTTCAGCCATTTCAATGACTCCTTGGTTTATTTAAGTTGTCGTAATTTTGGACTTACAGAGCTAAAATATTACCCTGTAAGTCAGTTAAAATTGAGCAAGAATTTGGATATTTATTAGTGTTTTAAATTTCGGAAACAACCTTGAAATAAAGGCTTTAAATCCAAAATCCAAAATCTAAAATCCCTCCGGGTGACGCTCGCAAGCTCGCTACCGCTGCGAAGATCGGTAGTCCCCTATCGACGCAAGGCGCCAAGACGGGTGCTACCTCATCAAAATTGCTATCACTGGTTAGGCGACCACTGACTAAAGCGGAAGATGACAAATTCCGCCGGCCTGACTGGACAAACACCAACTTCGATATATAAACGACCCAACATCATAGTTTCGTGAGTGTTGATACTGGCGTCGCACTTGACGTAAAAAGCTTCCGCAGCTGAAGCACCAAATAAAGCACCTTCCCGCCAGAGTCTTTCTAGGAAGTTGCTGACGGTGCGGGTGACACGTGCCCATAAATCTTGATCGTTAGGCTCAAATACTACCCACTGAGTACCGAGTTCTACTGATTTTTCGATATAACTCATCAAGCGGCGGACGCTGATATAGCGCCATTGCACATTATCTGGTTCTACTAAAGTCCGGGCGCCCCAAATCCGGATACCTCGGTTGGGGAAGGTGCGGATACAGTTGATTCCCAAGGGGTTCAAGAGTTCTTGTTCGCGCAAGTTGGTTTCATAGGCTAAACCAATTACACCTCTTGGTGTATCGTTAGCGGGGGCTTTATAGACTCCTCGCGTTTCATCTGTGCGACACCAGACTCCTAGCATGTGACCAGAAGGGGGAATCAGAATTGGTCTACCGCCGTTGCGGGGGTTTGGTACTTTAATCCAAGGGTAGTAAAGGGCGGCAAATTGCGATCGCCGATTAAATGCACTCAACCATTGGGCGATATGCTGCGGCTTCACCTGGGTAGGAGATACAGCCGTACCACCACCCTTGCACGGCGGCGGGTCTAGCACTACCATCCGGTTGGGGGCCGTATTTTCGCACAGACTGACCATTGTCTCCATAATCCCATGCACTTGGTCGAGATCCAAGATGCCGTTTTGATATGCCCGCAACAAGTCAGGGAAGGCAATCATGGTAACTTCGTCAATTTCAAAGATACCTTGCATACCGGTGCGATCGTCGCGTACCCCTTGCACATCTCGTGGAAAGCGGTCTGGTGTAGATATCAATGGGGGAGGACTCACCTCATAGAAACCGTTTGCTGGACGGCGAGATAAGGGTTGTCCTGGAGACTCTAAATCAACTGCGGCTACAAACTGAGATTCTTGCAAAGCTGTTAAAGCATAAGTACCGGCTTCTGCTTGAACTTGTGGGTTCATCGACAGATGGTCGTACTCTTCTAAAACTTCTCCATTCCGACTAATTACGACTTTAAAGAATTCACCAGTATTTAATGGTGGTTCTGCTTCTGGGTTTTCTGGTGGACGAGGCTGACTTTCGGTAATGACAACATTCAATCTACCTTCTTCCCCAGTTTGGTCATTTTCACCTTCAGCAGGCTTGAGGGCTAACTGCAAAGAGGGACGATTACCTGTAGTGCGAATCTTGAGCGCACTTTCTTCGGTGGGTGGTGGCTGGGTACCTGGGAGTTTAGTGCCGATACTTGCTACCCAACAACGCCCTCCCCCATTCAAAAACCAACCATTGACGGCAAAGGGTAAATAAGCATCGAAATCTGTATAACCATCGGAACCTTGTTTGGCAAAGTATTCCAAATACTCGTTCCACGATGTCACCAACATTGGTTTAAACAATTCGGCATCACCGCGCACATCTTCGGTAAAGCCGATAAAGCCAGCAATATTAGTACTCACACCCTCTATTGGGCGGCTACCTCGGTCTACTTCTTCGACGTAAACACCAGGTGCAAAGTAATCCAGTCTAGGCATAGTGAGTCATTTTCCTATGAAGTATGAAATGTGAAAGATGAAGTATAGCCGTAGTCACAAGGGAGCAGGGGAAGCAGGGGAACTCGGGGCCCCCACGACCGAAGGGGAGTGGGGATTAGGGGCACAGGGGAGCGGGGGAGCTTTCGGAGCAGGGGAAGAAAAACTCTTAACTTTTAACTCAGCACTCAGCACTCAGCACTCCTAACTCCTAACTCCTGCCTCCAGCTTTCTGCCTTATTGTTTAAGAGATTGCTTTGTAGGTTAAAGGGTATTGTTAACGTCACATACAAAGCTGGACGTAATGGCACACCCAAAGCACTCCACAAAGCAGCAGCATCGATGGGATGAATAGCAGAAACGGTCATTGACAATTCGCCATGACCGCGTAAGGCTGGTGCTAGCACCTCCTCTTGTAACGAGTGGTGATGTAACAGTAGTATCAATACTTCTGACAGCAGACGTTGTTCTCCCAAACTGGTGAAGTCCCAGGCACTCACCAGAAATGACACATCAAACCATCTAGGTGATAGCATTTGTATCCCCTGCTCGACTGGATGGCGAGAAACTGATTGCTGTATGTAAACATTTTCTCGGATGTTGTAACAGTACAAGTTCAGCCTGGGGTTTACATTTTGTTCCATACCAGGGTGGTTGAAATCAATTTGCTCTGTACTGAGCAGGGAAATCCCGTCAGCTAAAATTTCTGCTAAAGTCTGGGTAGCAGCTGGGATCATAAGACACAACAGCAGGGTTACTTGAATGCTTTGCCAATCATCTTGGTAGGTTTATTTGATGCCACCAAAATGAATGTCTAGAGGTTGGAGCGTCCTTACCAAAGTTCCTAATGTAAGCAGCAAATTATACCAATTTTTAATTAGTAATATTCCTGTATAAACGTAAAATAGTGCGTCTATACTTATTTTTTTCAATTGGTATTACTACCTACCCTACGGAAAAATGAAGGGCTTACAAAACGAAATAAACCTGATTAGGGCTAGCTATTCATAGCTTAAAGATCTAACAGTCTAGTAGTTATTAGACTTTGGTCGATATTCTAAAATAAATGTTGCAATTGCTGACATTGCAAACTTAGGAATGTAAGCTATATTAGTCCGTATTTATACAGTAAGAAGCATAATTTCCACTTGAGAAAAGATTGGAGAGCTTGTAGCATCTGCAAGGCTTTTTGCTGTTCGAGTATGTCGGAGAGTAAAAGATGAAGGCTGCTACTCAAGATTTAACTGCTCATACGCCTCTACCTTCATCTACGCACAATTTACCAAGTAAGTTGTCGGAAGTTGATGTTAACAGGATTTGCCAACTGATTGTTCAACAGTTAGTGACTATGCTTGAAAGTGTGGCTGTCTTTTCTGTATATTTCAATTTGGATACAGGAAAGCGCCAAATAGTTGCGGAATGTATACAAGACCAAATGCTTTCCGCACAGGCTACACCATATTTAAACACAGATGGCTTTGCATCTAGGCAATCTCACCTCTATTTATATCTGCAAGAAGAAAAATGGTTGCTAGAAGAATTGCCTCTTCTGGAAATCAGAGAGTTCAGCATTACAGAACAATATTACGTGTATATTTGCTGTGTAGGTGAACAGAGTCCAGTAGCAGCAGAATATATACTTGTATGCACTACTGAAATGCTTTCAAATAGACAGCAACAATTGATACTTAATAATGCTCAGATATTGAGTGAATATTTAGTAATGTATAAAGAGCGATCGCATCACATGAGAGAAATTGCATCTTTATCTCAAACACTAGGACGAGCAGAACATCAACTGCGGAACCCTTTAGCATTAATTAATCTGTATGCAGAAAATCTCCGCTTAGCTTTGCCTAATGGGTGTTTGCAAGAACAGGCTACACTGATTCGCAAAACAGTAGATGAACTCAGTGCTAAGTTGACCGATTTACTTTACTATGGGCAACAAGCAAGATTACAGATAAAGCAACATAATTTGCAAACAATTGTTGCTGAAAGTATTAAAAATTTAGAACCCTGGTTAAAACAGAAAAAATTACAAATCCATTATCCTGATAAACCTGTGTATGTGACAGTTGACAGCTGGCAGATAAAACAGGTTTTTGACAACTTATTAGCGAACGCAGTTCATTTTAGCCCTGATTCTGGGACAGTGAATTGCAATTGGCATGTGTACAATCATGAAGTTTTAGTGGAAATTCGCGATCGCGGTTCGGGAATTTCCGAAGACGACTTGAAGCAAATATTCAAACCATATTATTCTCGGCGTTTAGGGGGTACAGGCTTAGGATTAGCGATCGCACAAAAAATCATTCTAGACCATCAAGGCAGCTTATGGGCAGATAATATTGCCGATGGTGGCGCTCAATTCTCCTTTACCCTACCGATTAAAAGGTAATGAAGTATGGGGAATTGGGAATTGGGAATTGGGAATGGGGAATTCGGGGCCCCCACGACCGAAGGGAGGAGCCACTGCGGTGAGGCAGTACGGTCTTGGGGTCTCCCCAAGTGGAGTAACTGCCGAACCCGTAAGGGTCTTGGGGTCTCCCCCTTCGGGTTCGGCAGTGACGCTCCTGCGTCGCTAACGCTTCGCTAACGCAATCGGCGGAAGCCGCCAAGACTGCGACTGCCTCACCAAGTGGAGCATGTGGCGTTGGGGATTAGGGGCAATTGGGAATTGGGAATGGGGGATGGGTGGAAAATGACTATTGTCTTGCTGCCTAGGGATATATTGGACAAAAGTCAAAACTGCCTATATAAAGCCTTGTTCTGTATGTCTTAATTACGAATTACGAATTACGAATTACGAATTACGAATTACTATGAGCGTTGCAAAAGAGCTAGTTTCAATTTTGCTTGTAGATGATGAACCGCAATTTCGCCAAGGAATACGAATTTTATTAAACTTTTACAACAATAGTAGTTCTGTAGGTTTCAACATTGTTGGAGAAGCTGCTTCTGTTGAACAAGCTGTGAAGTTAACCACAGAACAACATCCCGCTTTAATTTTACTGGATATGGAATTGCCACCAGAAGATGGAATCACAGCTTTACATCGCTTGGCAGAATTATCTTATAACGGGAAAGTACTAATTTTGTCAGCACATCAACAAGATGATTGGGTGTTTCGAGCAATGCAAGCTGGTGCTTGGGGTTATGTATTTAAAGACCAATTAGCTAGCCAATTACATGAAGCTATTACTACTGTAATTAATAACAAAATATATTTACCTCCAGAAGTAGCAACAGGCTTTTTTAGGTTGTTTCACTACTACACAGGACACTCCTTGACTACTGGTGCTGGCATTGAGTTAACCGAACGAGAAAAAGAAGTATTAAACTGGTTAGTCCAAGGAGCTTCTAACGAACAAATCGCTGGTCGCCTTTACATTACAGTCGCCACCGTTAAAGCTCATTTAACAGCCATCTTTGAAAAATTAGGTGTTGCTAGTCGCACTCAGGCAATTGTCAAAGCCCTCAAGTTGGGTTTGGTTTGCCCTTAGTGGGGAGCAGGGGAGATGAGGAAGATAATTCTTAACTCTTAACTCCTAACTCTTAACTCTTAACTCCCAACTCCTAACTCAGCACTCAGCACTCAGCACTCAGCACTGAGTTAGCACCCAGCACTCCTAACAAATGACAACTGACAAATGACAACTGACCAATGAGCAATTATTTAGCCATTGCCACTGTTACTGCAACTCTACAAAGAACGTTGCAGGCTAGTGTACAAGTAGATGTGGATGGTGCGAGGGTGACAACTGTTAGACCCGATCGCTTGAATACTGGTTCGCCAGAAGCGGGAGTTAATATTTATCTCTATGATATTTTACAAAATACCGCTTGGCGCAGTGCTGATTTAAGGCAACGCTTTTCAAATGAAAAATATACTAAGCAACCACAAACCGGTTTAGATCTCTATTATTTGCTCAGTTGCTATGGTAACGAGGTGGAGTTGGAACCGCAGCGCTTGATGGGTAGTGTGATTCGCACTTTCAATACTAAAGCAACTCTCACCCAACAGATGATTCAAGAGACTGTCGCAGACTCAACTTTGACGTTTTTGGCAGATTCTAACCTCGCTGAACAAGTTGAAACTATCTCTATTTCTCCTGTCGATTTAAATATTGAAGAAATATCTAAAATTTGGTCTGTATTTTTTCAGACCGCTTACTCGCTATCAATGGCTTATAAAGCAAGTATCATCTTAATCGATAGCGGTGAAATACCCAAAAAACCCATACCTGTACGCAGTCTTGGGCGTCAGATCACACCTTATCAGCCAGCGATCGCTCAAATCAAGGTCTTAGAAGCGCTAGCTAAATTATGGCAAACACCACAAGCAGCAACGCCTTTGATTCTCGCTACCAGCACTTTGCTCATTCAAGGTGACAGGTTAGGCGCAGAGAATATCCAAGTACGTATCGGTAATGTCAAAGCAACCCCACAAGCTGTAACTGACAGACAAATAACTTTAGATCTCTCCTCCATACCTGTAAATTCCTTGCGGGCGGGAGTCCAGAGTTTACAGGTGATTCATCCCCAACAACATGTTAATTCCAATGTTGTACCAATTTTGTTACGTCCAACTATTCAGGAAGTGACAGTAACTAACTTAGAGGTTAGGGAAAATGATACGCGATCGGCGGAAGTTTCAGTGTTAGTTAATGTCACCCTTGAGAAAGGACAGCAAGTAACTTTAGTATTAACTGAACTTTCATTGACACAATTTGCAGGATATTCCTTTGAGCAAACTAAACAGCGACGTAGCAATACTCACTCTATTACCTTTACAATTACTGATTGTTTACCAGGAAGTTATTTGGTACGCCTAATAATAGATGGTGCTGAAAGTCTTTTTACTGTTGATACAAATCCCAATAGTCCTACATTTGAACAGTACATTGGGCCTGTGGTAGTGATTTCGTGATTGATGACTGATGGCTGATGACTGTGAGTTCGATGAACCTCTCCCCAACCCCTCTCCGACGCGGAGAGGGGCTTTAAGATCCTTGGTAAAGAACAAAAAATCGAGCTTTTGAAGTCTTTTTTTTTGCAGCAAAGAGGAATGGAAGCGGGGTTTTTTAATTCCGTCGAACTCACGTACTGTTAGACTGAAAACACATGCTACAGGATTCAGGAGCTATGACTGGCGCTACTTCCCAAGTATTGACCTTAGAGGATTTTCTCAAGCTCCCAGAAACTAAGCCGGCAAGCGAATATATCAGTGGTGAGATTATCCAAAAGCCAATGCCTAAAGGGAAGCATAGCCGATTGCAACTGAGGCTCTGTAATAGTATTAATGATGCAGCGGAAAGCCAAAAGATTGCATATGCTTTTCCAGAGTTGCGTTGTAGTTTTGGTGTCCGCTCAATTGTGCCTGATGTAGCAGTTTTCTACTGGAGGCGTATTCCATTTGATGCTGATGGAGAACCGCCCAACGATTTTTTACTCTGCCCAGACTGGACAATTGAAATTCTCTCCCCAGAACAAAGTTGTAACCGAGTAATTGGCAATATTCTCTACTGCTTACAACATGGTTGCCAACTGGGTTGGTTAATCGATCCACAGGATCGCTCTATTTTGGTTTTCCGTCCAGGGCAACAACCAGAGTTATTTCAAGGTAGCGATCGCCTACCAATATTACAAGATATCAACCTTGATATTTCGGCAGATTTAGTTTTTAGTTGGCTCAAGATGGAAATACAGAAGTAACTTCTTATACTTTCTTAACTCTGAGTTCTCTGTGCCTCTGCGGTAGCCTGCGGCAAGCCGCTAGCGCGTCTACGTTAAAAAAATAAGTATTTTTCACCAGGTTAAAAATAATTCAGCGAGCGCCCACTTTAAATTCTGTGAATAATGGTGGCGATCGTTGGCAGATCTCCTTAATATGGTGCAAAATTTATTACCATCTTTTGCTGGACATCAACCGCTACTAAATTAAGTATATGTATAGCAGACAACACAGAACGGCTCAGACTTCTGCTAAATCCTCTGACACCCCAGTGTCTAATCAGTTTGCTCCACGCGGCTTTGTCGTCCAGCCCCAAGCAGAAGAAGTTACACAACAGCAAACACCAGATTTACAAACAGAATCAGCCAAAGAAAGACAGTTTAGTAGTGACTTTCTAGATATATCTGTATCTCCCAGAAATATTACCCCACCACTGCAACCTCGAATTCAGATGAAACTGACAATTGGTCAGCCAGGGGATAAGTATGAGCAAGAAGCGGATAGAGTAGCAAAGGATGTTGTGCAGCAAATTAATGCACCTGAGAGTCAAAATATTCAGCGTCAACAAAGACCAGAAAATAAAGAACTGCAAATAAAACCCCTCTTTGGTAAAATCCAGCGTGTGGAAATGCCAGAAGAAGGCGAACTGCGAATGAAGCCAATAGTGCAGCGTTTGTCTATTCACGATGGGATGGCTGCAACACCTGATTTAGAAGCATCGATTCAACGGGTACGGGGTAACGGACAGCCACTAGCGCAGAGTGCCCGCAAACCGATGGAACAGGCGTTTGGGGCTAACTTCAGCGGTGTAAAAATTCACACTGATTCTCAATCTGACCGATTGAATCAATCAATCCAAGCAAAGGCATTTACAACGGGACAGGATATGTTCTTTAGCCAGGGAGCCTATAACCCTGGAAGTCGTGGTGGACAAGAGTTAATTGCCCATGAGTTGACCCATGTGGTGCAGCAGAATGGAAGTACAGTGCAGCGAGCCATACAAACTCAAGACAAGTCAGCCATAACTCCCACTACCACAAATATCCAGAGGAAAATTGCTTTTGCTGGATTGAACACAAATGACAAATTATTATATACAAAATTTAAAGAAGCGCTAGACAAACACAAACAACTTTTGTCAGAACAAGATTCACAAACGATAAACGAAGCAATAACCGAAAAAAATTTATTTTTGGAAAAAATACGTTACATGGAACTAAGTCCAGAAGATTATGGCGAAATTAATCTGGACAATCCCCAACATTTGCTCTTTTTTATCAAAGATTATATCAAGTTCGACTTAAATGGCAAAACAAAGATAGAGGAAGAGCCACACAAGCAGAAAGAAGTTTGGAAAGAACAAAAGGAAAAGTTGCCCGAACCCTCACGTTATTTCAAGACTGCATTACTTGGCACAGGGCCTAGTATAGCTAATTATTTAAACGTTCATGGTCGTTCTCTAGACCCAGAAGAAACAGTAATTATTGGTAAAATCCAACCTTGGGACTCATCATCACCAGAAAGCCGAGGAATAGATTTTATTAACCACCCGATGCACATGACTTCTCCTGTACGCCATCAAACCAATCTACCCAAAGAATCATCTGGATCTGACGAAACATTTAAGGGAAACCCAGCAAAACTGACTGCTGATATTAACACAGTCATGGGACGTTTCAATAAACCAGTAAATACCACAATTAAGAAGGTTAGCAGAGATGAAAACAAATGGTATAAAATTGAGACTGATCAAGACGATTATTATGCTTTAAAGGTAATCTCAGGTTTGGGTATTGGCCCCCATAAATTTGATAATCTTAACGCCCTATCAAAGGAAATCACAACTGAAGAACATAAAGAAACTGAGAAAAAGCGGGTGATGGATCTCGATACCTTCCAACGACAACTCAAAGATCCTCAATCAGTGATCATGAAAGAATATAAAGAGTACCAAGATAAAGGACATACACTGATTATTGGTGTAGCTGGGCCGAACGCAGGAGTTGATGCTACGTGCGAAGCGACCGAACTGGGAATGGTTGTCGAATGGGTAGTGACTGGTGGGCCTGCTATTGCCGAGGGAATGGGTAATAAAATCAATAGGAAAGGCTTAGTAAATTTGTTTTTCGATTACTTAAAGGGATGGACAATTTCAGCAGCCGGATTCGTAAAAATGCAAATCTCTGGCAAGTGGAAAGCAGCAGAGCAACGAAAACAAGCAGGGGATAATTTTTTGAAGAATAATCCTGGTTGGGACGTATCAGAAGAGCAGGAAGTATTGGTGGATTATCTTGTCATAGCGCAGGGGCCTGATGTAGCAAAAGTTTGGGGTATTTTTGACGAAAGTGCTACCAAAGATTTAACACTGAAAGATGACAAACAAGGACGCTTTGGCGCTCCTGATAGTGAGGATTTTTGGCAAGGGTCAATTGAAACATCCCTGCGTTCCAGTAAGTACAATATCTATTGGGAAGGGATATATGAACGTGTGAAAACTATACTTGGTACTGACAAGGTTTTCACATGGCAAAAAACTAGGGACATTTTACTACAAGAAGCAATGAAGATACTGGAGGTAGAAGAGTTTGCAAATATTACTTTGCAAGAAAACGTAGCTATTGGGTTAGGTACTGAAGACGACTCTTTAGAGATCATTGGTGGGTCAGCAATCAGAATTTTAAACTACTTAGATAGTCAGAAAGATAGAAACAAAGTACCTGAGAAATTGAGAAATGCCAAGGTAGAAGAAAAAATGAAAAAGGTAACAGAAACCTTATCTTCGCCGACAATACTCAATAATGATCAGTTGACGCCTATTCGTAGTCAAGTGGAAGCAGAAGGAGACTATATGCCAGGTTATATCGGTACAGAAGAATCAAACTTTGTCACCGATGACCAAACTATGATTGCAGCGCAAATCGCCAGTTACTATGGAAATATACCCGCAGCTTTAGCGAATTGGGTAACACAAAAAATTATTCAAGACCGTCACCAAAAAGGCGTAAAACCAGGAACTATTCAAGGAAGTAGAGCTTTTGTTGATAGCTGGAAAAATAAACTTGAGGATCTACATAAGCTCTTCTCTCGTGAGAATATAGAGGCAGTGTCTAGTAAAAATAGCATTTAGAAATGATGAAGATAAGGTGGAGCATCCAAATTATGTTTTTACACATTTGGGATGCTCCCGATAAGGGAGTAACATCTACCTCATCTTGTTGATTATAATTACTACCTGTAAATGCAAGTTGGGATGAGTAGCGAAAAGTCTAATGCCTTTAATTAAAGAACCAGTGTAGGATGCGGCAGTAAAAGCGATCGCTCTCTAATTTATCACTGCGATCGCTTAATTCTCAAACAAACTAGCATCAACGTGAAAAAACTGCCCTAAAGCCTTAGCCATGTTTTGCGTAATTTCTTGTTTTCCATTCATGACTTGGGAAACTACTTCTCTTGAACCAAGAATTGCCACTAAGTCAGCAGCTTCTAAACTCCGAGCTTCCATTAGATGTAAGAGCATTGAATGCGGCGTTGCTTCTTGCATTGGATACTGTTCATCTTCATACTTTTCTATGAGAGTAATCAACAGTTCTAACAATGCTGACTCTTCCACAGTTCGGTTAACTTGATGAGAAAGTTCTTCTGCTAATGCAATTGCTTGCTGGTTTTCCTCTTCTGTTTTAATCACTTTTGGTTGATATTTAACCAGCAAACTTGCATAATTATCGCTGTTAAAAGTAAGGGTCATTTTTCCATTCGTCCTTATCGTATTCTGCGTGTGTCAAAATGTATTTGATATAAATTATTTGGTCATTGTAAACCAAATCAACTATTAGACGATATTTATTACCTTTGATATTAAAAACAGTCAAATTACCAACAGCTTCGGTCTGAGGATAAACGGCTTGTACCTCAGTAAGATTATTCCATGTAGCAATACTTGCAGCCTTATACCAGTTGTTAATTGCATCACAGGAATCAGCATGTTTTTGACAAAATTCACGCAGTTTTTTACGACTGATGACATGCATTCTGCTATTGATTAATTGATTTATAATTTGATGTTACTTCAAAGCGTGGCTGTCATTCAGTGCGATCGCGCCACAATCAGCCAGAAAGCCTTGATTTTGCTAGACTCAAAACATCTGACTGATGACTGTTGACTGTTGACTGATGATTAACTTTTTAGCGGAAAGTCTAATGGCTATAGCCAGAGATTCAGTGTAGGATGCGGCAATAAAAGCGATCGCTAAAGGTTTCAGTCGTGGTCAAGGAAACTGGCAAACACATAGTTCAAGAAGCTTGGCAACGAGAAGCTATCACTCAGCAGCCACCTGTTGCTTTGGGAGTTGATTTTATTTATAGAAAGTATCACTGTTCTGATGGTAATACTTTAGGCTGTGAATGGACGCAAAAAACATTAGAGCAAGATTCAACAGCCAAAAAATGCTTACAATGTGGTTTTCCCACCATTTTGCCCCTGAAAACAGAGTTTCGGGGGTATCGTGGTCGATATCGCATAGAAAGTTTTTTGGGACACCGGGGAATGGGGCGTTTGTATTTAGGTGTTCAGGTTGCAGATCAACAGTCAGTGGTAATTAAAGAATATCTACTGCCTAACATTTGTTTCAACCCACAGGAAACTAGAGACAGAAAACAACTTTTTGAACGTGTTGCAGGCTTGAGTCTCGCAGATGGCAGAATCCAAGATATGCGTTTGAATTTGCCTTGGGATGCAGTTGCAGATCCAATTGCAGAACGTTGCTATCTTGTGACTAACGGTAATCAAGATGCATATCCTACCCTCAGCACTTATCTTGCTACTAATGGTGCGATGACAGAGGGCGAAGTGCGTCGTTTTCTCAGCCAAGTTTTACAAACCTTGCAATTTCTCCACGGGCAAAAATTTAGCCTTCCTTCCGGTCAAGTCCAGCAAGGAATTGCACATGGCAATATTAGTCTTGATAGTCTACTGATTTTAGCAGATGATCAAGCATTTTTCATTTATGTGAGTGATTTAGCACTTTGGGAACGTTTGTTTGATTTGCCCACTACTAAAACGGTAATTCCTACATTTGCTCAAGACTTAGTAGATTTAGGACATGTTGCTTTTTATCTATTGGCAGGAAGTACTGTAAACTCATTTAATCATCAGCCCCTTGACCCCAAACAAGAACAGCATTGGACAAAAATTACACCTGCATTTAAAGCCTTTATTTTTAGACTTTTAGAGTTAGATAAACCTTTTGTTAGTGCTGAAGAAGCACGACAATTACTGTTACAACTGCCATCACTACCACCTAGGGAAGAGTTAGTAATTATAGGTAATAAAGAAAATGAAAAAATCAAATTATTTCGTCCTTATTTACTAATTTTAGGAATCCTTGGTTTAATATTGCTGGGTTCGTTGATTTGGTTTTTCATTCAAAAGTTTCAACGTCAAAAAGTTACATCTGAAAATGTGATAGTTTGCTGTTTGAAAGATGTACCTGCTGTTCCTCCAGGGAAATATACTTATTCTTTTGATAAAAACGGAACCTGGAGTTATATAAGAGGACAAAGCAATTTGATCTTACATAATAAAACCCTGGAACAAAAACTCAAAGATAGCCAACCAAAGTTAGAGTTAAATTATCAGTCAGAAGATTCAATTACAAAAGCAATTGAGCAAGTAAAATCAGGAAATAGTGATTTTGCTGTGACTAATTTAATTCAAAAAAATACTCCTGATTTAAGAAATCAAGAATTTGCCTATGATGGTTTAGTTGTATTTGTTGCTTTTAGTTATTCCAAACGAGACAACAGTCTGCCGAAAGCATTAAATGGCAAAATTAGCTTAGAGCAATTACGTGATTTATACACAGGAAAAATTACCAATTGGAAGCAGTTCAAAGGTGCTAATTTACCAGATTTACCAGTTAAACTTTACATACCAAATCAACAAGAAGCATTAGAAGTATTTGAAAAACGGGTACTTCAAGAAGCAAGTGCGATCGCTACTTTTAAAAGCTTACAGACTCAGCATCAACAAACAAACACGTATAGTAGTAGTCCAACTGTAGAAATCACTCAACTTCCCACATTGAAAATGCTACAACAAGTACTGCAAGATTTTGAAGAAAACGATATTGGTAGCATTGGTTTTGGCACACTAAGTCAAGTTTTTGGGCAGTGTTCTGCTTATCCTTTAGCTGTAGTAGATGGTCATAAATCTGCGGTACAAACTTTAATTCAAGATAACGGCAAGCCAATAGATCCCAATACAGATTTATGTGATGACAAAGGTAGCTACAACCCCAATATTCAAGTATTTCAAACAGGAAGTTATCCCCTAGGTTATCCAATAGTCGTAGTTTATCCAGGAGACAATAGTCGTCCTCCTATTGGGCAGAAATTTGCTGAGATGCTGAGAACAGAAGAAGCACAAAAATTGCTAGAGAAAGCTGGGTTAGTGCCACTACAAAAAATTAAAAATTAAACTGGTGACTAGGTACTGGGGATTAGGGACTGGGAGGATTGTTTATTAGCTTAGACTTTTGGCTAATAGTCTCTATATAGAGTGAGTTGATAAAATCATACCAATTTTATTAAAGTATAAAACTTATTGGTTAGTTGATTGTATGACTAATTCTAATGTCACCAAAAATAACCTGAAGGCAGTCTCAGAGATAGCAGCAAAAGTAATGCGCGATCGCCAACTGCTATTAATGCTCAGTGATCAGGTTTATGAATTAATGCTTGAAGATTTGCAACATCAAAGAGAACGTGGCACAAACTATGGTAGGAGATTAAATTCATAATGGCCAATTCTAGCCATGAATTAAACTATGTTACAGCCAATCGATTTTATGTAGAAATCGAAAGTAACATCAGTGCTTGTTTCACCGAGTGTCAAGGTTTAGGTGTGACTATAAAAACTGAAAAATTTTCTGAAGGTGGCGTTAATGACCAACAAAGAGTACTTTTAAATCAAGCAGAATTTTCAGATGTCACTCTTAAGCGAGGTATTACCAACGATTTAACATTCTGGAATTGGATTAGTAAAGTTTTAAGCAGTACCAAAGAACGCCGCAACGTTAATATTTTAGTTTTTAACCAAGCAGGCGAAACTATGCAGTGTTGGACGCTAATTGGTTCTGTTCCTATCTCATGGAAAGCACCAAGCTTAAGTGCAGATTCTAGTACAGTTGCTATTGAAGAATTGACTTTAACCTACGAAGGATTAAAAGTTGATAAAACCAGGTCTGGTGGTGCGTCAATTCTTTCAGGACGTGATGCTTTAGGATACTTTCCTAGTAATTAATACTATATGGCAACAGATTATAACGCCAATATTCCAAAAGAAGTAACAGCCCAAGATTTGAGTATGAAAAATTCATTGAATACTCAAAAACCTTTGGGTCATAAATTCATCAATCCTAAATTTTTGTCGCCATTAGGTACTAAATTATTATCAAATTTGGGTGATTCAGTTAATCGGACTTCAGTGGGTGCAGCCAATAAATCAACTACAAAGAATACAAATACCTCAATAAATACATCAGTTGTATCAGCAGAAACTACTGTTGTTCAGCCAAAAACAAAAACACAACATCAGAACCATCAAACAGAAATTCCTCAATTACCTACAGGTTTGCAAAAAATATCAACTCTCAGCCCGTTGGCTCAACAGTCTGATTTAATCACATCTACTTTTGCAAATCAAACAACTTCACGCAATTCATCTACTTCTATTTCAGTTTCTGCTTTTCCCCCTGTGCAGATGCGAAAAAAATCGGCAAAAGAACCACCAAATTCATGGTCTAGCATTGCTGAATTAGCTGATAAAATTACCAAAGTCGATCATAACCCAAGGGTAGTTGTACAACCTCTTAATTCTAAGCGATCGCACTACAGCCCCCAAGCAATACATTATCCAAAATCCAATAATTCCAGTCAAATTATCCAAACATCTTCTAGTCCTTCTAGTTCTACATCAGTACAGAACATAGAAGACAGTCAGAACGAAGTCACTATTACTCATGAAACCTCACAAGAGGAATACGAAAATTTAGAACTTTTAGCCAAAGAAATCTATAAAATGCTTCAACAGCGGTTAAAAATAGAGCAAGAACGGCGAGGTAAAAATTATTTAGGTCGCTTACCTTGGTAAAAGCTATTTTTTAATTGGCAAAATTACATTTAAATTTATCAAAATTAATTATGACAACTAATCTAGTTAAAGCCAAACTAATTGCCCTAGAAGGAGCAGCACCAGATATTGAGTTTATGTTCAACCCTACTCAGTTAGACTTCTCACGGCAATTTACTGTTAATAAAGAAGGTGCTGCTCGTACAGATAAAGGATTGCCTAAAGTCAGTTTTGCTTATCCAGAACCTTGTAGCTTGACAATTAGCAACATTATACTTGATACCTATGAAGCTGGTAGCAGCGTCCTCACACACATTAAAAATTTTGAGAAAGCTGTTAGCTTCGCCGAATCAGGATCAGGTGCAAAAAAACGTCCACCAGTTTATATATTTACCTGGGGCGCTCAACAATATCTGCGTTGTTTCGTCAAAACCCTTAACTACAGTTTGACTATGTTTTTGCCTGATGGTACCCCAGTACGGGCGAAAGTTAGCTTAACTTTAGAAGAAGTAGATGAATCTTTTTCCCAACCAAGTATGAGTACTCCTACCAGCGTCAACCGTACAGGTGGTGGTCGATCCTCCAAATAGGCAAGGTTAATTCATAATAACTCATAGCGTTTTACTTTAAAGTTGATACATTTAGGCAAGCAGAGGGGCAGGGGGGCAGGGGAGAAATTATTTGTATCATTAATTTAGTGAAATAGTATTACCCCTGTTAAGGAAATTTTAAATGGTACAGATTCCTGCTCAATCCTTAACTTTAAACGAATTCCTCAAGCTGCCAGAAACGCAACCTCCCAGCGAATATATTGATGGGCGTGTTATCAAAAAACCGATGCCACAAGGAGAACATAGCGTCATTCAAACTGAGTTAGCACCTGCAATTAACTTAGTTGTAAAACCCAAACAAATTGCAAGGGCTTTCTGTGAACTTCGCTGTACTTTTGGTGGACGCTCAATTGTAACTGACATTTCTGTGTTTTTGTGGGAAAGAATCCCGCGTAAAGAAAATGGAGGGGTTGCTAACATCTTCGCAATTGCCCCAGATTGGACAATTGAAATTTTATCTCCTGACCAAAATCAAACTAAAGTTACTAAAAATATTTTGCATTGTCTCAAGTATGAAACTCAGATGGGTTGGTTAATTGACCCAGAGGAAGAATCTGTGTTTGTTTACTTGCCAGATCAACCAACTACTTTTTACGATGAACCAGAAACACGTTTACCAGTGCCAGAATTTGCCAAAGATTTTAACCTGACTGTAGCAGACTTGTTTGGCTGGTTGCAAGAGTAAGTTATGTTTTGGGCGATCGCTCTTACTGTTAACGATTGAACTAATCTGTTCTGAGCAACTTTTGATTTTAGTAAGCAAAAAGGCATATTGGCTTCTCAATATCAGCGATCGCCTTCTCATTTCAGTAAAACGCGCAGGCAAAAAGGCATATTGGCTTCTCAATATTAGCGATCGCCTACTCATTTCGGTAGATCACGCACTCATTTCAGTAAAACGCGCAGGCAAAAAGGCATATTGGCTTCTCAGTATTAGCGATCACCTACTCATTTCGGTAGATCACGCACTCATTTCAGTAGAACGCGCAGGTAAATAGGTAACTTGTTTTCAAATTTACCTGATTGCTAACTCATTTCAGTAATTCCTGCACTGATAACAACTGTTAGGCTTGTAGCAAAAACCGTTGCAGATTTGCCAAAATTCTCTCAAGCCGATCAATACGGAAGTTTCTTAAGGTAAAGAATATTAGTCGTATATTACAAGGTGTATATCATGGCCCGCCAAAAAAGAACTTCTAAAGTATTAGAAAAAGCAGTACGCCGTGCTGCTGGTATCAAGTCCATCGATCCAAATTTAGATTTAGACAGCGGACTCACCCTAACTGCCTTCTCAACTCTAATTGAGACGATGCGAAGCAAAGAGAATACATACAACACAGCCCTTTCCAGCTTAGATAAATTTTATCGTGAAATGCTAGAAACAGAACGCCAATTGGCAGATATGGCAGAACACATGCTATTGGCAGTTGCAACTCGATATGGCAAAAGCAGTGTAGAGTATGGCATGGCGGGAGGAGTTCCAAAAAACCAGCGCCACAAGGGACTGCGAGGCGAATCACCAACTTCCAGTTCACAGCAACCCTCATTAACTTCCAGTGTGGACAGCAACGGAAATGGAAATAAACCAGCAACAATATAATATGTGTTACATTACTCAAAATTTTGTCAAGTCTATATAAACGTGAGTTTGATAGATTTAAAAGACCCCTCTCCAAACCTCTACCCTAAAATGAGAGAGGCTTAAAAGGTTGTTTTTTATTCTTTACCTAGAATATTAAAGCCCCTCTCCGCGTCGGAGAGGGGTTGGGGAGAGGTTCATCCAACTCACGTCAATTTACAACTAACAGCACAACAAGTTTTTGCAGCTAGGCAAACTTCAGTATAAAACGTTGCACACCCGCACCCCTGCACCCCTGCTCTATTAATTCGACCTTTGGGGAATAGGACACAATCACATATCCTAATAGGCTATTGTCAATCAACTCTTAGGATATGTATGCCCGCAGTCCGTTACATACCCGAACCGCTGTTACAAATTGATGGTGCTAATGCTTCCACTGATTTGCTCAACGACATTTTGCAAATTTCCGTAGAAGAAAGCCTTCATCTACCGGGAATGTTCACCCTGGTAATCAAAAACGATTATTTTCCCGGACGCACAGAAGACGAAACTTGGCGACACCAAAGCTTATTTGCAATTGGTAAGAAAATTAAAATTGGTTTCGTCTCCAGTACGACGGAAAACGTAGACTTTGAAACTGCGGAACAGGAATATGTATTAGATGGAGAAATTACAGCCATAGAAACTGAGTTTACTGAAAAGTCTCAGGCTCCTATCATCATTCGTGGTTATGATATTTCTCATCGTCTGCATCGGGGACGTTATAATCGCTCATTCCAAAATATGAATGATAGCGACATCGTAAATCAGATTGCAAAAGAAACAGGAATTGCTACTGGCACAATTACTTCTACCAGCATTATTCACGATTACGTCTTTCAAGAAAATCAGACTAACATGGAGTTCTTGCGAGAAAGAGCAGCCCGCTTAGGCTTTGAGTTGTATGTTCAAGATGACAAACTCAACTTTCGCCAGCCGACAAAAGACCAAACCTTGAGTCTCAAATGGCTGGAAGACATACACAACTTCCGCGTCCGAGTTACCAGTGCTGAACAAGTGAGTTCTGTAGAAGTGCGCGGTTGGGACTACACTACAAAGCAACCAATTGTCTCTACAGCATCAACAGAACAAGTAATTACTACCACAGCAAACGGCACAGGTAGTAAAACCAGCACTAAGTTTAGCATCCAGCCAAAGATGATTGTAGTGGATCAGCCAGTGTTCAGCGCCAACGAAGCTCAAAAAATAGCTCAAGCTTTGTGTAATGAACTTGGCGGAGAATTTGTCTATGCTGATGCCAAAGGCGAAGGAAATCCCAACATCAGACCGGGAAGGGTAGTAAAGCTCACAGACATGGGCAATTACAGCGGTAGCTACTACGTCACTGAAACTCGTCACTTATTCCACGAAAGAATTTATACTACAGAATTCAGTGTACGCGGCTTACGCTCTAGTGACCTTTTAGGTAGTCTATCACCCCAAACCCATCTGCAACCAGGACAAACTTTATTAGTAGGAATTGTTAGTAATAACAAAGACCCAAAAGGTTGGGGTCGTGTGAGAGTAAAATTTCCTACCTTGACAGAAGAGCATGAGAGCAACTGGGCTAGAGTAGTGAGTATAGGAGCAGGCCCAGGTAGAGGGTTTGATTGTTTACCAGAAATCAACGATGAGGTATTAGTAGCCTTTGAACACGGCGATATCCATCGCCCTTATGTCATTGGTGGTGTATGGAACGGCACAGATGCACCACCGGAAAATGTCAATGATACTGTTGTTGACGGTAAAGTGCGCCTACGAACTTTTAAAACCCGTGTAGGACATAAACTACAGTTTGTGGAAGAAGATAAAGGTACTAAAAAAGGTGTTTATGTTCAAACTACAGACGGTCATAATTTTCGACTGAATGACAGTGAACAGTTTGCCGAATTAGAAACTACTGGCGGTCACAAATTTCGTTGTGATGATAGTAATAAAACTATTAGCTTAACTTCAACGGGTGACATGACAGTTAAATCAGGAACAACTGGAACAACTAACAAAATTAGTGTTAACGGTGGCGAAATTGCCTTGACCGCAACTCAAAAAATTACTTTAACTGTAGGGGGTACTAGTATAGAACTAACTCCGAGCGGTATTACGATGAGAACTACAGGAACAGTTAGCGTACAAGCTAGTAGTTCAATAAGTGTTCAATCTGCTGGTTCCTTGAGTGTAAATTCTGGTGCTTCCATTAGTGCTAGTGCTGGTGCTTCAATTAGTGCAAATGCTGGCGCTACAGTTAGCATTAATGGTGCCGCTACGGTAGGTATTATGGGGGGTATAATTCGGCTAAATTGTTAGTTGTCATTCTCCCAATTCCCAATTCCCAATTCCCAATTCCCAATTCCCAATTCCCAATTCCCAATTCCCGATTCCCTAATTAATTTTTATGTTTCCAGCAGCACGACTTACCGATTTAACTGTGACAGGCGATCCAATTACTGCGCCAGGTGTACCAAATGTGTTGATTTCAGGTTTACCCGCAGCTTGTGTTGGCGACTTTGTGGCGGGGCCAGTTGTGACTGGTAGCATTGTTATGGGTTCTTTTACAGTTTTGATAGGTGGACGACCAGCAGCGCGGGTGACTTCTCAAGTGGCTGGAGCTAATACTGTCACTGGTGTACCATTAACTACTGTTATAGGAATAGGCGCACCAACTGTATTAATTGGTGGCTGATGATTGTCATCGGTCAATAAGTAGCCATCATGAACTGCTTACACTCAGACGAATAAAAATCTACTTTGCTAATTCATTGACTTTTACTCAGCACTCAAATGTAGGGTGCGTTGTCGCACAGCGCAACGCACCTTGAATTGTTGATGGCGCGTTAGCCTACGGCATAACGCACCTAGACTGACTGTTAAAACTTTAAAGAATATAAAATATTATTAATTTCTATTAGGTATAACAAACTTGTAAGTACAAAAAGCATGTTAACGAGAAAAAGTAGATTAATTTGTATAAAGTACTTGAATCAAAGATAGTTCGTCTACTGTAAATTGATGTGTTGGCTAGATAATCACTCAAACTCATAAATAGCCAGGCTAAACATAGGATAGCTTTTATGCAATTGTCACCTCAAGAAAAAGATAAACTGCTAATTTTTACAGCAGCTTTGGTAGCAGAAAGACGCAAGGAAAAAGGTTTAAAGCTCAATTACCCTGAAGCAGTGGCTTATATCTCTGCTGCTATCTTAGAAGGCGCAAGAGAAGGAAAAACTGTCAGTCAACTCATGAGTGAGGGTACAGAGATTTTAAGAAAGGATGATGTCATGGATGGTATAGCAGAAATGATCCATGAAGTCCAAGTAGAAGCAACTTTTCCTGATGGCACAAAATTAGTAACGGTACATAATCCAATTCACGAATGATTTATTAGTGGGGAGTAGGGAGTAGGGAAGAAAAATTTTGAGGTTTAGTTGTAGGTTTTTCTTATGATTGGCTGATTTAAAGTTTGTACTTGACAATAGGGAAACTTATTAATGTATACAAGTAATCAAGTTGTGATTTATGATGGTGCAAACTATCAAGGCAATAACAAAGAACTTGGAGAGGGCGAATATAACATTTATGAGTTGGGCATTGGTGATAATCAATTATCTTCCTTAACAGTGCCAGCAGGGTTCAAAGTTATTGTATATGAATACGAGGATTTTCGAGGACGGAGTAAAACCTTTACTAGCAACGTACCCGATCTGAATGTTATTCAAGTTGAAGGTAAAAGTTTTGATAACAACGCTTCTTCAATTAAAGTTGAAAAAATTGCAAATATTCCTGGTCAAATAATCATTACTAAAGCAGAACCGCTGGAACTAAATGCAGGACGAAAAATTACTAAAATTAGAGTAAGTAATCAAGGCGATCGCCCGATTCAAGTAGGCTCTCATTTTCACTTTTTTGAAGTTAATAATGGCTATCAAGAAAAGAAAGGGTTAGAGTTTGACCGCGAACAAGCATATGGTAAACGTTTAAATATTCCCGCAGGAACAGCCATTAGATTTGAACCAGGAGATACAAAAGAAGTAGAATTAATTCCCTTTGTTGGAAAGCGTGAAATTTATGGTTTCAATGGATTAGTTAATAAACCGTTAGGAAATTAATTATGCCAAAATCAGCAGCAAGACTGGGAATTGGGGGGCCAGTGGGCAGTGGAAAAACTGCTTTAATAGAGTGTATTGTCCCCAAATTAATGAATCAAGGCATTGAAGTAGCAGTGGTCACCAATGACTTACTCACTACCGAAGATGCAGATAGACTTAAAAATCGCGGGTTTTTACCTCCAGAAAGAATTATCGGAGTAGAAACAGGTAGCTGTCCCCATACAGCAATTCGAGAAGACCCGACGATGAATCTTTTAGCAGTGAAAGATTTTGAGTTACTAATTCCCCAATTAGACTTAATCTTAATTGAAAGTGGAGGTGATAATCTTGCTTCTACCTTTAGCTACGATTTAGTAGATTCTTACATATTTGTCATTGATGTAGGCGCAGGTGATGATATTCCCCGCAAAAATGGCCCTGGCTTTGTACAAGCTGACTTAGTAGTAATCAATAAAATTGATATTGCCCCTTATGTTGGTGCTAATTTAGATTTAATTCGTTACGAAGCGCCAATATATCGACGAGGTAAACCTATTGTTTATAGTAATTGCAAAACGGGTGAAGGTTTGGACGAAGTAGTTGATTTTATTTTGGATACAGTGCTTTTCCGTAGTGCTGCAACAATTAGAAGCTGAAATTTGGGTTTGATTGTGTTAACTTCGCCAATAGAGACTATTCAACGCACTAATAACTTAGAGTTAAAACTGAAGTGCGATCGCTTGGGTCAAACCATCATCAGCCATCAGTATACAGCTTACCCTTTGCGGGTATCTCCTGTGTTTCGTTTCGATGATGCTGATTCTGACCGCGCCTACCTCTATATAATGACAACATCCCCAGGTTTACTTGCTGGAGATCAGTTAAATATATCTTTACAATTAGCAGCGAATACTAGCCTTTATCTAACTGACCAAGCTGCTACTAAAGTGCATTCTATGCCGATAGCAGACTCAAAAGCTACTACCAATTATGAAATTGAAATTGGCGAAAAAGCTACTTTAGAATTTGTCCCAGAACCTTTAATTTTATTTGCTGATGCAACTTTAGAACAAACTACAAATATCAAGATTCATCCTACTGCAAAACTGTTTTTCAGCGAAATCATTTTACCAGGAAGGCTTGCAAGGGGAGAAATTTACCAGTTTAACCATTATTTTAATCGTTTACAAGTGACTTCTACCACTGGAGAACTATGGTTGATTGATGCTATGCATTTAGAAGGTAAACTTAATCCCTTTACCAATAGTCAACTATTTGTTTCTTCATCTGTTATCGGTAATTTACTTATCCTTTTACCAGATACAAACCTTAAATTATTGAGTGAAAGTGTAGAAAATCTAGAAGCAGGTAACTGTGATGGCGTGACTGTAGCAAGCTCAATCTTACCAAAAAATAGAGGACTAGTAATTAGAGTCATAGCTAGTGGAACTCATGAAATCAAAACTTATTTTAAATATGCTTTAAACTGCGTGCGTCGCAGTTGTCATCAACCTCTTTTACCCAATGAATTATGACTGAACTAGCACAAATTTACTTGGGAAATTCTCTTGAAAATGTCAGCTTATCTGAACGGATAGAAAAAGCACGTTCTTCAGCACTTTTTTTAGAAGTTCATATCAGTCAAACTGATAACCGTAAAGGCCGAATACACACTCACAGCACCACTGGTATAGCAGTAGGAATTGTCAAGAATCGGGATTGGTCGTTACGAGAAGGAGATGTTTTAGAAACAGAACAAGGAAAATTATTGTTAATTCATCTGCAAGACGAAAAAGTAATGGTACTGACTTTTACTCAACCAGTTACGCAACACCCCATCAAATTAATTCATTTGGGTCACGTCTTGGGAAATCACCATTGGCCGATTATTTTACAAAATAATAAACTCTACGTTCAACTAGTAGCAGATGTAGAAGTCATAGAATCGACTATCCATAATTTTAAAATTCCCGGCTTAAAAATTGACTACGAACTGCACTCAGCCCAAAGACATCTCGACTTTTCTCAACACCATCATCACGAGCATCACTCATGATAATTGGATCTGCGATCGCTCCACAACTGGCCTTAATGCAGTTGTCTGATTCTTTCTTCCCCTCTGGCTCATTTACCCTTTCTCACGGGCTAGAATCTTTAGTACAAGAAAAGCAACTAACTTCTTCAGAAGACTTGCAAACTTTTCTGAAGTTACTATTACGTAATAAAGTAGCAGTTACAGATACAGTAGCACTCATCCACGCCTATCGGGGAAGTGCAATTGATGACTTAGACGCAGTACGCCTTGCAGATGCTCAATTATTTGCTCAAACTTTAGTAGAGAAAACCCGCGAAACCCAACGCAAAAGCGGACGCGCTTTATTAATGGTAGCTAGTTCAACATGGCAAGATGTGCAATTAAATTCTCTTAATGAAGATGCTACTACAGGTAAAATTCACTGCTTACATCCAATTATATTTGGCGTAGTTGGTAGGGTAGCAATGTTGAGCGAACAGCATACAGTTTTGGCTTTTTTACATAGCTTTATTACTGGTTTATTAGGTGCAGCCATTCGTTTAAGTATTGTAGGACATATACAAGCACAACAAATTTTATTGCAACTAGCACCAGAAATTGAAAAAGCCTATCACACAGCTGCATCCATGAATTTAAATCAAATGTGGTCTTGTACCCCTGCAATTGATATCGCGCAAATGCGACATCAAAGATTGACTCACAGATTATTTGCTAGCTAAGCAGGGGAGATGGGGAGATGGGGAGCAGGGGAGCAGGGGAGAAATAACTAATAACAATGCTCCATTCCCAATTCCCAATTCTCCTTCCCCTTGTTCCTTCTTCTTCCCCTTCCTTTAAAAAAACATGAGTAACTATATCAACCGACGAGAATATATCAATACCTTTGGCCCTACGATTGGCGATCGCGTCCGTCTTGCTGACACAGACTTGTTTATTGAAGTCGAACAGGATTATACTACTTACGGTGGTACTTTGTACGGTGAAGAAGTTAAGTTTGGCGGTGGTAAAGTAATTAGGGATGGTATGGGACAATCGCCCATCACCAAAGACCAAAGCCCCAATGTTGCAGATGTCGTAATTACCAACGCTTTAATTCTCGATTGGACGGGCATTATTAAAGCAGATGTCGGCATTCGAGATGGGATAATTTTCAAAATTGGTAAAGCAGGTAATCCCTACATTCAAGATATTCCCGAAGAACCCAACGACCCGGAAAATAGAGGTATTATCATTGGCCCTGGTACGGAAATCATCGCCGGCGAAGGTAAAATTCTCACCGCTGGGGGAATTGATACACACATCCATTTTATTTGTCCACAGCAAATTGAAACAGCAATAGCTTCTGGTATTACTACCATGATTGGTGGCGGTACTGGTTCCGCTACTGGTACTCTCGCCACAACTTGCACCCCAGGCCCTTGGAATATTCACCGCATGTTACAAGCGGTTGATGACTTCCCAATTAATATTGGTTTGTTGGGCAAAGGCAATAGTAGCAAACCAGAAGGATTAATAGAACAAGTTGCTGCTGGTGTCATCGGTTTAAAGTTGCATGAAGACTGGGGAAGTACCCCCGATGCTATTGATAATTGTCTTCGTGTTGCAGATCAATATGATGTACAAGTCGCAATTCACACCGACTCCCTCAATGAAGCAGGTTTTGTCGAAAATACCATTGCTGCTTTTAAAAACCGGGTAATTCACACTTTCCACACAGAAGGCGCAGGTGGTGGACATGCGCCTGATATCCTGAAAGTTTGTAGTTTAAGTCATGTTTTACCCGCTTCTACTAATCCCACCCGTCCGTATACAATTAATACCTTTGACGAACATCTTGATATGTTGATGGTGTGTCACCACCTAGATAAAAACATTCGTGAAGATGTCAAATTTGCCGAATCGAGAATCCGTAAAGAAACGATCGCAGCTGAAGATATTTTGCATGATATGGGCATTATCAGCATTATGTCTTCTGACTCTCAAGCTATGGGAAGAGTAGGCGAGGTGATTACTCGCACTTGGCAAACTGCCCATAAAATGAAAATCCAAAAGGGATTGTTGCCATCTGTTAGCGATCGCTACCAAACCCATGATAATTTTAGAGCAAAACGCTACATTGCTAAATACACCATTAACCCTGCGATCGCTCATGGCGTTGCAGATTATATCGGTTCAGTGGAAGTCGGTAAAATAGCAGATTTGTGTTTGTGGAAACCAGCATTTTTTGGTGTGAAACCGGATACTGTAATTAAAGGAGGAATGATTGCTTGGTCGCAAATGGGTGATCCAAATGCGAGTATCTCCACCCCAGAACCAGTTCATATGCGTCCCATGTTTGGCAGTTTTGGCGGTGCAATAGCAGCAACTTCTGTTACTTTTATTTCTCAAACAGCTTTAGAACAAGATATACCTAAAAGATTAGGTTTAAAAACTCGCACGCTAGCAGTTTCTAAAACTCGTGAATTAACAAAAGCAGATATGAAACACAATGATGTGATTTTACCAATCGAAGTTGATCCAGAAACTTTTGATGTCAGGGTAAATGGGAAATTGTTAACTTGTGAACCTGCTACATCTTTACCGATGACACAGCGTTATTTCTTGTTTTGATTTATCGGTGTTGTTGATTAAAAATATTAATTTGCCTCACGCAAAGGCGCAAAGGCGCAAAGTTATAGCAAAATGCTGAGTGCGGAGTGCTGAGTATAAACCGAGTTATTTCAAGGCTTTGAGCAATCAATATTGTCCTGACACATCTGGCTACAGCTATACAAAGAAAAAGAGCAATACTTAAATTCTTATTCTCTGTGTCTCTGCGCCTGGTGCGTGCAAAATTCTAGTTCTTGGAACTCGACTTTTGGCGAATAGTTTTGCTGTGGACATGAGCATAAAGTAGCGTCAGTTCGTCAAAATTTACCTACCATGCCGGAACTCAATCAAAATCAACACCTGGGTACAGGCTGGTCTTTTCCGCTACGAGTGAACGTACAGGGAGGTCTACAACTCAGTACAAAAGAACGGAATATTGAAGAGTCGATGCTGCTGATTTTGCGTACCGATTTAGGTGAACGGGTGTATCGTCCTAATTTTGGTTCGCGCTTATCTGCGTTGACCTTTGCACCAATGAATACCCAAACTCTACTGCTTTTACGGCTACATGTGCAAGAAGCTTTAGAAATGTGGGAACCGCGCATCATCCTAGATGCAGTACGTACCGACCCCGATCCGTTGCGAGGTCGGGTAGATATTATCATCGAATACCATCCCAAAGACTCCCACGACTCTCGGAGTTTAGTCTTTCCCTTCTACCTCAACGGCGTTGAAAGCGAGGTGGGGGGATGAGGGAGATAATTTTTAACTCCTAACTCCCAACTCCTAACTCTTAACTCCCAACTTCCAACTCTTAACTCCTAACTCCCAACTCAGCACTCAGCACTCAGCACTCAGCACTCAGCACTTAATAAAAACTGTGGAATTTGATTTTTTACCAAAATTACCAAAATCTAATCTGGACGATCGCACTTTTAAAGATTTAGTAGATGAGTGTATTCTACGGATTCCCCGCTATTGTCCAGAATGGACTAATTATAACCCCAGTGATCCAGGTATCACGCTGATTGAGCTATTCGCCTGGTTGACTGACCAAATGCTGCTACGGTTCAACCAAGTTCCGCAGCGGAATTATATTACTTTTTTAGAGTTGCTGGGGGTGCGGTTGCAAGCACCTGCACCCGCCGTTGCTGATATTACTTTTTATCTCAGTGCTGCTTTACCTGATACCTACACAATTCCTGTGGGGGTGGAGGTAGCAACGGTACGAACGGAAACAGAAGAAGCGATCGCTTTTAGTACAGATCGCCCTTTAATTATTGATAAACCCCGGATTCGTCACTTTCTCTCATCCCAAACCGCAGACACAACACCAGAAATTTTACGCGATCGCTTTACTAATTTGTGGACTATGCGTTCTGATGGTGAATGGTACGGTAGGGAACTTGCATTTTTTGACGAACAACCCCAACCAGGAAACTGTTTTTATTTGGTAATTGATAGCGAGTGTCAGTGCGAGGGTAATGTTTTAGCACTGCAATTGAAGGGAGAAGCCGCCACCGCAACAGGTATTAATCCCGATGTTCCGCCGCGACGCTGGGAAGCTTGGAATGGTTTGCAATGGGAGTCAATTCTGCTGCAAGAATCTGACGATAGTACTAAGGGTTTCAGTTTTAGCGAATTGGCTAGACAAGGTATTAATCCTCTCCAAGGTGCTGATGTGGTCTTGCATCTACCGCAATCTTGGCCTGTGACTACCTTTACAGCTTATCAAGGACGTTGGTTACGCTGCGTTTACACCCCACCCCAACCTAATCAACCGGGATATAGCAGTTCTCCTAAAATTATTGGTTTGGCTATCAGATCCATTGGTGGTACTGTAGGCGCTAGTCAAAGCGAACTGATTCTGAATGAAATTCTAGGGGAAAGTGACGGGACACCCGGCCAAACTTTTCAACTGCAAGGGGTTCCGGTTTTAAATCGTCGTGAAGATGAATATTTGCTAATTTCACCGCCTGGAGGAATTCCCCAAAGATGGCAAGAAGTCACGGATTTTGCCAATTCTAATCCTCAAGATTTGCACTATACCATAGATTCCCGCACAGGTACAGTGCAATTTGGCCCAGTGATTCGAGAACCCGCTCAACTTCAGCAGCAAACAAATATTAGGAGGGGCATGGGGAATGGGGCATGGGGCATGGAGAATATAAATCTTTCCCCAATCCCTAATCCCCAATCCCTAATCCCTAATCTCCAAGAGTTGGAGCGACAATATGGTGCTGTACCACCGCGGGGTTCGGTGATTCGGATGGTGGCTTATCGCACTGGTGGAGGACGTAAGGGGAATGTGCAACGAGGGACAATTACCGTTGCGAAAACGGCTGTTCCTTATGTTGCCAGATTAGTCAACCATACACCAGCCCGTAACGGTTCAGATGCAGAATCATTGGAAGATGCGGTGATTCGCGTGCCGGCAATGTTACGTACCCGTGATCGCGCCGTGACGCCGGAAGATTTTGAAGTGCTGACTCTACAAGCGGGGATGGGGGCTGTCACCCGTGTGCGTTGCTTACCACCCACATCTAACAAAGAAGCCGGGACAGTGCGGTTATTAGTTGTACCTGCTGCAAATACAGATAGTATTGCTCGTGGTGAAGGTATTGAACCAGAACTGTTGAGCCTCAGCCCCCAACTACGCGACCAAATTCTTGCTTACTTAGACGAACGGCGGTTACTGGGAGTCCAAGTCAGGCTGCAAGCACCGGAATATGTAGGTGTAACAGTGCAAACAGAAGTAGCACTAGAACCAGAGTATAACAACACCCTCGCCCGACAAGAAATTTTAGGGAAATTGCGAGTCGCCCTCTACCGCTTTCTCAACCCCATCACTGGCGGACAAGATGGTAGAGGCTGGCCCTTTGGACGCCCTGTATATCCTTCAGATATTGTCAATTTATTTCAGCAATTTCCCGCTGTGCGGTACTTAGGAGTAGTGCAACTTTTTGAACTGCGGTATACAGGTCAAACTTGGGTGCGATCGCTTCCTCAAAATCCAGTGATAGATCCTGGGCCTCTGGGTTTAATTTGTTCTTGGCAAAACACTCGTTTACGTTCCGGTCATGTTGTTAATTTAATTCAATAAGTTTATGACTAGTCAAATCCTGCACCTGCAACTTACAGCAATGCAATTATCCGACGCGATGCAGCCATCAGCGGTAGGTAAAGGTGTAAGTGATTTTCGGCAAACAGCGCTTAGTATTCAAGACTCAGTACGCGCTGGTTGTGATGTGCTGATTCATCCCCAAGAACCGAGTGAAATAGTGTTGCAGCTAGAAAACATCGGTAGTCGCAACCTGCGTCTAAACGTGCGAATCGAGGGTAACTTTCCCTCCGAATGGTGTCGCATTGGTATGGAAGGCTATGACCTGGCACCGCGATCGCGCATGGATGCAGTATTGTATTTCCAAGTACCAGCAGATTTCTTTGAAAATCAAGCACCTTTGGAACCAGGACAATCTTTGGTGCTGGATTATCACAGCTTGATTTATGTTTACTATACAGAGGAGGATACCGGCAGACAATTAGTTGAAACCGCAGGCGTAAATTTGTATGTTCGTCCCCGCAGTTTATATTTAAATTTTGTACCTGCCCTTTATCGAGAAGTAGACTTTATTGGTCGCTTCTTAAAGATTTTTGAGCAAGCTTTTGAACCCGCAGTCCAGACATTAGATGTACTTTGGGCTTACTTAGACCCCATGACTGCACCCCAAGCCATGTTACCTTTTCTCGCCCATTGGGTAGCTTGGCCAATAGACCGCCGCTGGACTTTAGAACGCCAACGTTTTTTAATTCGTTCCGCTGTTGAACTTTACCGCTGGCGCGGTACAAGGCGGGGTTTGCGCTTGTACATACATCTTTATACAGACTTACCTTTAGATGACCATATAATTGCTGAAAAAGATAAACACATTTGTATAGAAGAAATCCGTGGTCAGGGCTTAGTTTTAGGCAACACACGCTTAGGTGAAGACGCCATGCTAGGCGGCGGGCGACCGTATCATTTTATCGTGCGCCTGCGTTGCGATCGCCCAAATCAAGTAGACGAACAACTAGTACGTCACATCATCGACCAAGAAAAACCAGCTTTCTGCACCTATGAACTTTATGTAGAAGAGTTAGGAGTTAGGAGTTAGGAGTTAGGAGTTAGTTGTCAGTTGTTAGTTGTCAGTGGTCAGTGGTTATTTGTCATTTGTCATTAGTTATTTATAATTCCAATTCCCCTTTCCCCATTCCCCTTTCCCCATTCCCCAAACTATGTACCCTCCACCACAAATTCAGCCTTTAGAGAGATTGCAAATTGAAGATGGTTTATTGATTAATGCTGAACGTTGGAAGCGATCGCATGATTACCATCGTCAGCGGCAAAATATTCATTATCAGTCGCTGAATCAACCTGGAATTGTTCATGGTTTGGGTGTAAGTTTAATTCCGACACCGCCAGATATACCTTCGCAATATAATGATGGGCGATGGTTGCAGATTCAACCAGGGATAGCAATTGATTTAATTGGCAATCCAATTGTAGTTTCCCAACCGATAGATTTTCACTTAGCAGCTGATATCACCGAGGAAAAACCCCGCCTTATTTATATAGTGATCAGTTATGTAGACCCGGAGAAATTACAACGCAAACAAGTACAAGAATTTGAGCCAGAAAGTTTTCGTATTTATGAAAAGACAATTCCACCAGATGATTTAGAGTTGGAATTGTGCCGGATTTTGTTGCAACCGGGATTAGTAAGTTTAGAAAATCCTCAAGATGTCTTTTTTCCTGGTTTGAATAGTTTAGACTTTCGTTATAGAAAAATAGCGCGATCGCGTCCTATTAACATTGTGCGCGTTGCTCATTTAGAAACCTCTCAATTAGAAGATCCAAATAGTTTTGCTAATCTCTCTCACCTAATTAAATCTACTGCCAATCTTACCCACACTTTGCAAGGAAACGAGCGAATTGATCGCCTAGCTTTTCCCTTACAAGATGTGACTACAGCCCTTAACTATGACTTGTTATTTATCACAGGTCAGCAACCATTGCTTTTTAGTATACAAGAATTAACAGACCTCAAAAGTTATTTAGATGCTGGCGGAGTTTTACTTGTAGAATCGCCCACCGATGCTATCAACCGTCTTGAAAGCATCATGGATATCACAGAAAAATTAGGCACACCTTTAGAAGATTTACGAAGACTAGACCGTAATTATCCAATGCGGACACAACCATTTTTGTTCGCTGCCCTACCTATATTAAATCAAAAGCCAATTCAAATATTAATTGCAGGCGGCATTGTTTTAGTTATTGGTGATTTATCAGCTTCTTGGGGATTAGATGATCAACTTTCGCTACCACGAGAGACAATTCGCACTGCACAAGAGTTAGGAATTAACATCTTACATTTTGCCTGGGCTAGACGACAAATGACTCAGTTACAGCAACAGACAATTCTACCAACACCAAACAAACCAGACGCTTTGAAAAATGTCTTTAACAAACTAGAACAACTGTAAATTGAAAGGGAGGTGGGGAGATGAGAAAGAAATAATTCGCAATTCCCAATTCCCAATTCCCTACTCCCTACTCCCCACTCCCTATTTAACTTATGGCAGTTAACCTCGTCAATACAAGTATTTCTACAAAAGTTCTTCACTTTAAACCAGGTGGTTCACCAGCATCTTTTGAAGTGACTGTTATTAACGAAAGTAATCAATTTGCTTCTTTTCAATTAGAAATTATTGCCGCAGGCGGCAGTTCAAGTCTGGGTTCTAATTGGTACAATATTTTCCCTGCTGTTAGTGCTAAAAATCCGCCTGGAGATATTACAAAATTTTATGTAACTATTACCGATACACCAGTTGCAGGTTTTATTGGCAAAATGAATCTCATCGTCCGCATTTTCTCACTAGAACTACGTGACGAGGACAGACAACTGCTACGTTTAGTAGTGGAAGAAGGAATTGATTCTATACCAATAAAAGTTGAGTTACCTCTGCGAGAATTTTCGGCTCAACCTGAAACTTTAATTGAAATTCCAGTTGAAGTATTTAATACTAGTCAAAAGCCTACGACTGTCACACTCAAATTGTGTGGTACAGAACCACAATGGCTACTAGATGGTAGTGAACGACTAATACAAGTTGCTGCGGGTGCTAAGGCGGAAACATCTTTTTTATGTCAATTACCAATTGCGGAATCAGTTCCTAGCAAAGCATATCCTTTCACCATTGAAGCTACTCACCTCAATGGTATGCCGTCCCGCAGTCCAGAAGGGATAATCAAAGTATTACCTGGGGGATTAATTGATTTTCAATGTATTCCAGAAAAGCAGTATATACCTGCATCTCGTCCTTGGCTACCCCAATGGTGGACTAATTCTGCTATTTATCAACTTGAATTTAAGAATGCTAGTAATTTAAATCAGCAGATGCATGTTGAAGTGAGAAAAGGTGAAGAAGAACAGCCGAAATGTTTTTTGGATGTTCAGCCAGAAACAATTGATATTCAACCAGGTGAAACAAAGGATTTGCAATTGTTGGTAAGTAGGCGGCGGCGATGGTTTGGTGTCGCACAAAAATTTTCATTTAGAGTTAAGGCGTTGGCATCAGATAAAAGATTAAATATTAATAATGAAAATCAATTTTTACAACTAACTATTCATCCTGTTCTTCATCCTTGGCTACAGTTACTATTAGGGATTTTACTATTATATATACTTTGGGCAGTATCATGGTTAAATCCTGCTAATCCATTATTTGGACATCACCGTTCTGTGACTTCTGTGCAATTTAATGGAGTAGGCGATCGCGCTGTTAGTGGCTCGCAAGACCAAAGTATAATCAGGTGGAATCTTGCAGGTTTTACGAATCCATTGATTAATCAGCAAGATGGCAAAATCGCAAAAGATATCGGTAAATCTGTACGTGTTGTCCGCTATAAACCTGTAGATAATAATATTGTGGCAGCAGGTTTGGAAAATGGAGAAATCCAACTTTGGAGTGTACTTAGTGGCACTAAAAAGCCGATAGCTACTTTTATAGAGGCAAAAGCAGACCGCGTTTTAGCTTTGGAGTTTAGCCAAGATTCGCGTTATTTATTTAGTGGACATGGTAGTGGTCAGGTTGTGCAATGGAATGTTAATAATACTCTTTTAGGAAATGACCCAAGTATTGCTAAAGTCAATAGTCAAAGTGTGAATTTTTCTGTTTATGGTCTAGCGCTGGTTGGCGATGAGCGGGATAATTTAGTGATTGGGGGAAGATATAACAATTTAGAAGTTTGGAATTTCAAGCAAAATAAATTGTGGAAATTACCATACAATCCCCCAGGAAGCCAAAATGATTATATTGTTAGTTTGAGTAGTGCTGTATATAAACCAAATTTGTTAGCGACATCTGATAATCAGGGGCAGATTAGTTTGTGGGATATGGAATTATGTCTAAATAATAAAAAAGCTAAGTGTCAAGATATTGATCATTGGTCTGATGGTCATGGTGGAAAGGCGGTACGGTCGGTTGCTATTAGTGATAATGGCTGTTATTTGGTGAGTGGTGGTGATGATAATCGAGTGATGTTATGGCCTTTGACTAAGGAGGGTAAGCGTGCGGTTACTAATGGGATAGTGGTACGTTCTGCTTTGCAAAGATTTAATAGTGTTGATGTCAAGGTTGTGAAGGATAAAGTTTTGATTATTAGTGGTAATGATAATACAGAGGTGATGTTAGATATTCAAGATTTAGATACTAATTCTTATTGTAAGAAGTAAGGGTTTTGTTATGTCTGTGATATTTGTGTTGTGAAGATTATTTTTAAACGAACCGCCAAGACGCCAAGGACGCCAAGAGAAGAGAGAAGAGAGAGTTTTAAGAAGTATTTAGGGTTGAGATTTTTTGTTTTTTTATGGGGTGATATGTATGACTGCCACTGATGCAAGAATAACAGGTTTAAAAGCTGGTTTGTCTATGGCAGAGGTGCTGATGCTGCCACCTCAACAACGCAAAATTGTACAGTGGATGATGAAGCGATCGCCTGAAGGTGTAACTTTAAATGAGGCGGCTTTTCATATTGATTTGAATCAACAAGCTACTTTGGCTTTGTTGGATGAGTTGGTTGAGGAAGGTTTTATTGAGGAAGTTTTAACTTCTGGTGAGGTTCAATACCGAGTCCGGCTGGCGGCTAAACGTGGTATTCAACAACAGACTATTCAACAAACTCTAGCACCTGGTAATCCTCTGGCTGTGATTTTTAATCCTTCTGGTGATTATGCTGTACAGGCTGGTTCTAAGTTTGAAATTTATGTGACGGTGACTAATAAGGGTGCAGAAAGTGCGTTAATTGATGTTTTTGTTGATGAATTATCGTCTTTAATGATTCAATGGTGCAATGCACCGCGTCAACGGTTGGCGTTGGGGTCTAATTCTATTAGTGAGGTTTTATTTGAGTTTGATGTGCCTATCACGGCAATTCCTAGTACTTATAATTACTCGATAATTATTGATGCACCTCTGCATTATCCTGAAGATACTCCCATTCGTCATGGGGCGCGAATTCAAGTTTTACCTGCCATTGAAACTGTTGTGAGGGTGAGTGACCCGACTTTTACAGTTTTACCACCAACGAGTTCGCGATCGCCTGCTGCAATTCTCCCTGGAGGTATTCTACAAGTTAATGTCATTGTCCACAACCGTTCTGACCGAGTAGACCGTTTTCGCCTCAATTGTCTGGATTTTGATGAAAGATGGTTTAGTATCCGCTACCCGGAAGGTTTGCAGACGGCGGGACTGGTGATACCCAATATGGGGTTAAATCTTAATCCTGGGGAACAGGGAGAAATTTTACTTCAGTTTAATCCGCCGTTGGGTGTGACTGCTGGTTTATATTATCCAACTATCCGGTTGTACTCTGCCAATAATCCCGATTTGGTATTGTTGGATGTGGTGTATTTGGAAATTCTGCCTTCTTACTTGCTGAATGCAGAAATGCAAATCATTGTTGGTAGGGTGAAACGCAAGTATGGGGTGTTTGAAGTCAAATTGATGAATGCGGGTAACACTGTGCGGGAAATCGCTTGTCAAGCAATTCCTGCTGATGAAGATGAATTGTGTAGTTATACAATTTCGCCATCGCTGTTGCGTGTGTTGCCTGGGGAAAAGATCAGTTCACAAGTAACGGTGACACCGCTAAAATGGTGGCGTCGTCCCATATTTGGGGCGGGACAATTACTCAATTTTCGCATTGAACTAGAAGATCGGCAGCAATTGCCTTTACCTTATGCTTCCCTACCAGGGACTTTAATTTGGGAACCGCGTCCTTGGTGGCAGTTTTTGTTGGTGTTACTCACAGGGTTAGGGACTTTAGTAGCGATCGCATTTTTGGTATGGTGGCTATTACGACCTCCTGCACCACCTAAAATTCTGCAATTTAATTCTTCAGATACTTTATATCAACAAGCTAATCATGAAAATATTCGCTTGAGTTGGGAAATCCGTAACCCTAAAATCTTGCAAAGATTAGCCCTCAGTGGTTTGTTTGCCGATGGTAGCGCAGCAGTACAACCAGTTATTTATAATTTCAACGGCAAAGTACCAGATGAACTGCAACAATTTTGTCAGTTGGGCCAGGTGTTAACTTGTGCAAATGTACCTACAGATGCGCGTAAACCTGGCGATTATGTATTTGAATTACAAGCATTTACTAACGATAATCCCAATGTGACAGCGGATGTTGTGAAGACAAACATGATTAAAATTGCTCCTGTTCCTCCACCTGCAATTTTAGAGTTTGCCTCTGCAAAACCGATTTATCAAGAAACACCAATCAATTTACAAAAGCAGAATCAAATCAGACCCGATCAAATTCGCTTGAACTGGAAAATCAATAATTTTGACACAATTAAAGAATTGCGAATTATCGGGCGATCGCCTGAAGGATTAATTATTAGTCCACTACAGCAATATAACTTTAGTCAAGACATTCCCAAGGAACTCAAATCTTTTTGTCAACAACAGCAAAATCAATTAACATGTCGCAATGTGCCTGCAAATAATCGTGAGGCAAAAGACTATATTTTTGAACTGCAAGTCATATCTAAAACCGATACAGATAAACCAAGCGCATCTCAAAAAACAGATGTGATTAAAGTTCAACCTTTACCGAGTAAAATTGTCGAGTTTAAAATTAATGGTGCTAACCCACCCGCCAAATATTCAATTCCCCTTACTCAAGATAAAGCTAACAAATTTATCAACATATCTTGGAAAGTAGAAGGCACCAGCAATATTATAGTAGAATTGCTTCCCGCCCCTGGAACAGTTGCCCGTATGGGGACTATAGCTTATCCCATTAGTCAACAACCCAGCAGCGAAACAATTACATTACAAGTCACTAATAGTACTGGCGAAAAAATTAATCGTTCAGTGACTATTGAAACTTTTATTCCACCTTCTTTTGCAACCAGCCAGACAAACCAGCTACCAAAATTAGAAGAAGCTAAACCTCAAATACCTGTAATTCCTACACCAGCACAACCTGCACAAACTCCTAACAATGGGGGTTCAGCTTCACCGTCTTCTTCCCCCAGTTTTGGTTCACCTCAACCTTCCCAACCAGATCAACTCTCGCCTTTAGAATTACCGCCAGGATTTGATTAAACCGCCCTTCGGGTTCAGCAGTGACGCTCCTGCGTCGCTAACACTTCGCTAACGCAATCGACACAAAGCGCCAAGACTGCGACTGCTTCACCAAGACGCCAAGACGCCAAGAAGAATTAAGAGGGAATTACACATAATCAAGAACTGCTATTTTTCTGTAACTTTAATTATGCCTAATCAAAAAAATAAAAACTTCAAACCTCATCTTTTACCTTGGACTGCAACCCTTTCCAACTTCTATAGCAATCATAATATATCTATAAAATCCTCTCTTCTCTTCCTTGGCGTCCTTGGCGTCCTTGGCGGTTCGTTAAAGAAAAGATTACTATATCTAGCGATTATATTAACTTACAGCTTAATTTTCCCTTTTCCCTTTTCCCTTTCCCCTTCCCTATCCGCACCAACATTAAACCAAACTTTACCAGCCATACAATACCGTGCTGACTACCTTTTAAAATTAGGTAATACACAACTAACTAACGGACAACTTGCAGCCGCTTTAACATCACTGCAAGAGTCAATCAGGCTTTATCAACAAATAGGCGATCGCACTGGCGAAGCCAATGCTTTGCTACAATTAGGCGAAACTCATTTCACACTCGGACAATACAAAAAGGCAATTTATTTTTATCAACAAAGTTTAACCTTAATGCAGGAGTTAGACAATCAACCAAGTGTAGTAAAAATTTTAGAACGTCTCAGCAATACTTACTTCAATCTTGGTGATGAAAAGTTAGCCAAAAAACTGCAAGAACGTGCAACAGCATTAAGGCGAGAAATTGGGAATCCTGACAAAGAAGCAGCTTTTTTGAGTAATGTGGGTTTGGAACATGAAATGCTAGGCGAATATCAACAGGCGATTTCTTTCCACTCCCAACAGCTAGCAATTGCCAAGGAAACCAATAATCGCAATTTACAAAATTATTCTTTACAAAATATTGCCGCAGCTTATAGACAATTAAAGCAATATCCCCAAGCCATAGCTGTTTATCAGCAACAATTAGAATTAGCTAACCAGTCAGGCGATAAATCTTTAGCTAATCTGACTTTGCAACAGTTAGCGAAAACTTATGAATTGCAAGGAGATTTTAATCAAGCGATCGCTTGCTACCAACAACAGCTAGAATTAACACAAAAGTCTCAAAATTCTGTTAATAAACCTGATTTAATTAAACAGCTAGGACGTGCTTATGCTTTTGCAGGACAGTATGACAAAGCATTAGCACTGTATCAAGAACAATTAACATCTGCCAAAGCTGCTAAGGATATTTTTTCACAGGGAATAGCTTACAATAATTTAGCGTTTGTTTTCCTGAAATCTGGCAAGCTTACCGATGCTCAAAACAACCTCACACAAAGTATCAAAGCTTGGCAATCTCTACGCTTAAATCTTGGTAGTACACAAGATTATGCTGCTGAACAAGCTTATACATATAGCTTACTACAACAAGTACTCATTGCCCAAAAGCAACCAGAAGCAGCTTTAGAAATAACTGAAGCAGCTAGCACAATGGCATTTTTAAAATTATTAGGAATGCGTTTAGCTTCTGAATCAGCAGGCACTAATTTAAAACTTGCTCCTAAGCAAATTGTACCACCAACAATTAACCAAATACAAACAATCGCTAAACAGCAAAAAGCTACTTTAGTTAAATATACTCTGATTCCAGATGAAGGGATTTATATATGGGTAATTCAACCCACAGGTAAAGTCACTTTTCGCAAAATTAACCCCAACTCAGAAAATACAATTTCTCCCATTACTTCTATCAAAGAAGTTATTGCCAGTATACCTACTTCTCTAGTTTTGCCAAGTCAGGTAACAATATCCAAAAATAATGTTAACCCATTATTACAACTTAATCAACTACTAATTAAACCAATTGCCGACTTATTACCAAAAAATCCTACAGAACAGGTAATTTTCATTCCCCAAGATGAATTATGGTTTGTTCCTTTTCCAGCTTTAATTGATATTTCTGGCAAATATTTGATTGAAAAACACACAATTACAACGATACCAGCAATTCAAATCCTCCAGTTAACCAAAGATAGACGTAACAATACAGGTGGTAGTAAAGTTGTTGTGGTAGGTAATCCAACAATGCCTAAAATTGATGATAAATCTCAACCTTTACCACCATTAATCAATGCTGAACAAGAAGCTTTAGAAATTGCCGATTTCCTTAAAACTACAGCATTCATAGGTAACCAGGCAACTAAAGCAAATATTTTACCTTTATTACCCAAAGCAAAAACAATTCATTTGGCAACTTATGGTATTTTAGATAATGTCAAAAGACAAGGAATACCAGGAGCGATCGCACTTGCAAATACTGGTGATAGCAATGGTTTACTCACCGCCAGTGAAATTATCAATTTATACACTCAACCCAAAGGTAAACGTTTACGCGCTGGGCTAGTTTTTCTGAGTGCAGGTGAAACAGATAATATCAGCACTGGCGAGGGTGTGCTTGGTTTATCGCTGGCATTAATTACTGCTGGTGTCCCCAGTATTATTTTTTCCCAATGGGCTGCACCTGATACTCCTAGCGCGGCTATTACTACTGAATTTTATCGCCAATTAAAGCAGAATCCTAATAAAGCGCAAGCCTTACGCAATGCCATGTTAACAACTATGAAGCAATACCCAAATCCTAAAGATTGGGGAGCATTTTCTTTAATTGGTGAAGCGAAGTAAGAAGTGCTGAGTGCTGAGTATTTAGCAGGACTTACACAAAAACTCTTTACTTTATGTTCTTTGTGTTCTTTGTGGTTCGTTTTTCTAGTTAAAAATAATGAATATATCCCGTTTCTACATTAAGATGCACTATTTTAATAAACGAACTGCCAAGGACGCCAAGGACGCCAAGAAAGAAGGAATAATCATTGACGATGCTAAATTCTATAAAGAATAGAAAATTGCTTAAATTTATCTCTAAATTCTTGTTTTTTACTTTTTTACTTTTAACTTACCCAGCAATAGCACAAGCACCAAATCCAAAAGGTGATAGAAACCAAGACCGTTTTCCCCAACGTGAAGTAACCCCAGCACCTCTATCACCAGAAGAAAAACCCTTACAACCTACCCCAACTCCAGAAACTTCGCCTACACCAACTTCTGAAAGTATCCGAGTAGAAAAAATTCAGGTGACAGGTAGCAGTATTTTTTCTTCAAAGATATTAAATAATATTACTAAATCAGTCGAAGGTCGTTCTGTAACTTTAGCAGAATTAACTCAAATTGCCGACGCTATAACGCAACTTTACTTAAATAAAGGTTATATCACTTCAAGGGCGATTTTAGTAGACCAAAAAATTAATAATGGTGTTGTAGAAATTCGAGTAATTGAAGGAAGCTTGGAAAAAATAGAAATCCAAGGTACAAAACGTCTCAATCCTAATTATGTGCGATCGCGCATTTTATTGGGTGCAAGTAAGCCGCTTTTGACTGCCAATTTAGAAGACCAATTAAAATTATTGCGGAGTGACCCTTTATTCACCAATGTAGAAGCTAGTTTACGTCCTGGCACTGGTCTTGGTCAAAGTATTTTAGTTGTGCGTGTCACAGAGGCTAATCCTTTTAATGGCACATTATCTATTGACAATTATTCACCACCAAGCGTTGGTTCTGAAAGATTAGGTGTCAGCGCTAGTTATGGCAATCTTACAGGTATAGGTGATGAAATTGCTGCATCTTATTATCGCACAGCACAAGGAGGTTCTAATATTTATGATTTCAGTTATCGAGTACCTTTGAATGCCATGAATGGTACTTTACAACTGCGGACTTCAATTAATAATGTTGAAGTGATTCAAGAACCTTTTAAAACCTTAGATATTAGTGGCGAATCTCAGTTATATGAAATTAATTATAGACAACCACTGCTGCGATCGCCTCGTGAAGAATTTGCTTTGTCTCTAGGTTTTGCTGTGCAGAATGGTCAAACCTTTACCTTTGCAGGGCCGACACCCTTTGGTTTTGGCCCCGATGCTGAAGGTAACAGCCGTACTCGCGTCATTAAGTTTGGACAAGACTATGTGAGTCGAGATGTTCAAGGCGCTTGGGCATTGCGATCGCTTTTCAGTTTTGGTATTGATGTATTTGATGCTACCATCAACTCTGACCCTGTTCCTGATGGTAGATTTTTCAGTTGGTTAGCACAAGTCCAGCGAGTGCAACGCTTAAGTGAAGGTAATTTATTAATTGCTCAAGCAGAGATACAACTTACACCGAATGCTTTGTTACCCTCCCAGCAATTTGTAGTTGGTGGTGGTCAGTCAGTGCGTGGTTATCGGCAAAATGTCCGCGCTGCTGACAACGGCGTGCGATTTTCTCTGGAAGACCGCATCACAGTGCAACGTAACCCAGCAGGAAATTCCATGTTACAATTTGCCCCATTTTTTGATTTAGCATACGTTTGGAATGTAGATGATAACCCCAATAGTTTACAAAGACAAAAGTTTTTAGCCGGTTTAGGAATGGGAGTTTTATTCGAGCCAATACCACGTCTCAATGTCAGGCTAGATTATGCCCTACCTTTGATAGATTTAGATGACCGAGGCACAAATGCCCAAGATGATGGCTTTTACTTCAGCGTTGGCTATCGCTTTTGAAAACATGGGGAGATGAGGGGATGGGGAGATGGGGGGATGAGAAGATAGGGGGACAAAAAACAATTTTTCCCATACCCAATTACCAATTACCAATTACCAATTACCAATTACCAATTACCCATTCCCCATTCCCCATTCCCAATTCCCAATTCCCAATTCCCTATAACCAACGTTGTTGTCTAGCATAGGCAATACTAGTAATTACAATTAATATGATGACGCTGATGACAATAGGATAAGCCAAAGGTTGCTCTAATTCTGGCATATATTTAAAGTTCATTCCATAGAAGCCAGTAATAAAAGTAAGCGGTAAAAATATAGTCGAGAGGATAGTTAGGCGATTAATTCGTTCACTGGTTTTGCTTGCAATATTATCGCGTTGAATTTCCATTAATTCTGACATCCAGCCTCTCAGCGCTTGATATTCTTGCCAGAGATTATCAACTTGATGAGCCAATTCTTGATTGAATAATGCTTTGACTGGCTGAGTAATCCATTGGAAATCTTCATAATTTATAATAGCTAAAAGTGACTTGATACTTTGAAAATTACGCCGCCCAGAACGCGTAGATTGCCTCATCGTGGCAATTTTTTTGTACGTTGTTTCATCACCAGCATTTGCTAAAACTTCATCTTCTAAATCATCAAGTTGTCTAGAAATATAGTCAAAGACACTATGATAATTATTCAAAATATTTTTAAAAATCAGATATAAAAGATAATCAACTCCTGACTCTTGAATATCTATAGTTCGCTTTTGAATATTATTGCTTAATATACTTAAGACTTTGACTTCAGTGATTTCAAATGTAATAATAAAATTAGTTCCCACTATAATACTGCCATGCGCCACCTGAAACTCTCGATTTTTTATTTGATGAGTTAGTATTTCATAGCTATCAAATAAACAATCTTCCATGTCTTCATCAATTCCTGTAGGGGAATGATTAAAAATCATATCAACACGAGATGGATTGAGTCCAAAGTGGTTGACAATTCTGGCTGTTCCAGTGCGATCGCGGAAATGAATGCAGCGTAACCATACCTGATGAGAACCATCAATCCTTTTCAGTACCGTATCAACATCCCAACTCGTGAATAATTCCAGGTGATTCTGCGAGTAGCTGAGAAGAATTAGCATATAGCAATCCTAATTGAGTTGAAATCAAATACGGTGACTCATATTGCTCGATAATTTATTTGACTACACCCATACATAAAATGTCAAAGTTTACAAATATCGCAAGCTTTTAGCCAAAAAGTTTGATTGCAATGCGATCGCCCCTAGTAATACAAAGCACCTAGTCCTAGCGAGAGCGAAATCGCACACCACATACTTAAAGTCGGGGAACCCCTTTTGGCCGCGCTGCGGGGATTCTCCCCGTTGAAGCAAATGGCGGCGACTTCCAGTCGCCTGGTGCTGGAATTTGTTAGTATTTAGAGGTTTAGGACTGAAAAAACTCGATTTACGAGTCAGAAACTTGATTTTCAAGTCACAAAACTTGATTTACGATATTGTAACCAGCTTTTGTAGGGTACGTTATCACAATAGGACAACGCACCCTCGTATATTACATTAATTGGAAAAATTATACTAAAAATGAAAAATTATACTGTGAATATTGTCTCAAGAGATTAAAACTATGAGCTTTAAACCCGAAGCTTTACAACTTCCTACCCTGAAAAAAGGTTCCCAAGGACTAACTGTCACCGCTTGGCAACAATTTCTTTTAGATCATGACTTTCCTATTGCTGCGGTGGATGGAGATTTTGGGAATATTACGAATAATGCAACCCGTGAATATCAGACTAAAAACAAATTAACGCCAACGGGAATTGTAGATAATGCTACTTATAAAAAAGCATTAGAACAAGGATTTGCTATTTATTTTGCTTTCTATACCAAGGCTACAAATAAATTGTTAGCCTATCTGAATTTGGGAGAGGCTGAAGTCAAAGACCTACAAAAAAGTTTAACTGCGATCGCTACTTTAAATCCCCCCTTAGTAGTTGATGGAGATTTTGGCATCATTAGTACAAGAGGATTAGCCGAAACTTACAAAAAAAGAGATGTTCGTTTTACAGCCGAGTTAGCTCAACAGCTTTCTGATGCAACAAAAACAAAACTGGGTAGTGATTTGGAGTTAGCTTTAGACAGCTTAACCAAATATGCCAAAAAATTAAGAGAACGCCTGAGTGGTAAAAATTGGATTAACTTTTTTCCAGACAGTGACTCAATTGAAGATTTAGCTTCTCCCTTTCGTCAGAAAGTACAAGCCTTTGAGAAAGCCTTACGAAATGCTGGAGCTACTATCAGTATTGCATCGGGATTCCGTCCACCAGAACGAGCTTATTTAATGCACTACGCTTTCCAACTAATTAATAGCAATGAAATAGAACCTCAAGACGTTCCACCTATGCCCAATGTAGATATTAATTGGGTACATTATACGAAGATAGCCTCAATTCAGGCTGCCAAAGAAATGGTGTCTGCTTATGATATTGCTTATCAACCTGCTCTCACCTCTCGTCACACCAAAGGATTAGCAATTGATTGGGAAATCACTTGGTCAGGAACTTTAAATATCAAAAATGCTAGTGGAACTACAATTAGTATTGGTGAGCCGCGAACAAGTTATGAAAATTCTACATTATGGCAGGTTGGTCGCTCTTATGGTGTAATTAAGTTGATTGGCGATCGCCCCCACTGGTCTACTGACGGACATTGAGCAAAATGTCAAAAAGCAAAGCCACCGCTGCTGTTTAATGAGTTTGTGCAGGCGATCGCTAATAATTCCTGATGCTGAAACCCCCATGCATAGTGAACTGGGGGTTGTTAAATCTAAAATCACTGACTAGAGTTAATCTGGAGAAATTATAGAAGCTGGTAGCTCAGGGCTGACAACTAAACTATGAGTGAAGCCTTACTTTGTATCGAAAATCTGCGAGTTGCTTATCCTCGACCTGGTGGAGAAGAGTTGAGATGGGCAGTTGATGATGTATCTTTCACGTTGCAAGCTGGTGAAAGAATGGGATTGGTAGGAGAATCTGGTTGTGGTAAATCAACTATAGGACGCGCTGCAATGCGCTTGCTACCAGCCTCTAGCCAAGTTGAGGGACGAGTAACATTTCAGGGACAATCGGTGTTTGACTTAACGCCATCTGAGTTGCGGAAATTTCGCGGAGAGGCGGTGGCGCTGATTTTTCAAGACCCGATGACACGCCTCGATCCGTTGATGACCATTGGTAATCACTGTATTGAAACTTTACAGGCGCATTTACCAGAATTATCAGCGCGGGAAGCAAAACAAAAAGCACTTGCAACTTTGGATAAAGTCAAGATTCCTGCTAGTCGTTGGAATCAGTATCCTCACGAGTTTAGCGGTGGGATGCGTCAAAGAGTAGCGATCGCTTTAGCTTTACTTCTAAGCCCCAAGTTAATTGTCGCAGATGAACCCACCACCAGCTTAGATGTCACCGTCTCCGCCCAGATTTTACAAGAATTAACTCGACTGTGCGCTGAAGAAAATATGGGACTGTTGCTGATTTCTCACGATTTGGCAATGGTAGCAGAATATTGCGATCGCATTGGCGTGATGTACAACGGCAAAATAGTAGAAATGGGTTTGACAGAATCCGTATTTAAGCAACCCCAGCACGAATACACGCGATCGCTTTTACAAGCTGCATTGCACATTCAAACAGTAGATGAGGCTGAGGGATTGGGGACTGGTGACTGGGGACTAGCGACTGGAGATAGTTCCTCCCCAATTCCTAATTCCCAATCCCCAATCCTGCGTGTCACAGAACTAAAGCAGCATTACACCATAGAACCGAACTTTATTGAAAGACTGTTTAAAGGGCAAAGTCAGACAATTAAAGCAGTGGATGGTATTAACCTGGATCTGTATCCGGGGGAAATTCTGGGATTAGTCGGCGAATCAGGCTGTGGTAAAAGTACATTGTCACGGACAATATTACAACTGATACGTCCCACTGCTGGCAAAGTCGAGTTTTTAGGAAAAGATTTAACTACCCTGTCGCCTCAAGAAATTCGTGCTGAACGGCGACAAATGCAAATGGTGTTTCAAGACCCCCATGCTTGCTTGAATCCAGCCATGACAGTGGGACAAAGTATAGCTGATCCTTTATTGATTCATCATATGGCTGATTCAGCCAAAGCAAAACAACAAGTTTTGTGGATGCTTGAGAAAGTGGGATTAACACCGCCAGAAATTTATTATGAGCGTTATCCATCAGATTTATCTGGCGGACAGCAGCAGAGAGTTGCGATCGCTCGTGCTTTAATTACTCATCCTAAACTGCTAATCTGCGATGAACCCGTGAGTATGTTAGACGCTAGCGTGCAGTCACAAGTATTAGATTTAATGTTGCAGTTAAAAGAAGAGTTTGAATTAACCTATTTATTCATCACTCATGACCTTTGGTTAGCGAGATTTTTGTGCGATCGTATTGCTGTAATGAATGGAGGACAAATTGTAGAACTAGGCCCTACAAAACAGATTTTTGCCAATCCTCAGCATCCTTACACTAAAACCTTACTAGCTGCTGCACCCTTATTAGCACGCGCGTAAATAAATTAGGAGTTGGGAGTTAGGAGTTAAGAGTTAGGAATTAAGAGTTAAAAACTAAGAGTTGAGAGTTAGGAACTATTCTCTTTGTCCCCATCTCCCCAGCTCCCCATCTCCTCTGCTCCTCATCTCCCCTGTGCCCCTAATCCCCACTCCCCTTCGGTCGTGGGGGCCCCGAGTTCCCCTGCTCCGAAAACTTCCTCACTAATCATCACTTCCCTCAATTAATTTAGTCGTTTCTATGCCTGTACCATATAACTCAACAAATCGATGAAATAGTAACATACTTGCGTGATTTGAAAACTTATTTAATTTGAATAAACGCTCTATATTTATTTCAGCTAAATTACGTAGATAAGGCCAATCTTCAAACAGCGTTAAACAAGAAGCAAAATGTAACAAGATTTGCAGTAATGGTTTAGGCCAATCTAGGTCACTGTAAATCTCGATAAAGAATTGATGCTCATTCTCAGTTAAGGGTAAGGCATTAAATATAACAATTATTCTTTTGTTATCGTAGACTGGAATACTTAGTTCTACAGTATAAGGATTATGTAGTATTAAATCTACTTCTACAATTGGTTGTCTCCAAATTCTCAGAGGATTGACTGGAGAATCTAAAATTGTTTGGAATTTGATTATACCACCAATACTTGTTGGTTGAAAATGACTGACATGCAAAATTTTTAAGTTACTCAAACTAAAACTATGAACTGTTTCTAAGTGTTTTAAATTCAATAAGTGGTAGATTTGACAAAGATAAGGAAAAGGTAAAATATACTCTTGGCTGATCATATGTCGCTTTTTCAACTCATAATTATTTGCTTGAGTTGGACAGAGACATCCTTGATTTGAGCTAGCATCTAAACTATTATCTGGTTTCAAATATAGCCAACTTAGAAAAAAGAAGGAAGCTGTAAACAGCTGAAAAACTTCTATGGTAGATAAATATCCATCAGCAAATGCAGACATACTCCTATCGGTGATGCCAAAAAGCCAAGAAGGAATACCTAATAGCCAAATACCTGTTCTCAATTGTCCGAGAAATAAAGAAAATCCTATTTCTATAGGTGTATTCCTTGGAGTATCCTCTATATTTTCTCTAGAAATATCATTGGACTTAACAATATTATGAGACATAAAAACTCAACCATAAATATTCATATCTATCTTGATACTAAATAAAACTTATAGAATTACCCTCTACCTTTAGCTGTAGACAAGAGGAAGGAACATTTGTAACTAAAACTCAAAGATATTTTGTAATTATGGCTACGAAATAATAGTCAACTTTTCTATAATCTTGTGATGAAGTTGTAGAAATTAAATCTTGTACTCCAATGGGAGGCAAGAGGCAGGAGGTAAAAACTTTTCATATATTATTTTGAGTCCTGCGTTTTGTACCTCACTTAAAAGCAAACCGCTGTAATTGCAGTGGGAGCCTAGAATTACTAACGTAAACGCTGTATTATTTTTGAATATTTTTAACTTCTCTCCTAAACGGCAGTGATGACTATCCGCCACGCAACCGAAACTGACTTGCCTACAATTGTGGCAATTTACAATGCTGCTGTTCCAAGTCGCATGGCAACGGCTGATTTAGAACCAGTGTCTGTAGAAAGTCGCCGCGCATGGTTTCAAGGGCGATCGCCCTCACAACGGCCACTTTGGGTAATTGAAGTAGAGGCAGAAATTGCTGGATGGCTGAGTTTTCAATCATTTTATGGGCGGCCAGCCTATAGTACAACCGCCGAAATTAGTATTTACATTGCCCCAGCTTTTCATCGGCGTAGTTTGGGACGACAACTCCTAACGCAAGCAATTCAAGAAAGTCCTCGTTTGGGTATAAAAACCCTAGTTTGCTTTATTTTTGCCCATAATCATCCTAGTTTAAAGCTCTTTGAAAGCTTTGGTTTTCAAACCTGGGGACATTTACCGCAAGTTGCAGAACTCGACGGTGTTGAACGAGACTTGATGATCATGGGGCTGAGAATTGGGTAGTTAGTTGTCAGTTGTCAGTTGTCAGTTGTTAGTTGTCAGTTGTCAGTTGTTAGTTGTCAGTTGTCATTTGTTTTTATCCCCCATCTCCCCTGCTCCCCTGCTCCCCTGCTCCCCATCCCCCTCATCCCCTACCAAACTCTGCTAACTTCTTATTAGCAAACTCGCGTACTTGTTCATCTGAGTCATTTTCTGCTCTGTCGTGCAATAGTGGTAAAGTCTGGGGATGCTGAAGATGTTGTTCAATAATTGCCTCAAGTGCTACTTTTCGCGGGTTGTCTTGAAAGTTATACTCACGCACAAACGGGTCATTGATAGCACAGTTATAGAATACTTCAAACATTCCAGGTTCATCTTTAAACCCTCTAGCTAATTCTTGCAATGCAGTATGCCTGACATCTGAAGATTTATCAGATGCAACGCGTTTTTTCAGGATTAGGAGGGTATCATAATCATCTTTGAATCCACGCGCTAATTCTTGTAATGCTGCTTGTCGCACAGTTCCAGATTTATCAGATGCAGCATGTTTTTTGAGGATGGAGAGGGTATCAGGGTCATCTTTGAACCCACGCGCTAATTCTTGTAATGCAGCACGTCGCACATACTCATTATCATCAGCGATCGCACGTTGTTTGAGAATAACAAGAGTGTCAAAGTTATCTTTGAATCCTCTAGCTAATTCTTGCACTGCTGCACGTCGCACATCTGAATATTGATCCGCGATCGCTCGTTGTTTTAAAATGGGAAGGATATCAGGGTCATCTTTAAACCCTCTGGCTAATTCTTGTACTGCTGTTTGTCGCACATATCTATCATTATCTGCATTGGCGCGTTCTTTTAGCCAAAGTAAGGTATCTGCTTCTTCTTTAAATACCCGCGCTAATTCTTGTACTGCTGCTTGTCGTACATTTGAATCTTGATCAGCAGTAGCACGTTGTTTGAGCATGAAAAAAGTATCAGCATCGTCTTTGAAGCCTCTGGCTAATTCTTGTACTGCTGCTTGTCGCACATATTCATTATCATCAGCAGTTACACGTTGTTTAAGGATCAGCAGAGTATCAGGATCATCTTTGAAGCCTCTAGCTAATTCTTGTAATGCTACTTGTCGCACAGTCCAATCATCAGCAGAAACGCATTTTTTCAGCCAAGGAAGAATATCTGGATGATCTCTAAATCCTCTAGCTAATTCTTGTACTGCTACTTGTCGTACCGTCCCAGATTTATCAGCATTGGTGTGTTCTTTTAGCCAAGTTAGGGTATCTAGTTCATCTTTGAACGCCCTAGCTAATTCTTGCACAGCTGCTTGTCGCACATACTCATTATCATCAACAGTGCCAGCTTGTTTTAAGATATGGAAAGTATCAGCATCATCTTTGAACGCCCTAGCTAATTCTTGCACAGCTGCTTGTCGCACAGTTGCATCATCATCAGTAGTAGCGCATTGTTTCAGCCAAGGGAGAGTATCAGGATCATCTTTGAAACCTCTGGCTAATTCTTGCAAAGCTGCACGGCGAATATACTCATAATCATCAGCCGTAGCTAGTTGTTTCAACCAAGGAAGAGTATCAGGGTCATCTTTCCAAGTTATAGCTATAGATGCAACAGCTTTAGTACGAATTTCCTGTACTAGCTTAGTTTCTTCTTCATCTCGATAAGGTTGGTAATAGTAACCAAGGTCATATTTAGTTAAATCTTTGATTTTGTATAGTAATTTAGTTGCTGTTAACGCAACTAATAAGCGATTTCGCACTTCTGCAAGACACTTGGCTGCTAGAAATAGGTTAATGAATTTTCCTGCTTCACCATTTTGAGCCATCAAGTAATCTAGAATTTCACAGACAAATCTTGGCTCAATCATTCCTGTAATTAAACGTAATACCTCATGCCAAGTTTCATCTTGCCAATGTTTACCAAAAACTTCTTGATTGAGTTCCTTAATTGACAGCGTTTGTGTTTCTTTAAACTGCCAGACAAATTCCCAAGCGCAGAAATATTCTAAAAAAGTCCGATGCACAAATGCATAGTAATCTGCACCCAAAAAACATAACATAAAGTTGCGAGTCCGCAGTTGATTAATCATCACCCTGGCAACTTTTGTCGGCTGCTCAAATTCGATATTTTTTAGGTAGCGAATCAAAATATTTTCTAAATCGCCTACACTGATTAAATTACCTGCCAAACCTTTTTCACTGGTTTGCATATGATAGGCAACTTGACGCAACATTGCTTGCTTATCTTTATAATCAATAGTTTTTGGATCGAGTCGAGCATCTTCGACTAAGGCGCGTTCCACATCCCATTGATGCAGCAGTACTCGTGATGCTTGTTCATAAAGTGTCGCTCTGTCTCTTGGCAGTTCTTGATTACGATTGAGAATTGCCATCATCGTTAATAAAAGAGGATTACCTGCTAGTTCTACAATTGCTTTTGAAGTGTCAATTGCTCTTTGCAATCGCTCTTTTTTTCGCAATTTATCCACTGGATCATGAAAGGCTAACTCATGCCAGCGGTTGATAAAATCTTGAATTTGTTCTGAGTCTAAATCTTGTAGCATGAAGTGCCGAAACTCAGCATCTCGTAACCGCTGCGGTTTGTAACCAATCACACGCGAAGTCACAATCACCCGCACGTTAGGATATTCATTTGTGAAGCGATGAATATCGGTGATGATATCTTCTCGCTTGCCGATTTCAAATACTTCATCTAAACCATCAAACATTACTAAAACATTACCAGCTTTTAAATGTTCATGGAGGATATTTTGATTGAGATGATGAACAGTACCACTACATTGATGGAAAAATTCTAGAAAATTATGACACTCATTATTTTCTAGCCTACGAATATAAGTGCGTAACTCAATTAATAAAGGAATGGGCTGAGAAATAATATTATTCAGAGGTGTTTCTGCCCAGTTGAGTGCGAGAAATTGCAATAAGGTAGACTTTCCCGAACCCGGATCTCCCAAAATTACTATATATTTATATGTCTGGCGATCGCTAATAATATCCAGTACAGAATGTATCGGTTGTTCAAAATAAATTCGCTTATAGCCTTCTAATTCTTCGAGTGCAATTTCTTCCTCTAATTGCTGACTTTCTCGTAATCGCCTGAGATGTTCTTTCGGAAGTTCGTGTACTTGTGGCAAAACTTGGTGAACTTCCCGCACATTCAAAGCAATAAACAATCGCCATAACTTCAATTCGTTATAGGCATAACCAGTAGTATCTAAACTATCTAATTTTAGATTGCCATATCGTTCGCGCAATCCTTCTTGATATCCTCGCAAATCAAAATCTGTAGTAACCCCAGCGATTTGTTGCAAGGTATTCTTCACTTCTTCTAAATTTTGTGAATCTAAGATAGAACGTAAATCATCTGATTCTCTAATAATTGATTTAACTTTTTTCAGATAGCGCTTGGTGAGTCTTTCCCAGTCAAATCCATGAGGTAGAATCACTAAATTCATCTCATACCAAGCATTTGCCAATACTTTAGAGTCTAGAGACTGACAGTCTGCTTGAAAAGGACGACCTAAAATCTCTGTCAGAGATTTGTTATTAATAAATTTCTTTAAGGGTTGAGTGTATTGCTTTAGTTCCGCTTCTTCTAAGTCTGCGTCTTCTAATTCCTGCTGCATTAGTTGCAAAAATTCCTTGAGTGCTTTGCCAGCAGCAATTTCAATATCTTCTTTTTTGAGGCGCTGTAAGATATTTTTGGGAATACCTTTTAATAAATCTTTAGCCCAGTCTTTAGCCGCGTCTTTTGCTAAGTCCTCGAAAATCGGCTTAAAAGCAAACCCGACAGCTTGAGTGACACCCCAAACAACTAGCCAATCTACTATCATACTCGCGTCTGCCTAGTCTTAGACTTCGAGTATATACATCAGCCCCAGGAAATGCTCCAGATTTCAGGATATTTGAAGAAGTGGCACAAGGGAGATGGGGAGCAGGGGAGCAGGGGAACTCGGGGCCCCCACGACCGGAGGGAGTGGGGATTAGGGGTAACAG
>NZ_JAECZC010000019.1:73237-92431 GCF_016056305.1 Amazonocrinis nigriterrae CENA67 | reverse complement strand
ACCCCAAAACCCCTACCCCCATCCAACCAAAAAGGGGCTGAGGTAAAAACAGGGAGGTGTCCCCAAGGGGCTGAGGTATCAAAAGTTACTTGCGTCCATATTATCCAGTTTTCTTCCACTCTCCATCCCACGCGATCGCCAAACTTGATCCAGACTTCTTCATCAAACTTCCCGTCAAGCTTACCGCCGACTTCTAAGTAAATGTTCTTCTGAACGCTGAAGCCAAAACGCCCATTGCTGTATTTAACCCACAGGCGGTCAATTGTGTGCAGGTCAGTGCAGGGGAAGTTTAAAAGTTCATCTGGACGTAACCAGTCGCCTTCCTCTCTTCCTACAGCTTGCAACATCACCAAATAAGTTTCATTATCAGCTTCTTTCCAGTTTCTTGCTGCTAGGAAGTCGCGCAGTTTGGTGTAGTCTACGCCTCTTTCAGAACTGAGGTCATCTTGAGTTCCTGGCGACACTTGTAAGAGTTTATCTACATCTACTTTTTCCAGGCTATATTTCTCATCTATATCTATTATCTCTGATTGTGAAGCATGATATTGAGGATAGCGGAGTAGTTCGATTAATTTTAGTTTACTACCCCAATATTTTGTAATTTCATTACATTGACTCAAGTCAAAGTCAGCAGTATGATTCAGCGCAGCTTTTTGTAAGTTTTTTAGTAACTGGCGGTCTACATCTAAATCAACAATTAGTCTCGGCCATTTTACAGCAATAGCAGTAAATTTGCCCAACTGCTCTAAAGTCAAAAGTTGATTAATAGATGTACCGGAAAAAACTATTTCATCAAATAGACCCGTATTGCTGGCAATATAGGTTTTGAGTCTAAACAAATTAAGAAACTGCTTCAAACGACGGGGATTATAATCTAAAGCAGGGGCGACCATTAACACAATATCCCGCACTGTTTGAGAATCTTGGGTTACATCCAGTTTGATTCTCTCACGACGTTCTAATCTGGTTTCTTGTCGGGTTTGTATTTGCTGTTGTTGTGGGACTATTGGAGTTGATTCTGCTAAATTTGGGCTTGACTGTTGCTGATTATTCAATTGTCTTAATAATCTAAAAATATAATTGCGAATAGACTTTGCAAAACTGGGTTTCTTTTTTTGCGGTACAGGAAGGGCGATTTGATCTAAAAAACGCTGAAAGTCTGATTGAGCCGGTTGTGGTACTTGAAAAGGAATTTGGATAAACTTCTCCAAAAAAGCATAACCATATTCCATTGCTTTAATAGATGAACCATAGCTAGCTGATGTTTCCACATCAAGGGCTACATAAGGAATCACTTCTTTATATTTGACTGCAATACCCGCCGCTACTTTTTCTCTATCCATACCCAGAATGAAAATTAATTGCGGGTCATTGGCTATCATCATATTTATCGCCTGCATCAAATCAGCAGACTTAGGAAGTTCACAACGGTCAAGGTCATCAATAAAAACGTATACTTTATTTTTCCCCGCGTATGCTTCTACAATCTTTTTGAAGTCTTCGTGGAACTTTTCGACAAAACTAGTTTGATTTTCATAATTAGGCGATTTGAGATATTTAGTTAAATCGTTTTTGGGGTCGCCTACATTTAGGAGTTTGAGCAAAAGTGATATAAAACCTGTGACTGAAAATCCATAGACTATAATTTTCAGAATTTCTGGTGAAAGAGTTAACTTTTGCTGAAAAAGTTGCTTGAAGGCTTGCTTAATCTGATTTCCATTCTGCAATAATTCGTCTACTTTTTGCAACGCCACAACAGCCAGTGTGATGATGATAAATAAACCAAACAGAACTATAAAGATTAGCTGAAATCCGTTTTTCCAGTCGAAACGAAGCAAAAGCAGCCTCAAGTTACCTGTTAAAATCGGAAAGATATCGCTACGATGGCGAAATTGAGAGATTTTACGCAGAAATTCCAGTGCAAAGGCTGCCCATAAAGCCTCAGCTTTATCATGTCTCCAAGCATTAAACCAAATTGTCCTTGGTCTAGGTTTAAACTTATTAATATTTAAGCGTAAAGTTTTATATATACTAATTAAAATAGATAAACTGAGAATAGAAATAAATTCAAAAGTGTCATCAAGCCTGTTTGGTAAGTGCTGGGTAAACTTTCTAATATTTGCCCTTGCATTGCCTTCAAACTTCCCCAGATTGTTTTGTAACTTCTTCTCAAACTTTTTCTGTTGACTTTCTTCAATAGCTTTCTGGAGTTGCTTCATAAAAGAAGACTTACCGCTACCCCACGCACCCTCTATGGAAATAGTTAACGGCGGTTGAGTTACAGGATTGGTTAAAAATTCAGCAATAGCTGTAACATAAGGTTCAAAGCCGAGCGAGTCTGACTCTGCTGCTTGATCGCTGACACTAGCGTTAAGAATAGACTCTGTTTGAGAATTAGAATTACTTGTACTGTTGTCTGCCATATATAGCAGGGGACTGGGGACTGGGGAACTCGGGGCCCCCACGACCGCAGGAAGTGGGGATTAGGAGCAATGGGGACTGGGTGAAAAGTCTTTGTGTGTCTGAGTTTTATCATCTGTTGCTATAAATCCTGAGTCAGCTGAACAACAGACTAGCTGCTAGATTGTAGTTAAACTTACCATAGATTAGTGGGAAAGGGAACTTCAAGAAATAAATTCAGGACTTACGCAGCGAGATTATTTGGTTGAGGTTGGGAATAGGGCATTTTTTGTTATACTGCAATGCAGTATAATGCATTATATCAGGTAAAAATATGAGTACCACAAGTTTCAGACTTGATGATGACCTCGAAGAGAAGCTTGAAGTGACGGCAGCGAAATTGCAACGGACGAAAGGCTGGATAATCAACGACGCTCTACGGCAGTACATTGCACGGGAGGAGCAAAAACTGAGAATGCTTGAAGAGACACAAGAAGCGATCGCTGACATTCAAGCGCAAAGGGTCGTTTCTGGAGAGGAAGTTATGAAGTGGCTTGAAACTTGGGGAACCACTGTCGAAACTCCTGCACCGAAGATATGAAGCTTCTGTTCTCAGAAAGTGCGGTACAGGACTTAGTACGGCTAAGAGAGTTCATTGCCCAAAACAATCCACAGGCGGCAGAGCGAGTATCGCTACGGCTTAGGCAGGCTATAGGAAAACTTGTACTTTATCCTGACGTAGGCCGTCCTGTCCCGGAGCTTGAAAACCTGCGTGAACTGATTGCCGGAAACTACGTGGTTCGTTACCTCCGTGAAGAAGATACTATATTTGTCTTACGCGTATGGCACGGCAAGGAATTTCGTGATTTTTAAGTAAGCACAGAAAATCTAAATTAACGTGAGTTCGACAAACTTCTCCCTCCTAACCTGCCTCGCCTTTTAGGAGGGACGAACAAGAAAAAATTACTCTTTTACCCCCCTCTCAAGGTAGGAGAGGGGTTGGGGCAGAGGTCATAACAGTACTCATCGAACTCACGTTAAATTAATTTAGCGATGAGGTCAGAAAGTAGAATTTCCCGCCGACTTTCTCTAATCACAACGTTGCGAGTAATTCCTTAAGCCGATCGCGCCCATCGCGAAAAACAGGCCAGCCATCGCCCACCAATACCGCTTCTACTTGAGTTAATTGTGCCAGTCGCTGCACTGATTCAATTGCTTGTTTTTTATTCATCAACTTATCATCTGGTAGGATAGTTAAACTACCGGCTTTCCGTGCCCGCACTAAATCCCCGGTAATCAAAGTTGTTTGTTCTAGTAGCAAAGCCAATTCTCCAGGAGTTTTAGAACCGTGGAGTTCAATCACCTTTAGTCCTGGGACTAACTCATCACCATCAGACAACCAGCGATCGCAACGTATAGGGAAATTATCTTTTTCCGCCGCTGGCCCGGCTATCTTAGCATAGGTTTGATCCGCTATTTCCTTGGCTGCCCTCACATGTTCTGAATTCGTCAGCACAATCCAAACCACACCACCGAGAGATTGCAAGTGATTCCAATCATGGTTTGATAAGGCTACTGGATCAATCAAGATGTTACCATCTGGGCGTATCCAGGCAATCCCATTGAAATCAATATTTCTTGCAGGATTGAAAGTAGACCAGCCATATAAATCGGGACGGTGCAGAGATTTCATAATAATTCTGGTACAGTACCTTCAATTATTAATAATTATTTTCAATAATCTATCAGGAATCCGGCTGAGAGTTCAAGACTTGCGTTTATTAGAGTTCTAGAAATTGAGTATACTACTGTAAATTTACAGATATTATGTAGTTTACCTGGAAATTACCAATTTCCATAGAACTTTAACACAGATAAGCGGGAGGCACAGGGAAAGTGACCAAGATTCAGCGCCAAAAAATATCAGCCAAAGCCAGCCAGTTTACAGAGTCTGTCATTCGGGAAATGACAAGGGTAGCATTGCAATATGGTGCTGTGAACTTGGCACAGGGGTTTCCTGATTTTCCCTGTCCGACGGAATTAAAACAAGCAGCCTATGAAGCAATAGAAACCGATGTTAACCAGTATGCGATAACTTGGGGCGATGTCGCATTTCGGCAGGCGATCGCCAAAAAAGTCCAGTGGTATTTAGGCTTAGACATCAACCCCGAAACACAAATCACCGTTACTTGCGGTTCAACAGAAGCAATGGCAGCTGTCATGTTAGCAACCATCGACCCAGGAGACGAAGTGATTGTATTTGAACCTTATTACGAAAACTACGGCCCCGACGCCATTTTAGCTGGTGCCACACCCAGATATGTTACATTGCATCCCCCCGACTGGACATTTGACCAAACAGAATTACGTCAAGCATTTAACGACAACACCAAAGCCATCATCATCAACACCCCCCACAACCCCACAGGTAAAGTCTTCACCCGTGAAGAACTCACCCTGATAGCCGAACTTTGCCAGAAATGGGACGTACTAGCATTCACAGACGAAATTTACGAACACATCCTTTACGATGACACCCAACACATAGCCTTAGCCACCCTTCCCGGAATGGAAGAACGCACCATTACCATCAACGGTCTATCCAAAACATACAGCGTCACCGGATGGCGCGTTGGCTACATCTTAGCAAACCCCCAACTCACAGGAGCGATTCGTAAAGTACATGACTTCCTAACCGTCGGTGCGCCTGCACCCTTGCAAAGAGCCGGAGTAGCCGCCATGCAACTGCCACCAACCTACTATCAAGAACTAGCCAAACTTTACCACAACAAACGAGACACCATCTTAAACATCTTAGATGAAATTGACATACCCTACTTCATACCCAAAGGAGCCTATTACGTCTTTGCAGACATATCCAAATTTGGCTACAAAAACGACATTGAATTCACCAACCACCTAATCAAAAACATTGGTATAGCCGTAGTTCCTGGTTCCAGCTTTTTCAACCAACCAGACAAAGGAAAATCATTCATTCGCTTTTGCTTCAGTAAAAAACCTGAAACCCTGCAAGCAGCCGCCAATAACTTACTCAAACTCAAAGCAACAGCCTAAATGAAAACTTAAAAAATTGCTCTTGCCTCAAAATTAACACTCTTCTCTCTGCGCTCTTTGCGACGGCAGTCGCACGCCACTTGCTCCACTTGGGGAGACCCCAAGACCGCAGTGGCTCCTCAAGTCGGGAAACCCGCCCACGGCGCTGCCTCGCCTTTGCGGTTCGTTTCAACATCCCCTAATTTATCCATGAAAGACCCATAACCACATATTTCTCATCACCAACTAGGAGTAACCATGTCTACTTACGACAACATTTTACAAGCAATTGGTAGAACTCCATTAGTCAGAATTAACAGAGTAACAGATAATATATCCTCCCCCATTTATGGCAAAGTAGAATATCTCAACCCTGGCGGAAGCACCAAAGATAGAATAGCCCTCGCCATGATAGAAGCAGCAGAAAAAACAGGTCAATTGCAACCAGGGGGAACCATAATAGAAGCTACCGCAGGCAACACTGGTGTAGGACTAGCATTAATTGCAGCAGTGAAAAAATATCGGTGTATTTTTGTCATGCCCGATAAAATGAGCCAAGATAAAATTAACCTCCTCAAAGCTTACGGTGCAGAAGTAGTCGTCACTCCCACATCAGTAGCACCCGACTCACCAGAAAGTTATAACGGCGTAGCAGAAAGACTCGCCAAAGAAATACCAGGAGCATACAGACCAAATCAGTTTGAAAATCCAGATAATCCTCTAGCCCATTACTTAACCACTGGCCCAGAAATTTGGGCAGATAGCCAGGGAAAAGTTGACGTTTTTGTAGCAGGAATGGGCACAGGTGGTACAATTTCAGGAGTTGCCAAATATCTCAAACAACAAAATCCAAATATAGTCATTGTTGGTGCAGATCCAGAAGGTTCTATACTTTCAGGAGACACACCCAAATCATACAAAGTCGAAGGCATTGGTGAAGACTTTATCCCCAAAACATTTAATCGCCAAATAGTCGATGAAATGGTTCGAGTTAGTGATAAAGAATCTTTCAATATGGCTCGTCGTCTTGCACGAGAAGAAGGCTTATTAGTGGGAGGTTCCTGTGGTACAGCAGTAGCCGCAGCACTTAAATATGCAACTCGATTATCAGAACCAAAATATATTGTAGCCTTGTTACCAGATACAGGAAGAAACTACATCAATAAAATCTACTCCGATGCTTGGATGCAGGAAAATGGTTTTTGGGAAGGTAAAACAGTAAGAGCCATCAAAGTTAGTGAAATTTTAGCTCAGAAAACAGATTTTCCTTCTTTAGTTGCTGTTAGTCCCCGCGATACCTTGAGCCAAGCTACCAACCTACTGCAAAAGCTGAATATTTCACAGTTACCAGTAATTGATAACAATCATGTGGTAGGTAGCCTCAATGAGGCATCTTTGATGAAATTTCTTCATGATGGCATCAACTTTTCTAACCAAGAAGTTCTCGCAGTTATGGGTAAACCGCTGCCAATTCTCGATGAACAAGTTGATATTTCCGAAGCTTACCGAGTCCTTTTATCAGGAACAACAGGAATTATTATAACGCAGTATGATGTCCCCATTGGATTAATCACCAGAGCCGATTTAATTAGATATTGGATTAGTCAATTGAAAGATGAAGCAATATAAGGTGGTGCGTTAGGTTAAAGCCATGACGCACCCTACTTAAACTTTTTGCATTCTTTTCTCCTCTGCGCCTCTGCGTCTCTGCGTGAAAAAAAATATTTATGCAAGAAATCTATTGATTTAGTTAAAGCCAAAACTAACCAAGGAAAAAATCATGGAATTTGAAACTAGAGCAATTCATGAAGGTCAACAATCAGACCCACAAACAGGTGCTGTAATCGTACCAATTTATTTAACTTCTACCTATGAACAACAAGCAATAGGTCAGCACAAAGGATATGAATATTCTCGCACAGGAAACCCAACCCGCAATGCTTTAGAAGAGGCTTTAGCCTCAATTGAAAATGCTAAATATGGTTTAGCATTTGCCTCTGGATTAGCTGCTACTACCACTGTATTAAGTCTACTCAAAAGTGGCGATCACATTGTTGCAGGTGATGACTTGTATGGAGGTACTTACCGCTTGCTAGAAAGAGTTGTGAAAAATTGGGGTGTGACGACTACTTATGTAGATATTGACAATTTGGCTGATTTTGAAACAGCCATTCAACCAAATACCAAATTAATTTGGATTGAAACTCCCACCAACCCATTGTTAAAAATTGTTGATATTCCAGCATTAGCAAATATTGCTAGGAAACACAATATCGTTCTAGTAGTCGATAATACCTTTGCTAGTCCTTATTTTCAAAAACCCTTAGATTTAGGAGCTGATATTGTAGTTCACAGCACAACCAAATATCTAGGGGGACACAGCGATATTATTGGCGGTGCAGTTGTCACTTCTAACGAGCAATTATACACAGAACTGAAGTTTTATCAAAACGCGATCGGGGCAGTTCCTAGTCCTTTTGATAGTTGGTTAGTACTGCGAGGCATTAAAACCTTAGCTGTGAGAATGCGAGAACATGAAAAAAATGCTTTATTTTTGGCTGAATTTTTAGAAAAGCATCCGAAAGTAGAGCGAATTTATTATCCAGGGTTAGCCAGTCATGAACAACATCAACTAGCAAAAGAACAAATGTCTGGCTTTGGCGGAATGATTAGTTTGGAATTAAAAGGTGGTTTGGCTGAGGTTGAAAGATTCGTTTCTAAACTGAAATTGTTTTTGCTAGCTGAAAGCTTGGGAGGAGTGGAATCACTGCTGTGCTATCCTGCCAAAATGACCCACGGTTCCATACCAGAAACAGAACGAATTAAACGTGGAATTAAGGATAATTTAATCCGTCTTTCTGTAGGAATTGAGCATCCGCTGGATTTACAAGCTGATTTAGAGAATGCTTTCAGATAAAAATGGGGAATTGGGAATGGGGAATTGGGAATGGGGAATGGTTTTCCCATTTCCCATGACGGCTATTTCCCAGTTGTCGAATATCACTTGATGATAACTGTTGACTGTTATAGCAGTCGAAGCATAGTTGAGGACAGTGTTGATTGCTCAAAGCCTTGAAATAACTTGCTTTCTAACGCCAGGTGCGCGGCTGTCGGGAAACCGCGATAGCGCACTGGCTCCACCCTGCGGAAAGCTGCACCAAGCGTCTACAGCACTCAGCACTTTGCTAGAAATTTGGGTATTTCTCTAGGTGCTTTCCAATTCTCCATTCTGAAAAACTCTATCCAATAGGGGATGGAGTTTCTTATTGCTTTGTTAAGCACTATATTCATATGTATCTATTTGCAATTTTATAAAACTTAATAAATGCTTTGGTTGAGGCATTTGTTAAAAAAATATGACATCATTATTTCACTAAATATTAAGTTTTTATTGCCATCTCCAGTTAGATACTTACTACCTGAATAAATCCCCACTAAGCAATGTGGGATTCAAACCCTGACTGAGCAACAATTGCCATAAAAACAACACTAATTTATGTGGAATTAGATGAAATTTCCGGTAATTATATCGGAATTAGTGGTTGATAAATTATGTAATAAAACGCTCCATTGACTCTTAAAAAGAATACGATTACTGTTATGAGTAGTCCTTGTTAGGGCACTCTCAATACATCAATAAATCAAGAGGCATTTCCTATGATGATGATGATGACTGAATCCATAACCCCCGAAATGCAAACTTGCATGGACGATTGCATGGATTGTCACAAAATGTGTATGGAAGCCATGACTCACTGCATGACCAAAGGCAGCCAAATGGACATGAGCATGATGAGCATGATGCGTGACTGTGCTGAAATGTGCATGATGTGTATGAATATGATCATGGGTGGTTCTGAGTTCATGGGACGCACTTGTATGCTTTGCGCGGAAATGTGCGATCGCTGTGCAATGACTTGTGAACAAATGAGCGATGATCAAATGATGATGGATTGTGCTACTGCTTGCCGCAAGTGTGCAGAATCCTGTAGATCTATGCAAATGATGCCTGTTTAATGACGTGACATAGCAGAAGTTTCTCTGCAACCTATTATTCAAGCGCTCAGACTCTTAGGGTCTGGGCGCTTGAAGTATTTTTACTAAGCAAGGAGCTTAAAGCCCCTCTCCGCGTCGGAGAGGGGTTGGGGAGAGGTTCATCGAACTCACGTTGATATAGCAAAGTGCGCTCTTGCTGTAGACGCTTGGTGCGGCTACTCTTCTCCTGACAAAGACGCTCTTGCTAGCTTGCTTCCCCGTAGGGGTACGAGAACGCCTAACGGCGAACCCGCTATCTTGGAGCCATTGCGCGATCGCGCAGTGGCTCCTCCTTGCAGGAAAGAGGAATAAACTCTTACAGCAGTTTTCAAATCAATAGACCATACCACTCCCTACTCCCTACTCTCCACTCCCAGCCCTAGCTGTAGTCTATACATCTGAAAATGGCTGTAACCAGCACATTTTAGAACCGTTATACAGTAAGGTTTTGAGAAATATCATAAAAATGTGCTTTTTTCATATTTTGCGGGAGCATTAATCGCGCCCGTGGGAGGCTCATATCTTGCACCTAACCAAATAAACCGACAAAAGGTAAATAAAGAGCAGAAAATATAACAGCGAAACAAAAATTATTTTTAAGTAGTATTGAGTTAATAATATAACTAATAAAAGTAGCAATATTGCATAGAAAGCTTCAAAAACGACAAGATAATGGGATGAGGCTTTCGTAGTAAAAAGTTATTCATTCTGTCTTAGTAGACGAAAGAAAGAACATAAATAAATGGATTTCTTGCTGATACTAAACAAATTAGTATCAGCAGTTGATAAAATCACCAGATAGTACAAGCATTAGTTTACTTACTATGCAGTTTCTTCTTCTCTTGTGCTTTGACTAATGACTTCGACTAACTCCGGCATACTTTCAAACCGCTCTTGCCCTGTTTGTTCAAGTAACGATTTTAAATCTACTGTTTTGTCTTTTGTCCAGTGAATTTCTTCGTGACCTTTTGCTTTTTGGAGTATTTCTTCTTTACTAGCAGGAAAGTCTATACCTGAAAGTGCTTGAGTTACTGCGGCTACTCCATAAGCTTCACCTTTGTCTGGGCCACGATGATGTTCACGCCCTTCTTCTGATTGATTCGGCATAAAAGTCTCCTTACATAATTGATAATTAATGTATCTATTTTCTAAGATAAAACTGTTATTTATTACAGCCTTCTATCTTAAGAGTTAGTTTTTGGTATGAGGAGAAAACATAGTATATAGTTGAGCTTGCTGTTTGATAATTATTATTAAATGGTTTTACGAATTTGCTATTGATCAAGGAAAAATCGCCAGATATAAATCAAAATCACCTTTGGTTTCCAAATCTTATTGATAAATATTAAAAAACTAAGTCAAGATATCAAAATCTTCAGCAAGTTAAGTCTGTCAAAATAATAGTTATAAAGCATCAATCAAACATTGAGCAATGTCTAAATAACTTAAGCGAGCATAATATTTGCTAGCTTGAAGCTGTAATAGTATTGTGAATTTAACCTTAAATTAAACAAAAAGCTTAATTTTAGTAGATCAAAAAGTTTTGAAATCGACATGGTTTGCGATCGCCTTCTGAGGGCACTAGCTTCCCAATACCCCAAGCAGTGGGGGAAGCAGCCTCGACCATCCACAAGAAAATGCAGTTTCCTGCCGCTTTCAGGGGAAACATCAATTTTTTATCAGCAAATCTCCCACAAGAGCCAATCAAGCATTAACTTGCAGTTTTTCGTTAGACTTTTGCACAGATGGCATCTACAGAAGTTCATAGCTTGCACTGACACCATGCAGGCTGACATGAAATACTAATCCTGGGATGTCTTATGGCGCTAAAGGCAGATGAAACAGCTAAAATCCCGTTCCCAAGACCTACGGAGTTTGTTTGAGAACAACATCACCATTGAATATGTGGCAGAATCACTCAAAGCTGTGCCAGCTGAGGCAGAGGTTACAAAAGTGCTGCATTGGATGCAGACACAGGATTTTGATGTTGTTGGCATTGAAACGGGAGACACTATCACAGGCTACATCGAACGCTCTAGTTTGATGCAAGCAAAATCTGGTAAGTGCAGTGATTTTCAACGGGTGTTTCATCCCAAAGAACTCATTGCCATTTCCACCCCTTTGATCAAGTTGTTGCCTATTTTGCAACAAACTCCGCGATTGTTTGTCTTAGACTGCAATCAGGTAAGTGGCATTGTAACCTGTGGTGACTTGCAAAAAGCACCTGCACGCATGTTGCTGTTTGGTTTGGTGACACTTTTAGAAATGAATTTGCTGCGGTTGGTACGACTTTATTATCCGCAAGATTCCTGGCAAAAAGTCCTCAAACCTGAACGCTTAGGGGTTGCACAAAAACTATGGCGAGAGAGTCAGCAAAGAAACGAAGCAACAGATTTGTTAGATTACCTCCAGTTTTGTGATAAACGAGAGTTGGTGTTAAATCAACCAGAACTTCTGGAAAAACTTGAACTCAAATCAAAGCGCTTTGGTGAACGTTTCCTGAAATCTGCTGAACAGCTGCGAAATCGATTAGCCCACGCCCAAAATTTAGTTAGTGGTTCTTCTTGGACAGAGTTGATTTCTCTGGCAGAAGCGATGGAAAGGCTGTTAATTCGTTGTGAGGAAATTGAATAATTTCAGGACGACATCAGATTTAAAGAGCAAGCAGCACCACGAAGGGCGATCGCGGCCGCCTTTGGCAAAAAAAGGCATTTATCACAATATTTCATTAAAATCACCATAAAACCGAAATTTAATATCATAACTATTTTTGAAACACTCTCTATAGCAATTTGATTTGATTTCTGAATCACTCGTAGAGGTAAGGGACTGGGGAACTCGGGGCCCCCACGACCGCAGGGAGTGGGGATTAGGGGCAATGGGGACTGGGAAGAAGGAATAAAGGTGTACTGAGTTTTGTTCAAAAATCAAATATGAGTCCTATATAAAAGTAAGAAAAGTAGGAAAAGTAGGAAAAGTAAGAAATCATAGAACTATAAAATATAAAGTTTCAATAAAGATTTTCTTAACTGTCTTAACTGTCTTAAATGTCCTTGTTTTTTTAATTTCAATTTGAAAAAATATTGCTATGTTCATGTGGAATACAAACTATGAACAAATTTCGTCACCTCAAATCTTTAATTGTTCTTGGGCTGATTCAAGGTATCCAAAAATGATTAAAGATGGATGGTACTAAAAAAATTGAAAAACGGAGTCTTAAATGAAAATACTCAAAGCTTTAGCCGTAACAGTGTTAGTGTTGTTACTGGTAATCAGTCCAGCGCTTGCAGATTCCTCAGCGTCGCAAGGTGATGTCACAATACTTGTATTTGATGACGGAAAAGTGATTTTCAACATAGAGGAAGTACCGTGGGTTGAAGGCGAAACTGTCCGTACAGCTATGCTCAAAGCGGCTGAAAAAGAACCATCTTTCAAATTTGAAACAGACAATATTGATGCTTACGGAGAAATCGTCACCAAAATTGGTGATATTAAAGCGGAAACAGAAGAATTTTGGGTTTTGTCAATTAACGACGAACCCAATGATATAGGAATTGACACAGTTGTTGTCAATAATGGTGATGTCATCCTTTGGGATATTGAACGTCAAATCAGTCCCAGCAAAGAGTTAGATCCTAGCGGTAGTGGTGAAACTGTGCTTTAACCGTTTGCTTGGTTAATGTTTCGCATTTTGTAGTTTTCTCAAAAGGTGAATTTTGATTATGAAAAAAATTGTCATTGCTCTGTTGTTCGCACTATGTTTAAGCCTGTCACTAGGTCAACAAGTAGCATTTGCTGCTAGTAATAGTTGTCAACAAACATTAAATACAGGCTCGGCTACTACTACTCAAGTGTTTTGGGAACAACCTCTTGCTTTCACAGGTTGGTCAGGGGGTGTGATTACGAACGATATGTACTTTAACGGTTGCGGTCAGGTTGTTTCCCTCAAAATCAATGGGGAAGACTGGGAAAGACTCAGAAAAGAAGGTAAACTTGATGGTCTTCGCTATATCTACAAAAAAGACAATAGTTTAGCCATTAGAAAGGTACAAGGAACTCAACCAGGCAGTATTTCCCAAGATCAATTCTTTGATTCCAATACAGTGGTATTTAAAGGTAATAAGTAGCTAAGAGAAGGAAATTAGTACCCATATTTGATGCAGGTACACCTGAAGTAGATCTAAAAAATAAAATCTCCAGCCCTATCAAATACATTTCTTCTAAACCCGATAATTGTGGGCGTTGTGCCTGAAAAGCAAAACGCAGGGCTGGGGATTTTATTACTGGTAAGTGCCTAAATAATATCAAGTCCGGTTAAGTTAGTTATGATTCCCATATTACATATCTTGCTTGTATATTTCTAACAATTGCGGAATATGATCGTAACCATCTACACCAATAATTGCTTTAATTTTAGGTTGATTTTGCTGTAATAAATTTTGAAAAGCTTCTGCCCCTATTTGTCCTTGTAAAATTGTCAGTAAACCTGCTGGTTGTCGCCATTCACTAGAGGCAATTTGCTCCAAAAAATACATTCCTAGACTGCCAGTGTAAACAGCTTTTTCAAAGTTTAGCAGTTGGTAATAAGCTTCTGCTAAGTAAGCTAAATTTCGTCCTTGGAGGTATAAATCACCAGAAATTTGTGCTGTCTTAAAACCATTTTCTAAATATGTAATTGCTGATTGCGGTTCTCCAGTAACTAAATAGGCAATGCCTAAGCTACTGCAACATAAAGCTTTACTTTGAATATCACCTAATTGTTCTGATAACTTTAAACCTTGCTCTAAATAGTTAATTGCTGATTCATAGATTTCTGGTTCTACTTGTTCCAGCTTTTGCGCCTGCATCACTTCGCTGTAACCTAAATTAACCAGAGCATTGGCTTCTCCTGTACGATCGCCTGCTTGCCGACTCAAAATCAATGCCCGCTGACTATAATTAATCGCTTCGGTATAATTTTGTTCTTGCACATAAGTACGGCTGAGATGGTTGAAATTGGCGATTTCACAGGGGCGATCGCCTGCATTCCTGGCTATCTCCAATGCTTGCTGATGAAATTCAATTGACCGCTGATATTGTCCCAAGGCACGCTGAGAATAACCTAAAAGTGTCAATATTCGGGCTTTTTCTTGGGTTTTCTCCACTTGCCGCAGCGGTTCATCTAAATAATCTAGGGCATCCCGCAAATAACTTCCTGAAAAAGAAGCGAAAATCCCACCGTAGAGAGGAAAGTAAGGACGCAGAGCAAAGGTTCGCAGAATTTGCAGCATAACTTGCGAAGCTCCATTACTATACACTGCCGCTGTGTTATGAAAACCGTTTGCCAACTGACTCCAAATGACAGCAAAGGTTAAGTAAGTCGAAATGGACAACTTTGAGCCTGCTTGGATATTGTAAGCTTGTTGGTCAAACCAATTGACTAACCCCCGTTGCACATACTGTAGAATTAATGCCAGTTCTACCCAGTCGCCCAAAGTCATATTACTTTGCTGTTGAGCAAATTCAATTGCAGATTGCTCCATTGCCAGGGTACGAAATAGCGCTTGGGGTAAGTCACTTTTAACTTCCTTGGCCCAAATTGCCCAGGGGCCACTTTCTCCAGGTACTCCCCCAAATCCCAATTGCCGATTTTGCTCATACATCCAGTCAAGCAAATGGTCTTGTAGTCGCTGCCAAGCTGCTAAACCACGGGTAATTCCTTGTGATAGTTGCTGTAAATCAGAATTGGTGAGCGCGAATTGTTGTAATGCTTTTGACAACTGCTGTAGTTGTTGCACATTCAATAGCTGCTTCTGATTCGGGTCAGTAAAACGTAAGAATGTAGCTAAACGTTCATTGGCCTCGGCTGTGGTAATTTCTCTAGCAGCTGTAGCGATCGCTTCTGTGGCTTTGTTTTGTTCTCCATAACGTTGCCATTGACTTTGGATCGTCTTAATAGCCCTCAAACTGCGAGTAGCCTTGGCTTTTTTGAGTTCATCTTTTTCACTGTCTACTAAGCTAGTGATAGCACTGGTGCGATCGCTCAAAGCCAGTTCAAATACTTCCCCCGTGCCGGAAGTCAGTCCTTTTTGCAACATTTGATACACCATTTCTCCAGAGCTAATTTTGCCCTGGAGAGTCAGTTGTATGATTTCGTCGATGAGGGCGAGATAGCGATCGCGCAATGGCAAAGATTCTGACACGTTAGCTATTAGAGAACATCAACTTCCATTCTAGTGTTTGGAGAGGATTAGGAGTTTAACCTTTTAAAATAGCGATCGCTTGACAATACTTTTCGCTATAGCAACAATCAGCCCAAACTCAAAAGGGGATAAGTAAATGTGAGTTCGACAAACCTCTCCCTCCTAACCTCCCTCGCCTTTTAGGGAACAACGAAAATATCACTCTTTTACCCCCCTCTCCTACGAGGAGAGGGGTTGGGGGAGAGGTCATAACAGTACTCATCGAACTCACGTTAAGTAAATGTGAGAAACAAAAAACTCTTTCCCGACTCCCTACTGCCTACTCCCTACTCCCCATAGTCAATACTGAGGCCAGAAGTTCAGGACAAGACAAATGGGGGCAATGTCCACAAGCTAGTTCAATAGCATCGACTCCTAAGCGCTGGCGTGCAGCGTAACGTGACCATACAGGAGACAGTATTCGGTCATTGGTACAAACAATATATTTACGCTCAACTGAAGGCAAAGCTTTTAGAGGATTCGTTTCATAAATATATGCCATACATTGTTGCGAGCGGCTTTTCGAGATTGCCCACTGTGCTACATCTGGTTGACAATCATGTAAGAACAAATCCCTTAATACTGCTTCGTCTGAAAAATCTTTCCCTACTGAACCTGGTTCAAACATATCAGGCTCATTGTGGAACTGTTGGAGTATACTTGGCTCTTTTGGCTGGTAATTGAATGATTTCAGCGTATCAGAATCAAGACTATGAGAAAATTGGTCGAGTGTACTGATTCCAGGATAGGGAATCAGCGCAGCCACAAACACTAGTTGACGCACTTTTACCGCTTCTGCAACTAAGGGAATTATGGTACCAGCCATTGAGTGACCAACTAGCACAATATCATCATCGGTGTTTGGCAGCGCTTGAATTACTGTATCTGCAAATTGAGACAAAGTAGCAGAGGCATTTTCAATTGGCAAATCCATTGCTAGGGTTTTATGACCCTGTGCATCTAAGTAGGGAATTAGCAAATCCCAACACCAAGTACCTTGGAAAGCACCGTGAACTAGACAAAAAAGACTCATAAGCTGTTCCACATAGAGATTGTATATCTATTGTGATGGCTGTCATCAGTCATCAGTCATCAGTCACACTGCTATTGCAACCTTGTGACGGCTCAAAAAAAGCGCGATCGCTTACTACAGTTTTGTGGGAACACAAGAGAAAAATTTTAGTCTTTAACTAAGTATGTATTGAATATCAAAGGCTTGGCTCAAAAGTTATAAGTCAAAAATCAAAATTAATTAGTGGATAAACTATCACTACTTGTAAAGCACTAAATATGTGATTTTGTCAGTACGAAAATGTTCTTTATTTATACAATTTTAGCGCATTATTGTTGTAGTAATTTTGACTAAAATTACTTATCTATATTGAATATTTATATCAGACACTTACTTCAATCATAGTTCACTTTACCTCAGCATATAAATGTAGCTAGAGTAAACTATATTAGCCTAGCTATCGATAATATTGAGGTGTAAATGATGGCTAGAATTGGCTAAGCACATACTGCTTGCAAACATATTCTTAATTTACAACCTCTATAAATGCAGTTTTTAAACTTCTAGTTAATCTCCTCATCAATGAGTTGGTTATTTGACTGAATATAAGCTGTTATGAAAGGCTTTTTTCATACAAAAAATTAATAAATTGTTATAACTCATACATGATTATTTATCTGCCAATAAATATAGTTTTTAACGATATTTTTTGCGGAATTATTTTTATCAAATTTGGATCTAACACTATCCACAATACTCAGGTTAGGTGAGTAATGAATAATCGAAGCTTTCAGACAACATCTATCAACTTGGTCAAAGCTTTTTTGGCAGCCGCAACACTGATTACGGCTTCTATCGGCCCCGCCCTTGCTAACGACAAAGTTGAAATTTTAGGTGCAGAATATGGTGGTAACGGTTGTCCAGAAGGATCTGCTGCTGTGAGCGTCAGTCCCGATGGTCAAGAGCTAAGTATTCTATTTGATCAGTTTATTGCTGTGGGGAATAAGGCATCAGAAAGGCGCAAAAGCTGTAACTTGAGCATTCCGATTAAAGTACCCCAAGGCTTTCAAATTTCCCTCTACGATGCTGACTATCGAGGCTATGTTGCTCCCTCTACAACTGGGAGACTAAGAGCAGAGTACTTTTTTGCTGGTCAGCGTGGCCCTGTTTTTTCTAGGACGTTTAGAGGCGAAAGCGACTACAGTGTTCGAGACCAATTAGTGACTTTAGCTGATGTCTGGTCACGCTGTGGCGATAGTGTCAATATGCGGGTGAATGCTGCGATGACCGCCAATGGTCAAGGAATGGCGACTGTTGACTCCTTTGACCTTGCTCACCGTGGTTTGGTTTATCACGTCAAATATCGCCAGTGTCGTTAGATGTTTTCAAAGCGGGGAGTAACAAAACTCTCAGCTAGCTTTGAAAGCGTGTAAAGCTAGTGACTTTCTACCTACATTCGGTGCAAAACCCGAAGGGTGGAAACATCAGGTAAACGAGTAATACCATTTCACGAAATCTCTGATACAAAAACATGGTAGAGACGTTCCACCGGAACGTCTCTACTACAAGCATTGATCCCATCGTCGGGATTGCTTCCAGAGTGGGCTGGTTGACCCTTGACCGTTGCCTGAACGTTATGTCTTTGGCATGAGGAGTATCAACTGTGCGTAAGTTTTGGAGAAGTCGGGGATCTCTAGCTTTGTTAGAACTTCCCTAAATCACCTCATCTGACCAACTGGGCGGCGGAATTAAAAAATTGACGATACAAGCCTTTAGTGACTAAAACTGTTGTCAATAAATTAGCAACAGCAACCATGAAGATAATTAAAATTTCGTAGGAGACAGCATCAAGGGGTTTGACTCCCGCAAGTAACTGTCCTGTGGTGATTCCTGGTAAGGCAACCATACCCACAAGCATCATTTGATTTAAAGTGGGAATCAATGCTGCTCTGATGGCTTCTTTGCGGTATTGACTAACTGCTTGTTGGGGAGTTGCACCTAAACTCAAGTGAGTTTCTATTTCTAAACGCGAGGTGTTAATGATACTAACAAGACGTTCTCCAGCGATCGCAGCTGCATTCATGGCATTGCCTAACACCATTCCGGCTAAGGGAATCACATACCTCGGTTCATACCACCGTTCTGGTTGAATGATTAACAAGTTGGTATAAACCAGTGTCAAAGCAGTACTAATTAAAATTGCCCCCCATACCAAAGGCAATACATAGGGAATTTTTTGACTGATGCGATTTCGTGCGACAATCGCCGTAATCGTCAGCATGATTGTTAAAATTGCCAAAACCGCCCAAGCGTCGTCCAAAGCAAAGATGAAGTCTAGAACGTATCCTAATACGAGTAGTTGTAGAATAGTTCTCCCAGTAGCGATGGCTAAATTTAACTCTAGCCCTAATTTTTCCCAGGCAGATAAAGCGATCGCGATCGCCATCAATGCCACAGCAATACCCAAATCAA
>NZ_JAECZC010000019.1:0-73019 GCF_016056305.1 Amazonocrinis nigriterrae CENA67 | reverse complement strand
TCCCAATTCCCCATTCCCAATTCCCCATTCCCAATTCCCCATTCTGCGGAACTTTAATTTGAGGTGTTAGATCCTGGTTGATATGTATCACTCCTTCACCTTCCCCAACAACCTTTTTTGATGTGTATCCAAAGCGACAGTCTTTTCAAAGCTTTTTGAGAAACACTTCAATCAGCAAAAATCGACGGTCGAAGTGCATCCTTTGTATCTTCAAATAAAATCAAAACACATGATCCAAAGCGTAAATTCTGTTCCAGCATTTGATAACAAGCAACAATACGAAACTATCGAAGCAGAAGTAAGTGCAGCCGTTTTAGAAGTTTTGGCTTCCGGGCGTTATATTGGTGGGCCTCTGGTTGAAGGCTTTGAACAACAGTTTGCTGCCTATCATAGCGTAAATCATTGTATAGCTTGTAACTCTGGTACTGATGCACTTTTTTTGGCGCTACGAGCCTTAGAAATTGGTGCAGGAGATGAAGTTATTACTACGCCCTTCACCTTTGTAGCGACTGCTGAAGTAATCAGCGCCGTGGGTGCAAAGCCGATTTTTGTTGATATAGACACTACCACATTTAATATTGATGTGCAGCAAGTAGCTGCGGCAGTGACACCCAGAACCAAAGCCATTATTCCGGTGCATCTATTTGGACAACCTGTAGATATGACAGCGCTGATGGCGATCGCTCAGTCTCACAATTTAGCAGTAATTGAAGATTGCGCTCAATCTACAGGAGCAAGTTGGGGTAATCAAAAAGTCGGCAGCATTGGACATATTGGCTGCTTTAGTTTTTACCCTACCAAGAATTTGGGTGCTTGTGGTGATGGAGGAGCAATCACAACCAATGATCCGCAACTGGCTGCTAAACTGCGAGTACTCAAGGAGCATGGACAGAAAAATCGCTACTATTACGAGGAAATAGGTGTAAATAGCCGCTTGGATGCATTACAAGCGGTTATTTTGCAGATTAAGCTGCGTTATCTCGATACTTGGAATAGTCAACGGCAAGCGATCGCTGCTTATTACCAGCAGTTCCTCAGTCAAATTCCTGGGATTATTGCACCCCAAGAACTAGCTGGAGGCGTTGCTGTCTGGAATCAATACACTATTCGCGTTTCCAGTGAGGGACGCAACGGTTCTAGTACTACATACCGAGACACAGTGCGTAGTCAATTACAAGAACGAGGGGTAAATACAATGGTTTACTACCCCCATCCTTTACATTTGCAGCCAGTTTATCAAAATCTAGGTTATCAGCCAGGACAATTACCAATAGCAGAGAAAGCCTGTTATGAGGTTTTATCCTTGCCAATGTTCCCAGAATTGACCACTCAACAGCAAGACCAAGTGATTTATGCACTGAAAGAAGTTAGGAGTTAGGAGTTAGGAGTTAGGGTCAGTACAGACGATTCGGCGAATCGTCTGTACATTATTTCTCCCTCATCTCCCTCACTCAGCACTCAGCACTTAGTTAGCACTCAGCACTCTTGTTGTCGCTAAGGCTTCTACTAAACCACGGACAGCAGCAATCATTGCAACTTCGCTATTGAGTTGGTTGATGGCAGAACCAACACCAACACCAGCTGCACCAGATGCGATCGCTAATGGTGCTGTGACGCTAGAAATACCCGAAGCACACAATACTGGTACTGCCACTGCGCGGGAAATTTCATAAGCTGCTGCCAAGGTGGGAGCGGCTTTTTCAATCAATCCCAGACTACCAGAGTGAGATGGCTGGCTGCTGGTGCCTCCTTCAGTTTGAATAATGTCGGCTCCAGCTAGGACTAGTTCTTCTGCTAGCTGTACCTGTTGATCTAGTTCTAGGATATGAGGAACGGTGACAGATAAAGTAATTTCCGGCAGCAGAACACGGGTTTGGTGAGTTAACTCCAATACTTCAGCAGCTTCAAAACGGCGTCCTTGAGCATAAAAACTATCGAAATTCCCAATTTCAATTAAATCTGCACCAGCTGCCACAGCTTCTACAAATTTTTCTGGCTCGACTGCTGATACACAAATTGGTAAATTTATCAAGTTTTTAGCTAACTTGACTAAATCGGGATCGGCGGCGATATCAACAAAAGTAGCACCGCCAAGTTCAGCAGCTTTGATGATAGCAGCGACGCGATCGCGATCAAAGTTATTCAAACCGCTGATCACTTTCAAAACACGGCGGTTAGTAAATGCACGTTGGAGAGTAGGATGCATCGTCATGGTTTTTCTCGCAAACCTCAGAAAATAAGCACTATTCTACCGTTCCTGTGTTGGAGCGAGTGGAGAGAAAGCTAAATTAGTTAGGTAATTCGTAATTCGTAATTCGTAATTCTTAATTAAGAAAGTCAGATATACAGCACTCAGCACTCAATACTCAGCACTCAGCAACGCCACATGCTCCACTTGGGGAGACCCCAAGACCGCAGTGGCTCCTCAGCACTCAGCACTTTGCTATAAATGCCAAATTCTAATAGTGTTATCTTTACTGCCACTAACTAGTGTTTTGCCATCGGGACTGTAAGCAACGGCAAAAACCTCAGCAGTATGTTTGTCAAAGGTGTGTATTGCCAAACCTGTGCTGAGATTCCAGACTTTAACAGTTTTGTCATCGCTACCACTGGCGACATTTTCCCCATTGGGGCTAAATGCGATCGCATTCACATCGGCAGTATGACCTGTTAGGGTGCGTATTTGCTTACCCGTTTTCAGATTCCACAGTTTAATCGTTTTGTCATCGCTAGCACTCACCAATAAATGACCATTTGGGCTAATCGCTAGGGCATTCACATCACTGGAATGGTTGGACAAAGTGCGTATTTCTTTGCCAGTACTCAAATTCCAGATTTTGATGGTGTCGTCTGTACTACCACTGATAATAGTTTGATTATCTGGACTAATTGCAACAGATAAAACTTCTCCTGAATGCCCTGTTAAGGTACGTATTTCCTCTCCTGTGTTCAAATTCCAGACTTTGATGATTTTGTCATAACCACCACTCACAACAGTTTGACCATCTGGGCTAATGGCCACAGAATTTACATAACTTTTATGCCCCCTCAGAGTGCGGATTTCCTGTCCTGTGTTGAGATTCCAGACTTTGATAGTTTTGTCTTTACTGCCACTAACAATAGTTAGACCATCTGGACTGATAGCCACAGCATAAACCCAATCTGAATGCCCCTCGAAAGTGCGGATTTCCCGCCTTTGGGATAAATTCCAAAGTTTAACAGTCTTGTCATCACTGCCACTAGCAAAAATTGCCTCAAAAGAAGCAGATTTACCCACAACTGGACTAAAAGCGATGGCATTCACTTCACTTAAATGTCCAGTCAGAGGTAAATTTTGCCGATATAGTAAATATCCTGCTGTCCCTAAAAGTAGAACAATAGCACCAGCACCTGCCAATAGAATTTTTTTTGGTAATAGGATTTGCGGTTGAATGACAGTCTTGGGGGAAACAGATGATTTGAGGCTAATCCTTGATGGCAAAGGTGTTACAGCCATTCCCTGTGTAACTACTGCTTGTTTTGGCTGAAGCGGTACATCTTGTAGAACTTCATCTGCTGACTGGTAGCGATAGTTCATATCTTTTTGCAACAGCTTGTCTAACACATGCTGCAAATTTGCAGATATAGGAGAGGGTAAATATTCCTGCCAGTGCGTCACCCAGTTATAACCCTCTTCCATGTAGAGATGATATGGAGGAATTCCTGTCAATAAATAAAAACAAGTAGCACCCAAACTAAATAAGTCACTAGCTGGATATGCAAAGCCATGTTTCATTTGCTCCATTGAAGCATAGCCATAGGAACCGATACTAGTTCCTGTATGCTCCATAGAAGTTTCTGTTAACTGCTTGGCAACACCAAAATCAATCAGCACTAGATTTGCTTGTTGTGTGCTGGAATTACGGGAATCAATATCTTGAGAGGAACGACAAATGATATTTTCTGGCTTCAGGTCGCGGTGAACTACTTGATGTTCGTGGATAAACTTGAGAACAGGCAATAATTCACTCAAAATTTCCCAAATCTGGTCTTCACTAAACATTCCTTGCTCTTTTAACTCTTGTCGCAAGGTTTTTCCCTTGATTAACTGCTGTACCAGATACAGGTAGTTCTCCTCTCTGAAATAAGCGTACAAGGTGGGAATTTGAGGATGCTCCCCTAACTGTTGCAGACGCCGCGCTTCTTCTCGAAATAGCTCAGTAGCCTTGTGTAAAGCACTGGTTCCTGTAACTTGAGGTACTAGCTGCTTGACAACACAATATTCTTTGAGCTTGTCTTCATCCTCTGCCAAAAAAGTTCTGCCAAATCCCCCACCTCCCAGTGGCTGAATAATGCGATAGCGGTTTCGCAGCAAGGGTATGAGTTTTATCCCACAACTCTGGCAGAATTCTACACCATCAGAGTTGAGGGGTTGATCGCAACTGGGATTGAGGCAGTAGCTCATATTGGGATGTCTATCAGCCTTTGTAATTGATATTTAAATATTTCATCTACATTGTTTCCTATTCCCGATCGCGATCTTGTTAAATTTTTTTCTGATGTTGAAAGGCGATCGTGGAGCTAAGTGTTAAATTCAGGACAACGCCACCATACTTAGAACTCGCTAAACATGGATACCTCACAATTATTGCAGGTGTAGTCGCTATTATCGCTGATATAGTCCAGGTGTTGGACTATATCCAAAAGCGAAACCAGAAACAAATAGGAACAGAACAACCACAAAAGCCCACAAATTCCTCTACTCAACCAGGATTATTAATTACTAAGTATCATCAAGATTGGGGTGAGGCGATCGCTAATTGAAAAAAGTGCTGCATTTTTCACACTGCAACCAGTAGTCATGGAATATTTGACTGATAGATTAATTTTTGAAACTCGTAAAAATATTATCAGCAGTGAACTAGAATTTTTAAATTGCTATGCTTTGATGGAAGCAACTGCAAAAGATTACGTTAGAGAAGCTCAAATCCTACGCTAAAGCCGCGACTCGTTAAAACTTTTAGTCAAATTCTGGTGCCCACAAATCAGAAATTTGCACTTCCCACCCAGGAAGCACTTCTGGCACTGTTAAAATATCACCATCACGAAGTACTATCGCTTCTTGTCCAGAGTAGTACACTTCAACTATCCGTTCATCTGGGTTGATGAGAATTCCTACTTTAGTTCCCAAAGCGAGAAATTCCCGAATTTTGGCTCGAAGTTCTGCTAAATTATCGCTGGGAGACTTGACCTCAACCGTCAAATCAGGAGCCAACTCAGCGAAAGACTTAGGACTGCGACGCAAGCGTTCTGCAAACACAAATGATGCATCCGGCGCTCGTAAATCTGAATTTGACAAGCGAAAACCTGCGCTAGAAGCTGCTACCCGTCCAAGTTTGCGAGGTCGAACCCAGTTATATAACTGGGCAATCATACCAGCTGCAACTTCATCTGACTCGTATCCTGATGGACTCATAACAATGATATTCCCCTGGACTAGTTCCATACGGTAATTGGGAAACTGGTGCTGCATTTTTTCCAAGTCTTGAACTGTCAGAGACATAGAACCAACTCTTACAGGCATTCGACACTACACATTTTAACTAATAGGGCAGGGTGGGCAGGGGAGCAGGGGAGCAGGGGAGATGAGGGAATAAGTTCTGCCTTCTGCCTTCTGTCTCATAACGCGGCATTTGGTAGACACTGCCCATAGCCTCTTATGATGAATATAAGCAAAATATAAAGTCGCCAAATTTTTACGGGCATTACATGGGCAGTATTTGGGAACTCGATTTTTACTCCCGTCCAATTCTGGACGAAAATCAAAAAAAAGTTTGGGAAGTCTTAATTTGCGAAAGTCCTCTGAATGTCGGGACAAGTACAGATTCCTTGTTTCGCTATGCTCAATATTGTTCTAGCACCCAGGTAAACTCGGTTTGGTTGCGGACGGCATTGCAGGAGGCAATTACCAAAGCGGGAAAAGCACCAATCAAAATCCGCTTTTTCCGTCGCCAAATGAACAATATGATTACTAAAGCTTGTCAAGATGCGGGTATTCCTGCTTTGCCTAGCCGCCGCACTTTGTTTCTCAACCAATGGCTGAAACAGCGGATGGAAGAGGTGTATCCCCAGGAACCGGGATATCAAGGGGGAACTAATCCCTCGGTACGCTTGGAAAGACCTTTACCCCAACGTTTACCAGATGCATTAGAAGGAAAACAGTGGGTATTTGTCAGTTTACAAGCTGCGGATTTTGCAGAAATGTCAGAGTGGGACATTGGTTTTGGGGAAGCGTTTCCCCTAGAGTTGGCGCAATTATCCCCCGAAACCCGTATTCCTGGTGTTTTGATTTTCTCACCCAGAGCATTGCCTATAGCAGGTTGGATGTCTGGTTTGGAGTTGGCTTTTTTGAAGTTTGATACTAGCCTAGGAGATAGATTAGTTTTAGAAACTGGTGTGACTGAAAGTTGGATTTTGGCAAATATCAAAAATCCACAAACTTTAGCAGAAGCCAGAGGTTTTGAAGAAGCTAAACAAAAAGCCAACGGAGTGCATTTTCTCGGCGTACAGTCTGATCCGCAAGCAGAATCTTTTGCGGGGTTTTGGTTGTTACAAGAAGTAAATCTCTCGTAAAGTTTTGCCAAATTAGTGTATGTGAACAGAAGGCACTGATCACCGAAGAAAGGATGAAGGCTGAAAGCAGAAGAAAAATTGGATACAAGCTTTTGAATTTGTTCATAGGCTTATTTTCATATTTCCTACTTTCTAACTTCTTACTTCATACTTTCACTGATACAGAGTGATACATGCTGGTAATTTGGGGATAAATTTCTGCGTCCATGAACTGTAGATAGACACCAATGATTTGGGATAATTAACTGCGTCTATCTGCATTACAAAAATATCAAATGCTGATAGATGCAGATAGGCACCAATGATTTGGGATAATTATCTGCGTTTGTCCGCAGTTTAAAATCCGTCTTGAAAAGCTTTGCTCGGAGGAAACCTTCCTTCGGATTCGGGGGTGACGCTCCTGCGTCGCTAACGCTCTTGAGATCGCAATCGACGGTAAGCGGAGGCACTCCGTTGGACGGGTTTCCCGATTTGAAGGAAGTGCCGTCCAAGACTGCGACCCCCTCACCGCTCAAACTTTTCGCAAAATCCACAATTTATCAAGGGTCATGGGTGCAGAAAATTTGTCACAAGATATACTAGCAGAACAGCTGCTGGAACTAGCCATCAAATCGGGAGCAGAAGCAGCTGAGGTATATCAGTCGCGATCGCTTTCTCGACCTGTGTTTTTTGAAGCTAATCGGCTTAAGCAGCTAGAAACCAGCGAATCTGAAGGCACAGTACTGCGGCTGTGGCGAAATGGGCGTCCAGGACTCACAGTCGCTTATGGTGCTGTGTCAGCACGAGCGATGGTAGAACGAGCTTTAGCTTTGAGTCAACTCAATCAACCAGAACCGATGGAATTAGGCAGTAACTTTAAGCCATCCTATCCAGATTTGGGTAAGGCTTTACCCATTGAGGTGTTGGTTAATTGGGGTAAAGAAGCGATCGCACTTATTCGTGAAGTTTATCCCGATGTGCTTTGCAGTAGTGACTGGGAATGTGATGTAGAAACTACTCGACTTGTCAATAGTCAAGGTTTAGATTGTTACTACAATGACACCACTCTCAGTTGCTATGTATCAGCAGAATGGATACGTGGCGATGATTTTTTAAGTGTTTCTGATGGACAAACTCAGCGAGACTCCCTACAACCTGAGAAGTTAGCTAATCAAATTATACAACGGCTGATTTGGGCGAGAGAAAATGTTTTAGCGCCTAGCGGTCGTGTGCCGATTTTGTTCACATCTAAAGCTGCTGATATGCTTTGGGGTACTGCACAAGCAGCTTTGAATGGCAAGCGTGTCTTGGAAGCAGCTTCCCCTTGGGCAGATAAACTAGGGAAGCCAGTAATTTCACCCAGCCTCACTCTCTACCAAGACCCAGAAGCAGGCCCTTACAGTTGCCCTTTTGATGACGAGGGCACTCCTACTACTCGTTTAGTATTTATCCAAAACGGGATTTTACAGCATTTTTACTGCGATCGCACCACGGGACGACAGCTAGGTATTAGCACTACTGGTAATGGTTTTCGCCCTGGCTTGGGTAGCTATCCTACCCCTGGTTTATTTAATTTCCTCATCCAGCCTGGTTCTACATCACTGTCAGGCTTAATTAAACAGATGGATGATGGCTTGATTGTGGATCAGATGCTGGGTAATGGCAATGGCATTTCTGGGGACTTTTCCATCAATATTGATTTGGGTTACCGAGTACAAAATGGTCAGGTAATTGGGCGTGTTAAAGATACCATGGTTACAGGTAATATCTACACAGCCCTGAAAAACTTAGTGAAATTAGGTAGTGATGCCGATTGGAACGGTTCTTGTTATACTCCTTCTTTGATAGTAGAAGGACTATCTATTACTGGCAGGAATAATTGAAAATTAAAAAATTGTAAAATTTCTGTATAGAATGATGTAAGTGTTAAAGCTGATGATATGCAGCTTGATAGAGTGCTAATTTTTGGTTGTACTCTATTTAATACTTTTGCGTTTAGGGAAAGAAGATGCAAAGTTTTGGGCTGATTGTTTAAAGCGATCAAAAATCAATATTTGCTTACTTGCTTAATTGATTCAATTTTTAATTTTTAATTATGATGTCGCTTCCTGTTCTTTCTCAGCGCTTTCGCAGCTGGTTGCAACCTAGAAGAGGTTTAGCGATCGCAGAAGCTTCTATTATTGGTCTGGTGGCGGCTTTGTCTGCGGTATTCCTGAAAGTGGGATCGGGATGGCTAGGGACATGGCGAGTCCACACTTCCCACATTTTACCAGCATGGTTTGCCTTGCCAGTGGTGGGTTTAGTCTTTGGGTTTTTGGCTGGTGCTTTGGTACAAAGGTTAGCACCGGAGGCATCAGGAAGTGGTATTCCTCAAGTGAAAGCTACTCTTGCCAATGTTGCTAGTAATTTATCCTGGCGGGTGGCAATTGTCAAGCTACTTAGTGCCATGATTGCTTTAGGTTCAGGTATCACTTTAGGAAGGCAAGGCCCCACCGTGCAAGTAGGGGCAAGTTTGGCAGCGGGAATGAGTCGTTGGGTTCCCACTTCCCCAGATCATCGACGGCAGATGATTGCTGCTGGTGCTGGTGCTGGTTTGGCAGCGGCTTTCAATGCCCCGCTGGCGGGTGTATTATTTATCGTTGAGGAGTTACTTCAAGATTTATCTGGAATAACCCTAGGTACTGCCATCGTTGCTTCTTTCATTGGTGGGGTGGTATCTCGGCTGTTGGGTGGTGGTAGTCTAGAACTCAACCTACAGTTACTTAATTACAAGAGCAAGTTTTCTCTGCCAGAAATTCCTTTATTCCTCCTGTTGGGCATCTTAGCAGGGTTACTAGGTGCTTTGTTTAATCATGGCATTATTAAAAGTATAAAATGTTATAAACAATTACATGTGAGTTTGCCGCTAAGAGTGGCTTTAGCTGGATTTGTTTCCGGTATTATAGTAGCAATACTCCCTGAGTATTTTCGTGATAATACTGGTTTGCGAGAGTATATAATTACTGGTAATGCAAATCCATCCTTGGCGGTGATGGTATTTGTAGCTCAGTTTATTCTTACCCTCATAGCATTTGGTTCCGGGGCACCAGGAGGTTTATTCGCCCCTAGCTTGATATTAGGTTCTTGCTTAGGGCATTTGGTTGGTGTGTGCGAGTCCCAGTTGTTGGGAGTTGGTTCCTCTACTACCTATGCTTTAGCGGGAATGGGGGGTTTTTTTAGCGCTGTTTCTAAAGTGCCAATCACAGCAATTGTGATTGTGTTTGAAATGACTACAGATTTCAATTTAGTACTGCCTTTGATGATTGTGTCTGTAGTAGCTTACCTAGTTGCTGATAAAGTAGCACAGGGATCGCTTTACGATAAACTTTTACAATTAAACGGTATCATTATCACTAAAGCAGCGCCTAGCGATGGCATCCTGAGAAATCTCACTGCTAAAGATGTCATGCAGCAACAGGTAGAGACTCTAGACGCAGACATGACCTTGGATGAAGCAAAGCAGGCATTTTCTCGTTCTCATCATCGCGGTTTCCCAGTAGTTGAGGACTGCAAGCTAGTAGGGATTGTGACGCAATCGGATTTAACCAAGATCCACAATCGCAACATGCCTAATGATACACGGTTGAGGGAAATTATGGTTGCTAGCCCGATCACGGTAACACCCTTACACAATCTCAGGAATGTACTGTATTTACTAGATCGCTATCAAATTAGTCGTTTACCAGTGGTGGAAGGTAGGAAATTAATTGGCATTATTACTCGTGCAGATATAATTCGTGCAGAAGTAGAGCATCTCAATTGTGAACATGCTACCCCAAAACTGCAAGCAGAACCTTCTTATGTAGTTTACCAAACGCGATCGCCCAGCATTGGTAGAGGTAGATTATTAGTACCAGTGGCGAATCCTGAAACCGCAGCCACCCTCTTACAAATGGCAGCAGCCATTGCCCGCGATCGCCATTATGAAATAGAGTGTGTACAAGTGATGTTAGTATCGCGTCATAGTTCTCCCACAGAAACACAAGTCAGAACCGCAAAAAGTCGCCGCTTGCTCAGACAGGCAGAAGTTTTGGCGAAAAAGTGGCGAATTCCCGTGCATACACAGATTCGAGTCGCCCACGATGCCGCCCAAGCAATCTTAGAGACAATTAACGAACGACACATAGATTTACTGTTGATGGGATGGAAAGGTAGCACATCTACCCCTGGTAGGATTTTTGGTAGTGTCGTAGATACTTTAATTCGCCAAGCTACCTGCGATGTTGTATTGGTAAAGCTAGGCAGAGGAGCTGGGGAGCAGAGGAGCTGGGGAGATGGGGAGCTGGGGAACTGGGGAGAAAATTCTACCTCATCCCCCTCATCTTCCCCCACTCCCGACTCCCCACTCCCGACTCCCCAATTCAACCGCTGGCTATTACCAATGGCTGGAGGCCCCAATTCTAGGGTGGCGCTGAAGTTGTTACCCGCTTTAGTGACATTAGGCGATGAAGCGGAAATTCGCTTGACACAGGTGTTTAAGTCATCTGAAATCAAACCAGATATGACAGTTTTAGAACAAGCCATCCGTCAACTCATGCGTCACCGCAAACTGTCTAGTACAGTGGTTGCTGTGCCAGTACAAGCGAATTCAGTTGCCGAAGGCGTAATTAACTTGGTGAAAACTGAAGGTTACGATGTTGTTGTTTTAGGAGCTTCGCGGGAGGGATTATTACAACAGGCAATTCAAGGTAATATTCCTGAAGCGATCGCTTCTGGTGTAGAAAGTACGGTTATATTGGTCAGGGGTGCGATTAATGATTAAAAAGTTGGGGAATTGGGAATTGGGAATGGGGAATGGGAAATTCGGGGCCCCCTCTGGGGATAAGGGGCAATGGGGACTATAAATAACTAATGACAACTGTCAACTGACAACTGACAACTGACGATCCTCACATTTAACTTTATTTGCGCCGCCCTACTTACAATTGAGCAACGCCTAATTTTCTTGTTCTAGCATATGCTTTGCTTCCACAAGTCGCTGCTTATCTGCTTCACTAACTGTTGGATATTTTAATTTGAGTGATTCTAACTTTGTGCAGATGATATCGGCAACTACAAGGCGTGTAAACCATTTGCGATCGGCAGGAATAACATACCAAGGTGCCCAGGAACTGCTAGTATTATTAAAAACATCTTCATAAGCATCCATATAATCATCCCAAAAAGCTCTTTCCTTGACATCATTTACTGAAAATTTCCAGTTTTTATCTGGTGAGTCAATGCGAGCAAGAAAACGTTTTTTCTGTTCAGCTTTAGAAACATTCAGAAAAAATTTAAGTACAATAATTCCATTATTTACCAAATATTTTTCAAAATTATTGATTTCTTCAAACCGCTGCTTCCAAATTTTATTTCCTGGAGGATATTCAGGCAATTGCTGCTTTTTCAGAATTTCTGGATGAACACGAGCCACTAGCACTTCTTCATAATAGGAACGGTTGAATATGCCAATACGACCGCGTTCTGGCAAAGCCTTCATATTTCGCCATAGATAGTCATGGTCTAATTCTTCCGTACTAGGTGCTTTAAAACTAAATACCTGAAATCCTTGGGGATTCACACCAGACATTACATGTTTAATTGTGCTATCTTTGCCGGCGGCATCCATTGCCTGGAAAATAATTAGCAATGCATAAGTATTTTGAGCATAGAGAATATCTTGATACTTTGCTATTTGTTCAATATCTTTTTGTAATTTTATTCCGGCATCATTCTTTTCTGCAAATTCTATCTTATAAGCTGGGTCATAGTTTTTTTTCAGAGAAATCTTTGCACCTGGTGGAACAATAAAAGCATCATGATTCATATCAAATTATACCAAATGTCGTGAAAATACAGTTATTAAACTGTTTTGAGTATTAATTACGAATTACGAATTACGAATTACGAAAACTTACGGTTTCTTGATTTTGGCTGTTTTGGCATAGGACGCATCGCTTCTCGACCTAAAATAAACATGCCCGCAACACCCAAACAGACAAACCAAACATATTGATACCAAAAATGTCGAATCTGTTCAATTGTACTGAGTTCTGCATGTAACGTGTGTAAATAAAGCAGCAGCACAAGTATCATCAGCGCCCCAAAACCAACAAAGCTTAAACCAACAAAAATTCTTGCAGGTCGTAGTTCAAAATCGCTAATTTGCTCAATATCAATTTCTGCAAGTTCCTTTAAGGAATTATCTGCTAGTGTTGAAGCTACTTGCAATTTGTGGCTGAGATTTGGCGGTAAAATTGGCGTCAGTGCTGCTACGGTGGGGCGGCGTAGCAAAGCTTCAGTATTTTGTAATAATTCCAGTGGCTTACGAACACTCGTTGGCTGAGCAAATTCTGTCTGGTCTGTAGCAGTCGGGGCGGTAGCTTCGCTTTCAAAATCCATAGCACGCCTTACAAAAAGCACGATATCAATAGCCTAGCTAATCAGTTAAGGGCTACGCAAATATCAAAATTGGGAATTGGGAATTGGGAATTGGGAATGGGGAATTGGGTATTAGTTATTTCTTCCTTATCCCCCCATCCCCCCATCCCCCTATCTCCCCATCTTCCCCTAAGAGGCTGAAGACTGCAATTTTTCCAGTTGTGCTAGCACTTCTGTGCTGTGGATGGATGGGTTAACCTTGACAAAAGTCTCGCGCAGGATGCCTTGGGGGTCGATGATAAAACTGTGGCGCATGGATACGTAACCAATCCAAGATCCGTAAGCTTTACTTACTGCACCGGTAGTATCAGCCAAGAGAGGAAATTTTAGCCCCTCGGAATCGCAGAATTCAGCATGAGAGTCTACATTATCAGCACTAACGCCAATAATCTGAGTGTTTTTCTCTATGTATTTCGGTAAATCTTGCTGAAAACGACGAGCTTCGATAGTGCAACCAGAGGTAAAGTCTTTGGGATAAAAGTAGAGGACTACCCACTTACCGCGCAAATCAGATAGGGATAGTTTGCCATTCCCTGTGTTGGTTGGCAAGATAAAATCTGGTGCTGGTTGATTAATTGCAGGAAGTTTACCACCCAATGCTATTGCTTTGGGGGCAAAATTCAACCAACTCATCACAGCAAAACAAGTGGCAAATAATATGCTTAAAAAAGTGCGACGAGAAATCATCGTATAGACCAAAAATAGAACTTTTACATAAGTTTACAATTATTGAGTACTGTGGGGTACACCAGAATGTACCCTAACAAGAGCGCTGCTTCACCATGACTGATTTTTGGTGCGTTAGGACAAGAGTCCATAACGCACGCTACTGGCGTGGCTTGGCTCAAATACGGAGATGATATCAAAGCACTTTTTTACCAATTAGCTATTTTGGTGTCATCCCAGACTTCTAGTTCTAAGTCATGGAGATAGGTTAATCCATTCTGAATTTGTTCTTTTGTTCCTTGCAATTCCAGGTCAAACCAACCATCTCCGACAGCATTAGCTCCCAGAATTGCCGCAGTGATGTTCACAATCAAACCGTAGTCGGACACCAAGCGAGAAATCACAGGTTCTTGGTGATAGTCCTTAGGAATTCTAACTCGAATCCGTTTATGGATAAGCGTATTGTCACTAGCCATATTGGGAATTGGGAATTGGGAATTGGGAATTGGGAATTGGGAATTGGGAATTGGGAATAGGGAATGGGGCATTGGGAATTGGGAATTGGGAATTGATATTCTCCCTATCCCCCTCATCTCCCTCATCTCCCCTGCTCGCCAATCACTTATTCAACATCTTTAATACGGGTTTTGCGTTCTAAAATCTCTTTGAGTACCAAGGTTACTACTGCTAACAGTGCCAACAGTACAGCCGCAGAAAAGGCAGCCTCGGTTTCATATTGTTTGTAAGCATCTTCTACAAACAGTGGTAAGCTTTGGGTTTTATCGGCAATGTTGCCAGATACTACTGAAACCGCGCCAAATTCACCCATTGCTCTGGCGTTTGTCAAAATTAAGCCGTATAGTAAACCCCAGCGAATGCTGGGTAGGGTGACGCGCCAAAATACTTGCCAATCATTTGCACCGAGAATTTTAGCAGCTTCTTCTTGATCTTTACCGAACTCTTCTAAAATTGGAATAACCTCACGGGCGACAAAGGGCATACTTACGAACGCTGTAGCTAGCACCATACCGGGAAAGGCAAAGATAATTTTGATATCGTGTGCTTGCAGCCAAGGGCCAAACCACCCATTGCGCCCGTAGAGTAGGACAATCATCAATCCTGCAACCACTGGGGAAATTGAAAAGGGCAGGTCAATAATACTTAATACTAAAGCGCGTCCTGGGAATTTGTGCCGAGCGATCGCCCAAGCAGCACAAAGTCCAAATACTGTATTTATAGGCACAGCTATTACAGCTAATATCAGTGTCAGCCAAGCTGCATGGAGAAAGGCAGGTCTGCTGAGGTTGGATAAAAACGGCCCTACTCCCTTAGCGAAAGCTTGGACAAAAACGTTGAGCGCTGGTATATATTGAACCAGGGCTAAGTAAGCGATCGCTATCCCAATCAAAAGTGCTGGTACCCAACTCTTTTGCTGTCTAGGTTTGGCTATATCTCTATCAGATGCAGTTGAGTGTAAACTAGGCTTATCTACTGTCATATCGTCTTGCCCACGCTTGTAAGAAGTTAATTGCTAAAAGCAGCACCAAAGAAATTGATAGTAGAACTATGCCAATTACTGTGGCGCCAGAATAGTCATACTGCTCCAAACGTTGAAAAATCAGCACAGGTGCGATTAAATCTTGGTAAGGTGTATTAGAAGAAATAATCACAGTCGAGCCATACTCCCCCACCGCACGAGAGAAGCCCAAGGCAATACCTGTCAAAATTGTCGGAAATAAAGGCGGCAAAATCACTTTCCAAAAGGTCTGCCACTGAGAAGCACCCAAACTCCAGGCGGCTTCTTCTATCTCATGTTCCATTTCTTGCAGCACCGGTTGTACAGTCCTCACCACAAAAGGCAAGGAGATAAATATCATTGCCACCGCCACACCCGCACGAGTGAAAGATATCTTTATTCCTAAAGGTGCCAATAGTGAACCAATCCAGCCGTTATCGCTGTAAACTGTTGCCAGTGTTAACCCTGCTACTGAAGTTGGTAAGGCAAAGGGTAAATCGACTGTGGCATCAACCAAGCGTTTTAAGGGAAAGTCGTAGCGAACCAAAACCCAAGCAATCAGAGTACCAAAAACGCCATTGAGCAGAGCCGCAAGTATTGAGGTAACAAATGTGACATTATATGTAGCCAAGGCCAGCGGACTAGTAGCGATCGCCCAAAACCTAGCTGGAGGTTGCGTACTTGCTTTCAGGAACATGGCAGCTATGGGTAGAAACAACATCACTGTTAGGTATATTAAAGTGATTCGCCAAGTCCAAGGAAGCCGCACCAACTGTTGCCAGAACGCTTTCGGGGTGGGAGTATTACCTTCACCTTCTACAGTAGGGGATAGAGTCATAGTTAACAATTGAAAATTTCAAAGAGGTTTGTTAGTTGTTAGTTGTCAGTTGTTAGTTGTTAGTTTTTCCACTGACTACTGACCAAAGAGGGGGAAGGGGGAAAGGGGAAGGGGGAAGGGGTACAAGAAAGAGTTTTCAAACATGGAGCAAAGTTAAAGATGTATTTCGCTCTGACGTAGTGAGTCCAGTGCTGCGGGAGGGTCTCCCTTTGCAGGCAACTGGCGAACCCGGAGGGTACGAGAAATACAGCGTCCTCATACCAGAGCAACTAACTTGAGTTATGGGGTTCCCTTTTCCCTTTCCCCTTTAACCTTTTCCCTACCCGAAGGGTCTGACTACTGACCACTGACAATTGACTAATTACCGTTTGATTTTGGCTTGAACTTGGTCAAACACACCGCCATCTGCGAAGAACTTCTTATCAATTTCACTCCATCCGCCGAAGTCTTGAACTGTACCTAGAGTTTTTACTTTGGGAAATTTGTCTGTAACTTCTTTAGTTTGGGCTAATTTCTCATCCACTGGTCGGAATCCCAGTTTGACAAACTCCTGCTGTGCTTCTGGAGTATAGAGGAATTTGACAAAACCTTCAGCAACTTCGCGGGTACCATGCTTATCAACGTTTTTATCTACCACGGCGACGGGGTTGTCGATGGATATGTTCACATCGGGAACAACATACTCAACTTTCTCGCCTTTTTGTTTTGCCAAAATCACCTCGTTTTCATAGTTGATTAAGGCATCTCCCTGACCTTGCTTGGCAAATGTGTCAGTGGCTTCCCGTGCATCTTTTGTCAGTATTGGTACATTTTGATAAACTTTGGTGACAAATTCAGTGGCTTTAGCGTCATCGCCACCAGTTTTGATTACGGAGTTCCACAGTGCTAAGAAATTCCACTTAGCAATACCTGATGTTTTGGGGTCAGCGGTAATCAGTTTTACACCATCTTTTCCTAAGTCTGCCCAGGTTTTGAGGCCTTTGGGGTTCCCTGGACGGGTAACTAACGCTGCCACTGTTTTGGAGACGATACCATCGTTAGGAACTTCTTTCTCCCATCCTGGTTGAATCAGTCCTGCTTTCTCAATTTTAGATGTGTCGCCAGCTAATGCTAAATGTACAACATCTGCTTCTAAACCGTCGATGACGGCACGAGTTTGGGAACCAGATCCGCCGTAGCTTTGTTTAAAGATGACTGTTTGGTTATGTTCTTTCTTCCACTGTTCCACAAATTTGGGAATGATGGCTTCATGAGCTGCTTTAGTAACGGAAAAGGAAACCAATGTTAATTCTATGTTATCTTTGCTAGCAGCCACAGGACTAGCATTAGGGGTTTCAGCAGAAGAATTATTTGTATTATTACCAGAACAGGCGGCGATCGCTACACTCAAAATCGCCCCTACCAGTGCCAGCGATACAAAGCCTTTGACCGATTTTAGCCTGAATCTGTATCTTCTCTGCTCGGCGATGGCTTGTAATTTCCGCAGTTGATGTTGCCACAAAGTCATTCCATTTCCTCCTTTCAATCTACTGTTAGTCGATCGATATATAGTTATATACAGTCTAAAGTAATAGATGATTACTGGTATCAAAATTACGAAAAAATAATAACTTCATATTCTCGATAGACAATATGGAGATTCTAGCAGTTTACTGAGCAATTAAAAATACTTTTGCTCTCAAGTCTCAAATTTTCCTCACAATGCGCTACTGCGTGTCTAATGAAGCTTGTTAGAGAATGGCTGATTTTCGAGGAAAGTCGGTTTTTACTAGAAGACTTGTATATCAAGCTTACTTTAACAACATATTTGCCTTATGGCGCGATCGCTCATCCATGTACAGGCAAAAACGTCAATTAGTTGACATTTGTATGCAGATATCTATTTTCATGTAAAGATAATTCATGAATTGTCTCTATGGTATTCCAATTCGTGGTCAAGAAATAACGGTAGAAACAGCATAGCGTTGGTAATGGGAACGAGTGCTGAAATATGGTAGTGGTTGATAGCGATCGCAGATCAATTTTTTAGCCTTGAATCAAAACCTATAAATCTATCCAAAGATTCATGAAAAACCATTTGAAGATAATGCAGATTAAATTTATATACTTTTAATGCCACAGTAATGAAAACAGATTACCTGATTGTAGGCAGTGGCTTGTCAGCATTAGTATTTGGGTCTTTGATGGCCAAATCTGGTAAAAAAGTTCAAGTATTGGAGTCTCATGAACATCCAGGAGGCTTTGGTCATACATTTACAATGGCAAAAAAATATAAGTTTAATGCTCAACTGCATTATGTTTGGGATTGTGGTGAAGGACAAACTGTCAATAGAGTTCTGAAAAAATTAAACTTGGATAAACAAGTAACTTTTGAGCGATATGATCCTGATGGCTTTGACCACATGAGAATGCCTGATTATTCGCTAGATATTCCCTCAGAACCGCAAGAGTTAATCTGGCGTTTATCTCATCTTTTTCCAGAAAATGCCAAGCAAATTAGTAAATTTATACTTGAAGTTGAGAATGTCAGTGAAGGATTAAAGATATTATCACCACCAATCATTCCTGCTGAATTATTCCAACATTTTGCTGAAGTATCATCTGCTTTAAAATATTTGAATAGTACGCTTCAAGATGTTTTTAATCAATTCAAATTAGTTAAAGAAGCACAAACACTTTTAGCTTTGCAATGGCCTGACTTTTTGTTGCCACCTGCTCAACTTTCTTTTTACGCTTGGGTAATTTTATTTACTAGCTATCAAAAAGGAGCTTTCTATCCTACACAGCATTTTGAGCATGTAATTAATTCTTTGGTGAAGGTTATTGAAGAAAATAGAGGCGAAGTTTTGCTAAATTTAGAAGTTACTAATTTTATACTCAACAATAAAACTATAACTGGAGTTAAGGCGACTAACAGACTCAATCATCAAAATTATGAATTTACTGCTGAAACTATTATCTGTAATATAGATCCTCAAAAAGCTGCCCAGATGATAGGAATTGAAAACTTTTCAAACAAGATACGTAAAAAACTCAACTACGAGTATTCCCCTTCCAACTATATGGCCTACTGCGTTGTTAAAGATATTGATTTGCGAGATTACGGCTTTGGAAAATGGAATACCTTTCATACTGGTCATCAGGATTTAAATGAAGCATTTTCTCAAATGTACGAAAAGCATGACTTTTCTAACCCCAGTTTTGCTATTACAACACCTACTTTAATAACAAATTATGAGCGCGATTGTCCCGAAGGATGTCAAGTAATTGAATTTTTGACAGTTGCTAATTATGATTATTTTCAAAAACTAAAACAAACTAATAGAAAAGCTTATCGACGAAAAAAAGAAGAAATTTTTAATTCAATTCTCAATGTAGTAGAAAAAAATTATATTCCTGATTTTAGAAAATATCTGATTTTTAAAATCACTGGGACACCAACAACTAATGAGCGGTTTTGTTGGAGTCCCAAAGGCAACTCTTATGGTTCTAACCTGACCCCTAAAAATATGGGTATTGGTAGATTAACTTACGAGACATCTTTACATAATTTTTACTTTTGTAATGCTTCATCTGGATATCCAGGCTTTGCAGCTACCTTCTGGACTGGAGCAAATCTGTATCAAAAATTATCAAGAGATGTGATTCTAGCAAAGTAACAAAAAGTTTTGTAATCAATTATCAAAACGGAATTTGAAAGTCAGAATCAAAATTCAAAATGCTCAACCTACGTTCATTATGAACGTATAAGATTTGTATGTTCAGCGATAAATATATAGTGAAATACTACACTAAATTTTTAATTTAGTAATTCTTCTATGTGATGTTCACTAGACTGATTGATTCTGTCCTCTAAATTCTTGTGTAATTCTCAAAGCATTCCATTAGTTTAGTGGTGCAATATGAAAATAGCTATTATTGGAGGCGGAGCAAGCGGTATGGTAACGGCATACCTGCTTGGCAAAAATGGTCATCACGTCACGGTTTTTGAAAAACAATCTATTTTGGGTGGACATATTAGGACATTAAATAAAAATGTTAAACCAAATCAATCTGATTGTGACCAAATTTTAGAAAGTGGTGTGCTTGAATTTCCTCTTAAGTTTCACAACTTTTTAGGTTTAATGAAAGATTTGGGGGTAGAATTAGAACCTGTTGATATTGGTTCAGCAATATTCTTACCAAATGGCGATTATTTTCTTTCATCTGTAGCCATTCAAAGAAATTTTACAGGCATTCATGGTTTGATTGAATCTCTGAAGCTGAATACTCTCTATGCAAATGCTGCTGGACTATTTTTAAAAACAAATTTTACTCAAATACACCAATTATATAACCTGCCAATATCTCAATTTTTTAAAACCCAGTGTATCCGAAACTACTGGTTAAAGTTGTTGATAATGTATAGTTACTCAATGGCATTTGAGCGAATCAACGACTTTCCAGCCCAGATGGCTATTCCGGTTCTCCGAGATTATATCTTTACTAACTGGGTAAGAATTAAAGGAGGGGTTTACTCTTATATTGAAAAAATTCTCGAATGTTTTCAGGGTGAAGTTTTTCTTAACGTAGAAGTTACAGAAATATTCAGAAAAACTAATTCTGTGACTATCGTACTATCAGACGGTCAAAAGTATCTGTTTGACAAAGTGGTTTTTGCAACACCACCCGATCAAATAATAAAGTTATTATCTACCCCGACTAAGGACGAAATTAAAAGATTCTCTGGATGGCAGAAAAACTCAGCAACAACTGTAATACACACAGATCCCTCAATGTATGGGAGTTATGGTGTTAAACAATCTTCAGAATTTGATTTCTTCCATACAAATAATGGATGGGGTTATAACGCTTATTTAAACCAACTTTGTGGAATATCATCATCTCTTCAATACAGTCTGGCTTTTAACTTGGATAATTTGATTGCTCAAGACAAAATCATTCACATACAAGAACACCACACTCCTTTATATACTACTGAATCCTTTATGTATAGGGATGAAGTTATCATCACAAATGGTGAAAACAATACTTATTATGTAGGAGCTTATCTTGGAGATGGTTTGCATGAAGGAGCAATAACTTCTGCAATTAGGGTTGCTGAATTAATCAGTTGATATTGCTCAGTATATATAGAAAGAATAGTATCAGATTTGATAACTATTAATTTTGCAAACTTGAAATTCTAATATTGGTGATTTATACCAACTTATTTGTTACCAACTTTTATATTTTCTACTAATTTAGTTGGTAAAAAATATTTGTTTGACACTGGGTTTCATCTGTTTTATTTTAAAAATAAATTGACGGTAATGCTAGTAAATAAAAGTTTGAAGTTATCTGTTAACTATTGTAATTAACTTCCAAAAATGTATTGCCAATCACATTAAGAACAATATTATGTCAAATATTCAGTTGCTCATCCTTATTATCGTGTTTCTTATCACAAGTATAATAAGTGTAGTAACTGGTAGTACTTCCCTAATTACTGTACCAGTGATGCTGCAATTAGGTATTGAACCGCGCACGGCTCTAGCCACCAATATGCTGGCATTAACCTTCATGAGTATGGGTGGAACTTTGCCTTTTATTGGCAAAAAAACCATTGACCATAGTCGCTTGCCACTACTAATTGTTTTGACACTTGCAGGCTCAATCTGGGGTGCTGTAATTGTGCTGACCGTGCCAGTAAAATTGATGCCATTAATTATTTCTATTTTGATGATTGCAGTTGCTATATTCTCAATTACCAACCGGAATGTTGGAGTAATTCCGCCAACAGGTAGCCCATCAAGATTAGCAGAATTTGGAGGACACGCAGCAACTTTTGTGCTTGGTATTTATGGAGGTTTCTTTAGTGGTGGCTACATCACTATATTGACAACTGCCTATGTTAGCTTATTTCGCATGACGTTTCTTGAGGCAGTTGCCAATACAAAGTTAATCAATATTTTTTCTTCACTAATTGCCACTATCATCTTTATTTCACGTGGCATAGTTGATTATAAACTCGGAATTATTCTAAGTGCTACCATGTTCATTGGCGGAGTCATTGGTTCAGGCATTGCCATTAAACTCAGTAATATTTGGTTGCGCCGGATTTTTCTGATTACAGTCATAGCACTTGCATTTAAGACATTATTAGATGTCAGGTGAAGAGAAAAAAGCGTAGGTTGGATGAAAAAATCTCGCCAACCTACACTAATTTTTATCTACGTGCATATTTTCAGGACAAACCATCTTGGAAAATTCAGCATTCATCAGTTATCAGTCATCAGTCAACAAATTCAACTAAAACAATTTATTTATGGGAGTTATCTCAGCGGTTTAACGCTAAAAACCTAGTTAACTCAAAATACTTTGTAATAGCAACCAAACATTTAGCCCAACGATTACAATAGCAACTGCCCAAGCTAAAAATTTGAGCCATAACGGATTTACAAACTCACCCATTAAGCAGCGATTACTTGTAAACATCACCAAAGGAATGACTGCAAACGGTAACTGCAAACTGAGGATAACTTGACTTAGAACTATAAGTTTGCTGGTACTATGTTCACCAAAGATAATAATTGTAATTAATGCTGGAACGATTGCAAGCAAACGGGTAAGTAAACGGCGTAACCACGATGGAAGACGAAATTGTAAAAACCCTTCCATGACAATCTGTCCAGCCAGGGTTGCAGTTAGTGTTGAACTTTGACCGGAAGCAAGTAAGGCAATTCCAAAGATGGTACTAGCAGCACTCACACCTAAGAATGATGAAAGTAGTTTATAAGCATCTTGAATTTCTGCCACATTATAATTACCAGAAAAATGGAATGTTGCAGCAGATACAATTAAAATCGCTGAGTTGATAAATAGTGCCAACGACAAAGCGAAAGTTGAATCAATTGTGCCAAACTTAATTGCTTCCCATCTTTTTTCTGTACTCGGTTGCCAATCACGGGTTTGCACAATAGAAGAGTGTAAATATAAGTTATGAGGCATTACTGTTGCGCCTAAAATGCCAATAGCAATGTAGAGCATTTCTGGGTTTTGTAAAATTTCTTGCTTGGGCAGATATCCAAACATTATCCCCTCTATATCAGGTCGAGAGAACAGAATTTCTGCAATGAAACAGATGCCTACAGTTGTCACCAGAATTATTACCAAAGCTTCTGTATAGCGAAAGCCTTTATGTTGCAAAAATAACAATACCAGGACATCAAGCGCAGTGATACACACACCCCATACTAAGGGAATACCAAATAAAAGTTGTAGAGCGATCGCACTTCCTAATAATTCTGCCAAGTCACAAGCAGCAATGGCAATCTCACACATTACCCACAAACAAAAGCTAACCCTTGCATTAAAATAATCCCGGCAAGCTTGTGCCAAATCTCGCCCTGTAGCAACACCTAAACGCACACATAGCGATTGCAACAATATTGCCATCAAGTTAGACAGTAGAATTACTGTCAAGAGGGCATAGCCAAACTTAGACCCACCAGCAATATCTGTGGCCCAGTTTCCAGGGTCTATATATCCCACTGAAACCAGATACCCTGGCCCTGCATAAGCCAGCATCTTGCGCCAAAAGCTTTTACTATTGGGAATTACAATACTGCGGTGAACTTCCGGGAGACTGGGGGGATTTTTAAAATGAGTCATTTGTTTTACATGTCAATAATCTCATATTCCTCTCATAATCTCAGAAAATCAGGGATAAACATCAACCTCTAGTAGTCCACCAAGGCAACTCAAGCAGGCTTGATAGCCCAAGAAAAATCTTTTTCTCCCCCTGCCTCCACCTGGCAATGCAAGGGTTGGTCGAGTACTAGGTGCATATCAGGTACTAACAGGACTTACGCACAGACTACAATTTTACGTCATTACGAGCCTAGCGAAGTAATCGCAAAAGCTTAGTTTTTCGTCACCAGTGCGTAAGTCCTAGCTAAGTCAGGTAATCCCAAAATTCGGTAAATTTTTTGAGGATTTTTACGTATTCGGATCTTACACCTTCCCCTGAGTACGCCTTGAACTTCAGTTCAAGGCTTATAGATCAAGTCCGCAAAAATGGACTGGAATTGATTTTAATAAGTTGAAGCTTACTTCAGCTTTGAGCCAAGAAATTTATTTCTTGGCGGTAAATTGGGTAGATGCAAGATTTGAGTAAACCCTATTTAACAGTTGATAAATCACTTCTCCACTTGCAGAATTCACGAGACTCAAATTTAAAGGCGCTTGACTGATAAATTGACCGTAGGAAGCAGTTAGATAAGGACGATATTCTTGTTGATTATCAAGATGGGTTTTGAAAAAGGCAACACTCAAAGCATTCATATAAGAATAGACACTTTTTCTATCCGGCCCCAGCAATCCTTGCGGTACAGGGATAGCTTTTGGGCTAAATGGTGAGTCGGATTCTACAGAAAAATGAGTAGCATTTTCTATGAGAGCCAAATATTTATCTTTGCTGGATAATTCGGTAAAAGGTCGAATTTGTTCAGGAACTGCGGGGGTAAATATATCTTGACTCCCAGCCACCATCATCACGGGAACTTGTATTTGACTCATTCCTTTTTCGCCCAACAAAGTGCTATTTAAAGGATTCATAACCATAATCGCTTTAATGCGATCGTCTTTGATATGATAGTTGCTAGGTTTGAGATCGTTAGCACGACATTGCAAAAAAATTGAGAGATTTAAAGAGCGATTAGGATTGCAAACTTTGCGAATTTTTTCAAAATCAAAGGTTCCTCCAGCCAAGGCTAAAGATGTATAACCACCAAGTGAATGTCCAATTAAACCAACTTGTTGCAGATTTAATTTATTTTTAAATCTGGAGTCAGTTTCAGAAAGATGTTGGAGTTCATCCAAGAGGTATTTCACATCCAAAGGACGGTCAATTAATTCGGTAGCTTGGGGAGGCTTCGCAAACCCTGCTAAAAATTGTTGAAATTGTTTGGAGTCAGTGACAGGATGTTCAGGAACAGCAACAACAAAGCCGTATGATGCCAAATGTTGAGCTATATAAACAAAGCTATTACGGTCTTCTGCTAAACCGTGAGAAATCACAATTACCGAGTAAGGTAATGATGTTGTTGCTAATTTTGGTTGGGGTAAGTAAACATCAACATCATATTTACGTTCTAAAACAGGTCTTGACTGTTGATCGCGAGAATGGTCATGTAAAGTTAAGGTAAATTTTTCGATATTAAATTCACCAGATTTGCGAAGATCTGGTTTTTCGGCAAAATCCACTGGCAGCAAATTAGCAGCTTGTTGATTTGCTATTCCCTGTATTTGGGAAACAACTAAATCTCTTTTTTGCAGCAATTCTGATAACTGTCCCATTGTCTGTAAAGTTTCTGATAAATTCAGGTGAATACTGGGACTAGGATACCTTTTCAGGATATTAACAAAAGTCAATCCTTCTGGACTAGCTGCTGATAATATTAGTGCAGAACGCAGGGCATAAAAACCATTTTGTTTACTAGATGTTTGTAGAAACTGACCCAAGCGTTGCACCATTGCTTCCCCGATAGGAGAATAAGTAAACTGCGACACAAGAATTGGAGAAACTTGAAATTTTGTTCTGAGGAACTCCCGCATTTGTGCTAATTGTTCTGGGTTAGCACGATTTGCATAAAAAGCAAAGTCTTTGGAAATTTTGCCTTCATTAATAAATAATTCCAAATCTTTTGTGGCAATATCAAACTCACCAAAAGGCGAATAATTGAATTCAATACGATCTGCTCCTAATGCGGGGGTAGTAATGGCAATACTGGAGATAATGCCTAAGAAGTAGCCTACAGTTTTTTTCAACATGAGGGATTGACAATATGGGATTGATGAGATTTTAGATATAGCAATCCTATTGGAGTTGAGAAAATTGAAAGTTTCAGAATCCAGATATTTTCAATATACCTGGATTCTTATTGTTCATAAATAATTCAGGACTTACACCAGTGTCATCAATTTTTAGTTGAGGCTGTCAATAGTGAGCTAGTTAGTAAGGTGTGTTGTCACGTAGCGCCGCACCCTTCGGCTTGTTGCAGTCGTCTGCAGGTGGGGTGGGAAACCCTAGCAAGAGTGTTGCTTCACTATGACTGATTTTCGGTGGGTTAGGACTAACATCCATAAACCCTACTGGCACGAACAGGCTAAAATGATGCAATAGATTTTTGAGACACAAGTGGTTTCAGTGTTAAACAACAAGCGTCGATTGCTCCTTGCCAAGGATAAGATTGAGTATGTTGTCCTGTGTTTGATTGGTTGCACCTAGGTTTGTGATCAGTTCTGCTACTGTGGAAGTTCTTTGTCCGGCTAGGGTTAACTTACCGTTATGAACTAAAGTGTAAGTACCCTCTTCTAAAAAAGAAGCAAATTGCTTTATGTACTTACCCTGGTCTTTTACTAAAGAAGTATACGGTTCTGAATTCAAGAAAGTTTTCATATCTGTCCGATTTTTAAAAGCAATTTCAAACGCTGCTTGATATTGCTTTTCTAATGGTTCGTAATGAGAAACTCCAGGTGCTGGTGGAAGTGAATTATCATGCTCCTCAAGTAGATGTAGTCTAAACTTAATAACTAAATCACTTTTGACAACAGATTCAGCAAATCTATCTACCATATATTCCCGAAACTGTTCAACAGTGATAGTATTTGCCTTTTTGACCATAACATGAAATTTGATGACATCTAAATTGCCTATTGGATAAGTATTTTCTATGCTGTCAACATAGGTTTTAGAGTTACTATTATTCGTTCCGTATATAATAGCTTGGCTAACAAAATTCTGCTGGTCAGAGTCGAGAATAGCAGCACTATTAATCCAAGTTTGTAAGTCACCTTCTGATAAAAACGTCAATTCTGCTATTCCATCTAATTGATCTTCTTTTGGAATTGTGTATTCTATGCTATCAACACTTGACCAAATATTATCCCTATTATGGGTCAAGTGATACTGCCAATACTGGTATTGACCTGGTATTCTTGCACTTACAGGGCCATGAACATTTTTCCAATAACTATAGAATGTTTGCAAATCTATGTCTTCTCTCTTTTTAATCAGTATATATAATACTGTTGTCGCATCTTGAGCATGTGCTGAATAATTGACCTTTGCCATAGTTAATCTCCTGGAAATATCAAGTGTTACCTAAATAAAAGGGACAATGTATATAAAGAAATATAAATTTCAGGCTGAAAATATTTTTTTACTTGGAAGTCTCTTATTGTCGGTGCGGCCCTTGGCGACAACGCAACGCCAGTTGCTTTAGAGGGAACCTCTGCAACGCACTGGCTTCCCTACATTTAAATTGTAGTGCTAGCTTGCTTATGGCTTTTCTTAGCAGTTTGCGATCGCATCACCTGACATTAATAGTGAATAAAATCACTTATACCTAAGTAAATTCACAAAAATCTTGACAGTCATTGCGAGTTTTACGTCTACATTTTGCTTCGCTCCATTCGCAATGACATTGTATAATTATGTTTACCTACCTATTGACCACTTAGGTGGGTTGGCTGTTGACCATTTAGGAGCAAATCCAGTTTGTACTCTTTGTCTACCTTCAGGATGTTCAGCGAAGTGATTTTTCATAGTGTTCGGTGGAATCAGTTTTTTACCTTCACTGACAGTGAACACAGTGGCTGAATTGGGAACGTTAATTGTAGGATCAAATACAGGATTCACATCCATAAAAATCCGCAGTTCTGAGAATTTATCACCTTCTACGCGGAAGATATCGGAACAAGGAAGTGTCACAACTGAGCCATCTTTACGCCAGTAGGTAACATCCATTTCTACAAACACTACGTCACCAACTTCCCAGATCATTTTGATGTCATGGTAGACAGCAGAGATACCACTAAAGAAAGCATCCGCAGATTTCTTGATTGCTGCTTTATCTAAACACACATCAAAATTGCCGAACTGATAAACTGGTGTGTCAGTAAAGAAGTTTATGAATCCTTCCGAATCAAATGCCTCACCTCTAGAGAATAAGCGCTTAACCAAGTCTGTTGTCGTACCGGGAAATTTTTCAGCAGTAGATTTTTTGTAATTAGCTCCTATTTTGCCATTAAAAATTGTACTTTGTACTCTATTTTCCTGCTGTTCAGAAATACTTTTTAAATTCAGCACAATTTGCTTAACTGCTTCGGCAATGCTTTCTTGAATTTTTTGAGCAACTTTTCGGCCCTCTTCATTGTAAGCTTCCCAATCCCAGGTATAGCTAATTACTAGAGGTTCATGAGGATTGTTACTAGTAGGGCGGATAACTTTATTAGTTCCTTGACCAATGAAAAAAGGATTATTCACTAAGGTGTGTCGGATTTTTCCAGTTTTTTCATTCCAAGTTATTTTTTCCTCAACTGTCATGTTGAGAACTTTAATTTGACGCAGTATGCCATTATGATATCTCTCCAGAATTTTACAATTGTAGGCTTCTGGATTGTAGCGCCCTGGATTTTCAATGGTATCTAGTAACACATTCCAAACAGTTGATAACGATGCATTGATAGAACTGCTATGTGTGGCATAAACTCTTTCTGATGTTTCTATTTGTTGAAAAGATTTAGAATTTAAAACAGCGAAATGTGTATTAGTTGCCATACTATATTCCTTCTGTGCTTTCACAAAATGTTTTTTAACTGTGCGAGTGGCTTGGTTGAATTCTAATTGTTCTCCATTTGGCCCTTTACAGTAGAACAATGCCCAACCTTCTAATTCACCAAATTCTGACTCCGGTTGATTATTTGCATTTAATGAATCTGGTTCATCCCAAAATTTAGAAGAATTATATTTTAGTGCAACTTTTCTTCTTTCTTCTTCAGATTTTACTCTAATTACGCGATTAAAAACAACATTTTTTATGCCGCGTATTTGGCACTCTTCTTCTAAGAGTTTGGCAAAAAAATTTAAATCCACATCATCTTTTACATGAAAAGAGATGTGCATAGCATTCACATGACCAACATGGGAAGGAATGCGCTCAACAGCTGAATGATGGGGATTTTGTGTTGCTGCATCTCGAAAATAAATGAGTTCAATACAGGTATTACCAAAGGAGATGAATTTAATATCTAAGGCTTCTTTAGCATCTCTAAGATTAGGGATACCAAAAGTTTTGGGGTTAACTCCTTGGGTTAATGCATCCAACTCCTCTTTTTGAAAGAGAGTGTTTTGTATCCCATCACCCATGAGATTATTTTCTGCAACAACTATCTTCCCTCCTAATACCTCTGTGTAAAACTCGAGGGATTGTTCCATATCTTGAACTGTAACTCCAACGTGTTGCACTCCTTGCAGATAATGACCTAACCCTGGCTTAACAGTTTCTTTACCGTTCATTAGAGAAACTGTATCTGAATTTAATTGATTAGTTGCTCCTACTTTCACGATCAAATCTGCAACATTAGAACTCCACTGACCTGCTAGGGTCAATTTGCCGTTATGTACAAAGGTGTAAGCACTGCGTTCTCGCAATGGTAAAATCTGCTTTACATATTTAGCTAAGTTTTTGAAAGCAGCAGCATATTCTGGGGAAGCAAAGAATGCTTCCATTTCTAGAGGATTGGCAAAGGCAATTTCAAACGCCGCTTGATACTGCTTCTCTGGTGGTTCCCAATGAGACACCCCAGCAACATCTGGGCGGGAATTGTCTATTTCATCAAACAAATGCAATCGGAACTTGAGGACTGCATTACTTTGGACGATCGCAGGAGCAAAGTAATCTGTCAAATGTTCGCGAAAGGCTCTTACATCCACGCCATCAGCTTTTTTCAGCATGACATGGAATTTCAACCCATCCACCTTACCGTTTGGTTCCCCTGTGGGGATGCCATCAATGAAGGTTTGGGAATTACCATAGTTGGTATTATAGCCAACTGCTTTGCTGAATAGGTTGTGTTCGTCAGCCATCAGAGGATCTGACGATTGAAAAAAGGCTTGGCGATCGCTTTCGGTTTCAAAGGTTAATTCTGCAATGCCATCAAATTGATCTTCTGTCTGATATGTGTAATCAATCCCTGGAACCCTTGGCCACAAACTACCCTCTTGATTATGATCTAGGTGAAATTGCCAGTATTGGTGCTGACCTGGTAATCGCGCGCACAGAGGCCCATGCACATTTCTCCAGTAATCGTCAAAAAGCTCTAAAGAAATACCTTTTCTTTTCCACAAGAGAACATAAAAAGCTAGTTTGCCATTTTGATCTCGGATTGCATAATTGGCTTTTTTTGTTACTGCTTTCATAGCAGATCTCCTTGATTCAACACTACTCTGGTTAGACACCTACAAGTAATAAAATGCCCAGCCGTATCAAATATATTTTGGCTCAACCCAAGGACTGAGGCGCTTTCGCCCCGAAGGGGCGAAAGCGACGGCTCTTGCTTTTACTTTCTGGAAATCCCTTAAAAATCTTATTTAGCGTGCTGAAGCAGCCTGCCTGAATTTTGACAGTAAGTCCTCAAACCACGAAACAGCGTGGCTTTTTTCCACAACTTAGTTATGAATTCATGAAAATGACCAACGAAAAAATCAGGGCTTGGGAAATCCTTAGCATCTTACTTCAAAAAATCGGGGATACTAATCTTATAGAAACTTCCAAGTAAAAAAATATTCCACTGCTTGCAGTTATCAGTTATCAGTCAACAACTTCAACCAGGATAATTTATTTCTTGGAGTTACCATATTTGTTATATCAAGTGCGAGAACTATAGTATTTCAACACCATATTTTGGCCCAACTTCACGCATTTTTTTGATTTGGTCTTCGAGGGCGATTGGTACGGGTGTATCTTTGTCTTTCACTAAATAACCTACTTCCTCAAAAAAGTTTTCCAGCCCAGCAGGAATAGCTGTTGTGAAAGTTCTTGCTGGTGTTGTACCAACATTTGTAAAGGAATGAGGAATACCTTTAGGTGCATGAACAAAGCTACCCGCCGATAAGACTATCTTTTGATCTCCAACCTGGAACAATAACTCCCCCTCTAGGATATAGAATGTCTCGTCTTCCCGATGATGAATGTGAGGTGGAGAACCATGACCGGATGGAATATAAAACTCAAATGTTGAGTAAGCTCCGCCAGTATCTTCACTAACTGCTTTAAAAGTGTATGTGTCTCCCACAACTGAGTAAACAAGACCTTCGCCTGTTGGTGACACTACCGGATTAGTTTTAATTACCAATGTATTTCTCCTTTCTCTGCTAGGATTTTTCAAAATGTAAACTGCTGGCAAGTATACGTAACACTTGCCAGTATTTGTTCACAAGTAGTTTATGAACCTTGACTGCAAGCTCAATTATGAATGCTTTGTACAGAGGTAACAGAGCTAGTACTCAAGCAACCCTTGCATTGCTAGGTGAAGGTAAGCAGGGGGAGCGAAGAAGTAACAATTAATATCATGTCCCTTTAAACAATTATGATATCTGCGAAGGTGGGTAATTGGGAATTGGGAATTGGATCTTACTATTAGTCATCACTTATTACCCATTACCCATCACTCATCACTTATTACCCATTACCTATTACCAGGCAAACCGACTATATCATAAGTAATTAGCCGAACTTGATATAACAATTCTCTTTCCCCCCCCAGCCTCCAAGCGCTCACCACCACGCAGAGTTACCTTGGTGAACTACTAGAATTAGGATTTATAATCCTCACCAAAGAATTGGAGTAGCTGTTCAATTAGGAACTCTGGCTGTTCTTCTGGAATAAAATGTCCGCAACCTTGAATAACTGTACCGCGAACATCAACAGCAACTGCCTGCATCGCCTTAATTGGGCGATCGGCTAAACCATGAGAGCCACCAAGAACTAGAACAGGTATTTGAAGTTTTGTTTTGGCATTTTGCTTATTTTGTTCCACCGACTCGTGAATAGCCCGGTAAAGTCCCAAAGAAGCGCGTACTGCTCCTGGTGCAGAATACCAACGAACATACTCGTCTATTTCAGCCTCAGAGATTCCAGAGGGGTTGTAAGAATATCTATTGAAAAAATAGGAAATGAATATGCGTTCTCTACCTGCAATCAGTGCCTCTGGCAGGTCAGGTACAGCATTAAAGTTAAAATGCCAAATTCCGCCTCCTTGGCGTGAGGTTTCAGAGGAATATCCCGCTAGGTCTTCCCAGCCAAACCCTGGAAGTGTTGCATCCAGGTTAACAAATCTACGTACATCTTCTGGATGAGCTGCCGCATAGGCATAGTTGACTGGCGCACCCCAATCAGACCCAACTAAGAAAACCCGCTCAAAACCTAGAGAATGAACTAACTGGTAAATATCTTCAGCTTCGGTGCGGCTATCATAGCCTACAGCCGGCTTGGAAGAGTCACCAAAACCACGGATGTCAACCGCAATCACTGTATAGTGTTCTGCCAAGGCTGGCATCACTTTATGCCACTGATACCAAGTATGTGGCCAACCATGCAACAAAACTATTGCATCGCCTTGCCCACCTATTACGTAGTGCAGACGTATGCCGTTAACAAAAGCATATTTATGGGTAAATTTTGCTTCGAGAGCCGTTTTGGTATCTGCCAAATAACTTGTCATGGTTTCTGATTATAGTTTTTGCTGCTTGTTGAGTTTTTAGTTGCTTTGATTAATACAACCACCGTCATTTCTACACTGGTGTCAGAAGTTGTTATCCTTGTGAATTAATCTTTTCCCGTAAACGACGGGCAGCTTCTGCAGGAGAATTAGCACTGTAGATAGCAGCACCAACTGCTGCTACATCAGCTCCTGCTGCTTCTACTTCCTGAATTGTTTTCTCATTAATGCCCCCAGCAGCCGAAAGAGAAATTGAGACTGCATTTCGTAGAGCCGTGAGTTCATCTGCGGTAGAAGTACACAAATGATTAGCCTGTTCGTCCAATCCGCAGTGTAGTTCTAGGTAATTAACTCCTAGGTTTTCTAATGTACGCGCACGTGACACACGATCTGAAACAGAAATCAAATCAGCAGTGACATACTTTCCGTATTTACGAGCAGCAGTTACGGCACCCTCAATCGTACTGTCATTCGATACAGCTAAGACTGTTGTAAAGTCCGCTCCTGCTTTGAATGCCATCTCAGCTTCTAAGCCTCCAGCATCCATCGTCTTCATATCTGCAAAAATTAGCTTATCGGGAAAATATTGTTTGAAGGTTGTTAAAACTTTCAGTCCCTCTTGCTTGATTAGAGGGGTACCTGCCTCAATGATATCAACATAAGGAGAAACTTCTTGGAGTAAGTTCATTGCCTGTTCTAATGACAACAAATCTACAGAAACTTGTAACTTCATAAAAACACCTCATGTTTGTGGTAACTTTGTACTCTACTACAATCTAGTAAAACCTTAATTTAGTTACTCAAGATTGGCGTGTAAAGACCAAAGATTTTCAGAACTTTTGCTGGAATTTTCAGACAGAACATGAAACAAGGCATCAAATAGTAGCAAGGATGATTGCTCGAATAAAGAACCACTAAATTGTTGTGACTGTTGATGACTATGGTCTTGTTTAGCTGCAGCTTCAATTATGATGAGAAAATCTGCAATCTTAGCTAAAGGAGAGTCTGCTTGGGTTGTGACACTAGCAATATATGCACCAAATTCTTTCGCTTTGTGAGCAATTTCTAAAACATGTTCTGTGCTTCCCGAACCAGAAAAATCAATCAGTAAATCTCCTTGCTGAATTGCCGGAGTAATTGTTTCACCCACTACATAGACCTGACGACCTAAATGCATCAACCGCATGGCAAACATCCGAATCACTAAGCCACTGCGACCTTCGCCAGCCACAAAGATTCTTTGGGCATTCATAATTGCTTGCCCAAGTTCTGCAATTGCTAAGTAGCTAATTTTTTCTAAAACGCCTCTGTTCTCGTTTAATACTAATTGAATCGCTTTATCAAGACCTACCTTAATGTCTGTGATAGTGACAGTTTGAGCAATATTAGCCATGATTACTTTTTCCTCTCAACTACTAAAGTTTGATACTCATGGAACCAACTGCTACTAAAGCTATAAAAAAACTTGTTTAACCTAAAACTTAGTTCAAAATTTGCTTGACAGTTGTCTGTAATAGTTCTAAACCTACTGGCAAATTTTGACCAAAATGTAATCTGAGAGTTCGACGGTTTTGCTCTGCTAATACCTGAAAATCACCCCTTGCTGATGTCGCTTTGAGAACTCCAAAGAGGAATATGGAAAAGGCGAAAAGAGAATAAAAAGTTAACTTTTCGCCTCTGGTCTTTGTGGTATGCGGCATTCAAGAACAGAATTGGTATGGTTATTATTCTTTCGTTTCAAGCCCGTTTTCACCAGCAAAGATCTATACGTTATTGCTGAAGTTAAGGCTGTTAGTGAAGTCCCATGATAAATCTGGCTTTTTTGCATCCCAGTTAGCGATCGCGTCAATCCAAAGGGTGTGGTGTGCGAGGATAATTGGGAAAACTCTCTTTCCACTACCAATTAAAGACCACCATCAAAGAGGTAATCAAACTATATTTGTATGGCAATACGGTTCAGTTAAGCATTTCTTCCTTCTCTCTGTGGAACAGACACTTTACTCAACGGGGAGGAACCCCCGCACGCAAGTGTCCTCCTCTGCGCCTGGAACGGTTCATTACAAAAATTAACTTTGACAAAGAGTTTTAGTCCGAACTGGACTGTATTGGTTTATATGGCTCCCTCTAGCAGTTCGAGTACATTCCCATCTGGATCAGTGAAGCAAACAATAGTAGCATCTGTTCCAGGCAATTTTTGAGGCTCAGACAAGAAATTTACACTCCGTGCCTTTAAATTTTCGTATACCTGATGAATGTCATTGGTACGAAGGCAGATGCGAGCCACTCCAGTATGGTTTAAATTAGGATAAGGTTGTCCTTCTGTTTTGGGGTCAAGAAACTCAACCAGGTCAATTCGAGTTGCTTTTGGATCATTTTCTAATGTCAAATGGACTCCTCGAAGTTCTGCATATGGCAATCCAAATGCCTTAGCCATAGCAGCACTACTCATTCCTTTGCTGAAGTCAGTTATCACCTTGAAGCCAAGCATTTCATAGAACGTGAGTGAGCGATCAAGATCAGTACAATTAACGTTGCAGTGAAAGATTCCTTCAATGTTTGTCAAACCTGCAACCCCAGCTTCAGCAACTTCTTGGTCTTGTTTACCAGAACCACCACTTACGCCAATAGCTCCAACAATTGTACCGTTTTGTTTGAGAGGAATCCCCCCAGCAAAAATCATCACCTTGCCATTGTTAGATGCATGAATCCCAAAAAACTCTCCTCCACATTGACTGTGTGCTGCTAATTCTTTGGTGGAGATATTGAAGGCGCGGGCAGTGTAAGCTTTCTTAATGGCAATGTCAATACTGCCAATCCAGGCTTCATCCATACGCACATGAGTAATTAAGTTTCCCCCATGATCTACTACTGCTATATTCATTGGCTGACCAATTTCAATAGCTTTTTGTTCGGCAGAAGCAACTATTTTTTGTGCATCTTTGAGTGTAAGCATGACAATTAGTTATTCCAAATTTGCTGTTTTTGTTATCTTGAGGTGATCAGTCTGACTTTACTGTTCATATCTGTGTTTTTCTGCTTTACCAAGATTCTTCAAGCACAGATGTTAGACCACCATCTACAAATAACTGCGTACCAGTAATGAAAGATGCCTCGTCACTAGCAAGGAAAGCAGCAGCATTACCAATATCTTCAGGAGTACCAAGGCGCTTCATCACCTGCCTTTTTTCTACTAGTTCTCGTTGGTGAACTGGGTTGTCATAGCTATTGAAGAGATTTTCAATCAGAGGTGTCCATACCCAGCCAGGAGCAATTGCATTCACCCGAATGGTCGGGCCATAGTCAATAGCCATGTTACGGGTTAAGGCAGTCATCCCACCTTTAGAAGCTGCATATGGTGCGACACTGTTAACTGTGGCATGAGAGTGTACTGAAGACATATTGATAATCACACCTTTCCCGATCGCCTGCATATGAGGAATCGTATATTTGGAGCAGAGAAATGCACCTTTGAGGTCAATAGCTAAACAACGATCCCATTCCTCGCTTGTGGTATCCAATACTGACTTGTAAACCCCAACACCTGCGTTATTGACTAAGATGTCTATTTGCCCAAAAGCATCAATGGTGGTTGCGACCATTGCTTTAACTTCTTCTTCATTGGAAATATCGCAGGGGATGAAAATAGCTTCACCGCCTTTGTCGCGAATTTCTTCAGCTGTTTGCTCACCTGCTTTGGCATCACGAGCCACAACACTAACTTTGGCTCCTTGTTGGGCAAAAACTGTAGCAACTCCCCAGCCAATGCCTTTTGAACCACCAGTTACAATGGCAACTTTGTCTTTTAGCTTCATGATTCAGCCTCACTAAATTCACAACTTCTCAGGACTAAGACTTATGCATCTGAAAAAAATCAAGGTTTTGGGGGCCGTGGAAATAGCGTCAACCCATCGTGAATTGACCAACAGTCTCTTATAGCCGTAGTCATATAGGTTATGACAGTGGTGATTGCTACTAGCTTTTAAGTAATTGGCTTTTTACTCAGCAACGCTAGATGCGCAGCTGTCAGCGAAGCGCGTTCTTCGCACTGGCTCCTCAGCACTTTACTGTACTATTGCTCCACAACTCCATCAGGAGTAATACGTTTTACACCTTCTCCTTGGTAAGCAACAGCAACTAATTCCGTTTCAATGACTTCGCCTGGTTTCATTGTCAACGCTGTACCGTTTTTAACAGCATTCTTGATTCCGGAAGGGGGAAAACTAGTGAATGGCTCAAGAGCGCAATTATATGTACGCCCATACCAAGGATAGTCAGTATGTCCACCGTAGACCTGCCACATCCAAAGATATTTAAACAGATCTTTGTCCCAAACCATCCCAAAGCCTACACCTTTCCTTTGATTAGTTAAACCGTACCAACCTTCAGTTAATTCTTTGAAAAAGACGACATCAACCGATTGAGTTTCCCTAGAGAGTATAGAGGTAATATCTTGTATGACTCCGGTACGTCGGTTTTTGACTTTAGGGAAATCATAATCTCCTCCTGGTTCCCACAGACCATTTTTATGGTAAGCCATCACTTCAACTTTGGAAGCTGGGGTCTGAACCACGCAACTATCATCCAGGAATGGCTCTCCAATAGCAGGATGATGACCCCACATGATGGCGAATTCACCCATTGATTCGTTGACAAGACGTTCATGAATAAACAAACCAGCAATACCACGTTTGAGTGACATCGTGCGTTCAAGTATTAACGGTGAACGGTAAAGACGTACACGTGTGTATAAAGTGACTTGTTCTTGGGTATCTTCAGAGATAGTAGCCTCAAAAGGGAGGAGTGCTAATTCACCATGCAAACCTTGAGAAGTGCCCATGTAGGGTTCTGCCGCCCATCCTGCTGATGGTAGTATCTCCTGCCAACCACCGTAGTAGTGATCATGGAAAGCTCCTTCGGGTAGCGCACTAGTTGCAACAAAGGGGCGTCGCATAGGAATCGGTGATTGCCACATGAAATCCAAGTTGTAAGGCTTGTAGGTGAAGTCAAAGATGTCTGCACCTTTTTCCAGTAGTATTCCGACCCGCAGTAACTCGTTCTCCAGGTATGCAATTTGCATACTCTTGTAGGTGTAATCTAAACTAATGCGACAACCCTCTTTTCTTCCGTGCGTGTACATAAGTTACACTTTATGCCTTTTTATAAGTTCGGAAGGTCATATCTTAATAAGCGACCATTTAGACAATTCTTCAGACCATTTGGGGACAAATCCTGCTGCTACACGTTGTTTCCCTTCATCATGTTCGCTGAAGTAATTTTTCATGATGCCTACTGGAGTTATTCTATGTCCTTGGCTGATTGTGAATACGGAAGATGTGTTGGAAACAGGAATCGTTTGGTTAGATACAGGATTTGCATCCATAAAAATCCGCAATTCTGCGAATTTGTCGCCCTCTAACCTGAAAATATCGCAGCAAGGAAGTGTAACTACAGAGCCATCCTTGCGCCAGTAAATCACATCCATTTCAACGAATACTACCTCACCAACTTCCCACGTCATCTTAATTTCATGGTACAAGGCAGAAACTTGACTGAAAAAGGCATCCACAGATTGCTTGATAGCAGCTTTAGTGAAACATGGTGCATAGTTGCCAAATTGATACACTGGTGTATCAGTAAAAAATTCAATAAATCCTTCCGAGTCAAATGCTTCGCCTCTAGCAAATAAGCGCGTTACAATCTCTGATGCTGTTCCTGGTAGTCTCTGTGAAATATTACTTGTCTGGTCTGAAGTTTGACTAAAAACGCTGTTATTTGAAACAGATAGTTCGGGCTTGATATTCTGTTTCCCGTTGGAGAGAGAAAGCTGACTGTTCATAAGAGAAACTATTTCCTTCTTCAGTTGATTGCGCGGATAGTTGTAATCAATTCCGTCTGAAGCTAAATAATCTGGGACTTACGCAATAACTGTCTCAAACCCTCTTTTGTTTGTGTACTTCGCGTCCTTTGTAGCACCCTGCGGGAAGTCGTTTGGGTGACGATCGCAAGCTCGCTAATACCAGTCGCTCATGGTGAGAACCCCCAAGACAGCGCTGACTCACCACTTGCGCGTCTATGTTCTTACGTGACTTTTGCGTAAGTCCTATGATTAATGCTTTGTACAGAGGTAACAGAGCTAGTACTCAAGCAACCCTTGCATTGCTAGGTGAAGGTAAGCAGGGAAAGCGAAGAAGTAACAATTAATATCATGTCCGTTTAAACAATTATGATATCTGCGAAGGTGGGTAATTGGGAATTGGGAATTGGATCTTACTATTAGTCATCACTTATTACCCATCACCCATCACTCATTACCCATTACCTATTACCAGGCAAACCGACTATATCATAAGTAATTAGCCGAACTTGATATAACAATTCTCTTTCCCCCCCCAGCCTCCAAGCGCTCACCACCACGCAGAGTTACCTTGGTGAACTACTAGAATTAGGATTTATAATCCTCACCAAAGAATTGGAGTAGCTGTTCAATTAGGAACTCTGGCTGTTCTTCTGGAATAAAATGTCCGCAACCTTGAATAACTGTACCGCGAACATCAACAGCAACTGCCTGCATCGCCTTAATTGGGCGATCGGCTAAACCATGAGAGCCACCAAGAACTAGAACAGGTATTTGAAGTTTTGTTTTGGCATTTTGCTTATTTTGTTCCACCGACTCGTGAATAGCCCGGTAAAGTCCCAAAGAAGCGCGTACTGCTCCTGGTGCAGAATACCAACGAACATACTCGTCTATTTCAGCCTCAGAGATTCCAGAGGGGTTGTAAGAATATCTATTGAAAAAATAGGAAATGAATATGCGTTCTCTACCTGCAATCAGTGCCTCTGGCAGGTCAGGTACAGCATTAAAGTTAAAATGCCAAATTCCGCCTCCTTGGCGTGAGGTTTCAGAGGAATATCCCGCTAGGTCTTCCCAGCCAAACCCTGGAAGTGTTGCATCCAGGTTAACAAATCTACGTACATCTTCTGGATGAGCTGCCGCATAGGCATAGTTGACTGGCGCACCCCAATCAGACCCAACTAAGAAAACCCGCTCAAAACCTAGAGAATGAACTAACTGGTAAATATCTTCAGCTTCGGTGCGGCTATCATAGCCTACAGCCGGCTTGGAAGAGTCACCAAAACCACGGATGTCAACCGCAATCACTGTATAGTGTTCTGCCAAGGCTGGCATCACTTTATGCCACTGATACCAAGTATGTGGCCAACCATGCAACAAAACTATTGCATCGCCTTGCCCACCTATTACGTAGTGCAGACGTATGCCGTTAACAAAAGCATATTTATGGGTAAATTTTGCTTCGAGAGCCGTTTTGGTATCTGCCAAATAACTTGTCATGGTTGTACCTTTGTATAAAAGTGCGTTGATGTCTTGTGAATCAGACTCTGGTTATACTTTTTGCAGCTTCTTGAATTTTTTGGTTGCTCTGATTGATACAACCACTGTCATTTCTACACTTGTGTCAGAAATATGAGGTGAGCAAATTAGTTAATTGCTCCCACGCCTCCACCATCCACCCGAATATTTGCACCGTTAATGTAGTCTGCCAGCGGACTAGCTAAGTATGCAATCATATTTGCTATTTCCTCTGGTCGTCCTAGACGACCAGTTGGGTTAGGCCAATACTCTTGCATGGCGTGCTTTTCAATCTCTGCCCAATCTTTACCCCATCCTTTGTGAAGAGCAATTTGATGAAAAATATTCTTTGCTCCTTCAGTTGCAATTAGACCAGGACTCACCGTGTTGACTGTAATGCCTGTTTGGAATAACTCTTTTGCAAGACTCACAGTCATATTTAAAACTGCAGCTTTTGTAGCTTGATAGTCAGGCAAGGAAGCATTGGGTTGAGTGGCTAAACCACTAGCAATCTGGATAATACGTCCCCAACCTAGGTGCTTCATTTGGGGTACAAGAAGCTGAATTAATCTCACCATAGAAATCACGTTGGCGTTATAGACTTCAGCCCATCCCTCTGGTTGGCTAGTAGTCCAGCTTCGGTCTTCGTATGAGCCAGCATTATTGACTAAAATTTCCACACCATCAAGAGTTGATAGTACTTTTTCAACAACTTGATTTGCACCTTCATTTGTTGTCAAATCTCCAGTAACAACAAAAGCTTTGCCACCATCTTGATTAATCTCTTGAGCCACTTTACTGGCTTGCTCTTCTCTGCGTCCGTGTATAATAGTGATCGCACCCTCTTTTGCTAAAGCTTTAGCAATCGCTGCACCAAGTCCACTACTACTACCAGTAATAAGAACTCGTTTATCACGTAAGTGTAAATCCATGAACTTACCTCATGGTTATATTTTTGTAGACTCTGTAACTTTGTTGTGCGATATGTAACAAGCAAGACGAATCCTAGGTCGGCTAATGTTTTGTGAGTTGATGATACGTCTTTATTCAATTTTGTGGTAATTCTCATCGGTGAGAAGATAGATTTAGTTTGTCTATTCTGAGAAATAATCACCAGTAAAGTTCTGTATTTTAAGAATAAAGTTATGATGTTTTATTACAAAGTTTTTAAATAATGTTTAAGTTTTCTTGCATTTATGCTACATAATGCCGAGAAAACATGAATCTCAAAAAGACTACAATCTAAATAAAATATTTCTTCAGTGTGATGAGACTGAAGTTAGTAAGTATTAGTGCTAGTAGCAATTTTTACTTGGTTATTTTATAGAGTTTAACTTCTGGCGATCATTCGCATAGCCTCTGATAAAGCAGGAAACAAGGGTTTAAATCTGACACTAAAATCTCTGATTTGGTAGCTGGAAGATGGGGTTCAAGCCTTATCTCAATTTTTACCTTTCTGCCTTCAGCCTTTTTTGTATTTCTATCTGTAGAGTAATATAAAAATTACTTTAATATCAGCTAATTTTCTCAGTAAAATTACTAAATAAAATATGAAGTTTAAGTATTTTTTTGAACAAAGGCATAAGTTTTCCTTAAAATAATGAACTTGACTTGTTAAATTTGCGAAAAATAGGCAACTTAAATTTACATCTTAATTATGAGAATTTCAATGTCCAATTTAGCTGGTACATCAACTAAAACACAAATAATCAAAAACCTGTTTGAAGTGCTGGAATCTGGGCCAAATACTCCCATCCAGTCCTCAGAAAGATATGTGACATTCCTTACCGAAAGCGCACAATTTCGGTTTGGTAACTTCGATACTTTGGTTGGTCACAACGCCATTAAGGACTCTTTAGTGAATTTTTGCCAACAGGTAAAGAGTATATATCACGACATCAAACGAGAGTGGGAGTTTGGAGATGTAGTGTTCCTGGACATGGAAGTCACTTACTACCGTCTTGATGGCACTGCCGTGACACTTCCTGTGATGGATTTCTTTCAATTTAAAGGTAACTTAATCCAAGAACTAGGAATTTATATGGATATTAGTCCACTATTTGCTTGATTTATAAAGTTAAAAGTTCAAGAATGCAAAGAGAGTTTTGATTTAAATCGCACAAATAAAAGTTGAAACCTTTGTCTAGACTGGGTGTAAGGTGTGGGGTGCAAAGTTTATTGAGTCAAAGATTTATTGATCTTTGCACTTATTTTTATTTTTCTTTATTGTTTACTACATCCACTCACCCTACACCCAAAAGCCATCAACACAGTGGATTTGTGCTTCATAAGAGTGCTATTAAGTTCTGAGTCATGAGAGGTTGTTTCATAAGTCCTGAATCTAGAATTTTTTCCACCTTAAAAAGAACAAGAAGATGTTGAATTGGTATCATTTGCTTGAAAGAACAACTAGCAAATTCAAATTATTGTTGATATCTTTACTGTCTCTAGGTTTAACAGTCCTAGTACCTATGCTGGTTTCGAGGGTACTAATACCAACTGTAAATGCACAGGAAAGCTTTGCATCTAGCAACTCACAAGTCAAGATGAGTATAGTTGCTAAAAACCTAAATAATCCACGGGGGCTTGCCTTTGGTTCTGACAGCGCACTTTATATTACAGAGGCTGGTGTCAATGGGCAAGGAACACAAATTCCAGGGCCAGCGCCGGGCGTGATTTTAAATTTTGGCTTGAATGGTTCAGTGACTCGCGTTTATAAAGGAGTGCAAGAACGTATCATCACCGATTTACCATCCACAACAGTAGATCCCGAAGGAACTCAGCTAGTGCCGTCTGTCAATGGTAGCAGCCAAACTTTTGGTGCTGCCGACATAGCATTTGATCGAAAGGGAGATGCTTATATCATCCTTGGTTATGCCACTAATCCATTTTATAAAAGCAACCTCGGTTACACTGGTGAAAATCTAGCGTCACTTCTGAAGATCAATTTAACCCCAAAGGGTAAAGTCGTGTCGATCAAAAAAATCGCTGACTTCGGAGAGTATGAATTACAAAAAAATCCACCTTATGACGATCTCGTTAGTGATCCCTACTCTATCTTAGTCGAGGGTAATGACACTTTGGTTGTTGATGGAGGTGCTAACGATCTTCTACGGGTGAATAAAGATGGCAAAATCTCCACAGAGGAAGTTTTTCATCAGCGTTACTTTCCTGACGTAGAAACTCCCGTACAAACAGTACCCACAAGTATCACACTTGGTTCAGACAAAGCCTACTATATAGGCGAATTATCTGGATTTCCTTTCTTAGAAGGTGTTGCACGTATCTTCCGTTTCATACCAGGGCAAGTGCCACAAGTCTATGCTGACGGTTTCACCCAAATCATAGATATGGCTGCCGCCCCTGACGGTGGTCTATATGTTCTCGAATACGCCTCCCACTCTCTGTTATCAGGTGATCCCACCGGAGCGCTGATCTATCTATCACCTTCTGGGCAACGTAAGACTCTGGTAAGCGATGGACTGGTTTTCCCAACCGCTATGACAATTAGTACAGATGGAGACATCTATATTTCAAACTACGGCTCATATGCTGGTATTGGAGAAGTAGTCAAAATTAGGATTAAAAATTAAATTTTATGAATATTGGAATTATTGGTTCGGGAAATATGGGCAAAGCCTTGGGAAGCATCTGGAGCAAAAATGGTCACAAAGTGCTATTCAGCTACTCGCGTGATCCAAACAATCTCCGTGCTGTTATTGATTCCATTGCTCCAAGTGCTTTAGTTGGTACACCTGCTGAAGCAGCACAGTTTGGAGAAGTAATTTTTCTTGCAGTACCTTGGGTAGCGCTCAAAGACGCACTCAATGCTGCCGGGCCACTCGATGACAAAGTATTGATCACATGTGTCAGCCCTCTGAAACCGGACTTTAAGGGACTGACCACAGGTTTACAAGCATTCTCGGAAATTTCTGCTGCGGAAACAATTGCTCAGTTGGCTCCATCAGCCAAAGTCGTGGAAGCGTTCAACCTGACATTTGCAGAGATATTGCAATCTGAATCACGGCAGTTCGGTTCTGAACAGCCCAGTGTTTTCTACTGTGGTGATGATGAACAAGCAAAACAGGTGACTGCGGGGCTAATCAAAGAAAGCGGGTACGAAGCTGTGGATGCTGGGCCACTGGTAATAGCACGCACTTTAGAGTCTTTGGCAACTATTTGGGTGCAGATGGCTGTTGTTGCAGGTATGTTCCCAAACGTCGGGTTAAAAGTGTTACGCCGTTAATAGAACTAATGGTCTGTCTCATTAATTTTGCTGGGTAAACTCAAATTCAACTTTGAGCAGGGGAAGCAGAGGTAGCACGGGGAGAGAAGAAGTAACAATTATAGGACTTACGCAAAAAAACTCTCAAACCCTTATTCCTCCGTGTCCTCTGCCTCCTCTGTGGTTCGTTCTTCCCTTAAGAGTGTGTAAGTCCTAAATTAACAACCCTCTTTCCCCTCCTGCCTCCCTGCTCACCATGCAGACTTCCCTTGGTGGACTACTAGATGTCTTGCCAGACTACTAGGCGAGTAATTGGCTGGGAATTGGAGCTAATTCATCAGAGTAAATATCCATAATTGTATTCAGTAGCCGTAGTGCATCTGGTTTAAAACGTTGGAATGAATTGCGCCCGATGATAGAGCCGAATCCGCCACCCTTGTGGATGGCACGAATTTCATCAAGTAACACATCATCACTTTCAGTAGGGCCACCTGAAAAAATCACGATCCGCCGACCATTAAACGTACATTGCACAACATGCCGTACTCGCTCATCTAGAGTGGCAATTGGAATTTGCTCTTTTTCATAGACCTTACGAGCTGCCTCTTGCTCAATATGGGCACTTGGTAGCTTCACCTTAATAATGTGGGCACCAAGTTGGGCAGCAATGTGAGCAGCATAGCTCGTCACATCAATTGCAGTTTCTCCCAATTTGCTCAAACCAAAGCCACGCGGGTAAGACCAAATAATCACTACTAAGCCTTGGCGTTTTGCCTCTTCAGCGTAAGCGCGAATTTGTTCATACAACTCTAATCGATGAGTTGAGCCAGGATAGATAGTGAAACCAATTCCCACGCAACCCAGTCTTAAAGCATCTTGAACACTCCCAGTCAAGGCTTGGCTGGGATCTTTTTCATCTACCAGTACATCATGGTCGTTAACTTTCAAAATCAGGGGAATGTCACCCGCGAACTCTCTTGCACCTGCTTCTAGGAATCCTAAAGGTGCTGCATAGGCATTGCAGCCTGATTCAATTGCTAACTCAAAATGATAATGAGGATTGTAAGCAACTGGGTTAGCAGCAAAACTACGGGCAGGGCCGTGTTCAAACCCTTGATCTACGGGCAGGATAACTAGTTTACCAGTGCCTGCTAACTTACCATGATTGAGTAGTCGTGCCAGGTTAGTTAGGGTTCCTGGATTATCGCTGCCATACCAACTAAGAATTTCTTTAACTTGTTGGGTCATTTTAATTCTCCAAAATAAATCAATCAGTTTTTTCTTTTAATTAATGACCTACTGACAAGAGAAGCTGAGAATGATTTATGGGTTTTTACATCTAGCAACGGCATTTCCTGCCAACATCTGCGGCAGAACCAGTAAATATGGTTATTCCGAATATGTTGCAGCATTCTATCAGAGCAGTAAGGACAATTTTTCCCCTCAAAGGTTGGTCTGGATTTAACTAGTAGCATTTAACTAGTAGCTGCTGATTGCCTTAAGCTTTGATCGAGTACTGGCTTTGAGCCGTTACCACCCAAAATGAACCGTTCCACTGCATTGGCAAATCCTTCCTCTTCATAGGAAGTTGTGACATACTGGGCCTGGCGCTGCACCTGCACACTGGCGTTGCCCATAGCAATGCTCAGACCGCTTTGTTCAAACATTGGTACATCGTTAGGCATATCCCCAATGGTGGCAATCTCGTGAGTAGGAATTGTCAGGAGTTCAGAGAGGCGCTGTATCACCGCTCCTTTGTTAGCGCGAGGGTGGGTGACATCTAAATAGTAGGGCTGGGAACGTGCAGCAGAGACTTGCTCACCATCACGGGAACTCGTGCCGGTCTGACAGCAGACTTGTCCACTGAACTTTTGCTGCACATCAGCCTCGCAGCGTGCTACTGCTTCTGTGTCATCACTGACGCCGACTATTTTGGCAACGTTGTTTAGCAGTCCGTCAAAGTTGGATACAACGGTTGGTGAGAATTGCACTGTCTTTTCTTCGCGGTCAACATGAGAACCATGCCGTTCACGTACAAACCAATCGTTGCCTTGATAGATCCAAACATCGAGACCGTGATCAGTGATGATTTCAACCACCTGCTGAGCGATCGCTTGAGTCAGTACATTCTGATCAATAATGGAGAAGTCAGAATTAAAGAACACTGCACCATTAAAGCCAGCGATCGGGGCAGTTAAATTCAGTGCATCGACAATCATCTTCATGCCCAAAGGCGGGCGACCACTAGTGATGGTGAAGATAATACCAGCCTCATTCAGCTTTTGGACAGCTGTACGGGTGCGATTTGTCAATATCTTCTCACGAGTAACCAAAGTGCCGTCTACATCGGCAACGAGCAAAGAAATTTGAGATTGTTTGAACTCAATCGTTTGATTCATAATACTGTCACTCTTATTTTTTAGGCGATCGCATTCACTCAATCCTTGACTGGGGCACTCAAATCGGCACTTGTTCTCCACTGCCGACCATCATGCTGCAATAACTCATCTGCTTCTTTCGGCCCCCAAGTGCCTGCGGCATAGTTGGGAAAGTTACGTGGTGGCAAAGCTTTCCAGACATCTAGAATCGGACTGACGACTTTCCAACCCAATTCCACATTATCTGCCCTCTGAAACAGAGTCGCATCACCAATCATGCAGTCATAGAGTAAGGTTTCATAGCCTGTACTGGGCGCACTATTAAAGTAGTCAGTGTAAGCAAAATCCATATCCACCGCCCCCATTCGCACCGTTGGGCCAGGAACTTTCGCCCCAAATTGTAAACTAATTCCCTCGTTGGGCTGGATACGAATTACCAAAAAGTTAGGAACTAGCTGGTCAATGGAGGTTTTGTTAAAAAGCAAGGTTGGTACTCGCTTAAATTGGATGGTAATTTCAGTGACACGCTGTGCTAAAGATTTACCTGTACGTAAGTAAAAAGGTACATCCGCCCAACGCCAGTTATCAATCGTCAACTTCAAAGCAGTAAAGGTTTCCGTCCCAGAGTCAGGAGCAACGCGAGGTTCCGAACGGTAATTAGGTATATGTTGTCCCTTGACTATGCCTTCGCCGTACTGCCCGCGAACAGTATGAGTTAGCACATCCTGGGGTGTCAGGGGTTGAATTGCCTTGAGTACTTTTGACTTTTCATCCCGCACTGCATCTGCTTCAAAGGAAACAGGCGGCTCCATTGCCACCAGCGCCAGTAGTTGGAATAGATGGTTTTGAACCATGTCGCGGATTGCCCCCGCTCCTTCATAGTAGCCACCTCTGCCTTCTACCCCAACAGTCTCAGCAGCTGTAATCTGTACATGATCGATATAATGGTGATTCCAAATCGGTTCAAACAGTCCGTTGCCGAAGCGGAAGACCAAAATGTTCTGTACTGTCTCCTTACCCAGGTAGTGATCAATCCGGTATATTTGACTTTCTTTGAGAATTGTGCTAATGTTTTTGTTCAGTGCGCGAGCAGATTCTAAATCCTGTCCAAAAGGCTTTTCAATAATCACACGCCGCCAGTAACCATCTTCTTGGGCAAGTCCAACAGAGCCTAGTTGCCAGATGATGTCACAGAAGAATTGAGGTGCAGTTGCTAAATAGTAAAGATAGTTGCCTTGGGTGTCACGCTCCTGATCAACCTGCATGAGTAACTCTTTGAGCCGACTGTAGGTGTCGGTGTCCTGAAAATCACCTGCTAGGTAATACAGCCGCTTCTCAAACCACTGCCACAGTTGGGGGTCAACGTCGTTAGTGGAGAATTTTTCGATATCCCGACTCATTTGGATACGAAAATCTTCGCTGCTCATGGGGGCACGAGTAACCCCTACTATGGCAAACTCTTCAGGCAGCAAGTTACTGCGTGCCAAGTTGTAGAGGGCAGGGATCAGTTTGCGCTTAGTTAAGTCTCCAGCTGCACCGAAAATCACTACCACACAGGGATTTGCTGGTTGGTCTAGCAATTGATTCAGATTATTTGCTTTTGCAAAAGTCATAATTTTATAGCAAAGTGCTGAGTGCTGAGTAAAAAGCCAGTTACTTCAAAGCTTTGAGTAATTAGCACTGTTTTCACTGATGTGGCTACGGCTATATCAGTTAGGACTTACGCAAAAATTACCAAAAACCTTGATTTAACGAACCGCCCTCCGGGTGACGCTCGCGCTTCTCGCTACCGCTCTTGGTAACACCAGTCGCCTACGGCGGGAAACCCGCCTACAGCGCTGGTTCACCAAGAACGCCAAGAGCGCCAAGAATTCGTAGAGTATGCGTAAGCCCTATCAGTATTTAGCTGTGTTGCTCAACATGTCCGCCAAACTTGTAGCGCATGGCAGACAAAATTTTCTCTGCAAAAGTATGCTCTTGTCGGGAGCGGAAACGAGTATATAGAGCAGCCGATAGTACATCAGCAGGGACGGCTTCTTCAATGGCCGCCATAATTGTCCAGCGTCCTTCGCCTGAGTCCTGCACATACCCACTGTAGTTAGAAAGTGTAGGATTCTCTGCCAGTGCCATTGCGGTCAAGTCTAGCAGCCAAGACCCCACTACACTACCCCGCCGCCAGACTTCAGAAATGTCTGCCATATTGAGGTCATAACGATAATCTTCAGTCAGTTCCTGAGAGTTGGCACTGCGGAAAATGTCAAACCCTTCGGCATATGCCTGCATTAGCGCATATTCAACGCCATTATGCACCATTTTGACGAAATGTCCTGCTCCATGAGAACCACAGTGCAAATAGCCCATTTCGGCAGTGCTGCTGAGGTGTTCTCTTCCGGGTGTCTTGGGAATATCTCCTATTCCGGGAGCAAGAGATTTGAAAATGGGATCGAGGTAGTTGACAATCTCTGGTTTGCCGCCAATCATCAGGCAGTAACCCCGCTCTAACCCCCATACCCCACCACTGGTACCGACATCAATGTAGTTGATACCTTTGGCGTTGATTAATTTAGCACGACGGACATCATCTTTATAGTAGGAATTGCCACCATCGATGACTATATCACCTGGTTCCAGCTTTTCGGCCAAAGCCGCGATCGCTTGCTCAGTTACATCCCCAGCAGGTAACATCACCCAAACTACTCTTGGTTTTGCCAGTAGATGTACAAATTGAGCGAGTGAGGCGGCTGCTATGGCACCTTCGCCTTCTAGCTGTCGAACTTTGTCGGGGGTGCGGTTGAAGACTACACACTCATGTTGAGCGCGCATTAAGCGTCTAACTATGTTAGCACCCATGCGCCCAAGACCAAATACACCAATTTGCATGATTTTTCTCCTCTGTTGATTAAATACTTGCTGTGAAATCCATTAGCTAAAATGCATTTAAAGATTTAAACGCCAAGCAGTTTCAGACAGGGTACACAGGGAAATACTGATAAAGTAGAATCCCTGTATACCCCGCAACTTAGACCAAAACTTGCTTAATAACTTTCTGTAGTAGTTCTAAACCTGCTTGCACATCTTTACCCAAATGTAATCTGAGAACTCGGCGATTTCGCTCTGCCAATACCTGGAAATCACCCCTTGCTTGGGCTGCTTTGACAACTCCAAAGCTGTATCTGTGACCAGTTACAGGTAAATCAACGGCATCATCACAAGTAATTTGCAGAAAAACGCCAGTGTTGGGCCCACCTTTGTATGCCTGTCCTGTGGAGTGTAAAAAGCGCGGCCCGAAGCCCAAACAAGTTGCAACTTGCTTTGAATCACGAACTAACTGCCGAATCACTTGCAATTGCTCTTGGTGGGATTCGTTCATTTCGATATAAGCTAGCAATGCAAAGTAATCTCCAAGTTGGAGTCGATTTAGATGAGCGCGTAAATAACCAACTAAAGATTGGTCGGGCCCCGTTGCTTCTGTTAGGAATACTGCATTTTTGGGGTCGGTGAATAACTTAATGCCTGCTTCTGTGAAAATTGGTGTTTCCGCTGGCAATGCTCCTGTTTTTTCATACTCAGTGGTCAATTGACGAGTAGCGATTTTGCTAGCTTCTACATCAGGTTGGTTAAAGGCATTGATGCCAATAATTGACCCAGCAACCGCAGTTGCAATCTGCCAACGGAAAAACTCTTGTCCTAGTTGGTATGGATGAGCAACAGAAATACGGACGGTGGGCTGTCCTGCCTGTTCTAGGGCAGCAAAGGCAGCATCTTGAGTTGGATCAGGGTCAGATTCGAGACGAATATATACAAACAAGCGATCGCTGCCGTATACTTTTGGTTCTCCTAATGGTTCGCGGTCTATTGGAATCAATCCCAAGTTATCTTTACCTGTAGACTCTGCTAGCAATTGCTCTAGCCATGCACCCAAATCTGCAATCAAGGGCGAGGTAATCAGGGTTACTTTATCTCGTCCTTGGTTTGCCAATACACCTAGAATGGTTCCAAGAACCACACCAGGATTATCCTTTGCTGGAACCGAAGGAGCGCAGGAATGTACCATCTCTTCAGCAAAGTCTAAAAATTTGGCAACATCAACACCCATTGCCGCAGCTGGCACCATCCCAAAGTTAGATAAGGCAGAATAGCGACCACCAATACTAGGTACACCAAAGAAGATATGACGGAAGTCGTCACCCTCTGCAATGTGTTGCAGATGAGAACCAGGGTCTGTGATGGCAATGAAACGGTTTCCTGCCGATTCTGCCCCCAGAATTTGCTGCACCTGATCAAAGAAATATTGCTTGAAAATGTTTGGTTCTAGGGTGCTGCCAGACTTACTAGAGACAATAAATAAAGTTGTGGTCAGGTTGATTTGATTTAACAGTGTCTGAATCTGAGCAGGGTCGGTTGAATCTAGTACCAACAGTTCTGGATAACCTGCTATTTTACCAAAAGTCAGCTTCATCACTTCTGGGCAGAGTGACGACCCACCCATACCAAGCAGCACAACGTGAGAGAAGCGCAAGTCCTTAACTTCTTGTGCTAGCTGTTTGAGGTGATCAATCTGCGCTAACTGATCTTCAGTAATCCCAAGCCAACCTAACCAGCGATTTTCATCCGCGCCTGTCCACAAAGAAGCGTCATGCGACCACAGTCTGCGGATTTTGCCATTAACGCGCCAGTCTTCTAGGTACGCTTGAACGCTAGTATTGAGGTCTTCTGGCAGTTTGTAGGACAAGGAGTCAAGTTTTGCCCCTAAAACTATTTCTCGCTTTTTCTCTACTGCACCCAACAATTGATCAAAGGCATCGGAAAATAAATCCAATCCTTCAACTAACAATTTGTCTGTGATGCTTTTGAAGGAAATACCTGCTCTTTCGAGTTTCAGCATCATCTCCTCAGCAACATCAAGGTTCTCTAACAAACTAGGGCGAGGCTGTCCGTGGTCGGCAAAAGCTGCCAAAGTTGTAGGTGGAATTGTATTGACGGTGTTTTGACCAATTAGTTCTTCCACATACAAAACATCGCTGTATAGGGGATTTTTAGTAGCTGTACTTGCCCATAGAAGTCGTTGGGGTTTAGCGCCCAATCGAGCTAGTTTTTTCCAGCGATCGCTTTGATAAATCTCTTGGTAGCGCTGATAAGTTAGCTTGGCGTTGGCGATCGCTATTTTCCCTAGTATCTCCTCTAGTAATTCCCGCTCATCCTTGTTGCTGATTGTTTTCAGCCGAGTCATGATCAGATGATCAATGGCAGTATCAATCCGGCTAATGAAGAAACTGGCAACACTATTGACTTGACTGACATCTCCACCAGTAGCAGCAAGTGCCTCTAACCCTGCAATGTAAGCATTCGCAACTTGTTCATAAACTTCTTGAGAGAACAGCAGTGTCACATTGACATTGATGCGATCGCTGATCAGTTGTTGAATGGCAGGGATACCAGCAGGTGTACCAGGAACCTTAATCATCAGGTTGGGTCTTTTTATCGCTTGCCAAAGCCGATGTCCTTCTGAAATAGTTTGCTCGGTGTCGTGAGCTAAATAGGGTGAGACTTCCAGGCTGACGTAACCATCTTGTCTGTTGGTTTGTTGGTAAATAGGTTGTAAGATATCCGCTGTGGCTTGGATGTCTTCAATTGCTAACTGTTCATAGAGCGAAATCGCATCTTGATCGTGACTATCCTCAATTGCCTTAATAGCATCATCGTAGTCAATACTACCTGCAATGGCTTTCTGAAAAATTGCTGGGTTAGATGTGACTCCTCGTACCCCATCTTCATCAATTAGGCGTTGCAGTTCACCACTAGTAATCAGGCTACGCCGGATATAGTCTAGCCATATGGACTGTCCATAATTTTGCAATGCTTGTAAAGGGTTCGTTATAGTTTCCGAAACGGTCATGATTTGGTCTCCTTAAGCTTTTGCTAATTGCGCCTTGACTAGGAAGAAGATATTCTCAGGGATGAAGCCAAATTTATTCTGCAATTTCATTAAAGGACTTCCAAAAATTAAATTAGCGTGAGTTCGACAAGTGCTGTTTTGACTTCTCCCCCGGCCTCTCCCTTACAAGGAGAGGGGAGTAAAACCGTGATTTTTTCGTTTCTCTTCCCTCGCCTTTTAGGCGAGGAAGCTTGGGGGGCTTAGGGGCCCCCACGATAGTGGGGTTGGGGGGAAAGAGGTTCATCAAACTGACGTTAAATTATTCCATTTGCTTGGAGTGCAAAGACTCCAGCTTGCTAAGAGCGATAGAATAGTTATTGACTTGGAAGTCTCTAAAGGCATCCAAGCCTTAACAAGTTTTCATGTTAAGTAAGAGGTAGGAAGTAAAAGCCTTGTAATCAGTGAGTTTCTCTCTTTGGCATTTGATATTTAATGATGTCCAATTAGTATTAACTAGGTGAACACAAGGATTTTATTTGATGAGCTTAAAAACCAAAAAAGAGAATCAAAATTGAGTCAGATAGAAAAGGCGAAAATAAAATAAAAAGTTAAATTTTCGCCTCTGTGTTTTACTGTGGTATCTGGCATTCAAGAATAAAATTGATATCGTTATTATTGTTTCATTTTAAACTTGTCTTTACCAGCAAAGATCTACATTTTATTACTGAAGTTAAGGCTGTTCATAGGAGTGCCAAAAAATAATACTATTTGAGATTTGGGATTTGGGATTCGGGATTGTTGTAAATCGCTTTGTGCGTCTTGGTTTAACGTGAGTCTCCAACGGAGACTCATGTTAGTTTAGTCAATCTATCTGTAGTATTCTTTTTTCAAATTGGTAGTATAAGTCTGGAAATAATCATATGGTAAAGTGCTGAGTGCTGGATTTCTATTCAGCACTCAGCACTTTCCTATAACTCGACCTGGGAATGATTAAAAAACGATAGTTCTACTGCAACTAGAAAGAAAAGACTGTTCTGAGAGTACCTGTAACGATTGTACCATTGGCATCCTGGTTGGAAGAATTAGTAATTACCTGAATCAAAGGAGTAACTTGGATGTTGTCACTGACTCTAAAGTTGTAGAATCCTTCAAAGTTGGTTTGAGTGTTATTACCAATTTCACTAGCAATAAAAGGTTGACCAACTGCAATACCAGCTAAAGCACCACGGGAAAACAAGTCAGGGAAAGCCACTCCTGCCATCCAGTAGTTAGGTTTGATGTCACCAAAGCTAGTGTTATCGTAATTACCATAGCCATAGCGACCAAATATGGCTAGTTTCGGTGAAAAAGTTAACTCAAAATTTGCGCCAAACACGTCATAGTGGTTATTGAATAATTCTCCATTACTGTATTGAAGGCGTATAGCAAAAACTTTCGATGGCGCATACTCTAGTTCAACAGTACCTTGATATGTGTCGCCAAATAAACCTAGTTGGCCACCACCAGCAGGATACAACAACCGAGTGAATGGCGCTACACCTCTGACAAATCCATTGCTACCTGGATTGTTTGCTTCTGCTGCCGCATACAAAGCCCTTACTGTCAATGCTCCTCCTCCTGGCTTCCAATCAATTGCAGCACCTGCGCTTGGGCCGTTGACAGGGAAAAGAAGTTGGTTATTTATAAATGCGAAAGTGCTAAAGTCTCGAAAGCTCAGGTAAGCGTAGCTGTTGTAGTCTACATAATCTGTAGTACGAATTTCAGGCCCCACAGACACCGTGAAATCTTGGAATGGCTTAAAAGTGTAGTATAGCCGTGACACACCAAGGTTGCTATTAGTGGGTGGTTTAATTGAAAAGTCTAGAACACTACCAAAGTTCGGCTCTAAGAATCCTGGCGTATTATTGATACCATTATTGTTGCCTGTATCAAGACGGATTTTTAACTGGTCTGTGCCAAAAAAGCTTGTGTCTAAGTCTATAGCAGCTCGATAAACCACTGTAGTATTTGGGTCAGAACTAGCAATTTCTTTACCTGTGGGGTCGATGATGCGTTCTCCACTAAATCCTCCTGAATTCACTGCTATAATTACTTGACCACTGAGCTTGGTGGTTGTGGAGAACTGATTTGCCTCTAATTCTGCGGTACGGGCTTCTAAAGTATCTATACGACCCCGCAGCGTAGCTAATTCTGCCGCAAATTCTTCTTGCAGGCGCTTAATTGTGGCTAAATCTTCTGTTTTAACTAAGTCAGAAGTTGCCGTGGCAATTAGTTCGTTGACTCGCTCTAAACAAGCATTTAATCCGGCTGCAAACTCATATCTTGTCAAGGCTCGATTGCCTCTGTAGAGATTATCTGGATACCCTGCAATGCAACCATATCGTTCAACTAAAGACTGTAACGCATTAAAAGCCCAATCTGTTGGTTGTACATCTTTTAGTTGAGACACAGAAGTGACTTGTGCCATTGGGGCATCACTATCTGTGTTTGTTTGGGCATTTTGAACAAGAGTAAAAGGAAGTAGTAAACTGTCAGTTTCATCAGTAGGCGTTGTCGTTATGTCAAACACAGACTGGTTGTTAGCAGTAGTCAAAAAAGCGGCCTGATTTTGAGAATAACTGACTGGGGCTAGCTGGGACAGTTGAGTTGCACTTGGTGTGATTGTTGTTTCGGTTGCTTTAGAAGTCGTAGAGATGGTAGGAGAAATACTATCGTTAGTGACAGTTCCTTCAAGCCCGATGTTCGTAGGTTCTGATATTTCAGCTAAAGCAGGAACACCTAGGACAATCAAATAAAGGATACTCATCCCACTGATCAGATTCAAACGCATGTTTAAGGTTCGCATCATGAGATTCAAGGCTGAAATACCAATTTTTTTCGTATTTTGAATGTCAGCAAGTACTGGTTTTGTAGAGGCAAAATATACCGCAACCGAATGAGTATATTTAACCTAATTTTTTGATTAAAGTGAAAGCAAAAAGATGAAATCAGCATTAATCGACGACTTGCAGCACAATTTTAACGCGTATTTGCTCTTTTTGACCTAAATTATGGGCTTTGTCTATGTTTGCTAGAGGCAAGACTATTTCAACATCTGGAAGCATTTTTGATCTTAAATTGAGATTTGAGTACAGCTTTGACTTTCAAAAAACTTTTGACCAGAGAAGATCCTGATGTTAGGAACAAATTTAACATTTGTTCGACCGAACCTAGCCCTAACCAATTCTTCCCAGATACAAGGGTGCGTTATGGACAAAGCCTCTTAACGTACCCTTGTATCTGGGGTGGTGCGTGATTCCTACGGCATAACACAGGCAATAAAGCGGGAGGAACATCCACGCCCGGACACTTGCGACAACGGGGAGGCAGTGCGGTCTTGGAGGAGACCCCCAAGACCGCACTGCCGTGGGAACCACCAAGGGCGCAGTGTCCTCGCTTTTTGCCTCTCCTACTGACGTGATTACTGTGATAGGCCAAAAGTTCGTTGCTTGTGATCAAGAGTAATTGAGATGCGATCGCTCTGGCTAGCGCTCTGGCTGGCGACAGCAGCTTTTCCAACTCTTGCTCAAAAGTTGGATGGTTTATTTTTTGGCAACCCCTGAGCGTAGTCTGGTTTTTTTATGTTGTTCAACTCCTTGAAAAATTAGTGTAAAACCGAACCAACCAACAATAATACTGAGGATTGCCGTAGCTAAGTTGAGTTCAATAGGTATCCCGAATACAATCGGTGGCTTCAGATTGGTGAGGTTGGGATCATTGAGAAAGCCGTAAGATGTACCTGGCAAAATACCTGCAAAAACTAGACCTAGCCAGAAAGTAGTTGAAAGAAAGGTAGCGATCGCTGCATTCGTGCGGTCAATCACTGGACGGGTCATGAGTACAGCAAGAGAACTCACCCCAAGACTGATTGCTGCAAAGAAGGACATGGCACAGTGTAATTTCGCATGTGGTAACCAAAGTGGATTTGCCATGTGTGCCTTGGCAAGTAGAAAACCATCCACACCAATCGGCACAATGATCGTGAGAATAGCCGCAACAATAATCAATTTACGTCCTAGTAAGATTTTGTTCATACATTTGTTTGAAGCTAAAGCCAGGGTTTCAAGATTGTAAAGAAAGATGTAGGTTATGCATAGCTTACTAAGGAGGGATTTCAGGGGGTAGGGTTAGAGAGGGGTAAAACGAGAATTATTGATGGTTATTTTGCTGGAAAAGCAAATGCCGTTTTTAACTTGCGCTTGCTGAAATTGCAGAATTCTGGGCGCGACCAGTTAAAACCCCTATTTCTCACAAACAATAAAAAATCAATTTATTCGATGTGACTTTCGGTACTGTGAGGTGATTTGCAGTTTTCTATCTATTTCAGCAATCAAGCTTAAACCTGCATCCGATGTTACCCGTCCACCCTTAAAAGTAACTACCACTGGGACTGACTTTGGCTGTTCAAATCTGAACTGTTTTGGTATATAGGGCGTTGTTATAGAGGTTATGCTTTACAACTACTGAAATGCTTGCTAAATATACATTTTCGCAGTTTTTGACCCCCTTTTTTATCTCTTTGTGAGAAATCCGGGTAATCTATATTCTTAAAATTATCCTTAATTTATCGATCTTCTCTACTCCAAAATTAAAAAAAAGTAAACAATTATTGATGTAAGCAAAAAAATGATTAGCAGATGTCTATTTGTGGCTTTAACGCTACTCATATTGACGATATTATTCCACACACGAAAAAACTTTCTCATCAATAAGATATTAACAAGGAAAATAGAATGAGCGAAACAAATTTGGTCAATGAGCAAGCAAAAGAACGTGTGATCATTGATAAAAAACCAATAGTAATGGAACTGGAACCTGGCACATATCTATGGTGTAGCTGCGGGTACTCTAGCAATCAACCCTTCTGCAATGGCGCTCACAAAGGGACTGAATTTAAACCAGTTAAATTCGAGATTACTGAGAAGAAATCTGTTGCTATTTGTCAGTGCAAATACACTAATAATGCTCCATTTTGTGATGGTTATCACAAGAATCTGTAAACTTTAATTGAATTCAAAACATTATGAGATTTTAGCTGAAGAGAAGAAAGGGTAGGTTGGATGAAAAAATTTTAGCCAACCTACACTATTTCTTAACTAGATGCATATTTCAGAGGCAAACCATCTTGAAACACTAGTAGTTCTCCTGGTTCAATCTGCGTCCAAACTTCGTTGTCAGTCAGAGGCGTAGTGGCAATCACAGCGACGCGATCGCGTTCAGTAGTCACTTCTCGAAAATCTACAGTCATGTCTTGGTCGATCAAATGGGCAGCAGCAAAGGGTGCTTGACGTACAATGTAGCTGAGTTTGGTTGAGCAATAGGCAAAAAAGTCTTCTCCATCGGAAAGTAAGTAGTTAAAAATTCCTTTTGCTGCTAATTTATCAGTAACTTTACGCAGGACAGAATACAGTTTTTCTAGGGGAGGCTTACCGTCAGGAAAGTGTTCTCGCAGAGTTTCTAGGATCATACAGAATGCTTTTTCACTATCGGTGTCACCCACAGCTTGATAGAAACCCATATTTTCAGGAACAAAATCTGGTAAATTACCGTTGTGGGCAAATACCCAATACCTTCCCCATAGTTCTCTGCGGAAAGGATGGCAGTTGTGTAGGGCGACTTCGCCTTGAGTAGCTTTGCGGATATGAGCAATCACATGAGTAGAGTGGATGGGATAGCATCGCACCAACTCTGCGATGGGAGAAGTAATAGAGGGTTTTTCATCTAAAAATAGGCGACATCCCTTTCCTTCAAAGAAAGCAATGCCCCAACCATCACTATGATGATCAGTTTTTCCTCCTCGTGCAGAAAAGCCTTCAAAAGAAAAGCAAATATCTGTTGGAACATTGCAATTCATTCCCAATAATTGGCACATGGATGTTGCATCTGTTGAATTTCGATTAATCTCTGAGGATTAAGATACTTCAGATTGCTACATCAATTCTGGAGCGATCGCTTCAATCTGGAGATTTTACTGCTCCCCAACACAAGGTAAGTACTTCAGTTTGCCAACGCCTGTAAATTTTGCACTACAGCACAAGATGATAGCGGCCGATGTCCGGTGCAGCAGCCACTAAACCTTCGAGTTTAGCAGCTCCGGCTTGGAGATGAGGTGATTGAAGATGAGCATTAAGGGCTTCATTAGAACTCCATTCTTCCACAAAAGTAAAATCTGTGGGGTCAGACTGGTTTTGCAAAAGTTCATACTTAATTGCACCTGCTTCCTGTAGGGTTGGCTCAATGAGTTCCAACAGTACAGCTTTAAGTTCTTCTACTTTTTCAGGTAAAGCAATTACACGGGCTACTACACGAATGGTTTGGTTTGTCATTTGTCAGTTGTCAGTGGTCAGTTGTCAGTTGTTATTCCCCTCATCCCCCCAGATGCCACGGGCAGCTACCATATAGCGGAAGATGTATTCTACCAACTCGATGTAGTTACGAGCTGTTTCGCAAGAGGATGCCCAAACTGTAACGCCGTGGTCACGGATGAGTAAAGCTGGCACTTGGGGCAAGTTAATTGTAAAACGTTCTTGAATCTCAGTTGCAATGCGGGAGACTTGTAAATGATTGGCAAAGATGGGAAGCACGCAACAAGGATTCTCTTGCCAAATTCCCAAACCTTTGAGCATCTCCAAGGGCGGTAAGGGTAAAGAATCTCCCACAACAAAGCGAGAAACCAAATTTGCCTCAATTGAATGGACGTGGTAACAAGCTTGTGCTTGGGGAAAGAGGGTATAAAGTACTTGGTGAATAGCAGTTTCAGCCGATGGTTTTAAATCTGCTGACGACTCCTCTTTTCCATCTGGATAAATGCGAACAAAGTCACTGAGTAACAATTCTCCTTTAGACCGACCACTAGCTGTAATCCAGAAACTACCATCAGGTAAACGTGCTGAAAGATTGCCCGCAGTTCCCACCATCCAACCTTGTTGGTAAAAATGACGAGCAGTTGCGATGAGTTCAAGACGGCGATCGCTTGGAGTGTGGCTGGTCATGGCATCAAGCAGGGGTGCAGGGGTGCAGGAGAGAAGGATTGACGCTTTTTCTCGAAAATAAACAATATGCAAGTTAAATGTGCATTAGTTTATAATTACTGCCATAACTGAGCTAGATGGTTACGCACTTCCAAGAAATCATTCCAGGGAATGTAGGGTTTTTGGTATTCATTTAAATATTTAGCTAGGCTTGAACGAGCAAACACTACAGAAGCTTCAAGGGCCATATTGAGGTCAGTGAGGGAATCGCCGATCGCAATTTTTTGCTCAGCTGGATACTGTGCCATCACCTGCACTTTCGCCACCATTTCTGTACCACCCTCATAATCAGAGTGTACTTTTAGATAAGAACCACTGGTATCCACATCAATAGCATAGATGCCATGAACCCGCTCAACTAAACTATCTAGGACAACTTCCACCATTCCCCGTAGTCCTCCAGAAACTACGACTAAAGGAACTTTGTGAAACTCCAGAAAATCTAACAGTTCTAAAAATCCTGGGCGCATTGCTTGGGGTTGAGTAAATTCCAAAATTTCGCCATAGCTTGAAGATGGAATTGATTCCAAGATTTTCCTGACTCCTTCTTGCAGTGTCACCCGTCGTGCATACATTTCAGGCAGTAATTGGGCAGAAAGTTCAGGTGAAAATTTTTTGAAAACCGCAACAAATGTTTCCTCAACTGTGATAGTGCCGTCAAAGTCGCAAAAAACAATCTGCTTCACGTCCTATCCTGCCAGTCTTTCGTTCTTTATAGATATACCATTTATTCATTAACAGCAATACCTTCGTACTCCTGTTGACGATTTCTTTTAACCAATTCTTCCCCTTTTGCTCCTCTGTTTCCTAAGCTACTATTAGCTGAAATCCAATATTCCCTGATCTGCATCTAATGTCACCTGGACACCCACTGGTAAGGCGGCATTGGGGATATCATGACCAAAGGGCAAATCAGAGACGATAGGAATACCCAAATCACCCAAGCGATCGCGCAAAACTTCCCCTACAGTAAAACTGGGAATGTTCTGTGGCGCTTCGCATCGATAAAAGCTTCCTAAAGCAATACCTCGCAGTTTTTGCAAAGCGCCACTTAAACGCCACTGCGTTAGCATTCTGTCAATACGGTATGGTGCTTCTGTGACATCCTCCAAAGCCAGAATTACACCATCTAAATTCGGTAGTATGGGTGTAGCTAAAAGATGGGTGGCTACCGTGAGATTACCTGGTAATAACATGCCACGAGCAATCCCACCGCCCCAACCGCAACCTTTGAGAGGAGTTAAAGGGCGACCTTCCACCAAATCGAATAATCGTTGCGTTGACCAATCTGGCTCATCTACCAAGGTAGTCAACACGGGAGCATGAACGCTGGAAATCCCCGCGGTGTAAAGACTCCATAACAAAGCAGTGATGTCTGAAAAACCAATTAGCCATTTTGGAGATGTTGAGTTTGTCTGCCAATTCCAATTTTCCAAAATGCGGGTGCTGCCGAAACCGCCTCTAACGCAAAGGATACCACGACAATCTGGGTCTTGCCATGCTGCTGCTAGTTGCTGAGTGCGGTTTTCATCTTTACCTGCTAAATATCCCCATTTGTCATCTATCTTAGGGAAGATTTCTACTTGATAACCACGCGATCGCCAAATTCTCACACTCTGTCCCAACGCCTCAAATTCTCGCAAAGCACCACTAGGGGCAATGACTCGCAGCAAGTCACCAGGTTGCAGAGGCGGGGGTAAGATTTTGGATTGCATGAATTAAACAAGTCAGGATTTATATCAAGTTCGGCTAATTACTTACGATATAGTCGGTTTGCCTGGTAATGGGTAATGGGTAATGGGTAAGATGTGATGACTAATAGTAAAATCCAATTACCAATTCCCAATTACCAATTACCGACCTCCACAAATATCAGCAGTATTTAAACGGACATGATGTTAGTAATTATTTTTTACCACTAGTTATTACCAGTTATCAATTACTCATCCATGAATATCTAGAATCTTGTAGAACCAGTTTTCAAAGCGATCGCCCAGCGCCAAGAGAGAAAATTCTGTTTGGGCTTGCTGGCGACAGGTTTTACGGTCGATTTGAAATAGACGTGCGATCGCATCGATCAAGCCAGGAACACTATCCGGTTCTACCAAAAAGCCTGTTTTGCCATCTTGAATAATTTCCGCAGGCCCACCCCGACGATAGGAAATCACCGGTACTCCGCAAGCTAGGCTTTCAATTGCGACATTGCCAAAAGCTTCTACCCAACGAGGTGTCATTAGTAATGCCTGACACTCACGCATTACCTGTTGCATTTCATGGGTTGATAAAAATCCTAAATATTCCCAAGGTGCATTTGGGTAATTTTGTTGAATTTGTTGCCAGTATGATTCATCCTGGATTTTACCCATAATCTTTAGGGGAATGTTTGTGCTTTGTGATGCTGCTACCGCATCCTCTAAACCTTTTTCTGGGGCAATTCTACCTACCCAAGCCAACTGTTGTTTTGGTTGGCTGCAAAAATCATACAGTGAGACATCAATACCATTACTGAGAATCGGACACTGCTGTTCCAAAGCAAAAGTGTCAGCTTGGGTTTGAGTATGGAAGCCAATCGTATCAGGAAACTGCTTTGCTAGTTGCTTGATAATTTGGTCTTGGGCGTTACTCAGTGAACCCATACTCACTAAGTGAGCGATCGCTTGATGGAAAAAAGGTGTGAGGTAGAATGGTAACCAATCGTAAGCAAAATTCACAATCAAGTCATAGTCAGCCTGAACCTGACGAGCATAATCCCACATATTCGCCAGCAGCGAGTTTTCTGGCATGGTAACTGGGGCTGTGCGTTCTTGACTTTGAGCAATGATTTGTAAATTGCCAGGAATTTGCACCAAGGGCATATCATTCCAAGTGGAACCAAAAGGAGCAACAATTTGCAGTTGATGACCTCGCCTAATCATTTCTTGGGCGATGTTATACAAAGTCAATTCCACACCGCCACCGAGTCCACTACCTAAAGGGCCAACGGGAGTGGAAACAAACAGTAGTTTCAGAGTTTTGGCAGAAGCAGTCAAAGGTTTTGTGTTATTGGCTAATTTATTGTTTGATGCAAATCTCAGGTGAAAGACAAGCAGGACTGACGCAGTTCACAGTCATCAATCATCAACTTCAATCAGGATAATTTAACTGTTGTCACTTTGGCATTGCTGCGATCGCTTACCAACCCTAGCAACTGCAACCAAGGTCACACTAGCTCTAATATTGCCAGAGACTTGGTGGCATTAGTCGAGAAAAGGGCAAGGGGGAAGGGTGAAAAAAGTGGAATTTTGCTTTTACCCTTCACTTTTGTCCTTTCCCTACAAAACTGCAAAAGTGCCTTTTGCAAAAAGTCTACTTATGTTGGATATACGGCAATTGGATTGAGATCAGCTGTTTTGTTTTCCCAGTAATTAATATATTGTATTATTTGAGAGTATTATCAAGCTATTTGCTTGTGCTAATCCTTGTACTTGATACCAATGAACAGCAAAAGACAAAAAAGCTTAAGTTCCTCTTCAAAATCAATATCTTCACTGGTAAAGATATTCGCAAATTTGCAAATATCTAGCTTAATAATCCATAAATTCAGAGTAGGATGCGATGACTACATCTGAGAAAACCTTAACAAAAGTTTGAGATAGAATCTCTCTATCTCAAGCCTTTGTCCAAAACACCGTACAAAGTTGGTAATATCCAAGTATAATTTCTACATTGTTGGTATCACATGAGTAAAAGTTTAACCATTCAGCAAATTCATCTTGACTTAGAATTAGATGAAGCCGAAAGGCTGGAAAAACACTGTAATCAGACAAGAAAAACCGAAACTGATGTGATTCACGAACTGATTCGCAAACTACCTGATTACCCGGATTCTTTACCAACAGGCTTAGAGAAACACCATAGTGGTTAAGTTTCCCCGACCGCTGGTTTCGGAATTACTGCTGAAGACGTGTCAACTGGAAGAGACCGGATTAACTCCCTAATTGTATCGGTTGCAGGTCTTCCTGTTTTTGAGCAATATTGTTCAAGCTTCTCCACCTCGCTTGATGTGAGATTTACGGTCAGTCGCTTAACAGCCCATTTTTTATTCATGATTCATTTTCCTCCTTGATATATTTGGTCTTTGTAGAAAAAAATTTTACCCCCGTTTGAAGAATTAGTGGTAACTTTACCCAAAAAGTTCTTCACTTTCCGGGGGTAAATTCATTTTCTCCTACTTTCTGAAATCGTTTTTGATAAAGTTGTGAATCACACCCTTCATCATAAATAGACTAAAAATCACCTTTTTCGTGCCCGTGTAGGCTTTATTTTTAAGTAACTTAATATAGCATCAAGCACTTAAACTGTTGATGCAACAGTATAAATCACATGATTTCATTCAAGAAATCATGAAGAGATGACATTAGTGCTGGTTTACAAGAAAAATATACCAAGAGTTTGCACCAGTTTTGACCATGCGATCGCCTATCTAACCCTGCTATATAGTCTCAGGGTATCGCTTTAATGGTCAAAATTGCATCTTTTCTTCTTCGGATACTGATTTAGACTTATTCATTATTTTTTTTTATTGTTTTAAAAATAAAGAATATTTGCTTCTATCGTTTTTCAGACGTTACAGTAAGTGTATTGCCAGGACTCCACGTCCAAACTAATAGTAAATTCCTTCAAGAAACTTCCGACGAGCAACTTTTACCCTTGACCAACCAAATGTAGACAATAACAAAATTGTTGAGAAGCTGATTGGTCGATAAAAGTCAGACCAAGACAGGTGTAGTATTCATGAAACTTTTCCAAATTGTTCTAGTGGTCTTAATGTTTTTAGTCAACTTAGTAATTGCCTGCCCATCTTGGGCAGAAAGACCTCCTGACTTGATTAGCAATGCTGACTACTTTGAAGTTGGACAAAAAGTCACTTGGCTTTACAAGCCTCGTGCAGATTCTGCCGATGTTCAAAGAATTCCTGCCGAAATAGTCAAGCTAGGCTCAAAGCAAGTACAAATCAAGGTGTACAGACCCAACAAAGAAGTTATCAATCGTTGGGTAAATCGAAACAGGCTTGAAAGTTTAGATAAGCTGAAAAAGTCAGTACCCTAAGATACACTGCCACCAAATCCCATAATTGCCATCCCTGTTGCCATCCCTGGACGGTCAGGAAACCACTTGATTAACGTTGATACCAAACAGATGTAGCCAATACCTAACCCAATCCCGCCCAATACACCGTAACCAAGATAAACCAGCACAATTTGATGTAAATATACTCCCATCGCAGAAATGAAGAAGCCACCGCTAAAGCACAGCGCTGCAACAAACATCGCTTTGCGCGGGCCTTGTTTTTCCACCCATTTACCAAATACAGCCGCAGAAATTCCGACAAAGGCGATCGCACTAAAAAATATCCACCCCAGAGTTGGCAAGTTCCAATCTGTTGGTGCTGATTGAGTAATGCCAATAAGTTTCGTCATCGGCAGATTGAAAGTGGTTAAGCTTAAAGAAATCTAAAGTCTTTAATGAAATACTTGCTGTATCTTATTCAGCCTTGAACCCAGCATTTATGAACAATTATTTATCTTTTACTAAATAGAAATATCTGTTTATATTTTCTGTTAAATTTAACCCTAATCTTTTTTTTCACAGCATTTTAATTGTGAGAAAATGCCACATCAGCACCAGTTTTTCAGCAAAACTTGGCGGTGAGGCGATCGCAGTTCCTGACTAGAGTTAGCGATGCCCCACTCTTGATTGCTAGCGATCGCACAACCCCAACGTCACCCCATCCATTCCATACAATCCGGGGGAATTGCAATCATTTGGCTAAACTTCTGCGGGTCTACTAACAAAAGGGCCAGGGTTGACGCTTTGGTTCAATACAGTTCAATTAAGCATTTCTTTCTTCTCTTTGTGTCCTTGGCGTCCTTAGCGGTTCGTTAAAAAAAATTGACTTTTACAAATAGTTTTGACCTTAACTGAACCGTATTGCGCTTTGGTTGGCTTGCCTAGAAATTGCGCTCAGCGCTTCGCTATCCCAGGCTGCTACCTTGTCTACAAATGTAGAGATTATGTAAGCGAGGTAGCAGCATAAGGCTTTTTACCAAAAACGTGAAGTTCAAGCATTTTGCTATTGAGCCGTGATACAAGTAATAAAGCAAAAGGCTGTATTGCTTTCAATACAAGCTTTTTAGGTCTGTGTGGTAGATTTTCACAGGGAAAAGTTTCGTTTAAAAAAAGATTAAGTTAAATTTAAAATAGTTTATAGTTTGACTACGAATTTCCTATTAATTTACTACTAAATTTCTACTCAAAACGATAGCCTTAGAGTGGTGGTCTAATCATTTCCACATATCATTATGTTACCGAAACCCAAGAATAATTGGACTCCTCAGCACTGGGCAAGCTGGAAGCCCTTTGGCATTGGCGAACAGTACCCGAATAACTATTGGGAAGTTATTCGGGCTATCTGGTTGTCCCGCGACCAACTGCCTTATGCGTGGAACATCCTAAATCAAGGTGTATGCGACGGTTGCGCGTTGGGAACTACTGGGATGAAAGATTGGACGTTAGATGGCATCCATCTGTGCAATGTCCGGCTGCGGTTGTTGCGGATGAATACTATGCCAGCTTTTGACCCTGTTTTGCTAGAAGATGTCTCTGGGTTGCAAAAGCACAAAAGCGCCCAATTACGGGACTTGGGAAGGCTTCCCTATCCGATGATGCGTCAACGAGGAGAAAAAGGTTTTCGCCGTGTTAGCTGGGATCAGGCTTTAGAGGTAATTGCTAGTCGTATCCGCGCTACTACACCAGACCGCCTCAGTTTCTATGTTACCAGTCGCGGCACTGTCAACGAAACTTACTACGCTACCCAAAAAGCTGTGCGGGCAATCGGATGCAATAATATTGATAATGCTGCCCGTATTTGCCATTCTCCTAGCACAGCGGGGCTAAAGAGTTCCCTTGGTGCAGCCGCTACTACTTGTTCTTATAAAGACTGGATTGGTACTGATTTGTTGGTGTTCATCGGCTCTAATGTTGCTAACAATCAGCCTGTCACCGTTAAGTATCTCCACTATGCTAAAAAAGCTGACACGAAGATTGTAGTGATTAATACTTACCGTGAGCCAGGAATGGAACGGTATTGGGTGCCCTCAATTGTAGAAAGTGCCCTTTTTGGTACCAAGTTTGCCGAAGACTTCTTTTTGGTAAACATGGGTGGAGATATGGCATTTTTGAATGGTACGATTAAGCATATGATTGCTAACGACTGGGTAGACCAGTCATTTATCGATCGCTACACCACTGGCTTTGCAGAACTCAAGGCATTACTAGAAAACCAATCTTGGGAAGAATTAGAACGGCTTTCTGGTGCATCCCGCGATGAAATGTACGCCTTTGCCAAAATGGTCGGCGAAGCCAGCAAAGCTGTATTTGTCTGGAGTATGGGAATTACTCAACATGAGTGTGGCGAAGATAATGTCCGCAGTATCATCAATCTAGCTCTTACCAAAGGTTTTGTTGGTCGTGAAGGCTGCGGTTTAATGCCAATTCGCGGTCACTCTGGGGTACAAGGTGGTGCAGAGATGGGATGTTATGCCACCGTCTTTCCTGGTGGTAAGCCTATCAACTCAGAAAATGCTGCCCAGTTAAGTAAACTTTGGGGTTTTGAAGTCCCTGCAACTAAGGGTTTAATTGCTCCAGAAATGATTGATGCAGCATATCAAGGAAACTTAGATGTATTATTCTCTGTAGGTGGGAATTTCCTCGAAGTTCTCCCAGAACCAGATTATGTAGAAGATGCTTTAAAAAATATACCGTTGCGGGTACATATAGATATTGTCCTTTCCAGTCAAATGTTGGTGGAACCTGCTGATACAGTGGTGCTGTTACCTGCGACTACTCGCTACGAAATACCGGGAGGGGTGACAGAAACGAACACCGAACGGCGAGTAATTTTTAGTCCGGAAATTCCAGGGCCCCGTATTGGAGAAGCACGTCCAGAGTGGGAAGTATTTCTGGAATTGGCAAGGCGGGTGCGACCAGATTTAGCAGATAACTTGACTTTTGCTGATACAGCCGCCATCCGCCAAGAAATTGCCCAAGTCGTCCCGCAATACGCTGGTATTCAACACTTACAGCAAGCAGGAGATCAGTTTCAGTATGGCGGGTCACATTTATGCTTTGGCTGGAACTTCCCCACACCCGACGGGAAAGCACACTTTACTCCACTGTCACCACCGCAAACAGAATTACCAGAGAATTGTTTTTTAGTAGCAACGCGCCGAGGTAAACAGTTTAATAGTATGGTGCAGGAACGCAAAGATGCAATTACTGGGGCTGTGCGCGAGGCGGTGTTGATCAATCCCTCTGATGCAGCAAGTTTGGGGTTAAAAGATGGAGATGCGGTAATTCTGAAGAATGAGTTGGGCGAGTTTAAGGGACAAGTATATATTGCACCAATTCAATCAGGAAATTTGCAGATACATTGGCCCGAAGGCAATGTACTATTAGATAAAACGAAGCGATCGCTTGAAGGTGTCCCAGATTATAACGCAGTAGTACGCCTAGAAAAACAATAAATATTACAGTCAGAAGATAAGTATGCTTGGAGCGATCGCAGGTGACATAATTGGTTCGGTATATGAGGGAAAAAATTTCAAAATAAAGGATTTCCCTCTGTTCAACAGAGAATGTCGCTTCACTGATGACACAGTGCTGACGGTCGCAGTCGCAGATGTGATTTTGAACGCTAATAAATTCGTGTACACTAGTAAATACACTGAGCAATTCCAGTGGTATTACCGTCGTTATGCTTATGCTGGTTACGGGCGTAACTTTAGAGAATGGGCAAAATCTAACAGCAACGAACCATACAAAAGTTATGGTAACGGTGCAGCCATGCGAGTCAGTCCCATTGGCTTTGCCTTCAATGATTTAGATACTGTGTTACGGGAAGCCCAGCGTAGTGCAGAAGTTACCCATAGCCATCCTGAAGGCATCAAGGGCGCTCAAGCAATAGCAGCAGCCATTTTTTTAGCACGTCTAGGCGAGGATAAAGTTGGTATTAAGTCCTATATTCAGGCTACCTTTGGCTATGACTTGAGGCAAACCCTCAACCAAATCCGACCTACCTACCAATATGATTCTAGCTGTCAAGGTTCTGTACCCCAGGCAATCATCGCCTTTCTAGAATCTACCGATTTTGAAGATGCTATCCGCAATGCAGTGTCAATTGGCGGTGACAGTGACACCATTGCTTGTATGACAGGTGCTATTGCTCAAGCTTTTTATGGTGGTGTACCAGAAGCGATCGCTCAGCTAACATTATCTCATTTAAATGAACATCTATGCACTGTTACGGAAAAGTTTATGTTTCAGTTTTGTACATAAACTAGGCTCTTATTCCAACTGCTACGCTAGACTTATATAAAACTCAAACTTGTAGCCATGTCCGTCGCCAAAGATGATGTAATATTTCCTCAAGGGGATCTATATAGTGACGAACCGCCATTGGAAACATCTTTACATTTGCAGCAAATGCTGCTGTTGATCAAATGCCTGGAGTGGTGGTGGCGAGACCACAACAAAGTTAACAATTTTTTTGTTGGTGGTAATCTTACCATTAATTATAGTCCGCGCCAGCGCAAGTCAGAAGACTTCCGAGGCCCAGATTTTTTTGTGGTGTTAGATACTGAACACAAACACCGTGACAGTTGGGTTGTTTGGGAAGAAGACGGTAAATATCCAAATTTGATTATAGAACTGCTTTCTCCTTCAACAGCAGCAATAGACAAAGGCTTAAAAAAACAAATTTATCAAGATATCTTTCGCACCCCAGAATATTTTTGGTTTGATCCCAAGAATTTAGAATTTGCTGGGTTTATCTTAATGGGTGGTAGATATGAATCTATAGAAGCTAATCCCCAAGGATTATTGTGGAGTCAGCAACTAAGTTTGTATCTGGGTGTTCATGAAAATCAGTTGCGCTATTTTACTGCGGAAGGAACTCTAATTCCTACACCTGAACAAATGGCAGAATGGGAAGCGCAACGCGCCGAACAAGAAGCACAACGCGCCGAACAAGAAGCACAACGCGCCGAACAAGAAGCACAACGCGCCGAACAAGAAGCACAACGCGCCGAACAAGAAGCACAACGCGCCGAACAAGAAGCACAACGCGCCGAACAAGAAAAGCAACGCGCCGAACGTTTAGCAGCAAAACTACGGGAATTGAATATTGATCCCGATAGTTTATAAAAATTAATAATCTAGAAGTTGAACTTAGGCGATCGCTTGCAATGATGAAAATGCGATATTTGTAGAGGCAATTCATGAATTGCTTCTAGATTAATCAGAACTTAAAGTTCATTTATAAAGTAATTTTTAAGTACTAATTTAAACATCAATCTGCAGTGAAGGCATTTTCCTTTTTGAGATTTAAGAAGTTTTGCCATTCTTGTCGGGCTTGAGGATGTTTCCCCATTCTTGAACTATAGATAATACGTTCTCCCCTGCTTCAACCGGGCAAGAAAGGGGAGCAGCATTGGCACTCTTAACGCTTACATTGCGCCAACTACAAATTTAAGAGAGCCGATGTTTCTTACTTGTTGCTTGCTCTTATATTAGCAATTGTCTTACTAGAAAATCGCGATCACTGACAGAGATAATCGCACCTGCTATTAAATCTGGCTCAAACCGATTCAAAACTTCGGCTAAACGTCCATTGATGATTTCGTAACTTTCATTCCCCAATCTAAACAGAATTACACTTGGTAATGTGGCTCCACTTACTGCTAATAAGTAACCAAAATCCAAATCTACTGTTAATAAAATTCGCCCTTCAAACCGAGCTTTCAATAAAATTTGATCATCAGCTAATCTTTCTAGACCTTCATCAACCAAATGTACTGCATCATAACCAGCAGTCTTTAGCTAATTTACAGTACGTGGTGAGATGCCCATATCTGCTAAAAATTTCATCCGGCTTGCTCACCAACTATGGGAAAAACTTGTTCTCGTGCCAACCATGCTGCATACATCAATGATTGCTGAATATCTTCTGGTTCCAAATATGGATAATCTTCTATGATTTCAGCGACAGTTTTGTCGTTGGCGACCAAATTCAAAATTAATGAAACCGGAACTCGCATCCCACGAATACAAGCTTGCCCAGCCATAATGCGTGGGTCAAATGTAATGCGGTCGAAACCTAACATATATTTAATTCTCCTCGCGTCGCTTTAATATTGGTAAATTAAGATTTTCTTGTAGGATGGGCGTCTCGCCCGTCCGTTGCGGTAAGATACCCACACCACAACAGGTAGATTTTATACTCTATTTTAGCTGTGTCACGTCACTACAATATAAAATTTAATTATCTTTTACAATCAAAAATACCGATTATTTAATAAAAATATAATTTTATTGATATTTAGCGCATAAAAGCAAACCAATAAACATAATGAATTATGTCAACTTTTCAAGATAAGTCTCCTGAATAACCTTAAATAAAATGCCACGCGGTCTTGCTACCAGTCAATCAACTCAAACTCAACCAACAATTAGCCCCAAACTTTGGTTACTACTAGTGGGTGTGAATCAATACCTAAATGAGCAACTTCCTTGTCTACGTTACTCAGCAGTTGATTGTCAGGTATTAGCAGAAGCCTTAACAAGCGCAACACAAGAGCTATTTACACAAAAAGAAATCAAAATTTTTCACGATTTTGCAGATCAATTACCACTTCTAGATACTGTTCGTAATAATTTACAACAAATAACTAATGCTGCTCAACCATCAGACACAATTCTATTTTATTTTTCTGGACATGGAATGCTTCAGCCAAGTACTCAGCAAGCATTTTTGTGTTTAGCAGATACCCAGAAAGATAATTTGCAAAATACAGGTTTAGCTGTCAAGGAATTATTGCAACTCCTGGGTAATAGTGGGGTACAAAATCAATTAGTTTGGCTGGATGCTTGTCATAGTGGTGGAATGACCCTAAGAAGTTCTGGAGATTTATTAAATCCCACACCGCAATTAGTAGAAGTATTGCAACAACGCGCTGCTAAAAGCAAAGGTTTTTATGCTTTGCTTTCCTGCGATACAGACCAGCAATCTTGGGAGTTTCCTGAATTGGGACATGGGGTATTTACTTATTATTTGATGCGGGGGTTACGTGGTGACGCCGCAGATACTCAAGGTGTAATTTCTGCTGATGGACTTTATCGCTATGTTTATCACCAAACACTACAATATATTGATAAAACCAATCAACAATTACGATTAATTAATCAACAAAAAAGAGGTAAAGGTGATATCCAACTCTATAGTGAATATCCACTCCAAACCCCTAAACGAATTGTAGAAGGAATTGGAGAATTAATTTTAGGTGCAATACCTGCGATCGCTCAATCACTCCCTCCCAGAACAGCATTAGTAATAGAGGGAATTAGCAACTCTCAAACAGCACTAGATTTCAGTAAAGTTTTGGCTGGTGCAGGTGTATTTGAGTTGGAATATTTACCCCGCTCTGGAACCACGACCGCTAGAGAAATCCGCGAAACTATCAAACAATGTCTGCGTGTTGCTAGTCAACCACTACGACACAATCCTGAAGAACCAGCAACAGTATTGTTATATCTGCGCGGACGGCTTGAAGAAACTCCATCTGGAGAAGCGGCATTAGTTTTGTTAGATGATATCTGGCTGAGTCGTTCTTGGTTAAGACAACAGTTACGCCGTTCTCAGATTACCCAACAGATTATTATCTTAGATTGTCCTGTAGGGGCGCAAGTAGGGGCGTACAGCTGTACGCCTCTACAAGAATGGGTTGAAGATTTGCAACTAGGCTCCGAAAAAGGACAGTGTATTATCGCCGCAGCTTTTGCAAAAGACAATCCAGAACTATTTGCCCAAGCTTTGATTAACACTTTGAAAGCTGGCTGTCAACCTGATGGCTTATCAGTAGCTGCTTGGATTAGTCAATTACAAGTCTACTTAGCAGCACAAACACAAATTCTGCTATCTCCACCACTTTATAGTTGGCTATCAGGTACACAAGGAGTAATTGAAATCATACCTGCGATCGCTGGTGTACGCAGTCACAAAACAGCAGCGTTGGATTTAAGAATTTGCCCCTACCGTGGATTAAAAGCTTTTAATGAAGAAGATGCTCAGTATTTCTACGGTAGAGAATCCTTAACTCAGCAGTTGATTGCTCAGTTAGCTCACAAGTCATTTCTTGCTGTGGTGGGTGCTTCTGGTAGTGGTAAATCTTCCGTTGTGCAAGCGGGATTAATTGCCCAACTACGCCTAGGTAAACAACTGCCTGGTAGTGATTCTTGGTTGATTAAAAGTTTGCGTCCTGGCGCACGTCCCTTGGAAGCTTTAGCGCGACGACTGGGGGAAAGCAGGGGAGCTTTTGAGCAGGGGAGCAGGGGAGCAGGGGGAGCAGGGGAAGATGAGGGAGTAATATCAACATCCCCCCATCCCCCTATC
>NZ_JAECZC010000018.1:44040-118188 GCF_016056305.1 Amazonocrinis nigriterrae CENA67 | reverse complement strand
CTACGGGGCTGATGGTAGCCAGAAAAAAGATCGCCGTCAAGCGCAAATTGATTTAATCGAAGAAATACTTAATTGGGCTGGGGTACAAACAGCGGAGAATATTCTCGATGTGGGTTGTGGCATTGGTGGCAGTTCTCTTTACTTAGCAGATAAATTTAATGCTAAGGCAACAGGGATCACTTTGAGTCCAGTGCAAGCTGCAAGAGCCGCAGAACGCGCCCAAGAGGCTGGTTTGAGTGCCAGAACTCTGTTTCAGGTGGCTAATGCTCAAGCAATGCCCTTTGCAGATAATTCTTTTGACTTGGTGTGGTCTTTGGAAAGTGGCGAACACATGCCAGATAAAACTTTGTTTATGCAAGAATGCTATCGAGTGTTAAAACCTGGTGGTACTTTGATTATGGTGACATGGTGTCATCGACCAATTGCTGAGACACCACTAACAGCAGATGAACAAAAACACTTGCAGGATATTTATCGGGTGTATTGTTTGCCTTATGTAATTTCCTTACCAGAGTATGAAGAAATTGCTCGTCAACTACCATTAAACAATATCCGCACTGCTGACTGGTCACAGGCTGTTGCCCCCTTTTGGAATGTAGTCATTGATTCTGCGTTTACTCCCCAAGCGATTTTCGGCTTATTGCAAGCTGGTTGGACTACTATTCAAGGTGCGTTATCGCTGGGGTTGATGCGTCGCGGCTATCAGCGCGGGTTAATTCGCTTTGGCTTATTGTGCGGGAATAAATAGTTATTGGGCATGGGGAATTGGGAATTGGGCATTGGGAATGGGGAATTGGGAATGGGGAATTGGGAATTGGTATTCTCCGCATCTCCTCATCCCCCTCATCCCCCCATCTCCCCTGCTCCCCTGCTTACCTAGTCCGTAATAACTGCACAAAAGGAATTCGGTAGGGTGCGTTACGCTAGCGCGATAACGCACCATCAGGATTAAACCTTTTGCATAAATATTTTTTTTGCCTAACGCAAAGGCAAGGCAGCGCGTTGCGGGGGTTCCCCCCGTTGTAGCGACTGCCGCGCAAAGACGCAAAGAAGAAAGACGCAAAAGAAGTCTATTCAAGGTGCGTGCAGCATAACACACTCTGCTCCAATGCCCGATGACGCCACATGCTCCACTTGGGGAAACCCTAAGACCGCAGTGGCTCCCCCATGCCCAATGCCCCCTTACCTAGTTCGTAATAACTGCACAAAAGTATTACTGACTGTATTGTCTTTGGTGTCAGCGGCGTATTGAATCAACTTTTCCCGCAGTTCTTTGGCTGCATCTAATGGGAGTAAGGTTGCTAGGAGGAAGTAAACGCCACGAAATCGGGGGTCGCCCATTCTATCTATTAATAGTGATTCGGCTGCATCGCTTTCGCCGAGGAAGTTTTGCACCAGAAAGAAATCCATGATTTTATCGTGGCGGAAGTACCATTCTTTCTTAGGTTCGCCTTTTTCATCTTGCCACTGACGGCTGACTACCATTTTGTATTTTTCATCTTCCAAGGACATGACAACTTGACGAAATTCATCGGCGGGTAAGGCTTGTTTGTCTTGGACTCGCATTTCATAGACGGCGGCGGAGAATTTCTTTAAGGGAAATTCTTGATTCCATTCTTTGAGGTATTCTGCCGCCATTATGTTGTATTGCTGTTCTTGCAGGTGAAATAAGTCGGGATATTCGCCTTGTGATAGCATCAGCGCTACCACTGTTAAATCCATTGGGTTGGAAAGAATGCGGTGGGCTGCGTCTAATTCTTCTTGGGATTGCTGGTTGTTGAAGGCTGCTTTTAAATAGTTGATGCAGGCTTTTTCGTAATCAGCACCTTGTATTTTGGCATCTTTGGGCAGTCGCAACTGACGGGAGAGCAAAAATTCTTGAATTTGTTGTGATTCCAGGGGCTGCAATCTATATATTTTGGCTGTTGAGGGCGGTGTCCACTCTAGGGGCTGGGTAGTCATGATAATGTTGCCCCGAAAATAGCTTTCGACAAACTGGACGATTTTGGCGCGGGTTTCGGCGGTGACTTCGTTGAGTCCGTCGATGCAGATGTCAATAGCACCACTGTAAATCAGATTTTTTAAAAAGCTGGCATCTTGGGCTTGGCCGTGTAGTTTTTCTTGGATGGCTTCAATTACGCCTTTATGACATTTTTGGGCGGGGAGATAGACAAGAATTCGTTGGGAGTTTTTCACCAGATAGCGCAGAAACATGGATTTGCCTAAACCAGAATCGCCTTCTAAGACAATTTGCCCTTTGATACTGGGGAGGGCGGCGGTGATGGGGACGATTTCTCCTGAAGTGGCAATTTTGACTCTGGACTCTGGGAAGTAGGCTTTGTCATTAAATCTATCTAAGCCAGCATCGGCTAATAAAGATGGCTGAAACGGTTCAAACAGTTTGCGGCGCAGAAATGGCACCCAGGCGAGGAGAAAGCCGACATAGCCAACGCCGAGAATACGACGTACCCACGAGTTCCAGAAGAAGATGGCTTGGACTTGGGGAAGTTTGGGGTAAGCGAAGATGAGGGCAAGCCAAAAGATAAAGTGAATGATGATGGTGTTTCTGATTTTGAGAAACCATTGCCAAGATTCCACATTATTAATTACTGCCTGTAGTGCATCGGCGTAAGTTGAGTTAACTTTTTTGAGGTTGCTGTAATGATTTTGCAGTAAAGGAATATCCCAGGCTTCCCAAATAATTTTTTTGTTGGCAGCAACTTCGGAAATTTGTTGTGCTAATTCTCTTCGCAGTTCTAGCAGAGAATAACAATCTTTCCAGGCTTTGTTGAAAACTTGCATTGTTTCCACTCCCTGGTTATGTGTCAGTTTCTCTGGTGGGGTTTTCGGCTTACCAACCCATTGCATAAGAGTTTCTACTTCTTGTTTGCCACCTGCAAAAAAATGAGCTAAAAACCTGAGTTGACCAATCTCAGAGGGATAATAGTGAACTGAATCTAGAACTTGCATAACAACAGGCAAATCTTGTTGCCCTAGTTTTATGAGTGCCTTTGCTGCTGCACTACGGACATCAGAGTTAGAATCTTCTTTGAGCAGCTGCACAAGTTGTGGAGCTTGTTCTTTGGCTTGCATCTGCCCTAGTGCCTGTGCTGCTGCACTACGAACACCAGAGTCAGAATCTTCTTTGAGCAGCTGCAAAAGTTGTGGAGCTTGTTCTTTGGCTTGCATCTGCCCTAGTGCCTGTGCTGCTGCACTACGAACACCAGAGTCAGAATCTTCTTTGAGCAGCTGCACAAGTTGTGGAGCTTGTTCTTTGGCTTGCATCTGCCCTAGTGCCTGTGCTGCTCCATAACGGACACCAGAGTCAGAATCTTTGAGTAGCGGCACAAGTTGTGGAGCTTGTTCTTTGGCTTGCATCTGCCCTAGTGCCTGTGCTGCTGCATAACGGGCATACGCGTGAGAATCTTTGAGCAGCGGCACAAGTTGTGTAATTTGTTCCTTGGCTTGCATCTGCCCTAGTGCCTGTATTGCTGCATAACGGGTATCAGGCTGAGAAGCTTTGAGCAGCAGGACAAGTTGTGTAATTTGTTCCTTGGCTTGCATCTGCCCTAGTGCCTGTACTGCTGCACCACGGACACTAGAGTCAGAATCTTTGAGTAGCAGGACAAGTTGTGGAGCTTGTTCCTTGACTTGCAACTGCCCTAGTGCCTGTACTGCTGCACCACGGACACTAGAGTCAGAATCTTTGAGTAGCAGGACAAGCTGTGGAGCTTGTTCCTTGGCTTGCAACTGCCCTAGTGCCTGTGCTGCTGCACTACGGACACTAGAGTCAGAATTTTTGAGCAGCAGGACAAGTTGTGGAGCTTGTTCCTTGGCTTGCAACTGCCCTAGTGCCTGTGCTGCTGCACTACGGACACTAGAGTCAGAATCTTTGAGCAGCAGGACAAGTTGTGGAGCTTGTTCCTTGGCTTGCAACTGCCCTAGTGCCTGTGCTGCTGCACTACGGACACTAGAGTCAGAATCTTTGAGCAGCGGCACCAGTTGTGGAGCTTGTTCCTGAGCTTGCAATTGCCCTAGTGCCTGTGCTGCTGCACTACGGGAAACAGCTGAGTCTTTATCCTGCAACTGTTTGGTAAGTTGTTTTACAAGCTCATCATAGTTTTTTATCTGGGATTTAGGGTTATCTAGCTGATATTCCCGTAAATTTTCCGTTGCTGTAGCCCTGACTTTTGGTATTGGGTCTGTTAGGGCTGCTACGATACCATTCATTTGCCATGCTTGTAGCTTGGGTTTGGGGGTTTCTTTGGCGTTTACCCAAGGTAGAGAGAGGAAGAAAGTTAGGAGTAGCGTGAAACAGAAAAGGAAAAAGAGCGATCGCTTGCTGTTCTGGCGGAGTGTGATTACCATAATTTGGAGCAAGGTGGCAGATTACACGCGGTTATGGGTATAATAACAACCTTGTAATTCCTCATTCCTGATTGTGAATTGCGATCGCAGCCTCGCAAAGCGGTTTATCATAACTCTGGCTGATCAAAAACCATTGGTTAATTCCACAACCGCCAACATGACAGATGTTTCAAACAACAATCGCTTGCAACCCATTAATTTATTTGAATACGAACAGCTAGCGAAAGCACATTTATCTCAGATGGCCTATGATTACTACAGCAGTGGCGCTTGGGATGAGGTGACATTGCAAGATAATCGTGCTGCCTTTGAGCGAATCAAGCTGCGACCTCGAATGTTGGTGGATGTGAGCGATCGCAACCTCAGCACCTCTATTTTAGGGCAATCTCTGCAAATGCCCTTACTAATTGCACCGATGGCTTTTCAATGTCTAGCCCATCCAGAGGGTGAAGTTGCCACAGCACTAGCTGCGGCATCAGCAGGTGTAGGCTTGGTGTTGAGTACAATGGCTACTAAAAGCATGGAAGAAGTAGCGGCTGTCAGTAACCAACAAAATGCTTTACAGTGGTTTCAGCTTTACATCCACAAAGACCAGGGTTTAACTCGTGCTTTAGTAGAAAGGGCTGATGCCGCAGGCTACAAAGCTTTATGTCTAACTGTCGATGCTCCTATATTAGGACAACGAGAACGCGATCGGCGTAACGAGTTTGCTTTGCCACCAGGCTTGCATCCGGCTAATCTCGCAACCATCTCAGGTTTAGATATTTACCACCAAAAAGGGGAATCGGGTTTATTTACTTATTTTGCTGAGCAACTCAACCCAGCAGTCACTTGGCGAGACTTGGAATGGTTGCAGTCTCTGTCTTCACTACCTTTAGTAATTAAAGGAATTTTACGAGCAGATGATGCTGTACGGGCTGTGGAGTGTGGAGCCAAAGCAATTATTGTTTCTAATCATGGTGGTAGACAACTCGATGGTGCGATCGCGTCTTTAGATGCCCTAGCTGAAATAGTAGCAGCAGTGGATGGCAAAGCAGAAGTACTTGTGGATGGAGGTATCCGTCGAGGTACAGATATTTTGAAAGCCCTAGCACTAGGAGCAAAAGCAGTACTCATCGGACGACCTGTTTTGTGGGGACTCGCAGTCAGCGGACAAGCTGGTGTATCTCATGTCATATCCTTGCTACAACAAGAGTTAAGTGTTGCAATGGCTCTGTCTGGCTGTAACCAGCTACAAGATATTGACTCTAGTTTGGTCAAAGTAGTCAATTTTTCCAGTAAATAGGCAAAAAGGTCATCAAATCAAATCGCCAAAAAAATTCTGAATTTATATTTAACCCTTGTCAAAAATTCAATAGATAGAGTATGATAGTAAAGTTGCATCCAAGGGCGGGTGGCGAAACTGGTAGACGCACCACACTCAAAATGTGGCGACCTTGCGGTCATAGGAGTTCGATTCTCCTCCTGCCCACTACCAAACTACAAAAGAAGATACAAGACTATGCAACTGAAAAGATGGGAATCTCCCCGTCGAGAAGGGAGAAATGATAAAGGAAGAGGCGGTTCAGCAAGAAAGCGACAGCTCAAAAAACAAAGGCAGATGGTACGCCAGAGATTAAAAGAAGCCAATAGTCCAGAAAACACTCAAAATAAAGGAAAGGGGAAGACAAAAACATCTTCCCCTTTTTTTATGCTTTCCCCTGAAAATAACCTAGTTGTTATACAAAGTGCGCTCGTGCTGAGTCAATACGGTTCGGATAAGCATTTTAAACTCATAATAGGGTTTGGGGAAAAGGTTACTGGGCTTGGGTTAAAAATTTTTCTTCCCCTTTTCCCTTTCCCCTTTCCCCTTTAACCGAACCGTATTGAGTGCTGAGTGCTGAGTGAGTTAGGAGTTAGTAGTGAGAAGTTAGAAGTTAGAAATTCTTCCCCTGCTCCCCTGCTCTCTCCCCTGACGACGACTTATTTCTTCTAAATTTCCTCAAAAAGTACTTGACATAAACCCGGTAGAGGCTGTTATATTAATGAAGGTGAAGCTTTGGGGCGTAGCCAAGTGGTAAGGCAGCGGGTTTTGGTCCCGCCATCCCTAGGTTCGAATCCTAGCGCCCCAGTTTATAACAGTCCAAGTAACTTGTATCTGTACTTTAATCAATATTAGTAAAAGGTCAAAAGCAAAAAGACTTTTGACTTTTTAGAATTATATTACTCATTATCAATAGCAAGTTACTTGTCAGGTGATTTTAAAGCTTCATCCAAAACTTGCCTAGCCTGCTCTGCTTTTGCTCGTGCTTCCTGGTAACGCACGTTAGCTTGAGCAAAATTTTTGAGAACTTTAAAACCTTCTTTGAGGCGAGTAATTTCCTCTTCAGTGACTGAGTTATCTGAGAACAGAACATCAATACCCTTGCGAATTTCTAACGCTTCAGCACGTGATTCTTGAACTTTCAGCTTGAGTGTAGCTAAGTTGTTCAGAACTTGCACAGCTTGTGTAATAGCGTCCTCACCACCAGCAGAATCAGTAGTTGGTTCCTTAACTTCAATTAATTGTTGAGGGCCAAATCCCTCTTCTAATTCCGTGGGAAGCTTACCTGCATCCATCAGTTCCATCAACTGATCCATCGCTTTATCACGGGCTTTGGCTGAATCTTTGCCAGGAACAGTGAGGATAATTTCTGGGCTTTGAGCGAGAGTATACTGAGCCATATTTAGGACAGAAAAGTTGCTGGTTAACCAAATCAAGGCAAACGATTATAACATGAATAAATTGGTATCTTACAGTTAATAGAATTAAAAATTAAAAATTAAAAATATTTTTATGACTTTTGCTTGACTGGAATTGGGAATTACTTAACATCTCACTAAGCCTTTTGGAATAAAACTTTATACTGAAGAAAGAGAAGTCAATTTCAATAGAGGGAGAGCTATGGCTCCTAATCCCACCATCATGCAGGCTGTGGAAAAACTGGGCTACCGCGTCACCATTGGCGATGTGGCAACTCAGGCAGGATTGAATGTCGCGGAGGCTGGGCAAGGATTATTAACCCTAGCCTCTGATGCTGGCGGACATTTACAAGTAGCAGAAACTGGTGATATCGTTTACCAATTTCCGCGAAATTTCCGGGAAATTTTACGTAATAAATACTTGCAGTTGCGATTACAGGAATGGTGGAAAAAGCTTTGGGGAATTATATTTTACCTAATTCGTATTTTCTTTGGAATTTTCTTAATTGCTTCCATAGCCTTGATTATTATTACCATCATCATCATTACTACTGCCAACTCAGATCGCGATAGTAATAATCGAGATAGTAACTTTGGTGGTGGATTCTTCTTTTTTCCAGATTTATTCTGGTACTTGAGTCCAAATTATGACACTCACTACCAGGAACGGAGACAGACAAGGCATCACCAAAGCAACCTCAATTTTTTTGAGGCTGTATTCTCGTTTTTATTTGGGGACGGTAATCCTAACGCCAACTTAGAAGAACGCCGCTGGCAAGAAATTGCTGCTGTCATTCGTAATCATCGTGGTGCAGTGGTAGCAGAACAAATTGCCCCATATCTTGATGATATCGGCGAAGTATATAGACAAGAGTATGAAGATTATATGCTGCCCGTTCTGATTCGATTCAACGGGCAACCAACGGTAAGCCCTGAAGGACAGATTGTATATTACTTCCCAGAGTTACAAGTAAGTGCCACTAAACGGCGTCGTCAATCAATACCAGCATATCTAGAGGAGTTGCCTTGGCGTTTTAGTGCGGCCAGTTCAGGGCAAATTATGTTGAGTGCTGGGTTAGGTATAGTCAATTTTGTTGGTGCATTAGTACTGGGAAGTTTGTTAAGAGATGGTACAGCGGCTGCCCAGTTAGGTGGTTTAGTAGCTTTTGTACAAGGAATTTATTGGCTACTGTTAGCTTACGGAATAGGTTTCTTAGGTATACCTTTAGTGCGTTATTTTTGGATTCAGCGGCGTAATCGCAAAATTTCTGCCCATAATCGCGATCGCAGTTCTCGCTCCAATCTATTATCAAATCCAGATGCAGCTTTACAGCAAAAAATTGACTATGCCCGTCAGTTTGCAACAGAAAAAGTAATCGGCAAAGAAGATTTAGTCTATTCGACTGAAACTGACTTACTCGAACAAGAAGTGGAACGTTCTGCACAAATTGACGCTGAATGGCAAAAGCGGCTTCAGGGAGGGAGTTAGGAGTTAAGAGTTAGGAGTTAGGAGTTGTGAATTTTAACTCATAACTCCTAACTGTGAACTTTTAACTTTCTATTTACTTCGCCTGAATTGCTGTTAAGGCTACGCCTTGGTAATAATGTCCTAAAATTTGTCGGTGGTTTACTCCTTGTCGAGCTAGATTATACGCTCCCCACTGACTCATACCTAAAGCATGACCGTAGCCAAGCCCTTGCAGTACAAAACCGCCATCTGGGCTGTTGGAGATTTTAAAGCGGGTGCTTTTAAGTCTGAGGGCTGTGCGTACTTCCTCACCTTTCAATACCTTAGTACCTTTGTCGCCGACAATTTTCAAGACTTTCACACTGCCGAAAGGAGAGTAGCTTTCTGGAATCATTTGTTTGACATTGCCTACACCAGAAATTCTGGCGCTAACTTCAGCAGGCGAGAAAGTTTTTACCCAACTACACTCACTGATATTTTGATCGTAGTCCTGAACAGCACTCAAGTAAGGTAGATTATCTCCCCAGACATCTTGTACGTTTTCGGTGTGTCCCCCAGAACAAGCGTGGAAGACTGAGAGAATAATTTGATTTTTATAAGTTAGTACTTCTCCGGCTGTACTATCGACTGCGGCGTAAGTACTAGGGGATTCACTGCTAACACCTTTGTAAATTTGCCAGCGATCTGGACTATCACCTAAATCGTAAACGGGATTATTACGCTGTTTTTCCCGCTCATAAAGGGCATAGGTACGGGCTGCGATCGCTTGGGCTTTTAGCGCTTCTTGGGGCCAACTGGTATCCATTTCACCACCGATAACGCTGTAAAGATATTCTTCTGTATCTACCCAATTGACAGCGGTTAAACCTTTTTCTGTGGGTACAACCAAAGTTCTACCCCGATACCAGCGATCGCCAATATAAACAAATCCTTTACCTGTCGGTTCAATCCAAAATAAACCAGACTGCCACTTATCTAAAGCAACTCCCCCAGGAATAGCTTGAGCATAAAAAGCACTCATTCCTGGCAATTGTCCAAGAGTACGACCAGTACTATCCTTAACCAGCGCAGTCGTAGAACTACCGACTTTTACCTGATTTACTCCCCTTTCGATTGCCACCCGCAGAATAACAGATGCTTGAGCAGGGGCAACCAAAGCTATCCAAAAGAACAGACCTACCCACCAATGACGTACTTTAATCTGGGAAAATAGAGAGCCTAAGAAAAGTTGGAATTTCATGCTGATCAGCTAAATCACATTAGTATGCATTTGACGCTCCTGAATATAGCGTCTACTACTCAAGATGAGACAGTTCTCCAGTCTAGGAGGTTGCCACCTTTTACTAATTATGCATACACTCTCAAGAGTTGGGAGATTTTAATTTTGGGCACACATTAGCTTAACTAATCTTCTGATGATCAAGCATCATCAGTAGGTGGTTCTGTATCAGTTTGAGTTTCTGCCATCCAATTATCACCTGAATCGGGAGGGTCAGAAACTATGACAAACTCAGTCTCTTTTGTATGGTCGTGGCCCCATTCATCCATCACATCTTTAATCAACACTTCTTGCAGCCAAATCTTGGCAACAACAGTTAGGGGTAGTGCCAGAAATAATCCTAAAAAGCCAAAGAAAGTCACGAAAAATAGCTGAGAAATTAAAGTCACGGCTGGTAGCAAAGAGACTTGATGCGCCATGACAATAGGTGTGATGAAATTACTTTCAGTCTGTTGAATAATAATGTAGAGAATCAACACAGCAAGTACTTTCCAGGGAGCATCCAATAAAGCGATCGCCATTGCTGGCACTACACTCATAGTTGGGCCCAAGTTGGGAATTAAGTTTAAAAATCCTGCCAAAACTCCTAAAGCCAGTGCAGCCTTGACACGCAAAAGAGATAAGCCAACTACACTCATCAGTCCCACTACACCCATCGCAATGAGAGCGCCTGTTATCCACCCCTCCAATGAGACTTCGCATTTATCTAAAATCCCATCTACCCGTCGCCGATAAAATGAGGGGAAAATCCGCACAAACACTTTGCGGTAAGCTTGGGGGTCAGCTAAGAGCATTCCTGTTAAAACTAGTACCAAAAGAACCTTGACGACAACTTCCAAAGAACCGGAGACTAAGGCAAAAGAACTTCCCAATACCCGATTTACGAAAGGCTGTGCTTGCTGGATGAGGCTGTTGATATCGGGAATGTAAGGCACCAACTGACTAGGAATGCGGGTTCTCAGTTCATCAAGCCAACCATTAAAGCGCTGAAAGCCTTGGGGAACCCGATAAGTGAGTTCGTTAAATTGTTGTACAAAAGGTGGGACAATCAGCCAGAAAAAACCAACAATCACTGTGAAAAAGATAGCTACCGACAAAATGACAGCTAATCCACGCTTCATACCTGAACGTTGGAAGCGTTTTGCTAGCCGATTTAAGGTAGTGGCTAGAACCACTGCGGCAAACATCAGCAAAAGCACTTCCCGAATTTGCCACAAGATGTACAAAGAGAGAACTATGGCGATTAAGCCAATCCATTGACCAAGGTTCACAGGCTGACTCCCAGCGGATGGTGAGATGCAATTTCTGTTTGATGGAGCTAGGTTAGCTGATCTTAGTATCTTCTGCCTCAAGAATTTGAGTTAATTTTGTTTTTGACTTTGGAATCGCCACAGTAAAGCGATCGCCATCATCACGTTCGGTATCAAAATTATAATTAAGGCATTAGTTGCTGTTGCCGGAATCAAGAAATTCGGCCCTATGTACTTAATCAATAGCGACAGCACAGCCGAAAGTACAAGCAATTTCATCACAAATCTTAGCTGATTTTCCATAAAAGTACGGCAATACACATTTTCCTGTGGGGTATACACGAATTAAAGCTGTTGCCTCTAGTTTCTACAATAGACCTACAGATACAAACCTTTACAATTCACGCTTCTCTCTATGAAGAGCAGGGGAGTAGGGGTGATGAGGGGGATGAGGGTGATGGGGAGAACTCCTGACAACTGACAACTGACAACTGACAACTAACTCAGCACTCAGCACTCAACACTATTGACTCCATGCAGTAATTCGTCTAATTCGATACAATTTATAGGCTGGGAGAGCCGAGGAGAACTAACAAGTGGTCTTATCAAAAGGCTTTGAGATTGAGATGTATACCGGGACGCCTCAAGGTGAAATCGTCGGTCTCTCTGACAAAATTGTCAGGGCTTTGGATGGATTTGTGCGCGAGCCAGATAGCCGCAATGTAGAATACATAACCAAACCATTCAGTAATTATGAAAAGCTTTTGTGCGCCTTGCTGCGTCCCCGACGAGATTTACGAAACTACCTGCAACGCTTGGGAGACTATACCCTAATTCCGGGCAGTACTCTTTCTTTAAGTGGGGGCGATCGCTTTTTCCGTTCCGATCCTACTAACCCGTATCACGACTATATTGAAAATACCTACGGCACAAAAGTAGTTACTGCCAGCGTTCACATCAACATTGGTATCAGCGATCCAGAACTACTCATGCGGGCTTGTCGCCTGATCCGCACAGAAGCACCTTTGTTTCTTGCCCTCAGCGCCTCATCTCCCTTCCTGAATGGTAAAACCACTGGCTATCACTCGACTCGGTGGGGAATCTTTCCACAAACACCAAGCCATGTGCCGTTATTTGAAAGTCATGCCCATCATATTGAATGGGTAGAAAATCAATTGGCTGCTGGCACAATGCAAAATGTGCGACATTTGTGGGCATCGGTGCGACCAAATGGCGATCGCCGTCCCTATGACCTCAATCGTCTAGAACTGCGAATTTGTGATTTGGTTACAGATCCAATCGCTTTACTAGCAATTACTGCCTTGCTAGAAGCACGGTTATTGCAGCTCATAGATAACCCCAACCTTGACCCGTTAACTCAAAGCAGTTTGTCTCCTGAAGAATTGATTAGCCTCACTGCTAGCAACGAAGCAGCTGCTGCGACTGCTAGCCTCGATGCTCAATTGCACCATTGGCAAGACGGCAGAGTTATTCTAGCCAGAGATTGGATTGCTGAAATGTACCAAGAAGTTTGGGCGATCGCCAAACAACAAGGCTTTAGCTGTTTCCTTTCTCCTCTACAGAAAATCCTCCGTGAAGGCAATGAAGCCCAACAATGGTTACAACTGCACACAGTCGGTTTTGACACTCAGCGGGTTATTACCCAAGCTATTGTTGCTACCCTAGAACGCGAAATGGAATTAGAAAATAAATTGTGTTCGTCCCTAGCGGCTTAGAACCACGTCTGGTGTCTTCATACAAATGGTAGAGTTTCCTGGAGACAACACAAATCCAGGAAACTACTGTGAGTCTATTTTTGAGAAAAAACAATATCGTTCGAATATTAAACAAAATACTCTCAAATATTGCCTTGGCGGAATCTATTTTTTCGTTTTAAAAATCTAATCGATAGTAACTATTTGACTATTATTAAAAAAACCTATAGATGACCTCTACCTTATGGTAGATTTGATTTTGATTTTATATCATTTTATACACACGACAAGTCATACGGACAATGCCCCAGGTAGTTTTAGTAAATCCGCAAATTCCACCCAACACAGGCAATATTGCACGTACATGTGCAGCTACAGGTACAGAGTTACATTTGGTGGGGCCTTTGGGATTTGAAATTAGCGATCGCTATCTCAAAAGAGCTGGTTTAGATTACTGGCCTTATGTCAAGCTGCACTACCACGAATCGTTAGAAGCCTTTAAAAACATACATCAAGCCCGTGGAGGCAGATGGCTTGGCTTTACTGTCAGGGGCAGCTTTAATTACGTCCGTTTCGAGTTTCAAGCTGATGACTGGTTACTTTTTGGCAGTGAAACCACTGGCTTACCACCAGAAATTTTGTCAATTTGTGATGCTACTCTTTATATTCCTATGGCACAACCTGGGGTTCGTAGTTTGAATCTTTCAGTCAGTGTGGCAGCCGGTTTGTTTGAAGCCCGTCGTCAGTTGGGTTATTTAGTATAATGATTATCAAAATATTTTACGGTATTTTTACTTATAAAAATCGAAAGTATTATTATAAAAACATTATCAATTCAAGTAAATAGCTTCCTTGTGATATAGATAACTTAGTTCGAGAATATACTTTAATTCCTCAAATAACCGTGTTTATAGTGAAAAATACTCACGCTTCAAAGTGTATTGATATAAGAAATTTGTATAGTAGATTCCAGGGTATAACTAAATTGAATGATAGATTTTCATGAATTAGAATTATCCTAGTTTGAGGAACAAAACCTGGTAAACCCAGTCTTATGACGCATTTGGGCTTTTTTGCATGAATCGGTATTTCTCAGGAGGACAAAAGTAGCTAGAAGTTTGTACGGTTGTTTTCTAGGGAATAATCAACGTAAAGTCTCGTGTTGGGAAGACTGATCAAGTAGAAAAACCTTGAAGATATCTACAGCAGGGGGCATCGCTTTTCCAGAAGCCGCAGCAGCTGAATTGCTGACAGCGACAATCAACCAGATAAACCTATTTTCTGGTCATCGCTAGTGAAGCAACAACAGGTGTCAAGAACTGCCAAAAGCAACATTTTCTAGGGTGTTGAGGAGTGGAGCGGACAAGTAAGCACAGCAATTTTTAAGTTTTGCTAACATCTGTGAACTTGTCTAAATCAGAGAAGCAGGTTAATCTTGCGTAAGTATCTCTGGTGGATGTGATCTTGAACCGTAGTTCGGTGTGATCAAAATAACTGGATAATATCGGACTGAAAAATCGAGATCAGTTAAGCGCTAGTGATCATAGGAGGTCGTCTTTGAAACGAGCATTGAAAAAAAGAGTAAAGGCTGTGCTGAAAAATACCCCCAGCAACGATGATGCCCCGCTAGAGCCACTAAATAATGTAGTTCATCCAAAGGTTAAGCGTCGGGGGCGGACAAGAGCTGCCATGATTGGCTTGGCAATCTCAATGGGAGCAACCAGCCTCTTAGTGACTCGGCAAAGCGATCAAGCCCAAGCAGCAGCGCCTGTAGGCAGCCAAAAGGCAGCCTCAGCTATTCCAGCTGCTCCTGACACAGAGGTGAAATTTGCTCCCACAAAGCTGAAGACTCAAGTAGTTTCGTCAGCAAGTTTGCCAGAAAACCCTGTCATAGTGGAACCTACAGCAATTTCACAGTTGCCTGGGCTTGAAGCTAAATTGCAAGTTGCGGCAAGTGGAATGCCAATACAAGTTCCGACATCAGAAACTTCTTCTAAAACAGCAGTTGATAAAAATTCTGTCAATCAGCAACCCCAATTGTTACAGGGATTGCAAACAGCCAAGCATCCAGAACAGACAGAACAAAAACTGTCTAGTGCTGATAGTGTTGCTGATGAGAAAACTGCATTCTTAAAAGCCCAACCACAAACACAAGCACAACAAACCACAGTCGCCAGCACTGAAGTTAATGCTCAGCTCAAGGCACAGCAAGAATTTGCCCTGAATAGCTTACAAGAAAAATCGAACCGTTTAAGAAAAAGTCTGGCACAGTCGCGGTCTGGGGAGTCGAAAAATTTACCAAAATCTGCCACTGAGTTGGCACAAGCAACAACAACACAAGATAAATTACCGCCAATAACTGCTAGTAGCACGGTAATAGAACAATCGCCAGTTGTCACCGACGCTAACAAAGCAACAGCACAACTAACGAGTGAGCCGATACAGCAACTAGCGACAACACCTGCACCAGCTAAGCCAAAAGTTGCTGCTTCATCGGGGACTGTAAGCTACGAAGTGAAGCCTGGAGATACACTAGCGGCGATCGCTAGCAGATACAATACTTCAGTTGCAGAACTAGTCAAGGCAAATAATCTCACCGACCCCAATCAACTGAAAATTAGTCAAAGACTAATAATTCCTGCTACTGTTGCTAAACCCAAAACTGTACCACAGACAGTAGCAGTGGTTAATCCCACCAGGATGCAGTCCAGCAATGATTCGGTGGTAGCCACTTTCCCTGTAAATACCCCTAGTGTTAGCCCGAATCTATCGGTGCCTTCACAATCAGTTTTGGCCGACAACAGCAGTATTGCTGTTCCGACACCAGAAGCTGCGGACAAGCAGATAGACACAAATACTGCCTTGTCTGACGAGAAGCCACCTAGTGTCTACACGCCAAATCAAGCCCCTGCCAACGTCAACACCAACGGTGTAGGCGGTGACACACCAGTACCAACAGCCATTGCCGAAATACAGCGGCCTAAAAAGCCTGAGCAGAAAGTTGCACTGGCTAAAGATGAACGTCTCCGCAGCTTACAAGCGGAAATCCAGAGATTACAGCAGAAATACCGCGCCCAGCAGTCCGGGAATGTAGTTGTGCCAGCAGCTACTGATACTGAAAGCAATAGTGCTGCCGTGCCGATTCCCGTTGCTAGTCCAAATAATTTAGCGGTATCTAGACCCGTTTCCAGAAGTAAGGATTTTGCAGTACCAATTCCTGTTCCTAGCCCGCTAACAGCTAGCTATAGCAATCAACCGAAGACTCAATTCCGTGCCATTCGCCCCATCAATGAGCCAATCAATCCAGAGTTCTTGCCTAATCAAGGTCAGTTACGGCAGACTCCTCGCAACACATCCGGCACTAAAATCGCAACACCTTCTTTAGGCGTCAATGCCTCTGATTCTCTAGGGAGGATGCGGGGAACTACCGTTAGTCCAAAAGTCTCGCTACCGCCTTTAGCAGCAGTAGATCAATATCTGCCCAAACCGATTGACGAGACTATACCACCTCCTTCAACATCCACTGTTGCTTACATTTGGCCTGCTAAGGGTGTACTCACCTCCGGCTTTGGTTGGCGCTGGGGAAGAATGCACAAAGGAATTGACGTTGCTAACGCTACTGGCACCCCAGTTTATGCATCAGCTGACGGGGTAGTAGAAAAGGCAGGCTGGAATAACGGTGGCTATGGCAACCTTGTAGATATCCGCCATCCTGATGGCAGTATGACTCGCTATGGTCATAACAGCAAGATTCTGGTAAAAGCAGGTCAGCAGGTGCATCAAGGAGAGACAATTGCTTTCATGGGTAGCACTGGTTACAGTACAGGCCCACACAGCCACTTTGAAATTCATCCATCAGGCAAGGGAGCAGTTAACCCAATAGCTATGCTACCTCCCCGCCTATAATTCTTGCTTGACTTGAACTCAAAATAATTACCTTATTTGTAAGAGGGGGCTAAGCTCCCTCTTTTTCTTTCAATTTTATTAATTTAGGATTTGGGATTTGGGATTTTGTGAGGCATCCTATAATGTTTACAGTGGACTAGACTCACCTTCTGCCTGCTGCCTCAAAACCTGTAACTTTTGTACTTCATGCCAACGAAAGCAGCTGTATGCAAGAAGTCTATATTTTGAGCTAAGTAACTTTAAGTAAATTAAATGTCATAATAACTAAATATTTTTATCTATCATAAGTAAAATTTATAAGTAAAATTTAACAGATACTTGCTTAACTCAGATTGTAGAAAAGTAAGTCATAGTAGAGCAAAATAAAACAATGAATAAAATTATTCCGTATAATCACTTAATAAAAATTAGTTTATGGATTAAAAGAAGTTGCTAAAATGATTCCTATAGAAGAAACGCCTAAAATTGTATTGTGGATTTTGATGAGGTAAAAAATATAGAAGCAAATTAGACATTCAAGATAGCGGGCTAAACAATGCAATTCTCAAAAGCCACAGAATGTCAAAAAGCGATATCTAAGGATAAACCGCACTGTATATACTCAGCGGATATTCCCCAGACTATGGAAGAAGTGAATCAAGCCTCCCTGCAAGAAGAAGACAGTTTTAGGAAAAGCTTGTTAAATAAAACTGCTGAAGAACAACAAGTAAGTGATCAAGGAAATGATTGCCATCAAGCAATCATGATTTTAAGTGGAGAACAACATACAAATTTGGTAGAAAAACCAAATTCCTTCCACATGTTTAAGCAAATGGGGTTACTTCAGCGGCTCACAAACCTCATCAACCAGCAATTAATTTACTTACCTCAATTATTAAACAAAATATTACAGGAAATTTGTGATGCCATTGATAGTGCTGAATTTTGTTTTATGGCATTAAATAATTCCCAAACTCAACAATTAGAATTAAATGCCAAAGCTGGAATAGAAGTAGACAAACTCTCATTACTCAATTTGAGTAGCAAAGTAGAATCAGGCTCAATGTCTTTTCCTGTACCTGCTCATATCAACTTAGCTTTACTAGATCAAGTTTTTGCCACAGGTATTTCACACTTATTCCAGGGTAGTGAGGAACTTGAAGAAAGTTTTGTTGTAGCCTGTCCAGTCTTCTCTCATCCCTATTTTTCCATGTTTTCTTATGTCACCCCTGCTTCCATGTATGGTGTAGCGATAGAGTCAGCACAAGCGGGACGGTTGGGAGTGCTAGTAATTGGTAACTGGGAAAATTCTTGTGCTTTTGATGTGACTTCACAAAAACTTTTGGATGCAGTTGTTGAAGTAGTAGCGATCGCTATCAATCATGTCAGAATAAATCAAGCTTTGCAAAAGCAAGAAGAACGCTTAGCTAAACAAACAGCAATTTTATTACAGCAAACTCAGGAACTAGAAAAAAAACAACACCAAATTCAGCTACAAAATTTACAACTATTAGAAGCAGCTAAGCTAAAATCAGAATTTTTATCTACCACCTCTCACGAACTTCGCACACCCTTAAATGTTATTCTAGGTTTATCACAAGTCTTGTTGCGTCAACGCCATTCCACCTTATCTGAGCAACAAACAGAGATGGTGCAACGCATTCTTAGTAATGGTAATCACCTGCTAGAAATGATTGACGATATGCTGTACTGTGCTACAGTCCAAGCTGGTTGTATATCATTACAAATAGAAAAATTTAATTTAGCTACTTTAGTATTGACAACTGTAGCCGAACACCACTCATTAGCAGAAGATAAAATCTTAAACTTGCGAGTAGATATCAATATTAATTATCCTTTTGTGGTAAATGATCGCACCCGTCTCAAACAAGTTTTGATCAAGCTATTGTTAAACGCCATTAAGTTTACAGAAACAGGCGGCATAGCAGTAAAATTATGGGAAACTTCTAATGGACAAATAGCGATCGCAGTTCAAGATAGCGGTGTTGGCATTGCTGAGTCTGACCTCGAATCTATTTTTGAGCAATTCCGCCAAGTTGATCAAACTACCACACGTAAATATAGCGGTATCGGATTGGGGCTAGCAATCACCAAATCATTAGTAGAAATGATGCAAGGCACAATCAGCGTTACCAGCAAGCTAGGGGAAGGTTCCACCTTTTACATAGAATTGCCGAGAAAAATTGAAGTTAGTTGCTAGTTGTCAGTTGTCAGTTGTCAGTGGTCAGTTGTTATTCTCCCCATCTCCCCTGCTCCCCTGCTCCCCATCTCCCCTGCTCCCCTACTCTTGCTTCCTCTGCGCTATCCTCAGCTTAGCAGAACGCGATCGCGGATTATTTGCAATTTCCTCTTCAGATGCAGTAATCGGCTTTTTTGTCAAGACTTGCAACAAAGGGGAATTTCGTAAACCATGTTTAACTAAACGGTCTTCCAGGCTGTGAAAACTAATAATTGTAATTCTGCCACCTGGAACTAAAGCCTTTGGTGCTTGTTCTAAGAAGGTTTCTAAAGACTTTAACTCATCGTTGACGACAATTCGCAGGGCTTGAAAAACACGCGTAGCAGGATGAATCCTACCATAACGGTATTTAGGAGGAACACAAGTGGCGATCGCATCAGCTAATTCTGTAGTCGTGTGCAACGGGCGTTTTTCGACGATGCGTCTGGCAATGCGCCTTGATAGTCTTTCTTCACCATATTTAAAGAAAATGTCTGCTAATTCCGCCTCATCCCATTCATTAATCACATCGGCTGCGGTTAGCGGCTGTCGCTTATCCATTCGCATATCCAGACTGGCTGTGTGGCGAAAGCTAAAACCCCGTTCTGGCTGGTCTAGATGGTAAGAACTTACCCCTAAATCGGCGAGGATACCGTCGAAAGTGTTGGGAGTAAACTTGTAGGCAGCAAAATTGCTGAGAATAAATTGTATGCGATCGCCATACTCAGCTAAATTTTTCTGCGCCGCCGCTAAAGCATCCTCATCTTGGTCAAGCGCTGTTAGTTGCACATCCGCAGCAGCTTCTAGTATGAGGCGACTGTGACCACCACCGCCCACCGTCGCATCCAAATAATGACCGCCAGGACGTACCGTCAGACCTTCAATCACCTCTCGACTCAAGACAGGAATATGGGAAAAGGTCACGGTTTCTAAATCTAGCGGTGTTTGTGAATCTGGTGTCATCGGTCAAAGGGAATAGAGAATAGGGAATAGGGGCAGCCTATGGTGCAGTGTAACGCCTTACCAAGGCTTACCGCCAATGGGCAGGGGTTCAGACTCATCAGTTTTGGGGTAGGAGGGTATAGATAAATTTTTACAAATTAGTTTGCTCTCTATTCCCCGTTCCCTATTCCCTGTTCCCTACCCCGAAGCAAATGAAAAAATTCCTACGCCTCAATTCCTTGCATATCAAGCTTCCATATAATAATTGAAGAAGTGAAACAAAATGCAACATCAAATCAAATCCCTTCGCTGCCACCCCATCTCCAACCTAATCCTGTATGGGCAATACATTTAGACACCTTTAGGGGGCCTCTATAAATATGTTGCTCTTACACCTTCAATTTTGGCAGACACGATAAATCGGGTCTGGTTGGCATCTACGCTGTTCAAGTCGAAATTTTCATAGGAGAACACGGAATTTATGGCAAGAATAGAAACCCGCACTGAACCTATGGTGCTAAATATGGGGCCTCACCATCCCTCCATGCACGGGGTTCTGCGGCTAATTGTTACTTTGGATGGCGAAGATGTCATTGATTGTGAACCGGTAATTGGCTATTTGCACCGAGGAATGGAAAAAATAGCTGAGAACCGCACTAATGTGATGTACGTCCCCTACGTCAGTCGGTGGGACTACGCAGCGGGAATGTTCAACGAAGCCGTCACTGTCAACGCGCCAGAAAAATTGGCAGGTGTAGCTGTTCCTAAACGTGCTAGCTACATTCGCGTCATCATGCTGGAATTGAACCGCATTGCTAACCACTTGCTGTGGTTTGGCCCATTCCTGGCTGACGTGGGTGCCCAAACTCCCTTCTTCTACCAGTTCCGGGAACGGGAGATGATTTACGATTTGTGGGAAGCCGCCACAGGTTACCGCATGGTGAACAACAACTACTTCCGCGTTGGTGGCGTTGCCGCTGATTTGCCCTATGGTTGGGTAGATAAGTGTTTGGAATTCTGCGACTACTTATTGCCTAAAATCGACGAATACGAACGCTTGGTTACTAATAACCCCATCTTCCGCCGTCGTGTTGAAGGCATTGGCACTATCACCCGCGAAGAAGCGCTGAACTGGGGGCTGTCTGGCCCGATGTTACGTGCTTCTGGGGTTAAGTGGGATTTACGGAAAGTTGACCATTACGAGTGCTACGACGATTTCGACTGGGAAGTGCAGTGGGAAACCGCCGGTGATTGCTTTGCCCGTTACGTCGTGCGGATGCGGGAAATGCGCGAATCTGTGAAGATTATTCGCCAAGCTATCAAAGGATTACCCGGAGGCCCCTACGAAAACCTCGAAGCTAAGCGTTTAGCTGCTGGCAAAAAATCAGAGTGGGATGCTTTTGATTATCAGTACATTGGTAAGAAAGTTTCCCCCACCTTTAAGATTCCCAAGGGTGAAATCTATTCCCGTGTGGAAAGCGGCAAAGGTGAACTAGGAATTTATCTGGTTGGTGATGATAACGTCTTCCCTTGGCGGTGGAAAATTCGCCCAGCAGATTTTAATAACCTCCAGATTCTTCCCAGTTTATTGCGGGGCATGAAAGTTGCAGATATTGTCGTGATTCTCGGCAGTATCGACGTGATTATGGGATCTGTAGACAGATAGCCAACACGAGTATGAAGGGTAAAGGATAAAGTAACTGTAATTTATTGTCTTTCGGCCTACCCTAGCTTACCGCGTCTATGGGAAGGCCTGACAGCGAACGGTAACAGTTTCGCCGAACATCTTTTATTCTTCATACTCTCGTTATAACTAAAAAACTAAAATAAATGTTAATTTTTCATTTTTTCTGATGAATTATGCTAACAAACTAGAGTTTGCAGCTTAAAATTTGGCATTTTAAATTAAGGAGGTAAATATAAATAAATCAAAGTTTGTAGTAACAGCTTTTGCAATGAGTGCTAGTGGCTCCAGCGCTCATTACTAACCATGACTACGCTTTATATTTAATTGTACTCAGCTATTTGCTTGGAAATTTTAAGCAAAATTTTATTCGATGCTGATCTTCTGACTGTTTTTCATATAACAAGATTTTTGATGATAAGTCTGATAAATTACTAGATAACTATGACGGTGTTTACTTAGCCATAATTGTAGAACTGTGCAAATTCATTCTCAATCGGAGTCTGACCCAAGCCCAAATGAGCATACTGAACAGGGTTTGCAAAGAGTGCTTAACCGCCTTGTGAGAACAACGCATCGGAATGCGTTAATCCAACAAACGACGGATCAACTTAGAGAGTCACTTCAGGTCGATCGCGTGGTTTTGTATTACTTCTATTGGCAGTGGCACGGGCAAGTAACTTTTGAATCCTTAATTAATAATAAATTTTCAATATTAGGTTCAATAGGAGAAGATGATTGTTTTAATGACCATTATGCTGCCCTGTATTTAGCTGGGCGAGTCAGAGCGATCGCTGATATTGAATCAGAACCAATCCAGCCTTGCCACCGAGATTTTCTCCGCAGCATCCAAGTCCGCGCCAACTTGGTAGCACCAATTTTGATACCTAGAGGATTGTGGGGATTATTAGTAGCTCATCAATGTCAAGAACCTCGCTCTTGGTCGCCATTAGATATAGAATTAATACAAACAGCAGCAATAACTCTAGCAACAGACAGTAACATCCGAGAGAGTTAGTTAAGGAAAAATAAGACTACTAAAAAGCTCATCTTTTTTTAAATATTTGACAATTCAAAATTTCATAGCATTTGCAAACATGATAATTATTGTTATCAGATTTACATTTTATTAACATAAATTAACATTGTTTATTTTTAAACATAATCTTGGCATTTTCGCTAACTGAAGGAGTATCCGCCATGAAGTTTGGTTATACAATCATCTGGGTTAACGATGTGGCTAAGACGGTAGAGTTTTACGAAAAAGCCTTTGGTTTAGTTCGTCGCACTCTCCGGGATACAGGTAAGTTTATCTGGGCTGAAATCGAAACTGGAGATACCACACTGGCTTTCTCCTCTATCAGCGAAGCAGAGACATTATTTCCAGGTGGTTTTTATGCCAATGACCCTACACAACCTCCGGCATTAATCCAAATATCATTTATTACTCCTGATGTTGGTACCGCTTATATGAAAGCATTAGGAGCAGGAGCAAAAGCCATAGATGCGCCGAAAGCCCAGCCTTGGGGACAAACAATTGCTCGTGTCCGCGATCCTAATGGTGTGCTAGTGTCGCTAGTGAGTGGATGAAAGTTTCACTGATGACTGATGACTGTCAAGAACGAACAGTTATGAGGGGATATTTTTTGTTTGGTAACTTATATCAGTTCTTTATAAGCTGCGCTAAGTAAAGCTTCAAGAATAAAGTCGTAAGAACTGAGAAAAGCAATAGCACCAATTGCACTCATTTATAGTTTGACCTAGTTTGGCGCAGCTTCACACAGAATTGGTATTAGTCTGGCAAGCTATAATTCATAACTCCTAACTCCTAACTCCTAACTTTCTTATGGATTCTAATGCAGCGCTGTGTACAGCCATAGCCCATCGCATTGCTGCTAGTCCTAAACGGCGAATTACTTTTGCCGAATACATGGACATGGTGTTATATCACCCAGAACATGGTTATTATTCCAGCAATGCAGTCAAGATTGGATTTAAGGGCAGTGATTTTTTCACATCTTCCAATCTCGGTGCTGACTTCGGTGAATTACTGGCAGAACAATTTGTCCAGATGTGGGAAATTTTAGGGCGACCTACCTCTTTTTCTCTAGTAGAAATGGGAGCAGGTCAAGGTCTATTAGCACTGCATATCCTCAACTACCATCAGCAGCACCACCCAGATTTTTTTGCCGCGCTGGAATATGTGATTGTGGAAAAGTCACCAGCATTAAAACAAGAACAGCAGCAACGCTTGCAGCAGTTCCCTGTGCGCTGGTGCAGTCTAGAGGAGATTCCTAGCAATGCAATAACAGGCTGCTTTTTTTCCAATGAATTAGTCGATGCCTTACCAGTCCATCAGTTCGTATTAGAGAAAGGCGAACTGCGAGAAATTTATGTGACAACGAGGGGAGATAAGGAAGATGAGACAGATGAGACAGATGAGGGAGTAATTTCTTCCTCTGCTCCCCTGCTCCCCCGCTCCCCTGCTCCTCCTAATTCCCCTTCCTCTCCACTATTTGTAGAATTGATAGGGGAACCTTCCACGCCACAACTGGTAGAATATTTCAATATAGTCGGAATTGATTTGACTCAAAGTTCCTATGCAGATGGTTATCGCAGCGAAATTAATTTAGCTGCTGTTGACTGGTTGAGTATAGTAGCAGACCGCTTGCAGCAGGGGTATGTGTTAACAATTGATTATGGCTACCCTGCCAGCCGTTATTATAATCCCAGGCGATCGCAAGGAACGCTACAGTGCTACTATCAACATCGCTACCACGACAACCCTTATATCAATATCGGGCATCAAGATATCACAGCCCATGTTGACTTTACTGCTTTGGAACAATGGGGTAAGCGGTGCGGTTTAGAGAAAGTTGGTTTTACGCAGCAAGGTGTATTTTTGATGGCATTGGGTTTAGGAAGTCGTATAGCTGCCCTTTCTCATCAAGAAATACCCATCTCTCAATTGCTGCAACGGCGTTCAGCACTACATCAGCTACTAGATCCCACAGGACTGGGTGGCTTTGGAGTCTTAATTCAAAGCAAAGGACTCAACGAGAAAGAAAAATCTCAAGCACTCAAAGGATTAACTGTGGGAGAGTAAAAGCAAATCTCAAAGGTTAAAACTCTCTTTAAGAATCCTGTATCGGTCTGATATGGACTAGCATTACATTGACTACTATCAAGACAAAAATAGTACGAAGGTAATAATTATGAATGCTCATGACCTATTTTTATTGGTGACATTACTTACTCCTGGTATCTTACTTTCAGTTCTAATTATGGTGACTTTTGCCGCAGGTGGCTGAACGGTGGAGTTAAGGAGTAAAAACTAGCAATTAGGGAGTAGGGACGTTGAGATTGAATCTTAAATAACTACTTCCTAGCAACTGGCAATTAAACGATGAAAACGCGATCGCGCTTACTAAAGGAACGTGAACAATGAAGGTGGCATTTCTGGGAACTGGACTGATGGGACTACCAATGGCTCAAAGATTATTAGCAGCAAATATAGAGGTAGTTGCCTATAATCGTACCCCAGAAAAATTAGCACCCCTACAAGCAGCTGGCGCCCAAATCGTCACACACCCCCGCTACGCAATTCGTGAAGCTGAGTGCATTATTCTCATGCTCACAAATGCCGCAGCCATTTATCATGTGTTGCTTTCAGATACTTCTTGGCGAACTCTAGAAGGACGCACCATTATCCAGATGGGGACAATTACCCCCACAGAAAGCCAAGAGATTAGAGATTCAGTGGTTGGGGGTGGGGGACAATATTTAGAAGCACCCGTGCTGGGTAGCATTCCAGAAGCAAAAAATGGCAAGCTGATTGTCATGGTGGGTGCTGAACCAAAGCAATATCAAAACCATTTACAGTTACTACAAAATTTCGGCCCAGAACCTTTGCTTGTAGGGCCAGTGGGGGCTGCGGCGGCGCTGAAGTTGGCACTAAATCAACTAATTGCTTCCCTAACAACTAGCTTTGCCCTGAGTCTAGCTTTTATCGAGCGTCAGGGGGTAGACGTGGATTTATTTATGCAAATCCTACGTGAAAGTTCATTGTACGCGCCTACCTTTGACAAAAAGCTGCAACGGATGTTGGATGGCAATTATGCCAATCCTAATTTCCCCACAAAACACTTGCTCAAAGATACAGATTTGTTTATTTCTGAAGCAAAATCTTTGGGTTTGGATCTCAGCAGTATTGAAGCCGTGCGGCAAATTTTGCACACAGCAATGAAAATGTCATTTGCTAATGATGATTACTCATCCTTATTTTCTGTCATTAAAGAATGGGGAGAATAGTGTTAGTCGAGTGCAGTTGCGATGGCATCTCCCAACTGTTTCAATGCTCTTTGTTTACGAAGCCGCATAATAGATATGCCCGCCATAGTAGCGGGCAATTATACTAAATTGAGTATCGACGATCAGGGCCTTTGTAGAGTGTCATCATTTCCAGAGTAGGTATGTTCTCAACTACATGAAACAACTGAAACTTACTATTGCCAAAAGTAAACAAGATAGTTTGGGTTTTTGGATATTTTTGTAAGATTGCAGCTGCTACATTAATTACAGAAGCAAGTGCGCTATCAGGAAATTCGACGACAACTCTGTTGCCTTTTTTGATTGTTATAGTCATATCATGTTAATACACTAAATTTGACATACACAAATACTAACCAACCCAAGAAGCCAAACAAAAATAGGACTGACGCAAAAAAGTTCTCAAACCTTCATTACTCCGTGTCCTCTGTGTCTCTGTGGTTCGTTATTCCGTAACCCATACGTTAAGTCCTGACTTTGTGACGGGCAGTTTGACGCCAGTTGCTTCAAGTCGGCAGAGGCACGGAGAATAAGAGTTTGGAAGATTGAATTTTTATTTTTCATCCTCATATTCAGCAACGCTAGATTTTTCATTAATTTTGGTGTATGCAGTTTATAACGACGACTTACAATTTTGGCAGAATTTCTGGTAACAACTGACCTGGTACTTTGGACAAAGCCAGATTTTGTCCTTGTATGCCTAATTCACTGTGGAAAGCCCGAATTGTTTTCACTATGTAAGTGAAAGTTGTTTGGTAAGCCTCTGGTTGTTGACTAAATCCTTTTAAGGCTTGCAAATGGTTATCTAGTGCTGCTTCGAGATGTTGCGATCGCATGACTTGATCGCCACTAAAAGAATTATCCGTTACTAGCTGATAATGGGCTAGCCCCAAGTTATTATGAGTAGCAAATAAATCAAAACTTAAAAGTTTACTGCTCAGAGAATGAGCCAAAGCAATGGCTTCTTCATAAGCAGCAATACATAACTTTAGCAACTTTTGCCGCACATCTTTAGTTGTTTGGGGTAAGTTAGCTAAATGCCAGTAAGCTGTACCAAGATTATTTTGTGTAGCGGCGCAAGCATTGGGAACAGTGGCTGGGGTGCGATATTTGAGGGCTTCGCGGTAGACTTCAATCGCTAGCCGCAGGTTTTGCACTGGTTGTTCGTATTGGGCAAGATTCCAGTAGGCAGTGCCGATATTATTTTGAATCATGCCATACTTGAGCGGTTCTTGTTGGGGGTTGTAGTGAACCAGGGCTTCATTGTAGGATGCGATCGCCTGTTTTAAATGCACAATTGGTTGATCGTATTGTGCCAAATGCCAATAAGCAGTACCTAAATTATTCTGGCAAGCAGCATACTTTAAGGCGTCCATTTCAACTGTACGATAGCGCAATGCTTCACTGTAAGCTAAAACTGCTTGCTGCCAATTTTCTGCTGGATTAGAAAAACGAGCTAAATCACCATAAGCTGTTCCCAGATTATTTTGTATTCTTGCATAAGTTTCTGGGTGGGTCTGTGGTGAAATTGACTTTAAAGCCAGCTGATAAAATTCAATTCCCTGTTCTATATAAGTTTGTCCTGATTCTGAATCCTGTGGTGTACGGTATAACATCCAGTAGAGTGTACCTAAATCATTTAAAATATCTGGTAATTGTGGTGAGGCTTCATCGTAAGCGATCGCTTCTTGGTAAGCAAGAATTGCCACCATCAGATTTTCTAAAGTTGACTGTCCTTGCTCAATGCGAAGGCGGTATAAATTTCCCAAATGATGATAAGCTGCTGCCAGTGCTGAGGCTGAGGCTTGCTGTGAATGCAATTCCTCAATTTCCCATAAAACTTGTTGCGGTTGCCAATCATCATCTGGTTCTTCAGCAATCTTAGTATTAATTGTTGCTATTACTAGCTCTGTTAACTCCTTGCTAACATGTGACAATGGTGGCCATGGGTTGTTATTCCCACTTGATCTACTAGCAGCATATTCCTGCTGTTGTAAACTACTCTGCAATAATTCTGAAGTAGTTGGTATAGTTTCTTGCGCTTTAAGAGTTTGATTTGCTGGTATTTCTGGTGGTAAGTTGAACTCATCCTCAAACTCTAGTTTTGTGGTAGCTGTACCTTGAAGTTCTGCTTCACTAACTGATTCCTCTAAAATAGATTGCTCAAGACTCCCTAAATCCAAACTTCTAGAACTGGAAAAACGTTCTGGATAATCTCCATTGTGTGTTGTCGGTGTGGGTTCTCCGGCAAACACAAACACACCAGTACGCCAACGCCAAAACTGTGGGGCTGATTGCTGAATGGCAGATAACCAAGGACGCGATACCCACAAAAGTAAGCTAGATTCAAGGAATCGGTTAGATTCTGGGCTAGAGAAATACTGCTCACTTAAGCGTAAATGGTGTAAAAATGAACGCTGTACTGCTACTGGTTGTTTGGTTAGCTGTTCTACACCTACAATCTGAAATACTGGTATTGGCAACGGTCGTCCAGGACTATCTTTTGATGCCCCTACAATTGGTGGTGGATAATTAGCTAACCATTGACTGATCTGAACTATAAGATTAGGCTCGCTCAAATTCAACCGCAAAGTCACTAATCGCGGATAGGCTGGAGTGCTAGTTGCCTGTCCATCTGATGGCTGATATAGTACTTGTCCAACTGGATAAGCCAAAGTAGAATGCAAACGAGCTGCTACTTGATTTCTCAAGTGTAAATCATCACACACCGCCAAAAATATCTGTCGTCGTAAGTCAAGACTTAGAGCGAGTTTCAGACGGTGATAGACTTGTCGATTCCAAGTGAAATTATTGGAGTGTGCAGTATCATTCACGCTCATGGCGGCTAAATAGCCAAGACATAGTTTACATCCCCTGATATCAATTTTGGATTTTAGATTTTGGATTTTGGATTGAAAGTCTTGATTACAAGGCTGTTCCAGAAATCTCAAATAATAGTCAGCTGTTACATATTGAACTTGCATATTTAATCATGTTGACTGTTGACTGTCATTGGTCAGCGGTCAACGACCGTTACAAGTGATTATGCAACTTAGATATGTTTTAGCTTTTCTACACCAATTTGGGATTACAGGGCGCATCTAAACATAACAATCTCACTATGACTATCATCAAGTGGATGTTACTTTACTCAGGATTTATTGAGCTTCTCAGGTTAAGCAGAAATAAAGTATATAATATTACTCTAATATTGTCATTTTAACAAAAAATGAAAAGCCAGGTTCCCAGCAAAATGGAAACCTGAAACACTAAAAAATTAAATTTTATTAAAAAATTTTATCTTCAGCTGAGATTGGAAACCGAGAAGGCAACAAAAATTAAGCCACCAACCAAAGCTGTGGCAGCAACTCCTATAAAAATATAGTTACGCTTTTCACTATCTGTAGGAGGTTCTGCTCGATAAACCTTTGGTTCTTTGGCAAAATTATTTAGAAGGCCGCCTTCTTCGTTTGTGTAGGGCATGAAGTAATTCCTTATTCCTTTTGTTTATTTATTGTTACACAAATCTTATACTATGCTCTCATACTATGGAACGAAATCGTTACATTTATGGGGATTGGGAATTGGGAATTGGTTTTTACTATTACCCATGACCCATTACCCATTACCCATTCCCCATTCCCTAACTAGTAATAGTTCCAGTGAGTGGTGAACTGGCACTTGCGTAGTCTTTGATAGGCATTCTGCCGGCAAGGTATGCTAGACGACCAGCGACTGTTGCCAAATTCATGGCATGAGCCATGACTGCGGGGTTTTGGGCAAGTGCGATCGCGCTATTAATTAATAAGGCATCTGCCCCTAATTCCATCGCCTGTGCTGCTTGTGAGGGCGAACCAATGCCAGCATCTACCACCACTGGGATACTGGCATTTTCAATAATAATCTTGATATTAGCAGTAGTTTTCAGCCCTTGCCCTGAACCAATAGGCGAAGCTAAAGGCATAACTGTCGCACAGCCCACATCTTCTAAGTGCTTAGCTAACATGGGGTCAGCATTGATGTAGGGCAACACTGCAAAACCTTCTTTTACAAGTTGTTCTGCGGCTTGCAATGTGCCAATGGGATCGGGCAATAAATATTTAGAATCTGGTATCACTTCTAGTTTGATGAAGTTGTTATCTTCTTGCCCTAATAATTTCGCCATTTCTCTTCCCAAACGGGCAACCCGAATCGCTTCTTCTGCGGTTTGACAACCTGCTGTATTCGGTAGCATCCAGATTTTTGTCCAATCAAGTGCTTCAGCTAAACCTTCGTGTCCGGCTGCTTTAGTTTGTACCCGCCGCACTGCCACCGTCACAATCTGGCAACCACTAGCCACTACACTTTGCTGCATTTCCTCAATGCTACGATATTTGCCTGTTCCCGTCATCAAGCGAGATTGAAAAGTTTTGCCGGCAATCACAAGTTGGGAGTCGGGAGTCGGGAGTCGGGAGTCGGGAATTGAGAGTGGCAAGTTCTCCACAGAGACAGCAGGGTGATGCCCGTTGGAGAAATTAGCAGAATGAGTCAGCATGGACGTGGAGGTAGATGGCTGAGTGTGGAAGCGGGAATAGTGGAAGTGGGAAAGTAAAGGATCGGATTTTTGTTCCCAAATCAAATCGGCAATCAAGGCTGCGGTTACAGGTGCAAGCAATATACCATTGCGGTAATGACCTGTAGCTAAGGTTAAATTTTTACAGTGGCTAGTGCCAAGGATAGGTAATTCATCAGGAGTAGCTGGGCGAAATCCCCACCAAAATTTCTGGATAGGATAATGCTCTAATGAGGGGTATAGGCGAATGGCTTGTTGGAGTAATGTTTGAATGCCTGCGGGGGTGTTGTGGGGTGTAAAATTAACATCTTCGCTAGTAGCCCCAATGATTATTTCACCATTTTGTCTGGGAACGATGTAAATATTCTGCCCATACAAAATCCGCATTAAAGGCAATTCTGACAAAGATTCCGGTACTCGCACGCTTAACATTTGCCCTTTTCGAGGACGCACTGGTAAAGGTAGTAATTCATTTGACCAAGCACCTGCGGCTAATACATAGTGACCAGCGCGAATTACTCCGGCATTGGTTTGCACACCTACTACTTGTCCCTGCTGCTGCAAAAATGCTTGTACTCGAATGCCGTCTTTGAGTTCAACACCAACAGACTCAGCCGCTGTCCAAAGTAAATTTGCTAATGCTTGATTGTCAACTTGTGCATCTTCTGGATACCACCAGCCACCAGCTACTGTTTCCCCCAATCCTGGCTGATATTGGTGAATTGCGGTTTTATCTAACCAATAAGCAGGTGATTGATAGGGAGATGGGGGGGATGAGGGAGATGAGGGGGATGTTATTTTCCTGACTTCCCCTGCTCCCCTGCTCCCCTGCTCCCCTGCTTTCTTCATCAATGGGTGCTAAAATCCCACAGGGCCAGTAACCACTATTCAAACCTGTCAAATCTTCTAATTTGCGCGTCCAGTCTGGATATAGAGAACGCGATCGCCAACACAACGCGCGCATTGCTTCATCTGTAATTTTCTCCGCATCTGGTGCTAACATGCCAGCAGCAGCATGAGTGGCAGCAGCCTGAAAATCACGGCAAAGCACGGTGACATTTGCCCCGCGCAGTTTCAGTTCAACGGCGATCGCTAAACCAATAACGCCGCCACCAATAATTAAAATTTCATTAGTCATTAGTCATTAGCCATTAAGAGCCACTGCGTTACTTTGTATACCAAAGTTGTAGCAAGTGGCGTTCATTAGCGATTTATTGTTAGCACATAACTAATAAATCATAACCAATAACTTATTACTAACGACTAGCAACCATTACCACAAAGCTCGAATCGGTTCATTGCCTTCATTTGTCTGGGGTGATGTGTCTGTTGATTGCACATCCGTAGTCTTGGAATCTGGTGTATTTTCAGTAGATGACGATGAATCATCGCCAGTGTTATTTTGAGCAACACTGGTTCTATTCTCAGTGGATCTGCTATTATCCTCAGTAGCGTTAGTTCTGTCTTCATTAGCGCTAGTTCTGTCTTCATTAGCGCTAGTTCTGTTTTCATTGCTGGTGTTGAGGTTATCTTGGGCAATGCTAGTTCTGCCTTCGCTTGCAGTATTATTACTCCTAGTCCTGCTGCCAGCAGAGCTATTAACATTGATATTAGCTGGGAGAACTTGTGATTTTCTGCCGTTGGGAGTGTTACTAGCACTTTGTTGTCCTCCCATGGGAAAATTGATGCCTAGCAACGTACCCAGCAAAATCGCTAAGCCTCCAGCCATTAAAACTAACGGTGTCCATCTACCCATTTTGTTTTGCTCCTTTGTAACCTAACCTTTTGGCTTCTATACTGTTTGAGAACCTTGACCCCAAAATCCATCGAATTTTGTCACTGTCACATCGCCTAGAACCTGAGTTTGGCAGGCTAAACGCAGGTTTCTTGTAGGAGAATGGGGAGGAAGCGATCGCCGCGTTTTGTCACGCCAATTCGCCGCAGAGACTTCACCTTCTACTTGGACGGCACAAGTACCACAACTGCCAATTCCTCGACAGTTTATTACCTTAGCACCGCCATTGTAGAGGTCAATACCATTTTGCAGCAAAATTTTTCGTAAATTGGCACCGCGATCGCACTCAATTGTTTTACCTTGAGCTAGTATCTTGGGCATTTTTAGATTACCAAACTGGCTTGTTGTATCTTGGCACATTGCCTTAAAAATTGTCTCGAAAGTCCCTGTCTTATGACCACAAATCCCACACCTCAAATTTGGCTCTATGACACCACGTTACGGGATGGCACTCAGCGCGAAGGGTTATCAGTTTCTATAGAAGACAAGTTACGTATTGCTCGCAGACTCGATCAACTAGGGATTCCCTTCATTGAGGGTGGTTGGCCTGGTGCCAACCCTAAGGATGTTCAGTTTTTCTGGCAACTCCAAGAAGATCCGCTAAAACTTGCAGAAATTGTGACTTTTTGTTCAACTCGACGCCCTAATACTACTGCCGCCGACGAACCGATGCTACAAGCAATTCTCGCTGCGGGCACTCGCTGGGTAACAATTTTTGGCAAATCTTGGGATTTACATGTCACCACAGGTCTGAAAACGACTTTAGAAGAAAATTTGGCAATGATCCGTGATACTGTCGAGTTTTTTTGCTCCCAAGGGCGTCGCGTGATTTACGATGCAGAACACTGGTTTGATGGTTACAAGCACAATCAAGATTATGCTTTGCAGACACTAGAGGCAGCCCTCAAAGCTGGTGCTGAATGGTTAGTCCTTTGTGATACAAATGGCGGCACATTACCCCACGAAGTTAGCCAAATCGTACAACATGTAGTGCAGGTGACTGGGGACTGGGTATCAGGGACTGGGTATCGGGGACTGGGTATCGGGGACTGGGTATCGGGGACTGGGAAAGAATCTACCCATTCACCAATTCCCAATTCCCAATTCCCAATTCCCAATTCCCCATTTCCAATTCCCCAAATCGGAATCCACACTCATAACGATTCAGATACTGCGGTAGCCAATGCCCTAGCTGCTGTGATGGCAGGGGCAAGGATGGTACAAGGTACAATCAATGGTTATGGTGAACGTTGTGGTAATGCTAACCTTTGCTCATTGATTCCCAATCTACAACTGAAGCTGGGTTACAGTTGTATCGGAGAACACCAGCTAAATCAACTTACAGAAGTTAGTCGCTTTGTGAGTGAGGTGGTAAACCTCGCTCCTGACGAACATGCCCCTTTTGTGGGACGTTCCGCATTTGCTCATAAAGGCGGTATTCATGTCTCAGCAGTGGAACGTAATCCTCTGACTTATGAACACATCAAACCAGAACAAGTGGGTAATCGTCGCCGCATCGTCATTTCTGAACAGTCTGGACTCAGTAATGTTTTAGCGAAAGCCCGTACTTTTGGCATTGAACTGGACAAGGAAACGCCAGAAGCTCGGCAAATTCTCCAGCGCCTCAAAGACTTGGAGAGTGAAGGATATCAATTTGAAGCAGCAGAGGCGAGTTTTGCCCTATTGATGTATGAAGCTTTGGGTGGGCGTCAAGAGTTCTTTGAAATCAAAGGCTTTCAAGTTCACTGTGACTTGGTTGAGGGCAAAGAAACTAACAACGCCTTAGCTACAGTCAAAGTAGCTGTCAACGGCAAGAATATTTTGGAAGCAGCCGAAGGTAACGGCCCAGTTGCAGCTTTGGATGCAGCGTTACGCAAGGCTTTAGTGAATTTTTATCCGCAAATCGGCACTTTTGAATTGACAGATTACAAAGTGCGGATTTTAGACGGTCATACGGGCACAGCAGCGAAAACCCGCGTGCTGGCAGAATCAGGCAATGGTTATCAACGCTGGACAACTGTAGGAGTTTCCACCAACATTCTGGCAGCCTCCTATCAAGCAGTTGTCGAAGGTTTGGAATATGGTTTGTTGTTACATTCCCAAGCGGAAGTAGCAGTAAAAGGGATTGGGGATTAGGGATTGGGAATTGGGAATTGGGAATTGGGAAGAATTTTTCCCCCAATCTCCCCTGCTCCATTGCTCAGTCCACAGTTCCTTATACTTGCCAATGCGAAACAGATGTTGATTGTCTCAAATCTTGCACCTGCCCAATTTACCGCCAAGAAATAAATTTCTTGGCTCAAAGCTGAGTTTGCGATTAGCTTACTAAAATAAATTTCATTCCGTTAAAACGGACTTTAGCTATAAGCCTTGAACTTAAGTTCAAGGCGTACTCAGGGTCAGATGCAAGATTTGTACCGACAAGCCCTACTCTTCTTCTTCAAAGACGCACTCTGCAAACGGGAACGTTAGAGAGTGAATGGGTTTAGCAGTCGCTTGGGTTGGGCTAACCCTACCAAGAGCGCTGCTTCACAGCTTCGCTCACGCAATTTCAGCCAAAATTTCCGAGAGATAGTACAGTTGTTCAGTAAAAATAACTAGATACGTAAGTAACGTTTTTATTGCGCCTCTTTTTATGGAAAACTTTCCCACGCTTGGGCGACCAATTGACTTAGCCAGCGTCTTTGTTGTCGATCTAGCAATGTGTCATCTGCCAGTACTTGAGCAGTTAATTCCTCTAAAGATTGTCCCTGAGAACGGACAATCTTAACAACTCCAGCGATCGCTGAGGCAACTAATTCTTCATCAATCGGCTGTTGTTGTAGGTCAAAAATTTCTTGGGGACTGCCTGGGATGGGATAATTCATGGCGTGGGTTTACAGAAATTCAAAATGAACAATAAATTTGAGAAACTCTTAAAAATTCTTTACTGAATCTTTACTCAACTAATAGGGCGGAGTTTACCGTAATTTCTCCCTTTTTAAAATCTGTCTTTGTGAGTAGATTGCTTGGAGATGTCAGCAAAACATGAAAGAAATACTATATTTAGAAGTTCCAATTCCAGATATTTCGGTTGTCCGCATCTGGCTACAAGCAGATTTTGAACCAGGAAATGGTCAAAAAATACTGACATCAGATGGCTTTCGTCTGAGAATATCTACTGAGGCTACAACTGCTGACGCGGCTATTTCCGAAAATTTACCGACAGAACTTTCTGTCTTTGTCTGGTCAGTGCAGCGCACCACTTATCTGAAAGTGTTCCGTTGGGGAAATCAACCCTTTCCTGGAGAAGCACAAATCCTACAACGCCTGACTAAGGAAATTAGAAAACGCTTTGGGCATAATTACCCAGAACCACCACAGATTGATTCTAGTCAATCGATTTTTGAGGCCCTAGCACCCTATTACCCGCTAACCGTTAAATATTTTCAAAAAATGCCTAACGGTGAATATGACCTCAAACGCGCCTATTGGTGGGAGCAAAGATGGCGCGAAGGAGTGCGTAATCCTCGGCAACCCCGCCAAGTTGTGTTTTCACAGAGCAGAGGAGCAGGGGAGCAGAGAAGCAGGGGAGCAGGGGGAGATGAGGAAGGCAGGAAAATAACATCCCCATCCCCCTCATCTCCCACCTACGACCTGATCTACATCGGTGGGGCATTAGGTGCAATCCATGCGGCAGTGATGGCTAAACTGGGATATAAAGTGCTATTGGTGGAGCGCTTGCCGTTTGGGCGAATGAATCGGGAATGGAATATTTCTCGTGATGAAATTCAAAGCTTAGTCAATCTGGGTTTGGTGACAACTGCTGAGTTGGAAACCGTGATTGGTAGAGAGTATAAAGATGGATTTAATAAGTTTTTTGATGGCAATAATCCACCCAAATTGCGATCGCCCATCTTACACACACCCACAGTCTTGAATTTAGCCTTAGAATCTGATAAATGGCTGCAACTGTGCGGACAAAAGTTGCAGGCGGCAGGTGGTGAAATCTGGGATGAAACAGAATTTATTCGTGCCGATATTAATAATACACAGGTTGTTGTTACTGTCAAGCATTTACCTAGTGGAAATGAGCAACAAGTCACTGGGCGACTATTAGTAGATGCAATGGGAACTGCTTCCCCAATAGCTTGGCAATTAAATGGTGGTCGTGCGTTTGATAGTGTATGTCCGACAGTGGGGGCGGTAATTGAAGGTGGATTTGAGCCAGGAGTTTGGGACTCTCAGTATGGAGACGTGCTTTACAGTCACGGCGATATTTCACGGGGAAGGCAGTTGATTTGGGAATTGTTTCCGGGAGTGGGTGAAGAACTGACAATTTATCTATTTCACTATCACCAAGTCAATGCTCAAAATCCCGGTTCCTTGCTGGAAATGTATGAAGACTTTTTCACAATTTTGCCAGAGTATCGCCGCTGCGATATGGATCAGTTGGTGTGGAAAAAGCCGACATTTGGATATATTCCGGGACATTTTAGTGTCAGCAGTAGCGATCGCACCGTTGCTTTTGATAGATTGATTGCGATCGGTGATGCTGCATCTCTTCAGTCTCCCCTCGTGTTCACAGGTTTTGGTTCTTTGGTTCGCAACTTAGAACGTTTAACAACATTATTAAATATTGCCCTCAAGCATGACTTGCTGAGTTTTGCAAACTTAAACCGCATTCGCGCTTACCAAAGCAATGTTGCGGTAACTTGGCTATTTTCCAAAGGCATGATGGTACCGACTGGGAAATTTATACCACCCCAACGGATTAATTCTATGCTCAATACCTTCTTTGGGCTGTTGGCAGACGAACCACCAGAGGTAGCAGATAACTTTATTAAAGATAGGTGTGATTGGTTAACCTTTAACCGTCTAGCACTCAAAGCAGCTCGCAAAAATCCTGCCTTACTTTTATGGATTTGGCAACTCGCTGGTTTCAAAGATTTGCTCAGGTGGCTAGGTAATTATTTTAACTTTGGTCGTCATGCCCTAGTTAGTGCCTTGCTAAGTGGATGGTTCCCGCGTTTATTGGTACGAATAGGCCCTTGGTTGGAACCCCGCTATCCGGCATTATGGTTGCGACTACTGGCTATTCGCTACGCTATCACAACAGGTAAGCCGCGATCGCCAAATCAGTTAACAACAGTCAACTCAGAAGCAATGATTCAAGAGTCAGTAGTCAGTGGTCAGTAGTCAGTGGTCAGTGGTCAGTGGTTATTAGTTACTGGTCAATAGTCAGTAGAAAACCAGAAACAACTGACAACTAATACCATTTTGGATTTGGGATTTTGGATTGTGAGTCGTATTGTGGGTACAGGTTTTGCGAATCAATCTGTTGCAATCATTTTTCAATTTGGTATAACAACTAACAACTGACAACTGACTATTGACCATTAGGACGGAAATTCGGCAGTTCCACCGATGCCAAGGATGTGCGTTTCTTGGGTGGACGCTCTGGATAAACTACTGGTGAAGGCGATTGAGTCTCATAGGTAGAATTATCAAATGGCTGTTGTAACACATCAGTCTCTGATAATTCTGCTTGATTCAATGGAGAGGTTTGTGAGAAATCATTCTCTGGTTCTTCAGCAGTAGTCTTGGTCAAAGGTAAGGTGAAGGATACAGGTGAGTAATTGACTTGTAAAGGTGTGAAATCTTCTGGCAATGAATTAGAAAAAGTTGTAGATAGCTCGACTTCTGCTTGGGATGATTGCAATTGCAATTCTTGTGAAGTTTCTGTTGACTCGTTATCTTCAAGGGTTGTTGCCCAAGTTTCCCACACAGAATCATCAATCTGATTGCTGTTTATATCTGTTTCCCCAGCAGTTGGTGATGGTGATGCAGATACAGGTTGGGAGGTGAAAAACATTTGAATGAGACTATCTATCTGCTCATCTAGTTTTGATGAACCCACAGAGGAAGTAGTTTCTGGTGGCGTGGGAGAATTATCAATTTCAGGTGAGGCCTCTGGTTGAGAGTTATGGGGTGTATCTTCTTGAATTGACCAGTTCCAAGGAGATGATGTAGGAGCAGAGTAATTACTTCTGTATGGAGGTGCTGACGATTTACCCCAAGGATAATCGATATTATTATTTATGGATTCTGGTTCTGCTGACCAAGGTCTGATGGGTTGCACGTTGGGAAATAAAGACCGAGCTTTTTTAGAAAATCTTGTTTGGTGGCTGGCTGTGTGAGAGGTACTACTTGCTGTCTCGTCCGGGGAATCATAGCTAGGAACAGTTGTATCTAGACATTTTTCCAAAGCTGCCTTAAATTGCAGCGTTTGACGTTGTTGTCGCATCAGTCTAGTACGTAACTCTCGACAAGCATTTTCTGATTGCAATACCTGCTGAGACTGTTCATTATAATTAGTTTGCAGTAGGGCACATTCCCGTTCTAACTGGGCAAGGCGCTGTTGGCTAATTTGTAACTGTGCTTTATAAGTTTCGATAAATATTTCTTGGCGTTGAACTGTTTGTACCGCTGTTTCTAACTGCTGAAATAGAGATTGGATTTGTTCGGTAGCTGCGGCTAGTTCTTGAGTTTGTTGGTTGAGCATCGACTCGGTAACACTGGAGCGTCTTTTTTGCCACTCCAAAGCCTTTGTTGACTCAGCTAGCTCATCTTTAAGATGCTCAATTTGCTGATACAAGTCGTCGTTAGCAGCACGCAATTCCTCATTCAATACCAACAACTTTTGAAATTCAGCATCTATAAGTGCTTCTTTTTCGTTGTCAGGCTCAGCAACCCAGTCTTCCTGGGTTGATTCCGTTGGGGATATGGAAGTTGGCATTTGGTGCTGTTCATCTTCTGCCGGTTTGAGTAGTGGCAATTTGCCAATTGCCATGTTTTCAGAAGGCACGACAGAGTAAAATGGACAGCTTGCCTGCTCTGGTTGTAGCGAATTAGCAGAATTTAGGGATTCCATCACAGCCCTGTTGTTTGAGGTGTCAGCTTCATTCATCACTCTTGACCCACCCACTTAAAAATGTCTAGCAGTGCTAGCTTGAGTATTGTTGATGTGTCCGATCAGGGTTTACTCTAGAAGCCAAGTTGGACTCTCCCTAAACATGAGTAATCAGTCAGTGTTCCCCATTTTGCATCTAGACCTGATGACGTTATAACATTATGATGTTATCCCCCGTCAACCTGAGGAATGGCGGGGGTTTTTAGTTCAAATGCTACCAAGGTGCAGGCTTTAGTACATATGCCAAGCAAAGGTTTTATCCAGCTTTGCTTTGGTAAACATTTATTTGGTAGTGGCTTCCTGATTTTAATTAACGCGCTAGAGAAATATTAGCACCGTATACAATTTAACAAACACTTTGCTCTAAAAAAAACTAATTTTGGGAATTGGGAATTGGGCATGGGGCATTGGGGAGAGTCTTAACAAATGACAACTGACAACTGACAACTAACTCCTGACTCTTTTAAGGCAGCCAACGGGGATGGAATCCAACTAGAGGAAGCTTTTCTGGTTTAATTGTGTTAATGGCAGTGTCAGAAATAGGCAATACAGGCATTAACCAGAGGCTACTACTAGCGATCGCTTCTCCGTCATCGGTTGTTAATGGGTTTGCAGATGATGCAGTATCATTTGTTTGTGCCATTATTTGGTCAAATAATAAGCCCAAACCATCGGGCGATAAGCTCATTTGCACATTCCGCTGGTCGATGGGTAGTAACAGTAGAGGTTTTTGTTCTCCAGTTTTGAGGTTAATTGCCACTAAATAGGGTTGTTCTACGTATTCTGCTTTGGACATTAATTGTGTCAGCAAGCAGTAGAGGGTAGGTAAGGCGGGATCAAATTGGCAGTCGATAATGGAGCCTGTTGTTTTTAATAGTTGCTTTTGGATGCCTTGGTTGGTCACTAAAAACAAATCTCGTGTGTAATCTGTATTAAACTTGACCATTGCCGCTTGGGAGCCGTCTTTAGAGAAAGCTTGCACTAGCCCAAACTGCGGTAGAAAATCTAGGGGTTTATTGGCGTCGCCTTGTAGTGGAAGTATTGCTGCTCCTTGCCCTTGGGCAACTGCTACAGCCTTACTATCGGGAGTAATCATAAAGTCTCCCCCTGGTTGACTTTTCAGACGTTGAGGAACAGTATTTTTGCCTGATTTGTCGCTGGTTGCTGGCATAAACCACAAGCCAAAGTCACCAGGATTAGCTTTATTTCCCCGTTGGATAACAATAGTTTCTCCATCTGGGGATAAGTCAAATTTCAGGTTTTGATAGTCTTTATTATCTAAAATCAGGTCTATTCTGCCTGCTGGTTCTGGTTGTGTTCCAGATTGAACAGGAACGCCTGTTGTGGCTGTGTACAACTGGGCTGAAAGTAAGTCTTGGCTGTTTGAGTTGCGAGCAGAAAATAAGATTTTATCCCCTTTTGGAAATGGCTTAAAATCCATAACAATTAGGTCTTTGGGGCTAATTACTCTTTTTTGTTCTTTTGTCAAGTTGTAGAGTACTAATTTTCCTTGGTCTTCTCGATCAGCTCCTATATAAGTAATAACGCGATCGCGGCTACTAAAATTACCTGTAAAAGGCTGTATTAACCTATTTTTACCTTCTTGTTCAGAAAACTTATCTTTTGCTTTCTGTAACTGCACTTTATAATTTGTGCCGTAGGGTGCTGGTGTGATTAGGGTATAAACCATACGTCGCCCTGCCCAACTGACTTTACCTGCTAGAGGTGGTTCGATTTTCAAATTCTCCTCTACGCTTTTTGTGTCCATTGGGCGGCTAAAGGTGAGGGTGAAGGAAGTATCATCTGCCCCAATTTGTTGATTTTGCCAAGTAAAATCGCGGACAGATGCCATGACGACATCACCTTGCAATATGATCAACCCAATCAGCAGACTCAGCAGCAGCATGAGTGCGATCGCTACACGATCTAGTGGTTGAATAAATGTTTTAGATTTTGTCATTTGTCAGTTGTCAGTTGTCAGTTGTGAGGCTGTGCGTTGGGGAGACACTGCGTTGCGCGGGTTAAGAGCGTTGAAGCAAGTGTCGTCGGCTTTGCCGACTTGAAGCAACTGCCGTTAGCGCAGCGGTAGCGAGTCTTCGAGCGTCACCCGAAGGGTCAGTTGTCAGTTGTCAGTTGTCAGTTATTTTTTGCCATTGACTACTGACAACTGACTAATAGCTATAAGGATTCTGCGGTTGAGGAATGTTTTTGATAGAGGTGGCGGCAATGGTAAGTTGGCGTTTACCTGCTAAATTTTCTGTTGTCATTTGTCCTTCGACTTCCAGCCAACTATCAGCAGCGTACTGCTGTTGATTATTTGGTAGTTTAACTGGCAATCCTACGGGGTACGCGTCTGCTGCACAGCAAGATAGGACAAATCGCGCTAAAAATAAATATTCTTTTGCTAAATCTGGTGGATGAAGTACAAATCCCTGAACTTTGACTTTTTGTCCTGTATATGAGTCTGGTTCTGGATAGACGCTGAGTGTACGTACCCAGTCTACAAGCGATCGCTCTTCTGGTCGCACAGAAGCCCGAAATGCTTGGGGTTTAATGCGTATGTTTGCCACTAAGTCACTTACATCTTGCTTGAGTGCTTTATCACTGGCAAAAACTTGCGGTGTAATGATGAAACCCAAAATTGCTGCGTTTAACAGCAAGGCACTACCCCAACCAGGGGCAAATAAACTTATATGCTGGGTATTTGGCACAAGATCACGGCGACGCCACCGATAAAGTTCTTGTGCTTTCAAGAAACCAACAAATATTAAGCTAATTCCAGTAACTATCACTAACCAAAAGTAATTTGGGTGAATCAACAGATTCAACTTGCCCGTCAGCCAATATCTCAACAGCAAAATTCCCCAGGCTGTAATTGCTAAGATATCTAGCCAAGGTAAAAGATTTGGGATTTTAGGTTTCAAATTTTTAGGAGTCATTGGTAAATGGTCAATGGCCAGTAGTCAGTCTTTAGTAGTCAGTGGTCAAGAACAACTAACAGATGACTACTAACAACTGACAATTTTCAAAATACATGTAAGTTCAAAAAAAGAGTAAACAAAAATGTTAATTGTGCTGCTAATGCAAATAAGTAAAAGATAGTCCTGGGTTTAAAGATAGATAACATCAATCCCACACTTTTGATGTCAATCATTGGGCCAAACACGAGAAATGCTAACAATGACCCACTGCTGAAGGCTGAAGCAAAAGATAAAGCAAAGAAAGAATCAACTGTGGAACAAATTGACACCACTACTGCTAATATCAACATAACCACAATTGAGGTAATGGGGCCAGCACCTAGACTGAGAATTAATTCACGGGGAGCTAGGATTTGAATAACAGCAGCGATCGCACTTCCTAAAACCATTACACCCCCCAATTCGCGTAATTCTTGGATGATATTATCCATCAACAGACGCAGTTTAGCTGCTAAAGGTTTACCGTAGTTGGAGGTAGCAGTATTTTCCTGTAATAAATTATCGTCCATCTTTGTAGGTAAACCTGCTTTTCCTCCTAAAATATAAGTCCCCGATTGCAATAAATTGGGTGCATTAGTTTCCTGTTGGACTTGGGAATGTTTACCACGACGTTTGTTTTGCAGCTGGGCTGGGGGATTAAACTTGTAATATCGAGCGATCGCAGGTTGAACGATGGGAATTAAATCTTTTTGAAAACTGAAAACAAAACCAACAATGGTGGCAATTAATAGCGAAAATACCACTCGCAGAACTACTATTTCTGGCTGATCTCGAAATGCCGTCCAAGTTGCCCAAATCACAATTGGGTTAATCGTTGGTGCTGCCAGCAAAAAACCAATTGCCACAGGTGTGGGTACGCCCTGCATCATTAACCGCCGCGCTACCGGCACATTGCCACACTCACACACCGGAAACAAAAAGCCGATCATACTGCCCACTAAAGCACCTAATAGCGGATTCTTGGGCATTCTGTCTACTAGTTTGCGCTCATCGATAAACAACAGCAGCAAGCTAGATAATAAAACTCCCAGAAGCAAAAACGGCATCGCCTCGACTAGCAGACTCAGAAATATAGTGAAACCATTGTTCAGTTGATTCATGGGCCTCGCAGTCAAAAGCGTTTTAGAGTTTTTTGTATATGCCTAGTCATTCTATCGAAATGGGGATCAAAAGCATGTATGGACACTTTAGCTTTATTGAAACAGCAAATTCGTACTCGGTTTGTAGTCATGCTTAGACCTTAATCAGCGCCAGCAAGTCATGGATTGCTATTTTACCTAAGTGCATCTACAGATGATAACTATTTTGAAGATTGTTTGATTGCCAGAATTGTTCCATGTTAACGGTATAACCATATAGTTGCATGACTTACAATTAAATAATATTTATACCCGCTGTAAATCGGCAGACTAGTGTGTTATCTTCGATATATTTTTACAAACAGTTCATAGTTTTTAAACATCCAGGGATCGCTATTGGTTGCTAACATTCATGATTTTAGCTATTTCTGCCAAATTGAATATGAGCTTTGGTTGTTTTTTACTACAAAAACATTGAAACTGCAAGCCCAAAGCAAAATAAATATCGTTAGTTGTCAGTTGTCAGTTGTCAGTGAACAGTAGTTGTTTTCCCTATCTTCAGTCATCAGTCATCAGTCATCAATGATCAATTGTCTCCTTCATCTCCCCATCTTCTCCTTCTCTGACTTGCATACAAGCTGGCAGAGGCTAAAATATTAAGTTACCGTTTCTTAGTTTTTTTATACATCAGGGTCTACAGTGCTACAAGAATTTAGTTCTTCAATATTACCGCCGGTTTTGTCTTTTGGTAGCGATCGCGATCTCGGTTTGGAATCAACCCTCCAAGAACTGCCAATGTACGATTTTCATGTGGAAATTAGTTGTACTGGTGCGGAAGTTGCTAATTATTTTGAAAAATACCCACTGCTACCGGGCGCAATCCTGATGGAAGATGGAAAATTCATAGGTATGATTTCGCGGCGGCGACTGTTGGAATTTCTGATTCGCCCCCATGGACAAGAATTATTCAACCAAGAAAATTTGGGTGTTCTCTACAACTATGCGCGGACAGCTATTTTGCTGCTTCCTGATACAACATCGATTTTGGCAGCGATGCAACAAACACTGAGGCGATCGCCGGAATTGTTGGCAGAACCAATTGTAGTGCAAACAGTTGCTAATACTTACAAATTATTAGATATGCATGACTTGAATCTTGCTTCTTGGCAAATTCAAGGAATAGAAACTCAGGTACGGTATGAACGCAGTCAAGCTCAAATGATTCAAAATGATAAGATGGCGAATTTGGGGCGGTTAGTGGATGGAGTAGCCCACGAAATTTTAGACCCAGTGGGGTTTATTTGGGGTAACTTAACTTATGTATCTAATTACAGCCAAGATTTACTCAAGTTAATAGCAGCTTACGAACAAGGCTTACCTCATACATCAGAAGCAATCAATCAACTGAAAGAAGAAATTGAATTTGATTTTTTAGAACAAGATTTATCAAAGGTGCTTACCAGTATCCGCACTGGTGCAGAAAGGTTAAAGAAACTTGTCACTAGTTTACAAAATTTCTGTCACATTGATGAAATTTATCCCAAACCAGTAGATTTACATGCTTGTTTAGATAATATTATTCTCTTGATTAAAAGCCGTTTGAAAGGAGAAATTGAAATTATTAAAAATTATGGTAAATTGCCACCAGTCTCTTGTTTTATGGGGCAATTAAACCAAGTATTTATGAATATTTTGATTCAAGCTACTGATACTTTACTTGATGAAGCCGCACGACAGCAACTTCACCCAGAATCTACTAAAACTGCTGATAAACCTAGAATTAAAATTACGACATTAGTAATTTCTCAAGAAGCAACCAGACCAAATGCACCAGATTCCCGCTGGGTTTCCATTTGCATTGCTGATAATGGTTCAGGGATGTCTCATGCATCTCAACAGCAAATCCTAGAATCTTTCTCTGTAGAAAAACGAGCTGATAAAGAAACTAGTTTGGCAGTCAGCTATCGAATAATAACTGCAAGGCATGGCGGTAAATTAAATTTAAATTCACAACTGGGTATAGGCACAGAATTTGAAATCCTATTGCCTTTGGTATGATTCAGTATAAACATCTAGTCTACATCTTTAATATTTAGCTAATCTTCACATATATATTTTTTTAGCTTTTGGCAATCTGAAATATACTGATAATTAAATATTTGCATTTTAGTAAAAATTTAGATATTTCAAGGTTTTCCATAAAGTTAATTTAAAGTTATTTTTTTTCAAATAATTGGCTTATTATAAATAATTAAGGTATGCAAGATTTGCTAGACAGTACTAAGGTAATAAATAATGTCTGCGATGCAAGAGGTTTCAGATATAGAAAATCACAGAGATGTTGAATGTTTAGCACAGCAATGGGCTAAAAAATATTTACAGAACCTCCAGGTTGATACTAGCGATAAAGAGAGTTATGACAGGCTGAATTTGTCAGAGATAGTATCACAACAAGGACGAGAGAGAACTGCTCAAAAAATCATGGGATCTTTACGGAGTGTTAGTGCCATAGCTTGGAACAAAACAGAGGCGCTGCTATCGGCTCAACTCAAGCGACATCGCATAGACCCTAGTATGATTGATCCGTGGGAAATTGCGGCAGATTCTTTTAAGATTTACCAAAAAGCTTTGGATGTATATACCCAGCAAGCAGCATTGCGTCCCTTATCTTTTGTAATGAAGCTATCTCAGAAAGATAATTTACTTGATGAAAAAGCATTAGAAGTTTACACCGAACAAGCGGCTCCTAATCAATTGGTAAGGGTAATTGGTGCAGATATAGGAGCAATAAGAAAGAAATATACAAATGTTGACCCTAGAGTTATTGGCTTTGTGAATATGCAGTTTCATTATACTAGCCAACTGCTCACACAACCCCTTGAGTCTGTAGAGCGATCGCTGGTTGGTGCATATTTTAAAGTGATTGATGACCATCTATATATGCCACTGCAACGTGCTTATGATGCAGCGGCTAACCATGATTATAATTCAACAGTTTTATCAGCAGTACGAGAGCTATTGTTAGTTAGTACAGAAATTGCTAAGAACATTTGTCAAAATGTAATTGAACATTATCCAAATTATCATTCTATATCTGGTAATTTGAGTGATTCATTAGTTAAAATCTCTAGCATTCGAGATGTAGAGATGTTTCAAGTATATTTGTGGGTATGTGCTTTAGAAGGAAGCATTGTTGCTGTTCAACAAGAGTTATTTCCCTTATGTGTAATGCTTTATCCACCATTAAAAGTACAATGGGAACTAATTCGCCATATGCTAAATTTGCTAGGGCAAGAAATCAACGCTCGTCTAACTCCTCTACAAGCTAATGCTTTAATGCCATATTTCCAATCATTATGCCAAATGTTTTCTCCAGAGGTATTTGGTGAACTTGGTTTGTAGAGACAAAATAAGGCTGTTGAATAGACTTCTTGCATAAATCTTTTTTTGGCTCACCCAAAGTCGCATTCGCCGTCAGGCGTTCCCGCAGGGTAGACGCAAAGAAAAGAGCGCTAAGAACGACTTTTGCAAGAGGTCTAATGATGACTGATGACTGATAACAGAACTGTAGTGGCGTGGCAAGGCTAAATTAATGCAATAGATTTTTGAGGAAATTGAGGTATATCAACGTTTTCTGCTACATCTAATGCACTATTTTAGCCCGGTCGCGCTACTACTTAATAGTAACTTTATAAATAATCTCTTACAGCAATTTTTCGCCACGTTGGTAAATTTCTCGTGCGTATTCCGTCCAAGTGCCTTGTCCCCAATAACGAAAACAGCTTGTTTGCAGCAAAAGATTATGTAATAGTAAATTGCGGTATTCAGATGAATTAGTGGCCAGTAAATTATCAACTTGTTGATGAAATAAATTACTGAGTTTATTCATTGGTGATAAAACATTTTTATATCCTTGTACCCAACTAATATGATTCGTCCATGAAGCTCCATCCATATGAAAATTGGGATTAATTTGCTTTAATTCTTGAATGGCTTTCTCTACAGCTTCAGGTTGAGAATTTTCAGGTGAAACTCGCTGCCAAAGTTGATGTTGCCCTACTGGCTGGCAAGTTGGATAATCTTCAGGCTTACAACCAGCAGCTTCTATTAATTCTAAATATTCTGTACCACACATTCCGACAACGCCAGATTTCCCTCCTCCATGATGCACCATATCCCACCAAGCTTGTTTGAAAGCTTGAGGAAATTCATTCATCATGACGCCACCATTTTCACCATCTCCAATTTGGCTGACTATTGGTGGTACAAATACACTACCTAATTTTTGTTTTGATAGAGTTTTAGCTTCATAATAAGGCTGCATTTGACCAACTAATTTAGTATCTGAACCTTGAGTTTTAATCAAGGCTGTGATGCTAATTGTTTCACCTTGGGAATTACGAGCAATTAAACGATGTGGTAAATGTCTGTAAGTTAGAGATTCACCGTTAATTGTTTCTACAGAATGTTCCTGTACAAGTAGCCAGCGATATCCACATTCTTTGAGCGCTTTGACAAATTCAAATAAAGTATCAGGGTGATTTGGTAAATGCATTTCTGGTGGAGAAAACCCTTTAACTCGCGCCAATGCTGACCAACCAAACATAGCTGCAAAATGGTGTTGCCATGCTAAGATATGCAATTTAATATCTGGTATGGGCGTCGAAGGCACAACTGCATGACTCCACATTGTACCCAACCACTCGACATAAGGTTGATAGGTAGAATCGCAAGTGATACGTTTAAGGTTATCTATGATGTCGTTGCGTCCCATTTGCCTGAGTCCCCACAAAAGATTGCCAGAATAATCCAACATCACACGGGGGTTGCAGCCTTGATTTACGAGTTCGGGAATAAAGTCCCCCATGCGGCTGTAACAGTATGCAAATGGCCCTGCGTTGTGGTTATCTCCTTCATGAGGATGTTCAAACATATATTGCAGATTGCTAATGAGTGAACCATCATGTCCAGCAGGTATAGTTGGTTGATGCATGTGCAAAGCGATCGCAAATACTGCCTTCACATCCTCTAACTTAATATTGGTGGAGGGTAAGAATATAGGTTCATCATGGTTGACGACAGCAAGAACTTCTTTCTCGTATCCAGTAATATTTGGCAAGCCATCAATAATTTCTGGTAAATCTGTGGTAGGTAAGGACAGCATGAAGGATAAAGTTGAAATTTTACTTTTATACTTTATCTTTTTAAAGTTGATGGCTGATGACTGATGACTGATGACTGAGATTGATTTGCAAAACCTGGATGCACAAGGCGCTTCACAATCTAAAATCCAAAATAGAATGATTTCATGCGATCGCCTGTATGCTCCTAAGCTAGGCGATCACATGACAATGTTTTTCAGGATTTACGTGCAGATATCAACGAAACTGAGTTTTTTGAGAGTAAAACATCACTGACACGAGAGATTTTGCTGAATCAACTTGGTTTTTCTGCCATCTGCTGCTTTTTCGTTGCTGGTGGTGTTGCTATTTCTAAAATTAACTCTAGCAACCAAGGGGCGAGGCGTTGACACCATACAGCTAAATGACTTTGCCATCCTACTAATATTTCTGGTGCATCTGTTTGCAGTCCGGCGAGGAGTGCTTTAGCTACTTGCTGGGGTGTCATAGGGATCACCCAACGAAATAATTTTAAGTCGCGCACCATGTCTGTGTCGGTGAGGGAAGGCAATAAGGCTACTACTCGGATGTTATATTCAGCTAGTTCTCGGCGCAAAGCTTGGGTAAATCCTAAAATGGCAAACTTTGTGGCTGAATAAGTCGCCATGGTTGGTGCAGCTACTTTCCCCATTAAGCTGGATACATTGACAATTGTCCCCTGTCTTTGGCTAGCCATGCGTTTAGCTATGAGGCTGGTAAGGGTGTACATCCCCAGTAAATTCACAGAAAGTTCTTCTTGTACTTGCAATAGTTTTGATTGCAGAAACGAATTTTGGTATGCTACGCCTGCACAATTTACTAACAGATGAATGGGGCCATAGTTGCGCCAAACTTGAGCAACAGCAATGTTTACCTCTATTGGTTTACTTAAATCCAATGCAAGGATCGCAACTTCTACACCCATAGTCTCGATTTCACTGGCTACCTCGGCTAACTTTTGGCGATCGCGTGCTATCAATATTAACCGCTTCATCCCATTTTGCGCTAGTGCTAGCGCGATCGCTCGTCCAATACCACGGGAGGCCCCAGTAATTAGGGCAATTTTACCTTGAATATTCATCGGTTTTTACCTCCAAAATCTCGGTCTTACCGTACTCTTGGTGATTACAGACACAGAGTTACTGGCATCTTGGTCAGGGTAAGACACATCAGTTGTCTTTGAAATCAGAATGGAAATAAGCCTTTGGCAACGATATATTCCTGGGCTAATCTGCATTGCTCATACAAATCAGATTAACCTCGCTTCCCAGATTGAAAATCAACACTTCACGCAATTGGCTGAATGGATATAGCTCATAGGTTTTACCTCTCTTAGATTTAGAGCGTTCACCAGTATCGCTGCCATACACACGTTAACAATTAAATCAAGATATTGCAATATTTTTTAATAAGTTTTGCTTAACACTTATTTACAAACCTCATTATATATAGCAAACAGTTTGAGAAATAAGTTTTTATAAATCCTGCTCGACAAATATCGGAATTTCTTGACAATCAGTAAAAAGAACTGTCCTGGATTGAAAATTGCTACACTCAAGCCATATTTTTGACATCAAAAAGACACATAATGTTGGAAACCTAGCAGTTTTGATTGTGGTCAGTACATTTAACATACTTACATAATGAATACTCCCAGCCATGCCATTCTCAATCTGTTTATTCTCAATCAACAAATGCGGACTCAAGCAAGCGGGGCAGTTTTTATCGGCGTCATCTTGCCTGAGGTTCTGATATTTTTGTTCTACTTTTTGATGAAATTTGGGTATCGTCTGCCATCAAACCAGATTTAGTCAACAGTATACTATCAGCCCTTTTGGCAAGCTATTTTTAGTACCTTTCATTCTATTCCTTTGGCACTCATTGGGATACCAAACACTACGGCAGTATTGTCGCTTTTATAGAAATTTTGCTGGTATTTATGGCCAGTATTTCTCTTTTTATGTCCATGCGATCGCCTTTCAGTAAAGGGCTACTATTGTTAGTTAATCTGTTTTACTGGATTCGTATTTCCGATTCTACGAGAGAGGTAGTTAATTCCAAATTGGTTGTGAGCGATCGCCGCGCAGCTGATAATCTGAAATTATGGTATTAGACAGTCAAAATCATCTCAACTTTTTTTATGATTACCTTGTTGCTAGTGTACGTCTAGCTGTACCTTTAGCATTTGCTGCCTTAGGAGGATTGTACTCTGAACGGTCGGGAGTGCTAAATATTGCTCTAGAAGGCATGTTGCTCACTGGTGCTTTTACTAGTGCTGTTGCCACTTTTTACACGGGAAATGTTTGGCTTGGTGTCCTAGCAGCTTTGCTGGCTGGGGGATTAGTCGGTTTACTCCATGCTTTTTTGTGCGTCACTTTGCGCGTAGACCAATTAGTATCAGGATTAGCTATTAATCTTGTGACTGCTGGGTTCACATCATTTTTGGCCAGGCTGGTATTTAATGGTGGTAGCGCAGGGCGATTGCCAGGAATTGACGCTATCATCTTTCCTGGTCTGGCTAATATTCCCCTAATTGGCGCGTTGTTATTTCAGCAAGATATTCTGGTATATCTATTGTTATTCTTAATCGCTTTAACTACATATATTTTATTTCGTACCAGCTTTGGTTTGACTTTGCGCGCTGTGGGAGAATATCCCCAGGCTGCCGTCACGGCTGGGGTATCTGTGCAAACAGTGCGATACTGGGCTGTGGTGACGAGTGGCTGTTTTGCCAGTTTAGGAGGCGCTTATCTGACTTTGGTGCAAATAAAATTCTTTACAGAACAGATGACTGCTGGTAAAGGATTTATTGCGATCGCAGCATTAATTTTTGGTAGGTGGCATCCTATAGGTAGTGCTTTAGCTTGTTTATTATTTGGTGCTACAGAAGCTTTGCAATTACGAATTCAGGCATTGGGGGCAAATATTCCCTATCAATTTTTGACTATGTTACCGTATGCGATCGCTATTTTGGCATTGGTGGGATTAGCTGGCAAATCTACTCCTCCAAAAGCTTTAGGCGTTGCTTTTTTCCCAGAAAATCGCCATTAAAAGGGAACTCTTAACGGATAATTCTTTTAAGAAAAAAATTTAGTTGTTCTGTAACCCATTTTAGGGTTAATTTCCCCCTTATTGTTCAGAGTTCCTGTCTTGTTCGCACAGCGTTACCGTACCCCTACGCTTAAGCAAGCTACGCGGAGTGCTTCTTTGAAAGAGAAGGGTAAGGGCTTGGTCAGATTAATTATTTAATATTATATTAAATATTAATATTTTCTATAATTAGCACTACTGCTTGACGTAATCTACATTTATGAGATGATAAGTAGAAGGCTAAAGAGAAAAGCCTGTCACTGAGCAATTTCTGTGATTGGCATTTTATATGTAATTATGTCCACCTGACTTGAAGAAGGCAAAATAGGCAAGGATCAAAGTTAAATTCTTTACCTATTCCCTATTCATATTCCTATTCCTATTCCCTATTTAATCTGTTACTTGTGTACGCAGTTCATGACAGCTATCCATAAATATTTACTTGATGTTGACATCAGCAACTTGTCAATCAAAAATGTCTGATCGTAATTATTTTTTGCTAGCTGCTCACAGTTAAAAGTTAACAACTTCAACCAGGATGATTCATTTATTGAAGTTACCCCAGCTTGTTCATGTCTAGCCTAATTGTCAGCCTAGACAATCAACTTAGGAAACTCTATACGAGTTAGTCCATTTCAAGCCGCACTTTGCCGGATGAAGGAATCCTCGTACATCCGTTAAAAAGCTTTCTAGGAAACGTAACCTTGCTATCAGCGAGGTTATTTCTCGGTTGCATAGTAGAGTTTGGGTGTATAGCCTTTCATTATAGGTCACTAATTGCTTATGGATGGACGACCCGTAATATTAGTTGTAGAAAAAAATCTACATGATTTAGAATTACTGGATTCTCACCTCAAAACACTAAATTTATCCTGTATTTGTACTAAACAAGGAGCAAGGGCAGTAATATTGGCACAAACACATAAACCTGACCTCATATTATTAGACATGATGTTGTCTGATTTGAGTTGTAGCCAAATAATTGAATACTTAAAGCAAGACCCAAAAACTGCAACTATTCCTATCATTGCATCAATACCTTCAACATTGATACAAAACAATAATTTATCTATCTTGTCAGGTACTGATGATTACATTACCAAACCCTACGATTTTCTGAATTTAGAAATTGTGATTAGCCGCCATCTCAATCAGCTAAATTCTTCAAATTTACTTTAGGAATAGATTCAGGATTACGAACATCAGGCACTTGTTTTAAAACAATAATAATTCCAGTACGACCTGTAACTAAATTAGTGTTGAGCATCAGGTCAATAATAGGACTACCAATAATTTGTTCAATTAAACCTTGGAGTTGCGGTTTAAGAATTTTATATAAAGATGAGCGTACTTGCTCTGCCAAATTTTCATAACCCTCATACATTAAAATCCGTTCAGTTTGGGTTACAGAATTTTCTAGAGAAATGACTAATTCTGTATCAAAGAAATGACAAATAATTTGATTAGGACGCTGCCCTAATATTTCATTATATAGAGAACTAAGCCGTTGTGTAATTTCTCTTTCAAGTTGTCCAATAGTGGGATGTGACATTAGTAAATCAGTGCAGTTGAAATTTCTTTTGTAAGTTTACCAATGATGAGTCATTAAATCTACTTTTAGGTAAATAAATCATATTTTTGTTTCACGCCTAGATATGAAGTGGTTACTCTTACAAGAACATTTAAAAGCGTACCTGCGTAGGTGGAAATAAAAACGTATCAGTGTATTTGAAATACAGCAGTTTGCAAGTAAATCAGGTACAAAACTACAAAACGCAGAACTATTGACCAGACATGAGAAGATTCTTACTCCTACCTAATGTACTGTCGGTGACACTCGTTTTGACGCTCAAAAAGCGTAGCGTTTTGCCTTAGGAGAAGACACAACTTATACTATTTCACTAAATTAATGATACAAATAATTTCTCCCCTGCCCCTCTGCTTGCACGGCAGTTGCTCCACTTGGGGAGCCACTGCGTTGGGCGGCTATGCCGACTTGAAGCACGTGGCGTGACACCCCAAGACCGCACTGCCTCCTAAATGTATCAACTTTAAAGTGAAACGGTATTAGCTGCACTAACACTATAGCTGTAGCCAGATGTGTTAGGACAATATTGATTGATCAAAGCCAACAAACAACTGGGTTTCCACTTAGTAATCAGCACTTTGCTATAACAGCAGTTCGTAATCGATGTATGTATTAATCAAAACATATTCATGCAAAATATCTAGCATTTATCTCTCTATAAATACCTGATAACTCAGCAAAAGCCAACATAAAAAATAGCGCAGGAAATATATTTTTCCCTTGTTAATTTATCTCTTACTCTGATTTTCTTTTTCTATCTTAGTATTAGCTTATTTTGTGCCAAACAAGCGATCGCCTGCATCGCCCAGTCCGGGAATAATATAGCCATGTTCATCCAAATAATCATCAATAGCAGCAGCATAAATAGGCACATCAGGGTGTGTCTCACAGAAATTCTGAATACCTTCTGGTGCTGCTAGTAAGCAGACAAATTTCATTGATAAAGGATTAGTTGATTTCAGCCTTTCTACGGCTGCCACAGCAGAATTACCAGTTGCTAGCATCGGATCAACTACAATCATATCTCGCTGCTCAACATCATGGGGAACCTTCAAATAATACTCAACAGGGATTAAGGTTTTCGGGTCACGGTATAAACCAATATGTCCAACCCTAGCTGATGGTATCAACTCCAACATTCCATCCAAAATTCCCTGACCTGCCCGCATGATAGAAACTAATACCAATTTTTTATCGGGGGCAAGTACTGGTGCATTCATCGCCGCCAGTGGTGTTTTTATCTGTTCAGATTTCAGCGGTAAATCTCGCGTTACCTCATAAGCTAACAACAAACTAATTTCCTTCAGGAGGTTGCGAAATTTTGTTGTACTAGTTTCAGCTTTACGCATGAGCGTCAGTTTATGCTGAATCAATGGATGCTCAATAATTGTGACTTGATTTTGCATGATTTAGTCAATAGTCAGTTGTCAGTGGTTAGTGGTTAGTAGTCAATTGTCAATGGTTTAGTCATTAGTCAGTCGTCAGTGGTTAGTAGTCAATTGTTAATAGTTAATAGCAAAGAACTACTGACAACTGACAACTAACAACTGACTAATAACAATTAAAATACTGTACCATCACTGACAATTTGTAAGGGTGGTTTACCATCTGTTCTGAGTTCAGCAGCAATTTTCCGTCCTGCTGTCCAAGTTCCCCCTTGCAGGATTTTCACTAATGGTAATTCTTCAGCATTCATACTCAATTTTTCGCGGATTGCAGCAGCGATTTTATCTAAAAGGATTACAGTTAAAGCTCGCCACTCAACTATAACTTCTGATGCTACAGAATGAGATAATCTGAAAATCTCCTGGTTTTTAATATTGATAAGTCCTAAGTCGAGACATAATCCCCCATTGCGATATTCTGGTAATCCCGTGAGGACATCTAGACCAGTAATTTCTAAACCAAGTTCCTGTAATGGTTCTAATAAAGAGTATGTTAACCACTGAGAAAGTTTGTGAAATGGCACAAATGCAGGATGAAGTGATTGTGCTGTTTCTAAACATGGATGTTGCCAAACATCACCAAGATTAACTCCAGCAATTTCTAATCTTCCTGGCCAAATGTTGCTGAGTCCTTCTAGAACAGCATTGAATACAGTGGAAGCTGCTAACTGTCCATTTTCAGATTTGCTCAACAGATAATTTACCAAATTCCCTGGACGAGGCTTTTCTTCACCAAATAAATGAGGTAAAGAAACTAAAACTTCACCTAATTTCTGTAATAATTTCCACCGTCCATCAATTCCCACGAGGGGATTTTCTGCATTTACTTGAAACCCAGTAGCAAGTTCTGCTTCAGTTAATGCTTGCAATTTTAAAGCATCAACTTCTAATAAATTATCGCTAGAAAAAGCCCCTTGACAAAACATTTTAAAACTAGCAACAGCCAATCCTTCAGAACGGCTCAAATTCAGCTGAGTTTCCTGTTCATAATATCGCCAATTTTCCCCAGCACCAGCATCTAACAACACACTGACAATTGCCAAATCAAACTTAGCAGCAGCTTTGAAAAGAGGCGTTAATTCTGCTAACCGATTCTCCAATTGATTTAATCGCGGTACATTCCCTACCTCAAAATGTCGCCAACGACTATGAAACGGAATTTGCAAATCCGGGTACTCGCAGCGCATCACCGAAATCACATAATCGGCTACCCGTTCCAACTGCGTCAAATCACAAGCAAAATAGCGCGAATGCCCTTCATTTACCCATGCGAATATTTGCTCACAACGCTCCCGAATAGCCCTTGGAGAACGAAAATATGCGATCGCCTCCCTCCCCTCTTCTCTGTGCGTTCTCTGCGCCTCTGCGGTTTCTATTTCCACACTTTCACTCCTCGTAATATAGGGAGTAGGGTAAATTTTCACTACTCCCCACCCCACACTCCCTTCTTAAACTATTCCAAACTTCGCCCCTTCACCTCAGCCAAACTATCTGCATCTAAAACATCCCCTGTGGTATAATAGCCAGCAGCTTTCTTTGCCTCAATTTCTACCCGTGCATCTTGGGGAATCAAATCCTCTGGGATTGGTATCCGTTCTACAATTTCAATGCCCGCCTCAGTAATAGCGTTGTACTTCATATTACTCATAGACACCATGCGGTCAATGCGAGTAATGCCCAACCAGTGCAACACATCCGGCATAAGTTCTTGAAAGCGCATATCTTGCACACCTGCGACGCATTCTGTACGCGTAAAGTAGGCATCAGCGCGATCGCCTCCTTGTTGTCGTTTGCGAGCATTATAAACTAAGAATTTCGTGACCTCTCCCAAGGCCCGCCCTTCTTTACGAGAATATACAATGATCCCCACACCACCTTCTTGGGCTGTTTGCACACAGACTTCAATACCGTGTACTAAGTAGGGGCGACAGGTACAAATATCACTTCCAAATACATCAGAACCATTACATTCATCATGTACGCGCACAGCTACAGGTTTATCGGGATCGGCGATCGCTGCCATATCCCCGACAATATACACCGTCAAGCCTCCAATTGGCGGCAAAAACACTTCTAAATCTGAACGTGTCACTAGTTCAGGGAACATCCCCCCAGTTTGTTCAAATAAAGCCCGACGCAAATCTCCTTCTTTGATGCCAAAACGCTTGGCAACTCCCGGTAAATACCAAACAGGCTCAATGGCGGCTTTTGTCACCACCAAATCACCGTTTGCTTTCATTATCTCGCCATCCACCTGCAAGCGCCCTTTTTCTACAGCGTCTTGCAGTTCTGGCATGTTAATGTGAGCTTTAGTGATGGCGATGGTGGGGCGGATATCATAGCCCTGTTCGTAATATGACGTAAATACCTCAGATGCGATCGCCCCAAATGGATCGAGAGAAACAATCTTTTCAGGGTCAGCCCAACTAGGATGTGGGCCAATATGTTCTACTGGGGATGTATTCGTTAAATCTGCTCGATGATCTGATTGTAAAGCACCGCTCGCAACTGCTAAAGCGCGATAAATCGCATAGCTGCCAGAATGAGTACCAATCACGTTGCGATGTGCCTGTTTAGTCAGAGTCGCAATTACCGGCCCCCGTTGCATCGGATCAGCTGCTCCCCATTCAATGGGGATCGGCTTGGGGCCAAAGCGACTAGGATGAGATGTGAGAACAATATGCCCGGAAACGCTTTTTGGCTTTGGCATAATCATTGATTTTTTTGTAATGTTTTTATGAACTATTTGTCACTACGTATGTGTCAACTACCAATAGTCAGTTCTTGTTTTCTCCAGTTTGGTATCCTAATGTTTTGATCCCTGATAACTCTGTATATCTAGGCTTGTATGAATAGTATTGGTTAATACCACAAATAACACACCAATTGCTTAACTCGCAATTATTATGAGAGAATTTTAAAGAGGACTTTAAAAAAGACATAGTATATTTTGTACGAAAATTGATACCTTGATACAAAGATACAATCACTAACCTCAAATTCATGGATTCTTTATCAATTAATTCTTTACTTGAAGCCTTGAAAAACCCGGATGCCACAGTCCGGGAGCAAGCAACCAAGAAACTCTGGCGGATTTGGTTTCAGCAAAAGGGAATTTACGGACTCGAAAGAATCGACCAAAGTCAAAAATTACTCGATGCTGGGGAAATGACAGAAGCCGAACAGATGTTGACAGAACTGATCAAAGAACAACCAGATTTTGCTGAAGCCTGGAATCGGCGGGCTTTTCTCTACTACAGTATGGGTGATTATAAACAATCTCTGGCAGATTGTCAGATGGTCATCCAGATTAATCCAGTACATTTCGGGGCACTTCACGGTATGGGGTTGTGTTACGCCGCACTGGGACAGTATAGTCAAGCGATCAAAGCTTTTAAACGCGCTTTAGAAATTCAACCCTATTCCTTAGTGAACCAAAAATTAATTCTAGAATGTACACTCAGACTCAGCTAAAGGTTGAAGTATGAACTATTGAATTAGTCCACCCGAAAAACCTAATTTTTTTGCTACTTGTCAGCCATGCATGTACCGATAAGTCTCCACTTCAACCTTTATCCTTGAGACTTCTTTCATGAATCTGTTACTACCCTCATCAACAGCAATTCATTCCTTTAGTCGTCGTCAGTTTATCCAGTATGGTGCCCTTTGTCTGGGCAGTAGCATTGTTACTGCTTGTAGTAAAAGCAATCAATCACCAACCGCTGGTTCTCAATTAGATAAAGTCACTTTCGGGACAAACTGGTTTGCCGAAGCAGAACATGGTGGTTTTTACCAGGCTATTGCTACTGGTATCTATAAAGACTATGGTCTTGATGTCAGTATCAAAATGGGCGGGCCCCAAGTTCCTAGCGGTACTCAATTGTTGATGGGGGGTGCAGTAGATTTTTTTATGGGTCATGGTGTCGATGCCGTGAACGCCATAACAGAAGGAATTCCCAAAATCACGGTGGCGGCAATCTTTCAAAAAGATCCGCAATGTCTCATCGCCCATCCCAACACAGCAATTAAAACCTTGGCTGACCTCAAAGGCAAGCCTATTTATGTGTCTGCTTCTGCCAATGTCACTTATTGGCCTGTTATCAAAGCGAAGTATGGTTTTACCGACGACCAAAAGCGCCCTTATAACTTTAATCCTGCTCCTTTTTTGACTGACAAAAACTCAGTCCAACAAGGTTATATTACCTCTGAACCTTTTGCCATTGAAAAGCAGGGCGGGTTTAAGCCATTAGTATTTTTATTAGCAGATTATGGGTATCAACCATATTCGACTACTATAGAAACCAAAAAAGAACTAGTAGAAAAAAATCCCAATTTAGTGCAGCGATTTGTGGATGCATCTATCAAAGGTTGGTATAGCTATTTAAAGAATCCCCAACCAGGCAATGAGTTAATTAAAAAAGCTAATCCAGAGATGACGGATGAGCAAATTGCCTACGGGATTCAAAAGTTGCAAGAATATGGAATTATTGTTTCTGGAACAGCGGAAACACAAGGTATTGGAGCAATGAGTGAGGAACGATGGCGATCGTTCTTCGACAGTATGGTGAATGTGGGAATTTACAAACCTAATGTTAACTATAAAGATGCATTCACATTGCAATTTGTCAATAAAGGCACAGCATTTTAACGTGAGTCTCCAACGCAGGCGCACCTACGGGAAGGGCGAAACAAACAAGTCAAATCCTCTTTCCTTCTGCCTCCTGCATAGCTGCCTTATTTCTAGGAGTTCGATGAACCTCTCTTCAACCCCTCTTGGACGCAAAGAGGGGCTTTAAGATCCTTGCTTAGTAACGAAAAATCAAGCTGATGAATCGGTAGTTGAAACTATTGATAATTCGTTACATATTTGTTAAATCATCCCCGAATTCAGCATTTATCAAGAACTTTCTTATCCAGAGATAGCCCAACAACAAGATATTTCCTATCAGAATGTCTGCAAGCGTATTTCCCAGGCGCGGAAGATTTTGCAACAGGAGTTGAGGGGATATTTTATCGGAGAGGAGGAAACGGATAGGGATAAATATGTGATCGTGAAAGCTCAAAGTACTAGTATCTTGATGGATCTAGCCGAAAGCCAGGAAAATCAACGTACTGTGAACTATGACATCAACACAGAATGGGACTGGGGTGGACAGGCTTGGGCTGAGACATTTCCCCCGTCCACAGACCTCACTAAAGTACTGATCGCAGATCCTCCACCTGACTTCAATCCAGGGGTAGTTGTTTTTAGTTAGGTAAATGGGTTCTTTAGCGACACTCATCTTTCATCACAGTCATATTCACCAAAGCGCGATGGCGCGGAGCACCCAGCGTAGCTGCACAATTTGCTGATAATTCGTTAATTTATCCGTCACTCCTTTCATAGTGAAATTTGCTCCAATTCAATTCAAACCTATCACACCAAGCAAAAAAGCAATATCGCCTTCATCAGCCATTCTGCACCATCCAAACCAGAAAGCCCAAAATTTGCTCAATTGGTGGTAGTGGATAATCATTCAAGTCAATCGTCACAGTTTGCTCTTCTAGTTGGAGAAACCGCCAAACTGTACCGCTTGTCACCGTTCCGAAAATCGTGGTAATCGGTTGCTGCTTCTGTTGATTAAAGCGTTGTGCTGCCACCATCTCGGCTAAACATTGTCCCAGTGCTGGTTTGAGGTCTTCTTTCTTCGCTTCCACCAAAACCACCGCTGGCGCTTTAATATATAATTGTTCTGAAGAGCGACTAATGAGAAAATCCACATAACCAGTCAAATCAACCTCTGGCTGCACATTGAACTCTTCACCAGAAAAGACGCTAATTTGTCCATGAAGCTGACGTTTTACTTCTAATAAGACTGGATTGATAATGCCTTCAGAACGGGCTTTTTCACTACCCACTGCAACTGCCCAAGGTAGGGTTTCTTTCAAGGTATCTTTGAGCAAAGAAGTTGGATTGACTGGGGAAATCTCTGGTAAAAAGCGATCGCCTTCAACAATCGTCAGTTGAAAATCTTCTACAGCTTTACTCAGAGTAAATTTACTATAAGGCATAAAGGTTTTCCCCATCTGTTTTAGAAGCTAGGACAAACACCCTAATTATCCATTTGGAAAATGCGCTCGCTCCTCATCTTAAATCTATGAAATCGAGGGTGAGATTTTTTCTAACGAAACTAAACCATTGTCTTCAAAATTAATCTCTAGCTGATATCCTTATAACCAATCCGCATCGTAAATAATCTGGCATTTGGTTTTTTCTGCTTTAACTTTAATGCTGTTTCTACACCAGTTTTATCAATTCCGTATTCGCCGGTTTTTGCATCAATAACTATCATCTTGCCAATGTTATCGTCACACTCCACTTGTTGACGAATGCCATTGTCGTAAAAGAGTTTAGCTCTTTGGGCAACTTCTTCTACAGTCCAAAAAATAGCCTGCATGATAATTACACCTGCTTTGTGCTGTTTCATTATTTTAGCCGAGTCGGTAAGGCTTGGGGAGCAGAGGTGCTTTCGGTGCAGGAGAGTAGGGGTGAAAGAATTTGTATAGCAAAGTGCTGAGTGCTGAGTGCTGAGGAGCCACTGCGTTGGGCGGCTTTGCCGACTTGAAGCATGTGGCGTTGCTGAGTAAAAACCCAGTTATTTCAAGGCTTTGAGGAATCAGCAGTGTCCTAACACATATGACCACGGCTATAACAGTAATAGCGATCGCCTCTGTTACCTTTGTGCGAGGAATCTGTTGCAAACTCTTAACTTATTAAGGCGATCGCCAAACTTTGATGGTGTCGTCTGCACTACCGCTGACAAGGGTCTGTCTATCTTGGCTGATAGCTAGGGAAACAACTTGCTTGGTATGGGCAGAAATCTTATGTATTAGTTTTCCCGTTTCTAGATTCCACAGCCGAATTTCTCCATCCAAGCCGCCACTGGCGAGAATTTTCGCATCGGGGCTAATAGCGATCGCTAAAACTGAGTATGAATGCCCCTCCAGTGTGCGAAGCAATTTACCTGTGTTTAAATCCCACAACTTAATCGTTTTGTCAAGACTGCCGCTGGCAAGGATGCGATTATCAGGACTGATGGCTAGGCAAGTCACCCAACTTGTATGTTGGGGTAGAGTATAAAGTTGTTGACCAGTGCGGATATCCCACACTCGGATGGTTTTATCTGTACTACCGCTAGCAAGGGTCTGTCCATTGGGACTAATAGCCACTGATAAAACTGGCAGTGAATGCCCGTAAAGGGTGCGTAGCCGCTGACCTGTGGTATAGTTCCATAATCTAACAGTCTTATCTGCGCTACCAGTGGCAATAATTTGATTATCGGAAGTAATGGCGATGGCATTATTCCAAGCTACATAGCCATCGGCTTTGATACTGCGTATCTGTTGTCCATTACTGAGATTCCACTGCTTAATTGTCTCATCTAGACTCCCGCTGGTGAGGCTTTGACTATCGGGGCTGATGGCAACTGATAAAACTGGCAGGGAATGCCCGTAAATAGTGCGGATTAATTTGCCAGTTTGGGGATTCCATAACTTGATTGTCCGGTCATGGCTGGCGCTGGCGATGGTTTGTCCATCTGGTGCGATCGCTACAGATGAAACTGCCTCAGAATGACCAGTTAGCGTATTCACCAAAGTGAGATTTTTTGCCCATTTTTCTGCTGGGTCAGGCTTGACTAAAGAAATCCAGCTAAAGTTGGATAAATTAGGAATTAGCAATAGAAGCACAGCACCAGCAGCGATCGCAGAAGCTACTCCGACCATCAAAGTGGATCTAGTGCCAAAATTCCAGCCAATGGAATTACGGGTAAAAGAACGTGGTCTGTATGGTGATGAATTTTTTGGAGGCTTCGATTTACCTTGCGCTTTCAAGGCGCGTTCAATCTCTGCTAACCGTTGCAAAATTACATTAGTACTTTGGGGGCGTTGACTAGGCGATCGCTTGATTAAATCATCAATTAAATCTGCTAACAACGGCGAAATTTCAGGAGCATAATTACGCCATCGTACTTCATCATTATTGATATCATAAATATCCGGGTCGTTCGGGTTCTTACCAGTCAATAAGTAAACAAAAGTGCGACCGATAGCAAAAAAATCTGATGTTAAAACCGCTTGACCATTGAGTTGTTCTGGTGGTGTGAAACCTGGCGAATTTATACCTGTCACCTGCCCAGCAGCTTGTTTGAGCATATAAGTCTGCGTAACTTCCCTGGCTGCCCCAAAGTCAATTAATACTAGTTGTCCATCTGCTTTCAGCATAATATTGGACGGCTTAATATCCCGATGGAAAAAATTCTGCTGATGCACTTGATGCAGAATGGTAAATAATTCGATTAGCCATTCAAGCGCTAACTCTTGATTTATGGGGCGATTACTGCGCTGTTGCAAATATTGCTCAAGATTTAGCCCTTCAATTTTCTCCATTACCAAGCAGTGCAGAGGCTCCTGACTATTTTTAGGGAAAAAGGTAAAGTATCCTGTACCCTTGGGAATTCCTGGATTATCTAGCTGAGTTAAGACTTGAGCTTCTTGTTGAAATAGCGATACCGCCTTGGAGTTACTGTGTAAGAGAACCTTGAGAACCTTTGTTGTATTAGTGCGTTCTATTACCTCATAAGTCTTGCCAAAGCCGCCACCTCCTAGCACGCCAATGACCCGGTAACGCCCTTCAAGCAGCAATTCAGATCCACAACTCTGACAAAACAATGTAGAGTTATGATTTTGAGGGTTTGGGCAGTGAGGATTTATACAGAAGCTCATTGTTTTTTATATAATTTTTTTATATTTAGGTAATTATATTTTGAAGTAGGCAAACATAATTAAATGTAAAATGCCAACTAGAGAAACTCGCGCTCTGTTGGGGCTTTTCCCTCCTGCCTTCTACTTCAGTAAATTATCAATCCACCTGAGCTAAATTATGAAAATAAAACCTCGGCGGTTATGATAATCTTATACTATAAACTCAATAATATTATTGAGTATATTTAAATACTTATTTATTAAAAATGAGAGGCATAAGATTAAGTCACCTATATGACTCTAGGAAGCGAATCTATGGCATAAATCGCCGAAAATTCCTACAATATAGTTCACTTGCACTAGGTACTGGAATCCTAGCAGCTTGTACAAACGAAAACAAAATATCAACAGTAACTCCCGCATCTGACTTTAGAAGCAACGGCAAACTAGACAAAGTAATTTTTAGCATCCATTGGGTAGCGGAAGCGGAGTATGGCGGTTTTTACCAGGCTGTAGCTACGGGTATTTATAGAGACCACGGTTTAGATGTCACCATTAAACCTGGTGGCCCTAGAGGTAATTACACCTTATTATTAATGGGAGGATCTGTTGATTTGATCATGGGTCATAGTGGCGATGCCATTAGCGCCTTGAAAGATGGTGTTCCCATGATCACAGTCGCTGCTACATTCCAAAAAGACCCCCAAGTTTTAATTGCTCATCCAGGTACGGGGAACGACTCTTTAGAGAAACTCAAAGGCAAGCCAATTTTAGTTGGTTCTGGTGGTGAAGCTACCTATTGGCCATTTTTGAAAGCAAAGTACGGTTTTACAGACGACCAAAAGCGCCCTTATAACTTTGATGTTCAACCATTTCTCAAGGATAAAAATATTATTCAACAAGGTCTTTTAACAGCAGAACCTTTCGAGATTAAAAAGAAAGGAGGATTTGAACCAGTATCAATTCTATTAGCAGATTATGGTTACAATGCTTATGGTTTTACGATTGAAACAACAAAAAAACTCGTAGAACGTAACCCAGATTTAGTACAAAGATTTGTTGATGCTTCAATTAAAGGCTGGTATAGCTACCTTGAAGACCCAGTTCCAGGTAATAACCTGATCAAAAAAGATAATCCAGATATGACCGATGAGCAGTTAAACTTTAGCCTAGAGAAGCTAAAACAAAATGCCGTAATTACTGGAGGTGAAGCTCAACAACTGGGCATAGGTGCAATGACAGAAGAACGCTGGCGATCGTTCTATGACAACTTGGTGAAAGCAGGTGTTGTTGAAGGCAATATCAACTACAAAGATGCCTTCACCTTGCAATTTGTGAATAAAGGAGTAAATTATTACAAATCCTAACTTGAAAAAGGGAGTTGGGAGTCGGGAGTCGGGGAAAAATATTTCCATGCTTTCTAGTGTACGTAGTTCATGACGGCTGACTTGAAAATACTTTGTGTCTTAGTGCCTTGGTGGTAAAAATTAAATAACCACAAAAGACACGAAGACACAAAGGTTATTCATGTTTTCTAATGTACATAGTTAACTGAATCTTGTATTTATAAATAGCTTCTAAGGGACTGACAAATAAAAAAATCCCACTGTTCACAGTTATCATTCATCATTCATCAGTAAACAACTTCAACCGGGATAATTTATTTTTTTGGAGTTCCCTAATGAGTAACCGTAGTGTAATTACACTCAGTCAAATTAGCAAGGTCTACACCAATGGCAAAGTTGCCTTGCAAGACTTGAATTTAGTAATTCGAGAGTCTCAATTTGTTAGTTTAGTTGGTGCTTCGGGGTGTGGTAAAAGTACAGTATTGCGGCTAATTGCGGGGCTAGGACAGATTAGTTCTGGCAATATTGACTGGGGTATAACTCAGCAAGCACGAAAACTCGCTTTTGTTTTCCAAGATGCTGCACTGATGCCTTGGGCGAATGTCGAAGAAAATGTCCGCCTACCGCTAAAATTAGCAGGAATTGCCCAAAAAGATAGCCAAAAATTAGTGCAGCAGGCACTAGCACTTGTAAGATTAGTAGGTTTTGAACATAGCTATCCCCGCGAGTTATCAGGTGGAATGAAAATGCGGGTATCAATTGCTAGGGCATTAGTCACTCAGCCGAATGTGCTGCTGATGGATGAACCATTTGGGGCATTGGATGAAATTACTCGCAGCAAACTCAACAGTGACTTACTTGATTTATGGCGTCAACATAGTTGGACAGTGGTTTTTGTAACCCACAATATTTACGAAGCAGTGTACTTGTCAAACAGAGTGCTGGTAATGGGAACAAGTCCTGGACGTATAGTAGCAGATGTCGAAATTGCTGCTCCCTATCCCCGTGGCGAAGACTTTCGCACATCATCTTTGTATAACAAATATTGCCGCGAAGTTTCTGATCATCTAGCTCAAGCTATGACCGTTACATTGTGAATTGGAAATTTCTCAAAATGCTATTTATCCGTCGTTACAAATTACAAAAAATATCAAAAAAAGTCATTTCTGCTGATATTTATGCTCCCCTAGCAATTGGGATATTAGCATTAGTATTATGGGATATTGTGGTGCGAGTAAACCATCTACCTCCTTATATTCTTCCCGGGCCTATATTAGTATTTCAGACTTTAATTAGGGATTGGAATGACCTTTTTTCATCACTATTAATTACACTGCAAATTACAGTTTTTGCTTTTATAGCTGCTGTAATTTCTGGCTTGTTGATTGCAATTTTGTTTACTCAAAGCAAATGGATTGAAAGAAGCTTATATCCTTATGCAGTAATTTTACAAACAACTCCCATAGTAGCGATCGCACCCCTAATTATACTCTGGTTAAAAAATAATACCTTTGCCGCTTTAGTAGTTTGTGCCTGGATTGTAGCCTTTTTCCCCATCGTCTCCAACACCACATTAGGACTTAACAGCGTTGACCGCAACTTGCTAAATTTATTCCAACTGTATAAAGCCTCTCGTTGGCAAACATTACTATATCTCCGCTTACCTAGTGCCATGCCTTATTTCTTAGGTGGTTTAAAAATCAGCGGTGGGTTAGCATTAATTGGGGCAGTTGTCGCTGAATTTGTTGCTGGTACTGGCGGGGCAAACTCAGGTATCGCCTATCGGATTTTAATATCTAGCTACAACTTACAAATTCCCCGGATGTTTGCGGCGTTATTTTTGACAACTGGGTCAGGTGTATTGATATTTGTAAGTTTGAGTACTTTATCTGACTTAATATTAAGAAAATGGCATGAAAGTGCTATGAAAGATGAGAAATAGAGTTTTATACTAATTAGTAATGAAGACCAACAGCGCCAGAGTCAACCGATTTTGGATTTTGGATTTACTCTATACCTGAAGTCATTGACTCAAGGATTTTGGATTTACGATTCGCTTTGATATTTTGCAATCGTATAATACAGGATGAGAAAAAATGGATAACAATATAACTGTAGAAACCAAAACACCAGATACCGCACCAAGGATTTCTACCTGGGCGATACCTGAAGAAACACAACAATTTAATTGGAGGCAATGTTGGTATCCTGTTTGTTTTTTGCAAGACTTACCTGCAAAGCGTCCCTATAGTTTTTCGTTGTACGATGAACCTTTGGTATTGTTTAGAGATGAGCAAGGACAGCTCATTTGTTTAAGCGATCGTTGTCCTCACCGTGCTGCTAAACTTTCAGATGGACAGTTAATAGACGGCAAAATCGAATGCTTGTATCACGGCTGGCAGTTTGGCAGTGATGGCCAATGTCTGCATATTCCCCAGTTACCCGCAGATGCCAAAATTCCAGCCAATGCTTGCGTGCAATCATTTAAGGTTGTGGAACGCCAAGGTTTAATTTGGATGTGGGCCGGGGAAGCTGAGGCTGCTGTGGAAGAGAAAATTCCCATCATACCGGAGTTGGATGAGCCAAAGTTTGTCACCGTTCAAACCATGCGTGACTTACCTTTCGATCAAAGCTATTTTATCGAAAATGTCATCGATCCAGCACACGCTAACATTAGTCACGATGGCACCCGTAATGGCGGTAAACGGGAATACGCCCAACCTCTAGAAATGGAAGTACTGGAAACTTCAGTTGACGGGATTCGCGGCAGGCTGCGGGGAATGCGAAAATTGGATACAAATTGGACTAGGCTTGATTTCGTCGCCCCCAATTTAATTATTTACAGATTTAACATCCCACAGCGAAATTGGTCTGGGGGTTTAGCTTTTTATTCTATACCTCTAGGTAAAGGTCGATGTCGGATTTTTGGGATCAATTTTCGTAACTTTTTGACTTGGACAAATTATCTACGACCTCGCTGGTTAGAACATTGGAATCGTAACCAACTATTAGAAGAAGATTTGGCTTTGATTGCTGGACAACAAACACAAGTTGAACAGTTGGGAGTAAGTTTAAAAGACTTGTATTTGCCCTTGAAGACATCTGATGTGCTGGTAATTCAGTATCGCAATTGGCTGGATAAATTTGGGTCATCTTTGCCCTATTACCAAGGTTATTTCACCTCTAAAAATGCAGATAGTGAGTGTGTGCATCAAAACTTGAAAGCACTTGATCGACTCTCACAGCATACACTAATTTGTAGTTCCTGTAATCAAGCTTATGAGGTAACAAAAAAGGTCAAACAAATTAGTGTAGGAGTAGCGATCGCATTTGCAGCTTTGGCCATTATCACAGATAATTTTGGTATCAGAATAGCAGAAGTGTCAGCTTCGATTGCAGCGGTGATAGTGGTATTTATTGCTGAGAAAGTCAAAATCAACTTTGAACGCGCTTACACTCGTCACTAAGAAATGATTTATCAAGTAAACCTTAAAAGGTTTTGAAGAATCAACACTGTCCTAATTCATATCTTGCACTTGTCGAACTCACGTTGAAATAATACCAATTCTCCAAAATTAGGCAACAGATACGTTGTAGGGGCGTACAGCTGTACGCCCCTACAGTCAAACCATATGTTACGAAGATTATTGAAATTGATATAACCTATGTGACTACGGCTATATCTCAAAATAAAACCCCTCTCAGTTTGTCGCTGGAGGGGCTTTTTATTCATGTTACTACTTCAATTATTACTCTCTAAATTGGGCTGCTGTGATTGTCTGTGGCTTTCCATTCTGGATCTGTCTAAACAAGAAATTCTGGTAATTTCCATCTTTATCAGCATATGCATATACTTCATATCGCAAGCCGTCCACTTTTCCATCAGCTACCAGTTTATTCCAATCGTTACCATTGACTCTGATAACAGCAGTTGGGGTACAGACATCATATTTAACATCTGTCGTGATAGTTCCCTTATACCAACCAATTGTTGCGGTTGGTTGTGTAAACCAGCCTGATTCAATAGTAGCAGATCCCTGATTGAGAACGTTTTCACAACTTTCTGCTGCTAGTGCTTGTCCTTGTCCGATGGAGAAAGTCAAGGAAATTATCAGTAATAAAGCGGCAATGAGTTTTTTCATTGGTTTTAGACCCTAGCAAATTAGACTGTAAATAACATTACATCAGTACATTAACAAGGATTGAAGATGATTTAAAAGTCAGAAAAGTAGGAAAAGTATGCTATTTTTCTGAATATAAGAATATAAAATCCTAAAACTAAATTAGCTAATTTTATCTAATGTAACCAAGTAATACTTGACAAAATAAACAGGATAAATGTTTGTCAATTTTATTATGGGCAGACATTTTATATCATGTCCTTTGCTTATTACTTATTAAATCTTAAGAACCCCACTCCACCAAAGCTATGCTTTGTTTCCCCTCCCCGTTCACGGGGAGGGGTTAGGGGTGGGGTGCAATGACTGTGGGAATCATAACTAATTAACCAAACTTGATATTACCCACCAATAAGGACGGGCGAGACACGTATTTTACAAGAGTTTACTAATACAAAAAATTAGCCTAAAGCATTACCAAAAAGTTTTTGCTTCTTACTTTAGAAGGATAATACAATCTACCTATTCGTAGATGTTTTCATAAATTAAATTAGATTGCTATAGCTGATTAAGTATTAAGAAAAAATAAGCAGCAGAACAAGAAAGCAGAGGATAATTTTCTACAAGTCTTTCCTCTGCTTCCATCTGTTCAGGAAAATCACTGTTGTGGTAGTTTTGGGTGTGTCGCCGAGTACTTTGCCACTATGTTAGAAATTTCAGGGTTGTAAAGTCTGAGATAATTCCAATAGTTACCAAAGACTTGCCGCACATAATTTCTGGTTTCGTCAAAGGGAATTTCTTCAACAAATTCATCTGGATCTTTTGTGGGTGTAGTTTGTAGCCATTTAGAAACATTACCTGGCCCTGCATTATAACTAGCGATCGCTAGCAATGAATTCCCAGCATACTGTTGATGGGTATGATCCAAATACCAGGTACCCAACATAATATTATCGTTGGGATTTTCCAGATTAATTGTTTTGCTATCTACCTTAATTTGGGGGGCTATCCATTTAGCTGTATCTGGCATGACCTGCATTAAACCAGTAGCACCAGCAACAGATTTAATTTTAGGTTCAAACCGCGATTCTTGACGGATTAAAGCAGTGACTAACAAAGGATTAATTTGACGTTCTTTAGACCACTTTTCAATTTCTTGAAGATAGGGAAATGGATAGCGGGCTTGCCAATAAGTTATCTGTTTGCTCAAAGCTTGATATTGGCTTTTTTCTTCAGGAATCTCCCGGTCTTCCAACTTAGAAATAATGTCAATTCCTGATTGATTTTCTCCCCTAGCTAGCCGCATCAATCCTTCAGTGAATTGTTCTGCTACAGTGGGTTGGTCTTTACTAACAAATTCTGTTTCCCATTGCAACCAAGCATCGCGGTCTTGACCTAATAAATACAATTCTTTGAAGGTTTCCGAACCAGCGGTAGGTATAGGACGCTTTGATGCAACTACCTTTGGATTCATTTGTCGTAAGTTGTTAAAGTTGCCGACATCCAGACCCAGAATAATCGCCGATCGCCACGCATAATAAGAGTAGGGAAATTGACCTAAGACATACTCAAAAGCTGATTGAGCTTCTTGTTGCTTCCCTAAAGTATTTGCCCATTTGCCTACCCAAAAGCCGGCTCTAGGAGCCAGAATGCTGTTAGGGTTGTTGGTGGTAATTGGTTGTGCCCATTCCAAGGCTGCTGCGTAATCTTTGACTTTGGCTTTTTCTTGGGCGATTTTCCAACGATACTCTGCTGCCTCATCAGAATTACCATACTTGGATAGAAGTAAGTCCCAAGCTGCTTTGGCTGACTTTTGGTCGTTGAGTCCAGTGAGAATTTTAGCTTTTGCTGCTACTGCTTGACTTGCTTCGTTGGGGAATTTATTAATTACCAGGTCAAGATTAGGTATGGCATCTTTAGGCGTTTTTGCCATTTCTGCTAGACGTAGCAAGGCTGTCCCTGTTTCTTCGGCTTGGGGAAATTGCTGTACTAATTGATTATAGGTAGCGATCGCTTTTTGGCGGTCTTTATTGGCTACCTGCAATCCCCTACCTTGACGGTAGAGATTGCGGGGTGTTTTAGTTGCCTTAGCATAAGCATCCGCAGCTTTGGCAAATTGATTGTTTTCCCAATAGGCTGTGCCGATGATGTCCCAATCTTGGGGTTTGAGGGATGGTTGCTTGACTAACTGATCTAAAACCCCTACTATGCCGGCTTGGTTATAGGCATATTTTGCCAAGATTAACTGTAATTGTGGCTGATTGGGGTTCTCTTGCAACTGCTTGCGGATAATTTCCCAGGTGAGAGGATTAGAAGGAAATTGTGCGATCGCTTGCTGCTGTTGCTTTGGTTGGGCGATGAGATACATCGCTTTGACTGCGGCTGGTTCTTTGGGATACACTTTCAGCACTTTCTGCCGCAGATCCGAAGCTTTACCTTTCTCCCCTACGATATCTTGTGCCTGTGCCTGTTTCAGCAAAATATAAGGTGCTAAGACAGGATAGTCTTTCTCTAGTCCTTCGAGTAAAGTTAGGGCTTTGTTGGCTTGTGTTCTTTCAATGTAATCACTCGCCAATAGATATCTCGCCCGTTCCCGGTCTGGCGAAGGGGCATTTTGGGCAAGTTCTGCTAGTTTTTGTGCCCTTTCCACTGGGGATAGAGATATGAGTGAGAACACAGCCGAGTTGGCTTTGTTAGCCTCAGAAGTTTGTTCTGTTGCATTGTTACCTAGTTTGAGCCATTGACTCAAGGATTTTCCCATCTGCGGTGCCGCCACCATTGCCCCTGCTGAAAAGGCCAACAGTGCTGCACCAGCGATGAGAGGAATTTGCTTTTTTTGTATTTTCTTCAGCATGAATACTCGCTGAAAAGTTCCGATGAATTTCTTGAAACTCTAACATTCCTGGCCAGAAGTGTAATCAGTTTTTGCATTGAGATTTTTATTTGTTCGCAGAATAAAGCAATTTCCCAATTTTACTATTGGTATTACTGAGCTTGTAACGCACGCTTAATCTCATTACATCTATCCAAAGGTTGACACTCTGCGCGTCTGAAGACGCGCAGAAACTCTTACGGATTTTTGCTGTATCTCTTCAATTTTTGACCAATCATCGAACTTATGTGCAAGCTTTAAACAGCCAAGGGTTTTATCTCGCAAAGATTGCAAAGGTTCAACTGAACTGTCTTTTGATGAGCGTCATCGGCAGGTACAGCCGTCGAAGCTGGCCGGGAAACAGGGTAAATCCATGATGTTCATAAAAAGCCCGTGCCTGTTCATCTTTGGCATCCACCACTACCGCCATCGCGGCAATCTCGCTCATCAGGCTGCGCCGCAGGGCATCAACGAGCAGAAACGCCCCCAGCCCTTGCCCCTGGTACCGTTCATCTACGGCAAGCCGCCCCAGCAGTGTGGCCGGGACGAGAGGATACCTCGGCAGCCTCGCGCGTAGTGCTTCTGGCAAGTCTGCTACCTGAATCGACGTGGCCGCCAGCGTGTAATAGCCTGCTATGCGGTTCGCATCCACATCATGCAGCACAAACGGCGTTGCCACATAACGCCGCAAATCTTGACTGGCTTGTTCCCGCAGATAACGGTCGAGGGCTTCGGTTCCACACCGGAAATCCACCCGATTGTGTTCAAAGTTCAGCAACTCGATGGTATACGCAAAAGCGGGGGCGCTCACGCCAGCCCCATGCTTTCTTTGTAACGGCTGATTGCCCGTGCCAGCGGTGCATCAGGCTGTAGTGCAGGGGGATTGATCAGAGAATCGATGAAAGCGATGCTGTCTTCCCGGCTGAGTTTGATCAGGGTGTGTTCCTCAATCGTCTTGACAGCCGCCTCCTGGGCGTGACTAACTACAAAATCAGTGACGGTTCTGCCTTCCAAATCTGCCGCCCACTGCAACAATTCCTTCTGCTCACGGGTAAGGCGTGCTTCCAGGCGTTCTGGTTTGCTGCGTTTGTCTTCTGTTCTGCCGGGTTTGTGCTTGTCGGACATAGGAGGCGACCTTTTTTTGCTCTCTTTTTTAGAGTACGTCTTGAAGCCGTACAAATCAAGATCAACCCAACCTACACAATTTACGGGTTTTGACTGATGACTGTTGACTGATAACTGATACAGAGTACTAGTCCCCAGTACCCAATCCCTACCGTTTTGCTAATTCGGGAGTACGCCCTTTCAAACCGATCATTAATTTAAGCATAAACACTTTTAGCAGAGGTACTCGCTGCAAAAACCATAAACCGAGGCGACGAACTAACACCAATGGTAAAAAGTTGTTAGAAAACATTCTGTCTAACATATCGGTGAAACCTAAAATTGTCAGGTTTTCATTTTTACGCCAACGTTCATAGCGTTTGAGGATTTGAATTTTGCCAATATCTTCACCTGAAGTATGTGCTGTTTGCAAAACTTGGGCTAAAGCAGCTGCATCCCGAATACCAAGATTTAAACCTTGTCCACCAACGGGATGACAATTGTGTGCTGCATCACCAATTAATGCTAGGCGAGGAAGGACGTAGCGATCGCTTTGCATGAGTTGCACTTGAAAAATAAAGCGATCGCCTAATAATTCCAATTTACCCATCTGGTTGCCATAGCGACGAGTTAATTCTGCTAAAAATTGCTCATCATCTAAAGCACATAAAGCTTTTGCTTCTTCGTGGGGGGCTGTCCACACAATGCGGCAACGGTTGCCAGGTAAAGGTAAAATGGCGAACGGGCCGCTAGTCCAGAATTTTTCGTAGGCGGTGTCGTTGTGGGGTTTTTCTGGTTTGACAAAAGCGACAATGCATGATTGCCAATATTTCCAGCCGTGGGTTTTGATACCAGCAGCTTGACGAATGGGCGATCGCGATCCGTCTGCGGCTACCACTAATTTACTGCGTACTGTATATATCTGCTCGGCAATTTTAATATCTATTGCCACAATGTCTTGCTGATACTGAGTATTGACTACTTCAGCCGGACACAAATAAGTTACATTCGGACAACTTTGCACAAACTCCTGCAACGGGTGCAATAATGCTTGGTGTTCTGCCACATAACCCAACTCTGGTGTGCCTAAATCGCCTGTTTGAAACTCCACCACATCAGGGTAATCGGCATCAGACAGGCGAACTTGGCGATATTTAGCAATTTGTGGCAGAATTTTATCCCAAATTCCAATACCTTGGTAAATCAGCGCCGAAAGCATATGAATTGCATAAGCTTGTCCTTTAGCCACCGCCGCCGATGCTACTTTCGCTTCAATTAGTAGGACACTCAGTCCAGAATCTTTTAAAGCAGAAGCTAGGGTTAACCCAATAATTCCACCGCCTACAATTACCAAATCATATTCATATCCCCGTAAGTCTTGGGGCGTCTGTTGAGGGGAAACAGTTTGATAAAGCTGGGTTACGGACATTGTGAAGATAAGTTAC
>NZ_JAECZC010000018.1:0-43781 GCF_016056305.1 Amazonocrinis nigriterrae CENA67 | reverse complement strand
TTCCAAACTTTCCCCAACATTTTTTTTGAATTAATTGGTCAACCTGAAACTGATGCTAACAGTTATCAATTCACCTCTATTGAACTGAAACAACAAGCGTTTCGCCTCGATGGGGTATTTTTACCGTTAACCGATAACCCCAACCAATCAATTTACTTTCTGGAAGTGCAGTTTCAGAAAGACGAAGCTTTCTATCAACGTGTCTTTGCAGAAATATTTCTTTATTTATTTCAATATCAACCGATAAACGACTGGCGTGCAGTTGTGATATTTCCCAGGCGGAGTTTGGAACCAAATGAACCTAGACCGTATCGTTTGTTACTGAATAGTCCTTTAGTACAACGTGTATATTTAAATGAATTAGGGGAAGTTGCAGAGACTTCCATTGGTGTTGGGATTGTGCAGCTAATTGTGGAAAGCGAAAATACAGCATCCATAAAAGCTAGACAGCTAATTGAGCAAGCCAAATACCAGTTTACAGATGCACTTACCCAGCAAGAAATTATAGAATTTATAGAGACTGTAGTTATTTACAAATTTCCTAGACTTAGCCGCGAGGAAGTAGAAGCTATGTTAGGTTTGGATGCCATCAGAAATACAAGGGTTTTTCAAGAAGCTAGAGAAGAAGGTAAGCTTGAAGGTAAACTTGAAGCGATTCCTGAGTTTTTAAAGTTGGGGTTGAGTCTGGAACAAATCGCTAAGGCTTTGAAATTAGAAATTGATGTGGTACGACAAGCCGCAGAAAAACAATCTTCTTAAAACAGGAATTGACAAATTGACCAGATTTAGCCGCGAGGATGTGGAAACTATGTCTTGGTCACACCTGATCAGACACACAAGATTTTATCAAGAAGCTTTTGAAGAAGGTAAGTTAGAAGCGATTCCTCGCTTGTTAAAATTGGGGTTGAATGTGGAACAAATCGCTGAGGCTTTGGAATTAGAAATTGATGTGGTACGACAAGCCGCAGAAAAAGGACTTCTAAAACAAGAAACATCACATCGTACTTGAAGCAGGGGGAGAAGAATCTCAGGGCTTTGTTGCATAGAAAAATTGGCATAATTTATTTTTTGGAGTTCCCTAAGATTGCAAAACTCCTCCCTACAACGAACGCACTGTGCTAAACAATACTCAAAGCCATCAGATTTTCTGCCATTTCAAAGTTAGATGTGACATTTTGCACATCATCTAAGCCTTCTAGAGTATCAATTAATTTAAACAGCGATCGCGCCTGTTCTGGATCTGTAACTTCTACACTATTACTAGGAATCCAGCGCAATTCTGCATCAGTTACTTGCAAGCCTTTATCTTTGAGGGTTTGGTTGAGGTTTTCTAAATTTGCTACGTCAGTAAACACCTCAGCTATCTCATCTTCAGTCATTTCGTAAGATTCAGCGCCGCCTTCTAAAGATGCTTCTAAAATTTGCTCTTCATCAACCACACCCTCGACAACACACACACCCTTTTGTGCAAACATCCAGCTAACGCAACCTGTTTCACCGAGATTACCACCATTTTTACTAAATGCTACACGCAAGTCAGCAGCAGTGCGATTGCGATTATCTGTGAGGGCTTCAATTAAAATCGCTACACCACCGGGGCCATAACCTTCGTAGCGAATGGCTTCAAAATTGGCACTATCGCTAAAAGTACCTGCACCTTTAGCGATCGCTCGTTCAATATTATCATTGGGGATACCCGCAGCCTTGGCTTTATCAATTGCGGTACGCAGTTGAAAATTGCCTGCTGGATCTGGTATACCACTTCTAGCAGCAACAATAATCGCCCGTGACAACTGAGTAAAGGTTTTGCTTTTTTTTGCATCTACTACCGCTTTCTGGCGCTTAATATTTGCCCATTTACTATGTCCTGCCATAATCTCACATTTTTAACGCTCTATTCCCAGATTAGGATATACATAGCTGTTGGTGACATGCTCTCGGTAAAATTGGGAATAGGGCATTGGGCATTGGGAATTGGGAATTGGGAATTGGGGAAGAATTAATTTGATAAACTAAATACCGTCGTCAGATAGTAGGCATAATCAAACATAAAATACAATATTCACCATTCTCTTTTCCCCATGCCCCATGCCCCATGCCCCATTCGCAAATTGATTAATTTTATTCATCGCTGTTTTGTGCGGCTTTTTTTCGCGCCCCACAATTCCAGAAGAACAAGAAAGAAAGTAAAACACTACTTTAGCGGTTGCTTACTGTTAATGCTGCTGGGCATATTAACTTTTGGTGGATGTAATGCTAATCAATCTAAAGTAAATAAAAGTCCAGTAATTCATCTAACTCTATGGCAAGGAGTAAATCCACCACCAAATCGGGATGTGTTACAAAAACTGGTGGATAAATTTAATCGCACCCACCCAGATATTGAGGTAGAGTCCCTCTATGTTGGGCAACAAGATCAGCAAATGCCCAAAATTTTGGCAGCAGTGGTAGGAGATGCACCACCGGATATATTGTGGTATAACCCGACGATCACAGGGCAATTGATAGAACTTGATGCTTTGATTACTTTAGATGAAATGCTGGAAAATTCTCCAGTTAAAGCCGAAATTGACCCTACTTTGTATGCATCGATGGAATACAAAGGCAAGATTTGGTCAGTACCTTTTGCAACAAATAACGTCGGTATTTTTTACCGTCCGAGTTTGTTCAAAGCAGCCGGAATTACTGAATTACCCAGGACTTGGCAAGAGTTCCAAGAAGTTGCAAAGAAATTAACTAAGGATAGTAATGGCGATAAACAAATAGATCAATATGGTATGTTTCTGCCTTTGGGGAAGGGAGAATTTACTGTGTTTACTTGGTTGCCATTTATGTGGAGTAGCAACGGCGAGTTAATTAGTGGAGATTCACAAAATCCAGCTGGAGTGATCCTCAAAGATAACCAAGGAGCGATCGCAGCTTTGCAATACTGGTATAACTTAATTCAAGACGGTTCTGCTATGTTATCCGGCCCAGAACGGGGTTATGAAACAGAAGCATTTCTAAATGGTAGAGTTGCGATGCAACTAAACGGCCCTTGGACATTAGGAGAATTACAAGCTACTGGCGTAGATTTTGGTGTTTTTCCGATTCCTATTAACAAACGTCCGGCTACTGTTATCGGTGGTGAAAATCTCTTTTTATTCAAAACCACACCAGAACGTCAACAAGCCGCTTTCAAATTTGCCGAATATGCCATGAGTGAAGAATTTCAAACAGAATTAGCAATCTCGACTGGCTACTTACCCATCAACTTAAAATCTCGCCAAAGTGCAAAATATCAAGAATTTGTGCAAAAACTACCACAAGTTAAAGTTTTTTTAGACCAAGCAAAATATGGGCGATCGCGTCCCATCTTTCCTGGTTATAATCGCATATCAGACAGTTTAGGTAGAGCAATAGAATCTGTCTTATTAGGTAAAAATTCCCCAATAGAAGCCCTTACAACCGCCCAAAAACGCTTAGATATAATCTTCAAATAATCCTTTGTGCAGCAGTCGCTATAACGGGGGTAACCCCCGCAACGCGCTGCCTTGCCTTTGCGCCTTTGCGTGAGCCTTTAATTATACATTCAGCAAAGCCTACTTTTGAAACTCACTTAACAACCAACTCCCAACTTGGCTTTGATTCATTTGACGACTTTGCCGCAAAGCTTCATCGAGTAAAGAAATCGCTAATCCAGGCAACACCAGAGATTGATTAATCCTGCGACTACCACCATTTTCTACAGCAAAAGCGATAACTTGCACATTTTGAACATCGACAATCCAATATTCAGCCACACCTAAATCTTCATACAAAAGTCGCTTTTCACCCTTATCATCAGCAAGTGAACTATTAGCAATTTCAATTACTAAACTTGGCGGTGGATAGATATCTAAATTAATAATAGAAGTTCCATAAGGAATAACATCAGCATTTTCGCCAATGTAGTAAGACACATCAGGTTGAGCTTCTCGAACTCCTGCTTTCCTGTAGTTACAGTTAGTTAAGCCTTTTATGAGGATGCCCTTAATTGTACAAAAAAGGTTAACAGCAAAAGCAATAATTGTGTTGTCGCAGGCGTGGTCGTGACCAACTGGTGGCATTTCAATTCTCATCTGTTTATTGTGGTAGTAACCCTTAGCTTTTTCATATGCAGGATTTTCAATTACTTGGATATATTCATCCCAAGTAACTGCTACCCAGGTATCCGTTGGTAGTTGTGTTTGTATTTCGCTCATAATGCTGAAGTGAAACTTTAACAATAATCTTATCAAGTTTCATTTGACTTGTTCATTTGACCCGAATAGCGATCGCACTTTCTGTTGTCAGTCGCCTGAAGTCAAAAGTTTTGTTTGATACAGGATTATTGACATTAGCTTTAAGGCAGAGAGATTCTAAAACTTGGTTTAATAAGCAAAGTTGACGTGAAAAATACTAGTACTCTGGCCAGTCATCTTTGCTGGGAATAGGTAAATGTCAGAAATAGAAAAAACCCTTTCTCCACTACCTACTCCCCGCCTTCACCCGTTAAAATTGGGTTGCCAAACCACTAGTTGTTTCAAACACTTGGGGAAACCCCAATATCGTATTGCTTCACCGCTACGCGTCTACGTTAGAAAAATTGACTTTAACAAAGAGTCTTTACTCTAACTGAACCGTATTGGTCTCTTAGCAATAAATAGTCACATCTTCATTACACTTCTCTGCTAAATAAGTTAAAGCTTTGAAACGTAGTTCGACTAACTGTTCATAAAAAGGATTTAGCTTACACAGAGGGGGAATATAAATAATAGTTCGATGGCAGAATTTAATTTCTCGTTCAAAAGGACAACTTGCTGGGATAATCGTGCAGAGCCATCGCGCTAATCGGTAATTTTCGATTTTTAAAGATTCCAGCCATTGACGGATAGGCTGTAGTAAAATATTGACAAAAGAAATGGGAGTTAATGTATTGGTAGTCATGATATTGTTAGGAAATGAATTTCAGGAGAGGTTAGCAAAATTTTTTTAATTAACAGATTGTCAGATTGAGAAATATCTGAGATGATTACTTTTCTTGCATTTTCATGAATTAGGATTTTTCCTTCAGAAGTAGCACTAAAATCTTGACCAGGAATAAATCCTTCTTTAATCAGTTTTTGGACAACGAATTTAGTCACTTCTTGGAGGAGATGAGTGTATGTATCCCAATGAGATAAATTATCTAAAACCCAATGGAATGTATCGACATCTGTAATAGATAACTCAAAGATAGCTGCTATCAAACAAGATTCTATATATTCTGGTTTCAGATGAGCATGTAGCTGTTTTATCCAAGATTCTGCAACATTTTTATCGTGAAATTTGAGGATATATGTAAATCTTTTCAGGTCAGAATAAAATCTTTCTAAATCTTCCACTTGATATTCACCACTTACGTTAAATAGCAACTATTAAATCAATTACTTGATTAATAACTGAGCTAGCCAAATTCCCTTTTTATTAATGAAAAGAAAGTAGGGTAGAGGTGAGTTTGTACTCTACCCCAGGCAAAGGTGTTATCGATTAGGTATTTTCCTAGTTGCTTTTAACTGTAAAACTGAAAAATGCAGAAATTGTGGAGATGAGAAAAAGTTAGAAAAATTTTTTAAGTCTACCAATTTAGGGCTGCTGCAATTTGTGTTGGTAATTTCATGGCTTTGAAAGGCTTGGTGATAATTGCTTGCACTCCTAGTTCAGCAAAGCGCCGTTGTTCAGCGGCTTGTGCCTTTGCGGTCAGCAAAATAACGGGAATGGATTTTGTGGCAGGATTCGCTTGTAATGCATGAAAAGTAGCGATTCCATCCATATCAGGCATCATGACATCTAGAAGGATAACATCTGGTTGTTCAGCGATCGCCTTAGCCACTCCCTCACTACCTGAAGCCGCCGTTGAGACTTGCCAAGCACCCACTGCTTTCAAGGAGAGTTCAGCCACGGCTCGAATATCATATTCATCATCGACGATGAGAATGCGTTTCTGAGTCATATCTACAAATAGGGAATAGGGAATAGGCTTGAAAGTTGTTTGGTATCTGTATTTTATGTAATCATGATGTACTAGTTGATTGCCGATCGCCATAACTCGTAATCACCGATCGTGGCTGGAAATCATGCGATTGAGCAAGTTAATTACTCGTTTTTCAAATTCCTGTGCAGTAATACGTCCTTTGGTGAAGAATAGTGTTTGTCCTAACTTTAGCCGTTGGCGATCGCTTTCATCTAAATCACGTGCTGTATACACAACTAACGGTACTTGGCACAAACGCTGATATTGTCGTAGCCAATCCACCACCGCAAAACCATCGTATTCTGGCAATCCTAGATCCAGTACCAACAAGTCAGGGATGATTTGCTGGCTGATTTGTATAGCTTCCCGTCCTGTTTGGGCATAAAAGCTAGTAACGCCGTAGCGATTAAACATGGCAATCAGTACCTGTGCCAAATCTAAATCGTCTTCTATAACTAGCACCTTGATAGATTGATTTTGTTTGGCAGTAGCTTTTTCCAGCGCTTGGCACAATAACTGAAAATTTGGCGGTTTGACAATCCAGTCACTAATATTATTTGGAAAACCTTTATTGGCATCAGGTAACAATCCACTCAATATAATGACTGGAATATTCTGGGTTTCTGGCTGCTGTTTTAGAACAGCAAGGGTTTCCCAACCATCCATACCAGGCATCATGAGATTAAGGATAATTGCATCAGGATGGTGTAACGTTGCTTGTTCTACTGCTTCTTGCCCTGATGCTACTGCCATGACTCGATAGCCTTGGCGTTCTAGCATAGTTTGTAATACATCTCGAATACTGGGGTCATCGTCGCACGCTAGTACGACAGGGGGATGGGAAGATGGGGCGATGGGAAGATGGGGAGATGTAGTGTCAGCTTCCCAAATCGTTGAGGATGCGGAAAGTGAAGATGTCCCCGTGTCTGCTTCTTTGATGATTGGCAAAGTAAAGAAGAAAGTGCTACCTTCTCCTAAACTACTTTCCACCCAGATGTATCCATCATGATGCTGCAAGATTGTGCGACAAATAGCTAAACCTAAACCTGTTCCTCCTTTTTGGCGCGAGTCCGAAGCATCAACTTGTCCAAAACGCTCAAAGATTGATTCTAGTTTTTCAGCTGGAATACCCCGACCTTGGTCTTTAACTTGGAACAGAATGTAGGGAAATGTAAGATCAGCTGCTTGCAGGGTTGGAGATATTGCTTTTTGATTCTCTTCCCCAGTTACTAACTCAGCACTCAACCAAACCGTAGAATCTGGAGGCGAAAATTTAATCGCATTACTGATTAAGTTTGTGAACACCTGGATTATACGATCTGGGTCAGCCCAAATTTGCGCTGACAGAGGAGAAACCGATAATTTCACCCCTGCTTGGGTTGCCATTTCCTCCATGACTTCTACTGAATCAATCATCAAGTCGGCAACATTGCAGGTTTGTTGGTTCATTTCTACTTTGCCCGATGCGATGCGTTCGATATCTAAGATGTCGTTGATTAAACGCACTAGCCGATCCGTATTACTAGCAGCAATATTTAACATCCGTTGAGCATCTTCAGGCGTAGTTTGCAAAACTCCACTGGCCAGCAAATCTAAAGCACCAGCAATGGAAGTTAGGGGTGTTCGCAATTCATGACTGACTACCGAGACAAATTCATCCTTGAGACGTTCGACTTCTCGGCGATCGCTAATATCCTTCATGAAGCAATAATGGCCGATGAATTGCTGTTGTTGGTCATAGGCTTTGACCATTACTATTTGCTTATCAAAAACCGATTTGTCTTTTCGTATTGCCCTACCTTCTGCTTCTGCCTTGCCATGAATAAGCATTTGTTCATAGGCTGCCTTGAGTCTTTCTAAGTCTTCTGGATGGACTGTTACCTGCCAATCCATACCAATTATTTCTTCTGGCTGATAACCCACGGCGTTGGCATAAGCCGGATTGACTTTAATATAACGTCCTTGCGTATCTAACTGTGAGATGCCTTCTACTGCGCTTTCCAGTGCCTTACTCAAATGGCGTAGTTCTTCTTCAGCTTGCTTGCGCTTGGTAATATCATTATTAATCTCCAGAGTTCTCTCAGGTCTGCCTTGCTCGTCGCGCTGTAATGCCCAACGGCTGGCAGCTACAACGGGTGTACCATCACGTTTAGTGTGTATAAGTTCACCTTCCCACCGCCCATTTTGCAAAAGTTCCGCTTCGATTTGTGCCAGTGGCTGGGGAAATTTGGTTTGCAAAAGTGTATGAGAAATTTGACCGATCGCTTCTGCTTTCGTCCAGCCGTACATCTCTTCTGCACCGCGATTCCAAAATTCAATCCTACTTTTTGGCCCGAGAGCGATGATGGTATCGTGAGTTAAGTCAAGGAGAAATGCTTGTTTCTGTAGTTCTTCCTCTGCTCGTTTGCGATCGCTAATATCCGTGATTGTACCAATGTAGCCTGTAACTTCTCCTGTACTTTCTATCTCCGTTACTGCTTGAGATATTACCCAAGTGCTTTTGCCATCGTGACAACAAAAACGATACTCCGATCTAAAAGGCAAGTTTTGTTGTACAGTTTGATACCATTCCGTCAGAACGCGATCGCGGTCTTCAGGATGCAAAAATTGTATCCAGCCTTCACCAAGTATCTCTTCTCTACTAGAGCCGATAATCTCGCACCCTTGCTCGTTGATAAAGATGCAGCGTCCAGAGGCATCACTACGGAAAATCCCGACTGGTGCGGCTTGTACTAAAGAAGCATACCGATGCTCACTGCGGCGTAAAGCTTCCTCAGTTGCTTTACGTTTGCTGATATCGCTGCCAATACCGAGAAAACCTGTAATATTGTTTTCCGTATCACGTAGAGCCGTTACCGACAGCAGCACCGGGAAGCGCGAACCGTCTTTGCGGATATAAGACCATTCACGCTCGTCAATCTGCCCACGCCGCGCCTGAGCCACAAATACTTCAAACCCAGGCTCAATTGTTACACCCAGTTCTTCAGAAACTTCTTGCGCTACTTTTACAATTTCATCCCAGTCATGGATGATTGCCGGAGTTACTTTTCCAACAACCTCTTGCACGGCATATCCTAGCCATCTTTGGGCTGCTGCATTAAAAGTCTGGATAATACCGTCTGATGTGGTGGAAATAATCGTGTAGTTGGCACTATCTAAAATCGCACGTTGCAGTGTGGTTGTATTTCTGAGTTTTGCCTCTACCCGTTGGCGTTCGGCAACTTCAAGCTGCAATGCTTGATTTAATTCTAATAGCTCTGCCGTGCGTTCTTGAACTCGGATTTCTAACTCAGCATGCGCTCGACGTAATGCTGCCTCTGTTTGTTTGCGTTCGCGAATGTCACGACTTTCAGCAATCAGTAGCACTACTTCTTCTGCATCATCAAATACAGGTTTAAGAGAAAAGTCTACCGTTGTTTGTGTATTTTCCGCACCCCGGATATCAAATTCGGCACGAAAAAATTGACCAGATGCGGCTTGAGCGATCGCTGCTTTTAAGCGATTTTGGGTAGCTTCCCCAATTGTCCACCATTCTGTTTCCCAAAATGGGCGATTAATGACATCTGCATACATCAGTCCCCCAAATTTGAGGGCGGTTTGATTGGCTTCTAAAAGTGTGCCATCTGGATGTAGCAGCCCCATAAATTGGAAAGTCTGGTCAAAGATAGCTCGGAATCGCCTTTCGCTGTTGTGTAGTGCATCTTCCACCCTTTGGCGTTCAATGATTTCCTGTTGCAGTTTTTGGTTGGCTGTTTTTAACTGGACTGTACTAGGAATTTCTAGTGCTTTAGGCAGTAATTCTATTAATACTAATGATGTGTAAACTGATACTATTGCCGTCAGAGCTTTGACAGCACCAGATAACCAGTACGTTGGATACCAAAGTGTCCAAATTGCCATGACATGAGTCGTAGCACAAGCAACTATAAAAGCCCCAAACAAGAGAAACAGACTTTTGAAAGGAACATCTTGGCGCTTGTGGACGAAATAGAGCAATGTTACAGGAATCGAATAATATGACAGGCTAATTAGAGCATCAGACAACAAATGTAACCACACCAAACTAGGATTCCAGAGATAGCAATGCCCGTGAGGAATAAAGGGGCTGGAGGTGAAGAAGGAGTGTAATAATTCTGACATATAGCCTCCATTGACTATCAAAGGCAGGGGAGCAGGGAGATAATGATATGGTTTTAGCTGTCAGCAGGTGGGCGCTAAAAATATAGCGATCACCAGATAGATTAGTAAACCATGATTAAATAAAATACGGACAGCAAAAGACTTTCAAGCCTGTTCCCTGTTCCCCATTGCCCCTAATCCCCACGACCGCAGGGAGTGGGGGCCCTGAGTTCCCCATTCCCTATTCACTTTTACCTGTTCCAGAATTGCATCAGCAGCTTGGTAGAGTGCTTGGAGATTAGCTCCATCTTCAGGATATGCAACTACTGCTGTACTGAAAGTGGCGTGAAAGCTCTTGCCGTTGGCAGATGTAAACTCAATTTGTTGCCAACTTTCGAGAATTTCTGCCAGTCGTCGCACTCCATCAGTTTTTGTCATTCCTGCCATTCCAACTACAAATTCTGTGCCTCCCCAGCGTCCGACGATATCCTGGCTGTGGAATCTCTGCCTTAACAGTTCTCCCAGTCGGGACAGGATGCGATCGCCAACTTCATGACCGTATTTATGGTTAATTTCTTTGAGTTGGTCTAGTTCTAAAATAGCGAAGCAGAATGGCTGTTGGTGCTGATCACTCCACTGGAGGTATCGATTGATCTCTTGGGTGGACTTGCGGCGATTGGCAACCAATGTGAGAGCGTCGATTTCTGTTAAATTTCGTAACCAGCGCGATCGCTCTAGGCGATTAAATATACGGGTAATCAGTTCTGGTTCGACAATCGGTTTGCTAATGTAGTCGTCAGCACCAGCTAGAAATACCTGCTGCCTGGTTACAGTATCGCTGTGAGCGGTAATAAATAAGATAGGCACTCCGCTCCAACGGGGATCATTGCGAGCAACTTGGCATAATTCTATACCACTTACTTCTGGCATTTCTACATCTAAAATCAGCAAATCTGGCTCAGTTGCTACCATAGCTTCCAAAAACCGGAGGGGGTTCTCTAGTGTGTAAACCTTCAGTCCCCAAGGTACAAGTAAAGTTTGCAGAGCAGCCAATATCTGGGGATCATCATCTACAATCATGACTGTTGCTTCTGTAGAACGAGTACGCTGTAGAATTTGATTCACTGTTGCCAACACTTGGTTGAGAGACACAGGTTTTTGTAAGAAACCGCTTGCACCCAAACGCGCGACTTTTACCCGGTCGAGTAAACTGTCTTTGTCGGTGAGAACTATAACTGGTATAGGTAACTTACGGGCGTTAAGTTCTGCTAGTAAAGCTAGAGTGTCTTCTTGGGTATCGCTAGCACCAAGGTCAAGCAGCACAATATCAGGAGAATCTTGGGCAATCAACTCTCTAGCTGTGATTTTATCTGAGACAGGCGATCGCTCAGTGTGTGCTGCGCGCACTCGTAACCCCCAACTACTTGTCTGTCTTGCCAAGGTCTCGGCTAATTCCTGATCCTGGTTGACAATTAACAGTAAAGGACGTTCATCCACCAATTGATTATTTGATAGCAGTTCTGGCTGATACTCAGAGTTCAAAAGTTGCAGTTCTTGGCGCAATTTTGCAACCAATTGGGAGATATATTGACATTTAGCTGGCTTTAGCAGAGTGTCAACTTCCAAAAGAGTTTCTATCTCTTGAGCTAGACGAGAACCTTCATCAGATCCAAACATCCCCAAAGAACCAACCAGTTTATGCGCCTGTGACTTGGCTTTTGAGCGCATTTCCTGAGTGAGTTTACCCTGTAACAACATGGCAGACGCTTGCTCAATCACAGCAATTCGCTCTTCCAATTGCGGTGCTGCCTTTTCCCAAACTTGAGCCACTCCCGTTACTACCTGATTGTGGATTTTGCCGTCACTGCCTTGCCGAGAAAAGTCTTGTGTAAGGGTTTCTCCCAAGTTGGGTGAATTGATTGTTAGTATCTTGAGAGAGTTTCTGCCATTGTCAGCATTGGCATAATTTTGGGGCGTAACTTGAAACTGGGGTTGTTGTTTGCGTCCTCGCCGTCCATTATCCCTACTAATTGCAGACTCTGAGCTTCCCTTGTGTGCCTCTTCTGTTTCTGCTGGCTTGAGTTTATATCCGATACCATAAACTGTCTCAATGGGATCATCTGCAACTCCCACCCCTTTCAGTTTTTGTCTCAACCCTTTCATGTGAGATCTGACTGTATAGTCTGTTGGTGGTTCTTCAAAAGACCACAGATGGTCTATTAACGCACTACAGCTAAATATTCGCTGACTGTTGCGAAGAAACAACTCAAGCAGACCATATTCTTTAGGAGTTAAATGTAGAAGTTTCCCATCACAGGTAACTTCACAAGTGCTGGGGTCTAGTTGTAGGTTTTTCCACTCCAACAAAGGCGGCAAAGTCACACTACCCCGACGTAATAAAGCACGAATCCGGGCTAACAATTCTTGAGGATCAAAAGGTTTGGCAACATAATCATCAGCACCAGCATCTAAGCCTATCACCTTATTGGTACTGGTATTTTGAGCCGTTAATAAAATAACGGGTGTTTGATTGCCTTTTGCTCGCAACCGTTTACAGAAGCTAATTCCATCGAGCTTGGGTAGTAAAACATCTAGCAAAATCAAGTCATATGTAAATAACTCTGCCAAATCCCAACCTTCTTGTCCATCCTTGGCAACATCAAGAGCATAATGCTGCTTGAGCAAGGATTTGGTAAGTAATTGAACAATAACTTCATCATCTTCAACTAATAGAATTCTCATGGCGGCTCATAACCGCAAACTACTAATTATTTGCTAACAAATAAAAATGTAATCAAACGATTTTTGAAACTGCTAAATCAAGCCTAACCTAAATCAAGTTGTTATTTTACTTACCTTTGTAAATGTCAATATTTCTACATTTATGAATGAGTGACTGCCATTAAAGATACAAACTTTGTAAACTATCCAAGGACTTAAAACACATCCTTATTTTGGTGTATTTATAATTCTATCTTTTGATAGTTGTTAACTTTTCGATTCTCATTGGCATACCCAAGTGTAGAGCGACAAGAGATTATGTCTGCGATGAGCAAGAACGGAGTTTGGGAAAAATACCAAATTTTCCACACTCCATAGGAACAGAGCAACTGATACCAAGTTGCATTCAAAGATAGTAGCTTTAGGCCAGGGGAGCAGAGGAGTAGGGAGAAGAAATTGTACTACGTCAAACCGCAACTTACTATCAGACTTCAGTCAGTATAGATAAGCAACGTGCGTACCGCTTTGCTTCGCTAAAGCGTTCGGTCTGATCTTACTCAACAACATTAAGCGGTGACACAAATTCTCTCCCATGCTCACAGCGCGATCGCCTCCCCGCTCGAAACTAAGATTGTCCTAAGTGTGACAAATCTGTATGTTAGTAATTCGGGAGTGACGCTGATTGCATTAGTGTCCTGAATTCTGTCAAATATTTGACACAGAACTGTCATAAAATTGCCAAAACTTTACAGTCAATATCCAGTCTATAAACCTGTAAATAGGTCTTGTTACCCTCTATACTCATGTTTTGTTAAAAAACAGAACTCAGGAGTTATACCAATTTGAAAAATGATTGCAACAGATGGATTAACAAAACCCACCACTAAATTGAGGAGTTTATTCAAGTGAGCCAGTTTTTTTACAGAAACTTAATCGGGTTAGTAAGTATATCATTTTTGGTTGGTGCTGCTCAATCAGCAATAGCCTTAGTACCCAACAATGTTGCTGTCATTGTTAACAGTGGATCAACAAATACTATTGGCTACCGCATCTATGTCACACCTACAGGAGAAGCTAATTATGTAGATGGTAATGGTTCTGGGCATGGTCAACTGCCTAAAAAATTAACTAAAACATTTTTTCATGATCTCAAAGTAGCTGAACCATTATCAAGTTTGCCTGTTGAACAAGGTTGTGTGAAATCTACTTCTTTTGGTACAACCACTACAATTAGTCTGGGTGGTCAGCAGTCTCCAGATGTTAGCTGTCCTGGAAATCAGAAAGCTCGACGGTTAGATACAGACATCATTGCAATTGCTAAAGCTTTAAAAGTAGTCAATGTTCCCAAAACTCAAGGAACACCATTACCTCCTCAAAATTTTTAGTCGCTTTGGATAATTGAGTAATTACTCAAATTCAAAGTGTCAAGCCTTTATTCTAGGAGATTAGTCAGTAGATAACAAGAAAAAATTAGCCTTACTGAATATGAATAATTACCCCAAGCTCAGGCAAAGCCAGCTTGGGGTAGTTTATTAGCTAAACCATAATTAGTTCAACAATCAACGAATAAAAACTATCAGAATTAACTAATACTATTTCCATCTTTGCCGACGTGAGCAGACTGACGTGGGAAATCCCCCAATGCCCAATGACGCCAGTTGCTTTCCGACGCAAGGCGACGATCGCACTGGCTCCCCAATGCCCTATTCCCCACCTCAACAAATAATCTCACTGCGTAAGTCCTGAAAATAATGTGCAACTTCACAGAGGATTGGTATAAGGTGTTTGGATTTAAGAGAATTGGTATGATGATTATTTAATTATAAAAAAAGCCACAGAAATAATAGTGCATACAAAAGCAAATAGAATAGCGTGTTCTACTTTACTACTAAGAATATTGATGGCAAATGCTACTCCAAAAATAAAAATAAATACTAATATTTTTAAGAGATTTTCTGATTGCCAATCAATTAATGGATCATCAACATCTGTTGATATTGCTTCTATCAAAAAATAATATTGAAGTAATATATTCATCTTTAGCTAATTTTCAGAACGAGTTCTAGGATTTTGTCTAACAATTAACACCATACTTGTTTTCATGTCTTCTACCAACAGGTATAGCAAAGTGTTGAGTGCTGTAGACGCTTGGTGCGGCTACTCTTCTCCTTCAAAGACGCTACGCGAACGAGAACGCCTAACGGCGAACCCGCAGGGTGGAGCCAGTGCAGTGAGGCAGTACAGTCTTGGGGTCTTACGCCACGTGCTACCCTGCGGGTTCCGCGTTAGCGGTACAAGTCGGCAGAGCGCGATCGCGCGCTGGCTCTGCCACACCCTACACCCAAAGCTCCTAAGGGCTTATTCAATAAGCAATAGTAGTTAAAATATGCCTAAAATGGGGTTAGAAACACATTTTTTAGCCAAGTGATCGCTCCAACGTCACTCTGGTTCAACCTCCTTGAATTAACTACGTAAACTCAACGGAAATTTTGTAGTATGAGCTGAGTCAGAACATCCCACGCCAGACCAGAAAAATCAACAAGTCTGCTTTACTCAAACGTGAGTGCAAAAAGTTAAAAAAATGCGAATCCAACCTAACTCCTTAAACTTCACGATACTCCTTGGAGCGCTGGCTGCGCTGCCACCTTTATCTATTGATATGGGACTACCGGCATTCCCACAGATTGGCACATCGCTGAATGCATCGCCTGGTGCTGTGGGACTAACATTGAGCCTATTCATGTTTGGTTTTGCGATCGCTCAATTGTTCTTCGGCCCACTCTCAGACCGTTACGGACGCAGACCAATTTTAATCACAGGTTGTGGACTCTTCACGCTAGCAGGTGCAGCTTGTGCCTTAGCGCCATCAATCATTACACTCGTTGCTTGGCGGTTAATCCAAGGTGCAGGTGCAGGTGCAGGTATGGTGATGACACTAGCGATCGTTCGGGATTTATTCGATGGTCAGGTAGGACGCGCTCAACTCTCCTACGTCAATCTTGTGATGGGCGTAGCACCAATGATTGCACCTACAATTGGTAGTTGGTTACTAGCGATCGCAGGATGGCGGAGTATCTATGGGATACTGGCTTTTGGAGGCTTGTTACTGTTGCTGTCTGTTGCCCTTGGACTGAGTGAGTCGCTAGCTGGCTATGATAAAGATGCGATTAAACCACGCCGGCTGATCAACAATTATGGGCGCGTTCTCAGTCATCCGATTTGTCTTGGCTACGCCCTCGTCAATGCGCTGAGCTTTGGGTGTATGTTTACTTATGTTGCAGGCTCGCCACTTGTGCTGCTTGATGTCTTTAAAGTGCCAACTACAATTTATGGTTGGCTTTTCGCATCCACGGCTTTTGGCATTATGGTAGGTTCATTCCTAAATGGGCGTCTAAGTATACGTGGTGTGTCTCCATCAAGGTTACTCACTTTCGGATTGATGACTGCTGTTATCTCATCAGTTGCACTGGCGATCATCTCAATTAGTGGTGCTGCACAAGTTACTACACTAATGCCACTTCTGGTAATTAACACCTTCTGCTTGGGGATAATCTCGCCAAATGCAATACACGGTGCTATTCAGCCATTACCAGAAATTGCTGGAGTTGCAGCCGCCACGGTGGGATTTATGCAAATGTTGTGTGGTGCGTTGGCCAGTGGGCTGGTTGCCTTCCTTTATGATGGACGTACTGCGATCGCTATGTGCAGCTTGATGGCAATGTTTGCAATCACCTCACTCATTGCTTATATTGGACTGGCACGCCCTGCTGAACGTCGTCTTGCTCGTGCTGGAATGCTACACAGTGAAACGAAAAATTAAGCATTTGGCAGAGTTATAAGGAATAAGGGACTTCCAACTAAATAAATATTCCATCAATTGAATCATTTAATTTCTGGAAGTCCCTAAGTGATTTTGGATTTTGCCAAAAGCTTTTGGAGAATTGGTATAACTTCCCCATACACAAAAACTCCATCCACAACGGGATGGAGTTTTTTATCTTACTTTTTCAAAACTACTTGGAAAGAATTTAAATATCCAGTAATGGTTTTAGCTAATGTCTGATGTTGCTTTTTAGTAGTTATTGCCATTACTTGATACAAGCGTCCTTCAGCAACATACATCCTGTTCTTAGTGATTTTTCCCCCGGAATTGATATATTCAATTTCTTTGCCAGGATGACCATTGGTACTACGAATGTTTCGCTGACTAATTAAATTACTTTTCGTAGTCTTTAAAGCCATATCCCGCGCATTGTTAAGTATTGTTTGGGGGTTAGTTAGTTCACCATAACTATAAGGAAAATCATTATAAGTAACTATATAAGCTACTTCCTGCTTTGGTGGTTGAACGATGAATGTTTCTAAGTTGATTTCCCCCATGTAGGTTTTTTGTAATTGAGTATTCCTATCGGGCTTTCCTGGCATCAAAATAGTAAAACGCCCATCTGGGGCGGTGAATAACTTCCATTGTGGCTGTGCTGGTTTAACAGCAGTTGTTTTGTGCCCAGAAACGTTTGCTTTGGGTTGACGTGCTTCAACTAGGACAGAACCACCACAAATCAAAGTGGCGGCGATGAACGGCAACAATCGGTGAATTGTCATATTTCTTGCCTTTTAAGATGCAGCAATTACTGATGATGCTAGTTGTTATAACCTAGCAGCACACAAAGCGGCACCAATTAACCCTACTTGAGGATTGAGAATTATATACACAGGTATTTCTTCGAGGAGGGGACGCATCCGGCCTTTTTGGGTGAAATTGAGTAAGAAATTGCTGTTTTGAATTAAGGGGAGTATTTTAGGTGCAATGCCACCAGCAATATACAAGCCGCCGTAAGGTAGAAGTTTGAGGGCAAGATTACCTGCTTCTGCACCGTAAGCATCTATAAATAATTGCAAGGTTTGTTCACAGAGGCAATCGCTTTTTTCGAGTGCAGCTTTACCAATAGCAGCACCAGGATCGACACTTTTCTCTGGCTGTCCGGTTTCTTGTTCCCAAGTTCTGACAATTTGAGCGATTTCTGGTGATTCGGCGGCTATTTTGCGATCGCGCAAAAATTGGTAAATTGCGACAATCCCCTGTCCGGAAACTACTCGTTCTACAGAAACACGTTGGATATGGTGTTTATCCAATAGGTATTTTAATAGCTGAAACTCTAATTCGTTACGGGGGGCAAAGTCTGTATGCCCACCTTCTGAGGGAAAGACTTGATAATGATTTCCTTGCTTAATTAAAAATCCTTGTCCTAAACCTGTACCAGCACCAATGATCGCAACGGGTGCTTCAGGTTTAAGTTTACCAGCTTGCAAAGTCAGCAAATCTTGTGGTTCTAAACCGAAAATACCGTAGCCAATGGCGGCAAAGTCATTGATCAACGAGACAGAACCAATATTTAATTCTTTTTGTAGGCGATCGCTATCTAGGAACCAGACTAAATTAGTCAGCTTGGCAGTATTGTTGATAACAGGGCCAGCGATCGCAAAACAAGCTTTTTGTGGAGTTGGTGTGTTAGCTTTAACCAAAAACTGCTGTACTATCGGTACTAAATCTGGAAAATCTCCACTGTGGTAAGTTTCCTCAAAAATAGTATTTAACTTTGATGAATCTGATATTTCAACCAATCGCAAAATAGTTTTTGTGCCGCCGATATCACCTGCAAGTAACAATGTCATAATACTTATCGCTAATTATTTTTTCTGGGCAATATATCCAGCCTGGGGAAAGCAATGATTTAAGCAAATCGAATAACTTCCTCAACCTGGCTCAAATGGGAAGTGTCTCCCTTTAGTTCTAGTAACCATTCTGGGCCGTGAAGCACCACTTTTACTAGAGAACACAGAGAAGCTTTGACTTCCATTTTTGCAGTTTCTCCTACTAGCCCTATTGTCCCACCAAGCACGGATGCTCCATGCCCTACCAACAAAATATTTTTGGGAAAGAATTCAGCGGCTAGACATCTGGCTGTTTGTCCAGAACGTTCCCACATTTTCTCACGAGTTTCGGGATATTTGGCAGCTATGCGTGGTGTGTAGCTAATGTCAATTTTGGGGAATAATTCTGCTAATGCTTGTATTGACAGTCTTTCTGGTTCTTCTGTCATCCAATCTGGATTTAACCATTCGCTCAAGCCTGTTTCAAGTTTAATGGGTAAGTCTAGCACTTGGGCGACTGCATATGCTGTCTGTACAGTTCGCAAAAATGGAGAAACAAAAATATGAGCAATATTTTCTTTTGCCAAGCGTTTTGCTAACTGCTGCGCCTGTACCATGCCATCGTCAGATAATGGTGGATCATAGCGTCGTTCTGCGGTGAGAAACCAATCAGGGTTGACGAAATCGAGGCGGTTGGCGTGTCTTGCCATCCAGACTATTTGACTCATGGGTTTAGATATTTATCCTAATTAAATTCGCATTTACACATAGATGGACACCCTAATAGACACCCAAAAAGTGGGTTGCAAATATAAATATATAATGATTTTTGTAATAATCTGTAATATTTTTATGTTTTTGGGGGTGTTAAAACTTCCCTCAAAGCCTTTTGAGCCAATTTTCTAGAGCAATATCGATGAAAAGCTTCTAGAGAATTGCTTTGACTTCAGATAAGTTTTTCATAATTTTGATAACAGGGTATTTAGGGAGATATAAAACTTTTTGCCACTCACAATATAACTTTTAAAATATGTCTAAGTACTGTTGAAAAAACTAGTTCAATTGTTATGATAATTAATTATTAATAATATTGTCTACAATTTTAACCATTCAAATAGTTGTCCTACAGTCAATTGCAGACCGCTAACTAAATCGGGAACTGGTAATATTTCCTGTGACTCTTGAAAAAGTTCTGGTTGCTGCTTTGGTGGATAAACTAAGACAGAACGCTCATCTGGATCAATTAACCAACCTAAGCGACTACCATGTTTGAGACACTGTAAGATATTTCCAGTTACTTTAGTTTGACTTTGTTCAGGCGAAAGAATTTCAATTGTCCAGTCTGGATGTGTTTTAAAAACATTTGTCACCTCTTTTCGTTCATCTAAGGGAATTCGTTCCCAAGCAAATACGGTGAGATCTGGAACTATTGAACGCCCGCCAAAGGTACACCGCAATTCTGGAAGGGCAAGGGCAATTTTTTGACTTTCTACCACGTTATTGATACCAGTGACTAACTTACCTTGTAATTTGCTATGTTTTCCTTGAGGCATTGGTTTTTGAATAATTTGACCGTTGATATATTCACTTGCTGGCTTGGTTTCTGGCAGTTTTAAAAACTCTTCCAAAGTTACGGGTTTAGTTGGTAATTTTACCATGTTAATTATTATCCTAAATAAGCTTTTTTAACACGTTCATCACTAATCAATGCTGATGCTGCACCTGTTAAGGTAATAGCACCAGCTTCTAATACATATCCTCTATCGGCAATTTGTAGGGCTAAATTTGCGTTTTGTTCAACTAGCAAGATAGTAACGCCTGTAGCACGGAGATTTTCAATAATAGAGAAGATTTCCCGGACGATCGCAGGTGCTAAACCTAAGCTAGGCTCATCTAAGAGTAGTAGTTGTGGTTTACTCATTAAAGCACGAGCGATCGCTAACATTTGTTGTTCGCCACCGCTGAGGGTTCCTGCTAGTTGATTACGTCTTTGTGCTAACCTGGGAAATAGCTCAAATTGGCGTTGAATATCTGCTTTTATCTCTGCTTGATTGGAGCGAATGTAAGCACCCAATAGTAAATTATCATATACTGTTTGCCGCGCTAATACTCTCCGTCCTTCAGGACAATGGGCGATACCAAGTTTGACAAGTTCATGAGTTTGGCGGCGAGTAATGTTACGTCCACTGTAGATAATATCACCACTTTGAGGATTAACTATTTTAGATATAGCGCGGAGTGTGGTAGTTTTACCAGCACCATTAGCACCAATTAAAGTCACTACCTCACCTTTATCAATCTTTAAGTTGATATTTTTGAGAGCTTTAATTCCACCATAATTGACATCTAATTCTCGAATTTCTAATAGTGTAAAATTTAGTTGGTCATGAGCGTTCATTTTAATTCGTAATTCGTAATTTAGTAGATGTAAAGTGTGTTGCTAGAAGAGGCGATTAAGTAAGTCTTCACGCTCTAAATCAAAGTGACTGGCAATATCTCGAAGAATAGCATTGAGTGTTCCTCTTTTAATTGGATCGTGTGCAGGAATTGTCAGGTGGTGTTCTCCATTTTCCTGAGTTGTTAGGTGAATATAGCTACCAGTTTGGCGAGTCGTTTCGTAGCCTAGTTTAGTAAGTGCCTTAATCAGGTCTTCATAAGATAAATCTCTCAGCAATTTCACAAAGCAATAGTCAAGAACTCACATTGCTTATTCATTGCCTAAATAAGCTTCAATCACAGCCGGATTATTTTTGACAACAGCTGGTTCGCCTAAAGCAATCAATTGACCGAAATCTAAAACTGCAATGCGATCACACAATCCCATGACCAATGGTACATGATGTTCAATTAGTATAATAGTTAAATTGAAGCGATCGCGGAGACTACGGATAAATTCGCTAAGTTGTTGTTTTTCGCTGGGGTTCATCCCCGCAGCAGGTTCATCGAGAAGTAAAACTTGTGGTTCTAAAGCTAAAGCGCGGGCAATTTCTAAGCGCCGTTGGTCGCCGTAAGCAAAATTTTTAGCTTTCTCTTCAGTGCGTTCTCTCAAGCCCATCAAATCCAATAATTCTAAAGCTTTCCGCCTGTTTTTTTCTTCTTCTGTTGAGGCTGGCGGTAATCCTAAAACTCCTTTGATAATGCTACTTTTAATGTGCAAATGTCGAGCGACGATGACATTTTCTAAAGCGGATAATTCTCCAAATAAGCGAATATTTTGAAAGGTACGCGCAATGCCTAAAGCTGCTATTTGATGGGGACGCAGCCGAGATATTTCTGCACCTTGATAAAGTAACTCTCCGCTAGAAGATGGAATCAATCCTGTAATTAAATTAAAAAGTGTTGTTTTACCAGCACCGTTAGGGCCAATCAGGCCAAAAATTTCATTTTTATTAACTGCAAAAGATACATTATTTACTGCCACTAACCCCCCAAATCGGCGAGTCAGGAATTTTGTCTCTAAAACAATATTATTTTCAAATTTTGGGTTAATGATCATTTTCTATTATTGACTTTTTCTATCTCTGATTTTACCTTTTTTAAAAACATCTGGAGTTACCAAACCTTGAGGGAAAAAAATTGTTCCTACAACTATTAGTAAGCCAAAAATAATTAATCGCCCATCACGTAAAAATTGTGCTAGCCAAGTGGGTAAACCGCCTGTGTCTGCTAGCCCTCGTAAAACTTCTGGTAAGGCTGTAAATACCATACCACCGATGACAGAACCTAAAAAAGTTCTCGAACCGCCAATCAACACAAAAGTTAAATAGATAATACTAGCGTCGAAAGTTCCTTGACGGGCATTCCAAGTATTGAGAAAATGAGCGCTAATTGCACCTACAACTCCGGCAAGAATTGCCCCTAGAGTGAATGCTAATACTTTATAGTATGTAGGGTCAATTCCCATTGCTCCCGCAGCTAATTCATCTTCACGAATGGCTGTAAATGCCCTGCCTACACGAATACGTTCCAAACGGTAAATTAATACCATAGTAACTATTAGTAATGGTAAAGCAATCCATAAGTATTCAATTTGTGTTTGGAAGGGTTGAGGAATACCAAAAATTCCCACAGCACCGCCTGTAATTTCCAAGTTCAGGGAGAGGACTCGTAAAACTTCTACAAAAGCAATAGTAGCGATCGCTAAATAAATCCCTCTTAATCTTAATGCTGGAATTCCTACGGCTACACCTAGTAAACCAGAAATTGCACCAGCAATGATCATTTCTGCTAACAAGTATTGAAACGGAAATAAATCGGTGCTTGATGTAAAAACTTTTGTTGATAAAATCGCGGCAATATAACCACCTAAAGCATAAAATCCAGGGCTAGCCAAAGATAGCTGTCCTGTCATTAATGGTAAATAAAGTGATAGTCCTAGTAACGCACCTAAGACCATCGAGATAATTAGCGAACCATAAGTAGAGAAAAATTCAGCCATTTCAAAACTTTTTATTTCAGCTTATCAGCTAATAATTAATTATATTATTTATTAAGCTGTTAATATTTGCTCGGATGTCAATGTTAGTTCAGGAAAAGTTTGCGAAACAATCCGTTCTGAACCTCTAAACTGTGTACGCTGGTATTTCCCATTAGTATCTAAGAGAAAAACAAATACAGAGGGTACTTTGGGATTACCTAAATAATCTCTCAGTCCAATTGCTAAGTAATCTACAATCCAATACTCTGTAATACCTAAGCGTTGATATTCATCTAATTTATCAATGTAGTCATCTTCCCAATTAGTTGATGTCACTTCTACAGCTAATTGAATAGGTTCTTCAAGTGCAGAGTATGCAGAACGATTTGAGCGCCATACATCTTTATCTATAACACTCACATCAGGCTTGCGTCCTTGTTCTATTCCTTGAGCAGTTTTAGTTCTAAATACTACTGTGTTATTAACTACATAATTTAAATTGAGTCGTCTGATTTCATCATTAAAAGAAAACAAAATAAAATTGGCAACATCATCATGATTTCTTGTTGAACGCACTTCTACAATTTCTCCATCGACAAGTTCATAGAAACCTTCTTCTGGACATTGTTCCAAGAACTGTTCAAAGGTTAATTTTGGTTTTGTAGTGATTGTCATATGCTATACAGATATCGTCTTTAAACTTTCTGAATAAATCTACGCCCTAGCAAACCTTGGGGTCTAACTAATAGCATGATAAACAATATTCCAAAGGCTACAGCATCTTTATAACCAGAGTATTCCGCAGGGACAAACGCTTCAACTAATCCAATCAGGAAACCTCCCAACACTGCACCGGGAATACTACCTAAACCACCTAAGACAATTACTGCTAAACCCCGCAAACCAAAAGTAATACCGAAATACGGGCCAGCAATGCTGACACTAGAGGCGACTAAAGTACCCGCTACTCCTGCTAAAAAACTGCTGATAAAGAAAGTCAACACAATAAAGCGATCGCTGTTAATTCCTAATAAACTGGCTGTAGTGGGGTCTTCTGCGATCGCCTGCATGGCTTTACCATATTTAGTACGATTAATAAAGTAGGTAATTATTGCCACAAATACCAAAGATACGATAAAAATTACTATTTGTACCGTACGAATGGGAATTTGTTTTTCTTCACTACCAAAGTTAATCGAAGGCGGTAAATTACCGTAAGTTCCTGCGGGAAATGTATAACTTTCTGCACCTACCAAATATTGGATTAAATTCACAATTACCACTGCTACACCCAGGCTAGAAACAACTGTTAGCAATGGGTCTGATCCTTGACGGCGTAAAGGTTGAAAAGCAATGCGTTCTATTGCTATGCCTACTAATCCTGCTAGACTACTTCCTAAAATTAAAGCTATGGCAAACGGTAATTGTATAGGCAAAGTTAAATTAGCCAACAAACCGTTAAATCCAAAAGTACCACCCATAAGTGCATAAGTGAAATATGCTCCTAGGGTAAAAATTGCACCATGGGCTAAATTAATGATGCCCAAAATAGAATAAACCAAGGTATAACCCAAAGCAAATATTGCATAGACGCTACCGATAGATAGACCGTTTAGCAATTGTTGCAAAAAAAGACTAATATCCATTTAGCAGCTATTTGATAAAAGCGAATTTGCCCTGACTTCCGTCTTTTTCCATTTTAATTTGGGCTACGTAAAACTCTTTTTGCACTACCTCACCAACTGGTGTAAAACCAATTTCACCTAGAGGTGTGTTGTATTTCCCAGTTAGCAATTGTTTGTTTAATTCAGTTCGTAATTGTGGCAATTGTAATTTACTGACTTTGCTCTTTTTATCTAACGCTTGCAAAGCTTCCACATATACTTGCACTGCTGCAAAAGCTTGAGCGCTAAATTGAGGTGGTTCTTTCTTATATTGGTCGGTATAAGCTTTGCGAAATGCGGCGTTAAGTTCACCTGGTTGTTCTGGACTATAAGCTTGAGCAATTAACACACCGTCACACAATGCCTTACAAACAGGAAATATGTTGGATGTATTTAAACCATTACCACCAACAATTAAACCCTTATAACCTAGTTCCCGCAGTTGGCGCACTAAGTTTCCACCATCAGCAGCCAAACCAGAAATAATCACTAAATCTGGTTTAAGATTAATTGCATTAGTAGCTTGGCTTTGAAAATCTGTATCACTGGTTTGAAACTTTTGTACTGTGACTAACTCCAAACCTTGATCCTTTACTGTTTTCTGAAAAATCTCTGTTTCTGACTTGCTAAAAGCATCATTTTGAGCATAGAAAACAGCAACTTTTTTAATGTTAGGATTTTGTTTGAATGCAGCTTTCACTGAGTTAGGCGCGACTATAGAAACTGGTGCAGATACACGAGCAATATAATCACCTATTTCAGGTATTTTATTTGCTGTATTTGATGGGCCAATAACTGGTACTTTGGAACGTTCAGCCACAGGATCAGCACTAAAAGCTTGTTGTGACAAAGTTGGGCCTACAATCCCAACTACTTTATCCTTATTAATTAAAGTTTGAAAAGCATTAATTGTTCCAGCTTCATCACCGGCAGTATCTTGAAATACTAATTTGATTGGAGTACCGTTGATGCCACCTTTATCATTGAAATACTTTTCGGCAATTTTAACTCCAGCAATTTGTTCTTGTCCAAGTAAAGCCACGTTGCTAGTTTGTGCAACAGCAATACCAATGGGAATAGCACCCGATGTCCCTGTCGTTGCTGTGGTATTAGTTGCAGTGTTAGTTGTAGTATTATTAGAACTGTTATTTGCATTTGTGTTGGTATTAGAGCCACCACCGCAGGCTGTTAACAGTAAAGCGCAAGTAGATAATAATGCTGTGGTACGAGTAAAAGCGTTTTTCATCGGTCAATAATCATGTAGTTATGAAATATTTTACAAAAATTAATTGCGGAAGTCACAATCTCTGAAACAGAGGAGGCTGTGTACACTTTCGCAAGAATTTTATTAAATCATTTTTATTTGAACATGTGATAGTAAAAATTCAAAGTGTTGAGCAATACAAATTATTGCTGTCGCTGACTATTTTATCATTGCTAACTATAACTCAATACGGTTGAGTTAAGGCTAAAAGTCTTTGTGAAAGTCAATTTATTTAACCTAGACGCGTTGGTGTTAGAGACGTAGGAACGTCAGCCTTCTCATGCTCTTTTAAATAACCCCTCTCCTCAAAGAGGCTTTCCCCAGGGTACTAGGCGCAGAGGAGGGCACTTGTGTGCGGGGGTCTCCCCCCATCCCCAGAGGAGGCCCCGAAGCCCCCCGTTGAGCAAAGTGTCCGTTCCACAAAGATCAAGAAGAAATGCTTAACTCAACTATAATATTGGTCTATACAGCAGTTTTTTGTTTGAACTGCGCCAATTCGTCAAGTATACTTCAGCCCTTAGTCTCTAAGATGGTTATTTAATCAGGGTTTCAAGATGGTAAAGAAAGATGTGGGTAATGCATAGGTTGCGGTGAGGGGGTCGCAGTCAAAAGACGCCACATCCTCTGCTTGGTGAGTCCACTTACCATCTTGGTGAGTTAGTATCTTGCCCTCTGCTCCCTAAGCTACTATCTCTGAATGCAACTTGGTATGAAGCGGTAGCATTGATGAAGTTATCTTCTCGACTGACTGTAGTTAAATTTAAACAACTAAATAGTTTGACTTGATAATCACCCAAAATCCATAAAAATTTACTTGTCAAAGTAATAATTTTTGAACCATAGAACAAATCGCTTATTTATCACTTAGAGTTTTGTATTTTTTCTGTTGTAATAAATTCATTGAATTAGTTTTTCATTTTACTGAATACTTGCTTGGGAAAAATTATAAATATCTACTTAATACCTTATGTTTTTTACCTTTTAATATAATTTAATATACTTATTAAACTGTTATCCAACGCATAATATAGCCAATAACCAAAGAAAAGACGACTATTTAAGACTGATAATCATTTTTTTGGAGTTTTATGAGGTGATTTTTGACAATTTTAGAAAATGATTTTATAATTTCTCTCCAAGAGATATATTTTAATACTCTGCTTAAATTTTAATTGCTAGCATTTTTTATTTATTAACTTTAATATTTTTCAAATTTTCTAAGAAAAATTACGTAAACATTTGGTTTATTTTTATAGTCTTATACGTAAATAAATTTAAATTATACTTTTTATGTCAGACAAAATTTTACATAACATCACCAAAATATCTGCTGATTTATTTTGTAAACTGTTAGGACAGCCTAGTGTTAGTGATTTAAAAACTCAATTGTATGAGCAAAACGTTCAAATTCAGCAACTCGAAGACCAAGAAAAGGCCCTTTATAGAGTTATTAGCAAAATCCGGGCTTCTCTAGAGTTAGAAACAATTTTTCGTACAGCCACTAAGGAAACTTGCAAATTACTTCGCGTCGAGCGGATTGCTGTTTATCGTTTCTATAAAAACTGGGGTGGAGAATTTGTCAATGACTTTGAGTTTGCAGAACCTGGATGGGATGATGTAGAGACCTTAGGAAAAAATACAGTTTGGAATGACTCTTATCTACAAGAACATCAAGGTGGACGTTATCGTAATAATGAAACTTTAGTGGTTTCAGATGTCTATTCAACAGGCTTGTCTCAATGCCATTTAGAAATTTTAGAACAGTTCCATATTAGAGCTTACGCAACTGCACCAATTTTTGTGGGGAAAAAATTGTGGGGAGTACTTGCTGCTTATCAGCACTCACAACCACATGAATGGAAAAAATTAGAAATACAGTTTCTGTCTCAGATTGCAACACAGTTAGGGTTTGCAGTTAAACAAGCAGAATTGTTAGCTCAAGCAGAACAAAAAGCAGCGGAACTGCATAAAGCGAATCAGCAACAGGAGATTCTGTTTAATTTAGTTGCTGAAATTCGTGAATCTCTTAATTTAGACACTTTGTTTAAGACAACTGTACGAGAAGTTCGTAAAGCTCTCCGTGCAGATCGCGTTGGGATCTTTCGATTTGACCCTGAATCGAACTATACCTCTGGTGAATTTGTCTCTGAGAATGTATTGCCTGATTACGATTCGGTGATTACCATAAAAGTGAAGGATTATTGTTTTGGGGAAAAATATGCAGTTGCTTATCACCAAGGGCGTATACAGGTATTATCAAATATTTATCAAGCTGGACTAAAAGATTGTCACCTTATAGTGTTAGAGCAATTTCAAATCAAGGCGCAAATTGTTGTACCTATAATGAAAGGACAAGATTTGTGGGGATTACTATGTGTTCATCATTGCCGTTGTTCACGGGACTGGAAAACTTCAGAAATTAAATTTATTCGACAATTAGCAGCTCAGTTTAATGTGGCTTTAGAACATTCCGAATTATTAGAGCAATCCCACTTTCAAGCTAATCAATTGGCTCAAGCGAATCATGCTTTAGAAGTGGCAAATTCTCAGTTAGAAAAACTAAGTAAGCTAGATGGACTAACCAAAATAGCTAACCGTCGTTGTTTTGATGAATTTTTAGAGCGGGAATGGAATCAACTAAAACGAACTGGGAATTATTTATCTTTAGTTTTATTTGATATTGACTATTTCAAAGATTATAACGATTGTTATGGGCACTTAGCAGGGGATGAATGCTTAATACAAGTTGCTCGTGCAGCACAAACTGTATTAAAGCGTCCTACGGATCTACTAGCTCGTTATGGTGGTGAAGAATTTATTGTCCTTTTGCCCAATACGAACGAATCAGGTGCTATTAAAGTAACTAAGTTGATTCATAAGTCTATTGAACTATTAAATATTCCTCATACTAGAAAGAATAGCTCTCAAGATTTTGTGACCGTCAGTTTAGGTGTGGCAACTCAAATACCAACAGCTAAAAGTTCTACTCAAGAGTTAGTTAATGCAGCCGATAAAGCTTTGTATAAAGCTAAAGAACAAGGACGTAATCGGTGGGTTTGTGCTGCAAAAGTCTGAGAGGGTTGTCATTTGTCATTTGTCATTTGCGACCCTCTCACCGCAACGCAGTGGCTCCCCAAGTGAAGCACGTGGCGTCACTGGTGAGGGTTTCAAGTACATTTACATTTCGTAATATAGTTTTGTTTATTCTTACCGTTTTACTTAGTCTTTATCAATCAAAGTAATTGGTTGTGTCATCGCTGGCGGCGTGATGCGACCAATTACACAAGTATACTGATATCCCAAAGCTTGGAGTGTAGCTAAACAGGGAGTAGCTTGTGCTTCTGGGATGGAAGCTAAAAGACCGCCAGCTGTTTGTGGGTCGAATAATAAAGGATAATTGGGGTGAGATTCAACTTGCAAGCGATTTTGAATTGTTAGTGATGCTTCTAAATTTTCTGGTTGAAGTGAGCTAAAAATCCCTTTTTGTCCTGTTTCGGTTGCCCCTGGTAATATGGGGATGGCTGCAAGTTGTAACTCAACTGCAACGTGAGAAGCTTGCACCATTTCTATTAAGTGTCCCAGCAACCCAAAACCTGTAACATCTGTGCAAGCAGTCGCCCCATGTTGCAACAAACATGTTGCCGCAGCTTGATTTGATAACAACATTGACTCTACAGCATGATCAAGCCAATGACCTTTGGCTAAACCACGCATTTGGGCAGCAAATAAAATTCCAGTTCCCACTGCTTTGGTTAAAATTAATACTTGTCCTGGTTGCATTCCACTTTTACGTAATAGCTTGTCGGGATAAGCTAAACCGTTGCAAGCCAAGCCAAATGCTAGTTCGGTTCCTTCAGTTGTGTGTCCACCAATTAGCGGTGCTTGTGCTTGGTTGAGGACTTTGACAGCACCAGATAATAATTGATAGAGAGTTTCTTCAACTTTGGCGGGCGCTGCGTAGGGAATGGTAGCGATCGCTAGTACACTAGTAGGAGTTGCCCCCATGGCAAAAATATCGCTTAAGCAATGATTAGCGCTAATTTGCCCAAATATATACGGATCATTAATTAAAGTGCGAAAATAATCAATTGTTTGCACCAGCAATTGCCCTTTCGGTATTTCTATCACCGCCGCATCATCTGGCGCATCCAAACCAATAATGATATCTTCTCTATCTTTGGCAATTGGTTGTTCTTGCTGAATGCGAGATAGCACTCTTTCTAAAATCGTACCACCCACTTTAGAACCACAGCCAGCGCAACGGAATGGGGAGTCGGGAGTCGGGAGTCGGGAGTCGGGAGTCGGGAATTTCTCCCTTATGTCCCTCATCTGTGGTAAGTTATCAAATTTCTCCATGAAGCGGCGGTCAATCCAATCTTTCCAACGCCACAATAATTGGTGGGGTGGTAGGGTGAAAGAACCGCGTGTAGCGATCGCTTTTTTGTCTCCTGTACCAATTAAACTTAAATATTGTTGCTGTGGTCTGTATAATTTGAGCGATTTACCTAATAAAAAGCGTTGCAAGTTCTCAAACAAGGGTTTACCTTGTCGCACAGCAAACACGCCAGCTTTGGGACGAGGATGATTTACCATTGTGGCAATGTCACCCGCTGCAAATATTTCTGGATGACTTTGAGATTGTAAGGTGTCCTTTACTAAAATAAAGCCTTGTTCATCTGTTGCTAATCCTGCCGTTTTCAACCACTGCGGTGTAGATGCTTGGGTCACCCAAAAAATTTTTTGACACTCTATTATCAAGCCAGATTCACATTTAATTTCTAATCTTTCTTGATATTTTGGTACAATTTTACACACTGATTCACTCAAATGTAAATTGATACTACGCTTCGTTAAAATTTGCTTAATTAAATGCTGTACTGACTGATGATAACGAGGCAACAGTTTCTGATCACGTTGGAATAAATGAATTGCCAAATTTGTAGTTGATTGTTGATTTTGGCGCAAAATCTCATGTAAATGAGTTTGCATCGAGAGTGCCAATTCCACACCACCAGCGCCGCCACCTACAATTCCAATGCTAAGCTGTTCTTGGGTATTGTGAGCTACCCTTTCCAGCAGTTGATACCAATGTTTTAATAGTTTCGGTACTGGTTTAGCTGCGATCGCATATTCTGCTGCACCTGGTATAGATATGGTGGCGGGAGTACTACCAATATCAACAGACAGCACATCAAAATGGACGTTAGGACGATTAGCACAAATTATTTTGTGGTTTTTTAAATCCAAACCAACTACTTCGTCAATATATAACTGTGCTTGAGCAAAATTCGCCAATTTTCGTAAATCAATGTGGCATTCTTCGTGGCTGTAAAATCCTGCAATGTGTCCTGGAAGCATCCCAGAGTATGGTGTATCTGAACTTGGAGTAATCAGAGTTAACCGTACTCCAGGTAAAGGTTGCATCCCAAACATTCTTAGTACAATTGCATGGCTGTGACCGCCACCAATTAGCACTACATCTTTAACTATTGGCTGGGAAAATTGCTGCATTGATCAACCTGGCTGTTCATGTTAGATAGAAAAGAGTGTAAAAGAAAACAATTGAAAATTAAAAATCTAAAAAAATATTTTGCCATTGTTTGGTATTATTTCCCAGCTTGTACTGAATATTGTTGGTTATATTCAGCATTTACTATAGTTATTATTTATTGAAGCTATAGTAATATTTCATTGCTTGTGAGACTTAAATAATCCTTAAAATTACTAATGGCAAACTATGTAAAACCATAGAAAATAGCATACACCAGTCAATCGTCCCAAATCTTGTTAGTTATGTTGTCAGTCATTATCAATGCTTACTACTCAGCGAAAAAGCAATTAACATTAAATCAAGCGCCATTTATCAATATCATATCCGGGATAATTTTTCAGCAAGAAAAATTGCAAGCTTCTTCATATAAAGCACTCAAAGAATGTTTAAGAATAGCAATAGAACATTTGAATAACCCAAAAATTGAGCATCGGCTGGCGGCAATCTATGATTTAGAGCAATTTGCTCATAATTATCCACAACATCACTGGAAAATCATGGAAATCCTTGCTAATTTTGTGCGAAATAATACTCCTGACATGAGTCAAGAGGAGTACAAAAGCCAGCCATCACTCACAATTTGTACAGATATTCAAGTAGCCCTTACTGTTATTGGTAGAAGAGATGCCCACAAAGACTTAGAAAATGAACAACTAGATTTGAGCCATACTGATTTAAGGGGAGCAAATTTGCATGAGGCTAACTTAGAACTGTCAAACCTTTACCAAGTTAATCTTTCTGGGGCTAACCTTACAGGAGCAAACTTTTCAGGGGCAATTCTCAGTGCAGCCAACCTTAGCGGCGCTAACCTTGCAGGAGCAAACTTTTCAGGGGCAATTCTCAGTGCAGCCAATCTCAGCGGCGCTAACCTTGCTGGTGCTAAGCTCTGTAGAGCAAACTTATATTTAGCTAATCTGTGTGGGGCAAATCTTGATGATGCCATACTAGAAGGCGCAAATTTGCGCGAGGCTAAATTATCTACTTTGTAATTCGTAATTCGTAATTAAGAAAGTCAGATTTGATCTGGCTTTTGACACATGGCTACTTGCAAACAGGGTGCGACTTTACCATGAGCGATCGCATCATTACATGATTTAACTAGCACATAATCTTATTAATTACTATAACATTTGATACCATTTTCTCACAAAATGGCAGATTAACTAATGCTGAGGAGACATATTCAAATTTGTAACAAAGTGCTATACTTATGTTTCCAAACCTATAAGTAATAATTCTGTGTAGTGAGGAATATTACTGCTATGTCTGCTAATAAGACAGACAAATTCCCACGTTTGTTAATAGTTATAACAGTTATATTTGCTGTCGTACTGACTCTGATTGTTTTCATATCATCCAACACCAAAGGATTATCAATTACGCAACAGATGCAGTATAAAAATCAAGCATTCATAGCTAGTGCCATAGTTTTTTTAGGATTGGCAGTAATGGCGAATGCTTATTATGTAGCAAAGCGTACGGAAGCTATGCAGAAAAATGCTTTAGCTGAGATTCTCCATTGGCGGCTAGCTGCCGAAAAAAAAATTGAAATGAGTCTGGAAAATGCCAAACTCAATCAAGACAGGCTGGTGACAGAACGCTTGATGGCAGCAATTACTCAGCTGGGACATGAGAGAATTGAAATCCGCACAAGCGCAATTTATGTTTTAGAAAGAATCGCTCAGGATTTTCCACAAGAACACTGGACAATCATGGAAATCCTCACAGCTTTTGTGCGAGAAAATGCTCCTGTTCGTGAACAAGCACAACACAGGGAAGAAGATTTATTACCAAAATATTTGAATAAACAAAGAAGCAAAGAGCGACTGACGCAACTGCCAGAAATTAACATACATGAACCATCCCCAAAAATTCGCAGGGATATTCAAGCAGCTTTGACTGCGATCGGACGGCGGAATACTCTAATAGAACAGGAAAATCAGAAACTCGATTTACGTAATACAGACATGATGCGAGTAGACTTGTTGGGAGCCAACCTCCAACGGGTAGACTTGCGTGGTTGCGATCTCAGCGGTGCAGATTTGCGTAGCTGTGACCTTAGTGGTGCAGACCTGGAAGGTGCTAGACTCATTGGGACGATTCTTTATGAAGCCAAATTGGTAAAAGCAAATTTGCGAGGAACGAAACTTTGTTGGGCAAATTTGAATCGAGCCAACTTGAGTTGGGCAACTCTGCGGGGTGCTAACTTGTTTGCAGCAAGTCTGCGTGGTGCCAACTTGCAAGGGGCAAACCTTTACAAAGCCAACTTGCAACAAGCGACTTTGAAAGTTGCTAACTTATCTGGAGCAAAGCTATTTTTAGCCAACTTGCAAGGAGCAAAACTAGCTAAAGCCAACTTGCATTTTTCTGGTTTAATTGGTGCAAACCTGACTGGGGCAAATTTAAATGCTGCTGATTTGACTGGAGCAAATTTGAATGCTGCTAAACTACATCATACAGAAGTGTTTTTCGCCAACTTGACAGAAGCCAGCTTTACCGAAGCCGACTTACATAAAGCAAATTTGATGGGAGCTAATTTGCATCGGGCAGTTTTCTATGATGCTGACCTTTCCAGGGCTAACTTAATAGGAGCAAACTTTAGTGATGCCAATCTCCGTGATGTCAAACTTGAAGGTGCAGTTTTGACAGGAGCGAAAAATCTAGAATTACAACAGATTAAAATGGCACTTGGCGATCGCACTACTCGCCTTCCTGATTATATCGAAGCACCAACCCATTGGCGGCAGTCTAGTTAAGTGACAGCAGCATCTATAAGAATTGACCTCTCCCCCAACCGCTCTCCGACGCAAAGAGGGGAGCCAGATTCCTCCCCCTTCCCTCGTGAGTGTTGGGGGCCGGGGGGTTAGGTCTATTGACAACAAGCTTTAGAAATACGCATCAAAACCTGATCAAGTTCCTGTCTCACCTCTTCATTTTTAATCCGCAATAACCGTAATCCCCTAGCTGACAAAACTTTGTCACGTTCTGCATCATATTCAGCTTGTTGTTGATGAATTTTTCCATCCACTTCTATCACTAATCCAGCTGCGTGACAGTAGAAATCTGCAATAAACCCATCAATAATTTGCTGACGGCGAAAGTGTAAACCATGCAAGTGATTAGTACGAAGATGTTGCCAAAGTATTTTTTCTTCTGGTGTCATTTGGCGACGAAGTTCTTTAGCACGTTCCAATTTTATCGAGTTTATTTTTTGCCCAACGATGATATTACAATTTCCTTCCTCTTCCCGTGGTGAGGGTTGGCATGGTGTTGGATTATTCATGTGTAAAGTATGAAGGCTTGTGTTGATTCATACATTATGGCTGACCTCTCCCCCAACCCCTCTCCGACGCGGAGAGGGGAGTCAGATTTCTCACCCTTCCCTCGTGAGTGTTGGGGGTTGGGGGGTTAGGTCTGTGTGTTAGATGGGAGCGATCGCAGCACTATTGCAAATACAATTTTTAGTCTGTTGGAACACTTCGAGTTAAAATTTTCATCACTTTGCCTGGTTCAGAAGCAGGTAAAAGAGGACTCCACTCGTTAATCTCAGCAAAACCCATTTTATAGAGCGTTTGAATTGTATTGGTGACTGTCTGGCGCGAACCGATGACGAGGAAACTAACGGGTTCTCTATCTGGATCTGTTTGCACCGAAGGTAAAGAACTTTTGTTCATTAGAGTTGACCTAGATTTTCACTAAAAACTATGTTCGTAATTACGAACATAATTAACTCTATCATATTGTTCGTAATTACAAACATTTACTTGGGTATAAGCCTCTGACAAAATCGGAGGCATGACACAAGCAGGAAAAGCCCTCAAACGAGTACTAAAAATTTATGGCATCACCCAAAATCGATTGGCTGTAGTTATGGGAGTCAATCGTTCCAGTGTTTTTGGCTGGGTGAATGAAATTGCAGATCCGCCAGGTGATACGGTGGTGAAAATTCGCAAGGCGCTTCAAGAAATTGAGCCTGCTGCGGCTCTTGAGTTTGTCAGGCTGTTCTGGGGAGATTTGGAAGATGAGGAATAATTTGTTTTGTGAGTGTGAGGGTGCGATCGCTTCACTTATCACTTATCGTAATTGGTTAAACTCTTCCTCCGTAATCCCCAACTGCTTAATAATTTCATAAAATAACCAATTACCAATTTCAGCATTGCCATGAATAGGAATTGTAGTGGCTCGTCCATCTGAATGCTGCCAACGTGCATGACTGCCTTTCTGTCGTACTTTTTCAAAACCGAGTTTCCGTGCCACCCGTTCTAATTCACTGGCTTTAGCTGGCATTTGCAATTACCAGTTCAACATCTTCAGGTAGAGAACGACCTTGTTCTTCGTACTCTTCTTGAATCATTTCAAAAACATAGACAAGTTCAGTACGGGCTTCATCTGGCGTTTGTCCCCAAGCATGACAACCAGGAATAGCCGGAACATAGGCGACAAAAGTACCATTGTCATCGGGACGGATCACAGTGGTGTAATCTTGCAGATAAATCATAGGACTCAATTATAACAACCAATACCTAGTGCATGGGATTGTATTTTAATAAATTATCTGCTACAGAAATCCTTTCCCGTGCCACTTGTTATGAATTTACCTAGACAATTGGAACACATTTAAGGTGGCGATCTGCTTTCGAGAAAGTCTGACTTATACTTTTTCTTGTTTTTCAGCAATTTTGATACTCTGAATTTTTTATACTTTAGTTAATTAATAATTTAAGTTAATGATAAATTAATTATTTTTTCTTAATTGTTCCGCTTTTTATTTTTTGTACTTAGTGCCTCCTCAGTAACGCCTAACTGGCTTAGAATTTGATGTAACAGCCAACCTCCAATCTCGGAATTACCATGAACAGGTATGGTAGTTGAACGCCCATCTTGATGTTTCCAAAAAGCATGACTACCTTTGTGTCGTGCTTTGTAAAAGCCAAGTTGGAGAGCAAGATTCTCTAGTTCACTAACTTTAACACTCATGCCTTAACCTCAGAATATTTGTATATTTCGGCGGCACGAAGTGTTTGCTTCTGTAGCAGATTATTTATTTGTCTAGGTTCAGGTATTCTCTATTATAAACAGCTTTTGTGACAATTGTTGTAATTTAAGTAAATTCACAAAGGTTATTGTTTACTTATTTGTATAAAATTATTTTTTATTATCAATAGTGAGTTTATTAATCAGCTTATGGATGAAGTAGTAAGAAAGGTTGCAGCTTTAGGCTTACCAGGAGTATTACTTGTAGTAACTATGGCGGCTACAGGACTTGCAGGAGGTGCTGCAATCACAACAGCTTTGGCTGCTCTTGGTGGGCCTTTTGGAATGATAGGTGGTATTGCGGCTCTCGGTATTGCTGGATTAGTAGCAGATGCTATAGGTAAATATGGTATCGATGGTCTTTTAATAGGAATATATACAGAGCGAAGGAAAAACGAGTCAAGAGCCAACTTATGTAACGAAATTAACAATTTACCTATTTCTAGTGATTTGAAGCGTAAGCTCAGGGATGCTCTCGGTTGTAATGATACTACTTGTGTATAATTATTAATCTTGACTTCCAAGCTTATAAGCTACCTAAAAATTTGAAGCCTGCTCAGGCAGGCTTTTTGATATAACCCCAGACTTTTGCCTATGGCTATATTATGGCAATTTTTATCACCTCGACGCCGTAGCCATACCCAAAAATAAACTTATTACAAAAGCCTTTCTTTTAAGATTTTTCTTTGCGCCTTTGCGCCTTTGCGTGAGGTAAAAAATTATTTAAAAACACAAATTCATGTAATTCTTCAATAGAAATTGGAGATTTATAAATATTAGTTTCAGATTCATAAACAACTTCAAAAGACTCAATAGCTTCCTTTAGTTTAGTAATAGCATCTTCTGGAAGAATACCCTGTCCTACAATTCCATTTTCTAAACACAAAGCAACCCAATAACCAGCACTTTGCTTGAGTACTACTGTGTAAAAGTCCATTAGTGTTCACCTATCGAAATTATGGTGTCAGTTGAATATTAAGAGTTTCTTCTAAACTAAAAGGACATTCATTAGGAAAAAAATTTAATTCAATACCTGTTTCATCAGATGCTTTAAGACGAGCTTTTTGATAACAATCTTCAAATACTTCTGTAATTAACGGTTGTAAACTAGGGCTATCTTCTAATAGTGCTTCAATACAGATGCGTTGTTCAGTAATGGTACTGCACCAACTTTCGCTTCGTTTTTCTGGCTGATATTGCCATTCCAGTAAGTGCATTAATAACACAATTAAACGGCTTTTTAATTCCCGTTTTTCACTCCTACCCATGCTTTCAACTTCTTCAATTAAATTAGGTAAATCTATTTCATTAAATTTATGTTCCTTTAACTTCTGGGCAATTGTTTGTGTCCATAAATAAAAGTCTTGATCATAGAGATTTTGGCTAGTGACAGATGGAGCATTCATATACTTTAAGATAGTTACTATATAAATTTTACAACCGTATTTTTTTAAGCTGTGGCAAACTCAGTATATTTCCTCACCTCTGGCGGCTGAAAAGCCAACACAATATCACTACCAGGAACGCCTAACCGCATTAACTCAGTTGCTATCCCCTCCTCAGTCCAATCTTCTTCAATATAAATCTTGTTATTCTTAATACGAATATAGACAGAAATTCCTTTAACTCTTTTTCCTTGTTTCCAACCAATATTAAACCAGAGGTATTGGTGTCTTTCATCATCAAACATTAATTCTTCATCTACATCATCATCAGGAACTTGTGCAGAAATTTCTTGATACTCTGTTAAAATTTGCTTGATGATATTTTGATAGTGAATTATCTTATCCATCGTAATTGTCCAGCCATCTTTAATTAGAGCTTGTTTAACAGCATCATGGTATATATCTTTTGCTGGCATTTTTACCCAAACGATAAAAATTAGGTGGGCATTAAACCCACCCTCATCAAACTATACCAACAAAGCCTGCTCCTCTTTAGAAATTACGCGCCCTTCATCCTCAAAACCGACGATTTGATCAAAGTTCAAATAGCGATACAAATTATCGGCAAAAGGATCAATTTTCTTTGCCACAATATCCAGATATTCCTGTACTGTGGGAATGCGCCCCAACAATGCACAAACTGCGGCTAATTCTGCTGAACCAAGATATACTCTTGCACCTTTACCCATGCGATTATTAAAGTTGCGGGTAGAGGTAGAAAATACTGTTGTGTTATCAGCAACTCGCGCCTGATTTCCCATGCATAAACTGCATCCTGGCATTTCTGTTCTAGCACCCGCACCGCCAAAAATAGCATACACACCTTCTTCTTTTAATTGGTGTTCATCCATGCGGGTTGGTGGTGCTATCCACAGACGAGTTTTCACCTCACCGGCACCTTCCAAAACTTTGGCTGTTGCCCGATAATGACCGATATTCGTCATACAAGAACCAACGAATACTTCTTGCACCGGATCATTAGCAACTTCCGATAATAATTTCACATTATCGGGGTCATTGGGAGCCGCCACAATTGGTTCTTTGATTTCGTTCAAATCAATTTCAATGATTTCTGCATACTCCGCATCTGCATCTGCTTCTAGTAACACGGGGTTTGCTAACCATTCTTCCATCTTGGCGATCCGCCGTAAGATAGTACGGGCATCACTATAACCCCGTGCTATCATGTTCTTCAACAGCGCTACATTGGAACGCAGATATTCCGAAATTGTCTCTACACTCAGTTTAATAGTAGAACCTGCACAAGAACGTTCCGCTGTAGCATCGGCGAGTTCAAAGGCTTGTTCGACTTTTAAATCTGGCAAACCTTCAATTTCTAAAATTCGTCCAGAGAAGACATTTTTCTTGTTCTGCTTTTCTACCGTCAGCAAACCTTTTTGAATGGCTACGTAGGGAATGGCGTTGACGATATCGCGTAAAGTTACACCTGGTTGCAATTCACCTTGGAAGCGTACCAAAACTGATTCTGGCATATCCAAAGGCATCACACCCAAAGCCGCCGCAAACGCTACTAACCCAGAACCGGCGGGGAAGGAAATTCCCAAGGGGAAGCGGGTGTGAGAGTCGCCGCCTGTTCCTACGGTGTCTGGTAACAGCATTCTGTTCAGCCATGAGTGGATGATACCATCACCAGGACGCAGGGCAACACCACCACGTTGGGCAAAAAAGTCTGGTAGTTCGTGATGGGTTTTGATGTCTACAGGTTTGGGATATGCAGCGGTGTGACAGAAACTCTGCATCACCAAGTCTGCACTGAAACCAAGACAAGCGAGTTCTTTCAACTCGTCGCGGGTCATGGGGCCTGTGGTATCCTGAGAACCAACGGTGGTCATGATGGGTTCACAAGATGTGCCAGGACGCACACCAGCTAAGCCACAAGCTTTACCAACCATCTTCTGTGCTAAGGTGTAGCCTTTGCCTGTATCGTTTGGTTGTTGGGGACGGATAAAGACGGTGCTTGGTGGTAAATCGAGTGCTTGGCGGGTTTTGTCGGTGAGGGTACGTCCGATAAGTAAGGGGATGCGTCCACCTGCGCGGACTTCATCGAGGATAGTATCGGGTTTGAGGCTGAAGGTGGAAATAACTTCGCCAGCTTCGTTTGTGATTGTACCTTTGTAAGGATAGATGGTGATCACCATACCAGTTTCTAGCTTGGTGACATCACATTGAATAGGCAAAGCACCCGCATCTTCAGCAGTGTTGAAAAAGATGGGAGCGATCGCACCACCTAAAATATACCCCCCAGCGCGTTTGTTGGGTACAAAGGGTATATCATTTCCCATGTGCCACAACACTGAGTTAATGGCAGATTTCCGCGAGGAACCAGTGCCAACTACATCCCCTACGTAAGCAACAGGATGTCCTTTTTTCTTCAACTCAGCAATAACTTCCAAGCTTCCCGGTTGTCTACTTTCCAGCATCGCTAAGGCGTGCAGAGGAATATCCGGGCGAGTGGTAGCCTGAGTAGCAGGGGATAAGTCATCGGTGTTGGTTTCGCCAGGAACTTTAAAAACTGTGACGTTGATATATTCTGGCAGTTGGGGACGAGTAGTAAACCATTCTGCCTCTGCCCAAGAGTCTATCACTTGCTTAGCGAAGGGATTGGTTTTCGATAACTCCAAGACATCGTGAAAGGCATCATACACCAACAAAATTTTACTCAAGGCGGTGGCGGCATATGCTGCTATTGGTTCTTTTCCTTGTCCACCCATTGTCAAAGGTGTTTCGGAAGACTTTGAAGTTGATACATTGGACAATTGCAGCAAGTCAATTAAAGCTTGCACGTTGTAGCCACCCACCATTGTCCCCAGCAATTCTACCGCGTCTATGGGGGAAATTAAAGGACTAGTAACTTCCCCTTTGGCAATGGCAGAAAGAAAACCCGCTTTCACATAAGCTGCTGCATCTACACCAGGGGGCACGCGATCGCGCAATAAATGCAATAATGTAGTTTCCTCACCCGCTGGTGGATTTTTCAGTAGTTCACACAGTTGCGATGTTTGCTTCGCATCTAATGGTAAGGGTGGTATTCCTAATGCTGCTCTCTCGGCAACATGTTGACGGTATGATTCCAACATTCTACACTCCAGGATATTTAGCCAAACATTTGTTAAGTATCTATAATCACTTCCGAATTTTCATGATAATTCACCCTCATAACTCTTTATAGGTAGAATTAACCGGAAGTGAAGTTCCTTACTTTAAGCTTTTGGCTGGCTAGGACTTATAATTACACTGTAAAGCTACTTTTGCCGATAAAGCTATTTGAAAATAATTCTTTTATTTGCATAGGATAATTTGGTTTTACATCGATTTTTCAGATAAAATAATTCATTTGACCGTTGCAACACATCTCTTTCGTATATGCCCCAAACTTACACCGTAGAAATTAACTACCAAGGCGAAACCCATACTTTGCAAGTTCCTGAAAACGAAACCATCTTATCAGTAGCCGAAGCGAACGGTATAGTTTTGCCGGCTTCCTGTCATGCAGGTGTTTGTACAACTTGCGCCGGTCAAATTCTTGAAGGAACTGTAGATCAAAGTGATGGTATGGGCGTGAGTCCAGATTTGCAAAAACAAGGTTATGTATTGCTTTGTGTTGCCTATCCTCGTTCAGATTTGAAAATTGATACCGAAAAGGAAGAAATCGTTTATCAGTTGCAATTTGGCAAAGACAAGTGAAATCATCAAGGGTGAAGGATCAAAACTTCAAGTGTCTAGTTGATAATTGATACTTTATACTTCATCCTGATTCAAGTATTGTAAAACTACTAATCTCAAGGAATTACTGCAATGACTACCCATTTTATTAGCGCTGAAATTGACCTACAAGAAACTCCCACAGAGTTAGAAAAAGCAATTGAAGCAGAGTTGAAAAAACAAGGCGAACCCCTGCGTTGGGCAATTACCTCTGTGGACAGTGAACAGCAAAAAGCTGTTGTAGAAGCAGTTGTAACTAAAGTTGAGAGTTAGGAGTTAGGAGTTAGGAGTTAGGAGTTAGAAAAATTTTAACTCTTCACTCCTAACTTAATATTCAAAGTGCAGTGACTTGTGAATCAACGGCCATATACTACTATTCTAATTGTTCCTACTGGCGTTGGGGCGGCCATTGGCGGATATGCTGGTGATGCAATTCCAGTAGCTAAGGTTTTAGCACAGGTTTGCGATCGCCTGATTACTCACCCCAATGTCCTCAATGGCGCAAGTTTATACTGGAATATCCCTAATGCTTTTTATGTTGAAGGTTACGGGCTTGACAAATTCGCTTCAGGATGCTGGGGTCTGCGTCCGGTTCGTAACAACAAAATAGGTTTACTTTTAGACCAAGGCATTGAACCAGAATTGCAGCTGCGACATTTGCAAGCAGCTGACGCAGCCAGAGCAACTCTGGGCTTGACCATCACAGATTATGTGATTACTGATGCAGCATTAAATGTAGAATTACGCACAGCCCCATCAGGCGCGAGTTGGGGAACAATAGGCAACCCTGATAGTTTGCTGAGGGCTGCTGAAATATTAATTAAAAAAGCGGGGGCAGAAGCGATCGCAGTTGTGGCTCGTTTCCCCGATGATATGGATGAAAAGGCAGTACAAAACTACCGTCAAGGTAAAGGCGTAGATCCCCTAGCGGGTGCGGAAGCGGTAATTAGTCATTTAGTCGTCAGAACCTTTCAAATTCCTTGCGCCCATTCTCCTGCCCTTGCAGCCGCACCCCCAGAACCAAATTTATCTCCCCGCTCCGCTGCTGAAGAATTGGGCTATACTTTTTTACCGTGCGTACTTGTCGGCTTAAGTCGTGCCCCACAATTTATATTAGAGAAAGAGACAGTTAGCTCTTTACCGGATGATATTTGGGCAAATCAAGTAGATAGTGTGATTATACCTGCAACCGCTTGTGGCAGCAGCGCCTTACTCAGTTTAAGCCAGAGGCAATGCCAAATAATCACAGTGAAAGAAAATAAAACTTTAATACAAGTTCCTCCTGAACCCTTGGGGATCAAATCCATACAGGTAAACTCATATTTAGAAGCAGTGGGTGTAATAGCAGCAGATAAAGCGGGTATTAATCCATCTGCTCTGCGTCCTCAATTATCGTCAATAGTCAGGAGTTAGGAGTCAGTTGTCAGTTGTCAGTTGTCAGTTGTATTTATTCTCCCCCACTCCCCACTCCCTACTCCCCACTCCCTACTCTCCATTCCCTAAATAACCGTGGTTGAACAACAAAAACACGAACCAGAAATTCCATACCTAACACGCATCCAAGTACTAGTAGCAATGGGAGCGACAGCAACCATTTTGTGGATAGTCGCCAAACTGTGGTTGTACTTTGGTAATGTTTCCCTATTTAGGTGGCACTGGTATGAAAAAGATTTACTCTTGGGGCTAGCGTTGGGGTTAATTATCACTGCTTTGAGTGGTTTAGCTTATCGCTTGTGCTATCCCTACCGTCAAAGTGCAGATTATTACCTACAACTAGTGTTGAGTCCCTTAGCTTTGCCAGACTTAATTTGGCTGGGGTTGCTACCAGGATTAAGTGAAGAATTGTTATTTCGTGGTGTAATGCTGCCTGCTTTAGGCTTAGATAATGTGGCTGTGATTGTATCGAGTCTTTGCTTTGGCGTTTTGCACCTCAGCGGTTCCCAACAATGGCCTTATGTAATTTGGGCAACTATTATTGGGCTAATACTGGGGTACAGTGCCATCATCAGCGGCAACTTGTTAGTGCCAATTGTCGCTCACATCACGACAAATTGGATTTCTAGCTATTTGTGGAAAATGTCGCAGTTATCGAAAATGAAAAATTAGGGGAGTCAGTTGTCAGTGGTCAGTTGTCAGTTGTTATTCTCCTTCATCTCCCCTGCTCCCCTACTCCCCCGC
>NZ_JAECZC010000017.1:85140-98910 GCF_016056305.1 Amazonocrinis nigriterrae CENA67 | reverse complement strand
GTATGAGCCAGTGCCGTGGGCGGGTTGCCCGACTTGAGCGGACTGCCGTCAAGTGGCGTGCAACTGGCGTCATTGGGCATTTGTAATTAAAAGAATTTTTCCCTATTCCCAATTCCCTATTCCCTATTCCCTATTCCCTATTCCTAAAAACTGCATCCACTTCCGGGTAGAGTTTTTGTTTTTCGTTATATAGTTATTATTTTTTTTATAAAAATTTATACCCCACACTCAGGAACTTAGACGGATAGCCCTCGTCTATTAACTCAGACTATTTACTCAATATCGCTCTAGAAATAGTCGGGAGCATTAATTAATATGAAGACGCGTATAATATTGACATTTGTTCCCGCAGCTTTGGCGATAAGTTTGGCGCTCTTGCAACCTATTTTGGCCGAAGTACCATCGATCCAAATTACTCCTAAATTAAAGTCAGATCCGCTAGTTTTGAATGGCAAATCTGGGGGAACTGTTCACAGTGATTGCGGTAATATTGCCGCTGCACCTAATCAAGTTATCCAACTGAGTGAGCCACTGCCTTACTTGCGATTAACTGTAGATAGTCCCGGACAACCAACGCTATTGATTGATGGCCCAGGAGGGCGATTTTGTGTACTAGCAGATCGTTACTCTCAAAGCAAGCCAGAAATGTCCGGTTACTGGCAAGCAGGAAAATACTTGCTGTATGTGGGCGAATTATCTCAACAGCAACATAGCTATTCTCTCTCGATTTCGCAACACAAAAAATCTGAGACAGGGAAATAAAAAACTAGGGAATAGGGAATGGGGAATTGGGAATGGGGAATTGGGAATAGGGAAAAATTCTTTTAATTACAAATGCCCAATGACGCCAGTTGCACGCCACTTGACGGCAGTCCGCTCAAGTCGGGCAACCCGCCCACGGCACTGGCTCATACCGTTTCACTTTAAAGTTGATACATTTAGGAGGCAGTGCGGTCTTGGGGTGTCCCCAAGTGGAGCAACTGCCGTGCAAGCAGAGAGGTAGGGGAGCAGTGGAGAAAAAATTTGTATCAGATTTTTCGTGAAATGGTATCACCAATGCCCAATTCCCAATTCCCAATGCCCAATGCCCAATTCGCACTAAATATAGTACATTAGTTCTTTTTGACGGTGGATGTCTCGCCGCTCACAAAGGTCTTGAAGAGTATATTTTTGCAGAACAGCATTAGCTGCCTGACGAGCTTCCACCCAAATTTCTTGGATTACCTGAGTTTCTAATGTTGCGGTATCAGTATTTATAACAGGTGTAGCGTCTAACCCTTCCATGCAGGTAAAGGCCTCTAGGAGTGTAATGTTTCGGGGGTCACGGGCTAAAACATAGCCACCTTTAGCACCACGTATGCTCTTAATGAGACCGCTACGCCTTAATGTTGCTAGTAATTGTTCTAAATAGCGATTTGGTATGTCTTGTAGCACAGCTATCTGTCGAATTTGCAGTGATTCGCCACTGGAATAACGAGTTGCTAATTCTAACAGGGCTAGAAGTGCGTATTCAGATTTGTTAGAGAGTTCCACAAGCGTAATTCACTCTAAAGCTTTAAAGTCGCTGATGAAGCTTCCCTCAGCTAATACTAAGCGAAACTCAACACCCAAGTTCACATAGCATTTCTGAAGTTGACATAATACACCTTCCTTGGGGAAGTCAGAAGTTAAAGTTCAGAAATCACAAGGTCTTGATAAATCTGACTTTTCGCTTTTGGCTCCTTTGAGTTACGTGTATTATTTGATTCATTTGAGTATGGCTATATTAATTGGCTGATCCTACTTTAAAGATTATCAAAGATAGAAGCAATTATTTTTATTTTTTAATTTAATAAATAAAATTGATTAATTAGTGAGCCTATATTTTGATTAGCGATCGCCCATACTAGACAAAGGTTAATTAACAGTTGAGTTTGGTAAGTAGGATTTAGTATACAGCTAATAAATGATAGCCCAGTAAGGTAAATAATCATAACGTTATATTCTTTGCAATAGCTACTAAGTACAGCTTTGCATTAAGTCGTAACCGAATCTCTGGGTCTATCTGCACCTCCATAAACTTTTAACTAGCAAAAGCTGCACCAAAGACGTTACAATTTCAAGCTTCAAATTATTATGATTTTAGGCAAACTTTTACTAATTTAGTTGATTCGGTTCTAAATTTGTTGATATATAGATACAAGAGTCTTTTATCTGCTTGACTTAGAGTCACACTATATTATTAACTTATAAACCTAATGCTGAGCTTAGATGCAAAAATTATCAATGAACTAGTAGATATACTGAAATATTTTTTGGAATACGAGAGCCAACGCCATAATTTTTTAACCCTAGTTTTCGGCGCAAATCATCCTATATTGCAACAAATTGATTTTCAGGGTTCTATTATAAATTTTATACCTAATATGGTACGTACACTATTAGCGTACGGCAAAAGTAGCTCAGGAAAACAAGCATTGTCTGTATTGTTAGAGTATGTCAAGCAACAAGTCGGTATAGATGAACAGCAACGCATTGATCGCTTAATTGCAAATATTGTATTAGAGACAACATTACAATCATCAAAAATTGTATCAAAGCCTACCTCACAGCTATTAAATAACAATGACTTTATTTCTCAAGAATACTTAGGAGAAGCAGGTAACATATTTCTGAGGACATTTATTGGACGTAAAGAAGAATTAGAGGAACTAGAGCAATTAATTATTAACGGTCAAAACCGTTTAATTACCTTGGTGGGAATGGCAGGAATTGGTAAAAGTCGTTTAGCGGCTCAGCTTACACAAATAGTCAAACACAGATTTGATTATGTAATATGGAAAAATTTGCGTATAGCTTCTTCTTTTGAAGAATTCATAACTAGCTTAGTTGATTTTATTTCTGTTAATTATGACGAGCAACCATCACCATCAAGCGATAGAATTACATATATAATTAATTTTTTAAAAGACAATAAGTGTTTAATTATTTTTGATGATTTAACAGAAATTTTGTATACAAGTAATAACAATATAATTTATCAAGAAAAATGGCTAAAGTTTGCGTTGTTTTTAGAAAAATTAATCATTAAAAACCATCAAAGCTTTATAATAATTACTTGTCATCAAGTACCTCAAGATTTAGAGTATCAAAAAATCAGAAAATATTATACTCTTTTTGATCTCAAAGGTTTAAAATTAGCAGATATACAAAAAATCTTTCAAAATTTATATTTATATACTGAAGAGCAAGCTGAAGATAATTGGCAATCTCTTGTGAATTACTATGGAGGTAATCCTACTGTTTTAGAAATTGTCAGTAAAAAGATAACTAATAATTATGATGGCAACATATCGCTATTTATTGAAGAATATTTTAGACATGGGAATAACCAAGTTAGTGAAGAAATTAATGCTTTTTTAAATAAGCATTTTAACAGCCTGAGTGATGACGAAAAGCAAGTTATGTTTTTGCTGACTATTGAGAATGAATCGATGAGCTTTCAAAAACTTAGAGGTTTTATTGGAAGTAATACCAATTCTTGCCTTAATAAACTAGAATTTTTGTCTTTAATTAAAAAAGATCAATCTGGTTATTATAGTCAAGTACCTATGGTTATGGATTATGTCAATCAAAAATTAATTGACAGTATTGTTACTGAAATTTGTAATTACGGTCAATCTCATCAATTAAAATTTTTGAATGAGTATTATTTAATTAATCCACAAGCAAAAGATTATCTCAAAGATGTTCAAAAACGCCGAATCCTTCAGCCAGTTATCAGAGAACTGATAATCAAATTTGGTGGAAATTTAGCAATCCAAGAACGTCTCAAGGAAATTCTCTATGATTGGCAAACAGAACAACCTATATATGGCTATATAGGTGGTAATATCACCAATCTTTTGCTAGAACTTAATGCCAAGCAAACGTCTTGAAAAGACGGGGCTTTTACGATTGCGGTCGTTGGGGCTATTCTTTTTCCCCGTTGTAACAAGTGGCGTGGAAACCCCTTCTTGGCCGTGCTGCTTCACCACGCACGCAGCTGGCTCCCCCACACCCCACACTCCGCCCCAACGAGACTTGGTAACTGCTTACTTACTTACTGAGAATGCTCTAGAAAGCTGTCGGATGCTTATAAATATGAATTAATAGCAGATTTTATCGACTCCAATTTTTCTAGTCTAGTTAACTGAAATAAATTGAAAATGGCGTAAGCCTTCTATAATACCGTTTGCAGCTCGACCTCTAGCATAATACCGATACTCAGTTTTATTATTGTCATACCATGCAAGTAACTCAGGACGGGCATTTCCTACAAGAATACCCCGTTCTTCCCCCACGCTAAATAAAGAAATATCATTACCCGAATCGCCACAAACAACTGTTTTTTCAGCAGAGAACCCCCATCTTTGCTGTATGTACTTTACTGCTAAACCTTTATCTGCATTGAGAGGTAGAATATCGACATCAAGTGAATTTTGTTTTGTGCTTGCACTGCTACTGTGTGTTATCTTGAATTTAAGATTTTGCTTTTCTAATAAAAACTTAAGCTCATCTAAAATTTCTTTTGCAGCTTCTTCTTTAATTAAATAACTAACTTTAAACGGACGCTGTTCTGATTCTTGCTGAGGAATCAGTTCATTAGGAAAATTTGCATCTATAAAATCTGCAATTAATTCACGGTTCCAACCATCCGACAGCTTTGTAGACCATTGTGAGTCAGGAGCATCGTAATATTGATCCAAATATACTTCAGTTCCCACAGAAGTTATCAACGCATCAGGCTCTAAAAGTGATTTTTCTAAAGCCAACTGTTTATACAATGTAAGGGAACGTCCTGTTGCATAAACTATCTTTGTACCGTATTCTTGTCTATGCCGTTCTAGCTCTTGATTTAGCTCGTATAACCCTTTTAATGCTTCGTCCCCTTCACCTACTAGGGTGTGATCTAAATCCGATACAAACAAAAAATGTTTCATATTTTACCTTGGTATTACTCATAATATGGGCATTTATGAGTAATGCCCAGAAAACAATCCACAGCAAAAACAATACAAAATTACAAGAGATTATTGTATCTGTCTTAGAGCTATTTATCAAATAAATCCGAAAGGAGAAGTATTGGAGAAATATTTTGTGGTAGTTTAAGTATTTTACTAATTTTATAACTCTTGCAAACATCAAGCACAGAGTTAAAGTTCAAAGTTGTAGAGTGCAGCAACAGAATTCCAGCATAGGAACTGTAACTGTGACCATCCAGCTATCTCAGCTTGATTTCCAAGGCCTAATATTATGTCCGGTTAAACAGAGTCAATTGCGTTGGCGGAACGCCTTCCCACATGGTACGAAGCCTTAGCGTAGTAAAGCAATCCCAATCATCAGTAATCAAGCGGACTTGATATAACCCACTATTTAATCATCACTCAAAGTTTCAATCAACAAATCTACCTGTTGCTGTCGCTGCTGCAAAAAACTTTCACACTGACGCAAATACTCAACAGCAGTTGCAAATTGGTCAAATACCTCTTCCAATTCCAACTGACCCGCTTCAATCCTAGCAATAATTCCTTCTATTTCCAGAACCTTCGCTTCATAATTCCAACCTTCCATCGAATCAGAATTAGAAGCACTCTTACGTTTAACCATCAACCTCTTTGTGCCTTTGTGCCTTTGTGGTTATCTCCGTCACCTTCACTTTAACCTCCCCCTGCCCCAATTGAATCAACAAATCTTGCCCCACAGCTAACTCATCAGCAGCACGAGCGATCGCACCATTTTCTAACCTTACCACCGCATAACCACGTTGTAACACTGCTTTCGGGTCAAGACTTGCCAATTTTTCCCGCAATAATTCTAAATGTTGCTTTGCTTGCTGCGATCGCCCCACTGTTATTTGTATCAGTTTTTGACGCTGCCAAACTAACCTCTGCGCTTCTTGCTGCACTTTTTGATCCAACCGCAAACGCCGCAAACGGTTCCGCAACATTTGCAATTGATTAAAAGACCTTTCCCAAGAATCATGCACCGCCTCATGTAAAGCCACAACTCGCTCTTGATGCTGAGTATACAACTCTGAAAGTGAAGGCACAACTTTTTCTGCTGCTGCTGTCGGTGTATGTACGCAAGCATCGGCAGCTAAATCTACTAAAGATTCATCTCTTTGATGACCAATACCAGTAATTACCGGAATATAACAAGTAGCAACTGCACGCACCACTCGCTCATCATTAAAGCAAGCCAATTCTTCAACCGAGCCACCACCCCGCGATAAAATCAGCACTTCGGCGCGACCATCCCGTTGTACTCGTTCAATTGCTTTAACTATAGATTCTGGTGCTTGCTCACCCTGCACGGTGGCAGGAGAGAATAAAACATGTAAACCTGGATACCTATGCTTGAGAGTTTTTTGAATATCTCCCCAAGCCGCTGCTGTTGGTGAAGTGACGACTGCGATGGTTTGGGGGTGAGGCGGAAGCGGACGTTTGCGTTCTGCATCAAACAAACCCTCAGCCTGCAAGCGGTTTCGTAACTGTTGATAGCGCAACGCCTGTAATCCAACACCAGCAGGCAAAGTCTGCCACACTGTAAGTTGATACTCTCCCCTTTGCGGGTAAACTCGAATACTACCCAAAATAATTAACTGTTCACCTGGAATCGGTATTTGGGCAAGTTTTGGCAATTGGCTATTCCATGCTACACACTTAATACCTGCTGTGCGATCGCAGTCTTGCAGCGTGAAAAACAACCCACTACGATGATGATTAGCGCTGGAAACCTCACCAGTAACCCAAACTTGTCGGAGTATTTTGTCTTCTTCCAACAAACTTTGGATGTAGTCAGTTAAACCAGTCACAGACAGGGGAGTATCGGGTAAATATGAATTCATGATTTGATTTCCAATTATAACAATATGGCTAAAGGCATATTTTCCTTCATCCAAAATATATAGTAATTTGCTTTAATTTTTAAACTTATTTGTTCATTACCGTGCATTGGTGGAGATAAATCAGTATAGTAAATGTGAAAACTATCAATTGAATTAGAGAATTAAACAAAAGCGAGTTGAACTATTAGACTTCTTCCAGAAATCAGATGAGCAGTCACCAAACAAATAACTTTCTCCTTCTTAACTCTCTGCGTCTCTGCGTCTCTGTGTGAAAAAATGATTGACAAATATTTGTGCAAGAGGTCTATTGTTTTACTCAAAAGAGTCCCTGAAGAATTACCAGAATTAATTAAAATTCTGGTTGGTATATTGAGTAATTGAGGGTATTATAAACAATTATTTTGCTAGTAATTACGTCCCATGAGATTAGCGATCGCTTTAGCTAACTCAACTGGATCGGCAGGCTTAGGGACATGCTTTTGGAAACCTGCCTCCAGTGCGCGGTTGTAGTCAATTTCTGCTGCAAAGGCAGTCAAGGCGATCGCCGGAATTTGTCCTCCTTGTTCCGATGGCCATGTTCTCACCTCGCGCAGCAACATATAACCATCCATCTCTGGCATTCCAATATCGCTTAACAAAACATCTGGCTGTGACTGGGCTAACACTACCAATGCTTCACTTGCCGATGCAACTGCCGTTATAGTCGCCCCATACTGTTCCAGTGCAAAACTAAAAAATTCCCGGATATCAGACTGATCATCTACCAAAAGAATCTGCACTCCAGAAAGTATTGATTTCTCAATGAGTACCTCGCCAGCAGACTCAGCATTTTGCACTCGAGACTCAGCACTTTTTAGCAACGGTAACTTAACTGTAAAAGTTGCCCCTTTTCCTTCTCCAGGGCTTTCTGCCTGAACCAGACCACCGTGAAGTTCTACTAAATGACGCACAATAGCTAGTCCTAGTCCCAGTCCACCAAATACCCTGGTTGTCTTCGCATCAGCTTGACGAAAGTAATCAAAGACATGAGGCAAAAATTCTGCGCTGATTCCTTTACCTGTATCAAGTACCTGGATTTGGGCATATTTGTCAGTAGTTAGTTGTTGGTTGTCAGTTGTTGGTTGTTGTTGTCCACTGACCACTGACCACTGACCACTAACAACTGACAATTTCACTTCTATCCGTCCTCCTGGAGGCGTGAATTTGACGGCGTTCGACAACAGATTCCAGATGACTTGTTGTAAGCGATCGCTATCGCCCATCACTTGTCCGATATCATTGGCAAGTACTGTATGAATTTGAATTGATTTGGCTTCTGCTGCTAAACGCACCGTTTCCAGTGCGGCGGCGATGGTAGTGATTAAATTCACACTACCAATGTTTAGGCTCAGTTTACCTCGTAAAATCCGCGAAACATCAAGCAAATCGTCAATTAATTGAGTTTGTAATTTAGCATTGCGTTCAATGGTTTCCAAAGCCATAACTCTGGCGGCTTCATCAAACTTGCGGGTTCGCAGTAACTTAGCCCACCCCAAGATGGGATTAAGGGGTGTTCTTAACTCGTGGGAAAGGATGGCGAGGAATTCATCCTTAATGCGGTTGGCTGTCTCAGCTTGCGTTCGTGCTGTTTGTTCTGCTTCGTAAAGTTGAGCGCGGGCGATGGCTTGCCCACACTGCTGCCCCAAAGTCAACATAAATCTCTGGTCTTTTTCGTTAAAGGTTTGCACAGTGGCAAAGTTAAATCCTAATGCCCCAATGGCTTTTCCTTCTTGGATTAAAGGAATACCAGCGTGTGCAAAATGCCCATCTTCAGGGATAATATCTACTAAATCGGGGTATTTCTCAATCCAAGCTTGGCGATTCTCTATAAAAATAGGTTTGCCAGTTAATACTGTTTCTGCTGAGGGCCCAGAAGCAGTTAAAGGATAATTTGCCCAAGCATCTATCAGCGATTGCGAATAGCCAACTGCTTGCACCAGCTTTAAGGAAGTACCTTTATTATCTAGTAGGACAACAGAACCAGCTTTGGCACCCAAAGCAGCAATCCCTTGCTTGACAACCACCTCAGCAACCTGTTGGGGAGTTAGGGCTTCACTGAGGGCGGCGGTGATTTTTTGTAAAAGCACCGTGCGATTGACAGCTTGTTCCGCCGCTTGTTTTGCTTGCTGAGTTTCGTAATAAAGTCGGGCGTTGTCAATGGCTACCGCGGCCCGACGTGCCACATCCTCTGCTAAGGCTAAGTCTGCCTGTTGGTAGTGACGACCGGACTCGGCTGTGACAAAAGAAATTGCTCCGAATACTTGCCCACGGGAACGCAGAGGAATCACCATTAAAGAAAGAATACCTAAGCCTCGCAACTGCTGCAAATATTTGGCTTCTTGGCTGATATCTTCTAGAATCGAGTCAGAAAATTCTGGATAGAAAATCGATTGTCCCTGACGCAACTTCTGTAAAAAAGGATGCAGTTGTGCATTTGGCGATGGATCGCGCCATCGTAAATGCCGTAACATATTTCTTTGGGCAGGGTCAGCAGTTGCGATCGCAATTTGTTGAATTGAGCTATCTTCTCGAAAAATATCCACAATACACCAGTCAGCTAAGGTGGGAACTGCCAAATTAGCCACACTAGTCAGGGTAATTTTATAGTCTAAAGAGGCAGCTAGGACGGCGCTGCTTTCAACTAAAAATTGTTGTGCAGCTTCGGCTCGTTTGCGATCGCTGATATCTTCAATAATGCCTACTGCATACTTTGGTTGTCCGTTAGCATCCCAAACCACTGATGCAGTCAAGTTTACCCAAATAATTCCTCCGTCTTTACGGATGTAGCGTTTCTCCAACGAATAACCGTTAATTTCTCGTGCCAACACTCGCCGACCTTGGGCCCAATCAATTTCCAAGTCATCAGGATGGGTAATATCCTGGAAGTTCATTTGCATCAATTCTGCATGGCTATACCCAGTAATTTCACATAAAGCAGCATTGATCTGCATGAATTGTCCATCTAATGCTACTTGGGCAATACCTACGGCTGCTTGGTCAAACATTGCCCGGAATTTAGCTTCGTTTTCGCGCAAAGCAATTTCTGCTTGCTTGGTGGCTGTCACTTCTGCCAAAATAATCCCAACTCCTACAGTTTCGTTGAGTGCGTTGTAAACTGGGTAATAATTGCCCAGCCAGTAACCATAACGTCCGGGTTGCCCTCGTGTATCACCGTGGATTTCCACGTTCAACAAAGGTTCTCCTGTATCCAAGACGCGCTGCAACTGTGGCTCTAACTCAAATGCCATCTCTGGTAGCACTTCTCTAAATTTCCGTCCTAAATGCTCTTCGATGCTCAAACCGTTAATATCAGCCAACACCTGATTAATTCGGATATATCGCAGTTCTCGGTCTAAGAAACATACAGCCACGGGAGCAGCTGCTAGCAGTGCATCCAGAAGAGAAAGGGATTCGGCGTAATGTACTACAGCCTGATGGATGTCTTGATAAAGTTGTGTATTTTCAACTGCCAAGGCAACACGAGAAGCAATATCTTTGGCTAAAGCTAAGTCACATTGATTGTAGCGACGATCGCCTTGGGCGATGACAAACTGGATACAGCCGAGTACTCGCCCTCGTGTTGCTAAAGGGACAATTATTAAAGATTTGATGCCTAATTGCTGTACTATGTATAAGTGTTCGTGATTTTGAGTAATCTCTTCTAGTTGCGAGGCAGAAACTTCTGGGATTAGCTTGCTTTGACCAGTTTGTAGTACAAGAGCGATCGCATTTGTACCTTGAGGATCAGACGGGTACTGCTGAAGTTGACGCGCCCACTCGGCTTTTGATGCATCTGCATAGGCAATGGGTAAGCGGCGAATAGAGCCATCTTCCTGCAAAATATCAATGCAACACCAATCAGCTATTTGAGGAACTAAGATTTTGGCAATCTGTTCTAAGGTTTGTTCATAATCTAGTGAAGTAGAAAACTGATTACTAATTTCGGCAATACAGCGGAATATTTCTTCTGCTTGTTTACGTTCTGTAATATCGAGAATAAAGAAAGCTCCTTCATCTATAGTCCCTTCTAGGCAACTACCACCTAGCAAAATTGGCAAGCGTGAACCGTCTTTACGGATATATTCTTTCTCGTAGGGAGTACAAAAAGATCTAGTTTGAAGTTGATTCAGTGCTTGTTCGTCAAGTGGTAAATACTCTTTAGGAGTTAGGTTTTGCCAGTTAAGTTTTCTGCTAACTAATTCTTCACGGGTGTAACCCAGCATCAAGAGTAAGGCATCGTTAGCATCTGTAATTCTGCCGCCTTTTTCCCAAAAGCCAATACCAATCATATTGGAATCAACGACGCTACGAAACTTGGCTTCGCTTTTTCGTAATGCTTGCTCGGTTTGTTTGAGTTGGGTAATATCAATTGAAGCAATGCCCACTCCCAACAATTTTCCATCTGGTAAACACACTGGATAGTAACTCACAAGACCATAACGGTACACTCCAGCAGGATAGGTTTCACCACTGACTTCCTGGTTGAGTAAAGGCTGCTTGGTTTTCATCAATTGCTCAAAAATAGGCTCAATTTCAGGTGCCCATTGTGGTAGTACTTCTCTTAGGGTACGACCGATGTGTTGACTTTGAGATACACCATTGGTAGCTGCCAGTGCTTCATTAGCATAAACATAGCGCAGTTCCGTATCAAGAAAAGCTAACGCAACTGGTGAACTTGTCAGCCAAACATGAAGCAGTGCTAAGGATTCATCTTTTTGCTGAATAGCTTGCTGAAGTTTCTGATGTAACTTAATATTTTCTAGTTCTACCTGATTAGGTTCGCTAATATTTACATTCAGCTTTTGTAGATTCACCTCATTTGATAGTTTAGCAGCCCTTAATGTCTCAAATAGCAAACTTAAGAGTAATCCTTGGCAGACAAACAACCCCACTCGCACAACATTAGGCAGGTCTAAATTTAAACTATGGGCTGGGGTCAGGAAAAAGTAATCGCTAAAAACAGCCGACAAAAAGCTTGCTAAAATCCCTGACTTCAAACCACCGTACCAAGCACTTACTACCACAGCACTAAAAAATAGCAAAAAAGGAGTTTTGCTCATGCCTAGCCAAGGATCTAGCAGCAGCATTAGTACTAATGCTAGTGCAACAATTAATACAATAACACCATAACGTAGTAAACGTGAATCATTAATATCAGACATGAACATGCTTTGGAACAAGCAATACTTGTGGCAATGGCTATAAATACCGTAAACGAATTTGCAGATTTTAGTAATTTATCTTCAGATAGATCCTAATGGAATTTATAAAATTTCTTGTGCTAGAGTTTAATACTTAATGAATCTGGTAATTTTAGCAAAAAATTAATTTGATATTTTCAGACAAAAATAGTATTTTAGTAATGTCTAATCAAATCTATAGAAGAAATTAAATTTATTAAAAAATAAATATCAGGAAATCTAATTTAATTGCAATAAAATTATCTAGTTTCAGTAAGTAGGCAATAAAAAACGAAACTAACTCTGGAAAGCCCCAATGATAATTCGGGCAAACACATTTCAAGTACTCAGATGCGTTTGCCATAGGATTGCTGTAAAGTTAGTTACTGTGATTAATCACAACGCGATCGCGTCCCGTTAACTTTGCCTGGTACAATGCCCGATCTACCGCAACAATCATTTCTTCAAAATCGGAACCAGGCACAGGTATTGTTGTACCAACTCCGACACTCAAGGTTACATAAAAACTCGCTTGTGAATTGCTATGAGGAATTGCCAACATTCTTACAGCCAAGCGCATTGCTTGGGCAACTTGAGTAGCCCCTTTAGCATTGGTATTAGGCAGAACCACAGCAAATTCTTCTCCACCATAACGGGCTACTAAATCAACAGAACGTCTAGCTGCACTTTGAATGGCTTTAGCAACTTTTTGTAGACAGCGATCGCCTGCTCGATGACCATAAGTATCATTGTAAGCTTTGAAGCAATCAACGTCGCACAGAATCAGTGAAAGTGGCTTTTGTTCTCGTGCCATGCGCCGCCACTCTTGAGAAAAATATTCTTCAAATTTTCGGCGATTAGCTATTTGAGTTAACCCATCAATGGTGGCTAATCGCTTCAATTCTTGGTTGACACTTTCTTGTTCTTGTTGTAACTGAGATTGCTGAATCAAACGTTTTACTCGCTGACGCAACACAGCCCAGTGAATTGGTTTAGTTACATAATCGATGGCACCCGCTGCAAATGCACGGTCAACTGATTCTTGATCCTCTAGTCCTGTAATCATCAAAACTGGAGTATACTTACTACAATCAAGAGACTGCAACTGAGCGCAACATTCAAAGCCATCCATATCTGGCATCATTGCGTCCAAGAGGACTATATCAGGGTGTAATTGCTGAACAACAGTTAAAGCCTCTCTACCATTTTGTGCTTCTGCTGTTTGATATCCTTCCTTTTCTATAAAAAGTCGCAATTGCATTCGGTTGAATTGTTCATCATCGACAATTAAAACTAAATATTCACTTCGTAGAACAGTGCCATTCATTTCAACGTGATTTATTTTTGATTAAGCATTGATAAAATTTACAGAAAGAGATTTATGTAGGTTAAAACTTAAGTTAATATTTAGTTAAAATAACAATGCGATCGCTTGATGCTAATTTAGCTTGTAACAAAGCTTTCTCTGCGGTGACGATCAACTTATTCATCGATAATTCAGAACTGGGAATAACGCTAGTTACACCTAAGTTCAAAGTAAAAAAATCGTCAACATGACCGTTATCAGCTATCTTCATAGCTTTCACAGCAGTGAGAATCATTTCTGCTATATGTAAAGCTGGTTCGGCTTGAGTATTCGGCAAAATCATAGCGAATTCTTCATCACCAAAACGGGCTACTAAA
>NZ_JAECZC010000017.1:78017-82826 GCF_016056305.1 Amazonocrinis nigriterrae CENA67 | reverse complement strand
AATTAGTACAAGCACTGAATAGCAGCTGATATTGTGTCCGGTTAAAGACTTAAGCTAATGTGCCATGCCGCAAGCATCCGCCCAAAGTGCGATCGCAATAAGAACGACTGTTAAATTTGATTGTAAGGTTTTGATACCTCTATTACAAAGAGAAAATACATGGAATTTCTATGGACTGATTCTGGTGATAATAATGCAGCTGAAAAAATGATTGGGAAGGCACTCAAAGAAGCTTTAGATCAAGATGAGGGGATTTGTTATCACCGCTATCCTATTTTTTCAGTTGACAGATCTAAAAGGGAACCCGATATCCTTTTACTTCTATCTGTGTTTGTGTCTTCCTGACTTAGTTGTTGCCCAAACTCAGATATTGAACCTATAGTTACGGCTTTTTCCAACAATTGATTCAACAACTCAATATCATATAATTTATTTAATTTTTCTACTAATTCAGTAGGAACATCTTTAAATCGAATAGTTAAGATTTGAGAAATATGTTTCTGGGTAGCTTCTGCTATACTTATGCGTTCTATGCTTGTTATGTATGTCATTTGCTGTTCAGCCTCAAAACGATCCAATTCGGCTTTGAAATTTAAGTCTAACTCCGGTGGTAGAGTCATTAATCTATCTAGCAACTGGAATAGTTGAAGGATTTTGTCTCTACTATAGCCTACCTCATACATTCGTTTAATTAGTCTCAACTTCCATTGCAAACGACCAGTTAAATCTTGAGTTGTCGCTTGTGTCCGCAGGTGCGCCATCACCAGAACAGCAAAAGGGCTATCACTTTGTTCTAATTCTGACCAACGAGATTCATAGTCCAGTAACTTGACAATGGGAAACTGAAGACTCAAACAACATCCCCAACGTCCATAACTATATTCTTGCGGTCGCCAATTGGCTTGATTATCCCCCAGAATTGCCAAGCTAACAACTTCCTGGTTATAACGGTCAAAGATTCTGTAGTGATAGGAAAACATCCGTTTAGTGAAGTTGGGATCTACTTGACTTTGAATTTCTAGGTGAATCAACAGCCAAGTTTCCTTTCCATCTTTTAGCCAAACTTTGATTAGCTTATCGACAAATTGCTTGCCAACTTCAGATTCTTTTATCAACTGCTGAAGTTCTTGCTCAAGAAATTCATAGCCTCGCTCCCAATCAATTTCTGCTTGAATTTCTGGAAATAAGAATGCAAGAAACGCCTCAAAATATTGTTCTACGGCTTCTTTCCAAGCACCATCATAATCGGCTCGTACTTCACTCACAACTTATTTCTAGTCAAAATATCTTTGATATCATAATCCCTTTTTGGATTGACTACCCATGCAGTTCATAATAACTGCTAGGGAACTTTCAATAAAGTTCCAAACCCAGTAACCTCGTTTTATATTACTAGGACTTACGCACGCTCTAGAATTCTCGGCGTTCTTGGCGTCTTGGCGGTTCGATAAATTAAGCTTTGTGGCGATTTTTGCGTAAGTCCTGATTACTTCATTGATTAGTATTTCTAGTTTGTGTCGCCTTTTAGTTCTAGCTTAGAAAATATAAATATTATTAACAGGATTTACGCAACTGGCACAGTGCGATCGCCAATCAATAGTACATAAGTATTTAAATGGTGAGAATATGTTTTATTGGTTTGACTCGAATTAATAACAATAATGAATGATATATGTTGTTGGTCAAATTAAGTTAACCAGCCTTTGGGGCAGGTGTGGGGGGTGTGGGCACTTGTGGAAATTGAGAATAAGTAACCTCTGTTTAACCGCGTAGGCTTGAATGTTTATTAACACTACACCCGTTGCGCCACCCCGTTCGGCTGACGCTCACGGCGAAGCCCTACAAGATAGCCCAGACGAGGTTTCATCTTTTCGAGCGTGCCATTCCATTTTAAATAAACCTATTTTGGTGCGATAGTATCACCGCCCAATGATCGCAATAGATGCCCTCAACTGGGGGTTATTTTTTTGGTCATGGTTTTTCCCAGTCGTTTAGGCTTGGTTTTTCCGTAAGTATACTATTGCTACATATATTTACGATGAATTACAAGATAAGGTTAGTAAAAAAATACTCAAGTGCCTGGAGGCTAAACAAGTGGTTAGGCAACACAAATATCACTGGTATGACTCAGTGAAAATTTTTAATAAACAAGTGTTGCTGTCACTGGTAGTAGGTATTTGCGTCTCAATTGCAGTGATTGCGCTTTGGCAATGGTTTGTTTTTGAAGAACAGACTAACATTAAACAACTTATTCAACAGCAGGCGATCACGATCAAAACTGAATTAACTAGCGAAATAAAGACCCGCATTCTAGCATTAGAACGCATGAAAGAACGCTGGCAAATTCGTGGGGGTACTCCTCAAAAGGAATGGGAAGCAGATGCAAGCGCTTATATCAGAGACTTTGGAGGATTTCGGGCAATAGAATGGGTTGATACGTCATTTCGGGTAAAATGGATTATACCATTAGCAGGCAACGAAAATGCCAGAAATCTCAATCTCAGCCAAGAATACCGACGACGAGAGGCACTAGAAACAGCACGAAATCGCCGTCAAACTACTTTGAGTCGCACAGTTGATCTTGTAGTCGGTGGCAAGGGATTTTTAGCATACTTACCCATATTCATAGAAGATAAATTTGATGGCTTCATCTTGGGAGTTTTTCAAATTCAACCCCTGCTGGATTCAGTTGTACATGTGCCAGAGGGTTACAAAATTAGAGTATTCGACAATCAAGAGTTAATTTATAGCACTCAACACTCAACACTCAGCACTCAACACTCAGCTTGGCAGCAAGAAATTAACGTTGATTTGTATGGAGTCAACTGGCGAATCCAAATTTACCCAACTCCAGAGTTTTTAAAAAGCTTACACTCACCTCTGCCAACTGTTGCATTGTTTGCAGGGTTATTGTTTGCCAGCACATTAACTTTATTAACCTATTTTGCTCAAGCTACCAAGGCGAATAACTATCAGATAGCAGCGATGAATCAGCAGCTATCTCTTGAGATTTTAGAACAGACAAAAGTTGAAGTTGCTTTACGTAGGCAAGCTCTCACATTTGAAAATATACATGATGCTGTAATTATCACGGATCTTAGAGGCAGTATTATAGACTGGAGTCCATCTGCTGAACGGATATTTGGTTATACCAAAGCTGAGGTTTTAGGCAAAACTCCTCCTAGTATTCTCAAACCACCCCAAGAAACAGCAACAGCCGCAACGCTCAATACTATGGTGCTGGAGGGAATCAAGCAAGAGGGACGTTGGTCAAATGAAATTAATTTTGTTCGCAAAGACGGTAGTCAGGGAATTTGCCAATCAACTGTAATTCCTTTGCGAGATGGACACGAAGAAACTGTTGCTCTAATTGCTTTCCTTCATGACATTACCAAAGGCAAACAAGCTGAAGAGGCACTACAACAGCAATTGCAACGCAGTTTGTTACTTGAACAAATCACTCAACAAATTCGTCAAAGCCTTGACAGCAAAAAAATCTTGGAGACGGCTGCCATTCAAATTGGACAAGCTTTTAATGTAGATCGCTGTACAATTCACTCTTACATTAACGACCCCATCCCGCAAGTTCCCATAGTAGCCGAGTATGTTATCTCTGGTTACACTCCCATCATGAACTTGGAGATGCCTGTAACTCTCAATGCTTTTGGCAAGAAAATGATTGCACAGGATAAAGCGATCGCTTCCCCAAATGTATATGTTGATGGTTTACTGGCAGATGTCGAAGTAGCTATTCGGCAGGTTGGGCTAAAGTCGATGCTAGCAGTCCGTACTTCCTATCAAGGAGTGCCCAATGGAGCAATTGTCATCCAACAGTGCAGTTATTTTCGCCAGTGGACTGAAGAAGAAATTAAATTATCAGAAGCAGTTGCAGCACAACTTGGTATCGCTTTAGCACAGGCAGATTTGCTAGAACAAGAAACCCAGCAACGAGAAGAACTCACCTTTAAAAATTCTGCCCTAGACCAAGCAAGACGCGAGGCTGAAGCTGCAAATCGTGCCAAAAGCGAGTTTTTGGCGATGATGAGTCACGAAATCCGCACCCCCATGAATGCCATTATTGGGATGACAGGGTTGCTATTGGATATGGAATTGACTCCCCAACAACAAGATTTTGTGGAAATTATCCGCAGTAGCAGTGATGCCTTGCTGACTATCATTAATGATATTTTGGACTTCTCTAAAATTGAGTCCGGAAAATTAGATTTAGAAGCACAACCCTTTAACCTGAGTCATTGCATCGAAGAAGCTTTAGATTTACTAGCTTCTCAAGCTGCTGCTAAAAACATAGATTTGGCATACTTGATTGACCCACAAACCCCAAACACCATCATTGGAGATGTGACGCGAGTCCGACAAACTTTAGTGAATTTGATTGCTAATGCAGTCAAATTTACAAAAAATGGGGAAGTTGTAGTTTCTACGAAGGTCAAACAAGTAATTTCAATAGACAAATACTTAATTCAATTTGCTGTCAAAGATACAGGTATTGGCATTCCCCAAGAACGCATGGAGCGACTGTTTAAGCCTTTTAGTCAAGTTGATGCATCGATGACTCGCCAATATGGCGGTACTGGCTTGGGTTTAGCTATCAGCAAGCGCTTGTGTGAAATGATGGGTGGCAATATGTGGGTTGAAAGTTCTGTGGGAGTTGGCTCTACATTTTATTTCACATTGATAGCTGACTCGGCTTGTAGTTCAGAAATGGCTGACCTTGAGGTTGTGCAACTAGATTTAACAGGAAAACGCTTGTTAGTGGTGGATGATAATGCCACAAACCGCCAAGTTATT
>NZ_JAECZC010000017.1:1864-76411 GCF_016056305.1 Amazonocrinis nigriterrae CENA67 | reverse complement strand
GTACCACTGGAGTAGCTCTTTTCGGGCATTCCCGACTATGATTCCCCGTTCGTTGCCTACAGCAAACAAAGCAATATCATTGCCCGAATCACTGTACACAACTGTTTGTTCTGCTGCAAATTTCTACTTTTGGTGCAAAAATTGCATTGCTTGACCTTTATCGCTGGTGCGGGGTACAATGTCAAGGTCTATACCGCTACTATAGATTAACTTTATATTTCCTTCACATTTTGGTGTTGCACAAAATATTTTTTCTTCCCCTGCTCCTCTGCTCCTCTGCTCACCAAAGCTATTGATTCTTTGTTTATTTGAAATTCCCTAACGAGGCGCTGTTATCCGTTGTTGCCTGTTGTTACTTGGGAATTGCGATCGCATCCATTGGTATGCAACAAAATTCAGTAGCAAGCCAATCAAAAACAAAAGCACTATCAAGGCAATTTGATACCAAATAATTTGCGGCAACAGCAAGTCTGCCACCAGATGAATTAAATTCATCACACTATAAAACACAGTCAAGCCAAAATGAATCACTCTATAGCGTCTGGAATCAGTGAAGGCAGTAGCAATGATTGCCAACATCGGCAGTACAAAAAAGCCCAACATTAACCACATAATTCCAGAAATATCACTTATCGATGTAGCTTTCTGTGATTCAACAACACTTAAGCCATGAAAAAGGGGCATCAGGCCTAGTAGAGTATGAAACAGTATTCCAAGTAAAAATACTGTCCATAAAGCAATAATTTTTTCCTGATTATTAACTGCCATATTCTCATACCAAGTTGTATTCAAAGATAGGAGCTTCAGGAGCAGGGGAGTAGACTATATCTGAGTACAGACGATTCGCTGAATCGTCTGTACAATTACGAATTATGAATTTGTCTAACAGCTTCGTTTAATTTAGCTTGTATGTCTGTCCATGTGATGCCTTTGAGGCTAGGCAAAACAACATGAGCAGCTCCTACGCGCTCAACTGGGCCAAGTCCTATTGCCCACATGCCACCTGCTAGGGCTGCCTCAATACCTGCGGCTGCATCTTCCATAACTACACTTTGTTTGGGTTCGATTCCTAATTGTTTGGCGGCGTGTAAAAATAAGTCTGGTGCTGGTTTGGGTTGCTGTACACTGTAACCGTCTAAAATTGCATCGACTTTATCAGCAATGCCCAGTTTCTCTAAAACTGTACGGGCGTTTTTACTCCCTGAGCCGATAGCTGTCTTAATTCCAGCTTGCTTTAATTCATCTAACAGTGCGATCGCACCTGGCAACAAATCTTTGGAGGAAATGTTTTGGATAAGTTCTACATAATAGCGGTTCTTCCGTTCCATCATTTCCTGGATTTGTGCTTCTGAATACTGTCTATCACCAATAATCAGCATGAGCGAAGCGCGACGAGATACTCCTCGCAGCGCTTCGTTTGCCTGTCTATTAAAGGGTATACCTTCTTCATCTGCTAGCTTTTGCCAAGCTAAGTAGTGATATTCTGCTGTGTCTGTTAATACTCCATCTAAATCGAAGATAACTCCCCGGATGTCGAGTTTGGGAGGGAATGAGGGAGGTGGGGGGCATAATGGGGATGGGGAGTTGGGGAGTTGGGTAAATGAGAGAAATTCTCTGCTGCTTTGCTCTTGGTTGATTTGTTGGGGACGCAGATCAAACTCGTGCCAGTGACCGCGCCATTGCAGCTTAAACTTCAGGCGTGTCCAGCCAGGAGGCAGGTGAGGATTAGCTACAGGTCTATGTTCTCTCAGTTGAATGCCAGCAAAGCCAAAAACCACAGCTTGCCAAACACCACCAGCACTAGCTCCGTGAATACCTTCATGGGTGTTACCTCGCCTATCTTCGAGATCCACCATTGCTGCCTGCATAAACAGTTTGTAAGCTTCTGCTGTTTTGCCCAAATCCGAGGCTAAGATGGCGTGAATTGCTGGGCCAAGGGATGAACCATAGGTAATATCTGTGCGGGGTGCGTAGTAGTCCCAATTTGCTTGTAATACTTTTTGGTTGTAGGGAAAATCTGCTGATTGTCGCATTAAATAAAGCAGCATTAAGACATCTGGCTGCTTGATTACTTGAAGCTTGTTAACTGCTTCGTTGCCTAAGATGGCTTGTATCGATTTTTGGCGTGGTTCATAATCTGCCAAGTTGATATCTTCTAATTGAAAAAATCCCTCAAATTGCTCTATGAGGCCTGTTGAAGGGTCGTAAAGAATCCACAGTTTAGCAATGATATCTTGCCAGTGCGATCGCATTTCTGAGGTGAGTTGCAATTTTTTCTCTAGTTCGGCAGCTTGTTCGGGAAAGTTGTGACACAGCCAATCATCAACAATCAGGGCTTTCTCTAAATGCCATTGCACCATGCGGTTGGTAAAGGTGTTGTTGTGTACTAATTCGTGGTATTCATCTGCCCCAATCACACCACGAATTTCATAACGTTCAAACTGAGGATTGAACTCGACTCGGCTAGCCCAAAAAATAGCGGTATCTAAGATCACTTCAGCACCACAATCCCGCATCCACTCATCGTCACCAGTTGCTTGCCAATAATTCCAAACCGCGTAGGCAATATCTGCACTGTTGTGAATTTCGCGATCGCGGCACCAAATCCGGACGTCCTCACCATAATAATCATTCGGCAGTGACCAACGTGGTGTCACCTCATCACCTGTATCAGCACTTTCCCAAGCAATCATGGCTCCTTTAAATCCATAATGAGATGCCTTGCGCCGGGAACCATTTAAAGTGTGGTAGCGATAACTAACTAGATTCGTAGCTATAGCTGGTTGAGTGAAAATAAAAAAAGGCAGGATAAAAATTTCCGTATCCCAAAAAATATGACCGTGATAGCCAAAACCTGAAAGGGTTTTAGCGGGAATGCTCACCTTTTGATCATTCCTAGAACCAGCGATGATGATCTGAAACAAGTTGTAGCGGACAGCAAAAGCAGCTGTGCTATCTCCCTCTATCAAAATGTCACTTTTTTGCCAAACCTCATCCCAAGCCTGCTCATTAGCTTTGAGTAGTGTTGTGTAGTCGCTCTTGTGAGCGAGTTTTTCTTGCGCTGCTAGAACTGGTTTGTCAATCTCCCGTGATGTAAAAACTGTCACCAACTTTTCTACTATGACAGTTTGTTCTGATGAAGCGAAAAAGGTTGCACTTAAGGTAGGATAGCCGGGTGCAGTGTTAACTTGTAACGATGCCTCTGTTCCAGATATTGTCATCTTAGCCGCCATGCCAACCTCAATCCGGGAGGTACGGGTGCGACTGTGTAACCAGATTCCTGTATTGGTCTTGCCTTGGTCTAAATCTTCCCAGTGATTGAAGCCTTGATTTTCAGGATAGCCGTTGATGCTGGCCTGAATTTCAATCAAGCCATCAAAATCTAAAGGCGTTAAATGACAGCGTTGTCCCAATACATGCTCATCAGCTAAACTGGCAAAGCGTTCAAAACGAATGTCTATGGTTTTGCCAGTTGGACTACGCCAACGCAAAGAACGGCTGAGAATCCCCTGACGCACGTCAAGCTGTCGCTCATATTGTAATATCTCGCCTTGATCGAGGCGGAAGCGATCGCCATTGACTATCACCACCAATGGTAGCCAGTCAGGGCAATTGGCTAATTCTGTGTACACCACCGGCACATCATCATAGACACCGTGAATGAAAGTTGCTGGCAATGCACGAATATAGCCTTCCTCAAAACTACCCCGTGTTCCCAAATAACCGTTGCCGATTGTAAAGATTGTTTCTAATGAATGCAACTGATCAGGGTTAAACTGGGTTTCTCTTAATATCCAGTCTGTATAAATAAAATTGGACATGGGGAATTGGGAATTGGGCATAGGGAATTGGGAATTGGGAATTGGGCATAAGGAATTGGGAATTGGGAATTGGGCATAGGGAATTGGGAATTGGGAATTGGGCATAGGGAATTGGGAAAAAGAAGTTATTCTCCCTCATCCCCTTCATCCCCCTCATCTCCCTCATCTCCCCCCACTCCCTACTCCCTACTCTCCACTCCCGGAGCAAAGCAACCCATGTGCTTTTCTAAAATTTTTTCTGCTCTTGGTTTAAAAACTAAATGAAATATGGTTTCCATATAACGATCCCTGACTTCATTATTTTCTGGAGCAACAAAGTTCCAAAAACTAAATATCTTCGCAAGCGATAATAGTTTACTGGTATGTATTTCCCAATTGTATCTGTTACGAATTCGTTCAATAAAAGTATTTGAAATTTGATTCCAGTACTCAGGATAAGTATTGCATTTCTCAATGAATGCCAAAATCTTATTAGCTGTTCCTTCTAAGTCTGTAGGATTAATAATAAATCCATTATCTCTTTCATCGAAAATTTCTAAAGCACCACCAAATTCAGTAGCAAAACTTGGTAAGCCGGAAATCATTGCTTCTATAATGCTGCGTCCAAAGGATTCAAAACGGGCAAAATGCACATAGATTCCTCTGCGATCGCTGACTATGCGGTAGGCTTCACCTATATTTATACTAGGGAGACGCATTCCTATCCAACGAATCTTTCCATGTAGATGATACTCATTAATAATTTCATTAAGTTTTTGGATTTCTTCTGCTTCTTCTGGGACTGTAGCTTCATCAGGATGCAATTTTGTAGTGATGATAATTAAGTTACAATGCTCTTGTAAAGCCTGACTTTTACCAAAGCATTCAGCTAAACCTGTAAGGTTTTTGATTGAGGTGATAGTAGCAATACTCAGAATCGGTCGCTTTTGCGGCTGCTCTAAGTGACCAAAAATTTGGGGGCATTGGCAATCAAAAAGTAGGTCTTGGACTTGAGCGCTGAGGCTGGGATTACGCTTCTCTTTTTGGGTATAAGGAAAGAAGATCTTCTCACTCACTCCTGGTGGCACTTTGTTAAACTTAGGACTAAATAAATCTATCCCATCAACTACGTGATATAGATGCGGCATTGTAAAACACTTATAAGACTCGTATTGACCCATAGTGTCTGGAGTACCGACAATTTCTTCATAGGATGAAGTGATGATAAAATCGGCGGCATTCATACTTATTAAATCGGCTGTAAATTGTGCTGAAAAATGGTATTGCTCTTCTAAATCTGACCAATATAAATTGCTGAATAAGTATTTAGCTTTCTCCAGAGAATGGGCAATATTACACTGAGTAACTTTGAGGCTGCGGGATAAAAGAGAAGCTACTAAGCTGCCATCACTGTAGTTACCAATTATCAGATTAGGGCATCCATTAAATTGGGTTAACAGTTGCTTTTCAGCATCTTCAGCAAATGTTTCTAAATACGGCCAAATCTCAAATTTAGAAATCCATTTACTGGTGATTTGAGTATTAAATTCACGGAAAGGAACGCGCAATATCCAAGCATTTTCAGTATCTTGGACTTTTTCCAAACGCAGATTGCAGTCTGTTCCCTCACAACAAGGAATTAGCCTGGTGAGAATAATTATGTGGGGTTGAATTCCCAGCAGGTCAAGACCAGCGATTTTGATTTCTTGTTGTAGTTTGTTTTCTAAGCTGCGAGTTTGTTCCAGCACATAGATAACTTGACCGAGTGTTTCATCTCGTCCTAAGACATCTTCTTGAGCAACCCAACCGTGTATAGAGATGAAGACGACCCGAAAAATAGCGGGTACACGAGCAACAAATGCTTCGAGGATCGCGGGTTGTGGCGTGTCAATCAATCGATCTAAAAGTTGTAAAGTTTCACGAACTCGCGCCGCCGTGTTTCCCCAACCAGGCTCAAAGCCAAGTTCTTGGAGTTGAAAGCGAAATTTTTCGTAAGGTTCTTCAGGAGGTTGTGAAGCAAGCAACTTGAGGGCTTGCTTAACTTGTTTAACTAACTCTTGACCTGAAGTAATGCGATCGCTAATCAGTAGAGGAATACCATCGTAATTCAACTGATGTAATGCTTGAAACATCACTTCTAGCCAGTATTGGGGTTCAGTCAATAATTTATTTGACAGGTAATGATTGAGGTAAGCTAGACCTTGACCAATATTTCTGGAGTCGCAAAGCTTGGGAGCATCTTCATAAAAAGGTTTGAGGTCGATTTCCAGAAGGTGGGGTTGGTAGGAATTGACCAAGCGATCGCTTACATCTAAATACGCCTGAGATGTCATTTCCTCGTAGCTAGTCAAGTCTGATTTGACTCGCCATACTTGTTGGCTAGCAATCTTGGGTCGCACAACAAACCAAGTAGCTTCCTCTTCCACAATCATTTCATGAGTGTAGTGAATCAGTTTACCAATAGAGGAAGAGTGGTAAAAGTAAGCAGGCTTTTGGGATTGCTGACAGTAGTATGCAAACGTTTGCAATATCTCATTTCTCAAGAAGAAACACTTACTTGAGGTACTTGTACTTTTTAATGTCAAAATCAACTGATACAAAGCAGTTTTTTCATCACTGCTTAATACAGCTTCAAGCAGTTCGTGCATGATGAAGTCCAAAACTATGGCTAGGTCACGACCTCATTCTTCTTCCTCAATAGCTGTGGTTAGACTCGACGGGTGTTCAGAGGTACATTTCCCTTTTTACCCTTGTATGTTAGATAAACCTGAAAGACTTCTGCTTCTAGCTTTGGTATGAAACGCAAAGACAACTTACTCATACCAATTCGCCTAAATTCAAAATGAGGAGTTAGGAGTTAGGAGTTGGAAGTTAAGAGTTAGAGTTAGGAGTTATTTCTCCCCCATCTCCTCCATCGCCCCAGCCCCTCTACTGGTTGTTTACTCAAAAAAATGCCAATTTGGCTAAAGTACTTGTCAATAAAGAGTAGTCTATATATTAGGCATATTTCTTAGGCAAAACACTGACTTTGGCAGTTCAGTTACTTGGAAGTCACACAGAAGTTGTGATGGTAATCACCAATAAGTAAAGGAAGAGTTATGAGTTATACAGTTTTTGACTTCAAAACTCAACAATTGCTTAGCAAAACTTGTTAGTTTACCAATCGCTAATTACCTTAAACAGTCCCTAGAAGCCAGTGCTGAAGTACGACCATTCAAGTAAACTCAAAACCACAAGTTCACACTAAGGCTAGTAAATCAGCCTACAGTCAACAAAAATATCATTATACTGTGTTACCTAGTAAGAATTTCGGCTAACATGCCAATCAGTATTGTTGACTTGATGATTAGTATTAATTACTAGCTAAATATTCATAATTTTCGATTTTTCATTTAGTTAAATATAGTGGTTGTACAGTCAAACTGAGTTGTTCTACAACTGATATCTTACTACCCAATAAAATTATCAAATAGCAAAGTATTTGAAGTAATACTCAATTTCTGCCACAATTGTAACTTAAAATTGGTACTAATTTTAGGTTAATATCAGCCTAATAAGCCGTAAAACAATCTCTAAATTTGCCATGCAGATATACTCCTTGACTCAATCAGGAAAGCGTTAAATGTGAAATTCTTTCCTCAAGTTCTAATTAGATAATTTCTCTAAGGGTAACTTATGAACTACCACATGTCTTCTAAAATCAATTTTCACAACATTATTACTCCTGAACAATTGAATGAAATTATAGGAGCTATTACTGAAGGCAGATATTCTTGGGCTTGCGTCCTGATTTTACGTTTCGTTGGTCACAATCCACTTCATTTTATTCCTCAACGAACTTATAGTCGTTTAATCAAAGAAAACAACCAAGTTTCGTCCACACCCTTATCTATAAGTGAAAATATACCAGGAAACATTAATTATTCCATCACTAGCTCTGATAATCTAAGTAATTCTCAAGTTTTAAGTAAAATTCCTGATTTAGATTCTTTAGAAACCTATGACAACAAAACCACTAGTTACCAAGGTGATAAAATGTCACTTTACTTAGAGCCAAATATGACAGCACTTTATTCATCGAAATCTAACAGGCTGCACAATTAGTGAAGTGGATAAGGGGCAGGGGGATATAATTTTTGACTGAGAACTATTAACTCCTGCCTTTTGATATTAACCAAACCAATGGGATGCTACACGCGCTGGATCAACTATTTCTGGAATGTGACGGTTAACCTCGTCTGCTTGTTCGCACAGAATTTTATCAATTCCTTGGTGAATTATCTCTTCTATATGCCATTTGTTTTCTAAAAAAACACGTAGTTCTTCTGAATTGGTTAATGCTTGTGCTTCTGCTTCATCAATTGTGATGTAATGATTTGGAATTCTATTGAGGATATAAGCTAGTAAAATTTGCCTGAGATCAGGATGAGCAAAAGCTTCTTGGTATGGATGATGAGGATAATTTTCTAGAGTATATTCAAGTTCTTGAACTACTACTGGAATAGTTAGATTAACGAGAGTTTTAGGCATATTCTTAACCTTGTTTATTAATATTTTTTGACGCTTAATTTAAATAAATTTGATTAATTTTATTATTGATAATAAAATTATATAAAAATACAAGCTAAACTAAACCTAATTTTATAGTTTTTTGAAATGCGTTCTCAAAAGTGATACCTTGTTTTGTAGAAATGTATAGCAATACTATAGCTGCTGAACGCATAGAATTATCACAATGTATCAGAGTAGGTTTAGGTAGTTGAGTAATTATCTGAAATACCTGGCTTGCAAGTTGATAATTAATTTCTTCAATCTGGATAGGAAAATTGATATATTTCAATCCTAAAAGCTCAATTTTTTCCTGTTCCCTATCTAGTATACCTAATTCATTTTGTAATCGCAGATTAAGTACAGATTTATAACCATCATCAGCAATTTCTTGTAATTGCTCCGGTGTAATTTGTCCAGCGATCGCTAATTCATCATTAATTTCCCTAATAATATTCATTGGTTTCATATGCTAGATATTCAATTATGATTTCAAGTAGTTGATAGTTCGGAAAATATTCTGCTAAAAAATGAATTGGGAATAGCGAATGTTATATTTTTAGAGAAATGTTCATCAAAACTTGGTGAATATTTATCATCTCTTTGTAGCTGTTCAGAATGTTTATCCAATAGCTTGTCTTGCCTAAGACATTGCTATGCCAAGGCACAAGGTTAGGATTTACGCGAAACTACAGCTTGTAGGAACAATTCATGAATTGCCCCTAGTCAAATTCAGGGTTTAGGCTATTGTTTGCGTGAGTCCTGAAGTTAAATCAGATTTGTTTGCCCGAAGTATCGTTATAAACTGTAATAGAGTAAATCAAGCCCCCGATAGAATTTAAGATTGCTGGTCTTAGGTATACTCTCAATGTAGAAAAACAATTTGAGGAACTTGTGAAGGAATTCTCAAGTTGATATAGCAAAGTGCTGAGTGCTGTAGACGCTTGGTGCGGCTACTCTTCTCCTTCGGAGACGCTACGCGAACGATAACGCCTAACGGCGAACCCGCAGGGTGGAGCCACTGCGTTGCGGTGAGGTAGTCCGGTCTTGGGGTCTCCCCAAGTGGAGGAACTACCGTTAGCGCAGCGTTAGCGAGCTTGCGAGCGTCACCCGAAGGGAGGTTCCCTCGTTGAGTGCAAGTGGCGTTGCTGAGTGCTGTAGACGCTTGGTGCGGCTACTCTTCTTTTTCAAAGACCTACGCGTAGCTTGCTTAAGCGTAGGGGTACGAGAACGCCTAACGGCGAACCCGCTATCGTCAAGCCACTGCGTTCGGTCGCCAGACAGACGCGCGTATGTGGGGTTGCTGAGTGGAAACCCAGTTGCTCTAAGGTTTTGAGCAATCAATATTGTCCCAACACATCTGACTACGGCTATAACTAATTAATCTGACTTGATTTCAGTAGATGATGTAAGCTGTGTAATAATTCCTGGGCGGTGAAGGGCTTTAACAACATGCACTCGATGTTAGTACCATCAGTTCCTATAAATTTTTCATTGGGGTTGAATCCACTACAAGCAATGATTTGTACTTGTGGATTCATTTTTTGTAAGGTGCGGATCGCAGTCATTCCATCCATTTCTGGCATCATCATATCCATCAAGACTACACTAATTTCATGCTTGTATTGGGCGTAAAGTGCGATCGCTTCGATACCATTACTGGCAGTGAGAGCTTTGTAGTTGTAGTCTTCTAGGATAATTGTGGTAATTTCGCGAATTTGCACTTCATCATCAACAACTAAAATCAATTCCCCGTTACCTCTTGGGGGTTCTGTCTCCTCTGCATTCATCGCTTGGGTTGCCTGTACTGCTGGTAAAAACAGCTTAAATTGACTTCCTTTGCCAACTTGACTAGACACACTCACAAAACCATCATGACTTTTGATGATGCCAAGCATGGTGGAAAGACCTAATCCCGTACCTGTACCAATCTCTTTGGTAGTAAAAAATGGCTCAAAAATTCTATCCAAGATTTCTGGTGGCATCCCGATTCCAGTATCGGCAACAGTAATTACCACGTAATGTCCGACTTTGGCATCAAGATTCATCCTGGCATAAGCTTCATCAATAAACATGTTTTCGGTAGAAATTTTAATAGTCCCACCGTCTGGCATGGCATCACGAGCATTGACTACTAAATTCATCAGTACTTGATGTAGTTGTGTAATATCTCCAGAAATTGTCCACAAATCTTCTGGTAAGGCGATCGCAAATTCGATAGATTTGGGAAATGTCTGCTTGGCAATCTGAGTAATTTCCGAAATCAGGTGTTTGATTTGGACTATTGTCCGTTCTCCTTTAAATCCTCGTGCGAAGGATAAAACTTGCTTGACCAAAGCAGCGCCACGTTTGGCGTTGTTTTCTACAATTGTCAGCAGGTGTTGACAGCGCTCTTGGTCGTTAGCGAATTTTACTTGTATGAGTTGAGATGCTGCCAAAATTGGTGTCAATATATTGTTCAAATCATGAGCAATGCCACCTGCCAAAGTACCGAGGCTTTCTAATCGCTGACCACGGAAAAACTGTTCTTCGAGTTGTTTCTTTTGGGTGATGTCTGTATCCACAATCAGGATAGATTGGGGTTCCCCCGCAGCATCGCGCATCAGTGACCAGCGGCTCTCGACGATAATTTCTTTACCAGATTTCGTCACTTTATTTAACTCACCCTGCCATAAGCCAGACTCAGTTACAGTTTTTAAAGCTGTTTCTAGTTGTGGGCAAGTTTCTTTGTACAAAATCTCCAGAGCGTCTTTGCCCATAACTTCCTCTACTTGCCAACCGTACAGACGCTCTGCACCTTTATTCCAAAATAAGATTTGGGATTGTAAATTTCGTAAGAGAATTGCGTCGGTGGTAATATCAAGTAGAGCTGCTTGTTCTTTGATTTTCTGTTCTGCTTGTTTACGGTCGGTGATGTCTCTAGTTGTACCAATCATCCGTATTGGCTCACTGAGTTCGTTATAGTAGACTTGACCTTTAACAGATAACCAGTGTATGCTGCCGTCTGGCCAAATAACCCGATAATTGAATGGCGGTCTGGTTCCTTGTTTTATTGTGTCAGCCACACATTCAAGCATGGATTCCAGGTCTTCTGGATGAATTAAATTGAGAAATTCTTCGTAAGCTAGAGGTGGCCCGCTTGAAAAACCAAGCATTGGCCTAATGTTGGCAGACCAAACGCTCTCGTTGGTGAGGAGATTCCAATCCCATACGCCTATATTACCTGCTTCGAGAGCTAAACTCAGCCGCTCCTCGCTCTGGCGCAATGAATCTTCTGCCTGTTTGCGTTCGGTGATATCTTCGGCAACGCCACCATAGGAGTAAATTTCGCCTTGTTCATCTTGCATCACAAAGCCGCGATCCCAGATCCAGCGAATTGATCCGTCTGGTCGTAGGATGCGATATTCTGTATCGGTGGCTTGTCCTTGCCGCTGTTGCTCCAGTTTTTCCATGATGCGATCGCGGTCTTCTGGATGAACAGCATCTAGCCAGGAATTCGGCTGATCACGTAGACTTTGGCAAGTGCGACCCCAAATTTTCTCATAAGCAGGATTGACATACAAATTGTCTCCTGACTCTAGACTGGCCATCCAAAGCACAGCGTGGGTGTTGTCTGCAAAATGGCGGAATTTTTCCTCGCTTTCCCGCAATGAATCTTCTGAGCGTTTGCGTTCGGTGATGTCTTCGGCAATACCTCCAAAGGAGTAAATTTTTCCTTGTTCATCGCGGATGGCAAAGCTGCGATCCCAAATCCAGCGGATTGAACCATCTGGGCGCAAAATGCGATATTCCAATGAAGTAGACTCACCACTGAGATGTTGTTGGGCGATGATTGCTCTGATGCGATCGCGATCTTGTGGATGAATGCTGTCTATCCAAGACTCTGGCTGATTAGAGAGACTCTCACAATAACGACCCCAAATTTTCTCATAAGCAGGACTAACATACGAGGTTTGGTATGGATCTGGGCTAATAATCCAGATGGCTGCATTGATATTTTCGGCAAAATGGCGGAATTTTTCTTCACTTGTCCGCAATGCTGCTTCCATCTGCTTGCGATCGGTAATGTCTCTGGCTACCCCTTGAATTTCTACAATATTTCCCGATTCATCTTTAATGCCTGCAACGTTCCATTGCACCCAGCGTGTGCCGTTAACTGTGAGTATACGTTGCTCACTAATGGTAAAGTTATGTGGTGGCAGTGCCAGGGTTGTGAGTTGTTCCCTCGCTTGCGGCATTTCATCTAGGTGTAAAAACTGACACATCTCTTGACCGCACAACTCATCCAATGGGTAGCCCAATGTTTGACACGCTGCTGTGTTGGCAAAGGTGATCCGCTGCTGCATATCTATGCGGATGATTAAGTCAGTTTGGCTTTCAACTAGCTGGCGATAGAGTTTTTCGCTTTGCCGCAGCGCTTCTTCAGTACGTTTACGTTCAATGATTTCCTGTTGTAAACGTTGGTTAGTAACAAGGAGTTCTGTGGTGCGTTCTACTACTCGTTGTTCTAATTCATCAGTAGCTCGGCGTAAGGCTTCTTGTGTTTGTTTGCGATCGCTAATGTCACACAACAACCAGCGCCAGCCAATCCTTTGACGCTGTGAATTGTACACGGTCGCTATTCTGATGCTAGCTGGGAAAGGTGTCCCGTCTAGTGGCTTGAAGTCAATTTCCCAGTTTTGAACATTTTGTAAACTCTTTAGTTGGGTAGTGAATTTGTGCCGATCTGACTCAGCAACAAACACAACTAATGATTTGCCTACCAAATAGTTTTGGTGTACAGAAAGTAGGGTAGCTGCTGCATAATTAGCTTCTTGGATGACACCATGGACATCGGTTACCAAATAACCATTTGGAGCAAACTCAAATAAATCTTGGTAACGCTGGCGCTCCAATTCTGCTATTTCATGGGCAAAAGCTAGTTCTTCATTTTGTTGGCGTAGTTCTTCTTCTACCGCCTGGAGTTCTTCTAAGGCTTGCTGAAGTTCTCGGTTAACTTGGATGACTTCAGCAGATTGGGCATCAACCCAACGTTTTAAATAATTGTAAGTTTGCCAACGTACCGCCTCTATGTCCTGATTCACCCGCCCACAATCATCTTTTGGCTGTTGTAAATGTTGCTCTAGGGCGGTGACGACACCAACCATTTTCAGGAGGTCAAAAGCTTGCAGTAGGTTCGTTTCATTGACGATTCCTATGAGTTGTTCTCGCTCATCTACAATCGGTAAATGGCTGATCTGAGATTGACGCAATAGTGATAAGGCGGTGAAAATATCCTGAGATTGTGATGATGATTGAACCAGGCTAACAACTGGCTGTGTCATAACATCAGCTATTTTTATCTGAGATAAATCCCTGCCTGATGCCGTAATTCTAACTATATCTGTGTTAGTTAATATTCCTAAGAGATGTCCTGCTTCTACGACCAGAATATAACTAGTTTGCTGCTGATTCCATCTGCTAGAGACTAACGACGAACTAAAGCTAGCCATTGATAGAGTGTCAGTACGTTGCTGACTCATCAAGATAACAGCATCGACTACATAACTATTTGGGCAGATCGTCAGGGGAGAATAATCAATAACATCATATAAATCAGGCAAATCAATCAGCTGATCGTTGAATCGCATAGTTAATTCGTCAATTCTCATTATCTTATCGACATCAGAACGATATAGCGAAGGTTAAACTGAGGAAACTGTTAGCAATCAGCGGTTGTCAAGTTTTAATAGGGAATAAATCAATTTTATTGATGAATTTAGCAATTTTCACATTACAAAACATGATTTACTGGCTCTGGCCTAAAGCTGAGTAGACTAGTTGGGACATTAATGAAATTTTCTAATGGTCAAACTTATTCTATTGTTAAATTCAGGATAGATGATCTCCATACATAAAAAGATTACCTTAATTAATGGTCTTCATAGTGCTGTTGTCGTAACATAAACCAAAATAATTAGTTGAAGAATAGTGATTGGAATCACATTAATTTGTAATTTTAACTACTGAGACTAAATACTAAAATCTAGCTAAACATCTATTAAACCAAGATTTTGCTGTAAAATCTTGGTTTAATCTAAGCAAAAACACGTTTATTCTTAAATTATTTATACACATAATGAAGATTATATATTTAGTGTTGGCAAAGTTAAATATTCTCTAAGTCCGGTCTGCGCTACAGTAGCTGTCTTGCGAAAATCATAAAATAATAGCAGGTAATTCCAGAAATTTTTATATTTTTTACTTGAAGGAGCAAGTACTAGGCAAATTTATTGCACTAGTAGACAAAAGCACAATTAGCCTCAGAATAATATTAAGTTTCAAGTCTGAAGTAGGGGCATTTGAGTTAAATACACTAAATATTAAATTTTGCTTCTTTTATGGCGCTTGTTTATCATTTTGGATGCCAATTGTCGTATTTTTGTAGACAAGGTAAATAGCGACTACAAGCCCATGCAGTGAGTAGAGATTGCTAAGGCATCGTGCTTACCTGATGCTTGCTCGTCCACCCATGTTTTTAACTGAGTGATACAGCAGTCAAAAGTTAGCCAAAAAAACCATTCATGATAGTGGCGAACTTTGTTGACGTATTTACAGGAGAAGACTTTGGGGCAGCGATCACAAAGCAATTAGCTTTGTTTGTAAATATTAGAACTCAAGGAAATTAAGAGATTATTACTATTAGTATTACTACCAGTTAAAATACTTGACTACGGAGTAGAAAAATTAATGGATTTTCAAGATTTTCTCAGACATCAATTTGCTCATATTGCCATTGGAGAATTCAAACCAGGTAAATTTGAAGCAGCAAAAAAACTTTATGAAGAAGCTGTATCAACATATAGCACTGGCTTCAAAGGGGCATATCTGTTACAAGAACCAGGAACTGACAAAGGCATTTCCGTAATTTTTTGGGAAAGCGTAGAAGATATGACAGCCAATCAAAGCGAAGTTTACCAAAGCATCTTGAAAAAGATGATGCCCTTGTTTGCTGAGCCACCAGAGACTGTTGTATATGAACTCGTTTGTGAAATAAAGCCCAAAGAATGAGGAGCAAGGGTGATGGGGAGATAGAGGAGAAATTCTACGTTTTTATCCTCCTACTCCCCTATCTTCTAATCCCCCCATCTCCTTACCTCCCTATCCCCCTATCTCTTCATTGACAGACCATATTTATTTCTTGTGGATAGAAAAACATCAGCCATAAGGAAGAAGGTTTTGAAGATACAAGAATCAAACTGTTAATCATACAAGCTCGCAATCAAAAATAGTAGCTTAGCGATCGCGAAGTTGACTGATAACTGTTGACTCTCATCAAGAGTCAGCCCCAGGGTAAGGTAGCGCGGTGAGACAGTTTAGTTGCCGGGTTCCTGCTGCTCTTTTGCTTCCCTATTTCTAGGTACTATTTTTGAACGCAAATTTGTATCAAAATAGATTCTTCGGGGGTAAACAAAAATGGTTAAATTATCTAACCCTGCTCTCCACGAAGAACCCCGTCACCAACCAACACCTGTTGTTCTTCTCAAGCAAGAGCAATCTCTGCTTGATTGGTTGGAAAGTATTGGTCGATTAGTACCGCACGTATCTGTTGAATACTATTACCAAGACGAGGAAGAAGACGAGGAAGAAGACGTGGCAGAGTTCATAGATTCTGTGGATGCCTATGCTTTAGAAGCTGAGGGAGTAGAGGACATTTAAGAATCGCGTCCCTTGGCATCAAGAGATGGGGAGATAAAGGGATGGAAAGACAAGGTAAAATTTTTCCTCCATCACCCATGCTCCCCTGCTCCCTGCACCTTCTACCTTCCGCCTGAATTTATGACTCGAAGCCTAGAAATTTCATGATTGCTAAGTTTCACTATAAAAGTTGTGCAAAAAGTTTTTCACTTGGATTGCGATCGCATTCAGTCAACATTACTTAAATGCCTACGCAAATTATATCCTCCCATGACCAAGCCCCGACATGCTTAATTAATATAATGAAAAGGTGTATTATAAATTACAACTGACCTAATTTATCCATCCTGGCAGGAAGACCCAAGAAAGAGACCGCCTCACCGCGCTGGCTCACTATTAACAGCCTCAACCTAAAATTTCTAACACTTGCGTAAGCCCTGGATATTACGCATCTAGAACACCTAGATATATGCAGTGGCTTCAATGGAGTAGAAATTTTATCAAACGGCTCTTTTAGCTCTATATCTACCTTTTTGAGAGTCCTTACTAATGAGACGTGAGTTTGATGAACCTCTCCCCAACCCCTCTTTGACGCAAAGAGGGGCTTTAACATCCTCGGTAAAGAACGAAAAATCAAGCTTTTAAAGCCTCTTTCCTTTCAAGCTATCCATTACCCGGATCTTTCTCAACATTTGTGAGAGTATTCACTCACGTTTTTTCTAACCCTTATTAGTTCGTCGTTAATTCTCAATAAAAACACAGTTTTAGCGAGACTAATAAGCGCGAATTTGTCAAGTATGTCTAATCCCTCAGTTGATAGGATGGTTATAAAACAAGGGTTTCAAGATTGTTAAGAAAGATGTGACTAATGGATAGCCTTTCAAGGGAGAGGAATGGAAGCGGGGTTTTTTAAATCTGTCGAATTCACGTTAATGAGGCTAATAAGTAGGAGGCAGGCAGGAGGAGGGAAAAGCCTTGTGGTGAGTAGATTTTTCTGATTGGCATTTTATATTTAATTATGTCCACCTACTTAGCAATTCTGTCTGAAGATGCATCTAGAGAATTTATACAATGCCACACTCTTCATGGAGCAATTTATGAATTGTCCCTACAACCCTCCTTTACCTACATTTTATCTAAATTGCGATTTTATCTGTATTTTTTCTTAATGATTTTCAACAATACATCCTGATTTGTATATTAACGAAGACTATAATTTATTCATCTACAGGAGACGGACAATATCAGTATTTATAGTTTTGATGAATTTTCTAAGTTAAGCAATTGTCTTGGGAATATTAAATCAATAGGAGAATATTAGAATTAATATCACCATTCCTGAGACGGTCAGCAGAGGAAGCAATCCTCTACTCGCCAGAGTTCTTCTAGTCAAAAATGTGTTTTCTTCCCTTTTAATGTGTCAGTTACAATAGCAGAACAAGAAAAGTCATGACTACTCTTTTAGAATACAAAGTTATAGAAACAGTTTATGAAGATTTAAGAACCGTTATTTATCGAGCCTTCAGGGAAAAAGACGGCAAAGCAGTTATTCTCAAAACTCTCCGCGCAGAGTGCCCCACCTTAGAAGAAATCACCCAACTCCGGCACGAATACGAGATTTCCAAACAACTCAAAATAGCTGGAATCGTTCAACCATACGGACTAGAGAACTATCGTAACAGTCTTGTTCTAGTCTTAGAAGATTTTGGCGGTCAATCTATCAAGCAATTTATTGATCACAATTCTGTTGATATTGTTTGCTTTCTCCAAATTGCTATTCAGCTAGCAAATACACTGTTTTTGCTGCACGAAAATCACATTATCCATAAAGATATTAAAAGCCAAAATCTGATTATCCATCCAGAAACTTTGCAAGTCAAAATTACTGACTTCAGCATTGCTTCGCGCCTATCAAAAGAGAATCCCAGCTTTAGCAATCCAAAATTTATTCAAGGTACACTTGCTTATATGTCGCCGGAACAAACCGGGCGCATGAATCGTTCCATTGATTATCGCACCGACTTCTACTCTTTAGGAGTAACTTTTTATGAAATCCTCACAGGTAAGCTACCTTTTGTAACAACTGATCCAATGGAGTTAGTTCACTGTCACATTGCCAAACAACCCTTACCTCCAAGCGAACGAAATCCTAAAATTCCTCAAGCAATTTCTAACATCATCCTGAAATTGTTGGCAAAGACAGCAGAAGATAGATATCAAAGCGCCGTTGGTTTAGAAGCTGATTTAAAAACTTGTCTCATCCAGCTTGAAACCACAGGCAACATAGAAAACTTTATTTTGGGCCAGCAAGACCGTTCTGGTCAACTACAAATTCCTCAAAAACTTTACGGTCGCGAAGCCGAAGTTGCTACACTCATTGAGGCTTTCGTTCGTGTTGCAACTGTATCAGAAAAACCAGCAGATTCTGGCTCAACAGAAATGATGTTGGTTGCGGGTTATTCAGGAATTGGTAAGTCAGCTTTGGTTAATGAAGTTCATAAACCAATTGTGAAAGCACGCGGTTACTTTATTGCTGGTAAGTTCGATCAGTTTAAACGAAATATTCCTTATAGTTGTGTTGTCAACGCCTTTCAAGATTTAATTCGGCAGCTACTCACAGAAAGTCAAGAAAGTATAGCTGTTTGGAAACAAAAACTTTTAGAAGCCTTAGGTGCTAACGGTCAGGCCATTGTTGAAGTTATCCCCGAAGTTGAACTAATTATTGGTCAACAACCAGACCTGCCTCAATTAGGGCCAACCGAATCGCAAAACCGTTTTAATCGAGTCTTTCAAAAATTTATTCAAGTCTTTGCTCAACCTCAACATCCACTAGTTTTATTTCTAGATGACTTACAGTGGTCAGATTCAGCGTCTCTCAAATTAATTCAGCTGATGATGACAGACCCTGATAGCAAACATCTATTACTAATCGGAGCTTATCGAGATAACGAAGTCAGCGCTACCCATCCGTTAATAGTGACCTTGGAGGAAATAAAAAAAACGGGTGCAACTGTAAACGCGATCGCTCTACAAGCTTTAGAATTTGACCACGTTTGCCAAATAGTAGCCGATACCCTCAAACAAAGCGATGAATCACAACCTCTTGCCGAACTACTATTTCATAAAACCCAAGGCAATCCTTTCTTCCTGACTCAGTTACTCCAAACCCTACATGAAGAAAAGCTTTTAACTTTTGACTTTAAAACTGACAGTTGGCAGTGGGACATTGGCAAAATTCAAACCATCGGCATTACCGATTATAATGTTGTCGAACTCGTTGCAAGGAATATTCAAAAACTGCCATATGAAACGCAGCAAGTACTGAAATTAGCTGCTTGTATTGGCAACTCTTTTAATTTAGATATTCTGGCAATTGTCCGCGAGAAATCTCAAACAAAAACCGCTACAGAACTTTGGATAGCTCTGCAATCAGGTTTAATTTTACCCCTGAGCAACGCCTATAAAATTCCTTTAGCAACTGTTGATGATTCACTAACGATTGATAGCTTTGAACAACTAAATACAGACCGTGAAGCCCCAATCATTTCCTATAAATTTTTACATGACCGAGTGCAGCAAGCTGCTTATTCCCTAATTCCTGAAGAGCAGAAAAAAGAAACTCACCTCAAAGTTGGTCAACAGCTGCTAAAAAATACTCCTACAGCAAAAATTGAAGACAATATCTTTGACATTGTAAACCAGCTGAATATTGGGGTGGAACTGATTAGCGATCGCACACAAAAAGATGAGCTAGCTCACCTTAATCTGATTGCAGGTCGCAAAGCTAAGGCTGCAACAGCCTACGAACCAGCAGTGAGATACTTAAGGGTCGGATTGGGACTGCTAACACCTGAGAGTTGGCAAACTCACTATGACCTAACACTCAACCTCCACGTAGAAGCAGCAGAAGCAGAGTACTTAAATACCAATTTTCAAGGGTCAGCTATCTTATCTGAAGTCACACTGCAACATGCAACCAACCTCCTCGACAAAGTGAAAGTGTATGAGTTGCAAATCCAGTTTTATTTTGCTCAAAGCCAGATGAGTGCAGCGATGGACACGGGACTTTCTGCACTGTCAATGCTTGGTGTTTCTTGGGAAACTACTCCCAGTGACATGCAATTAGTAGCTAATCTGCCAACTCTGGCAGACTTAGAAGATATTCCAGTGATGACCGACCCTTACAAATTAGCAACTTTGCGTCTTTTAATCAGTGTTACGGCTGCCTCTACCTTTGCTAAACCTGATATGTTTCCCCTAATTATATTGACGCAAATCAATTTGTGTATCGAAAATGGCTATTCTGGTCTAGCAGCTTTTGCATGTGCATTATACGGTATGCTTTTATCTGCAATAATGGGGAACACAGATGCAGGATACTTGTCTGGTCAATTGGCATTAAAGCTGTTGGATAAATTTAATGCTAGAGAACTCAAATGTAAGGTATATAACCTATTCAATCTCTTTATTCGTCCTTGGAAAGAGCATGTGAAAACATCTCTCAAACCATTGATAGAAGGAGTTCACAGCGGACTAGAAACAGGTGATATCGAGTTTTCAGGATATTGTATAGTTAACTACTGCTGCCATTTATTTTGGTCAGGAGAGCAGCTAGAAAAAGTTGAGCAGCAGCAAACACAATATTTAGAACTCTTGCTAAAAATGAAGCAAGAATATTCGATTGACAATGTGAGTATTGCGCGACAAGTTGTCTTCAATCTATTAGGAAAAGCTGAAAATAATTCTCAGCTAATTGGTGAAAGTTTTGATGAATCAAAAAAGCTGCCTGCTTTTTTAGCAGCAAATAATCCGATTTTGCTGTTTCTCACCTACAATGCCAAAGCAATTTTAATGTATCTCTTTAAAGACTGTGCCCAAGCAGTTGCCAACGCGAAATTAGCAGCAGAATACATTACGCCTGTTGTCGGGTGGGTGATGGTTTTTGGTAATTATACCTTCTTTTATTCCTTGGCTGTTCTCGGTTTATATGCTCAAGCACAGACGAGCGAAAAACAACAATACTTAGCTTTGGTTGAAGAAAATCAGCAAAAGATGCAGCAATGGGCCCTACGCGCTCCTTGTAACTTTGAGCATAAGTATGAACTTGTAGCAGCAGAAAAAGCGCGAGTCTTAGGAGACATCGTTGCAGCCATGGAGCTTTATGATCGCGCGATCGCCAAAGCCAAGGAGCAAGGCTACCTTCAAGATGAAGCTATTGCTAACGAATTAGCAGCAGAGTTTTACTTTTCTCTTGGTCGAGAAAAAGTTGCTCAAACTTATTTAATTGAGGCTTACTATACCTATATTCGTTGGGGAGCAACAGCAAAAGTCAAAGATTTAGAAACAAACTATCCAATGGTTTTCTCCCAAATTCATAAACGAGAAACTCCAGAGAGAGAATTAACTCAGACGACAACCTTGACTAGTGGGATTGCTTCCAGTGCATTGGATTTTACCACCATTATGAAAGCATCGCAAGCTCTAACAAGTGAAATCGTCCTTAGTCGCTTGCTAGAAAAGTTACTCAGAATTGTCATGGAAAATGCTGGCGCTCAAACGAGTTACTTACTTTTAGAAAAGCAAGGTAAGTTATTAATTGAAGCTCAGGGTTCCGTTGAACAAGATGAATTTACTTTATGTTCATCTATTCCTTTAGAAAATACAGCATATTACCTGCCTCTCTCTTTAATTAATTACGTGGCAAGAACTAAGGAAAATATTGTTTTAAATTATGCTGCTCAAGAAGGAATATTTATTAAAGACCCCTATATTGCGAAAACCAAACCAAAGTCGGTTTTGTGCATTCCCTTAATTAACCAAGGACAACTAATTGGCATTCTTTACTTAGAAAACAATCTCACTACCGATGCCTTTACTTCCCAAAGGCTCGAAGTTTTAGGACTGCTTTCTTCTCAAATGGCGATCTCTCTGAAAAATGCTTTACTATATGCCAAACTGGAAGCAGCTAATAAAAAACTCCAAGAAGCAAAAGCAAGTTTAGAAGATTACAGCAGAAATTTAGAAAACAAAGTCCAGGAAAGAACATTAGAACTTTATGATAAAAATCAGCATTTACAACAAGCTTTGCAACAATTACAGCAAACCCAAACTCAATTAATCCAAACAGAAAAAATGTCCAGTTTAGGACAACTAGTAGCTGGTGTAGCTCACGAAATTAACAACCCAGTCAACTTTATTAATGGTAACCTTGTTCACACAACTAATTACCTTCAAGATTTGCTACAGCTAGTAGAGGATTACGAACAAAACTATCCCCATCCCGCAGCGGGAATCCTAGCTAGGCAAGAAGCCATTGATTTAGAATTCTTGAAAGAAGATTTGCCAAAAACTTTAGAATCCATGAAAATGGGAGCAAATCGTATCCGCCAGATTGTGCTGTCGCTGCGTAACTTCTCCCGCCTGGATGAAGCAGAGATGAAACAGGTAGATATTCATGAAGGCATTGACAGTACGTTGCTAATTTTGCAGCATCGCTTCAAAGAAAAGGCAGGAAGACCGAGAATTGAAGTCTATAAAGACTACATTCAACTACCAAAGCTTGAGTGCTATCCTGGGCAACTGAATCAAGTTTTTATCAATATTTTGACAAATGCCATTGATGCCATCGATCAAGAGTATGAAAATAGCCATGTTTCATGCAAGTTAGACCAAAAAAATGGTAAAGTTGTACAAGCAATCGCTGATTTACCAACCATTCATATTCGTACTGAACAGCTAGATTTTGACCGCGTGGTCATTCAAATCACAGACAATGGCCCTGGTATGACAGAAGAAGTACGCCGTCGAATATTTGATCCTTTCTTTACAACTAAACCAGTTGGTTCTGGCACTGGTCTAGGATTATCGATTTGCTACCAAACTATTGTTGAAAAGCACCGGGGTCAACTGAAGTGCAAATCTGCACTAGGACAAGGAACTCAATTCACCATTGAAATTCCCATCAAGCAGCATCAGTAGGACTTACGCGCATTGTCATATTTTTTGAGTGTGGATTGTATTAGCGTGAGTTCGATGAACCTTTCCCCAACCCCTCTCCGATACGGAGAGGGGCTTTAACATCCTCGGTAAAGAACGAAAAATCAAGCTTTTAACGGGACTTAAACATTTTTGAGGCAGAAACAAGGCTTAAACCTATACAGGGCAAGGAAAATACACCCCTTGCTCAAAAATGCTTCAAACCATGATATATCAATAAACTAGGTAAAACGATGTCAAAGCCTTTCTGTATATAGGTTTGATGTCTTTTGCAGGCTACTTTTTGTCTAAGTCCCACTATAAGTCCTGAGTTAGAAACTAGTTCCAGAGCAATTACTCTGTCTATGTATTTTTCGGTAATGGTAATGACGTAATTGTGAAATCTAGTGTTCTAAATCTGGTAAGTAAGTTTACTGAAAGTGTAAATGACTATCCTCTGTACTTTCACTTATCGTATTAATTAAGCGAGGGGTTGAGACACCAAACAAAGGCAATCAACCAAATAGCTAAAAGCAAATTCAACTCAAAATTAGAGGATTAAAACTATGTCTCACAACTTGTTTATCGATGTAACTGAAGAGCAACAAGAAATCGTAGCTGGTGGCGTAGAAGGTATTACCTTGTCAACATTATATAACCACCTCTACCAACTCTCTGAAACTATTGGGCCAGTTGCAGCTTCTTCAGGCCCTAGTGGTAGCACCATAGTGTCTGGTGGTATCCAAAAGACAATCCAAGAAGTTCTCCAAACATCTTCTATATTTTCAGCATTAGTTGGCTAACGCTCTTCAATAGATTGAATAACCTGGATGCTAATTAAAGGGTTACCTTCTTCAATCGTTTGAAGTCAAATGATCTTTAAGTTCAGTATTTCAGTTGTCAAGATAATTCAAGTCAAATCAAGGAGTTTCCAACCATGTTACACGAACTATTTACCGATTTATCTGCTGAACAACAAGAAGTTGTAGCAGGTGGTTTATCGACTCTAGACTTTAGCACCCTATATGCTAAAGCGTTCCAACAAACTGAAACTATTAGCCCAGTAGGTAGTAGTTCTGGTCTTGGCGGCAGCAGTTTATTAGCTGGTGGTGTGCTAAAAACAATTCAAGAAGCTATTCAAACAGCTTCTTCCTTTAAAGCAGTAGTTTCCTAGTTGATGCAATAGATCGCGATGAGTATGATCATCTCTCAACGCGTTGAGGAGGGGAGTAATTAGCGCTCCCCTATCTTCCCCTAGATTTTTGTTTTTATGACAGTTAGCTATCAGCTTTATATTAAATTTTAATGGATACAAAACTAATGATGTTTCCATAAATTGCTGATAGCTAACTGCTTTTTTTCAATTATTGTGCCATATTCCTTGTTGATAGAACATTGTAATTCCACTTTTTCAAGGCTAAAAAATATGTCTAGCCATATCAAACCGGAAATTGATGAATTATTTCTTGATGTATCCGAACAACAACAAGAAGCTATATCTGGTGGACGTTCACATTACTCAGGATTATCTCTTTACAATTTGTTCTTCCAAAAAACAGATATAGAAACTTTTGCCAATAGTGCAATTAATGTATCTGGTAGTAATGGTAGTATTTCTTCTATTCAACAAACTGGATATAGGTTTTCACAAATTACTTTTGGATTGAGTCTAGGTGGTAGAGGACGCGGGCGTAGGTCAAGTAGGAGGTCTAGTTTATTCGATATGTTATTTAATATTATATCTCTTTTAGATTAATCAATAAAGTTTTTAACTGTTAATAGGCTCTGAATCCAGAGTTGTTAGTAATTGCAAAAATCACCTAATAAATTGACAACATTATTAGGATTAGGTTGTCATAAACTAGAGTAATTGAGTTATGAAATATCAATTTGTTAAACAGCATAGTGAAGAAGACTGTGGAGCTGCTTGCCTCGCTGCTGTTTCTAAATATTATGGTCGTACTTTTACTCTGAGTCGTATTCGTGAAGCGGTTGGTACTGGGCAGTTTGGCACTACTTTGTTAGGGCTAAAAAGAGGTGCAGAAACACTTGGTTTTAATGCTCGTCCAGTGAAAACCTCACCAGAACTCCTAAACCGGATGAACGAAGCACCGCTACCTGCAATTATTCACTGGAAAGGCAATCACTGGGTTGTTTTATACGGTAGAAAGGGTCAAAAATGTTTAGTTGCTGATCCGGCTGTAGGTATCCGTTATCTTTCTAAAAAAGAGATAGCTGAAAGTTGGTCAGATTGGTTGATGCTTTTACTAGAACCTGATCCAATCAAGTTTTTTGCTCAGAAAGATGAAAAAGTAGGTGGATTTTGGCGTTTTTTTCAGCGCGTCTGGATTTACCGGGCTATTTTAGCTCAAGCTTTACCTCTTAACTTGATGTTGGGATTGCTATCTTTAGCTTCCCCATTTTTAATGCAAATCTTGACTGATGATGTGCTGGTTAGAGGTGATACAAAGTTACTTACTACTGTAGCGATCGCTGTGGTAGTGATGAATTTTATTTCTCGTAGTCTGTCGTTTGTCCAGTCCAACTTAATTGCTCACTTTGCACAACGTTTGCAATTGGGTTTAGTGCTAGAATTTGGGCGGCAAATTCTCCGATTACCTCTCTCATACTACGAAGCCCGTCGTAGTGGTGAAATTGTGAGCCGTCTACAAGATATTGACCAGATTAATCATTTAGTTGCTCAGGTTGTTGTTAGTCTACCTAGCCAATTTTTTGTTGCATTAGTTTCTTTGGGATTTATGGTTTTTTATAGTTGGAAACTGACTATAGTAGCTGTATTCATCGGTATAGTGATGAGCTTATCTACAGTAGTATTCCAGCCAACTTTACAGCAAAAAACTCGTGAACTTTTAGTCCAAGAAGCAGAAACACAAGGAGTTTTAGTAGAAACTTTTAAAGGCGCACTAACTCTTAAAACTACTACATCTGGGTTGCAATTTTGGGATGAATTACAAAGCCGATTTGGTCGCCTGGCTAACGTGACATACCGGACAATTCAGATTGGAATTATTAATAATACTTTCTCTGGCTTAGTTTCAGGGGTTGGTGGCGTGATTTTGCTTTGGTTTGGTGGCAATTTGGTAATTAACCCAGTAGAAAATCTGAGTATCGGGCAACTATTTGCCTTTAATTCCATGAATGCTAATTTTCTGGGCTTATTTGCTACTATAATCAGCTTTGTTGAAGAATTTACTCGTGCAAAAACCGCTACACAACGTCTTACAGAAGTGATAGATGCCACTTCAGAAAATGAGGGTGACGAGATCAAGCCTTACGCCAAGATTGCAGGAGATGCTGACATTGTTTGCACAAATATTAATTTCCATTATGCTGGTCGCCTAGATTTAATAGATGACTTTTCTTTAACAATTCCTGGTGGTAAAGTTGTTGCACTAATTGGTAAATCTGGTTGTGGTAAAAGTACTTTAGCAAAACTGATTGCTGGGTTATATTCACTGCAATCTGGCAATATTCGTATTGGTCTGTATAACCTCCAAGACTTATCCCTTGAATGTCTCAGACAACAAGTAGTACTTGTTCCCCAAGAGCCTCATTTTTGGAGTCGGTCAATTGTCGAAAACTTCCGCTTAGGCGCTCCCCATGTCACTTTTGAACAGATTGTCAGAGCTTGCCAAGTAGCGGAAGCTGATGAATTTATTAGTAAACTACCTGATAAATATCAAACTATTTTAGGGGAATTTGGTGCAAATATTTCTGGTGGGCAACGTCAAAGATTAGCAATAGCAAGAGCTATTGTTACAGATCCACCAATTCTGATTTTAGATGAATCTACTGGTGGTCTTGATCCAGTAAGTGAGGCTCAAGTTTTAGATAAATTATTTCAACATCGCCAAGGTAAAACTACAATTTTAATTACTCACCGTCCCAAGGTAGTTAATCGTGCTGATTGGATAGTTTTACTAGATCAAGGCAAGTTAAAAACTCAAGGTTCTTTGGAAGAACTGCGCTCTCAATCTGGTGAGCATTTAGAATTTTTAAATCCTTAATTATACAAATTTATTTAAATAATTATGCTCTACACATATAGTAAAAAACTTCTGCCATCAGAGCAGAATGAAGAGTTTCTCCCTCCTGTGAGTCGTTGGACATCTTTAGCAGGAATTTTTCTGGTTGTAAGTCTTGGTGCTGGGATTAGTCTTTCCTCATGGGTGAAATACAATGTGACGGTGAAAGCTACTGCTGTTGTGCGTCCTACAGGAGAAATTCGGTTAGTGCAACCGAAAATTGAAGGAACCGTTAAAAGTATTTTGGTGAAAGAAAATCAGCTAGTCAAACAGGGAGATGTAATTGCTCGTTTAGACGATGAACAACTACAAATCAAAAAGAGTCAATTACAAGACAATATTCAACAAATTAGGTTGCAAATACTACAAATTTATGCCCAAATTAGATCTTTAAATACTCAAATTACTGCTGAAGCAACAGTAGCAGAACGAAGCGTAGCTTCTGCTCAAGCAGATTTAGCACGCAATCAACGGGAATATCAAGAGCGACAAATTACCACCAACAGCGAATTAATAGCAGCGCAAGCAAGTTTAGAAAAAGCTGAAGCAGACTTGCAAAAAGCCCAAGCTGATTTAAGTTTTGCTGAAGTGGATCGCGATCGCTATGAACAGTTGGCGAAGCTTGGCGCAATTGGTAGGCGCGAATTTGAGCAGAAAAAGCTAGTTGTTGTGCAGACTAAAGCCATACTTGCAGCAGAAACAAAAGCTGTTGATATTGCCAAAGCTAAAGTGCAAGCAGCTAAAGCTGCTGTTAATCCTACCACCGCCATAGTTGCGATCGCTCAAGAACGCATTGGTCAAGAAACTGCTAAAGGTGAAGCCAGTCTCGCTATTTTAAAAAAGGAAAAACAAGCTTTAATTCAGCAGCGAGTGGAAATGCAAAACCAACTCGGACAATCTCATAAAGAACTTCTCCAAGTAATTAGTCAATTACAAGATACTATTCTGCGAGCAAGTGCTAATGGTATCATTCTCAAGCTCAATTTACGCAACCCTGGTCAAGTGCTGCGTGCTAGTGAAGCTATTGCTGAAATTGCTCCTAATAATGCTCCTTTAGTTATTAAAGCTGTTATTCCCACTCAAGAAATTAAAAATGTCGCAGTTGGTCAAAAAGTGCAATTGCGAATTGATGCTTGTCCTTATCCTGATTATGGCACTCTCAATGGTGTAGTCACGGCTGTTTCTCCCGATGCAATTGCGTCTAAAAGTAACAACCCAGAAGTTGCTATACCAGGTTCTGCAACCTCTGCAAATAGCTACTTTGAAGCAACTATTCAACCTGAAAAAACCATATTTGGCAATGGCGATCGCCAGTGTCATATCCAATCTGGAATGGAGGCCAAAGCTGACATTATTTCTAAAGAAGAGACAGCATTACAATTTATGTTGAGGAAGGCTAGGTTAATTGCTGATTTATGAAGAGACAAGTATGTGATTATGACATTCAACACGCAAAATCTACTAGTAATTACCTATGTAGTGACATTGGTAATGTTTTTGAAAACCTATTGTAGAATTCAACAAGCATTACAATGGTGGTTTTCTAGGCAGTCTCTAAAACTATTTATAGAAGCAAAGAAAATTCATGATGGCTTATTGCAAGAATCATTTACAATACGCCGCAGCTTAGATTTATTAGCGCAAGATAACCTCAGTTTAACAATTAATAAAACCCGAGAATACCTAAAACAAGCTGATAATTTTCATCACGCTCTCGTGCAATTGAGCGATCGCTTATTTCCGGCATATATTCAAGATAGCCTTCCTTTGGCTCTTGAGTGCCTATTAGAACCGTGGTTAACATCAAATTCTCACCTATGTTTTCATTTTGATATACCACCCTACTGGCGGTATGAGCCAGCTGAGCAGAGTTTGATAGTTTTAAGAGCTTTAGAAGAACTACTAATATTAACTTTGTCCCATGTTTCAGTTCCTACATCAATTTTTATCAGTTTAAAACAACAGAAAAATATGGGTCAGCTAATGGTACAAATTACATATCCTGACCAATCTACAGTCATTTTTTATTCTACCTTAAGAGAATTAAAGTATCTTTGCGAAAGCTTTCGATTTTTAACTTCGGGAACATGCTTTTGCCGTAAACAGAACCTGAGTATTACTTGTTACTTCTATTGGTAAGATTTATTGCAGTATTGCTTGCTGTCTGGCTAAAATGTATACCTTAATGATTTTAGATTAAAAACATGTAATAATGTAGTCATAAATATATAATCAACAATATAATTATATAGGTAATTACCCAACTGGCACAATAAAACAAATGTGAAGGTTGTGAAAATTCAACAGTTCATGGTCAAAAACAAGGTTTTTTAGACTATTGACCGGAGACTGCTAAAACTCCGGCTCTGCTTTTGAATTTTGACAGCTTCATAAAAAAATCTACTATACTGACGTAAGTGCTGTATATCAAAAAATATGTATGGATTGATTTCAAAATAAACAGTTAATCTTTACCTACTTCATCTGTAGGCTGTTAGTTATGAAACAAACTTGTACAGAGAAAGCATTGCTAAAAATTCTAGTAATTGATGACCACGAATCAGTTTTAGCTGGAACTGCGAATGTGCTACAAAAGCAATACCCTGACGCTGAATTCATCATTGCAATCAATGCTAAGAATGCTCTTAATCAAATTACTACCTCACAGCCAGATCTGGTTGTGATGGATCTTTCGATTCCAGATAACTCTGGAATGACAGCTCGACCTGATATAGGGGTTCAACTTTTAAGAACTTTGATGAAAAACTATCCCAACTTAAATATTGTTGTCCAAAGTGCTAATGTGAGAACCCTGGTGAGGGTTAGACCTGATATTGATAGTCACAAAGGAGGCTTTACAGTCGCTGATAAAAGCCTATCGACTCAGGAAATGTTGACCAGAGTTGATTGGGCATTACAGGGCTTAACTCATACAAAAGATATTAAAGGAATACATTCTGTCTTAGAAGTTAAACCAGAGTGGCTCAGGGTGCTGACTTTAGCATTTGAGGAAGGATTGCAAGATAAAGCAATTGCTGAACGTATGTGTATGTCTGAACGAATGGTGCGTCATTACTGGAGTAAGCTGCAAGATGCTTTAAGTGTTTATCCTGAAGAGGGTAAAAATATCCGAATTCAAACTGAAATCCGGGCTAGAGAAGAAGGATTAATTGATTGATAGTTGAGATAAATTATACAATTTTTGTAGTCATTATGCTGGTATCAGCAATAGTTAAAAGACTAAAAATAGCTTGATTTCTAACTATTGACTCTTCACAATCATCACTTTGGTATTAGTGTGTTAATTGCATAAGTTCTCAGTTAATGATTAATGGCTGATAGTTCAAGGCTAATTAACAGCAAAAAGTGAAGGTGGACGTTTATGAAGCCTGAACGTTGGAGAACAATTAAAGAAGAAATTGCTATATGGCGTGTAGGTGCATTACCAGGTATTGCAGTGATTGTGCTGGTGATGATTGCTCGTCTAGCTGGTTTAATGCAATCTTTAGAGTGGATGGCTTTTGATAATTTTCTTCGACTACGCCCCCATGAACCTAGAGATAAACGGATTGTAATTTTAGGGATTAATGAAGACGATATCAACACTCGTGCAGATTTTCCTCTATCAGATCACGACTTGGCACAGTTGCTGTTAAAATTGCAGAGTTATAAACCAAGAGCTATTGGTCTTGATATTTATAGGGATTTTCCAGTTAATCCTGGTCATCCAGAATTGGTTAGAGTTTTTCAAAGTTTCAAAAATATAATTGGTATTGAAAAAGTATTACCTGATGAAATTGCTCCACCACCAGGATTATCACCTGAACAGCTTGGTTTTGCCGATCAAATTACAGATAGCGATGGCAAATTAAGGCGTAGCTTGTTAAGTACACCCACAAGCAAAGGTTATAAGTTATCTTTATCTCTAAGTCTGGCAGCATTATATTTAAGTAATCAAGGTATTAGTATAGAAAATGGTATTCGCGATCGCGCTGCTATCAGATTCGGTAAGACTGAAATACCCAGGTTTTTAACTAATTCTGGGGGATATATCCGAACTGATGCAGGTGGAGTTCAGGTACTACTGAATTTTCGCAGTGGTCGAGAACAATTTAGAACTTTATCTTTGTATGATCTCAAAAGCGATAAATTTAATCCAGACTGGATACGCGATCGCATAGTCATTATTGGCATAACTTCCCCTAGCCGTAAAGATTTTATCCCTACTTCAGCCATTGAATCTATCGAATCTGCACCAGGACGAGTTTATGGAGTAGAAATTCAAGCACATGCTGTTAGCCAAATTATCAGCGCGGCGCTTGATTCTAGACCACTGTTAAATACTTGGCAAGATGGATGGGAATATCTATGGATTTTGACTTGGGGTTTGCTTGGAATTGCCATTGCTAGGCTCACTAAATCGCCTCTTACCAGTCTATTAGTTGTTGTGATCGCTAGCTGTAGCCTACTGATATTTTGTTATTTACTTCTGCTTTTGGGTTGGTGGGTTCCGCTGATACCGACACTCCTTGTTTTAGCTTTAAATGGAATGGAAATCACAGCTTTATATCAATACGATCAAGCTTTGCGTTCTGGAATTAGAGCAAGACAAACTATTATTGAGCGCACATTTGTAAAAATTCATAATGGCCCCCTGCAAAGCCTCGCTAAAGTTTTGAAACTAGTTCGAGACAAAGAGTTACCAATGAACGACTTGCTCCTAGAACTAGAAAAAGAACTTGAAAAATTGAACCACGAGTTAAGGGGAATTTATGAATATTTACAAAGGGAACCTATTGACCAAGAGACTAGTCTTTATTTAGGTAAAAGTCTAGTACTAAATTTGCGAGACCCTCTTCATGAAATTCTCTATCAAGTTTATAATTCTACCTTAGAAAGAGAATTACCCTGTTTTGAAACTATCAAAGTTAAAATCAGAGCTTTTGAACCTATAAATGAGCGGGTCTTGAATATGGAACAAAAGCGGGGGCTGTGCCGATTTTTGGAAGAAGCTTTATGCAATGTGGGTAAACATGCTATGGGAGTCACACGTCTGGAAGTTACTTGCTATTCATCTGAAGGCTGGTACACTCTCAGCATTATTGATGATGGTTTAGGAGGTAATTCATCTAAAGAAGGCCGGGGAACACAACAGTTTAGAAATTTAGCTCGACAATTGAAAGGGAAATTTCGGCGAGTACCACTTTCTCCTAAGGGTACTCTTTGTGAGTTATCTTGGCCTATGCCCAAGTTTTATTTTGGCAATTATTTCAAATGAAATTTTTACACAAATATACTTTATTGACAGTCGGTAGCAAACTCTAAACATGCAAGTAGTGTGGAGTTTTCATAATTGTATTTTTATACTAAGTTTCTGTTTGAAGTAGTACGATTTCTTCCCCTCTACTCCCCTACTCCATAAGCTACTATCTCTGAACACAACTTGGTATTAGATCTAGCTAGTGTAAGAATCAAGCATAACCTTACGTAGAATTAGTATTAAATTACTGATAAATTAGTAGACATTAATAGACTTAGCTAAAACTTATTAATTCCTAGTATTTGATACTTACTGATAAGTTAAATTTTATAAACTATAGCAATATAAAAATATGTCTATCGTGATTATCGCCATGCATATCTACTTATTTTTCCATATAAATATATTGAACAAAGAACCTAAAAAAGCTAAAAATTACTATATAGTTTGTAAAAAAGCTATAATCAAATATATGCTTGATTAAAAAATGCATAGTTAATAATATATGCATTTTTGTAAAGCTAATTTGATTGGACAATCGAGAATTTTGAAGATTTTAAAATATTTAATTGGCGTCAAACCGAAGGAAAAAAAACGATGACTAAATCATCTCGACTAGAAGTAGACAATTTAATATTTAGAGTAGTCTATACCTACAAAAAAGAAAGCAAATTCACAAGAGTATACGAAAAAAGTCTCTTTAAGAAAATTTTGAATCCTAAAGTTTTAACAAGTTGCTTTTTAAGTATGTTCTTAAGTATGGGACAGACTGCACTAGCTGGGTATCAACCACCCAAAGATCAAAAACCCCCTGCTGGGCATTCAGACTCATCAGGTGTAAGGGGAACATGTAAAACAAACAGTGAGCGATCGCTAGTAATGCTTGCTTCTGTGGCTAACATAGAAAAAACCAATTCTTTTGGATGGTTTGTAACTAATCACCAGCCTGTAGCAATACAATTTCAACTCTACAAATTTGACATTTCAGCCACTAACAATCCCTTTGTTGAAACCAATACTCACCCGGAAGCTGGCATAGACTATATTGCCCACCATGAAGTTGTGTTGCCTACTTCCAAACAGACAATAGATAGAGTTCTTGCCAGTTTTTTAACTAATCTTGCCAAATTGGAAAACCACGACAAAGCCAGCATTTAAAAGAATGTCTGCAAAGAGGGCAAAATGTATAATCTGTCATTGTGTTGGGGGGTGGCTAATTGGGTGTAGTGCTAAGTGCTAAGAAACATTGCATTGAGCAGTGTGAAACGCCGGCTTACTCTTCTTAATTCTCTACACCCTACACCCCAAAAACCTTAATATCAAAAGTTAGTGCTTTTCTTTGTGTCATTCCTGTTTAGCGAAATAACTGAGGGTAAATTTGTTTCCAAGCTAGCCAGATGCAGCCACCCATTAATAGCAACAACCATATTAATGCCGCTAACCACCACTCTGGTAAACTGAAAGGCCAGCGTAATAAATCGACAAAAGCCGCTAAAGGCAATACAGTTGCTACTTTTTCGAGTATGGGAGGAAGTGTATTACGAGGAAAATAAGTGCCGCAGATTGTAAACATCGGCACAAGCAATAAAAAAGTAGGTACGTTTAATTGGTCTACTTTTCGGACAATTCCCGCCGTCAGCAGTCCCATTGCTGCAAACACAAGACAACCTAAACAAATCAGGGGTAAAGACAAAAGCAGGTGCCAACTTGAATATAATCCCCAGAAACATACTATGATTGCAGTTACTAGACCAGCTATCAAACCGCGAGTTGCAGCCCAAAGCCACTCTCCTAAAAACACCTCAGTAAATGTTAGCGGTGCCGTCAATAATGCTTGCCAAATTTTTTGAAACTTCAAACGGATGAAGCTATTATAAGCACCTTCATAATAAGATTGATTGAGAATTCCGATCGCGATCATTCCTGGAGCGAGAAATTCTAGATAACTAATGGTTCGTCCGCCATAAGTTATTTCTCCCACTAAGGGAGTTAAGCCGTAACCAAAAGCCACCAAATAAATTAAGGGTTCTAAAATTGGCGGTAGCAAGTTAACTAACCAAGTATTTTGGTACACCTTGGCATTACGACGCCAGACAGAATAGACACCCCAAAGAGTAATACTTGAATTCAACTTCATCTCAATGAAATACCAGTAAGTCTAAGAAACACATCTTCTAAATTAGTTCGTCGCCGAGTTAGGCTGATAGGCTGTGTAGCGACAAGTTGTTCCCATAAAAGATTGGGATTGTTTGCAGGTAAAGTTACCAGATAACTGTTACCGAACGGGCGATACCAAGTTCCTGCTGACATCGCTAGCTGTTGCAAAATAGATTCTGCTACACCTGCGATTTCTACTATTTCTTGTCCGACAATACGATCAATTAGTTCTATAGGGCTACCTTGGTCAATCACTTGTCCTTGCTGAAGTAATAGCAGGCGATCGCACAATCGTTGTGCTTCATCCATATAATGAGTCGTGAGTAATACTCCACAGCCATCTTGTTTTAGTTGACTGACTAATTTCCAAAAATCTTGTCGTGCATCTGGATCTAAACCTGTTGTTGGCTCATCTAAAAACACAACTTGAGGATGGTTAATTAAAGCACGGGCTAAGACTACCCGCCGCTTCAGTCCCCCAGAAAGCTCATCCAGATGATGCTTAGCATAATTTTCCAATCCCACTCGCTCTAATAATTCCCCAACCCTGTGCTTTGCGGCTTTACCAACCAAGCGATAGTGATGGGCAAAGTGAATGAGATTCTGAAAAACCGTGAACTCCGGGTCTAAGTTATCATCTTGTGTGACAATTCCCATGTGAGTACGGACTTGGCGACCTTGACGATGCACATTCCAAGACCCCAATTGCACAAATCCACCACTGGGAATTACTGCTCCGTAAAGCATTCCTACCGTTGTTGTTTTCCCCGCTCCATTTGGCCCTAAAAGACCGAGAATTTCCTGAGGATTGAGGGTAAAACTAACATTTTGAACAACTGGAAGTTCTCTATAGAATTTGCATAAATCCCTAGCCACTAATGCCATTGATTTGACTTTCATGATACTGCTTTTTGTATATTGAAAGAGTGCTGAATGAGTTAGTTGTTAGTTGTCAGTTGTTAGTTGTCAGTTGTCATTTGTTATTCTTCCCATCTCCCCATCACTCCATCACCCCATCACCCCCGCTCCCCTGCTCCCCCGCCGCTCCCTTCAGGTATTTGTCTCAAATTGCTTTTCAATAATTTAACTGATGTGTTGCAACAGCATTTTATGCTTATATAACTTTTGAAGCATAAAATAATATAAAGGAGTTTCATGATCAAGTCTCTCGAAACCCCAGAGCTGCAGTTGCTGAAGCCAGGTGTTAAGGCACCTGTTCAGGAAACGTTGTTAACACCCAGGTTTTACACCACTGACTTTGAAGCAGTGGCGAATTTAGATGTTTCGGCAAATGAAACTGAGTTACGGGCAGTTATTGAAGAATTACGTGCTGACTATAACCGCCATCACTTCGTGCGCGATGAGGAGTTTAAGCAGAATTGGGATCATATTACTGGAGAAAAACGCCGCGCTTTTATTGATTTCTTAGAACGTTCTTGCACTTCAGAATTTTCGGGTTTTCTTTTGTTCAAAGAGTTATCTCGCCGACTCAAAGAGCGAAATCCCCTATTGGCAGATGCTTTCGATTTTTTGGCGCGGGATGAAGCACGCCATGCGGGATTTCTCAATAAGTCAATGGCAGATTTGAATCTCTCGTTAGATTTAAGCTATTTAACCAAGCATCGCACATATACTTTTTTCCCGCCAGAGTGGGTTATTTACACAGTATATCTATCGGAGAAAATTGGTTACTGGCGCTATATCTTAGTGCATCGCCACATGGAAGCGAACCCAGAATATCAGTTTTATCCGCTCTTCCGCAAATTTGAGAGTTGGTGTCAGGACGAAAATCGACATGGGGATTTCTTCAAAGCACTGCTGCGATCGCAACCTCAGCTATGGAACAATTGGAGAGCAAGGTTGTGGGTGCGTTTCTTCTTGCTGAGTGTGTTTGTTACCCACACAATTACAGTATTTGAACGGGCAACATTCTACGAATCTATTGGCATCCATCCCCGCAAATACAATAACAAAGTAATTCAAGAGACAAATAACACTTCTGCACGGGCATTTCCTCTCATCTTGAATACCAATCACCCGTCATTTTTCTGGCGGTTAGAACAGTGTTGCGAAAATAGTCTCAAGCTAACAGCAATTAACCAAAGTAAACGTCCCAAGATTGTCAAATTTTTCCAGAAAATCCCCCCAATTACTGCTATCATCTGGAATATGTTGCGGCTTTACCTAATCAAACCCATTGATGCCGAATTAACACGAGAAACAGTTCGTTAATTCGTATGGCTGTATAAAGAGTTGACTGCAAAGCAGGTTTTCTGACTCAATCTCACTTCGCACAATCGCTTCAACTAGAATCTTCACTCAGAAATCCTCTCTTCAAGAGACAATTACATTGCTCTGCGTAAATCACAAATTTATATTATTTTGAGTGTGTTTCTCGTTAGTATTCAGGACAGATAAATCTCGGCTGAACAAGAACATATATTATATTTATAAATGCTTTTCAAAACTAATCGTAAAATTTATTTTTCTCTATGCGCGACGGACACTTTCCTCAACGGAGGGAACCTCCGCACGGAAGTGTCCTCCTCTGCGCCTCTGCGGTTTAAAATTATTTATTGAACCGCAGAGGCACTAAGAACACAGAGGTAAGAGACGAAAGAGGAATTTTTCACTAAGATTTTTACCCACTTGAAAAGCGCTACTATGGTTGTTCCATACTTTGCACTTCTAATATGACTTTTGATCAATGCGATCGCCCCAAATTCCAGAAAAATCAAGAAGCCACTGCAACTTTTTCTGGTGTTTTACCTATCTGTTGATTAATATTTAACTCAGTACGCAATTCATCTATGGGAGTTTCCCATAAAGTATTCCATTGAATGCCAAACAGGGGTTTTGCTTGTTTTCCTAGTAACCATCCCTGAACTAATGCATTCATGTGTTGTTCAGAGAGTTCAATATCTTCAATCGCAGTTTTCAATAAATTTTTGGCAAGCAGTGCCAAAAATAGAGGGTATGGATAAATTTGTGCTACATAAAATGCTTCTAACTGAATTTCTCCGGCTATGGTAACGTCAGAATTAGTAACGACGTGCCAAATATCATGGGTTTCTAGAAGATGAATGCTGGGAAATGACTTTTCATCAATAACTTCTGGAGTTTGAGGTGGAGTTAAACCGCATTTGAGCATGTGATCTGCATAGAGATAACCCAGAGTGTTTTTTGGTAACTGGTGTAATTGCTGCAAATCGACTTTTCCCAAACGGGGGCGTTCCTGCAAAGCTTTTTGACCTTGTTGAGAGCGCGAGATGAATTCTATAACTTTTCGCAAGCTAGAAGGCTTTTTGAGTAGCTTTGACAGTCGCCCAACTCCAGCAAAATCACCATAAGGAGCTTGGACAAGTTGCATAAAGCGGTATCCAATTACTAACAAATCCCACTTTTGTTTGAAATTGTTTACCAAACCCATATTTTTCATCCTAAATTTCAAAGCTTTGGTATTGGCTACATCGGGCTAAAAACATACACTAAGCTGTTCCATATAAAAATTGTATATCTAATTGTGTTGATAGCTTGATTAATTTCTATGAAGCGATCGCTGCTGAGATTTTTGCAGATGTGTTTAATTAAAAATGGCGATCGCTAACACTAAACTTAACCAGTAAGTGTGTAGAGGCGCAACACGTTGTTGCAGTCATCATTTATAAATTACTCTCCTATTTTTAGCTTTTAGCTAACTAGGTATAATCGGCGATAAAATTTTATATTAATTGTATATTTTTTATATTAGAATTTTAAAGCTATAACTGGTAGCTGTACAAAAACTGCTTTGCAAGCTGCTAGCTGAGCATTCATAAGCAAAGAGCGCAAAACTAAGCAGACATTGTGCCTAAAAGATAATGACCACTGAAGCACTCCAAATTGGCAACCGGACAATCAAGGCTAGTGAACTGATTCCTTTACTAGCCAGTTACCAAATGCTGCCGCAATTACTGCGGGAATTAATTATCGACGAGGCGATCGCACCAATAGAGTGTACACCGCAAGAAGTAGACCAGGCTAAAAAGCAGTTCTACGCTGAAAAACATTTAACACAAGAAGCTGAAATTCAAGCATGGATGGCTTATCATGGCCTAACTGCAAGTCAGTTAGAAACTATTACTGTGCGGAAGTTGAAACTGGAAAAATTCAAACAAGCTACTTGGGGTAACAAACTGGAATCCTATTTTTTTCAGTCTAAAGCAAAACTGGACAAAGTAATTTATTCCCTGTTACGAACCCAAGATGTAGGCATTACCCAAGAACTCTACTTCCGCATTCAAGCAAAAGAACAAACCTTCGCAGAACTGGCAAAGGAATATTCACTCGGCCCAGAAGCCCAAACTGGTGGCTTAGTTGGCCCGGTTGAACTGAATTCACTGCATCCAGCAATGGTACAACTGCTTTCTAGCAGTCAACCAAATCAAGTCTTACCTCCTACTCGCATCGCTGAGTGGTTTGTAATTCTACGGTTGGAGAAATTTATTCCAGCACAACTAGACGAACCCATGAAAGCGCGTCTTTTGAATGAACTCTTTGAAACTTGGGTACAAGAACAGAGAAAGCAAATAACATCTTTGCGCAGTGAAGCAGGGGAGTAGGGGTGCAGGGGTGCAGGGGAGAACTCCTGACAACTGACAACTGACAACTGACAAATGACAACTAACTAAATTGCTGAGCATAAAATCTGGCGTAACGACGCTCAAGGGCTAACAATTCTTCATGGGTTCCTGATTCGACAATTTGTCCTTGTTCTAAAACTAAAATGCGATCGCATCGCCGCACTGTACTCAGACGATGAGCAATAATAAACACTGTACGGTTGTGCATGAGTCTTTCCAGTGCTTCCTGTACTAACGCTTCTGACTCAGAATCTAGTGCAGATGTGGCTTCATCAAGAATCAAAATCCGCGGGTTCAGCAAAACAGCACGGGCGATCGCAATTCTTTGCCGTTGTCCACCTGATAAATTGACTCCCCGTTCACCTACCCAGGTATTATAACCTTCTGGTAGCTGGGTAATAAATTGATGAGCATTAGCAATTTTGGCTGCTGCGGCTACTGCTTCTATATCAAAGTTATCTTGTCCAAAAGCAATATTTTGGGCAATAGTTCCAGAAAACATGATGGTTTCTTGGGGAACAATACCAATTTGTCGCCGCAAACTTTCAAGGGAGACATTGCGAATATCAACGCCGTCTATGAATATTTCACCAGATGCCGCGTCATAAAAGCGAGGCAGGAGATTTACAAATGTGGTTTTACCAGCGCCAGAGGCACCCACAAGGGCGATCGCTTCTCCTGGCAATGCCAACAAACTGATATCTTTTAAAACAGGTTCACCAGGTTTGTAGGCAAAGGACACATGATGATATTCCACTTTCCCCTTGACTGGGGGGAGAGTAATGGCATTTGACTTTTCTTGTACCGTCGGTTGAATAGCCATCAATTCAAAAACGCGGTCAACTGATGCTTCACCCTGCTTAAATTCGTTGTAGTTATTAGTAGTATGACCAATGGGGTCAATTAATAATCCCGCAGCCGCAAGGTAGCTGAAAAACTCTCCCACTGTTAAGTTGTTTTGAGCAATTTGCCATGCTCCCACCAACAATAAAGATAAAGCACTCAAAGCTTCTAAAAATCCTACTATGGGAATTTGAATTGCTTTTAGCCTTTCTGCGGAATATTTTGCTTGAAAACTGCGTTCTGCCTCATAGCTAAACCGGGAAATTTCATAAAATTCGGCAGCAAAAGCTTTTACAAGACGAATACCGCTGAAAACTTCTGTGAGAATTGCCGATAAATCAGACACGCGATTTTGGCTTTTTAAAGAATACTTGCGTAACCTTTCACCGAACCAGCCAATTAAAATCCCCATCAATGGTGCAACAATCACTGTCGCTAGTGTGAGTTGCCAATTGAGGTAAATCATGTAAATGGGAATTGCCACCAACTGCAAAACGCAGGGAATAAAATCGTGAAACAGTTTATTTACCACTTCCCCTACTCGGTCAACATCTTCGGTGAGGCGGTAAGATAAATCACCTGCTTTTGCTGCTTCAAAATAGCTCAAATCCAGCTTTTGTAGGTGGGTATATACCTGCTTACGGAGATTAAAAGCGACTCTTAAAGCAGCTTTCGCCATGTAGATATCTTGTACAGATTGAAAGAAACCTCGTACAAGAAACACCAAGGCTAAAATTCCAGCTAGTTGAGCGATCGCTACTACATTACCTTGTCCAAAGGGAGTTGCCAATTTACCCGCGAGATTAATCAAAATTAATGTCGCCAGTACATATCCCAAGATACCAACACATCCCTTCGTAATGTTTTGCCACTGTGGCCGGATATAGGGTAGCAGTTGCCAGTAGTTAGAACGAGTTTTCAAGCTGTCAATTCCACAAAAATATTTTCCTTTGTTTGACGCTATCAGCTTTTGCGTAGTTTCTCACAGCATTTTTCAAATATTGAACAAAGGCACGTGTTTAGAATCTGTCTTTTATCGGCATTTTTACATCAATAGTCTAGCCTCACACTGCCAGGGTGAAATGAGGACTTATGGCGAAAGCTGACTCCACAGGATAACTACACCACAAGAGGATTGAAGCAAATAGGTGATTTGTCTGATTTGAAGAGACTACTAACCAAGATTTTATAGTTATTTTTGGTTGAATGGCTGTTTGTATGGAGGTATTGTTTGCATTTTATGCTTGGTGGATTAATCAATTTACCAATTGTCTAATATCAGATTTGCATCTTCACTAATTAGTTCTTCAGGGGATTGAGCTGCCGACTCTATAATCATCTTCGCTTCAGGAGTTTCGATTTCTGCTAATGCTAGGAGAGACTTTCTTGGCACATTGAGCCATTCATCATAAGACCATCGGTATGTCAATGCCTTGGATAATGTAGGAATTGCTCTTTCATCGCGTAATACATCCAAAAGTTCAATAACTGATTCATGAAGACCATTATTACTCTCATCATTGAGGATTTGACAAAGTATAGGTGTGTAATCCTTTGATAGGTTACTCCATGCTGCCATCATGACAAACGAAGCCCCAGGATAATCTGGATTTGAAGCATATTTTTCCAACTCCTGAATCACTTCGCTAACTGAAGGAGGCGATGTCTTAAATTCTTTGTTCATCTCCTTTAAAAGTTTTGATAATTCATTGGAGCTTGGAGAATCCTTAAATAATTTTAGATATTTTTCAATCGTGTTACTTATCATTTTATAGCCTCTTAATATCAATACCTTAGCCAATTTACGAGGGTTCAACGTCTGTGGAAAGGGGATTAATACGTCCCCAAGAAGTGAGCTTGGCAAAAATTTGGGCTAATAAAATAGGCTCAGGCTTTTGAGGAAGTATTTTTAATATTTCACGACCATATCAGAAACCACGGTAATAAGCTTTCAGGTCAATAATGCCGAAACCAGGATTATGTTTACGGAAATCAGCGAGAAGATGATGAAATAAATTAACCATAAAGAAGGCGAGATTAGCCGCATTAGAGGTTGTTTGAAAAGTATCATTGCTAACATCAAAATCTTAAAAACCTAACCCCCCAAGCCCCCCTGACCCTAATCCCCATGAAATTCGGGTTTAGCCCGAATTTCATGGGGGCCCCGAGTTCCCTACGAGGGAATGGGGGTTTCAAAGCCTCTCTCCGTTTCGGGGAGAGGTTTGGAGAGGGGTTCTTAGCCTATTTAGTAACTTTTCATTGATACTTGAAAAGTAGTTAATATCAACCTCATGAGAATTGCGACCATGCTCAAAACAACAGTACGATTGATCCGTCAATTCAGATATGTCTTGCTTCTTGCTGCTATGCTTGTCATCTGCTTTAGCACAGCATCCTACTCTGCTGAACCTAGTGAAGCAATTTTTTACACAAAGAGTAGTTATGAGGGTACAGCAACTACCTATAAAATAGGGGACTCATACCAGGCTGATTGTAGCGATGACAATGACAGTATCAATGATAAATATTTGTCATTTGAACTCGGCTCACAGGCCAAAGTTGTAGCTTGGCAACACTGCGATAATACTGGAATTACGGATGAGTGGGAAGAAAGTAAGCCTGATATTAGTAATATAGAAAGCCTGTCAAGTTTTCAAGTAACTAATAGTACCGATACAATATTAACATTTCGTTTAGTTGATAACACTAATTCCAAGATACCTCTAACTTTGTACATTCAACCTTTTGGTATACCATCAAACAAGCCTATTGAAGATAGTACAGATGACGGAAAGAATGATTATCGTATTATTGGCATTCTACCAACCAACGCAGACGGTGAACCAAAAGTAACTGCTGTGAATTTACGTAACAAAGAAGGTGAATTGGTGTCCACTGGTTCTGTGTACTTCCAATGGAATGCAAAAGAAGATAAAGCAGAATATAGCACTAACCCTGAAACTGCACCAAAAGGATTTAAGATAGAACAAACTTCTACAAATACATTTGATTTTCGTTGGGTTGGTTTGTAAAGATGAGTTAAGGGGCTGATATAATCTCAAAATAAGCGATCGCCCCAACTTTCATTTTTTACTTAGTCTATTAAGAGGATGTTTGGAAAGTCGAAACAGTAGAATTCATAAATTTTCCTAAAGTGAATTAAGCCCAACTCCGCATATAACTCAGGCTAGTTACTGGCAAGTTTACAAATTACCATGATATGTGATGAATATTTGTTCGTACTATAGTGAACAAGTTGTAATCCTGCTTGTTCTATTTCTTGCAAAAGTTCTGGTAGTTCAAATTTATGATGTCTCCAGATAGTAATCTCTTCACCTTTAGAGAGATGAATACTCTTATCTATTTTCATAGATTTGAAGTTGAGAGTATAACTATGATGAAGTTTGATATTAGCAATTATACTATCTGTTGCTAAATCATATTTCCTGACCAGTTCACAATCTTCAGAGCTAATGCCAATCTGACTTTTAATCCATTCATAAATTTGTTCTGCATGATACTTACAGCCACCTCTGGCTATACCATCCCATTGAGAGTTAGAACCAATCTCATTAGTGAAAACCAGAAAATCATTCTTCCCCATGCTGTCTCTGAAATTCTTGAAGACTTGGGTTCTATTTTTATGGTTTCCAATTGTGACACCTAAGTGTAAAAATAAATTAGCAGTATCAAGAGTTTCAAGTTTAGCTTGATTTTTTATAAAAAATTGGGGAATACAACTATTTTCTATATCAATTGTGTAACTCTTATACTCGATGAATGGAAACCATTTCTGAAAGTTTTTTCGAGATACTTTGAGTAATTCCTCACTAATATCTAATGCAATATATTGATTCAGTCTCTCCATTTGAATCAGGTTTTTGATAAATTCTTTAACTGGATAAGAGTTGCCTGAACCTACATCTATAATATTTAATTTTTGACATTCTTGAAGATTGCCATTAATATATGTAAAATTCTGCTTTAACAGGTCAATTTCTACGCTTGATGGCCGATACCATTTAGGAATAATATTTTTTAAATAAAAAGTATCCCAAATTGTCGCACCTCTACCTTTGTAAGAATACTTTAGAGGTATTTCTCTGTTGACTTCTAATGCTTTAATTATTCCTAAAACTTCTGCTTCCGAAAAAATAGAATAGAACTCAGTAATGGGGTTTGCTGTGCGACCTTGTGGAGTTGGGATTTCTGAGGTAAATTGAGAATTCCTATTAAAATTTTGAGCCATTTTTCTTGTATTTTGCTTTTCTGAGGTATTCTAAGTGCATCAGCGTTGATCACCAGTTTTTCTACTTTACTGTTATAAGTGGGCCAGATAGATATCTTGCACAGATTGAAAAAACTTCGTACAAGAAACACTAGCGATCGCTTCAATCTCTCATTTTTCAGTCTCTAGGGGACTTTCATCCTCAAAAATAGCCTTTTCTTGTGGGATGGAGAACTGCGGGAGGGTTTCCCTTTGCAGGAGACTGGCGTTAGCGAGCTTGCGAGCGTCACCCAAAGGGGGGTTTCCCCCGCCCTTGCAAACTTCGGAGTGTCCCCACCTGTCTTTCATATTTAGGGCAGGTAGGATGTCCAAAGCCGCAAGATGTATAATTTATTTCTTGGAAATCCCTAAGAGGGTGTCCAATAAAGCGGGTGGGAGTAGCTGACTTCACGCTTGTTGAAAAGCGCTATATGTTAATACTAACGTCATCAAATCGCAATACTTTTGTCAAATTGGTGTGTGATAGTTAATTCGGGCTAAACAATATGCTCTGCAACAAGGTGGGATTTTCCTACCTTTTACTTATTTGGCAAAAACTATCATCATATAGCTTGATGAATAGGAATTCCTCCAGTGAAAAATATGCGGCTAATGTAGCAAAAACCCCAATTGATAAAGGGGTTTTTTCTTGTAAATATTTTGTTTAAGTGAGAACTAAATTATCTCGGTGAACCACAGTTTCTGCACCTACATAGCCCAAAATCGTAGGAATTTCTCTAGAATGGCAACCACGAATCTTTTGTAGTTCATCGCTGCTATAGTTCACAAGTCCTCTAGCAATTTCGTTGCCGCTACTGTCGCATAATTGCACCGCTTCTTGAGTCTCAAACTCTCCTTCTACAGCTTTAATTCCCGCTGCTAATAATGATTTTCCTGCTTGGGCGATCGCAGCGATCGCACCTGCATCTAAATATAATTTTCCAGCAGGCAATAGTCCGTAAGCTATCCAACGTTTACGGGCAGAAGTTGGTTCGGGTTGTGGCTGAAAGTGAGTCCCCAGTGGTTCCCCTTGTAAAATTTTTTCGATATTGCGGGGAAATCGCCCTTCGGTAATTACGGTACGTACTCCAGCTGCGATCGCAATTCTGGCTGCGGAAATTTTTGTCACCATCCCGCCAGTACCCCATTGCGAACCTTGAGTACCTGTTTGTATGCCTAATTCTGCTAATTCTTTCATGTTACTCACCAAGGCTATGGGTTGGGCATCGGGTACAGAACGCGGATCGGCTGAGTAAAGCCTGTCTACATCGGTGAGCAAAAATAGCCAATCTGCTTGGACTAAACTAGCAACTAATGCTGAGAGGGTGTCATTATCGCCAAATTTCAGTTCATCGACTGCTACTGTATCATTCTCATTCACTACGGGAATCACTCCTAGTCCCAGCAGTTCGCCAAAGGTGTTGTAGACGTTGAGATAACGGCTGCGCTGTACTAAATCGCTGCGAGTCAGTAAAACTTGGGCAATTGGCTGTTGTAAAGTTGTAAACAAATCGTCATATACGCGCATTAGCCGACCTTGACCCACTGCTGCTACAGCCTGTTTGAGAGCGATCGCTTTGGGACGTTCGGTTAAGCCTAACCGCGCACAACCCACACCCACAGCACCAGAAGATACTAAAATCACCCGATGACCTTGCTGTCTCAAATAACAAAGCGTTTCCGCCAAGGTGGCAATAGTTGAAAGTGCCAGTTGTCCAGTTCCTGGTTGAGTGAGGCTAGAAGTGCCAATTTTGACGACAATTGTTTTGGTCATTGGTCAGTGGTCAGTGGTCAGTGGTCAGTGGTCAGTCAATACGGTTCGGTTAAAGGGGAAAGGGGAAAGGGAAAAGGGGAAGAAAAACCTTTAACCCAAGCCCAGTAACCTTTTCCTCAAACCCTATTGTGAGTTTAAAATGCTTATCCGAACCCTATTGAGTAGTCAGTGGTCAGTGGTCAGTAGCTAATAACAACTGACAACTAACAACTAACTAAAAAAATTGTAAAGCGCCAGCGCTTCTATAGGTGAAGACTGACGCTTTACGGGCTTATATTTATTTAGTATCGACTAGGGTCTTTTTTGGCTGACCCCATGTTATTAATATTTATAATCTCCGATTTTTCAATACTGTTAAGTTTTCTTAATTATTTTTTTAGATTTAGTTTCCTGACGATTTGTCAATGTTTATGAATTTTCTTATGTTCGGGAGTAATCGAGGCTCCCAAGATTTCAGAAATCCAAACTTCAAAGTTACGTATGGGATGAGAGCGTAAAGCTACATCAGGATGGACGATTGGTTCAACCAAAATAGTAAACATACCTAAGCGATTACCTGCTAGGACATCGGTAAACAAGCGATCGCCTACCATCCCTACTTGCTGTACTGGCAGATCCATAGCTTTGAGTGCGGCTCTAATTTTGCGTCGTGAAGGCTTGGCCGCACCGAGGAAGTATGGCAAATTCAGAGAGCGGGCAATGCCACCAATACGTGCTTCACTCAGGTTATTACTCACCAAACACAACGCTGTACAACTGCGGATTTGCTCTACCCACTGTTGTAATTCTGGCGAAGCTACCCCTACTCTCATCGGTACTAAAGTTTCATCTACATCCAATACCAGCCCCTTCAGCCCGTATTGTTGAATAATGTCTGGTGTCAGGGTCAACACGGAACCTTCTAAAATCAAGTCAGGCTGTAAGAACTTGTTCCAGGTCATAGTCAAAGGTCAATCGTAAACAACTGAAGGGTAGGTAAGGCAATCCTGAATAAGAGCAGGGGTGCAGGGGTGCAGGGGAGCAAAGGGGCAGAAATAGTGCTATGTCTAACCACAATTTAGTGTAAGCAACCCTTAGTGCAGTACTGCAAAAATTACCATCTAGTTAAAAAAGGCTAAAAGCTCAGTGTAATACCAATTCGTAATTCGTAATTCGTAATTGTAGAGACGATTCGCCGAATCGTCTGTACTCAAATATGGCATGGCTTTCGGGGTTTGAATGTGTTGCCTCATTCTAGAGAATTGGTATAAAAGCTTTTCTTCTACTTGGCTACACTAGTGGCTGAGCATCTGTTTGACAGATGCCCAAAGCTTATTCAAATATAATTAAAAATTCTCAATTAAAAAAAAATTTAATTTTTAATTTTTAATTTTTAAGCTTATTCCACTTCATTAAAAAGGTGTTCTTCTAAGAGTGGTTGTACTTCACGAAACTCTTCTGGAGACAATAATACAGGTTGACCTGTTTTTGAGATGCGTGCAAAAAACAGCAGTGGATCTAGAGGAGTATAAATGGCATACTCTTGGTCTTCAAAATAGAAGCTAGTAAGTAGCTGTAATTGCTCTGGCTCTAAATCTGCCTCTTCGTCTTCGATTTCTAAGGTGAAAAGTTCTGATTCTTCAGCAGGCGGTAATTCACCCTCTACTGTCAAAGCATAGGCAGTGTGTTTTAATATCAGATTTTGCTCAGCTAAGACAGCTTGAGCAGTACTAAAAATTCGCTCAATGACGGCATCATCGTCTACTAGAATTGCCTCTTCTTCCTCGTCTTCACCTTGCCAAGCAAAAATTTCTATGGGTGAGTCTACAGGAAGCAGTAAAACGAATTCTTGTTCATCAACTGAGAGCGATCGCTCGATATAACATTCGAGAGTTCGCCCTGTTTCATCGCTCAAGGTGATAGTACTTGTTTGAGCGTGATCATTTTCTTCGGGAAATGGGGAGGAAAACATAAGGGAATTATCAAACTTTATAAGTACCAGCAGATGTGAAAATCGCTTCACTGTTTAATGACAAATAATGTCAAGCAAATAGTTTCAGACGAAAATACAACTACTGGGTAATAGCTTTCAGAATATCATGTTAAAACGTATCAATACTCTACGGCTACTACGGTGCTTGGAAAACTGGCTCGTCTTGTATCGAGCCATTGTTGTAATATTAAAGATGCTGCCTTGCGGTCAATCAAGCCTTTATTGCGTGATGGAGAGCGATTTTCAGCTATTAGCAGTTGTTCTGCTTGAAATGATGTTAACCGCTCATCTACATATTCCACAGGGAGTTTGAGAGCTTTAGCAAGTCTAGTGGTAAATTTCTGCACATGACGCGCTTGAAAGCCTAAAGAACCATCCATTGAATAAGGCAAACCGACTACCAAAACTTGCACTTCACGCTGATTAACGATTTGTCGTATTTGCTCAACATCTTTTTCAAAAGTTGTGCGCTCGACTGTGGTAATACCTGTGGCAATCAAACCAGTGCGATCGCATCCAGCCACACCAACACGCTTGCGCCCGACATCTAACCCCAATGCGGAAATAAACGGTTTTGGTTGCTCTTGGGGCGTCACATTAATTCTCCTGCTTGACATCTGATGACTCAGACTGGCAAGAAACCTCGTTGGTACAGTTGTTACATGCAAAGCTCACAGATTCTGATTTACTTGGCACAGGTCTATCTGAGGCTGGTAGTTGCCTTTGTTGTCCCCATGACATCCCACCCGGTATCGGTTTACGTGCCGGTTGTAGACCTTGTAGCACCTCAGTCCACTGAATTCCTTCTAAAGAGACAAATTTAGACTCCCGCAGCTTGTGCCAAACTGAGCGAGACATGATCAATGTATGTTCTATGCGCTTTGCCCCGATGCGTTCTAAGTATTCTTCTCGTTCTGCTTGGTAGTCTGACGAAGCCAACTGTAAACCTTGCTGGGGAAAATCTTGAGCAATGCGAGCTAGTTGAGAAAGTAACTCTGGATACAGCCAGGTATAAGCAGGGTGAACCGTCAAAGTTGCCACATGAGGAGATTCACCTTTGCGGTCAAGTTGTATCTGAAAGTAGCCTATAGCCGCTTTGCGTTGGGGTTCAAACACATACCCACTCACCACTTCTATTTTAGTTACCCATTGTTTGACGGCATCACATAAAGCACCGAACAAACTAGTTTTGAAGTCGCGGGTGTTGCGATCGAACACTTGACGCACCAAAGGGGGCATTGATGCTGTATCTAGTTGATAAAGCAACTGAGCATCGGCATTACTCACTGGTAACAAATTGGGCAAATCTGGCTCGGCTTGGGCTAATTCCGTCAGCAATTGCGGTTCAATTTCCCAGTAGGTCATTTCAGCTAGACGCTGAAATCCATTTTGGCGATAAAGCGCCAGCGCCTCTTTATCATTGACATTGACTTCTAATAACCAAGTGCGAGCTTCTAAAATCGACTCAAAGCAATGGCGTAAAAGTTGTGAGCCAATTCCTTGCTTGTCAGCAGCACGATCCAGCATTACCTGGTCAACCCGCCAAGTACTGCGTGTACGGTTAAACGGCGACACTTGAATCATTCCTAGAAGCATACGCCCTTGCTCTGCTACATAGGCACAGAACTGATACTGTAATGGGTTAGGAAACCAACTCAAACATTTGAGCAACCCATACCAGCGGCGCAGCCCTTGCATCTGGCGTATGTCGAAGCTAGCCCCTTTAGATGAGGGGTCATTTGATGACTCTTGAGTTATTCGCTCAATTCCATCCAAATCCCGGTATTGGATTGGACGGATGACAACGCTGAGATTTCGAGGAAGTATTGAGGTCATTTTGATTCGAGCTGCCATTTAGCCCTAACTAACTGCTCTTGGGAGGAACTGCTGCAATCATCTTAACGGCTTTCCGCTCCTTGCTATTGTTCCTAAAGGGTGATTTTCGTAACTCGTTACTGAAAAAGTTAGAAAAAGCAGATTTGATGAGTACACCATTGTTGGTGATACAACAAGATCTGCTTTTATTTTATTTGAATTTTAATTAAAATTTGTATATTCTATAGCCCTTGGCGAGAAATTTGTTTTTCAAAGTTGGCTTGGGTCTGATGAAGCAATTGTTGGCGGCTATCTTCAAGTGTCTGCTTCAGGGGTGGAACCAGATTGCGAGCTTGTAAAGTCATGTGAAGCTGCAAATGGGCAACATACTCGCTGAAATCTTCATTTGCTGCAACTGCGCTTGTTAAGAAGTTTGATTCCATTGCCACTGTGTTCTCCTTTACTATTGCTATTTCTTCACACCATCAAAAATTATCATGTAGTTTTGCCAGACTTCTTAATTCGCAATGAAGTTTAATGGTTTGCAATAGGTTGGGGAATGGGGCATTGGGCATGGGGCATGGGGCATGGGGCATTGGGCATTAGTTATTACTCCCTCATCTCCTTCATCTCCCTCATCTCCCTCATCTCCCTCATCTCCCTCATCCCCCTCATCTCCCCTGCTGCAACTGCACCAAGACTTAGTAAGTTCGATTTTTGCGCTTCGGTCAAACCTGTAACGCCGTAAATATTCATATCTTCATAAATTTGCTCTGCTTTGAGGGTGGTAAGGCATTTTTTTGTTTCTATATGCCAAATTTTAATGGCGGCATACCCATCTCCAGCAATTAGGTGTTGACCTTCTGGGCTAAAGGTGACACTCATGACCCAGGTATTATGTCCTTCCAGGGTGGCAATGCAGTCACCATTTGCCACATCCCAGAGTTTGATGGTGCCGTCACAGCTGCTACTGGCAAGAGTACTGCCATCTGGACTAAAAGCGATCGCCCAAATCATATCTTGATGTCCAGAGAGAATATGCAGACACTCTCCTGTTTCTACATGCCAAAGTCTCACTATCTGCTCGATACTGCTACCAGTGGCGAGTTTGCTACCATCGGGACTAAAAGCTACCCACCAGGCCCAATTCATATGTCCTGTCAAGGTTTGATAACACTGCCGCGTTGTGATGTCCCAAATCCTGACTGTGTTGTCAAAACCGCCAGATACTAGCTTTTTGCCGTCTGGACTGAAGGCTATTGACATCCCTAGATGTACTGGAAAAGTATCTACCAACTGTCCTGTGAACCTGTCCCAAAGTTTAATTGTGCTGTCATAGCTGCTGCTTGCCAATAAACGACCATCGGGACTAAAAGCTATTCCGGTTACTGTTCCTTGATGCCCGTGTAAGCTTTTTATACACTGACCTGTTGTCACATCCCACAACTTAATGGTTGTGTCAGCACTGGCACTGGCTACTGTACGACCATCACGAGTCAAGTCTACGTCAAAAATTATATCTGCATGACCGTACAAACTACGACATTCGCCGTCCGGTGTCCATAACCTGACACTGCGGTCTTCATTACCACTGACAATCAGACCGTCAATGCCTGTTTGAGTGAGTGAATTAGGCAAAATCGAAGTAGAAACTACAGATTTAATCCAGTTATTTCTGCCTTTGAATGTTCTCAAGCACTCGCCGGTGAAGATATCCCACAGTTTTAGGGAAAAGTCATCACCACCGCTAGCTAACAACGTTCCTTGGGGGTTGGCTGCGATCGCATCAATGGAATTACTATGTCCTTGCAGGGTTTTGAGACATTGCTGTGTGGCAATATCCCAAAGTCGAATTGTGCAATCTATGCTACAGCTAGCAACGATGCTGTCATTAACAAATGCGATCGCTAGTATCCCATTTAAATGTCCTTCTAGAACGCCCACACAAAGGCCTTGCTCAATATCCCACAGTCTAATTGTTTTATCCAAACTGCCACTGGCTAGCACTCCTGATGAACTAAAGGCTATGGACTTGAGCCAGTCAGTATGTCCTTGTAGTGTATTTATACAGGAACCTGTTGCCAGATCCCAAAGCTTGATTGTGTTATCCTCCCCTGCACTGGCGAGGATGTCACCTTGGGGACTCAACGCCACAGACCAAACTTTGCTACTATGCCCTCGCAATACTTTGGTACATTTTCCTAAGCTAATATCCCAAAGCTTAATGCTGGAGTCTGTGCTGCTGCTAACTAATGTATTACCGTCATGGGTAAATTTCACGCAGACAACCCCACCGTTGCTATCTTGCAGATTTTTCAAACATTGTCCGGTTGTGACATCCCAAAGCTTTATCGTTTCATCTTGCCCCACAGTTGCCAAGTTGCTGCCATCTGGACTGAAAGTAACACACCAAAGCATACCTATATGTGCTTGACAGTCAAGTAACTCTTGACCGCTGGTGACATCCCATAGCCGAAAATAACCGTTGAAATGCCCAGTTGCTAAAGTTTTACCATCTGGACTAAATGCTGTAGATATTACTGTGGAGAATGTTTTCGCAAATACAGTTTTGGATAAATCAGCATGGGCAAAATTAACTTTCCGCAAAGGAGTATCTTGAAGATATGCTTGCCAAATTGTCAGGCAAGAGAAATCATAGCCTGTTAAATCTGTTTGCAGGTGAGAGAGTAAATTGAGAATGTTGCCACCTGCATATCCCGGTTCTAATTGAAAGTTTGTAGGGTAGCACAGCTGTGCTACCCTACTTGGAGTTATTTTTTGGGAAATCTCATTCTGTCCTCTGTTGTCCTGTTGGCATCTGGCGAAAGATTGTTGTTGTAAATTTTGTAAAATCTGCGTGAGTTGAGTTTCAATTGCTTGTTTGGTTCGCAGCTTTTGCTGCAAGTGTTCAATAACAGGTTGCAGAATAAGCTTAGTTTGTGCAATCCTGATGTAATCTTTGGCAGTAGCTTTAATTAAAGCATGACTGTTGAAAATAGAATTTATCTCTATATTTTCTAGAATTTCTGTACACACCTGCTGTATCATTTGGTCTGTGACATATTCCATGACTACAGGTTGAAGAGTGAAATGCACAGAAGCTTGGGGAATTGATTTTTTTTCAATTAAACTTCGCCTACCGAGGGAATCTAACGCCTCTAATAGTTTCATGGATGAAACAGGTAAAACTAAATCAGCACGTAGTTCTACCAAATTTACTGGCTCTCGATTAATTGCTAGCCAGTACATCAGGTCTTTTTCGAGTGCTGAAAGTCTATGAAACTGCTGATTTATTAAGTCGTAAATACTACCAAAAACAGTAGAACCGTGGGCGAAAAATTCAGCGATATTGCCATCAAATAACTCTTGAATTGTGGTAGCAATAATCTTGAGTGCTAGGGGATTGCCTGCGTAATGTTCAATTAAGTTTTGCCAATCGGTATCATCGCCGCAGAAGAAGCTTTTAGTTTTGACTAATTCTAAAGCAGCGATCGCACTTAAACCTGTGAGATACCATGAACGGACTGGTAGATTTTCTCCTTCTAAAGCTGCTATTTCCTGGGGTTTTTCTCGACTCGTCAACACCACACAGCTAGTATGAGTTGTTTCTCCTATCTGTTTGAGCAGTTGTCCGTAGTCTTCATATCCAGTTTGGTAATGTCCAGATTGATCGCCACTAGCTAGAATTGATTCTGCATTATCTAGGATGATCAGGCAACGGTGCGATCGCAAATGTGCCATGAATTGCCCAATCAGATCGCCGATATTCTCCGATAATTTAATCGGTTCTCCCTGAGCAAAGCACTGAAGCAAGTTGGCTAGCAGTTCTCCCAAAGGCGGACTGTTGCGGAGACTCCGCCATACCACAAACTCAAACTCCTCCTGAATTTGCTGTGCTAGTTTCACCGATAGAGAAGTCTTACCAATTCCCCCCATCCCCAACAGCGCCACAAGTCGGCAATGATCATTGATAATCCAATACTCTAACTTGCTAACTTCATCTGTACGTCCAAAAAAAATCGAGACATCAACAGCTTCACCCCAGTCGGCGTAGAGTGCTGAGTACTGAGTGCTAAGTGCTGAGTGGGGAGTGCTGAGTGGGGAGTTAGGAGTTAGGAGTGACGAGTTAGAAACATTCTCCCCTGCTCCCCTGCTCCTCTGCTCCCCTGCTCCCCCGCTCCCCTGCTCCCCTGCTCTAACAAAATCGCTTGGTGTTAAATCTAATGCAAAAGCTCTGAAGAAGTACTCAAGGCTTTGTTTATCTACTCCTTCTTCTCGCGCCAGAATTTTGGAAACTGTAAAAGGAGCTAATTGAGTACGATAACTTAATTCTTCTAGAGTAAATCTAGCTCCATCATTTTCTAGAATTTCCGCTTGATACCTAGCCTCCTGTAGCTTATGAAATCCTGGGAGGCTAAGAATAACACCGCGCCTGCGTCTTTGCTTGGGCAATTCCATCAGATTACAAGGTTAACGCCAAGTTGAACAGCATTTTACTGGTTTTAACTCTTTTATACAACTTAAGCGATCGCTGTTTCCCTCAATGTCTAGATTTAGAAACATTCCCATGTGCTTGGATATTGACCAAGACTAACTTTAACTTAACAAAACTTAAGTTAGCCCTTTAAGACCTTTATATTGACTGGTGCAGATTGAGAGGAAAAGACAAACTAAAACTGTCAGCAATAAATCAATCGCTGCAATTACAACTTATAAAACAGGAATAATTATTATGTTTGCACCATTTATTATTTTAATTTGCAATCATCTAGACCAACGGCAGTTCAACAGATTGCGTAGTAAATTAATTGGACTCCATGCTCAGACAATTACTGACTTTTGCCATATCTTTAGTATCGACGATACAACCCGTCAACATCTGATTCGTATGGCTCGCTACAACGGTAAGCGCCTCGGTTTACTTGCTTAACGTGCGCCTCCGTTAAAGACTCACGTTAAGTTAGCACCTTAACACCTTTATCTTTACTGGTGCATTTGAGACAGTCATCAGAAACTTTAATAAAGCTAAAGCACATCATCAGTTCACCTTCGTGTCTTTGTGCCTTGGTGGTTCATTTTAACCACAAAGACACTAAGACACAAAGAAGAATTCATGACATCTTGAAAGTTTAGGAAACTTAAATCTATGACAAGTTCTATTATCAATCCAGTTGAGCGCCCCCAAGTTACGCAACAACTTTCTGAAAATGTCATTCTCACAACGGTAGATGACCTTTACAACTGGGCGAAAATGTCTAGTTTGTATCCCCTATTTTTTGGCACAGCTTGCTGTTTTGTTGAGTTTGCTGGCATGATTGGGTCACGTTTCGACCTAGAAAGATTTGGGATGTTTCCCCGTGCTACACCTAGGCAAGCAGATTTGTTAATCACCGCAGGTACAATCACCATGAAGTACGCGCCTACGTTGGTGCGTCTTTATGAACAAATGGGAGAACCGAAGTATGTCATTGCAATGGGAGCTTGTACAATTACGGGAGGTATGTTCAGTGCAGATTCTCCCTCAGCTGTTCGAGGCGTAGATAAGTTAATTCCAGTTGATGTATATTTGCCGGGATGTCCACCCAGACCAGAGGCAATTATGGATGCAATTGTGAAGTTGCGTAAGAAAATTGCCAATGAAAGCATCCAAGAACGTCAGCAAACTCAACAAACTCACCGCTTTTACAGTATCTATCACCGGATGAAGGTTGTACCACCTGTCAACGATGGGCAATATCTCAGCAATTCAGCACGGGAAATTCTGCCCCAAGCACTTACTATGGCAACAGAATTAGAATTACCCCTACCATTGCAACAAACTGAGAGTGAGAAATAGACTATTTATCGTAGAGATGGGGTTTTGAAGCATCTCTACCAAAGAATTTGTCATGAAGAAGGGGAAGGGGAAGGGGTAAAGGGGAAGAGAACCCCATATTTAAAAATAGGGGCTTCATACCATGTGAGGAAAAGTTTTAACTTTAATTTCCTTCCCCTTCCCCTTTTTGTTTTCCCCTTTTTGGTAATTATTAATATTGCTATCATCGTTTAGCTATTAGCCAAAAAATAAATTTCTTGGCGGGAAATGGGGCAATTGTAAGATATCAATCTACAAACAATGAGGATGAAAGAGACATAGAACTTCTAACTTCAACCTCAAAGCCTCAAACTTCAACCTCAAAGCCTCAAGCTTCAGCCTCAAAGCCTCAAACTTCAACCTCAAAGCCTCAAACTTCAGCCTCAAAGCCTCAAGCTTCAGCCTCAAAGCCTCAAGCTTCAGCCTCAAAGCCTCAAACTTCAACCTCAAAGCCTCAAACTTCAGCTTCAAAGCCTCAAACTTCAGCTTCAAAGCCTCAAACTTGCTATCTTTTACTCCCTCATCCCCCTCATCTCCCTCATCTCCCATGCTTAGTAGATGTAGGTTGGGTTGAGGAACGAAACCCAACACCCCAAAATCATGCCATTGTTGGGTTTCACTTTGTTCAACCCAACCTACACATTTGTTTCATTTTTTTCGGGAATTGATATTACAGATGGCAATGGTAGTAGCCTGTCAAAATCTTTTTGGCAGGCGGGGGAAAGGGTAAGGGAAAAAGGGGCGCATGTTTTTAATTTCTTTCCCTTTCCCCGGCCTTCACCTGTCAAAATTTGCGTGGTGAACTAGTAGATAGTGAGATTACACCTACTCAGCAGAAGAAATTGCGATCGCTTGCGGATGCGCTTTGTGTCAATGAGCAAGATTTACGAATGCTACACAAAGCGGTAAACGAATACAAGCTGTTAGCACACATGGACATGATGCGGGGGTTTATGGGCAAATTTATGAGTGGTACTGATCAACAAGAGGGAATTATTGGCATCAAAAAATTGCTAGCTCCTTTTTTAAATCAGGGTGAAGATTCAGAGATAGCATGGAAGTATCGCCAATTAGGGCTATTACCAGAGGGAACTTTGGGACGTGTCTTTTGGGAACACTGCACCCAACGCCACTTTAGCTTCCCTGGTGAGGCTGGCGGCATTCCCGAACGCATGGTTTTTCATGATTTTGGTCATATTCTGTCAGGCTACAATACTGAACCACAAGGACAGATGCAGCAAGCAGCGTTTCAAGCTGGTTTCATTAGACCTCTTGCAAAAGTAACTTTTGCAAGAGGGGGGAAAGGGGAAAGGTTAAAGGGAAAAGGGTTTTTATTTGCCCTTTCCCCTTTACCCCTTACCCTTTTCCCCACTTCTGCAAGAAGTCTATTGGCGACGATGGCTTTGTATTTTTGCTGTTTGTCATCTTACATTTTCATTGGGGAATTCAAATCACTCCCATTGCAGATGCCGATATGGGAGTGTTTGACATTCAATTAATTATGCACGCCTTACAAAGAGGAGCAGCTTGCAAAGTAGACCTTTCAGATAATTGGAACTTCTGGGAAGTGGTCGATGTGCCAGTTCAAGAATTACGCGATCGCTACGGTATCCTACCCTTGTGTTTATCGACAATAAAGGAACCTTCTAATGTCTGATTTTGGTTTTACCCACGTTGCACTTGAGGTTAGCGACATCGATCAAAGCATTTCGTTTTATGCGAAGTATGCTGAAATGAAAGTTGTACATCGTCGCACAGATCCCACAACCCAATTAGATGTTGTTTGGATTAGTGATTTAACTCGACCATTCGTGATTGTGCTGATTCAAGTGCCTAAAGTACAAGGCAAACTCTTACCCGCATCTCATCTTGGTGTCGCTTGTAAAACCCGTGAGGAAGTTGATCGTCTTTGCCATGAGGCGCAATCAGAGGCTGTGCTGCTAGAAGGGCCAAATGATTGGGGTCATCCTGTTGGTTACTGGGCTTTTATACAAGATCCTGATGGTCATACCCTGGAAATTTCCTATGGTCAGGAAATTAATTTTACCGTCGCGCAAGCCAGCCAGCAAGCTTAACTTAAGTCATACCAATTCTCTAAAATTCGGCAATAAATTTAAACCTTGAAACTTAGATACAATCTGATTTTTTTAATTACTAATTGCTAAAAGCAGCGAATTGCGAATTGGTGTTGTTAATATTAGGAGAATTAGTAATGATTACGTTTCCAAGAAATTCTTCACATGAAACCCATTTTAAACTGCCAAATGGCTCCCATGCACCTAAATTAATCCAAACATTGAGGGGTATATGGCGACCAATAAAGGCATTAGAAAGCGCCCGTGAGCGTTATGGGGACATATTTATTTCCAACTTTAGTACCTTACCTCGTCAAATCATTATTAGTAGTCCCCAAGCCATTCAGGAAATTTTTACGGCTGATTCAAAGTTGTTTGATTCTGGTTCCGGAAACCGACTGATCGAACCTTTTGTAGGGCCAAATTCAGTTATAGTGCTAGATGGCGATCGCCACATGCAACAGCGTAAACTTTTGATGCCGACGTTTCATGGTGAACGGATGCGGGCTTACGGGCAAACCATCTGTGAAATTACACAAGAAGTTATTAATCAGTGGACTATTGGGCAGGAATTTGTCGCCCGTCCCCAGATGCAAAATATTTCCCTGCAAGTAATTTTAAAAACTGTTTTTGGTTTAAAACAAGGTGAACGTTACCAACAAATCAGGCAAGTTTTAACTGCCATGTTGGATAGTTTTGATTCTCCTTGGAAATCTAGTCTACTTTTTTTCAATTTCCTACAACAAGATTTAGGTGCTTGGAGTCCTTGGGGCAATTTTCTACGCCAAAGACAGCGGCTTGATGAACTAGTTTATCAAGAAATTCATGAACGTCGAATTAAAGCTGAATTGGAAGGTGAAGATATCCTCAGCTTGTTAATGTCATCTCGTGATGAACAAGGTCAACCAATGACTGATGTTGAGTTGCGCGATGAGTTAATGACTATGCTATTTGCTGGGCATGAAACTACAGCGATCGCTCTTGCTTGGGCTTTATATTGGATTCACTATATACCAGAAGTCCGTGAAAAACTTTTGCAAGAACTCAACTCTATTGATATCAAGAATGCGAATCCCACAACAATTGCTCAACTACCTTATTTGAATGCCGTCTGTTCAGAAACTCTACGCATTTATCCAGTTGCTTTCTTTAGTTTGCCGAGAATTCTGCGAGATGATATGCAATTTTTCGGCTACGATTTACCAAAAGGAACGTACTTATCTGTTTGCATTTATTTGACACACCATCGTCCCGATATCTACCCAGAACCTAATCAGTTTAGACCAGAACGCTTTTTAGAACGTCAATTTTCTCCATATGAATTTTTACCTTTTGGAGGTGGTAATCGTCGCTGTATTGGTATGGCTTTTGCCATGTTTGAAATGAAGTTGGTTTTAGCAACTATTTTATCACGCTACTCGCTACAACTTTTGGATTCTCGTCCTCTTTTACCTGTTCGTCGTGGTTTGGTATTTGCACCAGCCAGGGGTGTGCATTTAGCGGTGAAAGAGCAATATTAGTTGTGGTAAATTGGACTTAAATAAATATACCTTAACGTGAGTTCGATGAACCTCTCCCCAACCCCTCTCCGACGCGGAGAGGGGCTTTAATATCCTCGGTAAAGAACGAAAAATCAAGCTTTTTTCAGTCGCCAAGGCAAGTAATAAATTAAACTTTTCAAACAAAGTCTTAGAGGCAATTGATGAATTGCCTCTACTACAAACTTTTACTTCTCAAAATTGCTTTGACAATAGCGATCGCATCCACTACACTCTCGACAATATAAACATTTTCTGGCGACAGGCTTTGAAAGAAACTTTTGCTTTCTACATCGTCAGTCAACAAGATTACTTGCTTTTTTGCTTTTAAAGCCAAGGCAATTTCTGAAGCTGTTCCTGCACCTATACCACAAGCAATCACCACATCACTGGAGAGAACATTAATATTATTGCGAGCGTTCCCCATGTCTGTGAAAATTGCAATATCTACTGCTTCAGAAATACCATGTTGATCACTGTTGGGAAGAATGCCAATAGTTAAACCATTGTCAGATTTTGCACCCTTACTTGCTGCATCCATTACCCCCACATTCCTACCACCAGTCAATAATATCCACCCTTGTTGGGCGATGAATTGACCTAATTCATAAGCATTTTGCAAATCACCTTCTGTAGCCTTTTCTCCAGGCCCCATCACCCCAATAACAGTTTTCCTCATGAAGATTAATTTCTAATTTTTAATTTTTAATTTTCAATTTTTAATTCCTACTTACCACCTCTCAGCCCAATAAACAATTTCTGAGGCTGCGCTATCAATGGCTACGCCGTAGCTATCACCGTGATTCCACTTAAAACCAGGGCTGCCTCTATCTTGTGCATTTAATACTAATATTTCATAGGTGGGTGGAAAAGATTCCGTTCCAGAGTCACTAGTATAAAAGAAAGTTGTCGGTACACCATTGGGTAGGTTGGCATGGTCGTTTGTGTCACCACCTATATATTTATGTTTAGCAAGCTTTCTGTATTGTGTAAGTAATTTTTGTATCTTTTCTGGTGATTGTTTTAGCCGCAACTGAAAATAACTACCTCCTTGCAAGAAGCCGGGATAATAAGCAATGCGGGCGCTTTTAGCGTCAGCAGAAATCTCATTAGGAAAGTATTTTACTTCGTCATTATTAGCCCAGAGTTGATTACGGATTTCACTGTAACGTAATGTATCAGTTATGATTCCTGGTTCACTGGTACTACTAAAAGCTTTTCTGAGAAAAAAACTTCCTCCGACAATACCAACACTGCCAAGGGAAAGTAAAACTATCATGGCGACTTTGACAAGAGGCGATCGCTTCATGGTGTTGAGTACGTCTAAATTACATAGTCATATACTCAACTACTAATCTAATTTCGTAGTATTGCGGAGGTACTTCAAGATATTTTGATAAAAACTTTGTAAACCCAGGGTAAATACGGGGCAATTGTAAAATTAGTGTGAATTGAAAAACACTAATTAACACTTATTCCTCTTTATAGACCAGCACCTAGGGCGATTAGAAATCGCGCGACTTCTAGTCGCCAAAGCTTGATTTACAAAGAGCCAGCAATCATCCCAGCAAGTACAATAAAACCAATCCACACATTTTGCCGGAACATCTCACCATAAGCAGAGTTAGGTAAGTCTTTTTTGTTTAATCGCCAATACTGCCAACCCCAGCCGATAGTGGCAATTGCCAAGCTAATCCAAAAAGCAAGCTGGAGGTGAATCGAAATACCTAACCAAGCTAATAATAAAATTGTGCCAGCAAAGAAAATTCCAATTGCTGTGGGGGCGTATTTACCAAAAAATAAAGCACTAGAATTAACGCCAATGCGCCGATCATCTTCGCGATCGCTCAAAGCGTAAACTGTATCAAATCCCAATGTCCACAGTACAGTTGCACCCCAAAGTAGCCAAGTCGGTTGAGAAAGGGTTTTTGTAACTGCACTCCAGCTAATCAACACAGCAAAACCCCAAGCTATTGATAAAACTAGCTGCGGTACTGGAAACACCCGCTTTGCACCCGGATAAAGCAAGATTACAGGCACGGCTGCTACAGATAACCAAAAGCTGAGTGGGTTAAGATAAAAAGCGAGAACCGCTGCACATGATAGCGCTATTATACCAACCACAATACCAACTTTTATGGAAAGAGCGCGAGCAGCCAGGGGGCGATCGCGTGTTCTCTCAACTTGTGGGTCAATATCCCTATCCCACAAATCATTGACCACACAACCAGCCGCACTTGTAGCCAGAGTACCCAAGACAATTACACCTACCAAAGGTAAAGGCGGTTTGCCATCGGCTGCCAAAAACACAGCCCAAAGTGCAGGAATCATCAAGATTAACCGCCCTTCTGGTTTATGCCACCGCAGAAGTCGGATAATCACAAGCCACACTGGTTCTTGGTTGCGTTCTGGCATACTCAACATATAAAGAAACAAATAACTTTAGATAGATGATTTAACACAACTTTACATCTATAGAATAACTTTATTTGATATTTGTAAAAACATAACCTGAAGTGACGACTTAAAATAAGCTTAAAGAGTCACTAAAGTTATAAGCAGCAGAGTGAATATACTTAGCTAAGTTTGCCTAGACCGAAGGGCAACATCATAGCAAGTGTGTTGCAGTAAATAGCAGTGTCATCTACTCCCACACACCACCTTTAACTAAAGAAGTCTGAAGTGTAAAGGATAAAGACTAAAACCTTGACTTCATACTTCAGCCTTCAGCCTGACCATCCTTCCTTAACAGAGAGAAAACTAGATGCTAAATGCTTTAGTTTCAGCTGACTGGGAGAGTCTTAGCACTCAATCAGTTAAGCAACACCGGATTATTGCTGCCATTGATTTGGGTACAAATTCTCTGCACATGGTAGTGGTAAAGATTGACCCGACTTTACCATCTTTTAGCATTATCGCCAGGGAAAAAGAAACTGTGAGGCTGGGCGATCGCGATATCACCACTGGGGAACTGAAACCAGAGATAATTGCAAAAGCGATCGCTACCCTCGGACGCTTCCAAGAAGTTGCCAAAACTTTCGACGCTGAAACAATAATCGCTGTGGCAACTAGTGCTGTGCGGGAAGCCCCCAATGGTAAAGATTTTTTGCACCAAATAGAAACCGAGTTGAATTTAAGCGTTGACTTGATTTCTGGTCAAGAAGAAGCGCGACGAATTTACTTAGGTGTGCTGTCGGGGATGGAATTTAACAACCAGCCCCAGATGATTATCGATATTGGTGGCGGTTCTACAGAAATCATTTTGGGAGATAGTCATGAACCGCGTACTCTCACCAGTACCAAAATTGGTGCAGTGCGACTCACCAGCGAGTTAATCAAGACCGACCCCATCAGTAATAGTGAGTTTCAGTACTTGCAAGCTTATGCGCGCGGTATGTTGGAACGTTCTGTAGAAGAGGTGCTAGCAAATACCCAGTTTGGTGAATCGCCACGGTTGATTGGTACTTCTGGCACCATTGAAACTTTAGCCCTAATTCAGGCACGGGATAATTCTGGTTCAGTCCCTTCCACCCTAAATGGCTACGAGTTGAGTCTTAAAGACGTGCGGGAGTGGGTAAATCGCTTGCGGAAATTGTCTAATTCAGAAAGGGCTGCCATACCTGGGATGCCAGAAAAGCGGGCTGAAGTGATATTGGCTGGTGCAGTTATTTTACAAGAAGCCATGACTTTGTTGGGTGTGGAGTCAGTCACAGCCTGTGGGCGTTCCCTCAGAGAAGGCGTGATTGTAGACTGGATGCTAGCCCACGGTTTAATTGAAGACAAACTGCGCTATCAAAGTTCAGTACGCCAGCGGAGTGTTCTCAAACACGCGGATAAGTACCACATTAAATTAGAGTACAGCGATCGCGTGGCAGCATTTGCCTTAAGTTTATTTGACCAAACTCAAGGTCTATTACACCACTGGGGAGTCAATGAGCGGCAATTGTTGTGGGCAGCTGCGATGCTACATAATTGTGGTCACTATGTCAGCCATTCTTCTCACCACAAACACTCCTACTACTTAATTCGCAATGGTGAATTACTTGGCTACAACGAAACTGAGATAGAAATCATTGCCAATTTAGCGCGTTATCATCGCAAATCACCGCCAAAGAAAAAGCATGAAAACTATCGGAATTTGCTGAGTAAAAAGCATCGCCAAATAGTCAGCCAATTGAGTAGTATTTTGAGGTTGGCAGTTGCTTTGGATAGGCGACAAATTGGAGCGATCGCCAGAGTAGAGTGTGAGTATTACCCACAGTTTCAGCAGGTTAATTTGCTCATTTCTCCATCTCATCCTGATGATGATTGTGCCTTAGAAATGTGGAGTTTAGATTATAAAAAAGGAGTATTTGAAGCAGAATTTAATGTCAAATTAGTGGCGAATTTAGAAGCTTCTAAGGTGCCAGTACAATATTGACAGTCAGGGCGTACATATGTACGCCCTGACAAATTGCGCGGTCTAGGATTAAAAAATCTTTTTAATATTAAAGCACTGCTGACATTGCTTGTTATCTTAATTTGTTAGTTTTACTTATCTTAAATTTCTCAAAATTATTAATAAATATTAAATAATACTATTTATTAGCAAAAATATGCATATATCCATCATAGAGCGATACCTTCAGCGAGCTTCGTGCTTCGCAGAACTTTTTGGTCTACTGATTTAACGTGAGTTCGATGAACCTCTCCCCAACCCCTCTCCGACGCGGAGAGGGGCAGAAATATTCCGCGTTTTCAACGGAAAAATCAGGGTTTCAAAGCCTCTCTCCCTATGGGGGACTCGGGGCCCCCTCTGGGGATTGGGGGAAAGAGGAATGGAAGCGGGGTTTTTTATATCCGTCGAACTCACGTTGATTTATGTAGTGAATATAAAGCAACTGTAAATTTCTTAAGATTTTATAAAAAAGTTACTTAACTGTCTTAACTGTCCTTGCATCTTCGTCATGATTATGAAAATATTCAGAAAAATCAAAAATCTTATCATATTTTCTAATCATAATGCAGAATCTAATGTCTTTTAAAGTTAGTGGACGAATTTACGAAGCCGAAAGTGGTAATGGTATTCCTAACCTCATTATCGAAGCCTTTGACAAGGATGTTGTTAAGAACGATAAGTTAGGACAAGTGAAGACCAATATCGATGGAACCTTTGAAATTACTTACTCCCAAGCAGATTTTCAAGGCAAATTTGAGAAATTTGAAGGCAATGCTGATTTATATATTGTGGTCAAAACGCCTGACATGAGGGAAATTTTGTATAGCAGCGAGAATAAAATTCGTAGCAATGCAAAGAATCATGAACATTTTGATGTTGCAATTCCCAAAGCTACCTTACTTGCAAATAAAGAAAGGTCTTCAAAAGATAATAAGCAGTTATTAAAACTTCTCATCGGTATTGCCTGGATTGATGGGGTACTTGAACCAGGAGAACAAGTATTTTTGCAACGGATGGTAAACGAGAAAGGACTGGCTGATGATCCGGAGATTCAATCCTTGTTATCGGTAGATAAGCCAGTACAGCCTGAAGAATGTTATGGCTGGTTACAAGCCTATTTAGGAAATAATAGTTCAGACAAAGATTTTCAGGAGTTGTATGAAGCCCTTAACTCGCTAATGTACAGCGATGGTGCATTGGATAGCCAGGAAAAGGAACTTTTAGCAGAGCTTGCAACCACAGATGTAGCGAACGCCCAAAGTCGCCAACTGACTCTACAGCGCCGATTTATGAGCATGATGCTCGATAGCAAATTCCTGGCTAACGTACTACAGATGGAGCGCTCATCAATAGTTAGTCAAACAGCAATGGGGACTGGCTATTATGCTCGCGTTCCCTATCAAATCATAAGTCGCTTCAGTACCACTGCAAGTACCAAAATTCTCGCGGACGATATGGCGAAGCTCTATTTAACTGACAACTTCGCCCCAGTAAACAAACAAATCACTGCGGACAACTTGACAGTAGAAGGCGAACTGCCCAAAGAACTAGAGGGGATGTTTCTCCGCAACGGCCCCAATCCGCAATTTAAGCCCATTGGACTCCATCACTGGTTAGATGGAGATGGAATGCTCCACTCTGTAGAGATTAGCAATGGCAAAGCTAAGTACCGCAACCGCTACATCCGCACAGATGGGTTTAAAGTCGAGCAAACTCAAGGCAAAGCAATTTGGCCTGGGCTGCTGAACCTGCCAAGGTTTGACACACCCTACGGCTTGATGATGAAGAATACCGCCAATACTTCATGTGTATTCCACGCTGGTAAATTGTTGGCTCTTTGGGAAGCTGGCGCACCCTATGAAATCCAGCTTCCAGATTTAGAAACTGTTGGTGTATATACCTTTAACAACAAACTAGCTTCTACCTTTACAGCGCATCCAAAAGTTGACCCGGTGACGGGTGAAATGATTGTGTTCGGCTTCGCACCCATTGCTCCGCCTTACCTGGAATATAGCGTCGTTTCAAAAGAAGGGGAATTAAAGCGAACCGTGCCTATTGACATACCAGCCCCGGTGATGATGCATGATTTTGCCATTACTGAACACTACACCATTTTCCTAGATATGCCGCTGACTTTCAAACCGATGCGAATCATGCAAGGTCAGCTACCCATTAAGTTTGAGCCTCAAAACCCCAGCCGTATTGGCATCCTACCGCGCAATGGCGATAATCGGACAATCCGCTGGTTTGAGGTTTCTGCCTGTATGCTCTACCATGTGGGTAATGCTTGGGAAGAAGGTGACGAGGTGGTACTCTTTGCTACCCGAACACCCGATACCTATCTGTTTATTCCTCAAGAAGACAAAGGTGAAGGTGGGGAAACTGAGTTTGAACAATTCCGGCTGTATCGCTATCGCATTAACCTAGCGACGGGTGTCGTCAAAGAAGAGGCTTTGGATGATGTTGCCACAGAATTTCCTCGGATCAACGATGATTTCACGGGTCGGAAAACACGTTATATGTACGCTTCACGGCAGGCTACCTACATGAGACCCAGACTATTACTAGATGGTTTGATTAAGTATGATTTGGAAACTGGTAGCTCCCAAGTGCATGAATTTGGACGGGGACGCTTTGGCGGTGATAGTGCGTTTGCACCTCGACCTGGTGCTGCTGCTGAGGATGATGGTTGGTTACTGACGATGGTCTGGGATGCGGTAGCCAAGCAGTCTGAGTTACTAGTTATTGATGCCCAAAACTTCACATCTGAACCTGTAGCGCGGGTAATTATGCCTCAGCGCGTTCCTTACGGCTTCCATGCTACCTGGATCTCGTCTCTTGCAATGGCTACTTATTGAAGTTAACGGTAAATCCACATTATTAAATTTTCTGTCAACCACCTTTTGTATCATGTCCGGTTAAACAGTTGTCCTCTTGCAGCTTTGTAGCCATATCTCGGTTCAAGACCGACATTAGTTGTTCAACGGACATGATATTTTTTAACCAAAGCGATCGCTACTAAAACTTACAGATAATTTATTGCTACATATCACAAACTATTAAAAAATAAAAATCCTGTTTGAAATAAGCCGACGATAAAACCCAAAATACCACCCAAAGTGACGATCGCCTGCAATTCATCTTTGACAATTCCCTCAATTGCAGCTTCTAAATCAGCGGGTGAAGTTGACTTCACACGGTTAACAATCACCTGATCTATGGACAAAATCGGAATTACCTGCGCCACAATTGCTTCTAAATCTTTCTCTAAATAGCGTTCTAAAATCAAGGCTAACTCTTGACTCACAACTTCTAAAGAAGAACTGACAACAGGTGAAGCACTCAGACGATTAAGTAGCAAAGAAGCAATATTTTCCCAATTCACAGAGTCAGTTAATCCTTCTAATAAATCGCTACCACTGGTTTGAATATAATGGCGCACAGTTTCCCGTGTAGTCTTTCGTAGTTGGCGTACTGTGCCAATTGGTAAGTTTTGCAGTGATAAATTTAGTAGGATTTTCTTGAGGCGATCGCGCAATTGTAAATCTTGAATCAATTCCTGCAAACGCTGATTAGTAGCTTCTTTTTCATCTAAGCAAAAAGTCCGCAACCTAGTGAGAGTATTACGTAAACCGAACAGATTAGCTACAACCCAATAAGTACCGCTAGTTTTTTCCCGAAAGCTTTCATCAACAATTTGAATCGTGCGATCTGTTAAAAAATCAATAATTGCCTGACGCAAGACATCTGGTGGCAAAACTACCTGTAATAGCCAATCAGCCAATCGTGTAGATTGTTCTTCAGATAACTGCAATTCCAGCAATACTTGGTCAAAAATTTGATTAATCTGCGCTTCTAAAAAGTCTTCTCGCCTTGCTAAAACTTTTAGCAAACGTGGCAATGATTCCCCTAACAAATCACGCAAAATTCCAGCGACAACTTTGACACTTTTCTCGTTTTGATCTGCTTTGACTTGTTCAATTGCCAGTTGCAATAACCAAAGAATTGCTCCTTGTACCCGTTCTGTTTCCAACAAGCGCCGCGCCAGATTTTGCAATTCATCCGGCGTCAGCAGCGATCCCATAATTGTATCAGAAATCTTCTTAGCCAGTCGTTCCTGGTTGCGAGGAATCAATCCAGGAGTGAATGGTACTCTTCGTTCACCGATATAAATTGCTCGGTAAGGACGAAATAACATTTTGATGGCTATATCGTTTGTAAAATAGCCAATAATTCCACCCAATACTGGGGGAGAGATATAAAGCCAGAGATGAGACCAATCCAAGGGAAAAATTAAAAAAATGAGGAATTGGAAGTTTGCAGTCGAAAGTTAGGAGTTGGGAGTTAGAAGTTAGAAATGATAAATAATAATTTATCACTACTCATAAATTACAAATTTATTACTCCTAATTCATAACTCATAACTCATAACTCATAATTTGCTGAGTACCAGCACTCCCATCATATCGTTCACAAGGGGATAGTGTGTGGCTGATGCAAAACCAACTTCACGGGCTAATTTGACTTGCTCTTTCCCTGTGGGGAAGCGGTCGAGACTGGGACTAATGTAAGCATATTCTTCCTTTAAACCCATACGTTCCGCCATTGGTACAACTATATTATCTAAGTACCACTGCTGAAAAGCGCGGATTTGCGGATTGGCTGGTCGATGAAAGTCTAAAATAGCTGCCTTAGCACCTGACTTGAGGACGCGGTGTAATTCTTGAAGACTACGGCGAATATCTGTAACATTTCTTAAACCGTAGCCCATTGTGGCGGCATCGAATTGGTTATCCTCAAAGGGCAAATTTAGCACATCTGCTTCTATCCAGGAGATAGCAGGCTGGGGGTACTGCCTTTGGGAACGTTCTTTAGCAGTTGCTAGCAGGTTTGGTGAGAAATCCACACCATACACAATACCTTTGCTTCCCACACGCCTTGCTAAACGCAAAGCTAAATCGCCACTCCCGCAACACAAATCCAGGCAAGTATCCCCTGGTTTCGCAGCACTCCATTTGATAGCCATTTCCTTCCATATATGGTGTTGACCCAAACTGAACCAATTGTTTAGCTGGTCATAAACTGGGGCAATACGGTCAAAAATGGCACGAATTTCTTGAGTCATTGGTCAATAGTCGATAGTCTATAGTCAAGAGTCAATAGAACTGTACTATAGACTATGGACTCTTGACTAAATTTTTGCTTGATAACACCCGCTACTGGTAAGAGCGATCGCCACTAGTTGGGCTGATAAATGAATTAGGTTTAATTCATCTTCTCGCAAAGAACAGGGTTGTTGCCATTGAAGTGACAATACCCCTAACATATCATTCCGGTAGGTAATTGGAATCACTAAATGTGCTTGCACACCACTATCTTGATAGTGATTCACACCAGCGAGTTTCGGTTCTTTGGCTACATTTAAAGCAACTTGCATTTGCCCAGTGGCAATTGCCTCACTGGTGAGTGGATCTTGATCTAGCCAGTTTTTGACCATACCTCCTTGACTATAAGACCCTTGAGTTGCAGCCAGTGTATTGCTCTCCAACAGCTGCAAAATACAGCTATCTGCTGCAAAACTGTCGCTAAAAACTGTTGCAATTGGTTCCAGGCTTGCTTCTAAACTTTGAGATGCTTGTGTCACCTGCACTAAAACAGTCAGCAGGGCCATTTGGGCATTGGCGCGTCGCAATTCTTCTGTGCGTTGCTTCAGTAAGTCGTAAGTCTCAGCAGCCCTTTGCACCACTGCCTTCAGTTCACCTGGATCCCAAGGCTTGGTAATATATTTGTAGACTTGTCCGGCATTAATCGCCTCCACTAAGTCTTCAATATCCGTAAATCCGGTGAGAATGATTCTTACCGTATCGGGAAACTGGGGTACAGTCTTGCTGAGAAACTCAGTTCCCTTCATTTCTGGCATTCGTTGGTCAGAGATGATTACTGCCACTTCTCCTTCTGCTGCCAACACATCTAAGGCATTAATTCCACTATCGGCTTTTAGAACATGAAAGTCGCGTCGAAAAGTGCGGTATAGCAGATCAAGATTATCTGGCTCATCATCTACTACCAATATTTTTAGCTTTTTGCTTCGTTCTAGAGTCGCCCCTTGACGACGACTTGCAGGAACTTCAACAAGGGTATTCTCCATAAGACAATTCTTCTAAAGATTATCCATTTTGTTATATTCCATACCAAGCCCAGTTGAGAATATCTGCTGAAATTTGCGTAAATTTACAGTTGTATCTCTAGGCAGCAAAAACTTGTCTTGAATAGATACCTCAAGAAAGATTTTGCTCTCTAATTTCTGGGCTAAAGTCAGTTTGCTACAAATAAATCTCAATACTTAAGTTGGGGTCAGCAACTCAAAATCCCAAACCCTATTATTGTCATCTTTAGACTCTAAATCTTTAACTTTGAATTTTATCTATTTACTCCTAGCTAGTGAGCGTGTATTATTCATAACTCATAATTTTGTTTAGCGGTAGAGTCTAGAGATAATCTGCTGTAAAAGATTACAATAAGCTGGGTACTGGGGACTGGGGACTGGGGACTAGGTACTAGCAAAAAATTCTTTTAATCCCCAATTCCCAATTCCCAATTCAATCACTGTTTCAAGTTGTAGCTTCCACTCCAGATTATGACTGATTTACCACCTAACGCTCAAAATCCCGAAAATATTGCTAACGAAGCAGCACAAGAGTTGCTGCAAAAACTCAGGCAAAAGCAAGGGAACTGGGTGGAATGGGGAATAGCGATCGCTTCTGTGCAAAAAGCCGGTTACAACCCACAAGAAATTTTTGAAGCAACGGGATTTGAACCAATTCAACAAAATCAGGTGATTGTTGGTTCTCAAGTTTACAATTCTTTAGAAAAAGGCGGGGCATCAGAAGCAACGCGATCGCACTACGCCACACGCGGTAGTGATATTTTATATGAACTGCGCCTGCTTAGCCAAGATGAACGCGCCAGTGCTGCGGAACTGATTTACCAACTGAAACTCGATGCTCTTGAAGCGCGGGAAGTGGCAAAAGCAGTCAAGGAGTTCTCTTATTTTCGTACCTTACCAGAAGGATTTTCTGCTCATCCTGGGGATGCTGTTGCTTACCAAGTTTGGAAATTAGCACGGCAATATACAGATTTGCAAGAGCGATCGCGCCTGATTGCCAAAGGGTTGCGCTTTGCTCACACACCAACGGCTAGGAAACAAATCGAACAGTTACTTGTGGATTTTACTGTTGTTCCCAAGCGTCCGGCTCCCCTTCTACCCTTTTATAGACTAGAGTCTGAAGAGGAATTGCCTCGGATTGTGCCTGTGGTGGGTGAGATGCCATTAACACCACAAGACTTGCAAAGTGTACCGTTGATCGAAGAAATTCAACCATTTCGGTTAGTTAAGTTTGCCGGAGAGCAAGCTTGGGTGCCATTACCAGGTTGGCAAGTGTTGTTAAGTGCAGAAGATCCAGTGGTGATTTTAGCAAATAGCGATCGCTTTCCCAACCAATCACAAAATCCACAAACACCAGTCCTAGTAGTTATAGATCGCGCACAAAGGCAATGGGATATCTCTAGCTACTTTGTGGTTGATAACCGTGGAGAATTAGATTTTCAGTGGTTTGAAACTGAACCAGAACTTCCCCTACTAGGACGAATTATTATCATTGTACGTCCTAAGAAAATCCTCGACGAAGAAGTAACTAAAGATTCCTGGCAGATTGATGAATAATCATTAAAACCCTCTAAATTAATAAATTCTTAATTACGAATTATTCGGTCATCTCTGCTTAATAAGAATCTCAATCACAAACTCTGCACTCTTTCCAGGTGCAGAGATACAATTGATTGTTCCCTGATGTTTATCTACTATAATCTGGTAACTAATATATAATCCTAAACCAGTACCCTTACCTACAGGTTTAGTAGTAAAGAATGGGTCAAACAATTTTGTGTTAATAAATATTTTTAATAATTCAAAAATTTTTGTTTAATAACTTTAAAAATACTCAAATTATATGAGAATTAATTTATATTTATCTGCAATTACTTCAGGGTTTTAAAAAATTTTGTCATTCATTAATCACTGCAATCCAACATTAGTACATCGGTAAAGCTGATAGGGAACACCTATACGGTAGTACTGTTTGGGGTTTATAGTGCAAGCAATTTGACCGGCAAGAGCTACTTGTGGCGGATAGTCGCGTTTTCTCAATCCAGGAGCAACTATCCATAAATTTAACTGAGATGTTGTTGGTGGAGATAGTTCAGAAAACTTTTTCCAGAAAGTAGATAAATCAGGATATCTCTGTAAAACAGCAAAATTATCCAAGTTAATAGCTGAGTTGAAACTCGTATATTTATCAGTAGTATTATTAATTTTTAAATTTTCATTTGGAATTGGGAATTTCCCCACCGTGGGCTGATTCCTGAGTTGTTCTAATGCCAAGGCGAAACTCAATCCCAATGCCACATCCTGATAACTGCTGTATGACACCACCAACATCAGCGGTACAGAAGGTTCTAAATTCATGTTTTGGGCAACTTGTTCAGGTTGGAAAGGTTTTTGAAAGACTAGATTAGAAACTACAAAAATAGAACTAATAAACCCAATAAGTATAAATTTAATTGATGACTGTTGACTGATGACAGATGACTGATAATTTTTGGTAATACTGGCTGCTAATAGGGCACAAAAACTAGGATAGTAAACAAAGCTGTAGCGGGGAACTACGGTAATATCTTTACCTAAAAAATAGACGATGGCAAAAAATTGTAACAATACAAAAATAGTAAAACTCAAAAGTGTTAAGGTTGCTAAACTAGTTGTATATTGTGACCATAAAATTTTTAAACCTTTGAATATTTGATATCCTGCCCAAACAGCAAAAATCAACATTAAAAAACCGCAGATAATAGCAATTGTCCAAGGCTGATTTTCTACGGGTAGAGCAATGACCATTAAAACCCAACTAAGAAGAGTTTGATAAAAAGGTGCGATATGATTGGGAGGGGGTAACCAATTGGTTTCAGACCGTTGAAAATGACTGAATATAACTAGTAACCAGGGAATAAAACTAATTACAACGCCACTGACTGAGATAATTAAAGCAAGCCAGATTTGACCTTTGTTAAGTATTTTTGTTTTACCCCAGTAGATTAATACAAGTAGTGTGGCGATTTCAGCAATGAAAGCTAGAGCAAAAAAGTAATGAACATACAAACCTATACTATTAATAATTGCCCATAAAACCCAAACCCCAACTCTGAGGCGCGATCGCTCAAAAATATCCCGCTGAATTTGCATTAGCCCCAATAAGGCTAAAGTGATCAGTAGCATGGGCATGGTATAATGCCGCGCTTCTTGGGAAAGGTAAACAGCAAAGGGCGAAACGGCCATGAAAAATGCCGCGATGATTCCAGATACTCTAGAAAAGGCAAGACGATTGAGACTATAAATTGCCGCGATCGCACCCACACCAAACAAAGCTGGTAGCGATCGCAATTTCGTTACCCACTCCGGCCCCAAAGGAAACATTAGCCCCAACCAACTATACATTCCGCAAAAAAATAGCGGCGGATGTGTAGACTGAGTTGCAATGTTTTCGGCAATTTGATTGCAACTAACTCCAGATTTAAATGTAAAAATTTCTTGTATACGATCAAGAGAAAACACCAAATTCAAAGGCAAATCATGGTAACTTTTCCCCAAGCTGAAAATGGCAGTAATTACCTCATCCATCCACAGAGGTTTTAAGTCTAAATGCCAAAAGCGCAAAACAGCACCAAGTGCCATCGCCCCAGCTAAACCTAGATAATGTAGAGTAAGTCTTTTATTTGTCATTATTTAGTTATTAAAACAATGAACATTTATCAGTGAGCAATGATGACTGATAACTGATAACTGATAACCGATTTATGTCAGACGCTAATTTTACCGCTACCGTGCCTCAACAATCTCTCCAATCCAAATTATCTCAGCCATTGCCTGTTTCTTCTCTGGGGGAGAAGATTAGCAAAATCCGCAATGGTTTACGTCCTGGACAACAGCAAATGGCTGACTGGCAATCTGGGCCACTAGCTGTTTCTGCTGTTCCTGGGGCTGGTAAATCTACGGGTATGGCGGCGGCGGCGGCGATCGCGATCGCCCGTCAGTATGATTCCCCTGAGTTTCGCCCGTCTTCTCGTCGTCAAATTGTAGTTGTTACTTTCACTCGCTCCGCTGCTGCTAATATTAAAGCCAAGATCCGTAAGTACTTACGCGAGGATTTATCTTTACCTCAAACCGGCTTTGCTGTGTATACCTTGCATGGTTTGGCATTGAACATTGCCAGCCGCCACCCTGATTTGTCGGGTTTGCAGTTAGAAAATGTCACATTAATTACACCAAGTCAAAGCCATCGTTTCATCCGCACAGCTGTAGAACAATGGATTGCTAACAATCCAGGGCGGTATTTACGTTTATTAGAAGGTTATCAATTTGACGGCGAAGAAACAGAAAGATTGCGTCGTCAATCGGTACTGCGGACAGAAGTATTGCCAGAATTGGCAACTACAGTCATTCATGAAGCAAAAAGTTCTGGAATACCACCAGAAAAACTGCGGGAATGGAGTAAACAAACCACAGACGAATATGCAATTTTGAGCGTAGCAGCGGGATTGTACGAGCAATATCAAAATTTAATGCGATCGCGTGACTTTATCGACTACGACGATATGATTTTAGCTGCCCTGCGCGTCCTAGAAAACGATAGCGCTCGTCGTATCGAGCAAAACCAAGTTTTCGCAGTCTTTGAAGACGAAGCCCAAGATTCTAGCCCATTGCAGACGCGGTTGCTAGAAATTCTGGCGAGTGATAGGGGAGATGGGGGGATGGGGAGTAGGGGAGTGGGGGG
>NZ_JAECZC010000017.1:0-1703 GCF_016056305.1 Amazonocrinis nigriterrae CENA67 | reverse complement strand
GAGTAGGGGAGTAGGGGGAGTAGGGGGAGATGAGGAAGTAAGTGTACAATTTTACTCTCCCTCATCTCCCTCATCCCCCTCATCCCTAATCAATCTGGTGCGAGTCGGCGACCCCAACCAAGCAATTAACTCGACTTTTACCCCAGCCGATCCGATTTATTTTCGCCAATTTTGTGAAGAGTGCGATCGCGTCGAACGATTGGCGACAATGGATCAAGCTGGTCGTAGTACTAAAATTATTATCGATGCTGCTAATTTTGCTCTCAAATGGATTAATAGTCAGTGGTCAGTGGTCAGTCGTCAGTCGTCAGCAACTAACAACGGACAACTAACAACTGACAATAGACAAATACCATTTCGCTTGCAGACTATCCGCCCTGTTGATACTGGCGACCCTCAAAAAGATGCTAATCCAGCTTCAGTAGGAAGGGGACTGGAACTGTATACCCCCCGTGATATTCATCATACAGTAGAATTGCTATCCCAAAGGGTAATCGAATTATTTGCCGAAGATCCAACTAATACCCGTGCAGCAGTTTTAGTGCGAGAAAATCGCCAAGGTAGATGGCTGGCTGAGGCTCTCACACCTGTGTGTAAAAAGCATAATATTATACTTTACGACGTAGGAGAACGCGATCGCCGCTCCCATGTACCGCAGGAAATTTTGGCATTATTGCAATTTTGCGATCGTCCCCATTCCCCTGATTATCTCAAAGCTGCTTTAGAAGCTTTGGTGCAGCGTCAGTTGATACCTACCCAAGACCTCAACGCCCTCGCTAGTTTACCAGAAGAGTTTTTGTATCCTGGCCCCTTAGCAGCACCCCAACCAGAGCCAGTACAAAAAGCCTCACATTTGTGTAGGAGTTTACTCCGCGCTCGGTTAGAACTACCCCTGTACCAGTTAATTTCCTTTCTCGCCTTAGCATTAAATTACGACCAAGCAGAATTGGCAACCGCTGACAAACTAGCAGAAAGAGTCAACCAACAAATAGCTGGTAACAGTTCCTTAGGGTCGATGCTTTCAGTTTTAAGTGAAATCGTTAATTCCGAACGGTTTGAACCAGTAGAAACAGAAGATTTAGAAGCTCGTTATACCCGTGCTGGTCAACTAACTATTATTACCATGCACAAAGCTAAAGGGTTGGATTGGGATTATGTATTTATACCATTTCTGCATGAAAACTTGATACCTGGTAAATTTTGGGTTCCTCCCCAAAGTCAATTTTTAGGTGACTTTACCTTATCAGAAGTAGCGCGCGCCCAGATTCGCGCTGCTCTTCATGAAGAATCTGAAATACCAGAGGTTACCCAGGCTTGGGAGGTGGCAAAAAACCTGAAAACTGCCGAGGAGTATCGTTTACTTTATGTTGCCATGACCAGAGCAAAGCGCTTGTTATGGATGTCTGCTGCACAAAAAGCACCCTTTACTTGGAGTAAACCAGAAAATTTACAAGAACAAGCGCCTTGTCCTGTATTTCCAGCATTAAAGCGGCAGTTTCCTGAATGTGTGTTTAGTAGTGCTGAGTGCTGAGTGCTGAGTTAATAGTTAGGAGTTAGGAGTTAGGAGTTAGGAGTTAGGAGTTAGGAGTTAGGAGTTAGGAGTTAGGAGTTAGGAGTTAGGAGTCAGTTGTCAGTTGTTATTCTTCTCCTACACCTGTCAGAGTCCCCAGTCCCCCATCCCCCTATTCCCCAATCCCTAATCC
>NZ_JAECZC010000016.1:116224-149668 GCF_016056305.1 Amazonocrinis nigriterrae CENA67 | reverse complement strand
GAGCAGGGGAGCAGGGGGGGGGATGAGGGATAAATAACTCCTAACTCCTAACTCCTAACTCCTAACTCCTAACTCCTAACTCCTAACTCCTAACTCCCAACTCCTAACTCCCAACTCCTAACTCCCAACTCCTAACTTTTATACACAAGTCTTTTCCAGTTGTTTCTCTAAGCTACTAATGAGTGCCTTTCTTTGGTTTCTTTTCCGCAGTTTGATACCAGCAGCCGTTAGACCAAGTAATGTTAAACCTAATGTTGAACTCGGTTCAGGGACTTTGGCTCTGCCTTCTACTTTTAAAACCTGAATGCGACCTTGGAAGAAATCCCCTGCATAAAGTTTTCCATTGTCGTAGTGTGCGCCAGCAGTCCAGTTAAATGTGCCTGGTGTGAGGTCGAGGGGGTTGCCGATGGGTAGACCATCTTGACCTGGAGGTGGTGCAGCAGCAGGTTTACCAAAGGCTGTCAGGAACTTACCGTCTTTATCGAATACCTGGACACGGCTATTGATAGAATCAGCTACATAAATATTGTCGTATTCGTCCACTTCAACACCGATTGGCTGATTAAATTGCCCAAATCCGGTGCCAGGACTGCCAAATGCGAACAGAGGGTTACCTTGTGGGTCGAATATTTGAATACGGTTGTTGTATTGGTCGGCAACAAAGATATTACCAGAGGTGGGAGATACTGATATGCCTGCTGGGCCAACAAATTGTCCGAGTCCAGTACCATTGCTACCAATTGTTCTGATCAGATTATCGTTTTGATCAAATACTTGGATGTAATCGTTACTAAAATCGGTTACATACAAATTGCCAGATTTATCAAATGATAGACCTCCCGGGCCATAAAAAATCCTACCCTCTACTGGGCCGCCAAATTTCGCAAAGGATTTAATATAGTTACCTTGGCTATCGAATACATTAATGCGACTGTTAAAAACATCGCCTACATAAAGATTTCCATTCAAGGGATTGAATTTTAGGTCTGCTGGTTCGTCAAACTGTCCAGGGCCGCTACCAGAGCTACCTATAGTTTTAATATAGTTACCTTCGCTATTGTATACCTGGACGCGATCGTTACCACCATCACTTACATAAACATTCCCTGTTGTGTCGTCTACAGTTATGCCCTGTGGTACAAGAAGTTGCCCAGTTCCGATACCAGGACTACCAATACTACGTTCATAGGTTAAGGTTACTGACTTTGCTTGAGCGCCTGTTGCTAAGATGATAAATCCGGCACTAGCAATGGTAATTGACAGTTTTTTTATTAATCCCATACTTTTAAAGTCCTGCTTTGGTAGCTGATAGAAGTTGGTAATTGGTAATTGGTAATTGGTAATTGGTAATTGGTAATTGGTAATTGGTAATTGGTAATTAAGATTCGTCAGATTTCATCTGGGTTTGTATAAGGTTCCTACTTGATTTTTGAAATATACGTAGAGTGGGGTTTGCCCATCAAAACCTGAATATGGTGCGCTTTGCCCACTCTACATAACTCATTCAAATCTTCCTAATCCCCAGTCCCCAATCCCCAATTCAAATGATATTAGGCAATCTCTGCCTTAATTAATTCTTTGCTACGTTTGCGCTTAATCATTGAGGTTGCACCTAAAGCACCAACAGCTATCAAACCGATCGCAGAACCGGATTCAGGAATTTTCCTGGCGTTAGGATCAATCTTAATAACTTGTCCTGTTCCTGCAAGTCTAGCTCGGTTTGAGATATACAAACTACCATCATGATAAGTGATGCCAGAAGCAGCTTCTAGTCCATCACCTTTCCAAACTGTTGTGCGAGTACCATCAGGAGCTATTTTGATTAAAGATCCACTAATATCACCAGTGATGATACCACCTTGTTGAATTTCCTTCCATTCAGAATGATTGATGTGTTGCAAAGCATACAAATTGCCCTCTGGGTCATATGCTACGCCAGTCAACTGTGTGAAGCCATCAGCAATAGTTTGTATTGACAAATCATCGCTATTAACTTTGAAGACACGTGCTTCACCTTCTGGATAAGGGAAATAAGTGTATTCGCTGACTGTTAAACTGCCATCGGGGGCAACTGCTATACCTGTAGGTACTGATTGCTGTGTGAGTGGAAGGGTAGATGGATCAGTGCCTCCCAAATCTGGAAATTCGAGTTTATTTCTATCTATAACTTTTTGTGGGAAGGCAGCTACATTCTTAATACCGCTGCCATCAAGTCCTACAGAATATATTGTGTTTCCGCCTCCATCAACGACATAAGCAGTATCACCTTTAATTGCTAATGCATAGGGGTTAGAAATCAAATCTGTGCCATCAGGATTATTTTTGGTTTCATAAGCTGCAAAATCGGCAAGACTTGTTAACGCACCTGTGTTTAAGTCTACTTTATATAGTTGTCCGAGGTCTGGGCTTTTTAAGATGGTGTCACGGTTGGTGGGGTCGCCTGCAAGACCGGTCAAAAGATAAGCGTTGCCTTTGTCATCAAATTTAATGTCCGCAGGCCCAGCTGCTTGTTCTCCAGAAGGAGATAATGCTAGAGATGTCAGGTTCGATATTATAGTTGTTTTTGTACCGTCTGGATTAATTTTGCTCAAGGAACCATTCTGAGCAGCACATAAAGGAATATATCCGGCGCTAGGTGAAGGAATGCATCTGCCGTCTGTACCATCACCACCCCGACCACTTTCTGTAACATAAAGACTGCCGTCAGGGCCAAAACCAATATTGCGTGGATTATCAAGACCATTAGCAATTACTGAAAAGGTAGCAGCATCAGCTGCTTTTGGGCCGACTACAGCTGTAAAACAAACAGTCAAAAGAGTAAGGGTAAATGACTTGAGTTTCATACCTTTGGAGATTAAGAGTTAGTAAGTTGTGGAAATTTTTATGGTTTTAAAGACAACGAATTTTAGTTTTAGGGGAACGCAGGCTAAATATTACCTTTGTTGAAAGGCAATAATATTGGGTTGAAACTCTTTACCTAAGTGCTACTACTCGGTCTATGAGTGAGTTTAGTGCTTCTAGTTTTTAACAACCAACCAACACCTAAAGCGCCGAATGTTAGGAGACTTAAAGCAGAATTAGGTTCAGGAATAGGGGTTATATTCTCAATTTTGAGAACTTGCCCGTGACCTGGGCGATCGCCTCGATTTGTGATGTATAATCCACCATCAGGGGCAATTGTCAAGGCACTAGGCGATTCTAATCCATTGCCACTAAGAATGGTTGTACGAGTGCCATCAGCAGCTATTTTGATTAATGAACCTTCTAAATTACCCTTCCAGGCTGACTGATTAGCATATTGCAAAGCATATAAATTGCCAGCAGTATCAAACTCTAAGTCTGTTAGTTGGGTAAAACCATCTGCATAAACGCTTGTTTTCCCATCAGCAGCAACACGATAGATTTTTGCACCACCTTCTGGAAAAGGAAAACCTGTGAATTGGCTAACGTAATAAGCACCGTCAGGGCCTTTTGCCACATTTGAGGGTACTGGTTGAATAGAAATCTGGGATGTTGTCGGTTCATTTTGAGATGGTACTTGTGAGGGTTCGTTAGATGGAGTACCAGAAGGCGGAAAGACTGGATTAGTCAAGATGTCTTGAGGTAATACAGACAGTGCTTGCAAGTTACTACCATCAGTTTTGACTCTAAGTAAGTCGTTTGCACCTGCATCAGCCACAACCAGATTATTGCCATCTATTAAAAAACCCAAGGGATTGCTACCTAATTCACCACCATCAGGATTGTTGGCGAGTTCATAGTTAGCTAAATCTGCAATACTTGTCCAGGAATTGGTGTTAAAGTCGGCAGTGATGATTTTTCCTAGGTCAGTGTTGCCTAAATTGCGATCGCGATATGTTGGATCAGCTGCATATCCAATTAGAACATAAGCTTTGCCTGTGGCATCAAATTTGATGTCACGAGGGCCTGCACCACCAGTACCATTTGGTAAGGCTATGGAAGGGAGTCCTGTAAGTATACGCTGTTGTGTACCGTTGGCAATTTTGGTGACAGCACCACTGTTACCATAGCATAAAGAATCACCTTCACCACTTGCTGGTGGAACGCAACTATCATTTCCCCCTGTCCCCGCCTCTGTAACATACAGACTACCATCAGGGCCAAAGCTCAGACCTCCTGCATTATCAAGATTGTCTGCAACTATGGAAAAAGATGCAGCTTTCGCAGCCTTCATTCCAGAAAAAGCGACAATACAAAAAGTCAGAAAAGTGATGGTAAGTTGCTTGGGTTTCATTTGTTATTTGTTAGTTGTTATTTGTTAGTTGTCAGTTGTTAGGTATCAGTTATTTTTCTTTACTACTGACTACTGACTACTGACCACTGACTAACGACTATTAACTAATTCTGGAGTTTTTGGTATGTAGCTCATTCCACGGTCAAAGGACTGGAGGTTGCCGGCTTTAGCTTCAAGCAGACGTTTAATATTCATGCTTTCAGCGCCAAAGTCTTCAATTTGGAGTTTGCCGTGACTCACAGATTTATCTGCTTTCCAAAATGTGATTCGATGCAGAATTAAACCAGAAGCATCAGGATCACCAAAAGCATAGGATGTTGGAATCAGCAGTGCTACTGAGCGTTGATAATAGTTGTACTCTGGATAAAAGTGTTCTTGCTCAAGCAAATAATATTTACTCAAACTATGCAGTCGCACAGAAACTTTTACTTTTTGGTCGTATTCATCCTTGAATTCACCAGAATCAGTAGTAATCTTACCATCTGGCCGCAGTAAATGCGCCCACTCATCTATGTTCCGCAAGTCTTTTAAGTATTCAATTGCGACTTCAATAGGGGCATCGACATAAATAGTATCAGTATCAATAAAGTAACACCCTTTTGCTGCTTGAGTCAAACCAGCTTTACGTTCTAAAATGCCTTTGAGAGAACGACATTCTGAAGTATGTACGGTGTGAATTCCCTGCATAATCATCTGAGTTTGCCGTTTGGGATCGACAAAACTCAGCCAGTGAAAGTATACGCCCTTTTCATCAGTTCCAGGTTCAATATAGTCGGGAGGAAAAAGCAAAACAGGATAAACTTGAAAATATTTTTGATACTCAAACCCACAATGCCATTCAATACCATAGAAAAGTTTGCTATCTAGTTTTTTGACGTGATAGTAGAGATTTTTATGATATCCAGAGGCACTTCCCAGCCAGGTATCTTCGTCAACTTGCTCTTTCATCCGGCTAAAAAGCGTCCAATCATCTAAGTTTTTTAAACTGCAAAGATAATCAAAGGCACTTTTTGGAGAAGTAGCAATATAAGCTGATGTTGCAAAGGTGTTTTTTTCCACTAGTCACTCCTGACATTAATAGTAGTTAATTAGCGAGTAAATTATGCAGCAACTTTTTTAGAATTGCTTTGTTTAGCATTCCTAATCCGGTCTTCAGCCAACCTTTTAGCAGCGTCGTTAGTAGTAATTTCTTGCTGTTTAGCAATGTTGAAGATTGCTAGCAGTGTGTCATAAATATTATGCACTTGCTTGAAAGCTTTTTCTTCGTCATAACCAATCATTTCGTTATAAACGTTGATTAGACCTCCGGCATTAATAACATAATCGGGGCAATAAAGAATTCCTTTTTTAGCAAGTAATTGACTGTGTAGTTGCTCATTACCCAATTGGTTGTTAGCTGCACCAGCAATAATTGGAGCTTTTAAGAAAGGAATTGTGTGACTATTAAGAATTCCTCCTAACGCGCAAGGAGCAAAGATATCTACATCTAGTGAGTAAATTTCATCTGGTGGTACAACTGTAGCATTATATAGCTGTTGTACTTCCTCTACCTTGGCGGCATCCACATCAGTTACAAAAAGTTTTATGCCATGCTCATGTAAATGCCGACAGAGGTTTTTCCCAACATTTCCTAAACCTTGAACTGCAACTTTCATGCCTTCAAGATTTTTGGTTCGCCAGCGAAATTCTACAGCAGCTTTAATTCCTAGGAAAACTCCCAAGGATGTGATGGGTGCAGGGCCGCCAGATTTTTCTGATGTGCCAACTACATACTTTGTCTCTTTGGCAATTGTTCTGACATCGTTAGGAGTAATATTAACATCTTGTCCTGTAATAAAACGTCCATTGAGGCTGTCTACAAACCGTCCATATGCTCTCAATAGGTCATCTGTTTTACTTTCAGGATTAGCAATAATAACTGCTTTTCCTCCTCCTGCTGGAATATTAGCACAGGCGGCTTTATAGGTCATACCACGACTCAGACGCAAAGCATCTTGTAAAGCAGCTTCTTCACTAATATAAGGGAAGAGTCTTGTAGCTCCCATGGCAGGGCCTAAACTTGTGTCATGGATAGCAATAATTGCTCTAATGTCTGGATTTTTGCCATGACAGAAGAGAATTTGCTCATGACCCATTTCTCTAACAGTTTCAAATAGCAGCATTTTGGTTACTCTTGGTTATTGATCATTAGTTATTAGTCATTAGTCATTAGTCATTAGTTATTGCTATTTACAAAGGACAAATAACTAATGACTGATTTAAATCAAACTAATGGGAATGAAACTGCTTTGGCTGGAGTTTTGGCTGGGGTTGATTTAACTCCTTGTGCTGCCAAACTCTTGTTACGTCCACCAGAGGGTGCAGGTCTATCGGGATCAATCACTACGTCGATTAAAAAGGGACTATTGGAAGCGATCGCTTGTTCTAGTGCTGCTTCAATGTCTGATTCTCTCACAATACCAACTGCTTCTGCACCCATACCACGAGCAATCATGGCAAAGTTAGTTACTGGCATTGTGGCGTCTGCACCTTTTAATCCCAATATTTGCATTCCTTGATGACACATGTTGTAACGTGCATCGTTGAGTACAATCCAGATTGCAGGTATCTTATATTTGACGGCTGTGCTGATTTCGTTATTCATCAGCATTGCACCATCGCCTACAATGGCTACTGCTTTACCCTGACGCCCTAATGCTGCACCCAAAACTCCTGTGACGGCGTGACCCATTGCACCGACTCCGGTGCTGACTCGGTAACGATTGGTTTGGGGAAATTGCAGTAGGTGAGTTGACCATGTAAAGGAGTTACCGCACTCTGCCATGACTACTGCGTCACTCCCCTCAACAATTACTTTTTGAATTGCTGCCATTAATACTTCTGGTCGCACTGGATAGTCTATATCTAAATCTAGTGCTACGCTTTCGCGTTCTGGACGAGGTAGCAACAAAGGTATGGAATCAACACGAGTGTCCGGGAAGTGCTGCAACAGTTCTTGCACATAGGCTTTGATATCAGACTGAACCGAGAAAGTTTCAGCGTATGGATAAGCTACTCCTGGAACTTCTGGGTCAATATCTACATGTATGAAGCCTCCTTTGGGAACCATCAGCGGACTCCAGAAAGAAGTCGGTTCGCCTAAGCGGGTTCCGAGTACGAGGGTGCGTAGTGGCGGTTGCTGTTGCATGTAGTTAAAGACTGATGCATGACCACCTAAACCTGTGACACCTACAAATTGCGGATGATCTTCGGGAAAGATGCCTTTACCACGGGGGGAACACATCACCGCAGCGCCGGTTCTCTCTGCCAGTTGGCGGATTTCTTCTGCTGCATGACGCGCACCGAAACCTACCCAGATGGCAAAGGGGCCAGCAGATAGTAATTCTACAGATTTGGCGATCGCTTGTTTATGAGGTGCGATCGCAGAGGCAGCTATATCTAGTTGTGGCCAAGATACATCTTCAACTAAGCTGGTCTGCACAGCGGTGGGAATACTCAAATGTGCAACAAATCCTCCTGGTTGCGCTAAAGCTAGCGCCAGTTTGCGAAAAATTTGCGGAAGTTGTGCAGCAGATTCAACGGTGATTGCATAGTTGAATAATGCTCCTGGAGTAAAGATTCCTCCACTAGGTAATGTGTAGGTGCTGGTTTCCTGAATTGCCCAGCGTCCACGCTGTGGTGCTGAAGTACAAGCCGACAATAAAATTATCTTTGCACCTTCACCACGGGCAGCAAATAAGCCTGTTAGGGCGTTGGTGATACCCGGCCCTGCTGTGGTGAACACGACGGTGGGGCGGTTGCTGGCAAAGTAGGCTTCGGCTGCGGCAAAAGCAGCCCCAGCTTCATGGCGAAAGTTCAACACTTCTATGCTGCTATTTGACAGCGCACCCCAAAGGCTGGCCATTGCACCCCCTGCAACGCCGAATGCATAGCCTACTCCCAAACTTCCTAGCATCTGGGCTACAGCATCTGCAACTGAAAGTGTTGGGGCTGTTTCGTTATGCAATAAAGATTGAGTTCCTGCATTCTTTTCTAAGGTATCAAGCTGATGGGAATCATCTGACGCAGATTCTATATACTTGCTGTTTGGTGAAAATTCCTTGTATACCTCAGTGGTTATGAGGGGGGACTTTGAACTTGTATAGTTTTTACTCATTGCTTTCACTTAATTCCAAATGCTGGTACTCAACTAGAGAGCTGAGCTTTTTACTACTGAAATATTTAATACAAAAAAATCTGTGTATTTTTACGGCTTTGTTTGATACTAGTCGAAAGACCATCAGTTGCTGCTTCCAAGCCTATTGCCGCAAAAGTTCTTGAGAAAAGTCAAATAATCAAGGCTGTGCTTCTAAAGATTAGAATACGAAAAATAAGAACCTGTTTGCAATGAAAAATCTTTTGATGAGAATGTCAATTCTTTCGTTTATATTTGACTCTATTGGCTAAAAAATCAGGTTAAGGCTTGATTATGGAATTTCAGTCAATTGTATCAGATTGAGTTTAACATTGATTTATCATTATTAAGTATGGAACTTACAATCCATATCATGCAACTAACTGTGAAGCAGGAAGCAGAAGGCAAAAGCCTGTCAGTGAGGAAGTTTCTGTAGTCGGCATTTTATATTTAATAATGTCTACCTACTTAGTCTATGCTAATTCGATACAAATCAAATTGGGAAATTTTTTTAAAGCTAATTATAAAATTCTACCAGTCTTAATGTTACTACTAGACGCTGCCTGAATTATCTTTTTTGTATTTGGCAATACATGTATTTTTAACATTTTTTATTTCATTTGGTAGAAAATTAAGACAATAAAAAATTTAGAATATATTTCTTCCGATAGATGACTTATTCATGAATATATCAAACAAAGACATTTTAAGTATAAATAACTACCTTAAACAGGGTATTGATTAAGAAGTTTTCAAAGGAAAATGTATTTCTTATGACGGATGACTCAGCATATTCTGCTATAGTTAGATCTCGATGGGAAAGTTAAGAATAATTAAGAAAATGAGGAGAGTGACATAACTACTGAATCTTTACCGAATCTTGATATTTATAACTGATGGCTATTAGACCCGCTAGGCTGATGCCAGATGAGAAATTGTTAAGATTTTCTCGATTTTTGGCTCTTGGCGATCGCTTCCTTAAAGCTCGAAAATCACAGGCTGTGCTTGATATGTGGTGGACAATTTGAGGAAGTTGTGATTATGAACTCATTCATGGTTATAGTGCCGACTTAATTACGTAGGGGTATGAATCCTGACGACTATACGTTAATTCAATCCAACTCTCAACGGCCACTACAGCCAGAATTAGAGTTGGAATTTGGTCATTTCCTCATCAATCAGTGTGTAGATGCTGCCTTTTGTCTAGGAGCAAACGCACAGTTTCTCTACGTCAACGATGCAACTTGTCGTATGTTGGAGTATTCCCGTGAGGAATTACTAGCCATGACACTGCATGACGTAGATATAGACTTTGCACTGCACAATTGGTCTGAACAATGGCGATCTCTGGTCAAAACAGCCTTACAAAAGCCTCTCACCTTTAAATCTCGCTATCGGACAAAGGCAGGTCGGTTATTTTTGGTGGAAATATCCGTTACCTATGTACAATACCGAGGCAAGGAGTTTGGCTGTGCCTTTGTGCGTGAGAAGAGTGATGAAATCGTAGAGTTGAGCGTGCAAAAGTGGATTGATGAATTGCGGGAAGCTAAAAACCATCTTCAACAAGAAGTTACTCAGCTCAAGAAAAAGGAGGCAGAACTAGGAACATCTTTATCTTTACTTTGCTCTACCCTTGAATCTACTGCCATCGGTATAGTTGCAGTTAACTTTGATGGTGATATTCTGAGTTTGAATCAGAAATTTCTGGAGATGTGGCAGATTCCAGAGTCACTGGTGCTATCCAAAAAATGCCCTCGGTGCAAAGCCTTTTTTGAGAGCCAACTAAAAGACCCAGAAACCTTTGCACGGCTGATTTGGGAAGTTTCCAGCCAATCTGATTTCGAGAGTTACGAGATTTTAGAGTTGAAGGATGGCAGGGTGTTTGCACACTACTCCAAACCCCACTGGTTAGGTGACCAAATTATTGGTAGAGTATGGAGCATTTGGGATATTACTGATTCCAAACGCACTGAAGAAGCATTGCGGTTGAACGAATCGAGATTTCGGACTTTGGCAGAAACAACAGATGCCAGCACTTTTTTGATTCGAGGCACGCGTCTATGCTATGTAAATCCGGCGGTGGAGCAACTTACCGGCTACACAAAAGCGGAACTACTAAACGGCTTTGATATTCGCCGACTTATCAAGAGCAAAAAACGCAGGCAGGTACGCAAGCAAAGCGAAGCAGGTAACTTTGAATATCACGAAATGTGTATTCTGACAAAAAACGGCATCGAACGCTGGCTAGCTTGTGCGGTGGCACAACTTGAAGGTGTGCTAGATTTCGGAGGACACCAAATCGAATTAATTACAGGAATTGATATTACTGATTATAAATATGCAGAATCAGATCTTAACCAGGCTTTAGAACAAGCCAAACAACTGAGCGAACTCAGAGCAAGTTTTCTTTCTATGGTCTGCCATCAATTCCGTACTCCACTAAATATAGTTTCATTCTCTAATAGCTTAATAAAAGAACAAGTAGACAAACGCACAGAGAAAAAAATACAACCATTACTCGATCATGTTGAAATAGCCACCAAACAAATCAGCCAGATGTTGGATGATATTTTGTTATTCTCGAAAGCAGAAGCAGCAAAACTCAACTTTGAGCCACAACCGCTAGAAATAGTCCAGTTCTGTCATAATTTAGTGGCACAAATGCAGATGAATATTAGCCAAAAGCCAATCAATTTTGTCAGTCAACTGAATTCTCTAACAGCCTGGATAGATCAAAAATTGCTAGAGCCGATTTTGGAGAATTTGCTGGAAAATGCAACTAAGTATTCTCCATCCAATAGTACAGTTGATTTTTACCTTTCTTGCCAGGATGAAGATATCATTTTCCAGGTCAAAGATAGAGGAATAGGCATTCCGGTAGTAGATCAACAACGACTATTTGAGCCATTCTATAGAGGTAGTAACGTCGATAATATACCTGGCACCGGATTAGGGTTATCAATTCTCAAAACCCTTGTGGACTTACATGGTGGTCAAGTCACTGTAGAAAGTGAAGTTGGTGTGGGTAGTACATTTACTGTGATGCTGCCATTAGTGGAGTGACAGTCATTAGTCATCTTGATGAAAAGTTATGGTTGTATAGAAATGATACACAACTCAGCAAAAAAAATTCTTGTAATTGAAGATGATGCAGTTACCCGCAATCTTTTCTTAAAAGGTCTCCAAACAAAAGGCTTTGATGTGATAACTGCTGAAAACGGTCTTGTTGGTATCCAGCAAGCACAACAGTATTTACCCGATTTGGTGATTTGCGATATTGTGATGCCTAAAATGGATGGCTACAGTGTTTTAGCTACGTTGCGTCAAAATCCTCTGACAGCAATTATTCCTTTCATTTTTCTGACTGGGAGTGATACTAGAGCATCTATTCGCAAAGGCATGGACTTAGGAGCAGATGATTATGTGACTAAACCCTCTACAATAGAAGAATTGCTTAGAGCGATCAAAAGCCGACTGCGAAAGCAAGCTAATTTCCAAAACTGGTGCGCCACTGGCTTAGACAAACCGACAAAGCCAGTGTCTGTAGTTCCAACTTCAGCGATCGCACAAAACATTAATGAAGCGATTCCCTCTGATCAGTTTACCTTTCCCAGCGATCCCCAATTAAAAGAAGTTTTCGACTTTATCGAAGCCTATTATCACCAAGGAATTACTTTATCTGATGTTGCTGTTGCAGTTGGTTACTCAGCAGCTTACTTAACTAACCGAGTAGCAAGACAGACAGGAGAGACTGTAAACAACTGGATTGTCAAACGCCGCATGGCGGGAGCGCGTTCTTTACTCCAAAATCATAACCAGACAGTCGAGCAAATTGCTACAGAACTAGGCTATCAAAGTGTCTGTCATTTCTCTCGCCAGTTTCGTCAACATCACGGCTTACCACCCGATGCTTGGCGCAAACAGCATCAAGGCACTTTGGTAAAACAGGGATAACTTCATACAAATGATGACTGATGACTGTTAGCATCGGCATTAATAATTCTTCCTCATCCCCTCTGCACCCCTGCACCCCCTCTCCCCCGCTTCTTGCCAATATCGCAACTTGAAAGTAAATAGTCCTGTTACTCAGATTCTTGAGCATCTTTCACAGGATTAGCTATTGTAAAAGAAATCGAGTGAGGAGATTGAGTTGGTAAATCTAACTGGGGTTGTTTGGGTGATGCATCGATGGTTGCATCAGTAAAATAAGAGCCAATAATCTTGTCATAGTTAGAAGCAACTGCTAAAAAAGCTCCTCCCAAAATATAGATAGGCAATGGCAGATTAAATTCTTGTAACCAATCAAACAGTTCTGCCAAGGCGAACAGTACCAAAAAGCAGGCAAGCCAAACCCTCATTTTTTCATTCCCCGCGTGCAACTGACTCTACTTATAGCGTAGACAGGTTCCATAATACTTGATGTTGATTCTAACTCATTGAGCGATCGCTCCACATACTCAGGTACTATCAAGTAGTAAAATTGTAACCTTCATTTTTCATCCTTGATCAGTCTCTAGGGGCTGACCAATAAAAAATATTAGCTTGTAATTGTTCCATACTGACAGTCAGCAGTCAACAGTCATCAGTCAACAAATCATTTATTTCTTCAAATTCTTTTACTTTTCACTAATGAGTGTTGGGGGAGTAATAGCTGCATATTCTTTAGGTGTTAACAGCGCTTCTTGAACATCAATCTTTTTAGGCAATATTTTTTCATTATAAAATAAATCTGCAATACGTTGTTGGTCTTTCATCAATTCTGGTGTAATTCCTTTCAATCGAAAATTGGAACGTCCAGAAATTATCTCTTGAATAGGCAGATCAATTTTGAGTATCGGTGCTACTAACTTAGCGACTTCCTTACGGTTTGCTTCAGCCCATTGACCGTTTTTATCAATCTCTTCTAAGATAATCCGAACTAATTCGGGATTGTCTTTAGCAAACTCGCGTGTTCCTACATAATATCCACCTGGAGTACCAATATTTTTAGCATCTCTTAGCACACGCGCACCGTGGAGTTTTTCTACTAAAGCTAAGTGAGGATCACCTGTAACCCAAACTGGAATAGTCCCCTGAATAAACGCACCACGAGCTTCGACATTAGGCATACTCAAAACTTGGATATCACTATATTTTAAGCTTACTTCTTTCAAAGCTTGAATAATGAAATAGTGAGAAGCAGAACCTTTTTGAAAGACTACTTTCTGACCTTTAATTCCAGCTAAAGTTTTAATTGGAGAACCTTTAGGGACAACAATAGCACTTCCTGCACCTGAATTTTGAGTAAGTCTTCTACCAGCAAGATAAACAATTCTTGCACCAGCAGCTTGGGCAAAGATGGGAGGAGTTTCCCCTACTGAACCTACATCAATTTTGCCGACATTCATCGCTTCCATGAGTTGCGGGCCTTGGGCAAATTGCGCCCACTCTACTTTGATACCCAAAGGTGACAAACGTTTTTCTAAAACTCCCCTTACTCTTACAATATCACCAGAACTTTGATATCCCATTCGCAAAACTTTTGTTTTAATGCTTACAGCTTTTTCCCCTACTATATCTGCTTTATGGCTGGTTGAACTACAACTAATTAAGGTAGTAGATAAAGCCAAAAAACTAGGCATTATACATAATGCTAACCGACGAATTAATATTGATTGATTTTTGATGGAATTGGTAAACATTTTTTAATAATATCCATACAGTTTTTGAATTACTTTAAGCAATTAATTTTATTTGAAATTGCCTAATTTTTGCCGAAAGCTAAAATTTATTAATAGACATTTAGCTCTAACTTCAGTCGTGAACTATTTAGCTTGAATTGATTTTGGTGTAAAAGCTGCATATTCTTCTAGGGTTAATATGCCATCTTTAACATTGACCTTTTTCGGTAAAAGTCCTTGGCTGTACCACAAATCTGCAATTTGTTGTTGCTTATTAACAACTTGTTCAGTTATTGGTAACAACCCATATGCTGATTTAGCTTGAATTTTTTTGAGAGTAGGAACATCAATACCAACGTCAGGGGAAACAAGTTCTGCTAATTTATCAGGATTTTTCTGAGACCATTCGTCTGCTTTTAAAAGCTCTTCTAGGAAAATTTTGAGAATTTCAGGATGTTCTTTAGCAAATTTTCGCGAGGTAGAATAAAAGCCTCCTAGATCCTGGAGTCCTTGGCCATCTCTGAATACACGACCAATATTTTGTTGTACAGCTCTTGTGATGTAGGGTTCCCAAGTTACCCAAACATCAAGCCCACCTTGACTAAAAGCAACATTTGCATCTGGAGGCGGGAGAAGAATAGATTTTACATCGCTGAGTTTAAGACCTTCTTTTTGTAATCCTTTCAACAAAACATAGTGAGCAATAGAAGCTTTTTGAAAAGAAACTTTTTTACCCTTAAAGTCAGCAAAACTTTTAATAGGGGAATTTTTTGGTACTAAAAAAGAAACTCCTTGACCATTAAATGCTGTAGTCGCTACATAAACAAGAGGTGTACCTGCTGCTTGAGCAAATATAGGAGGTGATTCAGCTGTAGCTGCAATATCAAGAGAACCAGCATTTAATGCTTCTAAAGCTTGTGGCCCAGCAGCAAATTCCAACCACTTTACCGTAAAATTCTTAGCTGCCAAGCTTTTTTCTAAAGTTCCCTGTTTCCTCATAACTGCAAGAGAACCGAGCTTAGAGTAAACTACTCGTACTTCTTGTTTTTGTGTATTATTGGAAACTGATTTATTATTGGCTTTTATACTACTAGCAGATATTTGATTTTGACTAGTTTGATTTTCTGCACCACAACTAACTAAAAACATTGATGTTACTATTGAACAAGCAGCTATAAATAGCGGTATATGTTGAGGTTTAGTTGTGGTTTTATCTTTGATAATTAAGTTTTTTAAGCTTCGATTGGCTATTGTCATTAACGTAATTAAGAAGAGTTGAGAAAGTAGAGTGGGTAAAACCCACTCCAGAATAAAGCACGCGGTAGATAGGAAGCTAAAAATTTAGGCTTTAACCTAAAACTTAAAAAGGACGACTACCTGCAAGACTAACTCGCCTCATCACACGACGTTCATTCGGATCAAATGCTTGGCGGTAGTGTAAGGTAGCTTGATTATCCCAGTAGACAATATCACCCACAGACCATTTGTGTTGATAGTAAAACCGAGGCTGATTGAGATGTTCTCTCAATTGTTCAATCAATTCTGCTCCTTCTTGTGGTTCTAAGCCAACAACTTCAACTTCAGTTGCATAGTCTAAATAGAGGATTTTTTTACCACTTTCAGGATGTGTCCGCACCAAAGGATGGGGAAATACAGGACTAGTTAGAGGAATGTTGCGATCTAAACGGTACTTTGAGCGAGGTGCATTCTTATCACGCAAAAATGGATTATAGGTAATCAACTGCAAATCTGCAATCCGTTGTTTGGTTGCTTCATCTAAAGTCTCATAAGCCAAATTGAGATTCAACCAATAAGTATCGCCACCCTGCGAAGGTACTTCCAAAGCATACAGCAGCGAACCGCTAGAAGGCTTAGGAGTCCAGTGGTGGTCAGAATGAAAAGCCAGTTCTCCAGTACCCGTATAGCCGCCGTCAAGGTTGGAGATGGGAATCACTACCGGAGTTACACCTGGTTGAGAAGCTAATACTGGAACATCGTCTGGTGGTACATAGAGGTCGCCAAAGTAAAATGCAAAGTTCAACAATTGCTCATCAGTGAGTTTTTGCTCTTTGAAGATTAAAATGTGGCGATCGCGCAGTGCTTGTTTTAGTTGTAAAATCACTTCAGGCGCAACAGGTTGACTAGCATCAAGCCCAGTCACCACCGCCCCCAATGGCCCACCAGTAGAAGTAATTTTAAATTCTGTCAAAGTCAAACTAGGCATTATATTCTCCTGACTTCGTAAATTTCAATTTGTAATTCACCAAAAGGTAAAAAGCTATTTTGTAGGAATTCAACACCCAGGAGTCAGAAGCCAGAATTGATCAGGAGTTTAGTCAGATTAGTACATTTATTTCTCAAATGTTCTGCTGATTCTTTAACTATTCTGATTCCTGAATTCTGACTCCTGAATTCTGATGCTATTTTTTCGCTAAAACATCCGAAGGAGTAATCTTGGCGTACTCTTCTGGTGTTAAAAAACCGTCTCTAACATTCACCTTCTTGGGGATAAGTCCTAGACTGTACCATTTCTCTGCAACTTCTTGTTGCTTATTGATAACTTGTTCAGTAATTGGTCGCAAACCATACTCATATTTATCGTGCATGATTTCTAGCGTAGGCGGATCTAGCTGAGTTACTGGAGCAAGCATTTGTGCCATTTCAGTACGATGATCCTTAGACCAAGTTTCTGCTTTTTCGAGTTCTTCTAGAAATATTTTAATGACATCAGGGTGTGCTTGATAAAACTGGCGTGAAGTTGAGTAAAAATTGCCAGTATCTCGCAAATCACCGCCATCTATTACAACACGACCTACTTTCTTTTGTTCATTTCTAGTAACAAATGGATCCCAAATAAACCAAGCATCCACTTTACCTTGACTGAACGCTACATTTGCATCTGGTGGTGGTAAGAAAACTGACTGCACATCGCTTAATTTTAGTCCCGCTTTTTCTACGGCTTTGACTAAAAGATAATGACCTATAGATGCTTTTTGGAAAGCAACTTTTTTACCCTTTAATTCAGCAACACTTTTGATAGAAGAGTTGATAGGAACTAAAAGGGAAACTGCTTTACCATTAGGAGGTGTAGTGGCTAGGTATACAAGGGGCGTTCCTGCTGCTTGTGCAAATACAGGAGGTGATTCTGCTGTTGATGCAATGTCGAGTGAACCTGCATTTAGAGCTTCTAACTGTTGTGGCCCTGCTGCAAACTCAGACCATTCCACCTTAAAACCCAGAGGTTCCAATCTTTTTTCTAAAGAACCTTGCTTTTCTAAAACTGCTAAAGATGAAAGTTGTTTTGAGCGTACAATACGCACTACTTCCTTTTGGGCACTACTTGGTGTAGCTGCTTGTTGCTGATTATTATTTGATGGTGCATCACAACTCCACAGAGTAGTGGATAGTACTAGGCAGTAACCTATTGCAAACAACAAAGAACGACGAGTAGTTTTAGGACGTTTACAAAATTCAAATTTTGTTTTTAAACCTTGCATGGATTGTTTTGTTTCTTTTATCGAGGTGAGCGTCAAAATCTGGAGGGTTCAAAAGCTAAATGTATAATTATTCCAACTTGGAATATATAGTATTGTTTGAGATTCTACAGAAGAAATTTGTCTTCATAATTTGTTATTGAAAATATTTAATTAGTCTTATACTATCCTAAATACTATGATTTAAATAACACAGACTGCAAATTAAAAGAATTATTGCAGTCTGTGAGTATCTTCTCAACCGCAACGAGAAGATTTTTTTAAATTAAGTTTTATCATGGCAATTAATTATTGTATTGTATAGCCAATATTTTTGTATTTTCAATAATTTAAATTTTTGAATATAATACATTGACTTGATCATTAATAAGTTTTGTCATTAGACCAATAATAAAATTATTTTGGCTTTTTAGTAATGTCTCAATTTAGGAAGTAGGGTGGACATGGCCCACCCTGTAGCGACTCGAGGAACTTAAATATTAATGGTTGCCATGAAAAAATTTAGGAATTGGAGTGGGTTTATTCCCACTCCTGGGTCATGCTAGTGGGAGATTGAAATTTGTGGTCTTATTAGTAACGAACCGCAAAGGACGCAAAGAACGCTAAGAAAGAGAAAAACAAAGAAAAATTGATTTGAGTTTACCCAGCAAAATTAATGCGATAGACCACTAGCGTTTCCAAGCGACTAAGATTGAAGCTTTGAGTTCTTCTGTAAAATGTCCAGATGGTTCAACCGCTAGTAATGCTTCTTTTAAATCTGCTTCAAATGCTTTAGCATTATCACCATAAAAAATTTTCAAAGAGAAGGCTGTAGTGTATAAATAACCCAGGTAGCTATCGACTGTCCAAGATTTTTCAAATATTATTTCATAAACTTCTTGGCGAGCAAAAGCTGAATTGGCAATTACGACTTCATGGGGAGGATCGACTGGCTTACGAATACCTTGTCCTCGTTGTCCGGTGCGTCGTTCTTCACCTAACCATTTCTTTACTACTCCAACAGCAGCTTGTTTCCAAGGTAAAGAACTTACCCAAGGGTTATCACCTGTATTAAGCAGTGCTAGGCCACCATCATCGGTAAGCAATTCATAAAGGCGCTCTAGCACTACTTCGCGTTCCATCCAATGGAAGGCTCTACCAATAGTGGCTAACTTAAATTTTCCTAAACTAGAGTCGATAAACTCTGCACCTTGTTCTAACCAAATAATATTATTTGCTTCTACTGCTGCTGCTTGTCGTTTAGCTTCTTGGAGCATTTCCGGGTCAGGATCAATAGCAACAATTTCCTCAAATTGGTTTCGTAAAGGTATAGCAATTAATCCTGGGCCAGTACCTAAATCAAGGAGTCTTCCTTGACCATTGAGATTAAATATTTTGGCTAATTTAGCAAATACAGCAGATGGATATTTGGTTCTATATTGGGCGTAACCTTCAGCTGCACCTTCAAATAATGTAGGGTCGTAAGTAGGAAGTGTTTTTAGTTGGGTCATAGGATGATTGTTGACTGATGACTGATAACTGTCAGTTCAAATTAAAAAAAGAGTTATTGAGTTTTCTGTAATTTAGGTAAGTAAGGTAGACATTGAATAATACCTACCTTACGGGATAGTGAGTAGACAGCTTAAAAATTGGGGAGTAGGGAGTAGGGAGTAGGGAATTGGGAATTGGGAATTGGAAATTGAGGTGAATTTTTCTTCCTCATCCTCCTCATCCCCCTTATCTCCCTCATCTTCCCCACTCCCCACTCCCTACTCCCTACTCCCTAGATACTCATCAGCCGCTTTCTCCACAGCTGTACCTTTGAAGAAGTCACGGTTGAGGCTGGTGTATAACTCCAATGGATGAATAGATAGGAAATATTGCAGGTCTTCTTCGGTAATAATGCCGCGTTCTACCATTGAGTAGGCGTTGGCTGTAACGGCTGTGATATCAGGCACATCCCAGTGACCAGCATCAGAACCTAAGAAGGCTTTGACGCGATCGCCAAAGGGATTGGCCGCACGATTGAAGGCATGAGCTACACGGGTATCATCTGATTCTGTACCGAAGTAGAAGTGTTTCCAGAAGCGATCGCGCACGTCTTCAGGTTTCTCAATTCCTGCTAGTTCAAATTCGTCGAGTTGACCAGGATCTTGGGGAGCAAAATGTTTGCTGTGGAAGCCTAAACCATCGCCGATTTGATCTACACGACCTTTTACTAGTTCACCACCATAACGGATATATAGTTCCGCTAAAGCTTCTTTATCTACAAGGGTAGGATTATTATTTGTCAACAAATGCTGTTTGTTGCGGGTTTCCCAATGCCAAATAATATCAGCATACAAACTTGCACCCCAAGCAGAACCACCTTCTAAGAAGGCAAATCTTAAGGTGGGGAAGCGACGAGTTACGCCACCAAAGAACAACGATTTACAAAATGCTTCCGCAGCAAAGGCGAAGTGATTAATGTGATTGTACTGAGCATTGGTAACTGAACGCTGAGTCGTCCAACCTTGACTAGAAGCGTGGGTGGTGGGTATAACTTTCAGTTCTACACACTTCGCCCAGAATGGATCGTAATCATATTGGCTATCTAAACCAAAGTTATCAATCCAAACTACTTCGTTAGCAACTTCTGGCCCATACTTTTCAAAAGCGGGAATGGGACGACGAACGTAACCGGGGATTTGAATTGCTTTGAGTCCCAGAACATTCACCGCATACTCCAACTCTTCAATCGCTTCTTCAGGTGTATGCATCGGAATTGCAGCGATTGGTGTTAAGCGGTCAGAATAAGGGCGGAAAATATCAGCATGGTAAGTGTTTATCGCCCGACAAACTGGACGGCGCATTTCTTCTCTGCTGATGTTCGGCGCTAGAGTTGCCAAGTTGGGATACAACACAGCAAAGTCTGTACCTGATTCTTGCAAACGCTCGTGTAGTAACTTTGGTAAGCTAATGGTAGCTAAATTCAAAGTATTTTTCGTAGGACGACCCCACCAATTAGGGCGATTGCTGCGATAAGCAAAACGTTCTTCCCAAGTTTGCTTGTACCACTTAAAGCGAGAAGATCCTGGTAAATGCTGCTTGAATGTTTCTGCGATCGCAGTTCCACCAATTTGCTCTAAATAATCTAATACTGCTGGCTCAAATTCCTGGGTATGAACATCGGTATCAATGATGGGATAACCCAATTTTTCCCGAATCTGCGCCGACTTGGATCTTTGTTGTGGTCGTTCTAGTGCGATCGTCATAATAGCTTACCCCGTTTATTCAAATTTTTTCTTTGTGCCTTTGTGCCTTGGTGGTTTTTAACCACAAAGACACCAAGACACAAAGAATTAGTTTTTACGAGCTAAAAATTCATCAGCCGCTTTTTCGACAGCTGTACCTTTGAAGAAGTCACGGTTGAGGCTGGTGTACAACTCCAAAGGATGAATAGATAGGAAATATTGCAAGTCTTCTTCGGTGATGATGTTGCGTTCTACCATTGAGTAGGCGTTGGCTGCCACCGCTGTGATATCAGGCACATCCCAGTGACCGGAATCGGAACCCAAGAAGGCTTTGATGCGATCGCCATAGGGGTTGGCTTTGCGGTTAAATGCATGAGCTACACGGGTATCATCTGATTCCGTACCGAAGTAGAAGTGCTTTAAGAAGCGTTCCCTCACATCTTCTGGCCCTTTCACCCCTGCGACTTCAAATTCGTCTAAGTTGCCTGGGTTGTCTGTAGTTATTAATTCGTTGCTGCCGTGGAAACCTAAACCACTACCCAACTGTTCCACACGATTATGTACAAGTTCGCCACCATAACGAACAAAGTACTCTAGCAACTCTTCCCGATTAATATTATCAGGGTTGTTATTCTCTAGCAAATGGTCTTTATTGCGGGTGTCCCAATGCCAAATCAAATCAGCGTATAAACTAGCACCCCAAGCTGAACCACCTTCGAGGAATGCAAACTTCAATGTGGGGAAACGGTGAGTTACACCACCAAAGAATAGAGACTTACAAAGTGCTTCCCCTGCGGCGGCAAAATGACCGATGTGGTTGTATTGATAGTTAGAAATCGAACGTCGGTTGATCCATCCCATACCAGAAGAATGGGTGGTGGGTACAACTTTCAGTTCTACGCATTTTGCCCAGAATGGATCGTAATCATATTTACTATCCAAACCAAAAGTATCAATCCAGATAGCCTCGTTTGCGACTTCTTCGCCATACTTCTCAAAAGCGGGAATTGGGCGACGGATATGTCCAGGGATTTGAATTGCTTTCAATCCCAGAACTTTTACTGCATACTCCAATTCTTCAATGGCTTCTTCTGGCGTATGCATGGGAATTGTAGCAATCGGAGTTAAGCGATCGCTATAAGGACGGAAAATTTCTGCATGGTAAGTATTAGCAGCGCGACATACAGCCCGCCGCATTTCTTCATAACCGATGTGCGGCCCCATTGTTGCCAAGTTGGGATACACCACAGCAAAGTCTGTACCGGCTTCTTGCAACCGTTCGTGCAACAACTTCGGCAAGCTAATTGTAGCTAAATTTAAAACATCGCTGGTAGGACGAGTCCAAAATGGAGGGCGTGTAGTACGGTAGAGGCGGCGTTCTTCCCAAGATTGTTGGAACCATTTAGAACGAGATGAACCTGGTAAATGTTCTTGGAAACGTTCAGCAATTGCAGTACCGCCAACTTGTTCTAAATAATCCAAAAATGCTGGTTGAAATTCTTGAGTATGGACATCAGTATCAATGATGGGATAACCCAATCTTTCCCGAATTTCAGCAGACTTAGTTTTTTTCGGACGTTCTAGTGCGATCGTCATAACAATTCACCCTAATAATGCAAAAACTTCTTTTCTTAGAGGATGTTTGAAAAGTCCTCTTGTTGGTATCAAAAGTTTTAGATCCCTCTAAATCTCCCTTAAAAAGGGAGACTTTGATTCAGGTTCCCTCCTTAAAAAGGGGGGGGGTTAGGGGGGATCTAAAAGTGCCTAAAGTCACAGTGAAAGACTTTTCAAACAACCTCTTAGTGCCTTTGTGACTTTGTGGATTTTAAACAAAAAAACACAAATAATTAGAATTACTGTTGTTCTTTCACTACCCAATCTGTTAATTGAAAGTCTGATTTTGCTAAACCCTGCGATACCAGAAACTTTTTGGTTCCTTCTAAAAGTTTTAAACCTTCGGCTGGATATGGTTCTTCTGATACCTGTGTCATTGGGTATGAAGCTTTAACAATCTCGATTGGGTATTTAGTAGTCTTGGCGTGGTATTGATAATACTCTTGGGAATTAGCTTTTAAATCCTTGGCTGCTTCTGTTAGTACTGCATTTAATTTTTTGGAAAAATCAGGCTGTTTCGCTAAAAATTCTTCAGTTGCTACTACTAATGATGTGCCTGATAAACCTTGATGAGATGCGGATGAATCAATTATCGGGAACCCTTGTGATTTCAGAAAAACTCCCAACTCGCTAGAAGTTGCATAAGCCGCAACATCACCACGTTCTAAAGCAGATTTGGCTTCAGTACTCATCAAGTGGACGACTTTTACATCTTTAGCCATTTTAGTCTGATCCAATAGACCCAATAGGTATCGATGCATATAAGATCCTTTTTGGGTTGCTATTTTCTGACCTTTCAGTTCAGCCAGGGTGCGAGGGCCATTCTTTTTGGCTACTAACCAAGCAGTTGTATTATATTGAGTAATCCGAAGCAGTCGAGTATTAACACCCCTAGCTCTCAAAACTATAGCTGGTGTATCGCCCAAAAAACCGACATCTATTTGACCTGCTACCAATGACTCGTTTAAGTCTGGGCCGTTAGGAAATCGTGCAAAAGTAATATTTTTGAATCCTAATTTTTGCACTTCACTCTCTAATATACCCTTTTGTTTTGCCCAACCAAGCGGCCCTGTGGGTTCGCTAGAACCTACATAACCTACACGTAAGGTAGTAGAAGTATTGTTAGTTGCAGTCACAGGGCTAGCGCTGTTGGCATTAATAGCATTAGCAGATTTAGTTTCGCCTTGGCTACATGCTGTAGTTAGTAGCAGCAGGAAGCAAACTACTAAAGTTGATAATTTCGCACTTGATACTTTAGGAGGATGGGGAGTAGGGAGTAGGGAGTAGGGAATGGGTTTAGTTATTCTCCCCCTCATCTCCCTCATCTTCCTCATCTTCCTCATCTCCCCCGCTTCCCCTGCTTTCTTCAACAACAGCATGTCTATATTTCTCCGCTGTTCTATCTCAACTGCTTTAGAATTACGAAGGTTTGATCCTCTTTGGCTTTTGGTGTTCGTTTAGATCCCCAACCAACGTTTTCGCGGTAACTTCCTAGTAATCCTTTATTTGCCAATTCTGCCTCGTTGACTGTGGTTTGTAGGTCGCTTTCTGGCGCTACATAAAGGGCGTCAACTGGGCAATACAATTCGCACATATAACAGGTTTGACAATCACTCTGTCGTGCGATCGCTGGCGGTGCATCAACTACGCGGTCAAATACGTTGGTTGGGCAAACGTTGACGCAGATATTACACTTAATACACCGCGATTCGCTGACCAACTCTATCACACCGCTGCTCCTATTTTGGATTTGGGATTTTCTGCTGTGGAGTTTAATGGCTGCACTTTTACCCAAACTTGATCTAAACCGCCGCTAATCAGGTAGTGTTGCTGGTTAGCATCCTGTTGCGGATAGTCTTGATGTTTGTGCATCCCGCGAGTTTCTTTGCGTTCTAAGGCACTGTTGTACATCCACCGGGCTGTAGCTACCATGGCCGCAGCTTCCCTGGCCCGCACAAGCTGGTTATTTTCTACTTGACTATCACGAACTTCTTGCCAGAGGTTATCTAATCTAGTTAAAGACTCTGATAAGCCTTTATCTGTGCGGAATAAGTTGCGATCGTAAGGGAAAACTTCAGCTTGCACTGCTTGAATGACTTCATCAGTTGCCAAGGTTTGGGGATTTTCTGTTCTAGAGTTGATTACTGCCTCTCCCACACCTCGAACTCTGCGTTGAGTTGCTTTTTTCCCTAAACTTTGAGCATATGTTGCGGCAGATTTTCCTGACCAATAACCTGATGAAATTGCCCAAGCTGCATTATGACTACCACCACCAGTAAATCCGCCACAAATCAATTCGCGTGTGGCTGCATCTCCAGCCGCGTAGAGTCCTTGTACAGAGGTGGCGCAGGTTTCGTCTACAATCCTGATTCCACCTGTACCGCGCACTGTTCCCTCTAAACGCAAGGTAACGGGGAAGCGTTGAGTAAATGGATCTATGCCTGCACGGTCAAAGGGTAAAAAGAAGTTAGGCTGCGCTAAACGCATAGATGGGCGCATTTGTTCAGCCGCTTTATCTAAAATTGCGTAAACAGGCTGTTTTAGCAATGTCTGGGCAATTACTGAACGTCCTCTTTGGGAACCTGCACCAGGAATGGGTGTGCCATCTTCGTAGGTAAAGGTTGCCCAATTGTAGAATAGGGTTTTGGTGACTGAGGAAAAAGCAGGAGAGATGCCGTAAGCATTAGAGAATTCCATCCCCGACATTTCGGCACCTGCTTCTGCTGCCATTAAATAACCATCCCCTGTTAGGACGTTGCACCCTAACGCTTTGCTGAGGAATGCACAACCACCGGTGGCAATAACTGTGGCTAGCGATCGCACCGCCCACCTACCACCAGTCTGTCTGTTTACTCCTGTGGCACCTCCCACAGCATTATCACTATCAACTAATAACTCTATAGCTGGGCTGTGGTCTAAAATCTTTACTCCTATGCGTTTGATTTGCCGCCGCATCAACCGCATGTATTCCGGCCCTTGCAGCGATCGCCGATAGGGTTTGCCTTCATCGTCGGTGGGAAAGGGATAACCCCATTGTGCTAATAGGTTAATGTTGGCATAGGTTTGATCCAATACCCGATGCATCCAACTTCGGTCTGCTAAATATCCACCCAATGATTCCCGACTTGCGATCGCTGAAGATCGAGCCTCAGCATCGGGTGGTACATACCAAACACCATTACCAGATGCAGCAGCACATCCTGTTGTACCACAGTAACCTTTATCCACAAGGACAACCTTAGCACCGCCAGATGCAGCACTCCAAGCTGCCCAAGTCCCAGCTGGCCCGCCTCCAATCACAAGCACATCTGCTTCTAAGTCGAGTTCAAAATCGGTTGTCACATTCTTAGGCATTAACGCTTTCCCCCATCGATAAAGTCCTCAAGGGTCAACTTCTTACCCCGTCGGTATTTTTTGTCTTTACTAGACTTGGCAGCTTACCAGCAAATCAAAATACTGTAATCTTCATTACTAAAACTACTTTAACTTGACCAATTTACCGTAGTTTTGGTTCAAAACAAAGTTTGTCACACTTGCCAAAAAAAAGCAAGCATCTGATCATACAAGTTTACAACTAAGATGTTATAAAAAATATTTATAAAGGCACTTGTTTTTTACAGTGTTTTGTGCAAATATCCAAGGTTGTAAGCAAAGCATCTGTAAATCGATAGGTTTATAGGTGTTTATTGATAAATACTATCTATGCTTATGAAATACCACTAACCAGTGTTGAATTACGAGTGCTGAGTATTAATTGCTGAGTGCTGAGTTAGGAGTCAGTTGTTATTCTACTTGTTCTCCCCTGCTCCCCTGCTTTCTAGCAAAGAGTGCAAGTTTGAATAAGAGTTGAAGCTTTGGTTACGAAAAGAAAATTTTATCTTGCTTCGCTTACTTTGCTAATGTCAATTCTGACTAAATCAAGGTAAATCTAGCATAGATACAAAAGTTTAGATAACTGAATCCAAAAAACTCGAATTACTTGCCTAACTATAATATTTTCCCATTTGAAACCTAAGTTGACCCCTTAGGAAAATTTCGTTTCCTGCAGTTCCTGCTGGCTGCTAGCAGTTACAGCAGTTTGCAAGTAAATGAAGTACACAACGCAGAATTCATTCATCACAGGACTTACGCAGCGAGGGAGAAGTATTGTCTGAAATATTTCTGTAACTTTTTCATTTTTTTGTAACCAAGAGTATTCCTGTTTAGGGTTGAGGAGCCATGCTTAAATTTCGTTGGAATTTTCAATGGGTAGTGTTTTTTATTGCCCTGCTAAATATGGTAGTGGTTCTCGTTGTGAGTCCTACCAAAAGCTCGGCGAATACCCTTGAATCTTCTAAATCTTCTGAAACTACAGATTCATCAATTTTATCCACCATCAATGATGACAAAATTGCGCCTACTCCTGAGCAATCTCCTGAGTCTGTAGATCAAGACAACAATTTGATGGAACAGGTTACACCTGTTTCTGACATACTTTCACCAGGTACTACAGGTTCAAATACATCTGGATCTTTAGACGAAAATTCACCAATGAGCCAGGTTAGTTCTGTGTCTCAGTTAGCGGATGTAAAACCTACAGATTGGGCATTTCAAGCATTACAATCCTTAGTCGAGCGCTACGGCGTGATTGCTGGTTATGGAGATGGTACATTCAAAGGAAACCGCGCTCTAACCCGTTATGAATTTGCCGCCGGTTTAAATGCAGCCTTAGATCGCCTCAATGAACTAATTGCCAGCTCTACAGCAGAGTTAGTCAAAAAAGAAGATTTAGATACAATCAAACAGCTACAAGAACAATTTTCAGCAGAACTCGCTACAGTGCGGGGACGAGTAGATGCACTTGAAACAAAGACAGCAGCCCTGGAATCACAGCAGTTTTCCACTACAACTAAACTGACAGGTCGAGTGCAATTTGTTGTTGGCTCACTTCTAGCAGGTGATAACGTCGTCACTAAGAAAGCAGCACCCCGTGTAGTTACCTTCCAAGACTCGGTGTCTTTGCGATTAAACACCAGTTTTACTGGTAAAGATTCACTAGGCATATCCCTAGGGGGTGGAAGTATCGTATCCTTGGGACAAACAAGAGCGGGATTGTTGGGTACTTTTGATGGCAGAACCGCTGATAATGCCAATGTTACAAGACCACTCAATGATTTTTCTCTTGGTGGTCTGCGTTATCGGTTTCCACTTAGTAAAAACACCCAAGTCAATATTTATGCTCTTTCCGATGGAGCTAATGAGATAGGCTTTACTATTCCGATCAACCCATATTTTGAATCAAATTTGGCAACCGGTGCTAATGGGATTTCACGCTTTTCACGGCGAGCTTTAGTCTATAACTATGGAGATTCCGGCGGTGGAATTGCTGTACTCCACAGATTGAATCAACAGTTCCAAGTAGGGTTAGCCTATAGCGCACCCAACGCTAACAACCCCACACCTAACAATGGCTTCTTTTCAGGCCGATACTTAGCTCTCGGACAGCTACTCTACACTAGTCGTGATAAGAACTTTCGGGCGGCTTTTACTTACGTTAATACCTATAGCCCACCAAACACCAGAGGTCTAAGCGGAACAAACTTCGGCCCAGCAGCAGGAAGTAACTTGGTCAATAGCACTGTAGCCGGAGCAGGAACCGTGGCTAATCTTTATGGCATACAAGCATTCTATAGAGTTAGTCCTGGGTTTGCTATTAATGGTTGGGTAAGCTATGGCGCGCACCGCTATTTAGGTCGTGGCGATGGAGAAGCTATGGATTGGGCTGTCGGAATGGCATTCCCTGATCTTGGTAAGAAAGGCAGTCTGGGGGGATTATTTGTGGGTATGGCACCGAAACTGATTAGTCTGAGTAAGAATGTAGATTTAGGAGCAGGCTTAGGACAAGCAGACAAAGATACTTCGCTGCATATCGAGGCATTCTACCAATATAAAATCGCCGATAACATTGAGATTACACCAGGTTTTATCTGGGTGACTGCACCAGATTCAAATGCCAGCAACCCTGACAGTTTATTTGGTTGGGTTCGTACTGTATTTAGATTCTAATCTGAATAGGACTTACGCACTCGTGACGAAAAACTAAGCTTTTGCGACTACTTCGCTACCCTACCCTTCGGGAACACCTTCAGTGAACGAGAACGCAGGAGAGCAAACGCTCGCTTCGGACGTAAAATCGTAGTCCGTGCGTAAGTCCTGCTGAAAAAACTTCCGTATCAAATATATACAGTTGCCAATCGTAACGGCACAGGAGTGCTGAGTGCTGAGTGTTGAGTGCCTGAAGGTGATTATCAGTTAGTCGAACATGTGGGTTAGTGGGGCAAAAGTTGTATTTGACACTACAGCTATCCATGTGACAAATATGTAAGAATTTCGCAAAGAAGTTGATTTTAAATCACAGGCATTACAGCTATAAGTCAATCTTACCTTCTCTTTGACTTCCCCTTCCCCTTCCCCCAATCATTACTAATCGTCAAGTTGAAGTTGATTTTTACATAATTTCGAGTAAAATTTTGACTATAAACTACGGTAATTCGGTCAATTAACTGTAGTTTAACACCTTAAAACACCCAGACAACAATGCAAATTCTTTGGTTTATTCCCACTGGTGGTGACGGACGTTATTTAGGAACAGAGAATGGCAGGCGCACTGCTACTCCTGATTATTTACAGCAAATTGCCCAAGCTGTGGATAATCTGGGCTATACAGGTGCATTACTCCCCACAGGGCCTTTTTGTGAAGATGCTTGGATTACTGCTGCCTCTTTAATATCTGTCACCAAGCGGATGAAGTTTTTGGTGGCAATTCGCCCAGGAATTTCTTCGCCGGGTGTGGCTGCACGCATGGCAGCAACATTTGACCGGATGTCGAATGGCCGATTGTTGATCAATGTGGTGACAGGTGGTGATCCGATACAACTTGCTGGGGATGGCTTGCATCTTAGCCATGATGAGCGTTATGAGTTAACTGATGAATTTCTCACAGTTTGGCGAGGAATTACCAGCGGCGAAACCGTGGATTTTAAAGGACGCTACCTAGATATCAAAGGTGGCAAGCTGTTGTTCCCACCAGTACAAAAACCTTATCCACCGTTGTGGTTTGGTGGTTCATCTGCGGCTGCAAAGCTGGTTGCAGCTAAACATATTGATGCCTACCTGACTTGGGGAGAACCCCCAGAACAAGTAGCACAAAAAATTGCCGAAGTGCGTCAACTAGCAGCCGAACAAGGCAGAACAGTAAGTTTTGGTATTCGCCTGCATGTGATTGTGCGAGAAACAGAGTCGGCTGCTTGGGATGCTGCTAATGAGTTAATTGAGTATGTCGATGATGCAGCGATCGCTAAAGCAAAGCAAGCCTTAGCCAAGTCTGATTCTGAAGGACAACGGCGCATGAGTCAACTACATAATGGCTCACGAGAAGCATTAGAGATTAGCCCCAATTTATGGGCAGGAATTGGATTGGTGCGCGGTGGTGCTGGTACTGCTCTTGTTGGCGATGCTGACACAGTTGTGGCCAGAATGCTGGAGTATCGAGAACTAGGCATAGAAAGTTTTATCTTCTCTGGATATCCCCATCTAGAAGAAGCCTATCGCACTGCTGAATTATTGTTTCCACGCTTACCTTTGCAGAACGAATCAACACCTTTAACACAACAATTCAGTCCTTTTGGTGAAATTGTCAGCAAAGCTGAATTTGCTAAACAACTCACAAGCGCCTCATAAGATTTTGGATTTGAGATTTGAAATTTTTGATTTGGGATGAAGTAAAAATCTCAAATCTCAAATTCTAAATTTGATAGTCCAATATTTATATTTGGGGAAAATCTGAAAATTTGATATTTCAAATCAAAAATGCAATGGCTATTACTCTAAGAAATACTACCAGCAAAAGCTACAATGTATCCCTGAATAAGTTACTAGAACACCCACAATTTGAGAAAATAATTCCTTGGATTGTGCCAGTTTTGGTGCTGACGCTTTGGGAAATTTCTTCAAGAGCAGGTCTACTCTCAAGTAGAATTTTACCAGCACCGAGTGGTGTCATCTTCACAGCATACAAATTAGCTTCGACTGGAGAATTATTCCAACATATAGCAATTAGTGCTGGGCGTGCAATATCTGGTTTTATCGTCGGTGGCAGTATTGGCTTTAGTTTAGGATTGCTCAACGGCTTTTCTCGTTTAGCAGAAAAGTTGTTGGATAGTTCTTTACAAATGCTCCGCACCATTCCCAATTTGGCATTAATTCCGCTAGTGATTCTCTGGTTTGGGATTGGTGACCAAGCGAGACTATTTCTAGTATCTATGGGGGTTTTCTTTCCACTCTATCTCAATACATTTCATGGTATTCGTAGCGTTGATCCTGGACTGATTGAGATGGGTAAAGTCTATGGATTAAAAACACCACAACTATTGTGGCAAATCATCTTTCCAGGAGCATTATCTTCGATTTTGGTGGGAGTCCGTTTTTCCCTGGGGATTATGTGGCTAACATTGATTGTGGCAGAAACTATTGCTGCCGATTCTGGTCTTGGTTACATGGCGATGAATGCCCGTGAGTTTATGCAAACTGATGTGGTGGTTTTGAGTATTGTTATCTACGCTTTGCTGGGTAAATTAGCAGATGCGATCGCTAGAGGTTTAGAAGCCAAATTCTTGGCTTGGAATCCCAACTATCAAAAGCGTAAATAGATACTGTCTGTCATTAGTTATTAGTCCTTTGTCCTTTGTAAATATAAATAATTCATGAAGAATGACAAAGGAAAAAATTCAATTTTTCTAATAAATGGAGGTTTTCCCAGTGAGTGCAAGTATACAAGGTACACAGTTAAGTATTTTGGATTTGACAAAGACTTTTGGCAATCAAACTGTTTTAAACACCTTAAATTTAGAAGTAGCACCTGGTGAATTTGTCGCCATTGTGGGACGTAGTGGTTGTGGTAAAAGTACCTTGTTGCGTCTTGTGTCTGGATTGGATAAAGCAACTTCAGGCGGGATATTGCTAGATGGAGAACCACTGCGTAAGCTGAGCCGTTCTGTAACAGTAATGTTTCAAGACTCCCGCTTGCTGCCTTGGAAGCGAGTAATCGAAAATGTGGGGTTGGGCTTGCAGGGTAATTGGCGTGAAAGAGCGCTGTGGGCTTTGGAGAAAGTGGGACTCAAAGATAGAGCTTCTGAGTGGCCGTCTGTACTGTCTGGAGGACAGCGGCAACGGGTATCATTAGCCAGAGCATTAGTGAGTCAGCCTCGTTTGCTATTGCTAGATGAACCTTTGGGAGCATTAGATGCTCTAACTCGCCTAGAAATGCAGCATTTAATTGAAACTTTATGGCAAGAACGCAAGTTTACAGCTTTTTTAGTCACTCATGATGTAGAGGAGGCTGTGGCTTTGGCTGATAGGGTGGTACTGATTGAAAATGGACATATTGCTATGGATGTGGTTGTGAATCTGCCACGCCCAAGAGATAGAGCCAGTGAAGTATTTGTCAACATCAGAGAAACTGTTCTAGACCGAGTGATGAGTGGTGAAAAAGCTCAGGCAGCTCAACAATTAGTACACTCAGGTGTTTGAAGTTTAGGTATATAACGAACCACAGAGGAGCCAGTGCGTTGGGGAGACAGCGCGTTGGACGGGTTTCCCGGCTTGAAGCGACTGTCGTCGGCTCTGCCGACTTGAAGCAACTGGCGTCGCACAGAGAACACAGAGAAAGAGAAAAGGAGTTTCTAAAAGTTGGTATGACAGAGTATTAGGACGATTATTAAGTCCGAGGTTGAGTAATTTTGTTTCTTTAAGAGCGTACTGACTCTGGGTGCTGTCACCTAAGCAAGAGGTAGCCCTAGTAAAAATGGGCTAGACCTCTGGTATTATCGAAAAATTCGTAATTTGTAATTCGTAATTCGTAATTGGAGAGACGATTCGGCGAATTGTCTGTACTTCAGGTATAGTATGGGTTTTAAAGTTTGAATCTGTTGGCGGATTGGAAAAAATTTGTATAAATTGCACAATTAATTATTGTATTTGTAAACTGCTGATAGTGAGCAGTCAGCAGTTAGCAGTCAACATTCACCGCAATTAAAAATGAAACTCATTTTACCTATCGAAGTCGCTGCCGAAATTGAGCCTCATTTACCATCTGACACAAAAATTGTACTTGTTGACAGTGACGGCAATCTCGATAATGATGCCCATGATGCGGAAGTTTATTTAAGTTGGTTTTTTCTCAAACTTACTAGCCTGCATCAAGTGTTAGCAGCAGCGCCGACGCTTCGTTGGCATCATGCGCCGAATGCAGGGGTAAATCACTTTCTCACACCAGCTTATTTGGAACGCGACCTCATTCTGACTAATGGGGCTGGAGTACATGGAATTCCGATCGCAGAATTTGTTATTGCCTACATACTCTCCCACGCTAAACATTTGCCACAGTTGCACGCACTACAAGCTGAACGTCACTGGAAAAGGCACTTTCCCATCCAAGAATTGACGGATGCTACTTTATTAATTATTGGTGCTGGTGGTATCGGTCAAGAAATTGCCGCCCGCGCTAAAGCTTTTAATATGAGAATTTTTGGCAGTCGCTGCCATCCCCAAGAACTGCCGAATTTCGACAAAATTGTGGGTGCAGATGAATGGCGATCGCTCCTACCAGAAGTTGATTATGTAGTAATTGCTACGCCACTGACTCGTGAAACCAAAGGCTTAATTGATGAAACTGTATTGCGATCGCTGCCTCCTCATGCTTATCTAATTAATATTGCTCGTGGTGCTGTAGTCGATGAACCAGCATTGATTAAAGCCCTCACCGAAGGTTGGATTGCAGGTGCAGCATTAGATACAGTAATTGGAGAACCGCTATCATCAGATAGTCCTTTGTGGTCAGTTCCTAATCTGTTTATTACACCTCACTGTTCAGGTCATTCCCCAAGAGTGAAACAGCGTTCAATAGAATTGTTTCTCGACAATTTCCAACGTTACCAAGCTGGTCAGCCTTTACGGAATGTAGTGGACAAGCAAGCAGGGTATTGAAGGGGAGCAGGGG
>NZ_JAECZC010000016.1:80198-116128 GCF_016056305.1 Amazonocrinis nigriterrae CENA67 | reverse complement strand
GAGCAGGGGAGATGGGGAGATGGGGAGAGTGTTAACAACAACTGACAACTGACCACTGACCACTGACAACTGACAAATGACCAAAAAGGTGAAAATAATTCTACCTGTGAATCTTGCTCCTGACATTGAGCCACATTTACCATCTGACATAGAGGTAGTGCAGGTGGATAGTGAAGGCAATCTCAATGGTGATGTCAGTGATGTAGAAATTTATGTTAATGGATTTTACTCAAATTTTAGTATATATGACAAGGTATTAGCACTGTTACCTGCATTGCGTTGGCAACAGTCACCGAGTGCAGGTGTAAATCACCTCCTCACACCTGCTTTTCTGCAACGAGACATCATCCTGACTAACGGTGCAGGGATTCATGCCATACCGATTTCGGAATTTGTCTTGACTTTCATGCTGTATCATGCTAAAAATCTGCGAAAGTTGCAAATCTTCCAGGAACAGCACACTTGGGTGAGAGGAGTGTTTCTAGAAGAGTTAGCAAATGCAACTTTGTTAATTATTGGTACAGGAAACATTGGTCAAGCGATCGCGCATCGTGCTAAAGCATTTGGAATGCAAGTTTGGGGTAGTCGTCGCCGTGCCGAACCGTTACCAAATTTTGACAAAATTGTGGGTGTAGATGAATGGCGATCGCTTTTGCCCGCAGCAGATTATGTAGTAATTGCTACTCCTTTAACCCCAGAAACTCGCGGTCTGATTGATGCTACAGCATTGCGCTTGATGCGGCGGTCTGCTTACCTAATTAATATTGCTCGTGGTGCGATCGTTGATGAAGCAGCATTGGTGACTGCTTTAAGTGAGGGTTGGATAGCTGGTGCCGGACTAGACACCGTTACCACTGAACCGCTACCCCCAGAAAATCCTTTGTGGTCACTGCCGAATGTCTTTATTACACCCCACTGTTCAGCCCTTTCACCATATCTTAAAGAGCGCATCACCGAACTATTTATTGATAATCTCAAACGTTACCAAACTGGGCAACCCTTGCGGAATGTAGTAGACAAGCAAGCGGGATATTGAAATTAGGCATAGGGAATGGGGCATTGGGAATTAAGGTAGATTTATCTTCCTCATCCCCCTAATCCCCCTCATCTCCCTGATCCTCCTCAAAAAGCCTTGAAATAAGTGGCTTTCTACTCAGGACTCAGCACTTTGCTGCTATAAGTATTACGCAGTGCTTGTATTTTCTGAGCGATCGCCTCAAACTGTTGTCAGCTAGTTTGTAACTAGGCAATTTCATCGCATTTCCAAGTGAATATCTACAGTTATGAGCTTTTTATCAAAAGTGTAAAATATAGTAGCGAAGCAATAAACTGGGTATAAAATGCCTGAATTTAATTCTTTGACTCCTCCAATTGCTATTTGGGCTGCATAATAATTGCCAAAACCAATTTGATAATTATTTTGCCTATAACTCTTAGATACTACTTCTAGTAGTGTATTACGGGGAACTATAATTGTTTTTTGTTCTAATTCAAGTAAACACTCTGATTTATCCTCCCATATAGTATTAATTAAATCTTTTTTTACTTCATTATCAGTTAGGAAATCATCAATGACTATATATGAAATAGACATAAAATTTTAATATAAATTATGGGGTTCCCTACATTCTATACCCTGCCCCTTAGAGGATGTTTGGAAAGTCGTAAAGTATACTCAAAACCCCTCTCCAAACCTCTCCCCGAAGCGGAGAGAGGCTTTGAATTCCCCCTTTCCGCGTCGGAAAGGGGGTCAGGGGGTTAGGTCTTGGATAACTTTGATGTTTCGCATAATACTTTTCAAACATCCTCTTACACTCCTTTCACTTTACTTGACTTTGAGTACCGACTTCCCTAAAGACTGGCAAATAACATCATTTTGTGGTGTATGAATACGGCTGCACAGCACATCCCGGTAGTGTCGTTCTAAAGGATTCTTTTTCATAAGGCCAGGATTACCAGTCAGTTCTAAACCAATTTCTACAGCACGAATTGAGTTAGTTGTTGTCAGGTATTTGACAGTTTGCGCTTGTAATCCGACGTTAGGTTCATACTCGCCCTTGTCAATGTCTTGGGCCAAGCCGTAAATAAGTCTGCGGTTAGCAAATAGCAATGCTTCCATCTCACCTACAGCAGTTTGGAAGCGGGGCAAAGTAGCTAATGATTCCCCCAAATTAGAAGGTGTACGCTCATTCAAGTAGTTAACTAGCCAGTCTCGTGCAGCAGTGGCAACTCCAAGATATAAAGCACTGATTGTCAAACTACCCCAAGTAGAAATCAGGGGATCAAAGGATGGCACAGCAGATATAGGGCGAATATCAAGAGCATATTCAGTAGGAATTAATACTTTCTCTAAAATTAAATCGTGACTGCCTGTAGCTCTCATTCCCAGGTGATCCCAGGTCTCGACAATTCGCAAGCCAGGAAGGTCACGGGGTACAAGAAAGCTGCCAACTTGGGGTTCATCTTCAGTTGTCCGCGCCCAGACAACAAAGTAGCTGAGGATGGGACTACCAGTGGTGTATTGTTTATGACCTGTTAACAGCCAGCCTCCTGCTGTCTTTTCAGCAAATGTCGCGGGTAATCCACCTCTAGCTGGTGTACCCAACTCTGGTTCAACACGGGCAGCATTAAGTAAAGCAATGCCTTCAATGGACTCCCGGCACAACCGCTTGTAAAGTTCTGGATGCCAGCGACGGCTACGGGCAGCATGGGCATGTTGGAGATAGTGCATCGTCAGTACTAGTGCTGTGGAAGCATCGCCCTGTGCTATGCCCTCAATCACCCGGCAGATACTCGCCAGTTCCAAACCCTGACCACCCAATTCACACGGAATGCTCAAACTGAGGAGTCCTGCTTCATGCAGAGCTGTAAAGTTCTCGAAGGGAAATGAACCATCTTTGTCGTGTGCTGCTGCACGGGTTGCAAAGTCCTTGGCAAGAGCTTCTACTCGGTCAAAAAGATTAGGAATAGTTTCTAAACCTGTCTTGATAAAGGTTTCTGGCACTGCTTCCTCCAACTGTGACATATATATACTCCTTTAAAACTCAATTTACTACTTTTGAAGCAGACATATTTTGTATACAAGATGTGTTAACCACATAATATCCAAAGCCCTGATTTACAGGTAGCGGCAATTGATGAATTGCCTCAGCCCTACCAGAATTCCATAATCAGCTTGCTTGTTTCGATTATCTATGGTAATTTTGTAATGAATAAACAACTGTAATTCGATAGAGATGCAGTATATTTATTAATTGTACTACACAGTCGTCTGTAGCTCTTAGTAACCTTGTCCGCCTGAGACAGTGAGTAATACATATCTGTAGCAGTTCAAGCCAGCGATCGCAAAGTGACAGCAATTGAATCAATGATTGCCACAAATGAAAGACTGGTAGGGGCGGGTTCACCTAGATCATCATTATTTGTGGGATGAAATCACCCACGACCAACCTGACTTGCTTGATTGATAGTCATCAGCTATCACTCATCCTCAATTTTGAATTATCCCAGTGATCTACTCATCAAACTGCCAAGGCATTACTAGTAGTTGGTGAGTTTTTTTTAACTAAGTCTTAGCCAAATTACCAAGTTAGAGGTTATTGATAAAGTAAATATTAACTAGTAGCGTGACCGGGCTAAAATGATGCAATAGCTAATCGTAATAGAAAAGAGATTTAGGATGGGCAGAACCAGAAAATGCAGACGGAATTATTGATAATTTAGGAGATTTACCTTTGATGATTGAACGTCTTTATATGTAATCATTCTGTAGTAATAGTCAAGGTTTTACTCATTTTAGTAACAGGGACAAACATCCCAGTTCTTAACTGATGAGGCGCTCTTTTTATGGGAGTAAATCCTATACGCAAATAAAATCCTTCAGCATAAAGGCTAGCAGTGGTAAATACTTGATCTATACCTTGAGCGATCGCTTCGTCGCAAAAATGTTGAACTAAGGCTCGCCCGATTCCTTTACCTTGATAACGAGGATGGACATAAAGCCCGATCAGTTCATCAACCCTGAAACTAGCAAATCCTGTAATCACATCACCCTCGACAGCAACGCAGAAAGTTTCAGCTTTCATACTCTTCAAGATATTAGAACCATCAGGCTTTTCACGATAGTTGCGCCAAGCTAATAATTCTTTGTGTGTATAAAAAGTTGCTGGAAGAGCTTTAATGGCAGCAATATGAATTGCACTCAGCACCCACGCATCTGATTCTACAGCAGGTCGAAGAGATATTTCTTTAGCGTTCATAGTTTCAGGGCTGGTATTCAAATGACTTGCCTACTTAATTTTCTGATACCAGCATATCAATTTGACCAAGCAGCAATTGTACTTGCGATCGCAATACGTAAACAAGCCCTTGGTTGAGACTGACAAACAAGACGTGGGGGAGACAATTTTTTACTGCTGAATCATAAAGTATTGTAAACCTATAGGTCATAAATTATATAATTTCTTAATTACCATAAATCCTATCGGAAAACCGTATATTATTGGGTAAGCAATAAAATAACCAACCTCAAAAGGCAAAAACAGAAACAATCAAGCGATAGCTTTTGTTATTTGCCGAATTTTGCTGTGCTTATTTGAATAGCTTGTCAAAGCTTGCTTATCAGCCGATTTACGAAGTTGGATGTAATTAGAAAGTTTAAGGAGTAAAAGTGATTAACGCTATACAGATTAATGAAAACTTGACAACGACAGGACAAGTAATACCCCAACAGATTAAGCAAGCTATCCAAGAAGGCTTTAAGTCAGTTGTGAATTTGCGATCGCCTGATGAACTAGGATTTTTTAAGGATGAGCAACAGGTAGTTGAAGCGTTGGGCTTATATTACGTAAATGTTCCGCTGAAACTAGAAGCCCTGAATGAAGAGCTAATTACCAAGATTTTAACCACACTAGAACAGATTCCTAAACCAGCCTTGGTGCATTGTGCAGCAGGTATGCGCTCAACAGGAATTGCACTATTGAGTATAGCTATCCAAGAGGGATTAACACCAGAGCAAACCTTAGCAAGAGCTAAAAATCTCGGCTTTGGTTTGTTGGAACACACTAATGTTAGTCCCAGGTTAAAGCAATTATTTGTGGATTACGTTAATAAACATGCGAAAGTAGCTGTGGCTACTCGCTGATTCAGCTAATGACACATACATGAGGTTAAACACAGATAATTCATCGGTGTACATCTGTGTTTATCCATTTTTTGCAACAGGTAGTCATACCAGATTTTTCCACTGTTCTCATTTCAAGACATCAACCTAGTTGCTTCAAGGCTTTGAGTAATCAACATTGTCCTAACCTATGCAACTACGACTACATATCAGTTTTTATATCATTGCAGAGATTTTACAGAGTAATTCTATCAAGTGCATCGAGAATAGTACTATCTATATCAATATCAAATTTCCGAGCAAAGTGAGCAGACGTTGCAAGCAGATTAGGCAGATCTTCCATCAGCAATATCTTGGGATGAGGGCCTCCGGTTGACCAATCAATATAACGTAGACGGTCATTTTTCAGCTTGAGATGATATGCATTAGCAAGTATAGTTTGAAAATAAGATTCGTCTGCATACATGAGTTTACTGTAGTGCGAGGTTATAGGATTTTTCTTACTGTGGAAATCGATAATGTACTCAGCGGCTTTGCGATTAGCACAAAACCATTGACTGCCACTGAAGCAAGCAATTTTTTTGGAAAAAGGAAGGAAAGGTTTAGCTAATAGCGGATGTTCTAAGCGGATTTCCAAATTCAATTTAGCATAGTATTTTTTGGAAAAATTGAAAGAAAACGACTTCGTACAATATCGTTGATAAGAATTTTTCAGCCATAACATGCTTGGCTTTAGATCTTGTTTATAAGTTTCATATGTGATTGGCTCATACTGAATAAAAGCATCGTATGGGTTTGAGGCTAGATCATCCAATATTTGTTTTGCACTTTTAATAGGATAGTCTGCTCCACTAAGTAATACAAACCAATCTGGTGCATCTGGAACTTCGTACATTAACCGAAGTGCCTTGACTGTAGCTTCTATTAAAGAAAAATTTCCCCACTCTGTTTGTACGTGAGGGCGTACTAGTAAAATATTTTTTGGCAGAGTATCGACTGAGAAATCACATTTGGAAAAATCATGATGCCAGACAATTGGAGGATATTTAAATAGACTATTTAACTTATTTATTAGCCTGTAAGTTTGTTGTGGTTTATTATGAGTAAGTAAAACAAAACCTATGGGATTGCTGGTAATATCATTCATGTTGTTTTTCAGGAAAATGATATTATCTCATGTATGTAACCACTGTTAACTACCTTAGTTGCAGCATCAAAAACTGCAATTGACTTTACAAATACTTTGCAGATACTGAATGATTAAGATAACTGACGTACAGAAAAATTATGATTAAGATACTAGCTCAAAGTTGGACAGAGATTGAAGCAAGGTTACAGATAGATTGGATTGTTGTAAATGCCTGCTTGCAATTTGCGATTTGGGGATTGTTCTCTGTTGTTCTGGCTGAGATATTAAGAGACAGCTACCATGCTTTGTGTCATCAAGTCAATTGGCTTGCTAAATGGCACAACAAACATCATATGGCATATCGCCGGGATTTATCAGTGGTTTCCCTCAAAGCCTATCAAGACTCCCAGCTATACCACGACATTTTAGAGTCTGGTCTATTGGTGGTATTGTTGACGGTAATTGCCTTAGTTGTCCAACAAACAGGGATTTGGCTGGGAGTAGCATATGCCTGTAGCTTCTTGTATGGTGCATCGATTAGATATTTCCAAGGTAAAATCGACACAGACTATAACCACCTACCCGGCCCTCTAGTGACAATTCCATCCGTTTGGTGGGTGAATCGGTCTTACCATTGGCGACATCATTTTGATGATGTTAACGCTTACTACAGTGGTGTATTTCCCTTAGTGGATAAAATACTGGGCACAGGACTGTCCCTGAAGGGTAAAACCGTTGCTTTAACCGGAGCATCGGGTGCTTTGGGGCAAGCCTTGGCGGCTCTTCTGCTCAAGCAGAATGCTAAGGTTGTAGCATTAACTACTAACCCCGAAAAATTAGCAACCCATACTGGGTTGAAGGTGGTTTCCTGGCAATTAGGTCAAGAAGATGAACTCAGAGATAGTTTAGAGAAAGTTGATATTTTGATTATCAATCACGGGGTCAATGTCTATACTAGCCGCACACAAGAGGCAATTAACTCTTCTTATGAAGTTAATACCTTTTCAGCATTGCGGTTGATGGATATATTTTTGACAACTGTGACAGGGCCACAGGCAAAAGCAACCAAGGAAATCTGGGTCAATACTTCCGAGGCTGAGGTTTCCCCCGCTCTCAGTCCGCTATATGAACTTAGCAAACGGACATTAGGAAACATTGTGACTTTAAAACGGTTGGACGGGGATTGTATAATTCGCAAGTTAATTCTTGGGCCTTTTAAAAGTCAACTCAATCCTTATGGAGTAATGTCAGCACAGCAAGTGGCTCATGCCATCCTGTTTTTAGCACGACGAGACTTTCGCAATATCATTGTCACCATTAATCCTCTCACCTACGTGCTTTTTCCCTTGAAGGAAACTAGTACGTGGTTATACTATCGAATTTTTAGCAAGACAGCTAAAAGTAGCTAATTTTGTGCCTTATAGGCTATTTTTCAATAAAATTTAGGGGAGGCAAATACCAGCGTGAAGGTTCCTCCCCACCATACTTTTGAGCAGTACAAACTGCAGATGATAGTTCTTGCTTTATTGCCATTTTCTGACAGCATCAGCTGACTAAAGATAGTCATAATATTTTTTTGCCGTAACATAATTTCCCATTAATGGTGCGTTGCACTTCGTAATAATACACCCTACAAAATTAAGATTTATAGCAGTCGAATCATAGATTAGGACAGATGAAGAGCGTGAATGTCAGTCACAGTAAGGTTTTTACTTCTGCCTCCTGCCTCATGCTATACTACAAAATTAATATTTACTTTATAAATGAAATGAAACAATATCTGATTGTAATTGATGGTTGCGGACTGTTCACTATTAGCAGTCAGCAGTCATCAATCATCAATCAATAAAGTGGTTTTTTACATAAGTTCAGCAGTTTTACGGAAGCTATAAACAATTAGATCAGTTATTCAGAGAATGGGTCAGTAAATCTAGCTAAGAAATAATGGTTAGTAAAGGTTCTGTGCAGACAGACAGAAATCAACGCCTGGTAATGCGCTTACCACGTACTCTCAGTTGTCTAGAAACCTGGGGTTTTGGGCTGACAGGTCATGTTGGATGGATTGGTACTGCACCGGTGATTCATGCAGCTTTAGGGTCAAAAGCTATCTTAGTTTGGTTTTTTGGCACTATTATTTCCTTCTTGCTTAATTTACAGGTACAAAGTCTAGGGAGATATTGGTCAAATGTAGCAGGAGGAACACCAAATTACACCACAAGGCTACTCAATAACTTTCCTAACTGGGGTCGCTACGTAGCTTTAGCATACTATTTTAGTTGGGCAGCAGCACCAGCATTGTATGCGATCATACTTACAGATTTAGTTAAAGTTAATTTTCAATCTGTAGGTATTTCTTGTCCAGAAACTTTATTAAAAGTCGGATTTACAGTTATTCCTTTTATTGTAGCGTTCAGTGGCAGCCGTGCTTTAGCAATCCTGCACTTATTTTTTGTGATTCCAGCGATTTTATTATTGCTTTTGTTTTGTACTCAGGGCGTAGTATGGTCAGCTTTTTCGAGCGCTACCTCTAACTTGCTCCTAAACAGTACACCTAGCTTGAACTTTGGAGAATGGGCAAAGTGGTTTTTCTTAGCCAGTTACTCAATTTATGCTTGTGAAACCACTGCTTCTTTTGTTGCTGATAGCCACCAGCCACATAAAACTTTGGGGTTCTTAACCGTAGCTGCTTGGCTAATTCCTCCAGTGTTTCTAGGTGGTTCTTGGGTATTAATGTGTTCAGCTAGAGACCCTAGTATAGGTGACGATACCTTCTTGAATCTGCTAGCGGCTTCTAAGCCTTTTTGGGGTGAATATGCCGCGTTTTTAGTGACGCTTCTGATTACTTTTTCTTGTCTTCTCAGTTCTGCTACGGCAGTTTCCAACTCTCCTCGGATACTATACCAACTTGCTTTAGACAAACAGCTTTCTTCGGTATTCGCAGTCGTTTCACCTCAAGGCGTGCTTGTGCCTGCTATCCTAGTTACCTTCTTACTCAGTTTATTTTGTCTGAATTTAGGAAATGTATCTCAGATCGTCACGGTAGCAGGTACTTGTTATCTTCTGTCGATTATGGGACTACATCTGGGATTATGGCTGGGTAGAGGCAAACCGCAAGTGTTATGGCCTTGGTGGTCACTTGTTTTTTTCTTGATAGAAGGGGTAGTTCTAGTAGTGGGTGGTTTAGCTTGGAAATGGCAAGATTTTTTAGTAGGACTATTATTACCTGTTATTTTGATGGCAGGAGATACAGCCTTACGTCGCTTCAGCTTTGCACCATTACACCCTAAATGGTGGACAGAGCGTTATGAGGCTAGGTCTAGTAGTAGCAACAGCTCAGATTTTGTTGTGCTACAAGTGATTGTTCTCGTTTCATTAATTTGTATTACGGCTACAGGCAGTTGGAGTATCCGCGATTTATTAGACAGAGCTTCAAGTAATAGTCATAACCCTTTACTAGCTATCGTTTTGGTGACGCTTTCTTTTATGGGGGTAGCGATCGCTTGTTGGACTACATTACCACAGATTATTGCTATTGATGAGGCACGCAAACAGGCAAAAAACCTCTTTATCACCACTCTCAATACTGTTCCAGATACTGTTTTAGTTTTAGATGAAAACGGTACGATCTGTCAGACAAATGCAGCCGCTGAAGAATTATTTCAACTCAGTGCTGAGGAATTGCTGGGGCAGAACTTGAATCAACTGCTACTATGCTATTGCGGCAAACCAGAGCAATGGTCTATTAGGAGTGAACAAACTCTGAAAATTAACCAAAGCTCAAGAATTGTAGAATCGACTGTTTCACAACCAGCTAATTCTCAATCACAGCAATATGTTGTCATTATACGTGATATTACTGAGCGAAAGCTAGCAGAAGAAGAATTAGTACAATACCGTTGCCAACTTGAACAGTTAGTAGCAGAGCGCACTATTGAACTAATTAGAGTTAATCAACAACTTCAACAAGATATTATTGAGCGTCAAGAAGCACAAGATCAATTACTGCACAATAGTCTGCACGACGGGCTAACAGGGTTACCCAACCAATCTTTATTTATTGAGCGGGTGCAACTAGCAATTGAACGTACTAAACAGCAAAAAAATTATTTATTTGCTGTACTCTTCTTAGACCTAGACCGTTTCAAAGTTGTGAATGATAGCCTGGGTCATCTACTAGGAAATCAACTTTTGATTGCAATTTCTCATCGCCTCAAATTAGTTTTGCGTTCTGGAGATATAGTTGCGCGTTTTGGGGGAGATGAATTCACAATTTTAATTGAGGAAATTGAAAGTATTAATAGCGCCATACAGGTAGCCGAACGAATTCAAAAGGTACTAGCTTTACCATTCCAATTAAATGAGCATAGGGTGTTTACCAATGCCAGCATTGGTATTGCTTTAAATACACCAGATTATGACCAAGCAGCAGATATTCTACGTGATGCTGATGTGGCTATGTACTGCGCTAAGGCACTTGGTAAAGCCCGTTATGAGGTGTTTAATTCTAAAATGCACGAGGGTGCATCTCTGCTTTTACAGTTAGAAACTGCCTTGCGACATGCCTTACTCAAGCAAGAAGAATTTCGCCTTTATTACCAGCCAATTGTTTCATTGTTAACTGGCAAAATTAGTGGATTTGAAGCCCTAATACGTTGGCATCATCCAGAACGAGGAATTATTTCTCCTCAAGATTTTATTCCCTTGGCGGAGGAAACTGGCATGATTGTTAATATCGGGCAATGGGTGCTTTATGAAGCCTGCCATCAAATGCAGAGATGGCATAAACAGTTTCCTAGTTCAACTCATTTAACAATTAGTGTGAATTTTTCTGGGAAACAGATCATGCAACCCGACGTGTTTCAACAGGTGGAATATGTTTTGCAGCAAACTGGGTTGGAACCGTGCAGTTTAAAATTAGAGATTACTGAAAGCTTGCTGATGGATAATTTTGAATTGGCTACCACCATGCTTTCCCAGTTAGCAGCCTTAAATGTCGAGTTGCACATGGATGATTTTGGTACTGGCTATTCATCCTTAAGTTATCTGCACCAGCTACCTATCACAACACTGAAGATTGACCGCTCTTTTGTTAGTAGTATAGGCAGACGAGGAGAAAATTTAGAAATTGTTCGCGCGATCGTGACATTGGCTCATAATTTAAATATGTCTGTGACGGCAGAAGGCATAGAAACGGTAGAGCAAGTAGCACAACTGAAAGCACTACAATGTGATCAAGGGCAAGGCTATTTCTTTTTACCACCTATGGAAAGTGCAGCCGTAGAGGTATTGCTTGCTGCTAATTTGTGTTATAAAAACTTTTTACTGGTATAGCAAAGTGCTGAGTAGAAACCCAGTTACTTCAGGACTTTGAGCCATCAACATTGTCCTAACCTATTTGACCACGGCTGTATGAAAACGTTGTTGTGGGATGGTATTTAGCCATTTCTACAGACACACCGCAGTTGTGTATTGCTTGCTGTAGCTGTAAGTTGTCCACTTCGCCAAATGATCCTTCTTCTAACACCAGTTCATTGACAAAAGTATCGATTTTTTGGCGGTCTATATTCTGCATGACTATCATATGTGCCCAATTATCCAGAGTTGCTAACTGCCACTTTTTGATTAACCTTTGAGAAGGCTTTTGAAACACTACAGTAGTCGAGAATTTGTTGAGCATACATGGGTATTCTCTTAAGTTAAGTTGTTGAAAAAGATATTGAGCATTCTGAATGCAGGTATTTGCTTCTGTTGCAAATCCCTCATTACCTCTTGTTTGCAAAGCATACCAGAGAATTAAGGGAGTATGACCATTTCTAGAGCCTAAAATGGTTGTATCTTTTGAACCAATATATTCAATGGTTGTTTCCACTTTTTCTACCCATTTCTTCTTGGTGATTACTACACCACAAGGCAGTGGAGAACCAATGAATTTAGCAGAGATGGCTATACTATCTATGGGTTTTTGAAAGTTAATTTGGGGAGCGCCATCTATAAATGGTAATATCATTCCCGAAAGTGCGGCATCACAATGAATGTAGTAATCTTTAATTTGATGACGCTCTAAAATTTCTAGAACTTTGTCTAAGTTGTCAATGGCACCTTTGACAGTAGTACCAATATTTAAGTTGATGATGGCTGGAGAATGACGGTTTTCACTAATCAATTGTTCAAAATGGTCATAATTTATCTCGCCGTTAACTTGGGAATTAATTACACGATGCTTCATACCAAATAATTTAGCTGCTTTGGCAATTGAGTAATGAGAGTCTTGTGATGAATAAAGCAGCCCTTGAGGATAGATTTCCCTTGCTAGAAAAAGTCCATATAAGTTACCTTCAGTACCACCAGCAGTCACATAACCCCAAAATTCATTCTCTGGAATTTTATAGAGGTCTGCAAAAAAAGCTAATACTTCTTGTTCAAATTTTCGAGAGTGGAGACCAAAATCTGGCTCAATGTATGGGTCACCAGCATTATTCAACAGAAAATGGAAAAACTTTGCTAACTCAGTGTAGTCGCAACTTAAATTATATGGATAGCCTGCATGAAACTGCGATCGCTGTTCGATTTGCTGCAAAAAAGTTGTCAACTCTTCACTAACTAGCTTTGACATATTTGTGTATTTGTTTAATTTTGGATAAGGCAAGTTTTATCTTATTTTATACATTAAATTCAATATTTTTAGTTTTTCTTAATAAGTAATTCCATCTAAAACAATTGTCTGAAAAAAAGACAGTAATAATACGGGTAAAAATTAGTGGAGCATTTTATAACTGCAAGTAAACACGGTTGCACTCAATCAGAGAATGCTGTTTTAAGAGTTTGTAAATATCTTTTTTAGTCGATTTTTCTAGCTGCTAGCGTGACCTTTCTTTGCAACGGGTTTATACACGCTGTAATTGCCTAACTTCTCCACAGTGCGATAATACTGGCGAAATCATCTAGGTGTAAAAGATTGTATAAATGCATCAATTAACGCTAGAGCGCGTATTTATGCGTAATTACTAGATTGAGGACTCGCGTTGACACATATAGCAGTATAGCTTATATTAAGAAATGTATAAGATGGTAAAATTCAACCAATTATCAAAAGTATTTCAGTATTCTTTAGACCTTTTGCATAAACTGCCGAAAAAAGGGTGATGAATACAGTAAGACATGACAAAAATCCACTTTAGGAGTGTATGTCTATGAACTAAATATGACAACATTAGCAGCTTGCTAAATCTAGAGAACTAACACTGGTTTGTTAAATAACGAGCGTTCGATATAAATATTTTTGAGATCATGCCGAAGATAGTTGACCATGACCAATACCGAAAAGAACTGCTTAGTAAATGCTTTGATTTATTTGCTCAAAAAGGCTATGGCTCTATCACCATGCGCCAGATTTCTCAAGGTCTAAAAGTTTCTACTGGTACGCTGTATCACTACTTTCCTAGCAAACAAGCTTTATTTGAGCAATTAGTGGAGGAGATATCTCAGCAGGATGTGAGTGCAGCATTGCTGGAATTAGAAGGGTCGCAAACACTTAATGAGTCAATGGAAGCACTAGGAAGATACCTAGTGAAAAACGAGGATTACTTTATTAAGTGGACTTATATCTGGGTTGATTTTTGTCAGCATCAAGACTCTAAGAACATGCTGGGTAGTACTGTGTTTAAGCGAGCCAATAAAAGGTATCAGCAGGCAGCCTGTGATTTTTTAGGGATTCAAGATATGGTGTTGGCATCTTTTGTATTGAGCTTTGTGAATGGTTTAATTTTGGAGAAGTTATGGGGTGATGAAACAATTGATTTTCCAGAACAATGTGCTTTACTAGGTAAAATGTTGACGCTATATTTGCAGGATAAAAGGTCAAATAAACAGTTAATTCTTGAACATGATTTAGTTCAAAATATCAAATATAGCTAATCGGTACAAAGTCAATAAATATATTTATAGCGGTGAAAATATGATTCACAATCTCTTATTGAAACCAGCAAATCAAAGATTGTTTGCATTAATAATTGGTGCTACTGCTATTACAGGTGTAATGGCTTTTTATGCAATTTCTCAGTTTGGACAAGTTAGTAAAACCGCCTCATCTGAGCCTGTACAAACTACTCAGACCGCGCCAAAAGTGACGGCCTTAGGCAGACTAGAACCAGAAGCAGAGGTAATTAGCCTGTCTGCACCGTTGGTTTTGGACGGCGATCGCGTTGGCGAAATTTTAGTCGAGGAAGGTGATACCGTTAAAGCTGGACAGGTAGTGGCAATTTTAGACTCACGCGCCCGCTTGCAAGCTGCCGTTCTCCAAGCCCAAAAAGAAGTGAGAGTTGCCCAAGCTAAACTTGCTCAAGTCAAAGCAGGAGCCAAAGTAGGGGAAATTCAGGCACAGCAAGCCAGTGTTGAACGCTTACAGGCTCAGTCCCAAGGGGATAAAATAGGGCAACAAGAAGCGATCGCTAGAATAGAGGCGCAATGGCTGGGAGATAGAATAGCTCAAGAAGCAACCATCAAAAAGCTAGAGGCAGAACTAAAAAATGCCGAAGCCGAATATCAACGCTATCAAGTGCTACACTCCCAAGGAGCAATTTCCAACTCTTCATTTGACAGTAAACGCTTGAGTTTAGACACTGCAAAACAGCAACTAGGCGAAGCCAAAGCAATTCTCGACCGGATTAACTCCACAGCCAGTAGACAAATAGCCGAAGCCAAAGTAGCACTCAACCGCATTAACGCCACTGGTAGTAAACAAGTTAGCGAAGCCAAAGCCACACTCACCAGTATTGCCGAAGTCCGGCCAGTGGATGTACAGGCCGCGCAAAGTGAAGTTGAAAATGCGATCGCTTCACTCAAACGCGCCGAAACTGACTTGGAAGCAACTGACATCAAAGCACCAATGGCGGGTCAGATTCTCAAAATTCATACACGAGTCGGAGAAAAAATTAGTAGTCAGGGAATTGCAGACTTAGCTCAAACCAACCAGATGGTTGCAGTGGCAGAAGTTTATCAAACTGATATTGGTAAAGTCAAACTTGGACAGTCGGCAGTAATTACCGGTCAGGCATTTTCTGGTGAACTGCGAGGAACCGTTTCTTATATTGGCTTACAGGTGAATCGGCAAAACGTTTTCAGCAACCAGCCAGGGGAAAACCTCGATAGCCGAGTAGTTGAAGTGAAAATTCGCCTCAATCCTGAAGATAGTAAACGAGTTGCAGGTTTGACCAATTTACAAGTGCAGACAGCAATTGATTTGTGATGACTGATGACTGATGACTAAGGAAAGGTTTTCCCAATTCCCAATTCCCAATATGAAACTATTTCGCAAAACGCCGCTAGCATGGCGGCAGTTAATGAAAGAAAAAACGCGTCTGGCTGTTGCAGTTGCAGGTATTACTTTTGCAGACATGCTGATGTTTATTCAGCTGGGTTTTCAAAGTGCGCTGTTTGATGCATCTGTGAAACCTCATCGCAGTTTACAGGCAGATTTGGTCTTGATTAATCCCCAATTTCAAACTTTATTTGCGGTGAAAAGCTTTTCTAGAGAACGACTTTACCAGGCATTGGGTTATGAAGGAGTTCAATCAGTAACTTCGCTTTATATTGGCAGCGGACAGTGGCGAAATCCTATAACCCGTCTTGACCGCACTATCTTAGTTTGGGGTATCGATCCCACACAAACTACGTTTAATCTTCCCGAAATCCAACAAAACCAATATCATCTTAAGCAGTTATATCAAGTTCTGTTTGATCAGGCTGGTCGTCCAGAATACGGGCCGATTGGTGATATCTTTCAAAAAACAGGTAACTTACAAACGGAATTGAATAACAAAGCTATCAGTGTTAAGGGTGTATTTAAAAATGGTGCATCCTTTGCCGCCGATGGCAACGTTATTGTTAGTGACTCCACCTTTTTACAACTATTTCCGCAGCGTCAACGCGATCGCATCGAAGTTGGGTTAATCACTCTCAAACCGGGTGTCGATCCTGAAAAAGTGCGATCGCAACTTGCCGCCGGGCTGCCTAACGATGTTAGAGTTCTGACTCTAGAAGGGTTTGCCGAAGTCGAGAAACAATACTGGGAAAACGGCACTGCTATTGGTTTTATTTTCACTTTAGGTGCAGCGGTCGGGTTTATTGTCGGTATCGTCATTGTATATCAGATTCTTTACTCCGATGTTTCTGACCATTTGCCAGAATACGCCACACTGAAAGCGATGGGCTATACAGATCGCTATCTTTTAGGAGTGTTGCTTCAAGAAGCATTATTTTTAGCCATTTTAGGTTTTCTCCCTGGATTTATCCTTTCATTTGGGCTGTATCAGGTGACATATGCTGCTACCATGCTGCCGATTTTCATGAAAACGGAACGGGCGATACGAGTATGGATTTTGACTGTGATTATGTGTAGTTTTTCTGGGGCGATCGCAATGCGAAAACTACGATCAGCTGACCCCGCAGACGTTTTTTAAAGTAATTCGTAGTTCGTAATTCGTAATTCGTAATTAAGATTCGTCAGATATGGTCTGAGTTTTGGGGTTTGAATAAGTTGCCTTTTAGAGAATTAGTATCAACAATTCACAAATAAAAAAATATCTCACTCTTCAAAGTTATCTGTCATCTATTCTTTAATAAATTTTATGTTGCAAGAACCTCTACCAATAACTTCTAACTCAACACTCTCTGCTATTGAACCGGTGATTTCTATTCATAACCTCAATCACTACTTTGGTGGAGGTGCGCTTCGTAAACAAGTTTTATTCGATATTAATTTAGAGATTAACGCTGGTGAGATTGTGATTATGACTGGCCCCTCCGGCTCAGGAAAAACGACTCTGTTAACTCTGATGGGTGGACTGCGTTCTGCTCAAGAAGGTAGTTTAAAAATTTTAGGAAAGGAAATTTGTGGGGCTAGCAAACAGGAATTAACTAAGCTGCGCCGTCAGATTGGCTATATTTTCCAAGCTCATAATTTGATGACTTTTTTAACAGCTAAAGAAAATGTGCGGATGTCCTTAGAGTTGCATGATGAGTTTCTCAATCAGGATATTAACAGTAAAGCGATCGCCATGCTGGAAACTGTGGGTTTAGCAGAACGTGTTAATTACTATCCGGAGAATCTTTCAGGGGGACAGAAGCAAAGAGTTGCGATCGCTCGTGCTTTAGTCAGTCATCCCAAGATTGTACTAGCAGACGAACCCACAGCGGCACTTGACAAAAAATCTGGGCGCGATGTTGTGGAATTAATGCAGAAGCTAGCCAAAGAACAAGGCTGTACAATTTTGCTAGTCACTCACGACAACCGCATCTTAGATATTGCCGATCGCATCATTTATATGGAAGATGGTCAACTCAAGAGTGATGGCGTAGATATTACTACCAAAATGCATTAAGTAGGAGCTTACAGTTATCATCAAAATACTTTGTGCCTTTGTGTCTTAAAGGTTGTTTGAAAAGTATTATTACTAACATAAAAATCTCAAAAACCTAACCCCCCTACCCTCACAGGTGTAGGTATTTGATCAATGTGGCTGTAATCGCGTTTTTACTTGTCCAGCAAAATCAGATTTCGGTTGTTGGTTTCACACTTAAAAACGAAAGTTCGTTGTTTGAAGATGCTCTTAACTTGCTATCAGAGTAGCAACTCATGCCCAAATTAAAAACCTACACCTGTCAGACCCCCCTACCCCCCAACACTCACGAGGTAATGGGGGTTTCAAAGCCTCTCTCCGTTTCGGGGAGAGGTTTGGAGAGGGGTTCTTAGTATACTTTTCGACTTTCCAAACACCCTCTTAGTGGTTTAGAATTTTTTACCACTAAGACACCAAGACACAAAGAGAAAATTCGATTAACCAACATCGAAACTGATGGAGACAGTAGCCATATCAGAATTACTAACTGGTGTGGCTGTAATACCACCACCACGGTTATCTCTCAAATCATTAAGCAAATCACCAATCACTTCATCTGGGCCTATAGATGAGCCTCTAGGGAAATCTATTGGTTGAGTATCACGTTTTTGTTCTGCTGCTAAAGCTTTCATTGTTTTGACAGCATTCTTTAATGGTTTGCGACTGACAATAATTAATGCTTCTCCACTACCTTTTTCAATTGCTTGTAATCTTAGTTCTTGTGGATCACCAACTACTAGTGTTTGCTTTGGTGCTAATTGCATCGATTCTTCAGGTTTTGACCATTGATAGGGGAATATTACTGATAATTCACCACTAGAATCAAATAACAAGATGGAACAATAAACAGGAGCAGATTCATAATTGGTAATTTGAAATTGAAACAGTTGTTGCAGAGGTATCTTACGCGGATAAATTTTATCGGAAAATTGACGATTATTTTTACTACGTGATGTGACAGCTTTAGCTATAATTTGGCTGGGATTATCTACTAAATTTAGAGAAACTTCTAAATCTAATTCTGAGGAATTAGTATTCAAGGTTTTTTTGAGAATACGACCTGCAAGTAAGGATTTGAGTTTAGGTTCTAAACGCTGAACAGCATCATTTACTGTTTCTTTGGCATCACCAAAAGATTGTGATACAAGTTCCAATCCTTCAGTAAATAAACCAATACTGTTAACCACAGGTAAGTTTTCTGTAACTTGCTGCTGCAATTTTTGCCGATAGCTATTGGTCATACGACTGAAGATGTACTGTACACCATTTGGATAGGGGGGGTTTTTATTTTGGGCTGGTATGGCTGCAATTCTATTGATAGCTTCTATGGCTTTTTTCGCTGCGTTTATATCACCAGCTAGGGAAGGATCTAAACCAATACTTAACTTTAAATCAGCAGGAATTATCCGAGTTGATTCTTGTAACAGCATTCCTGGCTTGAGAGAATTTATTCCTCTGTTGTCTGTAAGTTCTGCTTGTGCTATTAAGCCACTACGGGGAGATATTAATTTTACTGTTGCTGAAGTTTTTCCCTGATTGTTAATAATTGTAAAAATAGCGCCTTTTGTAAATGTTTCTAAACTTTCTTTGTCTACTCCACCGAGCCATAAAGTTGCTTGTTTGCCTTCGCCTTTAATAATCACTGCGTCAGTGGGTGGAAGTTTTTTATTAATAAAATATACTGGCTTGCTTGCATCACCATCTATTAAAGGTTCTTGACCAGAAAGTGATTTAATGCTATATGTGATTTGAGATATCATGCCATTGGCGCTACCAGTTTGCTGCCAAAGATATTGAGTCATTAAGTAAGTAAATGCACCAGCAGAAAAGCCATCAAAAGTAGCATCAGCAGCTAGTTGTTCGCGTTTAGCAGCAGCAAAAACTATTCCTTTTCGCTGACTAGCACAGCGAAGATTAAGAAGTTGTTCTGAGGAAAGTTTCAACTTTTTTATCCAACCTTCTTGATAAGCAATTTCTTCTGGGGATGGCTGCAAATCATCACCATTTGCACTCCTGATGATCAAATTACCTCGCGTACCGCCGCCAGAAAAACAACTGTCTAAAACTACAGTGACATTTTCTGTTTTTAATGCAGAGATTAATAAAAATAGGGTACGTCCCATGATGTCTTTTGTCACACCATTCTCACCATCATCAGCAGGTATTAAAGTGCTGTTATAGTTATCATCTCTGCATTGTTGGATGGGGTCGGGGTCTGATAGTCGGGAACCATGACCAGAAAAATGGAAAACTACGACATCTCCCGGTTTGGCTTGCTTAATTAGATGTTCTTCAAAGGCTTCGAGAATATTTTTCCGGGTGGGTTGTTCGTCGTCTGGATGACTGGTTAATCTCACAATATTTTTGGGGTCAAAACCAAAGCGATGGATTAAAAGTTCTTGCTGTAAATCTACATCAGTGACACATCCTTTTAAGTTATCGCCTCTCTCATTCTTGAGATAATTATTAATTCCTACTAATAGTGCTAATTTGCGAGGCGTGGTTTGTGATAAAACTTGGGCGTAGCGATTGCCTTGTTGTATGACATCGATTTGGCTTAAACCCAAAGCAGCAAAAGTTGAGGAGGCAAATTGTATGAAATGGCGGCGTTTAATCATGGGTTTTGTTAGTTGTTAGTTGTCAGTTGTTAGATTTATTTGGTGTCTGTCTTCCTGCTTATTCAGCTTCGCCAATGAGTGTGAAGGCTGCCCAATTTAGGGGTTTATTGGGATATTGTTGTTTGATTTTGAGCATAGCTTGGCGTAAAGCTTGGGCTTTATTGAGTTTATTTTGGTTGAGATTTGTATAAAATTCTGTCATCAATTCGGCGGTGGGTGAATCGGGAACAGACCATAAGGAAACAATGACGCTGGGAGTTCCGGCGATAAATAATGAACGTGATAAGCCAATTACGCCATCACCAGTAATGCGACCTCTACCTGTGTTACAAGCACTGAGGACAACTAAATCTGCATTCAGTTTCAGATCAAGAATTTCTTCGGCGGTGAGTAAACCATCATCTTGCTTACTAGGTGCGAGTGCGATCGCACTTTGCAAGCCTTGGAAGTCATCGAATAAGCCGTGGGTGGCTAAATGAATGATTTTGGCTTGGGGAAGTTTGGCTTTGATGGCGGTTTCGGTGGCTGCGTCACCTGTTAATGCTTTGGTGTTTAGAATGGGTGCGATCGCTTCTGCTTCCCGTTTTGCACCTGGTAGAGTTGCTAATTTTTGCGGTTTTTCGTCTATTTTGGCTGCAAAGTTGGGCATAGTGGGATTACCCACCACTAAAGCTTCAGATACAGAAGATTGCTTAACTTTATTTCGTTGCTGACGAGTTAATTCTAATACTTGAATTGATGGGGAAGTCAGGATAGTATGCTTTTCAATTAAATATTTGTCTTTTTCATCTAACAATGCAGGAAAGGGAACGAGGAACAAATCACCTTGAGGGACGAAAACAACACGTTGATTTGGGTCGGTGGGTAAAAGGTCAGCAATGGGTTGAATCAGAAGTTTATGGAGTGTTTGTAAGCTTTGTTTTTGTACTTTTTCATCTTGGGGATTGACAATTTTTACGTCAAACATGCTACGGCTTTTATCATCAATTCCCATAGATGCGCGAGTAGTGGTAATTAAGTCTTTGAGAGAGGTATTGTGTTTTTGCCACAACGGTTTCAGGTCAACTTTACGGAAGGTAACTTCACCTGTGGGCTTGATTACCCAAATATAGAGTTCTGATTCTTGAGTTTTTTGTTGACCTGCCACTTGGAAACCATCAGAAATTATTGAATATTGAATCAAGGTAGAATTTTGTGTTTTGGCATTTTTTTGAATTTCCTCAGTTTTTACTATTGGGATGTTTTCATCACTTTGTAAACTAGGTGATAATCGAGATTGAAGTAATTGCACAAATGCCCTAGCGCGACCGCGTTCGGATATTTCTAATGCCTCATTACTTTTATTTTGGGCAATCAAAACTTTTTGTAGCAATTGATAAGTGGCAGTTTGTGTTTCAAAAATTGAGATTTTATTAGCATCACTTAACCTTGGTCGTAGAGATTCTAAAAGTTCTATTCCATCTCGGAGAGTTTTTTCTGCTTCCACAAACTTACCAGATTGATAAAACGTACTACCGATATATCTAAGAGTTCGTGCTTCACCCACTTTGTCGCCAACTTCTCTAAAAATAGCTAAAGCTTCTCCAAAGAATTTCAGCGCTTGAGGATACTGACCCTGATGATTGTAAACTCTACCAATGTTGCTGAGGGCAACCCCTTCACCGGTGCGATCGCCTACTTCTTTAAAAATAGCTAGGGCTTGCTGAAATAACTCTTGCGCTTGGGAAAATTCACCTTGATTACGCCGAAAATCTCCAATGTTGTTAAGAGAAGTTCCTTCACCGCGACGAATTCCAAGTTTTTTAAAAATAACAAAGGCTTGTTGATAATATTCTAGAGCTTTAGGATATTGATCTATAGTCCGGTAATAAGTGCCAATGCTATTGAGGGTTAATGCTTCTTGTCTCTGGTCGCCAATTTGTCTAAAAATATCTAAAGATTGCTGAAAGAAATTTAGCGCTTGGGGATACTGTCCTAAATTCGTATTAATAGATCCAAGGTCGCCGAGGGTAAAACCTTCGCCAGACTTATCACCAACTTGTCTGCGAATAGCTAAAGCCTGTTGATAAAACTCTAGCGCTTGAGGATATTGTCCCAAACCTTCATAAACTTTTCCAATATTATTAAGAGCAGTTCCTTCATTCAAGCGATCGCCTAGTTCTCGGAAAATATTTAAAGCTTGGTTGTAAAATTTTAGCGCTTGAATATAGTCGCCTCGTGCGCGTTCAACTATGGCAATGTAGTTGAGACTCAAGGCTTCGCCATTGCGATCGCCAATTTGCTGATAGATAACCAGTGCTTGTTGAAAAAATTCTAGTGCAGCTTTATATTGACCAATCTGAATTTGCTGATCACCTTGCTGATAAAGCCTATCTGCTTCTGCTTTGCGGTCAGCAGTAGTTTGCGCCAGTACTGGTTCTACTGGAGTCAGCGCTTTGAAGCTGATTGGTGAGTGTAAAAAAGTAGTAATGAAAGTAGCGATCGCTAGAATAAAAATTTTTTTTAATTGCATTGTTTTTAAAATTTGTTGGTCATTAGTCAACAGTTACTTGACTTACCTAATTACCTGATTATTCAGCTTCACCAATGAGTGTGAAGGCTGCCCAATTTAGGGGTTTATTGGGATATTGTTGTTTGATTTTGAGCATGGCTTGGCGTAAGGCTTGGGCTTTGTCGAGTTTATTTTGATTGAGATTTGTATAAAATTCTGTCATCAATTCGGCGGTGGGTGAATCGGGAACAGACCATAAGGAAACAATGACGCTGGGAGTTCCGGCGATAAATAATGAACGTGATAAGCCAATTACGCCATCACCAGTAATGCGACCTCTACCTGTGTTACAAGCACTGAGGACAACTAAATCTGCATTCAGTTTCAGATCAAGAATTTCTTCGGCGGTGAGTAAACCATCATCTTGCTTACTAGGTGCGAGTGCGATCGCACTTTGCAAGCCTTGGAAGTCATCGAATAAGCCGTGGGTGGCTAAATGAATGATTTTGGCTTGGGGAAGTTTGGCTTTGATGGCGGTTTCGGTGGCTGCGTCACCTGTTAATGCTTTGGTGTTTAGAATGGGTGCGATCGCTTCTGCTTCCCGTTTTGCACCTGGTAGAGTTGCTAATTTTTGCGGTTTTTCGTCTATTTTGGCTGCAAAGTTGGGCATAGTGGGATTACCCACCACTAAAGCTTCAGATACAGAAGATTGCTTAACTTTATTTCGTTGCTGACGAGTTAATTCTAATACTTGAATTGATGGGGAAGTCAGGATAGTATGCTTTTCAATTAAATATTTGTCTTTTTCATCTAACAATGCAGGAAAGGGAACGAGGAACAAATCACCTTGAGGGACGAAAACAACACGTTGATTTGGGTCGGTGGGTAAAAGGTCAGCAATGGGTTGAATCAGAAGTTTATGGAGTGTTTGTAAGCTTTGTTTTTGTACTTTTTCATCTTGGGGATTGACAATTTTTACGTCAAACAAACTACGGCTTTTATCGTCAATTCCCAGAGATGTGCGAGTGGTGGTAATTAACTCTTTGAGAGAGGTATTTTGTTTTTGCCACAGGGGTTTCATGTCTGCTTTACGGAAGGTAACTTCACCTGTGGGTTTGATTACCCAGATATATAGTTCTGATTCCTTAGTTTTTTGTTGATCTGTAACTTCAAATGCATCGGAGATAATTGAATATTGAACTATAGTGGTATTCTGAGTTTTAGCAATTTGTTTGATTTGGCTAATTTGTGGTGCTTGATCATATATATTTTTCTCTATTGCAGTAGAGGATAAATGAGATAAGAACAATTCTACAAACGCCCTAGCACGACTGCGTTCAGCAATTTCTAAGGCTGCCGCAGTTTTATTTTGGGCAATTAGAACTTTTTGTAAAGTTTCGTATGTATTTTTTTGAGTCTCGAAAATTGATATCTTATGCGTATCATCTAATTTTTTGTCTCGTAATGATTCCAGAACTGTAACACTTGCAGATAAGTATTTTTCTGCAACAATCAGATTACCAGACTTATAATAAAATGCGCCTAGATTATTTAATGCTTGACTCTCACCTTCACGGTCTTTTATTTCTCTTGTAATTGCTAAGAATTTTTCAGAGTAATCAAGAGATTTTTGGTAGTCCCCCATATAAAAGTAAGCAGATCCCAGACTACCTAACCCGTTAGCTTCACTTTGACGATCTTTAATTTCCCTAGCAATTACTAATCTCTTTTCTTGATAATCGATTCCTTTTGGGTAGTTTCCTAAAAGTAGATAAGCATTACCAAGATTACCTAAAGCTGATGCCTCACCTTGACGATCTCCAATTTCTTTTGCAATAGTTAATGCTTGCTGATAATATTCAATAGCTTTTAGGTAGTTTCCTAAATTACGATAAACAATACCAATATTGTCTAGCGTTTGTCCCTCAGCGTAACGGTCTTTGATATTCCTGGAAATTACTAAACGCTGTTGGTGATAATCAATAGCTTTCGGATAGTCTCCCAGAGAATCGTACACTAAACCAAGATTACCTAGTGCGACAGCCTCTTGCTCGCGGTCTTTTATTTCCCTAGCAATTATAAGTGCTTGCTGATAGTATTCAAGTGCTTGTGGGTAGTTTCCTAGATAATAGTAAGCAAGACCGAGATTTACTAATAATCCTCCTCCAAGTTTTAATTCTTGAATCTCTTCGGCAATTTGTAAACTTTGTTTATAGTAATCAATTGCTTTCAGGTAATTGCCTAAATCACTGTAAGCAATTCCGAGATTATTCAATGCTGCACTCTCACCTTTACGATCTTTAATTTGTCTAGCAATTACTAACAATTTTTCATAGTAATCAATAGCTTTGAGGTAATTCCCTTGAGAATGGTAAGCAATTCCAAGATTACTTAACGCATAACCTTCACTTTGTTGGTTTTTAATCTCCCTAGCAATTGCTAAACTCCGCTGGTGATACTCAATAGCTTTCGGATAATTACTAAGAGAATGATAAACATTACCGATATTACCTAATACATACAGTTCTCCTTTACGGTCTTTAATATTTTGAAAAATTATTAGTGCTTTTTGGAAAGATTGTAATGCAGCCTCAAATTGGCTGGTGTTAACTTGTTCATTACCTTGCTGTAAAAGTTGATCTGCTTTTGCTTTTTGAGGATTCTTTTCAATTTGTGCCTCTGCTATAGCCAGATATTTTTGTGATAAACCTTCTAAAATAGAGTCATTAATTTCCCGTGCAATTACTAAGGATTGCTTATAATAAGCAACTGCACTAGCATAATTTTCTAAATCAGAGTACACAGATCCTAAGAATCCTAGTGTCCAAGCTTCACCTTTACGGTCTTTTATTTCTTGATAAATAATTAGTGCTTGTTGGAAATATACTAATGCACCTTGAAATTGTCTGGCATCAAGTTGCTGAATACCTAGCTGCAAAAGTCTGTCTGCTTGTGTTTTGCGTCCAGATGTGGTTTGTGCTAACACCCGTTCTTGCTGAAATGGCAGATAAAAATTACAAGCAGATGCTGAAACAATAGCAACTAAACCAACTAAACTAACTAAACTAATCCTTCCATAGTGCATAGCTATAACTGAGTAGCGAAGACAAATCTGCTTATATATATCTCCCACACAAGGGAGGTTATGTAAAAATATCGTCAATTAGCCACAACAACCTTTTTCGCTGCGTCTAATTCTTGACAATATTCAGCAGAGGGAATTTGCTGTTTAATCTGCTTTAATTCCAATGATGGATTTGGCACTGCATAGATTTCTTGCAATGCATCCGTCCACATTCCTTTTTCTGCAAAGTAGTTTGCTCTCTTCAGTGTTATGCTTTCTGCATTGGCTCCTTGGCTCTTTATTTGTGCTTCTAATTGCTGCAATTCATTTGTTATTTTATTCCGTTCTGCCAATTCCAATATTTTAAACTTGGGTGTTTGTTCTACAGCAAAAGGAACATATAACTTCCATAAGTATGTCTCGCCAGGTTGCAGTGGTTTGCCATTATAGATAATACTAGTCTGTCCTGGTTTAATTTTCTGGCTCCATAAAACTTCTTTGCTTTGAGCTTGCAAAAGTTCAATTTGCTTAATATTTGAGCGTTTACTATACCAAATAAATACAGGATTCACACTCCAAATTTCCAATATTTCCCCTGGAGTGTGCTTGCTTTGTAAATGAGGCTCTACAAGTCTCTGGGGTGCAATTGTACAAACTGAATCTCCTGGTTTACCTCCCCCTGGAACCTTTTTACGGCGCAATGTTTGGAAAATATTACCCCAGTTAAAAGCTAAATAATTATGGTTTATTTCTGTTGTTAATAACTTTTGAATTTGAGGTTTAATTGTGGCTTGGGTTGGCAGTATTGTTAAAATAGTAATTATTAATATGTTTATTCCCAAAGTTAACTTTGATAAGTTCAGTTTACCCACTACTATTTCTCCTTAAAGCTGAGCGAATATAATTCCAGAAAGTTACTGTTGGTAAAAACCAGGGCAATAAAATTGCTGCTGAGGTATAAATTTGTAACGAAATAATTACATAAATACCCACTCCAACCCAGACACTGATAACCAGACGTTTGCGGGAACTAGCATTTAACTGTATTATCACTGTAATACTTTTTGCGACCACAGCAGCCAATAAAATCATTAAGAAATCTGGAACAGATACCACTAACCGCTGTTTTAGTAGGTGGTGAACCATGTATGCATGAGCTTCACCACCAGTAAATTTACCATTTCCCCAGCCGTTCCAGAAAGCGATCGCTAAAGGTTTGCTTTGATTATCTTCACCCTGTTTTGTGACTCCGGCTTCTCTGTATCCACCAGGTGCAAGGATGACAATTTGTTGATCTAGATTTTTGAGAAGATTCATCTTGCTCGTAGGACAAGAATTGAGTAATTCACAGGCTGAGATTTTGTTATATACTCGGTCAGGGGGAATAGAAAAGTCAATAATTGGATGGAACCATTCTTGGAAAAACTTTTGGGAAGATAGGGTGATTGGTAACAGGCGATCGCGCTGCAAAAATGTAGAATTGTGATTATTTAGATCTTCAAATATTGAGTTTTGAAAAACTTTTGAATTTTGTAAATTAGGTTGTGGTATGTTATTTAATTTGCTTTGTTTTAATAAATAACTTAAATATATAATATAAGCAAAAGGTAATACATTGGAGTTATTGGGTAAAAGTTCAACATATCCAGGTAAAAATTTAATATCACCATCTATACGCCATTTAGCACTAGCAATTTGCTCACTAGCTTTATCTTCTTTGAAGTCTGGATCATTGTCATAAGCAAAGACAAACCAAGTTTTTTTCTTAACAGCATTGCGGATGGTTTGACTCAGCTTTTGGGTATTTTTTGGCTGTATATCAGTTTCGTTTAAAATATAATCAATACCAATTAGCTGAGCATTGGATTCAGACAGTTTGTCAATTATCCTTGCTAAATAACTGTAATCTAATGGGTAACGTTGTTCAATCTTATCTTGCTTTAAAGACTTATTATCAATCTGTAATAATACTATGGGAGCGTCAACTTTTTGAGGAACTTGAAATGAAAGTTGGCGATAGACGGCTTGAAGTAAGATTCTTGGTTCTAATAATAAATCTTGTAATGGAGGCAATAAACTGATAAACAGTAATACTGATAGCCACTTGATTTCTTGAATAGTTGGTAACCATCTTTTAATTAAATTCCACAAACCAAAGGGTTTAATCCGAAATAATTCGGCATCTGGATGGCGATAGAGTGAGGGAATTAGGTAAGCTGAAGGAAAGGAAAAACGAGTTACTTGTTGCTTGAGATATTGACAAGCGTCTAACAAAGCTTCATGAACATCTTTGTATTCGGCTAAACTATGAAGAAACTGCATTAAAAATTTTCTGGCTACTTGATTGTGAATTGGTTCCCGCATCACTATTACTTGACTTAAACCCAAGTTAATTAATGATTCGGCTATATTTATGCCACTACAAGAGTTAAAAATCGCAAACTTAAGTCCCCGTTGTTGAGCTTTTTTTAGCGCCTCTTCAATATCTTGAATTGCTAGAGAAACATTTGGTGCAATACCTAATTCTCCACCAGTTAGGATAGTTTCATTACTGTGTCCGGCAAAAAACAATACATCCCAGCCACGTTGATCATTAATTGCATGGAATATCTGAGTCTTCAATTCTATTGCATTAACCTGATGCAAAACTTTTGTTGCTTCCGTATTCCAACCAACAAATTTTACCTCTGCAATTGGTTTGAGTGATTCAACTTCTTGTTTGTCGGTTTCAAAATTTAAGTGTGTATCATATCCAATGATGGCTAAAATTCTGATTTTCCGATGCACAGAACGCACGGGTTGATTACGAATTGTAGCTGGAGTACGATAAATTTGTATTTTTTCTGGTATGCCTAAATCTGCGCCAATTTGCCAAGTTTCCCAAGGTAATCTTGCTAGTTCTATGGGGGTACAAGTTAAGAAGACTTCAACGGACTGATTTTCATTTGACAGTTTTCTCGCAGCGTTGGCGATTTCAGAACGAATATTCACTAAGTCAGGACTTAGCAACCAACGATGAAATTCATGTAACAATTGAGTTTCGGTATCTCTCAGTTGTCTGTTGTAGTCAACAGGAGTGTTTCCTCCTCCACTAATAAGTTTTTTTCCTCGAAAGTTTTTATTGATGGCTTTCCAGCCTCGCAGATGTGCATCAGTTAATTGTTGTCTTTGCAGATGATTGAGGGGTTTTTTTCCTCGTAGGTGTCTATAGTAATTTAAATAGGCTTTCTGCCAATCTTCATAACTTTTAGTTAAGGATGGAGGATAATCAATTTGTTCGGTAATTTTCTGTCCTTGAGTTTGTAGTTCAAATTGGCAGACTGTTTTTATTCGTGTTACATGGAGATGAAAGGTTGTTCGTTTCATTGTTGAGGTGGGTTTGATTTTCACGCAGAGGAGCCACTGCGTTGGTGAGGCAGCCCCCGTCTTGGCTTCTGCCGAGATGGGGGACTGCCGAAAGGGTTTCCCGACTTGAAGCAAGTGGCGTTCGCGGAGGCGCGGAGAGAATGCGATGTTATTTGAGGGAAAATTCTAAGGGGGGTAATGTTTGTGTTTGTCCGTTGGATGATATGATTTTGACTAAGAATTTATCTTGGTAATTGCCTTCTATGAGGGTGAATATATATTCTTGGTGCTGTGATGGTTGGAGTTCTTCTTCGGCTAAAATGCTGGTTTGGTCACTGACTCTTAATGTGAATGTAGAGGTTGGTTGATTACTAAAAACAGGTTTTAATATTAATAATAAGTTCCAACTTTGGTTTTCTTGGGGTAGTTGCCAAGTGACTGCATACAGTCGTAATCTATTTTCTAGGACTATATCTCTGTATGCACGACCTGCAATTTCTGGAATATTAATTTCATAGGCGCTTTGAATGTTTGTGAGGATGTTATCTAATTCCTGTTCAGGGGTTTGTGTTGTCGCTAATAATGGAGATGGTGGCGCTAATACTTGCCAGGTTAATCCTTGGATAACTTCATCTATTTGATTGTTTAACCAAGTCCTAACATTTACTGCTTGCTGTGTCAAAATTTGCAGTAAGTCTGATAAATGTTTAGTTGAAGTTGCTGTATTTTCTTGCAGAGACTGATAAAGCCAATTAAGTAAATCTGGTGTTGTGAGTAATGCTACTCCTTGTTGCCAATTTAAAACTTGCCACAAAGGACAATGATGTAATTGGGGTAATAAGTTTAGTAGTTCTGACTGAATTGTGGCTAAAATATTCTGGCGATCGCTCGGTATTTCTGGTAAAGTAATTGCTGTTGCTGGTAGACATTGCAAATAGAGTAATAATTCATTACAATCATCATGAAACCAAGTCAAAGGTAAGTGATAATTCCAATCTATTTCTGGCTGCAATTCTGGTTTATACTCCACGAGTTCGTCGTACCGTAAAAATCCTTTAATAGTGGCTATTTCTATTTCTTCTTCAATACCAATAACTATATATAAATGACTATTAAACTCTGGTAAATCTATCATTGCTCTCGGTACAACTACTTCTTCGCATACAGTTACTTCTTCCTGACTGATGCTAATGACAGGAATGATACAAACTTTAAAATTTCCGATAGATACGTTGAATGCAGTGTCATTCACATAAGTATATTGAGATTGCCAAGCTAAAAATTCAGCTTGATTGATGGAAAAAGTAGGTTCGCGTTTTTCTAACCATTCATTAACAGCTAAAAATGCTAAAGTTTGTAAGTAAATCTGCCACTGTTTAGATTGAACGGGATAATTTTGACTCGTTTCTAGCGCTTGTGTAAAATACTCCGGTTCTAGATTAATTATCTCTACAGTTTGATTGATTTCAAAGAAATCATCTGTAGCATCACTAAGCGAATACATAAAATTACTTCCTTCTAATAATTTCTGTTCTATCCTTCAGACATTGGCAAATAGCTTGCGCCAACTGGTTGTTTTTAACTTGCTGGGTTCCAGTGCTAGCATCTTTTCTAGCTTGCTCAATTATAGTTTGGATTTTTTGCTCTACAATCGGTTGAATTTTGTTATCTAAATTTTTTAGTTGCTCAGCAGTGACGTAGGTTTTAGCTACTTCTAAAATAGACTTGATTAAACAAGATAAAGTGTTTCGTCCAATATCTTTACGTAAGTTTGTCAGTTCTAATAAGCGGCTAACTTCTGGTTGGTCAGTTAATTCTAGTTCTGTGGCTATGTTTGCCATAGAAACTCCCTGACAATGAAATAAATAAAGTCCTGTAATATAGTTGTATGCCTTTTTCTGAGAACGAGGATTTTTTTTCCTTTGTAAATAGTCAAATCGATTTTGAATCACCAAAACGGCAGATTTCATCAGACATTCATCAATTTTTTGTTGATATTCTGCTAAAAAGTCTGACTGTTCATTATTTTCGGATTGGGAAATGTTGATTGTTTGTTGATTCTGATTCAAAGATTCTAAACGAGATAAACCTTTTCTACTACGGATGCGTTCTTCTCTAAGTAAAGTGGCAAGATTTTGTAGTTGTTCTCGAACTTGTTCGGGTGAGATTCTTTTTGCCCAAATATGAGGCTTTGCATCTTGACACAAATCAGCAATTTGACGCAGTTGTTCTAAAGTTGGTTCTGGATATCGAGTTTTAGCGCCTGTTCTGCGGATTTGTAAAAGATGGGTGCGATAAACTTGGTGATAATTATCGAGAAGTTCAACTGCTTGGTTGATTTCAGTTGGTGTTTGCTGATAATCTGATAAAATACGCGCTAAGCGTCCTGGTGTCATGTAGTTAAGAATCATCCAGTCAGTGACTTGTTCAATGCCGTGGTCGAGTAGGAATTGTTTGACTGTGCGATCGCTTTTCAGTATCCTGTTTGTCCAAGTCGATAAATTACTCTGTTCTGGGTCAAAAGTCTGTAAAATTCGTGTAGTTAGAGATTGGGGGTTAGAGTTTCTCATCCGGTGACTATCAACTACCAACGGCAAGAGTTCAGCACTAGTAAAATTATGTTTTTTACCAAACTTTTCTGCTAGTCCTTGGCAAGTGTCTTTAATTTGATGAGAAATAAAACAACGCAGACATCCTTTTGCTAGCTGGCGCAAAATATCATCATATTGATACCATTGCATTAACTGGCGTTGTATTCCTCGCTCACGCAGATTTTCTTGCTGAGATAACTCTGGAAACTGTTGCCAGAAAAAGTCTCGGTTTTCCTTAAGTTCATCACAACGAATTTTACCGAAACTATCAACGGTGATCAATAGCCAATATCTTGATGCTTTATCCATCCTTGTTTTATCCAGTCGGTAGAGTCAGGGGGATGAGGGGGATGAGGGAGATGAGGGGGATGTTACTTCTTTATCTTCCAATACAGCTTTAGTATTGTAGGGTGCGTTATGGACTTTAGTTCTAACGCACCGAAAATTAGTGATGGTGCGTTGCGCTACGCGACAACGCACCCTACCAAAGGGCTGTATACTCTGATTAACAATAATGCTTCTTTTCATCTTGATGACTCCGGTTGAATGCAGTTTCACTTAACCCCATATATCTTTCGTCAAATAGAGGTTATGTAAATATTTTTAGAAAAATTAATAATTTTCGATAATAAATATTTAATCTTTATTAATCATCCTCCACAGCAAGAGAATTTAGATTGATTGTACCTTCCTGAAAATATCAAATCATTTACATTATTTAGATAAGTTGGATAAAAACGAAAAATTTCCTTACTTTCTACAGATTTATACATATCTCCTTGAGAATGGAAGATATATGTAATGAATTTTGATCATAATTTGCAAATTATCTATGCGTCATCATCCAATAGCCCACCGTCTGCAACGTCTCACCTTTGCTTCTTTAGCAGTTTACCTCACATTACCCTTGAGTACATTAAATTATATTGGCAATGTTTACTCTGATCATTTGTATGAATTCAACAAAGCAATTCCTTACTATCAACAAGCTTTATAAATTGCTCAAAGTATTAAAGATACCACTTTAAATACTGTCAAACAACTGATGACAAAAGTCAGAATAATTCACTTGGTGACTCACGGCTTACTCGATGATTTTGGCTTTGGTGTACCAGGAGCGATCGCACTTGCACCCGATCCTACCCCAAAAACAGAACAACAGGATAGTAACGGATTTCTCACGGCGGGTGAAATCTTCGATATGAAATTAAACGCTGAACTTGTTGTGTTAAGTGCTTGTGAAACAGGACAGGGAAAAATTACAGGTGATGGAGTCATTGGACTGTCTCGTTCTCTAATTGCGGCGGGTGTTCCTAGTGTGGTTGTTTCTCTGTGGAGTGTAGACGACAAATCTACAATGTTAGCCAAAAAATAGTAGGGGCGTACAGCTGTACGCCCCTACTGTGTGCATTATTGGTGTATGCAGTTCATAACGGCTACTTGGATGCAAGAAGTTCTGATACCTCTGCATGTGCCAAAACAACGTCAGGTTCACACTGGAGAGCAGTATAGTATTTTCTCGCAAACACATTGCCTGCCTCTGATGGTGTGATTAACACACGAGCATCGGCATTTAAATTTTCCACATCCTCTAGGGATATTGGTTCATCTGCTGCAAGCATGACATCAATTTGTACAACAAGCTCAGAAATGCGATGTAGCCAAGCAAATTGTTCATCATTAATGACCAGTTGCAGAAGTTCTCCGCTCGATACTCGTCCACGTTTCTGTTCGTAGGCAATACGCTCTGTCTCAAGCAACACTTGATGAAGACGTAGAAATTTGTTTCGTAAATTACGTAAATGTTGATGTTGGCGTATTCTTTGTAGAAGTGTGTTAGAAGTCAATGGAACTGATCCTCCTATTATGATCATCTTTAAGGGTTTGTATAATTTTTACTCAGGTATTAATCACTGGTTTGTTAAGTGATATACCAGCGATCAGCAAAGCATTTACCGCTTCCTCCTAAATCAAACGTTCTGTTAGTCAAAGACGTTACGACTCAAAGCAGCATATCAAAGACAAGCGATCGCTAATTGTGGGCAATCAAACTTGTCTCCATCTCCTGACCTTCCCCATATTCAGTACATAGATAAAGGCATTGTATTCCTTTGGCACAGCCTGAACTATAATCTGCCTTTGTTGAAATGTGAAGTGTAGGTAAATAATTGCATTAATCTCAACTACTTGACGCTGATACTATGCCATACAGCGCGGTACTTACAAAAAACTGGTCGCCTATTCAACCCAAAATTAGGGAGTTATATTCTTTGTCGAAGCACACCGTAGTCAACATCATTTTATTAGATAACTCCTATATATGATTAATCATATACTAGCATAAAAATATATGAGACATCACAAATTATAGTTACCACTACTTTACTGTCAAAAAAACCGCCTATGTCCTTAGCACACACAATTCTAGGTTTCCTTCAGCAAGAAAAAATGACAGGTTATGACCTGAAAACAAGCTGCTTCGATGAATGCATTGCTCACTTATGGCCCGCAGACCAAGCACAAATTTACAGAACACTGGACAAACTCGTTGAGCAGGGTTGGATTACTTGTAGTATTGAAATTCAATGCGATCGCCCCAACCGCAAAGTTTATGATCTGACTGAAGCCGGAAAAGCCGAATTAATTCGGTGGCTTGGATGCCATCAGCCTTTACCGACCACTAGAGAACCGTTACTGGTGCAGCTGTTTTTTGCAGCACAATTACCAAATGAAGCCATCATTCAATTGCTAGAACAGCAGTTAGCTGCACGTAGCGAAAAGCTGACTAAATGTAAAAATATTGAATTACCGATGCTTGGCGATCAGTTTGCCACCCGTGAACAGATAATGCAAAGGCTCGTATTAGACTTAGCGATCCGAAGAGAACAAACTTATATTGATTGGCTGATGACGGCTATTGATGTCATTCGCCAGAGTGCAGGGGAGTAGGGGTGCAGGGGGGAAGAAATCGTATTACTTCAAACTGCAATTTATCGCTTTGAAACAAGAGGCTTCCTACTCAGCACTCAGCACTCAGCACTCAGCACTCAGCACTTTGCTATACGTCCAGTTCCATGGCATTGCCTTCTGAGAAACCAACACTGGAGTAGACTGGTTTACCTAATGGAGATGCATTGAGAATTACGCGCGTACAGCCAATCTCTTTTAAATAAGCGATCGCAGTTTTAGTCAAATGCTTAGCAATACCTTGTCTGCGATGAAACGGTTCAACATAAACACCCCAAATGTATCCGAATTTTCGGTACTCTGCCTTGAAAATATTCGGGTATAAACCTGCAAACAATTGACAACCTACAGAACCCACAACTATGTTATCAACTTCTGCTACAAAAGCTTTGTAAAATAAATTCTGACGAGCCTGTTCAATAAACTCAAGGGTAATTTCAAGCCATTCAGGATTAATAGCTTCATCAGAAAAGCCAAGATCTTGCCACATTTGGTAAGAATGCTGTGCAATTAGTGAATCTTCTTGAGAACTTGCTTCTCTAATACTGATATTTTTTTCCGTCTGTGTCATTCAAGGCGCTGATATCAACTCGTGTCAGTGTAATTCTTAAATAGGTTTTACACAAGAGCTATTACAGCAATTAAAGCGCACTTTGCTATAACTTGATTGACACCGCGATCGCTACTACATTATCTAATTGTCGGGGGCTATTGAGGTATGAGTAAATTATTGTTAAATTTTGAAGTAGCAGAAATTTTCAAATACGATTTCCGCGTTACCTCTTGCCCCCTATCTTGAAAACTGGTCAAACGAAGCGATCGCTTTATTTGAGTAGCCTTGTTACCCTAACATCATATTCAGTGCCCAATGGATGCTCGCTTCTAGCCTGAACCAGTGCCATACCATCAGCTTTCTGTATTGATTCTGCGTTAATTTCGTACCGTGTCGTACCGTGTTGATAAGCGTTATTAGTTAAGTCAGCAAATTCTTTGATATCAACAAATACTTCGTAAGTGTGAACCATTTGGGAACCTCCTAGTGCAATATGCCAACGATAGGAATAAAACTAGTATATGAACACAGGGAAGTATGGTTTCTTCAATAAATACAATTCTTGTCTAATGAATACAATTCTTGTCAATTAAATACAATTCTTTATTGAAAGTTACATGCTCTTGAGCAGGGGAGATGGGGAGATGGGGAGAT